>NZ_CP025003.1:1256790-2513581 GCF_002812485.1 Dickeya fangzhongdai
TGGAATCAGGTAGGGACCAGCGGCAGCCCGTTCGTACTGACCTTCCAGCACATGGGCATCACGGCGGCGGCCGGTATCCTTAATTTCGTGGTGATTACCGCTTCGCTCTCCGCCATCAACAGCGACGTGTTCGGCGTCGGCCGCATGCTGCACGGCATGGCGGAGCAGGGGCATGCGCCGCAGGTGTTCAGCCGCCTGTCGCGGCGCGGCACGCCCTGGGTCACGGTGGTGGTGATGGTGCTGGCGCTGCTGGTGGCGGTGTACCTCAACTACATCATGCCGGAGAAGGTGTTTCTGGTGATCGCCTCGCTGGCGACCTTCGCCACCGTCTGGGTGTGGATCATGATTCTGTGCTCGCAGATTGCCTTTCGCCGCAAACTGAGCCGCGAGCAGGCCAAAGCGCTGGCGTTTCCGTTGCCGGGCGGCGCAGCGACCGCGGTGGTCGGCATCGTGTTCCTGGTGTTTATCATCGGCCTGATTGGCTACTTCCCGGATACCCGCATTGCGCTGTACGCCGGCATGGTGTGGATTGCACTGCTGCTGGCGAGTTACGCGCTTCGCCGGCGCGGTAGCTGAGCGTACTGACCTGCATTGCCCGCCGCCGGATGGCGGGCATAAAAAAGCCAGCGGACGAAGCCGCTGGCTGATTACTGATATCGAATACGCCGATTACAGGTTGTTGGCGTTTTCCTTCAGGTATTTTGCAACGCCGTCCGGAGACGCGCCCATACCCGCTTTGCCTTTTTCCCACTGAGCCGGGCATACTTCGCCGTGCTCTTCGTGGAACTGCAGCGCGTCAACCATACGCACCATTTCATCGATGTTACGACCCAGCGGCAGATCGTTCACCACCTGGTGACGCACGATGCCGTTTTTGTCGATCAGGAAAGAACCACGCAGCGCCACGCCGGCTTCCGGATGTTCGATGCCGTAGGCTTTCTGGATTTCGCGTTTAACGTCAGCGACCATCGCGTATTTCACTTCGCCGATACCGCCGTTTTCGACCGGGGTTTTACGCCAGGCGTTGTGCACGAATTCGGAGTCAAAAGACACACCAACCACTTCAACGCCACGCTTCTTGAACTCTTCGTAGCGGTGATCGAACGCGATCAGCTCGGACGGGCATACGAAGGTGAAGTCCATCGGCCAGAAGAAGATCACAGCCGGTTTACCGTTGATGTGCTTTTTCAGATTGAAATTCTCAACGATTTCCCCACTTCCCAGTACGGCAGCGGCAGTGAAGTCGGGGGCAGGACGAGTTACCAGGACCATAATTACTCCTGTAAATAGCTGTTAATGATAGGTGAATGTAATAAACGCCGTAAGTATAGGTACAGCCTGCCGGTGAATAAAGCGAAAGCGACCAATCAATAAGATAGCTTTTGTCTATCGAATCAATTGATAATTCTTTTCACTGACAGATGAACAGCCTGGCGAGCTGTTCCTCGTTTTACCGTGCGGCGTCAGCCGGGCCATCAAGCTGACCTGTTTTTGCCAGATGCATCATACGAGGATAGAACTGCCAGAATAATGTTTCAAATTGATGGTAGTGATGCTCAATATCGCTGAATGAGCCGGAAAGCGCCGCCAGCTTCGGCCGGCGTACCGACATGCGGTGCAGCACGTCGGCGATAAACGGCAGTTCGGCGTAGCGTTCCAGCCAGCGTTCCGGCCACAGATAATGGTTAAGGTTGCGAAAGCGCTCCGGGCTGTCGGCCAGATGGGGCGCGATCTGCTGTTCCGCGTCGGCGACGAAGCGCGTCAACGGTATCGCCGGTTCCAGCTTCGGCCAGTTGCGCGCCAGAAAGTGGTCCCACAGCACATCCAGCGCGATCGGCGCGACCCGGCGATAGTCGGCGCTGAAATGGCGGCAGGCGGTACGCACTTCCGGCAGGCTGTCGGTCAACACATCGACGCGACGGTGCAGACGGATACCGGCGACGATTTCGGGCGGGTACAGACTGTCGGGGTTGCCGCGTACGAAATCCGCCATCAGGTTTCCGGTCAGCGAGCTTTGCGCCAGCGTGGCGAGATGCAGGTGCGCGAGAAAATTCATGGCGTCGGAGCGGTCCCTGAAAGGTGAAGAGGCGTAATCAATGCGGCAAGTATAGAGGAAGGCGACGCTCTGTCCCGCTTATTTCTTGCAGCCGGTCCCGACGGGCTCTAGACTAGGCCGCTTCTTTTGTTCCACTGTGCCGAAAATTAAGTGAATGGTCATGCGTGTTGCCGATTTTTCGTTTGAATTGCCTGAGTCTCTGATTGCCCGTTATCCGCAGGCAAAACGCAGCGGTTGCCGTCTGTTGTCGCTGGATGGCCCCACAGGCGCGCTCACGCACGGCGTCTTTACCGATCTGCTCGATAAATTACAGCCGGGCGATCTGCTGGTGTTCAACAATACCCGGGTGATTCCGGCGCGCCTGTTCGGACGTAAGGCCAGCGGCGGCAAGCTGGAAGTGCTGGTGGAACGAATGCTGGATGACCAGCGTGTGCTGGCGCATGTGCGCGCATCCAAGGCGCCGAAGCCCGGCACCGAACTGCTGCTCGGCGAAGATGAAAGCGTGAAAGCCACCATGCTGGAACGCCATGACGCGCTGTTCGAAATCCGCTTTGACGATACGCGCGATGTGCTGACCATTCTCAATGACATCGGGCATATGCCGCTGCCACCCTATATTGACCGCCCCGATGAGGCGGCGGACCGAGAATTGTACCAGACGGTGTATAGCCAGCGCCCCGGCGCGGTGGCGGCGCCGACCGCCGGTTTGCATTTCGACGAGCCGCTGCTGGCTGCGCTGAAAGAAAAAGGCGTGGAAATGGCCTTCGTTACCCTGCATGTCGGCGCCGGCACGTTCCAGCCGGTGCGGGTGGAGTCCATCGAAGATCACATCATGCACGCCGAGTATGCCGAGGTGCCGCAGGCGGTGGTGGATGCGGTGCTGGCCTGCAAAGCGCGCGGCAATCGCGTTATTGCGGTCGGCACTACCTCGGTACGTTCGCTGGAAAGCGCGGCTCAGGCCAGTACCGGGGAGGCTATCGCGCCGTTTTTCGGCGATACCCGTATCTTTATCTATCCCGGTTACCATTATCGGGTGGTGGATGCGCTGGTGACCAATTTCCACCTGCCGGAATCGACGCTGATTATGCTGGTTTCCGCATTCGCCGGTTACCGCCACACCATGACCGCTTACCGGCAGGCAGTGACTGAGCAATACCGCTTTTTCAGTTACGGAGATGCGATGTTCATCACCCGTAATCCGTCGGCGGAACAGGAGCAGGTGGGGTAGTCCGCCGTCGATTCATTTTCATGTTTCATACCGCAGGCCAGGTTCTGTGGGTATATCAATAACGTCATCAGACTGTTTTCTGATGCTGGAGGTTAAGTGAAGTACGAACTGTTGCAAACGGACGGCCGCGCGCGTCGCGGTCGTCTGGTTTTTGATCGTGGTATGGTGGAAACCCCGGCGTTTATGCCGGTCGGCACCTACGGCACCGTTAAAGGAATGACGCCGGAAGAAGTTAAAGACACCGGCGCTCAGATCATTCTGGGCAACACCTTCCACCTGTGGCTGCGTCCGGGGCAGGAAATCATGAAACGGCACGGCGATCTGCATGATTTTATGCAGTGGCATGGTCCGATCCTGACCGATTCCGGCGGTTTTCAGGTCTTTAGCCTGGGGGATATCCGCAAGATCACCGAGGAAGGCGTGCACTTCCGCAACCCGATCAACGGCGACGCTATTTTCCTTAGCCCGGAAAAATCCATGGAAATTCAGTACGATCTCGGTTCCGATATCGTGATGATTTTCGATGAGTGCACCCCTTACCCGGCAGACTGGGACTACGCTAAGCGATCGATGGAAATGTCGCTGCGTTGGGCGAAGCGCAGTCGTCAGCGTTTTGATGAATTAAGCAACAAAAACGCGCTGTTCGGCATCGTTCAGGGTAGTGTTTACGAAGATTTACGTGATGTGTCGGTAAAAGGGCTGGTGGACATCGGCTTTGATGGTTACGCTGTGGGCGGCCTTGCGGTCGGCGAGCCGAAGGCCGATATGCACCGCATTCTGGAGCATGTCTGCCCGCAATTGCCGACGGATAAACCCCGCTATTTGATGGGGGTGGGTAAACCGGAAGATTTGGTGGAAGGGGTACGCCGCGGCATCGACATGTTTGATTGCGTGATGCCGACCCGCAACGCCCGTAACGGCCACCTGTTCGTCACGGACGGCGTAGTCAAGATTCGTAACGCCAAGCACAAAGATGACACCGGACCGCTGGATGAACACTGTGATTGCTACACGTGTCGCAATTATAGCCGCGCCTACTTGCACCATCTGGACCGTTGTAACGAAATACTTGGCGCGCGCCTCAATACCATCCACAACCTGCGCTATTATCAGCGCCTGATGGCGGGTTTACGTCAGGCTATCGAGGACGGTAGATTAGAGAGCTTTGTGACCGAGTTTTACCAGCGCATCGGTAAACCGGTTCCGCCGTTAGTCGACAACGCGGCGGGAAATGACCATGAAGGTCATGCGCCGCAGTAAGCACGTTTGCGTGGCATGAACGTTTTACAGATAACTTTTCGTCTTGATAATTTTTTGTTTTGATAACTTTTCGTGTTGATAACTGTTGTTTTGATAACTAAAGAGGACATTTAAATGAGTTTTTTCATTTCCGACGCAGTGGCAGCAACCGCAGGTGCTCCGGCTCAGGGAAGCCCGTACTCTCTGGTGATTATGCTGGCCGTGTTCGGTCTGATTTTTTACTTCATGATCCTGCGCCCTCAGCAAAAACGTGCTAAGGAACACAAAAAGTTGATGGATTCGATCAGCAAAGGCGACGAAGTGCTGACCAACGGCGGCCTGGTGGGTCGTGTGACCAAAGTGGCTGATAATGGATTTATCACCATCGCCCTGAACGATACCAACGAAGTCGTGATCAAGCGTGACTACGTGACGTCCGTACTGCCGAAGGGTACCATGAAGGCCCTGTAATTTTTCGACTTTCCCGAAGGGAACTACCGTGTTAAACCGCTATCCTCTGTGGAAGTACCTGATGCTGATCGTGGCGATCGTCATTGGTCTGCTCTACGCACTTCCTAACCTGTATGGTGAGGATCCGGCAATTCAGGTCACTGGCGCGCGAGGAACCGCCGCCAGTGAATCTACGCTGGTCCAGATCCAGAATGTTTTGAAAGAACAAAATGTCGCCAGCAAGTCTATTGCGCTGGAAAACGGTGCCATTCTCGCGCGCTTCTCCACGCCGGACGTACAGCTCCGCGCTCGTGAAGTTTTGCTGACCGCGCTGGGCGAGAAGTATGTGGTTGCGCTCAACCTGGCGCCCGCTACCCCTACCTGGCTGAGAATGCTGGGGGCGGAACCGATGAAACTGGGTCTTGACCTGCGTGGCGGCGTGCACTTCCTGATGGAAGTGGATATGGACACCGCGTTAGGCAAGCTGCAGGAGCAGACGATGGATTCCCTGCGCAGCGATCTGCGCGAGAAAGGCATCCAGTATGCTTCTGTTCGCAAGTCAGACAATTATGGCGTGGACATTCTGTTCCGCGACGGCCAACTGCGTGACGACGCGGTCAATTACCTGACCTCCCGTCATCGCGATCTGGTGATCAATGCCAGCGGCAGCGATACGCTGCGTGCGGTCATGAGCGATGCCCGTCTGCGTGAAGCCCGCGAATATGCGGTGCAGCAGAACATCAACATCCTGCGCAATCGCGTCAACCAGCTCGGCGTAGCCGAACCGCTGGTGCAGCGTCAGGGCGCCGACCGCATCGTGGTGGAACTGCCGGGGATTCAGGATACCGCGCGCGCCAAAGAAATTCTGGGTGCGACCGCTACGCTGGAGTTCCGTCTGGTCAACAGCAATGTCGATCCAGCCGCGCTGAGCAGCGGCCGCGTGCCGGGCGACACCGAAGTGATGAATATGCGTGATGGCGGACCGGTGGCGCTGTACAAGCGCGTGATTCTGACCGGCGACCACATTACCGACTCCACCTCCGGCAACGATGAATACAACCGTCCGCAGGTAAATATCTCGCTGGACAGCGCCGGCGGCAACATGATGTCCAACTTCACCAAGGACAACATCGGCAAACCGATGGCGACCCTGTTCGTGGAGTATAAGGACAGCGGTAAGAAAGATGCCAACGGCCGCGCGATTCTGGAAAAACAGGAAGAGGTGATTAACGTCGCCACTATCCAGTCCCGTCTGGGCAATAGCTTCCGTATTACCGGCATCAACAACCCGAACGAAGCCCGTCAGCTGTCACTGCTGCTGCGTGCCGGCGCGCTGATTGCGCCGATTCAGATTGTGGAAGAACGCACCATCGGCCCAACCCTCGGTATGCAGAATATTACCCAGGGGCTGGAAGCCTGTCTGGCTGGCCTGGCCGTGTCGATCCTGTTCATGATCATCTTCTACAAGAAGTTCGGCATGATTGCGACGTCGGCTCTGCTGTCGAACCTGGTGCTGGTGGTCGGCATTATGTCGCTGTTGCCGGGGGCCACGCTGACCATGCCGGGGATCGCGGGTATCGTGTTAACCCTTGCGGTTGCGGTGGACGCCAACGTACTGATTAACGAGCGTATCAAAGAAGAGCTAAGCAACGGACGTTCCGTTCAGCAGGCGATCGACGAAGGTTACCGGGGCGCGTTCAGTTCCATCTTCGATGCGAACGTCACGACGCTGATTAAGGTCATTATCCTGTATGCGATCGGTACCGGCTCGATTAAAGGATTTGCGATTACGACCGGTATCGGCGTGGCGACGTCCATGTTTACTGCGATCGTGGGTACCCGTGCCATCGTAAACCTGTTGTACGGCGGCAAACGCATCAAAAAGCTGTCTATCTGAGGAGTGCGTTGTGGCACAGGAATATACTGTTGAACAATTGAACTACGGCCGTAAAGTTTATGACTTTATGCGCTGGGACTACTGGGCCTTCGGCTTCTCCGGTTTGCTGCTGGTGCTGTCTATCGTCGTGATGGGCGTGCGCGGCTTCAACTGGGGGCTGGATTTTACCGGCGGCACGGTTATCGAAATTTCGCTGGAAAAATCCGTGGATCTGGAGCAGATGCGCGGGGCGCTGGAGAAAGCCGGCTTTGCCGATCCGTTGGTGCAGAACTTCGGCAGCAGCCGCGACATTATGGTGCGTATGCCGCCTGCTCAAGGTGAAACCGGCGGTCAGGTGCTGGGCAGCAAGGTTGTCAGCGTGATCAACGAAGCAACCAGCCAGAATGCAGCGGTTAAACGCATCGAGTTCGTCGGGCCGAGCGTGGGCGCGGATCTGGCGCAGACCGGCGCCATGGCATTGCTGGCGGCGTTAATCTGTATTTTGGTTTACGTCGGCTTCCGTTTTGAATGGCGTCTGGCTGCGGGTGTGGTTATCGCGCTGGCGCACGACGTTATCATCACCATGGGCGTGCTGTCGCTGTTCTCTGTTGAAATCGACCTGACTATTGTGGCGTCGCTGATGTCGGTCATCGGCTACTCGCTGAACGACAGCATCGTGGTTTCTGACCGTATTCGTGAAAACTTCCGCAAGATCCGCCGCGGTACGCCTTACGAGATTTTCAACGTGTCGTTGACCCAAACGCTGCACCGGACCTTGATCACGTCGGGGACGACGTTAGTGGTTATCCTGATGTTGTATCTGTTCGGCGGCGCGATGCTGCAGGGGTTCTCGCTGACGATGCTGATCGGTATCACCATCGGTACGGCATCCTCTATCTATGTGGCATCCGCTCTGGCGCTCAAGCTGGGTATGAAGCGCGAGCATATGCTGGTGCAGAAAGTGGAAAAAGAAGGCGCGGACCAGCCGTCGTTGCTGCCGTAACCGCTTTTTCACTGCCCGGAATTGCAAACACAAACCCCGCCATTCGGCGGGGTTTTCTTATGGTCGACGCTGGGGGCCGATTCAGGGTTGTCACTGACTCGGTTCGCTGCGACGCAGCGTAGGGTCCGCCGCCACATCATGCACCCGCACGAAACCGAGCTGCTCCGGCGTCAGGCCGGAAAGCCGCACCTCTACCGTGATTTCCGAGACCGGCGTCAGCGTTGGCGGGATAGTCAGCCACTGAGTCTGCGTGTCGCCGGTTAACGGCTTACCGCTGACCGGGTCAAGCGCTCCCCAGTCAAGTTGCGCGCGGAAGGCCGTTAACGTCAGCGTGTTCATGGTGCGGATAGTCAGCAAAGCGCGCGTGCCGTTGGCTTCCGGCTCAACCTTGCTGAGTTCCAGACTTAACTTGCCGATGCTGCTGTCGAGCAATGCCCGATTGTAGGCGGCAGGCAGCAAATAAACGCCGGAGGTGGAGTTGGCGTTTAACGTATTCTGCTGTTCCAGCGCCACGGCGCGGTTGGTGAGGTCGCGCAGTTTCTGGTTAATCTGACCAAGTTCGTTCTGTACGCGGGTGGTTTGCGGCTGCGCACATCCGGCGAGCAGCACCATGACGGATAATATCGGGATAACGCGGCGGTGAAAAATCATATCCTGTTTCTCCCTAAGCCCTTGGCGGGTCATTTCATTATTCGATTTAATATCAGTGTATACCCAAAATAATTCGAGTTGCAGGAAGGCGGCAATCGAACGAATCCCCAGGAGCTTACACAAGTAAGTGACTGGGGTGAGTGAGAGCAGCCAACGCACCTGCAACTTGAAGTATGACGGGTATAGACGTGATTTGTTGTCTCTTATAGTGAATGACGTTTTGGGAAAAAAGGTAAGCAGAACAGGCTGAATCAAGAGAGGAAATCAGGGCGCAGCGGTAATCAGCCGCTGCGCCGGTTGTTGTTATTGCCAGCCGTAGCGGCGGGCAAAGAAGCCTTTCATCGCCTGAGTGAGCAGCAGATAACCGCTCAGGATCGCCAGCAGCCACGGGAAGTAGCTTAATGGCAGCGCCTGCAGCTGCAGGAAGCCGGCCAGCGGCGAGAACACCAGCCCGATGCCGGTCGCCATGATTAACAACGTCATCACCATCACCGGCCAGGACGGACGGCTCTGGATGAACGGGATGCGGCGGGTACGGATCATGTGCACAATCAGCGTTTGCGACAACAGTCCTTCAATAAACCAGCCGGACTGGAACAGCGTCTGAGAATCCAGCGTGTTGGCGTGGAAGAACCACCACATCAGCGAGAACGTCAGAACGTCGAAAATAGAGCTGATCGGGCCGAAGAACACCATAAACCGCCCGAGATCGCCGGCATTCCAGCGCTGCGGTTTTTTGACCTGATCGTCGTCCACATTGTCGAACGGGATGGCGATCTGCGAAATATCGTACATCAGGTTCTGGATCAACAGGTGCAGCGGCAGCATCGGCAGAAACGGCAGGAAAGCGCTGGCGATCAGCACGCTGAAGACGTTGCCGAAGTTGGAACTGGCGGTCATCTTGATGTATTTCAGCATGTTGACGAAGGTGCGTCGGCCTTCGATGACGCCTTCTTCCAGCACCATCAGGCTTTTTTCCAGCAGGATAATATCTGCCGCCTCGCGGGCGATATCCACCGCCGAATCCACCGAAATACCGATATCTGCCGCCCGCAGCGCCGGCGCGTCATTGATGCCGTCGCCCATGAAACCGACCACGTGGCCTTCCGAACGCAGCAGGCGCACAATCCGCTCTTTGTGCAGCGGCGTCAGGCGGGCAAACAGCGTGGTGTCGCGGGCTGCGTGCGCCAGTTGGTCATCGCTTAAGGCGTCGACGTCGCGGCCGGTCAGGACGCCGGTCAGTTCAATATCCACTTCACGGCACACCTTGGCGGCTACCAGTTCGCTGTCGCCGGTGAGGATTTTCACCGTCACGCCGTGGTCTTTCAGCGCCTTCAGCGCAGGCGCGGTGCTCTCTTTCGGCGGATCGAGAAAAGCGATATAGCCTTCCAGAATCAGGTCGGATTCATCCACCCGGCCGTAATCCTGACGATCGGCGGGCATTACTTTGCTGGCGACTGCCACTACGCGCAGTCCCTGACGGTTAAGGTCATCCGTTAAATGGCGGATGCGCGACAACAGGGGCGCATCCAGCGGCAACAGTTGCTCGCCGTGACGCACCCGAGCGCAGGCGCCAAGGGTTTCTTCCAGCGCGCCTTTACAGATCAGCCAGTGCTCGTCATCGTTTTCCGCCACCACCACCGACATGCGGCGGCGCTCAAAATCAAACGGGATTTCGTCCACTTTGCGCCAGCGGGACAAGGCGACCTGTTGTTCCTGCGGCGGGATTCCCTCCAGCACCGCCTGATCCAGCAAATTGCGCAACCCGGTCTGGTAGGCGCTGTTCAGCCAGGCGTGGCGCAGCACCCGCTGGCTGGCGTTGCCAAACGCATCGGTATGGCATTCCAGCACGATCTTATCCTGCGTCAGCGTGCCGGTCTTGTCGGTACACAGGATATCCATAGCGCCGAAGTTCTGGATGGCATCCAGGCGTTTGACGATGACTTTTTGACGCGACAGTTTGACTGCGCCTTTAGCCAGCGTCGAGGTGACGATCATCGGCAGCATTTCCGGCGTCAGACCGACGGCGACCGACAGGGCGAACAGCGCGGCTTCCCACCAGTCGCCTTTGGTGTAGCCATTGATAAGCAACACAATCGGCGTCATCACCAGCATGAAACGGATCAGCAGCCAGCTGACGCGACTGATGCCTTGCTGGAAGGCGTTTGCTTCGCCGGGCTGCTGCACCACGCGGCCGGCCAACTGGCCGAACCAGGTATTGCCGCCGGTGGCAATCACCATCGCCAGCGCGGTGCCGCTGACCACGTTGGTGCCCATAAAGCAGAGCGTGTCGCATTCCAGCGCCGCCGCTTGCTCGCTCTGGCGGCTGTGCGCCACTTTTTCCACCGGCAGCGATTCGCCGGTCAGCGATGCCTGGCTGATGAACAGATCACGGGCCTGCAGGATACGCAGGTCGGCCGGGATCATGTCGCCCGCCGCCAGTTTGACGATATCGCCCGGCACCAGTTGATCCAATGGAATGTCCTGATAGTCGCTGTAACCGGTCTGGGTATCGCTGCGCAGCACGGTCACCTTGTTGCTGACCATCGCTTTCAGCGCATCGGCGGCTTTGCCGGAACGCGCTTCCTGAATGAAATTAAGCAGGGTGGAAATCAGCACCATCAGCGCGATGACCAGCGCGGCGGTCAGGTCTTCCGTGGCGTAAGAAATCAGGCCCAGCAATGTCAGCAGCAGGTTGAACGGGTTGCGATAGCAACGCCATAAGTGTCGCCACCAGGGCGCTGCTTGCTCGCCGGGAATCCGGTTATCGCCGTGGCGCACCCGCGCCTGCTCGGCTTCAGCCGGCAGCAACCCTTCAGGATGGCTATTGAATTCCTGATACAGGCTGGTTTCGTCAAGACGCGCCAGACGCAGACAACGCGACGCCATAGCGTCGCTCATGGCCTGACCGACGGTCGCTTTTCCGTCCGGCATGGGATCGCGCTGGAACAGACGACGCGGCAAATGATGACCGAGCTGTGAGAGCCATTGCTGTGTGAGTCGAATTAAACGCATACAAATATCTCCCTGCCGCAGCCAGAGAAGGGCTGCGGCCTGATAACACGCAGAGGCAACCCATCCGCGTGTGGCTTATAACGCAATCAGCAGGGACGATCGGGGCGTCGCTGCCTTGCCTGTAGTAACCGGCAAGGCAGCGTAAAAGCTGACTTACCGGTGAATGACGCTTTGTCCTGGGTGAGGATTAGGGTCAGGTCCCATTGAGGGGGTCTCCGGTAGTGAAACAATGCGAAACCGGGGCGGTTTCCGTTTGATTGTCTGGGCATGCTAAACGGCGGTGGCAATCCACGTGTCGTTTGCAAACAGTATGACCAGAATGCGGCGCTACTTTAGCGTAAGTCACTTCAATCGAACCTAAACCGCGATAAGGTCGGCGGGAAAAAAACGCGTCATGTCGGGATTTGGGTTATAGGCGAAATTCGGGGTAAACTAGGCCAAGGTTATAAGGCTATGGTCTGGAAACGTTATGCATTGTCCTTTTTGTGCCGCAGTGGATACCAAAGTGATTGATTCCCGTCTGGTGGGGGAAGGTTCTCAGGTTCGTCGTCGTCGGCAGTGTCTGGTGTGCAACGAGCGCTTTACCACCTTTGAAGTGGCGGAACTGGTGATGCCGCGCGTCATCAAGAGTAATGATGTGCGCGAGCCGTTCAATGAGGACAAACTGCGCAGCGGTATGCTGAAGGCGTTGGAGAAACGTCCGGTCAGCTCTGACGACGTGGAAATGGCCATCACTCACATCAAATCTCAGTTGCGCGCGACCGGCGAGCGGGAAGTGACCGCCAAAATGGTGGGCAATCTGGTGATGGATGCGCTGAGAAAGCTCGACAAGGTGGCCTACATCCGTTTTGCGTCGGTGTACCGCAGTTTCGAGGATATCCGCGAGTTTGGCGAAGAGATCGCCCGTCTGCAGGATTAACAGCGCGTTGGTTTTTTTTTACGCATCGCGCGCTCCCTATATGGCTCTGAATCCAGGATACGCACAGGATGGCTACACACGCTGATGAATTTTACATGGCCCGCGCGCTGGAGCTTGCTCGCCGCGGGCGCTTCACGACGGCGCCGAACCCGAACGTCGGGTGCGTGATCGTCAGAGATGACGAGATCGTGGGGGAAGGGTATCACCAGAAAGCGGGTGAGCCGCATGCGGAAGTGCATGCGCTGCGCATGGCGGGCGACAAAGCGCGCGGCGCCACCGCCTATGTGACGCTTGAGCCGTGCAGTCATCACGGCCGCACGCCTCCGTGCGCCGATGCGTTGATCGCAGCCGGTGTGGCGCGGGTAGTGGCGGCGATGCAGGACCCGAATCCGCAGGTGGCTGGTCGCGGTCTGCACCGTCTGCAACAGGCCGGCATCGAGGTGCGGCACAGTGTGATGATGGAACAGGCGGAAAAAATTAACCGGGGCTTTCTGAAACGGATGCGCACCGGTTTCCCTTACGTGCAGCTTAAACTCGGCGCCTCGCTGGATGGCCGTACGGCGATGGCGTCCGGCGAAAGCCAGTGGATCACGTCGCCGCAGTCCCGCCAGGATGTGCAGCGTTTTCGGGCGCAGAGTTCGGCGATCCTCAGCAGCAGCGCCACCGTGCTGGCGGATGACCCGTCGCTGACCGTGCGCTGGTCGGAACTGGATGCGGATACCCAGCGGCTTTACCCTGAAAACGCCGTGCGCCAGCCGGTGCGCGTCATTGTCGACAGCCAGTCGCGCGTGACCCCGCAGCATCGTCTGGTCAGCCAGCCGGGACAAACCTGGCTGGCGCGTCCGCGTCAGGATGGTCAGTCATGGCCGGACGGCGTGGAGCAACTGGATATGCCGCTGCACGGCGGCGGCATTGATTTGGTCGCCCTGATGATGTCGCTGGGCAAACGTCAGATCAATACGGTGTGGGTGGAAGCGGGCCCTCGTCTGGCCGGCGCATTGTTGCAGGCCGGCGTGGTGGATGAGCTGATCGTCTATCTCGCGCCCAGATTGCTGGGGGAAGTGGCCCGGCCGCTGTGCGTGCTGCCGGGGCTGGAGCAGCTGTCGCAGGCGCCCGCGTTTGCTATGACGGATCTCTGTCAGGTGGGGCCGGATATCCGCCTGACGCTGAAGCCTCAATAACACATCCCTGCGCGTGTCATGCGATGGATAGCCGCCACTGGGTCAAAAGCGGATACGCGCCCGGAAGAATATGATAGAATCCGCCCCCCTGCGGGGTCGTAAAACAGTCAAAGGAAAGCTATGAACATTATTGAAGGTGTTGTTGCCGCTCCGAATGCCCGCGTGGCGATTGCTATTGCCCGTTTCAATCACTTCATCAATGACAGCCTGCTGGAAGGCGCGCTGGACGCTCTCAAGCGTATCGGCCAGGTGAAAGAAGAAAACGTCACCGTCGTGTGGGTGCCGGGCGCCTATGAATTGCCGCTGACCGTGCGTGCGCTGGCCAACAGCCAGAAATATGACGCCGTAGTGGCGCTGGGTACGGTGATCCGCGGCGGTACCGCGCATTTTGAATTTGTTGCCGGCGAATGCAGCTCCGGTCTGTCTCACGTCGCGATGAACAGCGACATTCCGGTCGCCTTCGGTGTGCTGACTACGGAAAGTATCGAGCAGGCCATTGAGCGCGCCGGCACCAAAGCGGGGAACAAAGGGGCGGAAGCCGCTCTGACCGCGCTTGAAATGATCAATGTATTACACTCAATCAAGTCAGCCTGATTTATTTTGTAAGGGGTATTCCGTGAAACCTGCTGCTCGTCGCCGCGCTCGTGAATGTGCGGTTCAAGCGCTTTATTCCTGGCAGTTGTCCAAAAACGATATTGCCGATGTTGAACTCCAGTTCCTGAGCGAGCAGGATGTCAAAGGCGTGGACATCGCCTATTTCCGCGAGTTGCTGGCGGGCGTTGCCACCCAGGCGGAAAAGCTGGATGCCCAGATGGCGCCGTACCTTTCCCGTCAGTTGGACGAACTCGGGCAGGTGGAGAGAGCCATTCTGCGTCTGGCGGTGTATGAGCTCAGCAAACGCGAGGATGTGCCTTACAAGGTTGCCATCAACGAAGCGATTGAGCTGGCTAAAGTGTTTGGCGCCGAAGACAGCCACAAGTTCGTGAACGGTGTGCTGGACAAAGCCGGGCCTCACCTGCGGCCGGGTAAAAGATAAGTCAGTCAGGGCCGGTTTTCCGGCCTTGGTTTTTTAGGTTACCACGATCTGGAAAGATTATGGCTCAAGGTGAGTTTGATGTGATTGCCCGCTATTTCAACCGGGTGGGCTATTCACGACGGGATGTTGAACTGGGGATCGGCGATGACTGCGCCCTGCTGAACATTCCGGACAAACAGTTGCTGGCGGTCAGCACGGATACGCTGGTATCCGGTATTCATTTCCTGCCCGACATCGATCCGGCCGATCTGGCGTACAAATCTCTGGCGGTCAATCTGAGCGATCTGGCGGCAATGGGAGCCGACCCGGCCTTTGTCTCGCTGGCGCTGACTTTGCCTGGTATCGATGCCGACTGGCTGGCCGCCTACAGCGATAGCCTGTTTGAACAGCTTTCTTACTACGATATGCAACTGATTGGCGGCGACACTACCCGTGGGCCGCTCAGCATGACGCTAACCATTCAGGGGCTGGTGCCGTCGGGCCGGGCGCTGAAACGCAGCGGAGCGCGCATCGGCGACTGGATTTACGTCACCGGAACGCTGGGCGACAGCGCCGCCGGTTTGGCTATTTTGCAGGATCGACTGCCGGTGTCCGACGCCGACGATCGTCAATGGCTGCTGCAGCGCCATTTGCGCCCCCAGCCGCGTATTCTGCACGGGCAGGCGCTGCGCGATCTGGCCAGTGCGGCTATCGATCTGTCTGACGGGCTGGCGTCTGATTTGGGGCATATTCTTAAGGCCAGCGATTGCGGCGCGCGCATCAATCTGGATGCGTTGCCGTATTCCAGCGCGTTGCTACGCCATGACGACCCGGAACAAGTGATGCGATGGGCGCTCGGCGGCGGTGAAGATTATGAACTGTGCTTTACCGTACCGGAGCTGAACCGGGGTGCGCTGGAAGTGGCGATCGGCCATCTGGGCGCTCGCTATACCTGCATCGGCCAGATCGGGCCGGCTTCTGAAGGGCTGAGCTTCTTCCGTTCAGGGCAACCGGTGACTGTTAATCTGAAAGGGTATGACCATTTTGGCGCATGAAAACAAAGGATCGCTGGTCGCCAAAAGCCGCCTGCGGATGAGTAATCCGTGGCATTTGCTGGCGACCGGATTCGGCAGCGGCCTGTCGCCGTGGATGCCCGGCACCGCAGGCTCGCTGGCGGCCATCCCGGTGTGGTATCTGCTGATGCTGTTGCCGTTGCAGCTCTATTCGCTGTTGGTGATGCTCAGTATTTGCATCGGCGTTTATCTGTGTCATCGCACCGCGAAAGACATGGGCGTGCATGACCACGGCAGCATCGTTTGGGACGAATTTGTCGGGATGTGGATCACCCTGATGGCGGTGCCGTCGACCCACTGGGGATGGGTGGTTGCCGGGTTTGTGATTTTCCGGGTTCTGGACATTTTCAAGCCCTGGCCGATTCGCTGGTTTGATCGCAACGTACATGGCGGTATGGGCATCATGGTCGACGATATTGTCGCAGGGGTGATTTCAGCCGCGGTTTTGTATGTGGCCGGGCACTATGTGATATAGCAGCTGTGCGCACGAGCGCCGCTTTTCTCGTGACGGTAAGAAATCTGCTGCTGTAAAAAAACCGGGTTACCCCGGTTTTTTTATGTCCGCCTAATTGGCGCCAGTCAAGCCAGCCAGTCGCGGATGCGGCGCTCGATGCCAGCCGCGTCCAGCGCCAGGTCGGCGCGGATTTCCGCCTGAGTACCTTGCGGAATGAAGATATCGGGCAGGCCGAGGTTGAGCACCGGCACGGCCAGGCGTTTCGCCATCAGGTACTCGTTCACGCCGCTGCCGGCGCCGCCCATAATGGCGTTTTCTTCCAGCGTGACCAGCGCGTCATGGCTGGCGGCCAGCGAGGCTATCAGCGTCTCGTCCAGCGGTTTGACGAAGCGCATATCCACCAGCGTGGCGTTAAGCGCCTCAGCCGCCTGTTGCGCTTCCGGCAGCAGGGTGCCGAAATTCAGAATGGCGACCTTCTCCCCCTGACGCTTCATCACGCCTTTGCCGAGCGGCAGGGTTTCCAGCGGCGTTAGCGCTACGCCCAGCACATTGCCGCGCGGGTAGCGTACCGCACACGGCCCCTGCTGGTAGTGGTAGCCGGTATGCAGCATCAGCCGGCACTCGTTTTCGTCGCTGGGCGTCATGATCACCATCTGGGGGATGCAGCGCAGGAACGAAAGATCAAACGCGCCCTGATGGGTCTGACCGTCGGCGCCGACGATGCCGCCGCGATCGATGGCGAACAACACCGGCAGGTTCTGGATAGCGACGTCATGAATAACCTGGTCATAGGCGCGTTGCAGGAAGGTGGAATAAATCGCCACCACCGGGCGATAACCGCCGATCGCCAGCCCGGCGGCAAAGGTCACCGCATGTTGCTCGGCGATGGCGACGTCGAAGTACTGCTGCGGATATTCACGCGAAAACGACACCATGCCCGAGCCTTCGCGCATGGCCGGGGTTATCGCCATCAGGCGGTTATCCACGGCGGCGGTTTCCTTCAGCCACTGGCCGAAAACGGCGGAGTAGGTAGGCAGCGCTTCTTTGTTCTTCGGTAACGTGCCGCTGGCCGGATCGAATTTCGGCACCGCATGCCAGCTGATCGGGTCCTGTTCGGCCGGCGCATAGCCTTTGCCTTTCTTGGTCATGATATGCAGCAGCTGCGGGCCTTTCAGGCTGCGCATATTTTTCAGGGTCTGGACCAGCGACTGCACGTCATGCCCATCCACCGGGCCGATATAATTGAATCCCAGCTCTTCGAACAACGTACCGGGCACTACCATGCCTTTCAGGTGCTCTTCGGTGCGTTTGACCAGTTCCTTGATGGGCGGCAGACCGGACAGCACTTTCTTGCCGCCTTCGCGCAGGGTGGAATAGAGCTTGCCGGACAGCAATTGCGCCAGATGATTGTTCAGCGCGCCGACGTTTTCGGAAATCGACATTTCATTGTCGTTCAGTACGACCAGCATGTCCGGTTTGATATCACCGGCGTGGTTCATGGCTTCAAACGCCATGCCGGCGGTAATGGCGCCGTCGCCGATCACGCAGACGGTGCGGCGACCCTGTCCTTCACGTTCGGCAGCTACGGCCATACCGATGCCGGCGCTGATGGACGTCGAGGAGTGACCGACGCTCAGCACGTCGTACTCGCTCTCGCCGCGCCAAGGAAACGGGTGCAGGCCGCCTTTCTGACGGATGGTGGCGATGCGGTCGCGTCGTTCGGTCAGGATTTTGTGCGGGTAAGCCTGGTGGCCCACGTCCCACACCAGATGGTCGAACGGGGTGTTATAGACGTAATGCAATGCCACGGTCAGCTCGACCGTACCCAGACCCGAGGCAAAATGCCCGCTTGAGCGGCTGACGCTGTCCAGCAGATACTGTCGCAGCTCGTCGCACAATTTGGGCAGGCTTTCCCTTGGCAGCAGGCGCAGTTCCTCGGGGTTTTCCACCAGCGCCAGCGTGGGGTATTTCGCTATATCAAAGGTCATCGGATACTCATCAAGCGGTATTGATATTAAAATTATTTATCACGTTCAACGACATAGTTCGCCAGCGCCCGCAACGGTGCAATAGCGGCGGGCCTGTCCAGCGTTTCTTCCAGTTCATTCAGCGCCGAGAGGGATTCCTGACACAGTTCCCGCGCTTTGATTTTGGCCTGCTCAAGTCCCAACAACGCCGGGTAGGTGCTTTTACCGAGCTGCTGGTCGGCGCCCTGGCGTTTGCCGGTGGTGGCGCTGTCGCCAATCACATCAAGAATATCGTCCTGCACCTGAAAGGCCAGTCCGACAGCGTTGGCGTAGCGGTCGAGGCAAGGCAGGGCGAGGCGTCCGCGCTCGCCGGCGGCCAGCGCGCCCAATCGTACCGAGGCCCGAATCAGCGCGCCGGTTTTATGGCGGTGGATGCGCTCCAGCGCCAGCAGGTCAACCTGATGGCCTTCCGCTTCCAGATCCAGCGCCTGACCGCCGCACATGCCGGCCACGCCGCTGGCGTTGGCCAGTTCGGAAATCATCGCCAGCCGATCGCGGTCGCTGACTTGCGGCATCGGCGCGTCCGCCAGAATGGAGAACGCCAGCGTCTGTAAGGCATCGCCCGCCAGAATCGCCTTGTCCTCGCCGAATCTGACGTGACAGGTAGGCTGACCGCGCCGCAGATCGTCATCATCCATGGCCGGTAAATCATCGTGAATCAGGGAGTAGGCATGAATACATTCAACGGCGGCGGCCGGCGCGTCGAGGTTATCCTGCGAGATACCGAACAACTGGCCGGTGGTATAGACCAGAAAAGGACGCAGACGCTTGCCACCTAACAATGCGCCGTGCGCCATAGCTTCCACCAGTGGACTACTCTGAAAAGGCAGGGTGGAAATAAACTGGTTGAGTGCGGCGTTGATGCGTTGATGGTGAGCAGTGAGCTGCTTGAGAAAATCTGTCATAACGACTCATTATCCGGCGTAAAAGGTGTCAGGGCGGCATCGGGATCGTCATTCAGCAGAATCTGAACGCGCTGTTCGGCCTGCTGCAATTTCAATTGCCCCTGACGGGCAAGCTGGACACCCTGCTCAAAGGCGTTCAGCGCCTCTTCCAGCGGCAGTTCGCCCGATTCCAGACGCGACACGATCTGCTCCAGTTCGGCGAGCGAGCTTTCAAAGCTGACGGGTTGTTCAGTTTTTTTCGGCATATTCGTTTCCGGATCTTGTTTATACGCGCCTGTCGGCGCCGACGCCACCGGATTGTCACGGCAAGCGCCTCAATGATACGCAATTATGCGCTTAATCCGCGCAGCTTACCGCAATATGGTGGTATACTCCGCGCCCTGGATGCTATTGGTAACGCCACCCGGACAAGGATGGTTTTACCGATAACGTAATTTTAGCGCTCAGGGTACCTGCGTTTTATCCGCGTACCTGTTTTACGCCTTCAGAACCAACTAACGATAGCCGCCATGAAGTTTATCATTAAATTGTTCCCGGAAATCACCATCAAGAGCCAATCTGTGCGATTGCGCTTTATAAAAATTCTTACCGGTAACATCCGTAACGTTTTAAAACAGTATGATGAAACGCTGGCGGTTGTCCGTCACTGGGATCATATCGACGTTCGCGCCAAAGACGAAAATCAACGTATAGCGATACGTGATGCGTTGACGCGTATCCCGGGCATTCACCACATTCTTGAAGTGGAAGAGTGCGCTTACACCGATGTCCACCATATTTTTGAACAAACGCTGACCACCTACCGCGAGCAACTGGAGGGTAAAACCTTCTGCGTGCGGGTGAAGCGCCGCGGCAAGCACGATTTCAGCTCTCAGGATGTGGAGCGCTACGTCGGCGGCGGACTGAATCAGCATATCGAGAGCGCGCGCGTTAATCTGACCGCTCCGCAGGTCACGGTGCATCTGGAAATCGAGCAGGATCGCCTGCTGCTGATTAAAGGGCGCTACGAAGGGATCGGCGGTTTCCCCATCGGCACGCAGGAAGACGTGCTGTCGTTGATCTCCGGCGGATTTGACTCCGGTGTTTCCAGCTACATGCTGATGCGCCGTGGTTGCCGGGTGCATTACTGCTTCTTCAATCTGGGCGGCGCCGCGCATGAAATCGGCGTGCGTCAGGTCGCGCATTACCTGTGGAACCGTTTCGGCAGTTCACACCGGGTGCGTTTTGTCGCCATCGATTTCGAACCGGTGGTCGGTGAAATCCTGGAGAAGGTGGACGACGGCCAGATGGGCGTAGTGCTCAAGCGCATGATGGTGCGGGCGGCGTCGCGCGTTGCCGAACGCTATGGCGTGCAGGCGCTGGTGACCGGCGAAGCGCTGGGCCAGGTATCCAGCCAGACACTGACCAACCTGCGGCTGATTGATAACGCCTCGGATACGCTGATCCTGCGTCCACTGATTTCTCACGATAAAGAACACATCATCCGTATGGCGCGCGAGCTTGGCACCGAAGATTTCGCCAAAACCATGCCCGAATACTGCGGCGTGATTTCCAAAAGCCCGACGGTGAAGGCGGTGAAGGCCAAAATCGAGCATGAAGAAAGTCTGTTTGATTTCTCGATTCTTGAACGGGTGGTGGAGGAAGCGCGTAACATCGATATCCGCGATATTGCCGAACAGACCCGGCAGGATGTGACCGAAGTGGAAACGGTCGGCGCCTTTGCCGCGAGCGATATTCTGCTGGATATTCGTTCGCCGGACGAGCAGGATGAGCACCCGCTGGCGCTGGAACAGGTGGAGGTAAAATCGCTGCCGTTCTACAAACTGGGGACGCAGTTCGGCGACCTTGATCAGAGCAAAACCTACCTGCTGTATTGCGAGCGCGGAGTGATGAGCCGTTTGCAGGCGCTGTACCTGCGCGAACAAGGGTTCAACAACGTCAAAGTCTATCGCCCCTGACAGACCGTTCATGACGTAAACCAGAAAAAAGCGCCTAACCCGGCGCTTTTTTTGTCTCTGTGCTTCAGGCCGGGTCTTGATAGTTGTAGATTCCCGGCGGCAGCACCAGCTGCGCGGCGATTTCTGCCGCCTTATCTTTACCCAGCAACAGATCGATCAGCTTCAGGGCAAAGTCGATACTGGTGCCGGGGCCCTGGCTGGTCAGCAGATTGACGCGCGGGTCGAACACCACGCGCTTTTCCAGCCATTTTTCCGGTGAAATCCGCTCTTTTAGCGTTGGATAGCCGGTCATATTGCCGATCGGAAACAACTGGTGGTGCTCCAGCACCACCGCGGGAGACGCGCAGATCGCCGCCACGATTTTGCCTTCCTGATGGGTTTGCCGCAGGCGTTCGACCAGCAGCGGGCTGTCGCGGAAACACTCCGCGCCTTGCAGACCGCCGGGCAGCACGACCGCGTCAAAGTCATGATCGGCAACGGCCACCAGTGGCGCGTCGGCAATCAGCTTTACGCCGCGGGAGCAGGTGATTTCCGTACTGCCATCGCTCGCCACGCTGGCCGTGGTCACGCGGACTCCTGCTCTGACCAGCAGATCGATGGTGGTCACAGCTTCGATTTCTTCGCTACCAGGCGCCAGACAGACCAGAACCGAGGCGGTCATATTCACTCTCCTTTCGTTTGATATAGTCGAACAGACGGCTGTTTTCCGGCAGGGAAAGCCCGTGGGCGCGGGCGCGGCGCAGCAGGTAACCGGTGATGTAGTCGATCTCCGTATGGCGCTGCGCCAGTACGTCCTGACGCATCGAGGAGGTATTGGCCGCCGTGTTCTGAATGATTTGATTGACGTAGAGTTGCAGGCTTTCCGACGAAGTATGGAAGCCTTCGCGGTCCATGACCTGCGCCACTTCCTGACAGAGCGTCTCAACCTGCTCCGGGTAAGCTTGCAATTCGCCGTTGGTACATTGATACAGCACGGTTAGCGGATTGATGACGCAATTGGCGGCCAGTTTCAGCCAGCAGGTTGCGGTAATGTGGTTATGCCAGGCGACGTCAGGCAGAGCCTGATGCAGCGTTTCCGCCAGTTGGCTTTGTTCTTCTTCCCGATTTGTCGAACGGTCGAGTGTACCGATATGGGTGATGCCTGCCGCGACATGCATCACCGTCGTCGGATCCCGCCGTGCCGCGTGCGTGGTCACCCCTAATAGCAATGGCCAACTGATTGCCGGCAGCTCTTCCCAGGTTCCCATTCCGTTGTGCAGCAGCAGAATGGTGCAGTCGGGGCGTAGCCGGGGCAGCAGGGCGGAAACCGCATCGGATACCTGCCAGGCCTTCAGCGTGACCAGCAGCAGTTCGCTTTGCGCCAGATGTTCGGCGTTATTGGCTGTCAGATTAAGGTTACAACGCTCGCCGGAGAGCATCGTAACGTTAACCTGACAGGACGTTTGCGGGATACGTAGCCAGCCTTGTACATCATGCCCTTGCCGGTGTAACGCATTGAGCCAGAGTTGACCGATGGCGCCACAGCCAAGAACAGTAATTTTCATCCGCAGTTTCCTTTGTCGGGGGCCAGCCTGTGTTTATCCGGCTTATCATAAAGTATTCCGCCGCCGTCCGCCGCCGCTTGTTGCGCGAGTAGCAGTAAGCAGGGCGAATTTTGCTTATTTGGCGTGAGCGGTTATCATGCTCGGCAGCTATTGTCAGGAGAAAAAATTATGCCATCTTTCGATATTGTTTCGGAAATCGACATGCAGGAAGTCCGCAATGCGGTGGAAAACGCCACCCGCGAGCTGGGCACCCGCTGGGACTTTCGTAATGTGCCGGCCAGCTTCGATCTGAATGAAAAAGCACAAACCATCAAAGCGGCCAGCGAATCGGATTTTCAGGTTAAGCAATTGATTGAAATTCTGCGGGAAAAGCTGGCAAAACGCGGAATTGAAGGCGGTTCGCTGGAAATCCCTGAAGAAATGGAGCACAGCGGCAAAACCTACAGCGTGGAAGCCAAGCTGAAACAGGGTATTGAAGCTACGCTGGCGAAGAAGATCGTCAAACTGATCAAAGACAGCAAGCTCAAGGTTCAGGCGCAGATTCAGGGCGAACAGGTACGTGTTACCGGGAAATCCCGCGACGACCTGCAGGGCGTGATTGCGCTGGTGCGCGGCGCCGATCTGGGGCAACCTTTCCAGTTCAATAACTTCCGCGATTGATCCACGCTATCCCTGTTGCGGTTAATCAGCGACAGAAATGCATGGTTTGTTGATAAGGCGCCTGAGGCGCCTTTTTCATTGCCAGCCTTAAAGTATTTACTGGGGAGGTAGTGATGGTTTTGCTGCAATTTTCCGGTTCTGTTCCCTTCGCATTGTAAAGCTCTCCCTGTCTGTGTTGACAAAAAATAAATAACTTTTCAAATCAGACTGATACATAAAAAAACAAACGTATTCATGCAGCTAACACGACTGTAAGTACTTCACAGCCAGTAGGTGTCGACGGTAAAAGAATGCGAACTCATACCACGTCTGGGACAACATAAAGCAGAGGACAGGGATGTCCTACTGCCTTACGTGCTGAGTGTGCCGAAGTCATCAAAAAGTCTGTTACAAGGAGAGCGCAATGAATCGTCGACACTTTCTCAAGGTTGCCGCTGGCAGTGCCATTACGACACTGGCTTTTAACGGCATCGCTCAAGCACAAAGTAATAACGGTACTCCGGCGGTGCTTCCACCATCGCTGAAAGAACGTGGTTCTATTTTGCCAACCCGGGGAAACATTATTCGTACCAGCCTGCCGTTAAATCAGTCGATACCCGGCATGCGCTATCGTACGCCGTATCGCTTTGGTATGGGAGGGACGCAAATCGGCAATATTTTTGCGGCGATCAGCGATGAGCAGGCGCATAGCATACTGGAGGCCGCCTGGGATTCAGGGGTGCGCTATTTCGACACGTCGCCGTTTTATGGCTATGGCTTAAGTGAATACCGTCTTGGGCGATTTTTGCGCAGTAAGCGCCCGGATGAATACATTATTTCCACTAAGGTCGGCAGGGTACTGAGACCGACGACAAAACCTACAGCCAATGCCGCATTGTGGGCATCGCCTGCGCCATTCAGTTATGAATACGATTTCTCCGCCGCCGGTGCGCGTCGTTCGGTTGAAGATAGTCTGCAACGGTTGGGGGTGCCGAAACTCGATATTGTCTATATCCATGATTTATCACCGGATAATACCGAGCTGCCGCGCCCGTGGCAGGAGCATTTCGCCCAGGCTGCCAAGGGCGCGATGGTGGAATTATCGCGGATGCGTGATGAAGGGCTGATCCGTGGCTGGGGATTTGGCATCAACACGCCGAATGCCGCGGTGCTGGCTGCTGAATCAGACGTGCCGACGCCGGATATCGTGCTATTGGCCTGTCAGTATTCACTGCTCGATCATGCCGAAACGTTACATAACACCTTCCCGACGTTACAGAGAAAAGGAATCTCAGTGGTTGTCGGCACCCCGCTGAATGACGGCTTTCTGGGCGGGCGTAGCCGCTATCACTTCAGCGACAACATTCCGCCGGGAGCGATGGAAAAACGTGCGCGGCTGGCGACAATCGCCGATCGGTTTGGTATCGACATTCGCACGGCGGCATTACAGTTTGCGGCAGCGCCTTCGATTGTATCCGCCGTTATCCCAGGAGCGCGGGTTCCAGGACAGGTACGCGCCAATGCCGAGTCAATGAAAGTGGCGATTCCGCCGGAATTCTGGAGCACGCTACGCCGCGAAGGGCTGATCGCGTCAGATGCACCTGTGCCAGCCTAAACATTGCCCGACAAGCCTGAGCGCGCCGTAGATACCCCGATCGATGTACGGCGCCCCATTTTCCGCCAGACGTTATGAAGGTCATGATGGATGAAAATATTGTGTGCTGTATTGGCGTTGAGTCTGTCAACGATGTTGCCTGCCCTGGCTCAGACGGCATCCCCGCTAGGTGAGGCGGATATCGCCGGGCTGGCTGGTAAGCGGGATCTGGTGCAGGAAGAAAAGAACCGTGCGTTGGTGGTTGAGTTTTATACGGAAGTGTTAAGCCATCGCCGGGTCGATCTGGCGGATAAATACCTGAGCGCAGACTATATTCAGCATAATCCGTATGCAGCGACCGGGCGCGAGGCATTTGTGGCCTTTTTCACCGATTTATTCCGTCGTTATCCGCAATCCGAGCACCGTATTATCCGCACCGCTACCGACGGCAATCTGGTCTATCTGCATGTATTTGCACGGAATGATCCCAACGATCGGGGACGGGCGGTGGTCGATATTCTGCGCGTTGATAACGGTAAGATCGTGGAGCACTGGGATGTGGTACAGCCGATACCTGAAACGAGCGCCAACACCAACGGGATGTTTTGATACGGCTTGCCCGGCGTGGGCAAGCCATCGAGCCTTATTGACTGACCAACTGCTCCAACTGCTGCCGGCTGGTCTTTTTGCGATCGATTTTCACGTAGGCGCTGAGTTCATCCGGCACAATCACCACATCCGCCACACCCGGATGCTGCTGCAGTTTATCGGACAGCGCATTGTCCCGCAGCGCTTCATCCGGCAGGGCAATGCGCAGGCTGCTCAGATAAGGCGGCTCCTGCATGGTGAAGCTGACCAGCAACCAGGCCAGCCCCAGCAGCGCGCCGGCGCTGAACACCAGCGATGCGCCATGCAGGTCATACAGCGCGCCGCCGAGGCTGCCGCCAATCGCCACCCCGATAAACTGGGTGGTGGAATAAACCCCCATCGCGGTGCCTTTGTAGCCGGCAGGCGACTCCTTGCTGATCAGTGACGGCAACAGCGCTTCCATAACGTTGAACCCCAGGAAGAACAGCTGAATGCCGATAAGTATCTGCCACAATGCATGGCTGCCCGCCTGCAGCAATACCAGCTCTGCCGCAATCAGAATCATGACGCAGGCAATAAAGACCTGCTTCATCCGCCGTTTGACCTCGGCATAGATGACGAACGGCACGACGGCGGCGAACGACACCAGCATCGTCACCAGATAGACCTTCCAGTGATGCTGCGGCGCCAGACCTGCCTGCTCCATTACCCGCGGTAATGCCACAAAGCTCGACATCAGCAGGATGTGCAGGCACATGATGCCGAAGTTGAGTTTCAGCAGCCGGCTGTTGGCCAGCACTTTGCTGACGCCATCGCGTACGATTGCGGACTCGCGATTCAACACATGGGATGACGACGAGGGGATGATTGCCAGGGTAATAACGATAGCCAGCAGCGCCAGCAACGCGATCCCCCAGAATAGCGCATTCAGACCCAACGCGTGGGTGACGATCGGGCCGACCACCATGGCGATGGCAAAGGTAACGCCGAAGCTGACGCCGATGAACGCCATCGCTTTGGTGCGGTTTTGTTCGCGGGTTAAATCCGACAGCAGCGCCATGACCGCAGCGGAAATCGCGCCGGAGCCTTGTAGCGCACGACCCAGAATAATGCCCCAGATAGAATCGCTAAGCGCGGCGATGACGCTACCCAGCACAAATATCAGCAGGCCGCCGACAATCAGCGGTTTACGTCCGATGCGGTCGGACATCAGCCCGAATGGGATTTGGAAGATCGCCTGCATCAGGCCATAAATGCCGATCGCTACGCCAATCAGTGATTCGCTGGCGCCCTGCAGGGCCATTCCGTAAGTGGTCAGCACCGGAAGCACCATGAACATGCCCAGCATGCGAAGTGAAAAGACCAGACCCAGTCCCCATGTCGCCCTCTGCTCAACAGGGGTCATGCGATTATCGTTCATTGCTACCTCTGACATTTCGTTAGCGCTATTTTAGTGTCCGGGCCCAAAAGCGTAAACGACAGGTTTGTTTCTGTATTTGGCAAAACAGGGGAGGGAGGATAAAAAATGTCCGCCGCCAGGTTCATTACGCGGTCGGTAGTGGCGATAAATATAAAATAAGGCAATGAATCAGCGAGGGTTTTAACCTTTGTACGGCGCCAGCGTTTTATGGGCCGGGAGCCACAGTGGCGCATCGCGGCGGCAGTCAGAAGGGCACGGGTTAGTTCACGCTAGCTCACTTCTTGCCCTCCATCATGTGACGTGCGCCTTCTCCTGCCGCCAAAAGCGAAAGTGTGAGATCCGGACGCTCTGCTGAGAACCGTTAGGACAGCGCGCGAAGGACATTGTCGATATCAGACCGCCATTCCTCTGCGAAGACCGCTTTGAACGGAACGGTGCCAACCGAGGCGCTTGAAATAACTACCGTGGGTTCGAGGTCGCGCAGAAGCATAAGGCTGCTCTTGAGGTCCGATTTCGAGCCGCCTTCATACCAATTGGTGCGGGTTTCCCACATCCCGTGGTTCATATAGATAGTGTCTCCGGTAAAGAGATATGTTTGCCCATAAACTGAATGAACCAGAAAACACACGCTGCCTTTGGTATGACCGGGGGTTGGTATCACCTCAATGTTGCCCTGAAGGGTCTCCCGGCTATCGAACAGGTAATCGACCGGCGTTACCTTTCTGGCGTCCGCTTCCTCTAGTCGGTGGCAACAGAGTTTCGAGCCAAAAAGCGTTTTTATCTCGGCGAGTGCGCCGCCTACTTCATCCCGGTGGCTCAAAAACTGATAGGCTACCCCGCCCAGTGCTTGAATGTGTCGATACTCCTGCCGCGAGCCAGAGTTGTAAAAGAGGATGTTGCCGGTGTCTTGTACCAGCAGATAGGCGTGGGAGTTTACGCCCGAGAATGGGTGCTCCACACGGGTCTGCCAGAGATCGGGATAAATCTGTTTCATGCATGCCTCCTTTGTTGCCAGGCCGACGTGCGATGGAGGTCGGCCGCCTTCGCTGTTCTACGCATTTCGCTCCATCGCCAGTCGCTGCAACATGTGCTCGTTGGTGAACGATTATTCATAAGTGAGCTGCGCAACTCAGGTTCACCCTGATAGCAAGGAGCAAAGCCGGTTTAGCATTTCTTCTGTCTGTTTAGCAGATTGCATTCCAGGCCGGATTGCCCGCTCAGTCGACGCTAGGTGTGTGCAGATTCAGGTGTCTGGAAATACATCTCTCCTTCGAGATCGGAAAGCAGCGAAGGCATAATCGGGTTCCAGCCGAGTCTTTCCCGCGTCAGGCGGTTTGATGCGTCCAGGTCGAATGAAACAAAATGCGAGAACCATCCGAAGTGCGCCTCTGCTTCGGCTGCGGACTTCGAAATGATGGGTACGCCTAACCCACGACCGATAGCAATGGCGATGTCTCTGAACGGAATGCGTTCCTCGGTGACGGCATGATAGCGAGCGCCCGAGGTACCTCGTTCCAGTGCGAGACGATACAGCATTGCAGCGTCGAGACGATGCACGGCTGGCCAGCAATTTTGACCGTCTCCTATGTAGGCCGAAACTCCTGTTTTGCGCGCAATGTCGATCAGTAAAGGCACGAACGCATGGTCGCCTGCGCCGTGAACGGATGAGGCGAGCCGGACGATCGAGGCATGGACGCCCTTTGCGATGACCGCGTCGACGGCTTCTTCCGTTGCTGCGCGCGGATTCGCTGCAGGCCCCATTGCGGGCATTGAGTCTTCGGTGGTTCTTTGGCTCTTGGGAAGAATGCCAATGGCTGATGTAATCACAAGCCGGCGGGCGGAGCCTTCGATAACTGATCCCAGTGCCTCGATCAGGCGGCGGTCAGTTTCGCAGTTGGCCTGAAATTTGGAAAAATCATTGTCAAAGGCGGTATGGATAATGCCATCACAGACCGCAGCTCCGGCGAGAACGCTGTCGAGATCCTCTATGTCGCCGCGATGAGCCGAACCGCCGATAGCCCGTAAATCATCGGCGGACTTGTCTGAGCGGACAAGCCCAAGAACCTGGTATCCATTAGCGATCAATTCGCGGACAATCGCGGAACCGACGAATCCGCTGGCTCCAGTAACAAAAATTCGCATGGTCGAGCCCCCTTTTTCATTTCCTGGTGAAAAAAGCATGGTGAAAAAACGGCTGATGACGGGGTGATTAGGCGCCTCAATCTCAAGCCGTTGGGGCATTCTATTGAACTCGTTTTGTACGATCTATACCGGAAAATCCAAATATCTTTCGCTATCGTCCAGGGTCGGGATGTGACGTTTTTGGGGAAATACTACTCTGAATTAAGAGCGAGGGATATGACGCCCTTGAGGTTTCATCCGGGGGTAAGGGCTGAGGCAAGTTATGCGCCCGGTCTTACCGAGCGGCTATATCGCCTTGGGGAGTGCCCTATAATTCGCTTGAACGCGGTGCTGAATGCGCTTTCCGATTCATACCCAAGCGAAAAGGCGATGGTGGAAACCGGATCGTCTGAGTTCATTAGTCGATCGCTGGCAAGCAGCATACGCCATCGCGTCAGGTAATTGATTGGAGACGTACCGACGGCTTCTTTAAAACGCTGTGCGAATGAGGAGCGCGACATACCCGTCAGTTCGCCCAGTTCCTGAACCGTCCAGTTCAGGGCGGGTTTTTCATGGATGGCGGCGATTGCCGCACCAACGTTTTTGTCGGCCAGAGCCGACAGCAGCCCGACGTCACGGCAATCCAGATGCAGCCTGAGCGTTTGCACCAGGATCATGTGCGCCAAATGCTGCAAGATGAGGACGCTGCCGGGCTGCGGTACTCGCAGTTCCTGCATCATTCGTTCTACCAGCCACCGTAGTGTTGTTTGATCCGCGGTGCTACGGATGTGAACGATGCGGGGCAAAAGTTTCAACAGCATGTCGGCATGCAGTTCGGAAACGGAGAAGCGGCTACTGACGATAAATATGTCGCCGCCGCCGTTCCAGCTAACTATGCCGCCGCTTTCCGCTCCCGTGAACACCTCCGCCGCCTGCACCGGCTTAACGTCCATTTGGCTGGCAAGGTGAAACGGTTCCCCTCGCGGAAGAACAAAACAGTCGCCGCTTTCGAGTTGAACCGGCTCGTCAACCCCCTCCACCGCTAGCCAGCAGCGCCCCGTGACTATCGCGCCGCTCTTGATCGTTCCCATTTGGTCAGGGAATTGAATCGCCCAGTCGCCGCCGCCGTCAAATCCGGCAGACATGTAGTTAACTGGCTTCAATAAGGCTAGAACATCGGAAAGAGGATCCATCAGCGCTCGCGGACGATTAGCAAATAAAAGTGAATTTTTATCCTAAAGCGTCCGGCACTTTAGCGCCAGGTTTTTCAGCGTTCCCTGATCCGCGCCACACTCAGCGAGGCTTTCTGGGGGAGGAGAGGGCGGGTGTGGTAAGTTTGATTTCAGTCAGGCTGATGACTGGGGAAACCCTCTGTGGCGGGCCTCAGTGTAGACCGGCCAATTCGGTGCCGATCGCTGCATGAAAAAAAACAGACGGGCAAGCCCGTCTGTCGGTAAGCGTGTACTGATGATATCAGTGCAGGTAAGTCAGCAGGCTTTCCTGCATCGGCGCCATCGAATCCACCGACATCATGACGCTCAGGGAGGTGATGGCCACGATGGAAAACACGAACAGCTTTCTTGCCCATACGCGATCGTCGTTCGGGCTTTTGTAGCCGGACAACGCCATGCCAAGCCACCAGACGCTGACCGCCGCCGCCACCACCAGGTATTTGTAGCCGGCGTAACCGCCCAGCGACAGCATCAGGGTCGCAATCATAAACGCCAGGATGTACAGCGTAATATGATGCTTCGCCACGGAAATGCCTTTGACGACCGGCAGCACCGGAATATTGGCGGCCTGATAATCCTTAAAGCGGAAAATCGCGATGGCATAGGAGTGCGGCATCTGCCACAGGCTGAAAATCAGCAGCAGAATCAGCGCGCCGGCGTCAAACTGATTGCTGACAGCGCAATAGCCGATTACCGGCGGCGCCGCACCCGACAGGCTGCCAATCAACGTGCCGTAAACCGAATGGCGTTTCATGTACAGGCTGTAAACGCCGACATATACCACAAACCCCATCACCGCCAGCCACATGGCCAGCGGATTTGCCGCGAGGTACAGTAACGCGAAGCCAGCAATACCTAACAGCGAAGCGTAAATCAGCGTGTTCTTCAGCGGAATCAGCCCCTTCACCAGAACCCGATTCTTGGTCCTCTCCATTTTTTTGTCGATATCGCGATCGATAACGTTGTTAAAGACGCAACCCGATGCAACGACCAGCGACACCCCGATCAGGGTCGCGACAAACAGCGGATAGTTGATGGTGCCCTTGGCTGCCAGCAAAAATCCGCCGATAACGGAAATCAGGTTGCCAAAAATAATGCCGGGTTTGGTGACCTGCAGGTATTGCTTAATCATCATGTAAAAGGCTCGGTTACTGAATCATCATGTTGTGGTGCGCATTCATCATGATCCACAGGGATCCCACCACCACGATTGCGATAATCAGGGCGGTAAACACAATGGCTACCACATTCCAACGCTCTTCTGATGAGGTATTGAGATGCAGGAAGTACACCAGATGAACCAGAATCTGGATAACGGCGCAGCCCAGCACGGTCAGCAGAATGACGCTGTGGGAAGCCGAACCGTTCATCACCAGACCGAACGGAATAACGGTCAGGATGATGGACAGGACGAAACCAATCAGATAGGACTTCACGCTACCGTGGCTGGCGCCGGCATGATCGTGTGTGGAATGACTCATTACATCGCCCCCATCAGATAAACAACAGTGAAGACACAAATCCATACCACGTCAAGGAAGTGCCAGAACAGGCTCAGACACATCAGACGGGTCTTGTTGGTGCTGGTCAGGCCGTATTTCGTTACCTGGATCATCATGATGGCGATCCAGATCAGGCCGGAGGTCACGTGGATACCGTGGGTGCCGACCAGCGCAAAGAACGCGGACAGGAACGCGCTGCGGTCAGGACCGGCGCCTTCTGCGATCAGGTGATGGAATTCGTAGATTTCCATACCGATGAACACCAGCCCGAACAGGAAGGTCAAACCCAGCCAGGCGTTAACCTGGCTCTTGTTGCCTTTGTTCATGGCGATCATCGCCATGCCGTAGGTGATACTACTGAACAGCAGGGCGAAGGTTTCCACCAGCACGAACTTCAGATCGAACAGTTCCTTGCCGGTCGGGCCGCCAGCGGTGCCGTTCACCAGAACGGCGTAGGTCGCGAACAACATCCCGAACAGGATGCAGTCGCTCATCAGGTAGATCCAGAAACCGAAGACTTTATTGCCGCCGGTGTCGTGGTGCCCATGCTCGGCATGGGCTGCATTGTGATGAGTTAACGTATCAGTGGCCATTATTTCACGCCTGCTTTGCTGAGTTTATCGAAGTTTTGGTTTTCGATTTGTTCGACCTCTTTAACCGGTACGTAGTAATCCACGTCCTGATTAAAGCTGTGCACGATCCAGGTCGCGATCATGCCCACAAAACCGATAATCGCCAGCCACCAGATATGCCAGATCATTGCGAAACCAAATACCAGGCTGAATGCGGAGATGATCACGCCTGCGCCGGTATTCTTCGGCATATGAATTTCTTCATACTGGGCCGGTTTGCGATAAGCATCGCCTTTTTCTTTGATTTCCCAGAATGCATCGCGTTCCTGAACCTGCGGCACAATGGCAAAGTTATAGAACGGAGGCGGAGAAGACGTTGCCCATTCCAGCGTACGCGCATCCCACGGGTCGCCAGTCAGGTCGCGGTTCTGGTTGCGATCGCGGATACTGACGGCAAACTGGATAATCTGGCACAGGACGCCCAGCGCAATCAGGCCGGCGCCGATAGAGGCCACCACCAGCAGCGGGTGGAATTCCGGATTGATCTGCTGGCTCAGACGACGGGTCATCCCCATGAAGCCCAGCACGTACAGCGGCATAAAGGCTACGAAGAAACCGATGATCCAGAACCAGAAGGCGCGTTTGCCCCAGGTTTCATTCAGCTTGAAGCCAAATGCTTTTGGGAACCAGTAGGTGATACCGGCAAAGCAGCCAAACACCACGCCGCCGATGATCACGTTATGGAAGTGAGCGATCAGGAACAGACTGTTGTGCAGTACAAAGTTGGCGCCCGGCACGGCCAGCAGTACCCCGGTCATACCACCGATGGAGAAGGTGATGATGAAGCCGGTGGTCCACAGCATGGCGGAGTGCGGCTGAATACGCCCCTGGTACATGGTGAACAGCCAGTTGAATATTTTAACCCCGGTCGGGATAGAAATAATCATCGTCGCGATACCGAAGAAGGCGTTGACGTTGGCGCCCGACCCCATAGTGAAGAAGTGGTGCAGCCAGACGATAAACGACAGAACGGTAATCGCGATAGTCGCCCATACCAGCGAGGTATAACCGAACAGACGCTTTTTACAGAAGGTTGCCACCACTTCGGAGTAAATACCGAAGACCGGTAGCACCAGGATGTACACTTCCGGATGGCCCCAGGCCCAAATCAGGTTGATGTACATCATCATGTTGCCGCCCATATCATTGGTGAAGAAATGGGTGCCGAGGTAACGGTCCAGCGTCAGCAGAGCGATGGTTACCGTCAAAATCGGGAAAGCGGCAATAATCAGTACGTTGGTGCACAACGCCGTCCAGGTGAACACCGGCATTTTCATCAGCGTCATGCCAGGCGCACGCATTTTCATGATGGTGGCGAAGAAGTTAACGCCAGTCAGCGTGGTACCCACACCGGAAATCTGGAGACTCCAGATCCAGTAGTCTACCCCGACGCCGGGACTGTATTCCTTACCTGACAACGGCGGATAGGCTACCCAACCGGTCTGGGCGAACTCGCCGATCCCCAGAGACAGGTTGATAAGAATCACGCCGACTACAAACAGCCAGAAGCTGAGTGAGTTCAGGAAGGGGAAGGCTACGTCACGTGCGCCGATCTGCAGCGGAACCGCCAGGTTCATCAGACCGACCACGAACGGCGTCGCCACGAAGAAGATCATGATCACGCCATGGGCGGTGAAGATCTGGTCATAGTGGTGAGGGTTGAGGAAACCCGCTTCACCGGCGGAGGCCAGCACCTGCTGACCACGCATCATGACGGCATCGGCAAAACCACGCAGCATCATCACCAGACCGACGATGATGTACATGATACCGATTTTCTTGTGGTCTACGGAGGTGAACCACTCGGACCACAGCCATTTCCATTTACCAAAATAGGTAACGGCAGCCAGCAGCGCCAATCCGCCTAAAATGATTGCCGCCACCGTGACCATGATAATCGGTTCATGGTAGGGGATCGCATCAAGAGTTAATTTTCCGAACATCGTTTATCCCTCGACTCCTTTTAATGAGAGGAGTGCTCGCTCATGTTCATGCCCTGGTGATTCTGCATGCCTTCTTCTTTCTTAGGCTCGCCTTCGGCACCGTGCTGCATGTTCATGTTGTTGCCAATGAATTTGGTAATGATCTGGCTGAACAGCTCAGGTTGGACCTGAGAGTAGTACTCCACCGGGTGGTACTCGGTCGGTTGCGCCAGTTTGTTAAAGTCATTCATCGTGCTCAGCGTCTTGGATGACTTGCGTACATTCTCAACCCATTGGTCAAACGCTTGCTGATCCGGGGTCGCGATGGCGGTGAATTTCATGCCGGAGAACCCTTTGCCGCTGTAACCGCCGGAAATGCCGTCGTACTTGCCCGGCTCGTTGGCGATCAGGTGCAGCTTGGTCTGCATCCCGGCCATGGCATAGATCTGACCACCAAGACGCGGAATAAAGAAGGAGTTCATCACCGTATCGGACGTAATCTTGAAATTGACCGGAACATTGGTCGGGAATGCCAGTTCATTGACCGTGGCGATGCCAAGGTCCGGGTAGATGAACAGCCATTTCCAGTCCAGCGACACCACTTCAACATTGATGGGTTTGACATTGGAATCCAGAGGCTTGTAGGGATCAAGCGAATGGGTGGTTTTCCAGGTGATCGTCCCAAGGATGATGATAATGATGATGGGAACCGTCCAGACAACGGCTTCGATTTTGTTGGAGTGCGACCAGTTTGGCGTGTACTTCGCTTTTTCGTTGGAAGCTCTGAACTTCCAGGCGAAGGCAATCGTCATAATGATCACCGGGATAACAACGATCAGCATCAAACCGAGTGCTGTCAGTATCAACGAACGTTGCTCTAACCCGACTTGTCCTTTGGGGTTCATCAATGCCATATCACAACCACTGAGAAGCAGTGTGGTTGCGATTAAAGACAACATCCCAAAAATTTTATTGTATTTCCTGAGTCTCATCTAGCGACCTCAATTACAAGGGCTCTATTGTCATTTCACGCGAGCGGGCATTTTACGGGAAGGTTACCGCACTGTAAACATGATTAAAGAGATGTCAGCCTGCTGTTTACAGTTTTTGCCTGACCTGTCACATCTGAGATACATTTCTCAAAATTACTTTTAAAAACAGTGGGTAAACCGACTACAGAAAAAGTATGTATCGCTTTTCAGGAATTACAACTATTTCTGAATACTATTTCGCTCTAGTGTTAATATTTCGTTTCTATAAGGTTGCGTTAAATAACGTACTCAGGCGGAATTATTAAGAATAATGAAATAAATGTTTCTACTCGCTGATGCCTGAGAAGAAAAATAATTTAATAAAGTGATAATAGATAATGACGGCGCGCTTTTTAGCGATAGCCTGCATTTATTGATTTACAACCGCCCGATTTACAGGCGGCGTGACGACAGATAATCCAGCATGCCGCCAAGTAGCATCGCCAGTACCGCCAGTATAGCGCCGGCGGTCATCAGCATGTTTTCCGCGCCGGTGTTTCCTAGCCAGCCCAGACCCATCATTCCCCAGACAAGCAGACCGCCGGCAAACAGTACGCAGCCGATAAAAAACAGGCGGGAAGCCAGCGTATAAAGGTGTGGATAGGCGCTACGACGAGCGAAAGCGCCTCCCGATTGCGCCTGTTCCAGCGATGGGCGGCAAATTTTCAACAGGAACAGCCCCGGAATGGCGATGATGATCGAAAACAGGTAAAACCATGCCCAGCCGTACAGTTCGACAAACCAGCCGGCAATCGGGCCGACGTAAACCCGCCCGACTGCCGACAGAGCGGACAGCAGAGCGAACTGGGTTGCGGAAAACGATTTGTTACAAAGCATCATCAATAACGCCACAAAGGCCGCGGTTCCCATGCCGCCGCACAGGTTTTCCAGAAACACCGCCGATGCCATGGTGAATAACTGCTTGTCCGTGACAGCCAACAGCCAGTAACCGGCATTTGACACGGCCTGCAGCAGGCCGAACAGCATCAATGACCGGAACAGCGTCCAGCGTTGCATCAGCACTCCGCCGTACAGCGCGCCGATAATCGTGGCGAACAGGCCCAGCGTCTTGTTGACCAACCCCACTTCGCCTGGATTGAAACCGACCCCCCGGATCAGAAAGGTAGTGCTGAGACTGACGGCAAACGCATCCCCCAGCTTATACAGCACAATCAGCATCAGAATCAGCCAGGCGTTATTGCGGCTGAAAAAATCTTTCAGCGGTGCGAAGACCGCTTGTTCAAGAGAGCGCGGAGCGGGTTCGCTGACGGCGGGCTCCGGCGACAGCCAGGTCGCCAGCGTGCACAGCAACAAAAGACCCGCCATCAGCCAGTAGGTGGCGTGCCAGCCGAGAAAGCGATCGGCAATCCACAACGCCAGGCCGCCGGAAACCAGCATAGCCAGCCGATAGCCCAGAACGGAAATGGCCGCGCCGCTGCCGCGTTCCTCCGGCGGCAACAAATCGGTTTTGTACGCATCAAACACGATGTCCTGCGATGCGGAACAGAACGCGATGATGACGGCCAGCATCGCCAGCCACCATAAATGATGCGAGGGATTCAGCGTACCGATAAAGACGATCGCCGCTACCAGCGACAGTTGCGTCACCAGCAGCCAGCCGCGGCGGCGCCCCATAAACGGCGGCGTATAGCGGTCCATCAGCGGCGACCACAGGAACTTGAAGACATAGGCTTGCCCCACCAGCGAGAAGAAGCCGATGGTTTTCAGATCCACATTTTCTACCGTCATCCACGCCTGCAACGTGCCGGAAGTCAGTGCCAGCGGTAAACCCGAGGCAAAACCCAAAATCAGAAGAATGACACTGTTGCGTTCACGGAAAAGCGAAAAAAGACGGCTGAGCATGCGAGGTCCTTTTCCCTTGCCCTGACAGGGCAAGGGAGGTGAGGCGGAATAAACTGTTACCGGGAGTTGGTTTTGATGAAGGTACTGATGCTGGTGTCCTGAGCCATATCGCTAATGACATCACTCAACACCTGATTGACCGACTCGGTAATCTTGCTGTTAGTGGCGGTAAGCGCGCCCTGTACATTATAGCTGGCGCGGTAGTTCTTAATCTGCTTATTGCCGTTGGCGGCCTGCGCAATAATGGAGATATCCGCGCGGGTGGTGATGTTGTAACGCAGATTGCCTTCGGCGACATCAGCATACAGGGTATTAACCACCACCTGCAGCGCCACCGGGCCGCCGGTGCCGATCATATAACCGCGGGTCGACATCTGTTTTTCCAGCACTTCCTGCAGCAGGAAACGCAAATCGCGCGACGGCGTCAGGGTCACCAACTGGCCGTCACGGTTGACCCGCGCCAGCGACTGATCGGCACGCTGGTCGGCGCCGTTAATGCTGATGGTTACACCCATCAGGGTAGGATCCTGCGACGGCAGGGCGATTTTCGGGGTGACATCCAGCGTGTTGCTCTTGCTGGCGCATCCTGCCAGCACGAGTGCGGCGAACAACGGGAAAATGAATTTTTTTAACATGCGTGTCTTCTCGTCATGAAACGGTGGTTGGCTGATAAACATAGTCCGGTATCATATCATCGTCTTGGACAAGAGAAAGAGCAGAAAGTGGTCAGTATCCTGCTGAGCTGCATTCCTTTTTTCCAGCGTGCTATGCGTGAATGACGTCTGGAAGCGGAGAATGGCATGTCGGGTTGATGAATCCGACTGTCGCCGCGTATCCAGATGGTCAATATATTCCCATTAATAATCAAAAAATGACTAAATTTGAAGTGGATAAGCGAGCAGTCAGTGATAAAAGGCCGTGTTATCGACGCAATTTTCACTGACGCCTGAAAAAGGTAACCCTATGATTCGTGAAACGATAGAAGCCAAGTTGCGTTCGGAATTCGAACCGCAACACCTTGAAGTTATTGACGAAAGTTATCGTCATAACGTGCCTGCCGGCTCTGAAAGTCATTTCAAGGTGGTGCTGGTCAGCGAATGCTTTACCGGCGAGCGGGTGATTGGCCGCCATCGCGCGATCTACCGCGTATTGGCTGATGAACTGGCGGGGGCGGTGCATGCGCTGGCGCTGCATACCTACACGCCGAAAGAGTGGCTGGACCTGCAGATGGCGGTGCCTTCGTCTCCGCCCTGTGGCGGCGCGGGATTGCAGCGTTGAGTGACCTGAACTGCCCGGCGACGAACCGCCGGCAACGCCGGTTGATCCATTTACAGGCGGTTTGCAGATAAAAAGTGTGAAAGCCCTCCGCCAATAGTCTGGTTACTCTCCTCGACTCGGTCTATCGATGCCGCTATAATGCCGCGTCTTATTTTCCGGAATGTATTCGGGACGCTTCTGACTATAGGGAACTGGTCCGGTAAAGTGGCCGTCCTGGTTCTGTGAGACTGTGATCAGCAAGGTCGCCCCAGGGCGCTTTATGAAAACGGCCTCTGAGGTTGACCGAGCACTGTGATTTTTTGAGGTAACAAGATGCAAGTTTCAGTTGAAACCACTCAAGGCCTTGGGCGCCGCGTAACGATTACCGTTGCTGCTGACAGCATTGAGAATGCCGTTAAGAGCGAACTGGTCAATGTGGCTAAAAAAGTTCGTATCGATGGTTTCCGCAAAGGCAAAGTGCCGGCGAAAATTGTTGAGCAGCGCTACGGCGCATCCGTCCGTCAGGACGTGCTGGGCGATCTGATGCAGCGTCACTTCGTTGATGCCATCATCAAAGAAAAAATCAATCCGGCTGGCGCGCCGAACTATGTTCCGGGCGAGTACCAGATCGGTGGTGATTTTACCTACTCCGTAGAGTTCGAAGTTTATCCGGAAGTCGAGCTGAAAGATCTGGACACCATTGAGGTTGAAAAACCGCTGGTGGACGTTTCCGAATCCGACGTCGACGGCATGCTGGATACCCTGCGCAAACAGCAGGCAACCTGGAAAGAAACCGATCGCGCCGCGACTGCTGAAGACCGCGTAACCATCGATTTCACCGGTTCTGTCGGCGGTGAAGAATTCGAAGGCGGCAAAGCCTCCGATTTCGTTCTGGCTATGGGCCAGGGCCGTATGATCCCGGGCTTCGAAGACGGTATCGTTGGTCACAAAGCGGGCGATGAGTTCACCATCGAGGTGAAATTCCCGGAAGACTACCACGCTGAAAACCTGAAAGGTCAGGACGCTAAATTCGCCATCGTGCTGAAGAAAGTGGAAGAGCGTGAACTGCCGGAACTGACTGCCGATTTCATCAAACGTTTTGGCGTTGAAGACGGTTCTCTGGATGGCCTGCGCGCCGAAGTCCGCAAGAACATGGAACGCGAGCTGAAAGGCGCGATCCGCAACCGCGTGAAAACTCAGGTTATCGACGGTCTGGTCAAGGCGAACGACATTGATGTGCCGGCCGCACTGATCGACGGCGAAGTCGATGTGCTGCGTCGTCAGGCTGCTCAGCGTTTCGGCGGCAATGAGAAACAGGCTCTGGAACTGCCGCGCGAACTGTTCGAAGAGCAGGCTAAACGCCGCGTTGTTGTTGGCCTGCTGCTGGGCGAAGTGATCGCTTCCAACGAGCTGAAAGCCGACGAAGACCGCGTCAACGTGCTGATCGACGAAATCGCCTCTGCGTACGAAGATCCGCGTGAAGTGGTTGAGTACTACAAGAAAAACAAAGAAATGATGAACAATATGCGTAACGTTGCCCTGGAAGAACAGGCTATCGAAACGCTGTTGTCCAAGGCGAAAGTGGTAGAAAAAGCGGTCAGCTTCAACGAGCTGATGAATCAGACAACCGCTGCCTAATCACGCTTTTTCACCTGAAATCGTTTCTTCAAAAGCCCGCGGTTTATGCTGCGGGCTTTTTCTTCCCTGATGCGACAAACTGAACGGCCTGCCGACAGCTCCTGCCAAATCTGCACTATGATTAATAGCGATTAATCTATTGATGGCTGATTAATCAAGGCGCAATCAAACCCGCTTTCAGCGCAGGATATCGCTTTAACCAAAATGAATCGCTGGTGTAAGCTTGAAAAAGGATGCATCGGTCCCCAACTGGTTAATACCGCGTAGATTGCATCGTCAGGGAAACTCGCCCGATTCCGGCGACGGAGAGATGGCTAACTGCGTGTCTGAGCATGGTCATCACTTTCCATCTCAAGTAGAATCAGGCGGTATGCGCCAAATGCATTTTATCTAGGAGACGTTAATGTCATACAGTGGCGAACAAGAAAAACTGGCCCCTCACATGGCCTTGGTGCCGATGGTGGTTGAGCAGACTTCGCGTGGGGAGCGTTCTTACGATATCTATTCCCGACTCCTGAAGGAACGCGTGATCTTTTTGACCGGTCAGGTCGAGGATCACATGGCTAACCTGATTGTGGCGCAGATGCTGTTTCTGGAAGCCGAAAACCCTGAAAAAGATATCTATCTGTACATTAACTCTCCAGGGGGCGTGATTACCGCCGGCATGTCGATTTACGACACCATGCAATTTATTAAGCCGGATGTCAGCACCATCTGTATGGGGCAAGCGGCGTCGATGGGCGCTTTCCTGCTGACGGCGGGTACCAAGGGCAAGCGCTTCTGCCTGCCGAATTCCCGGGTGATGATCCACCAGCCGCTGGGCGGATTCCAGGGACAGGCGACGGATATCGAGATTCACGCTAAAGAGATCCTTAAGGTGAAGGCTCGGATGAACGAGTTGATGGCCAAACATACCGGTCAGCCTCTTGAAGCAATAGAAAGGGACACGGAGCGTGACCGTTTCCTCTCTGCCGCCGAGGCAGTAGACTATGGGTTGGTAGATTCTGTACTTACCCATCGTGAATAACGCCAGGGATGCGAAATAGCCAGATGACGCGGGGTGCCGGCCATTATGGTAGTAGGCTGGCGTTTGCTGTGGCGCGATTGCTATGTGGTTGGCCTGCGGGCAAGAGACTAGAGAAGAGGTTTGACTCATGACAGATAAGCGCAAAGACGGTTCAGGAAAACTGCTGTACTGTTCTTTCTGCGGCAAAAGCCAACACGAGGTTCGTAAGCTGATCGCCGGGCCGTCAGTGTATATCTGCGATGAATGTGTTGACTTGTGTAACGACATTATTCGCGAAGAAATTAAAGAAGTAGCGCCACACCGTGAGCGCAGTGCGTTACCGACGCCACACGAAATCCGCCGTCATCTGGACGATTATGTTATCGGTCAGGAACAGGCGAAAAAGGTGCTGGCGGTTGCTGTCTACAACCACTACAAACGTCTGCGTAATGGCGACAGCAATAATGGCGTCGAACTGGGCAAAAGCAACATCCTGCTGATCGGTCCGACCGGTAGCGGGAAAACATTGCTGGCGGAAACGCTGGCTCGTTTCCTGGATGTGCCTTTCACTATGGCTGACGCCACCACATTGACCGAAGCCGGTTATGTGGGCGAGGACGTTGAAAACATTATCCAGAAGCTGCTGCAGAAGTGTGACTACGATGTGCAGAAAGCGCAGCGCGGTATTGTCTACATCGATGAGATCGACAAGATTTCCCGTAAATCCGACAACCCGTCCATCACTCGCGACGTGTCCGGAGAAGGGGTGCAGCAGGCGTTGCTGAAGCTGATTGAAGGCACTATCGCCGCCGTTCCGCCGCAGGGTGGGCGTAAGCACCCGCAGCAGGAGTTTTTGCAGGTGGATACCTCCAAAATCCTGTTTATCTGTGGCGGTGCATTTGCCGGATTGGACAAGGTTATTGAACAGCGTACCGATACTGGTCGCGGCATTGGTTTCAACGCCACGGTGAAGGGCCTGTCCCAGAAGGCGACAGAAGGTGAACTGCTGAGCCAGGTAGAGCCGGGCGATTTGATCAAGTTTGGTCTTATCCCCGAGTTTATCGGGCGTTTGCCGGTGGTAGCGACGCTGAAAGAACTGGATGAGGAAGCGTTGATCCAGATCCTGCGCGAGCCGAAGAATGCGCTGACCAAACAGTATCAGGCGCTTTTCAAACTGGAAGGCGCGGAGCTGGAGTTCCGTGACGAAGCGTTGACCGCCATTGCGAAAAAAGCTATGGCGCGTAAGACCGGCGCTCGTGGTTTGCGCTCCATCGTAGAAGCGGCGTTGCTGGAAACCATGTACGACCTGCCTTCGCTGGAAAACGTGGATAAAGTGGTGATCGACGATTCTGTCATTTCGGGGCAAACCGAGCCGCTGCTGATTTACGGCAAGCCTGAAGCACAGCAGGCATCTGGCGAATAATTAGCCTAAAAAACAACGGTAAACGATAAAATGGGGGGTTTTAGCCCCCCATTTTTTTTTACACACGTTCAGTCGTTGAATGTGAGATATTTATCCCCATATACTCGATTACCTATAGGTGAAACCCGTGATGCCCGCGTTCACGGATTCCCTTAACCTGGCGGAAACGAAACTAAGAGAGAGCTCTATGAACCCTGAGCGTTCCGAACGCATAGAAATCCCCGTATTGCCGTTGCGCGATGTGGTGGTTTATCCGCACATGGTCATTCCGTTGTTTGTTGGTCGGGAGAAATCAATTCGGTGCCTTGAAGCGGCTATGGATCACGACAAAAAGATCATGCTGGTGGCACAGAAAGAAGCCTCAACGGATGAGCCTGGTGTTAACGATCTTTTCTCGGTAGGGACGGTCGCCTCTATTCTTCAAATGCTGAAACTGCCTGATGGTACCGTAAAGGTGCTGGTGGAAGGCTTGCAGCGAGCGCGCATCACGACACTCTCTGACAGCGGAGAACATTTTGCGGCCCAGGCGGAATACCTGGAGTCGCCGGCAATTGAAGAGCGTGAGCAGGAAGTGCTCATGCGCACGGCCATCAATCAGTTTGAAGGCTATATCAAACTGAATAAGAAAATTCCCCCTGAAGTATTAACGTCTCTTAATAGTATTGATGATGCGGCGCGTCTTGCCGATACCATCGCCGCGCACATGCCGCTGAAGCTGGCGGACAAACAGTCTGTGCTGGAAATGTCCGACGTGACCGAACGTCTGGAATACCTGATGGCGATGATGGAGTCCGAGATTGACCTGTTGCAGGTGGAGAAACGGATCCGCAGCCGCGTTAAAAAACAGATGGAAAAAAGCCAGCGCGAGTATTACCTGAATGAGCAGATGAAGGCCATTCAGAAAGAGCTGGGAGAAATGGATGACGCGCCTGACGAACAGGAAGCGCTGAAACGCAAGATCGAATCCGCCAGCATGCCGAAAGAGGCGCGTGAAAAAGCTGAAGCCGAGTTGCAGAAGCTGCGTATGATGTCGCCGATGTCGGCTGAGGCGACCGTGGTGCGCAGCTACATCGACTGGATGGTGCAGGTACCGTGGCAGGCGCGCAGCAAGGTGAAGAAAGATCTGGTTAAAGCCCAGGAGATGCTGGACAGCGACCACTATGGTCTGGAACGCGTCAAGGAACGTATCCTCGAATATCTGGCGGTGCAGAGCCGTGTCAGCAAGATCAGAGGGCCGATCCTGTGTCTGGTCGGGCCGCCGGGGGTGGGTAAAACCTCTCTGGGTCAGTCGATCGCCAAAGCCACCGGTCGTAAATATGTGCGTATGGCGTTGGGCGGCGTGCGTGATGAAGCGGAAATCCGTGGTCACCGCCGTACCTATATCGGTTCCATGCCGGGCAAGCTGATTCAGAAGATGGCCAAAGTGGGGGTGAAAAACCCGCTGTTCCTGTTGGATGAGATCGATAAGATGTCCTCCGATATGCGCGGCGACCCGGCTTCCGCTTTGCTGGAAGTGCTGGATCCGGAACAGAACGTGGCGTTTAACGATCACTATCTGGAAGTGGATTACGACCTGTCCGACGTGATGTTTGTGGCGACGTCCAACTCCATGAATATTCCAGCGCCGTTGCTGGATCGTATGGAAGTGATTCGTCTGTCCGGTTATACCGAGGACGAAAAACTCAATATCGCCCGCCAGCATTTGCTGCCGAAACAGATTGAGCGCAACGCCCTGAAAAAAGGCGAACTGACGGTCGAAGATAGCGCCATTATCGGCATTATTCGCTACTACACCCGCGAAGCCGGGGTGCGTAGTCTGGAGCGCGAGATCTCTAAACTGTGCCGTAAGGCGGTGAAATCGCTGATGATGGATAAAGCACTCAAGCATATCCAGATCACCGGCGATAACCTGAAGGAATATCTTGGCGTTCAACGCTACGATTACGGCCGTGCGGACGAAGAGAACCGCGTGGGTCAGGTAACGGGCCTTGCCTGGACGGAAGTGGGCGGCGACTTGCTGACCATCGAAACCGCCAGTGTGCCGGGCAAAGGCAAGCTGACCTATACCGGTTCGCTGGGTGAGGTCATGCAGGAGTCGATTCAGGCTGCGCTGACCGTAGTGCGCGCCAGAGCGGAAAAGCTGGGGATCAACTCCGACTTTTATGAAAAGCGCGATATCCACGTGCATGTGCCGGAAGGCGCTACGCCGAAAGACGGTCCGAGCGCCGGTATCGCCATGTGTACCGCACTGGTGTCCTGCCTGACCGGCAACCCGGTGCGCGCCGATGTGGCGATGACCGGTGAAATCACCCTGCGTGGGCTGGTACTGCCGATTGGCGGGTTGAAAGAGAAACTGCTGGCCGCGCATCGCGGCGGGATCAAGACCGTGCTGATTCCGGAAGAGAACAAGCGCGATCTGGAAGAGATTCCGCAGAATGTGATTGCCGATCTGGAGATTCACCCGGTCAAACGCATTGAGGAAGTGCTCACTATTGCTTTGCAGAACTCGCCTTATGGCATGGATGTGGTGAAGTCGGTAGCCAAAAAATAGTGACCTATCGCAAAAACCACTGAGAAAATAAAGGCTGGTAAGTAAAATGGTGCTTGCCAGCCTTTTTTCGTGCCGCTAAGTTAGAGCACTGTTGAGCCTGCTGGCTGGTAGTCTGCGGCTTGACTGAATTGATAAAGCTACGTGTTGCGCTGGGCGCTCTGGCGTAATGACAGTATTTCAGAGGGGATGAGAGTGTGAACAAGTCACAATTGATCGACAAAATTGCCGCAGATGCTGATATTTCCAAAGCGGCAGCAGGGCGTGTGTTGGATGCAATTATTGGGTCTGTTACTGAATCTCTGAAAGCAGGGGATGACGTTGCTTTAGTCGGTTTTGGTACGTTCTCCGTGCGTGAGCGCGCAGCACGCACCGGCCGTAACCCGCAAACCGGGAAAGAAATCAGCATTCCGGCCGCTAAAGTGCCGGGTTTCCGTGCTGGAAAAGCACTGAAAGACTCAGTGAATTGATGATTAAGTAGCAAAATCTGAGGTGGGACGGTTTTCCAGTCCAAACAACTACCTGACTCGGCGTACTGGGTAGGGTAAGATATAAGGCGCATCATGGTATGATGTGCCTTTTTTTACAGGTCATTAAGATTACTGTTATCAGGCAAATACTTGAGTGCGCCCTAGCCGAATGCGGCTATAGCAATAGCAGGGAGGCATGGCTACGGCCTGCGCAGGGGAAGTGTTATCCATTCTACAGCGGAGTGTTGTCACATTATGATGGACAATTTACGCGCGGCCGCTAACAACGTCGTGCTGAAAATTATTCTTGCCTTGATTATTGGTTCATTCGTGTTGACCGGCGTGGGGGATTACCTGATACGAGGTTCAGGCGATTACGCGGCCAAGGTGAATGGGCAGGAAATTACCCGGGCTCAGCTAGAGCAGGGCGTACAGAACGAACGCAGTCGTCAGCAAGAGATGCTGGGAGAGAATTTCTCCGCGCTGGCTGCCAACGAAGGGTATATGCAGCAGTTGCGCAGGCAGGTACTGTCACAGCTGATCGACGAAACGCTGGTTGTTCAATATTCCCATAATCTGGGACTGAATATCAGCGACGAACAGGTCAAACAGGCGATTTTCTCCGTGCCTGAGTTCCAGACCAACAACCGTTTCGATAATGATAAATACCTGGCGCAGGTGAGTCAGCTGGGGCTGACGCCGGATGCCTACGCGCAGTTTCTGCGCAAGCAGCTGTTAACCCAGCAATTGATTCGCGGGCTGGGCAATACTGACTTCGTATTGCAGCAGGAGCTCGATAACCTGGTGGCGATGGCGGCGCAGGATCGCACCATTCGCACGGCAACTATCGATCTGAGCGCTCGCGCCAAGAACCAGACCGTTTCTGATGAGGAAGTGAAAAACTTCTACGATCAGAACAAGGGTCGCTATCTGGCGCCTGAACAGTTCAAAGTCAGCTATATCATGCTGGATGCCGCTTCCATCATGGATAAAACCAAGGTGGATAACACCGATATCGCGGCCTACTACGAGCAGCATAAGAGTGAGTTCACCCAGCCGGAACGTAAAAAATACAGCGTCATTCAGTTGAAAACCGAAGCAGACGCCAGAGCCGCGCTGGAGCAACTGAAGAAAGGCGCTGATTTTGCCGCGTTGGCTAAAGAGAAATCTACCGACATCGTTTCCCGTCGCAACGGCGGTGACCTGGGTTGGATGGATAACGGCTCTACGGTAGATGAAATCAAACAGGCCGGTCTGAAAGAGAAAGGCCAGCTGTCTGACGTCATCAAATCCTCGGTCGGCTACCTGATTATTCGTCTGGATGATATTCAGGCGCAGCGCGTCAAGGCGCTGGACGAAGTTCGCGCCGATTTGGCGGAGAAGGTAAAACGCGAGAAAGCGCTGGATGCGTTCTATTCTCTGCAGCAGAAAATCAGCGAAGCCGCCAGCAATGATAATGAATCGTTGGTCTCCGCTGAGAAAGTCGCCAATATCAAAGCGGTTCAGACCGACTGGTTTACGCGTGACAATGTGCCGGCTGCACTGAACTTCCAGCCGGTCACCCAGGCTATTTTCGGTGGTTCGCTAGTCGGCGAGAATGGCACGCCGGGTAATAACTCGGATGTGATCAGCGTTGAAGGCGACCGTGCGTTTGTATTGCGCGTGACCGAACATAAACCGGAGGCGACCCAGTCGCTGGATCAGGTGCGCGATCAGGTGGTTCAGACGCTGAAACGCCAGAAAGCCGAACAACAGGCCAAGGTTGAAGCTGAAAAGATTATGGCTGACCTTTATCAGGGGAAAACCGACAGCATGACGGCTGCTGGCCTGAGCTTTAGCGCAGCGAAAGAGATGTCCTCTACCGGGCAGACCGATGCGCTGGCCGAAACGGTGTTTGCGATGCAGCAGCCGAAGAAAGACAAGCCTTCTTACGCGGTGGCTCAGGATCAGGCCGGCAATGTCGTGCTGATCGCGCTGGACGCAGTGAAACCGCATGTCTTGTCGGATGATCAGAAGAAACAGTTCGGCGCCCAGGTGGAACAGAGTTCTGTAGGCGCGCTGTTTGACACCCTGCTGACGAGCCTGCGCAGTCAGGCGAAGATCAAGTACGGTAGCGCTGCGCAAGAAGTGCAATAAACCTCGCAGAATTTTGCAAATCACTGCAACATCCAAAGGCCGCTTTCGCGGCCTTTTCCACATTTTTAGTTTGCTGTTTGCCGTGTTTTGAAGGCTCGGGCATTGTGACCGGGCTGTCAAACACAAGGAGGAAGCAGCATGAAAAATTCAGGAATTAAAGCGTTATGTCTGATTGTGGGGATGAGTTTTGCCGGGGTATCAACGTGGCTTCATGCCGCGCCAGCCGTGACGGCGCCGGATAAAACCGGCGTCGCTGCGGTGAAATCCGCTTCGCCGGAGCAGAAGCTTGAAAAGGCGACCACGTCGGCGACAGATGAAGAGGAAGTGAGTATTAACACCGCAACGGCGGAACAACTGGCCGCGGCGCTCAATGGGGTAGGACTGAAAAAGGCGCAGGCGATTGTGTCTTATCGTGAGCAAAATGGGCCGTTTACCCAGATTGAACAACTGCAGGAAGTGCCGGGAATCGGCAGTGCGCTGATCGAGCGTAACCAGTCCCGCTTGCGCCTGTAAGTCGGAGCATCGTCGGGGAAAACTGGCAAAAATGCAATTCCCCGACAGTAGCGAAAACTGAATGTGAAAGATCAGTACCAGACGAGCGTTGGCTTGTCTGGTACCGGTACCTTCATTTCAGACCGGTTTTGTGCTTCAGGGAAGCCATCACGGCCGATGGATTATGCTGGTATTCCGCCAGCCCTTTTGCCCGCAGGTGGCATGCAGCGCACTGCCCGCACCCCGTTCCTTTAATGCCGTTGTAGCAGGTAAGCGTATGGTTTCTAACGGTATCAAGCTGTTGATAATAGTCCGCCAGCGCCCAGGTTTCTGCCTTGTTGAGCCACATCAGCGGTGTGACAAAGCGAATATCTCTTGCCAGACCCAACGTTACCGCCTGATTCAACGCCTTGACGAATTCGTCACGACAGTCGGGGTAGCCGGAAAAGTCGGTTTCGCAGACGCCGGTGATAACGGTATCCGCGCCCACCTGATAGGCGTAAATCGAGGCCAGCGTCAGAAAAAGAATGTTTCGACCGGGAACAAAGGTACTGGGCAACCCGTCGGCATTGGCATCAAATTCGGGGACAGGGATATTGTCACGGGTCAGGCTACTGACCGCCAGTTCGTTGAGCAAGCCGACATTCAGCACCTTGTGCGCTCTGGCTCCCAACGTCTGCGCCAGCTCCGCGGCGACGTCGATTTCAGCGCGGTGGCGTTGCCCGTAATCAAATGTGACGCAATGGACTTCATCATACTGCTGCAGGGCCTGTATCAGGCAGGTGGTGGAATCCTGTCCACCACTGAAAACTACAACTGCGCTTGTCATTCTCGTTCACCCTCATGCGTGGGAGCCGCCAGGCGGCCGCTATCCGTCAACCATATTCTGGCGGCTATGGTACCTGAAATCCCGGCGCAGTTCAGCGTAAGGGGAACGCGGCCTCCCGGGATAGCGTCACGGAATTCGATATCCTTCAGTCAGTTGCTGAAGATAAGGGGTGATATCGCCAATCTGGGCGCGTACCCAATCCTGATTGTAGTAAGTGTCGAGATAGCGCTCGCCGCTGTCGCACAGCAACGTGACGATCGCACCGCGGCGCCCCTCCGCCACCATCTGCCCGGCCAGTTGCAGCATACCCCAGACGTTGGTACCGGTGGACGGGCCGACCTTGCGCCCCAGAATCCGTTCCAGCCAGTAAAGGGTGGCGATACTGGCGGCGTCGGGCACTTTCATCATGTCGTCGATCACGCCGGGGATAAACGACGGCTCGGCGCGCGGGCGGCCGATGCCTTCGATACGGCTGCTGCATTTCCCGGTGAGTGTGCGATCTTGCTGGCGATAGCAGTCGTAGAACACCGAGTTTTCCGGATCCACCACCACCAGTTGCGTATCCAAACCTTTGTAACGGATGTAGCGCCCCAGCGTGGCGGAAGTACCGCCCGTGCCCGCGCTCATCACCAAATAGTCCGGTACCGGGAACGGTTCACGTTCCATTTGCCGGTAGATGCTGTCCGCGATGTTGTTATTGCCGCGCCAGTCGGTAGCGCGTTCGGCGTACGTGAACTGATCCATGTAGTGGCCGTGCAGCTCTTTGGCCAGCGCTTCGGAGGCGGCGTAAATCTGGCCGGATTGTTCAACGAAATGGCAATTCCCGCCATAGAACGTGATTTGTTCGATTTTTCGTCTGGCTGTACAGGCAGGCATCACGGCAATAAACGGCAGTCCCAGCAAGCGGGCGAAATAGGCTTCCGACACGGCGGTACTGCCGGACGAGGCCTCAATAATCGGCGTGCCCTCGTTAATCCAGCCGTTGCACAGACCGTACAGAAACAGGGAGCGGGCAAGGCGGTGTTTCAGACTGCCGCTCGGATGCGTGCTCTCATCCTTGAGGTAAAAGTAGATGCCGGGGTAGTCCGGCAAGGTCAGGCGAATCAGGTGAGTGTCTGCCGAACGTTGAAAATCGGCCTCAATCGCGCTGACGGCGTCGCGTACCCAGGTGCTGGTCATGTGATGTTGTCCTGCTGAATAAGAATTATGTTTTCAAAGTCTGTTTCGCCATCCGACGCAACGCGTACGCACAATGGCGAGGATAGGATTTAGCGTATCGTTTTTTGCAGAAAAAAAGATTGCCTTTTTGTTTTTAAAAAGGGCTAATGAGAGAAAATTTTTCTCTTTTATGTCGATATGCTGGATAAAACCGATCGTATGCTGCTGTCATTGCTACAGCAGGATTGTACTCTGTCGTTGCAGGCGCTGGCCGAGGCGGTGAACCTGACGTCCACTCCTTGCTGGAAACGGCTAAAACGGCTGGAAGATGACGGGTACATCAAGTCCCGCGTCGCTTTGCTGGATAATGAAAAGCTGGGGCTGGGGCTGACGGCATTTGTGTTGTTGAAAACCCAGCAGCACAATAGCGCCTGGTACCAGGAGTTTTCCCATTTTGTCTCCGATATGCCGGAGGTGCTGGCGTTTTACCGTATGGCGGGAGAATACGATTATCTGATGCAGGTTCAGGTGGCGGATATGAAAAGCTATGACGCTTTTTACAAACGGTTGGTCAATGGCATACCGGGGTTGGTTGATGTCACATCCAGTTTCGCTATGGAGTGCATGAAACAGACAACGGCTTTGCCCCTGCAGGTATAAAATTTATTCGCCATACACTTTATGTATAATAATCTGTTCCCTGCATCATAATTCTGTAGCTAATGGACTGAAATCGCGTGAGACTTTTTGTTCAACTAGGATGGTATTTCCGCCGTGAATGGAAGCGCTATCTGGGGGCGGTAATCCTATTGATTGTGATTGCTATCCTGCAATTGCTGCCGCCCAGACTGGTTGGCATCATTGTCGACGGCGTAACGCAGCGTCAAATGGCCACGACCACGGTACTGTGGTGGATTGGCGGGATTCTTCTGGTTGCGTTATTGACCTATCTGTTGCGCTATTTCTGGCGCATCTGGCTATTTGGCGCAGCCTATCAACTGGCCGTTGAGCTGCGTGAAGATTTCTATCGCCAACTGAGCCGACAGCATCCTGCTTTTTACCTTCGCCATCGCACCGGAGACCTGATCGCTCGCGCGACCAATGACGTGGACCGGGTGGTCTTCGCCGCCGGGGAAGGGGTGTTGACGCTGGTGGATTCGCTGGTGATGGGGTGCGCGGTACTGGTGGTGATGTGTACCCAACTCAGTTGGCAACTGACGCTAATAGCGCTGGCGCCGATGCCGCTGATGGCGGTGATCATCAAACGTTATGGTACGCAGTTGCATCAGCGTTTCAAAGACGCGCAGGCGGCATTCTCCTCGCTCAATGACCATGCCCAGGAGAGCCTCACCAGTATCCGCATGATTAAAGCGTTTGGTCTGGAAGATCACCAGTCAGGCAGTTTCGCCCGGGTCGCCGCCGACGCCGGTCAGAAAAACATGCGAGTGGCGCGGGTGGATGCGCGTTTCGACCCGACGATTTATATCGCGGTGGCCTTCTGCAACCTGCTGGCGGTAGGGGGCGGCAGTTGGATGGTGATTAATGGTTCTATGACGTTGGGGTCGTTGACCAGTTTTGTGATGTACCTTGGCCTGATGATTTGGCCGATGCTGGCGCTGGCCTGGATGTTTAATATTGTCGAGCGCGGCAGCGCCGCCTATAGCCGCATCCGTCAGCTCTTGTCTGAGGCTCCGGTGGTGGTGGATGGCTCTCAGGCGCTGCCTGCCCAGCCGGGAACGCTGGTTGCGGAGATTACTGCCTTCCATTACCCGGGGCATTCGGCGTCGGTGCTCAATGATGTCCGTTTTACGCTGGCGCCGGGGAAAACCCTGGGGCTTTGCGGCCCGACCGGTTCCGGCAAGAGTACGCTGCTGGCATTGCTGCTGCGTTATTTTGATGTCGAACAAGGGCAGATTACCTATCACCAACAGCCATTAAACCAGATTCGACTGGATGAGCTGCGAAGCCGATTTGCAGTAGTCGGCCAGACGCCGTTCCTGTTTTCGGACTCGGTAGCCAACAATATTGCGCTGGGACGCCCTGATGCTTCCCAACAACAGATTGAAGAAGCGGCGCGGCTGGCAAACGTGCATGACGATATTCTTCGCTTGCCGCAGGGGTATCAGACCGAAGTCGGCGAACGGGGGGTGATGCTGTCTGGTGGCCAGAAACAGCGCATCGCCATTGCCCGTGCGCTGCTGTTGGAGGCTGAAGTGCTGGTGCTGGATGATGCGTTGTCTGCGGTGGATGGTCGCACGGAGCACCAGATTTTGAGTAATTTGCGTCAGTGGGGGCAGAGGCGAACGCTAATTATCAGCGCGCATCGTTTGTCGGCGCTGGTGGATGCCGATGAAATTCTGGTGTTGCAGCAAGGGCATGTCGCGCAATGCGGCGATCATGGGCAACTGTCGCAGCAGGCCGGCTGGTATCGCGATATGTATCGTTATCAACAACTGGAAGCCGCGCTGGATGATTCACCCCATGAGGAGCGACCGCATGAGTAATTCCCGGGCATTATGGCCGACGCTGAAGCGGTTGCTGGCTTACGGTCTGCCGTGGAAAAAAACGGTAGGGGCCGGAGTTTTGCTGCTGTGGGTGGCGGCGGGCGCGGAAGTAGCGGGGCCGGTACTGGTCAGCTATTTCATTGACCATCTGGTGAGCAAAGGCGAATTTCCGCTGATGATGGCGGCCGGGTTGGCGGCAGGGTATATCGTGCTGCAGGGGATTGCGGCGCTATTGCATTATGTTCAGGCGCTGATGTTCAACCGGGTGGCGGTTGGCGTCGTGCAACAGCTGCGCATTGATGTGATGGATGCGGCGTTGCGTCAACCGTTAGCGGTGTTCGATACCCAACCGGTCGGGCAATTGATCTCACGCGTGACCAACGATACGGAAGTGGTTCGTGATCTGTATGTGATGGTAGTGGGCAGCGTGTTGCGCAGCGCGGCGCTGATTGGGGCGATGTTGATAGCCATGTTCAGTCTGGACTGGCGCATGGCGCTGGTGGCGCTGACCATTTTTCCGGCGGTCGCGATTGTCATGGTGATTTATCAACGCTACAGCACGCCGATTGTCCGGCGGATGCGCAGTTACCTGGCGGACATCAACGATGGTTTCAACGAGTCCATCAGCGGCATGAGCGTTATCCAGCAGTTTCGCCAGCAGATACGGTTTGGCAAAAAGCTGAGTGACGCCAGTTGGTCGCATTATGATGCGCGCATGCAGACGCTACGGCTGGACGGTTTCCTGTTGCGCCCGCTGTTGAGCCTGTTTTCGGCATTGGTGATGTGCGGTCTGTTGCTGCAGTTTGGGTTCAGTTCGGTCGGTTCCGTCGGGGTGGGGGTGCTGTATGCCTTTATCAACTATCTGGGGCGTCTGAATGAGCCGCTGATTGAACTCACCACCCAGCAGTCAATGTTGCAGCAGGCTGTAGTCGCGGGAGAGCGTATTTTTGAGCTGATGGACGGCGCCCGCCAGCGTTATGGTGACGATGTTCGTGCGCTGGAGAGCGGGCGTATCGATATCAATCAGATGACGTTTTCCTACCATAAAGGCAAACCGGTGCTGCATGACATCGAGTTGCACGTGCCGGATCGCGGATTTGTCGCGTTGGTTGGGCATACCGGCAGTGGTAAGAGCACGCTGGCAAGTCTGCTAATGGGGTATTACGTGCCGGATAGCGGGGAAATCCGTCTCGATGATCGTCCGTTGCCGACGTTGTCGCATCAGGTGCTGCGTCAGCATGTGGCAATGGTGCAACAGGACCCGGTAGTGCTGGCTGATTCCATGTACGCCAATGTCACGCTGGGGCGCGACATCAGTGAGGAAAACGTCTGGCAGGTGCTGGAAGCGGTGCAACTGGCGCCGCTGGTGCGAGACATGCCGGAAGGTCTTCATACTCGTATCGGCGAGCAGGGGAACAACCTGTCGGTTGGGCAAAAACAGTTGCTGGCGCTGGCCAGAGTGCTGGTGGCGGCTCCCAGAATTCTGATTCTGGATGAAGCGACCGCCAATATCGATTCCGGTACCGAGCAGGCTATCCAGCGGGCATTGCGATTGGTGCGTTCTCATACCACGCTGGTGGTGATCGCACATCGCCTGTCAACCATTGTCGAGGCGGACAACATTCTGGTGCTGCACCACGGTAAAACGGTGGAGCAGGGAACGCACGAACAGTTGCTGACGAAGGAAGGGCGTTATTACCAGATGTACCAGTTGCAGCAGGCGAGCCGAGAGTTGGCCTTTTCGCAACCGCACGATTCTTCCGAACTGATATCTCAGGCACCATGACTGCCAACGCAGTGCAGCGTTTCGCACCATAATTTGGCAGAGCCCGCCTTGTTGTGCAGTGCGCTGCACTGAAACCAAGCGCGATGCACTATTTTTGTGCGTCGCGCGCTCCTGTTTTTCCTGTTCATTGTCCATACTTCATACAGTCATCTTCCGTTCTGTCCCTAACGGGTCGCGTTTTATCGCTTTTGCTTCGGCTCAACATTTATGGCACACGATTTGCTTTAAGTGATTCGTGGACATATTTGAGAGTGACGGGCGCAGGCCTGAACTTACATGGTTAGGGGGATGAGGATGAAACTGGTTACTGTGGTAATTAAACCGTTCAAGCTGGAAGACGTACGCGAAGCATTGTCTTCTGTAGGCATCCAGGGGCTCACCGTCACTGAGGTGAAAGGGTTTGGGCGTCAGAAAGGGCATGCGGAACTGTATCGTGGCGCGGAGTACAGCGTTAACTTTTTGCCAAAAGTGAAAATTGACATCGCGATCGCCGACGACCAGTTGGATGAAGTTATCGATGTCATCAGTAAAGCCGCCTACACCGGTAAGATTGGCGATGGCAAAATCTTTGTCGCGGAACTGCAGCGTGTCATCCGTATCCGCACCGGCGAAACTGACGAAGCCGCACTATAACAATTACCTGATTTAGCCTTATTAAATAGGGATGAAGAGAAAATGAAGAAACTTTCCTTGTCATTAGGTTTAGGAGCGGCTGCCATGCTTCCTGCATGGGTCATGGCGGATACGCCGGCGCCTGTGGCGGACAAAGCGGACAATGCGTTCATGATGATTTGTACCGCATTGGTGCTGTTCATGACGATTCCTGGATTGGCGCTGTTTTACGGCGGCCTGATTCGTAGCAAAAACGTGCTGTCCATGCTGACTCAGATTATGGTGGCTTTTGCGCTGGTCTGCATTCTGTGGGTGATTTATGGCTACAGCGTGGCATTCAGTACAGGCAGCCCGTTCTTCGGCAGCCTGACCAATTTCATGCTGAATGGCATTGATATCAACTCTGTCAGCGGTACTTTCTACCAGTTTATCCATGTGGCTTATCAGGCGTCCTTTGCCTGCATTACCGTGGGGCTGGTGATTGGTGCGCTGGGTGAGCGTATTCGTTTCTCTGCCGTACTGATCTTCTCCGCACTGTGGTTCACCTTGTCTTATCTGCCGATGACCCACATGGTATGGGGCGGCGGTTATCTGGCGGCAGACGGCGCGCTGGACTTCGCTGGCGGCACCGTTGTACACATCAACGCCGCTGTGGCTGGTCTGGTTGGCGCGTTGCTGTTGGGCAAACGTGTCGGTTTCGGCAAAGAGGCTTTCAAGCCGCATAATCTGCCGATGGTATTCCTGGGCACCGCTATCCTGTATATCGGCTGGTTCGGTTTCAACGCCGGTTCTGCCGCTGCCGCCAACAACATCGCGGGTCTGGCGTTCCTGACCACCGTGGTGGCAACAGCCGCTGCGATTCTGGCCTGGGTCGTTGGCGAGTGGATTAGTCGCGGTAAACCGTCTCTGCTGGGCGCCTGTTCTGGCTGTATCGCCGGTCTGGTTGCCATCACGCCGGCCGCAGGCACTGTGGGTATCGGCGGCGCGATGATTATCGGCTTTGCCGGTGGTTTTGCTGGCCTGTGGGGTGTGACCGTACTGAAAAAATGGCTGCGCGTCGACGATCCGTGCGATGTGTTCGGGGTGCACGGCGTATGCGGCATCGTCGGATGTCTGCTGACCGGCGTGTTCACCGCCGCGTCGCTGGGTGGTACCGGTTATGCGCAGGGTGTGACCATGGCTCATCAGGTATGGGTACAGCTGTTTAGCGTGATCGTCGCTATCGTGTGGTCCGGCGTCGCCGCGTTCATCTCCTTCAAGGTTGCAGACATTGCTGTCGGTCTGCGTGTACCGGAAGAACAAGAGCGTGAAGGTCTGGACGTCAACAGCCACGGCGAAAACGCATACAACCAGTAATTCCCGTTCGGTAGCGGATAATAACGGTTACCGTCATATACCAAACAAAAAACCACCTTGAAAAAGGTGGTTTTTTTACGTCTGACGCTGGGCTATTGACCGTGACGCCGGATGACGCCTTCCTGCACGCTGGATGCCACCAGCACCCCTTCACGGGTATAGAACTGGCCGCGAACAAACCCGCGGGCGCCGGAAGCCGAGGGGCTTTCGACAGAGTAAAGCAACCAGTCATCCAGCCGGAACGGCCGGTGGAACCACATCGCGTGGTCAATGGTTGCGACTTGCATTCCTCGTTCCAGAAACCCCACGCCATGCGGTTGCAGCGCCGTGAGCAGAAAATGACAATCGGAGGTATAACCAAGCAGATATTGGTGGGTTCGCTCGTCATCCGGCATGGTGCCGTTGGCCCGGCACCACACCTGTCTGACTGGCGGAGCGGCTTCACCTTTCAACGGGTTATGAAATTTTATCGGGCGAATCTCTATCGGCCTGTCATTGGTAAAAACCTGGCGCATAACCGGCGGAATCAGATGTTCCATACTACGGGCGATGTCCTGCTCTGACGGCAAGTCGTCGGGCGGCGTCACTTGCGGCATGTCGCACTGGTGCTCAAAGCCGCTTTCCCGTGTCTGGAAAGAAGCGGTCATGTAAAAAATCGAACGGCCGTTCTGAATAGCGCTGACGCGTCTGGCGCTAAAACTGTTGCCGTCCCGCAGTGTCTCCACATCGTAGATAATCGGTTTCTGACTGTCGCCGGGAAGCAGGAAGTAGCTGTGAAACGAATGAATGAAGCGGTCAGCCGGCACGGTCTGTTTAGCGGCAGATAGCGCCTGACCGACCACCTGACCGCCGAATACCTGGCGTAACCCCAGATCCTGACTCTGGCCGCGGAACAGGCCTTCTTCCAGTTTTTCCAGATTTAACAACTCGAGAAGATTTTGTAATGCCTGGCTCATAGCTCTGCCTTTGGGTTAATAGTTCTGCATTTGGGTTAATCGTGATTACGCGAATGGCTCGTCGTGCGCTAAAAGAACGCTTTCCATCGAATTCAGACATGAAGATACTGGCAGGTTCCGGGATGTTAATGTGATTACACGATAACTATCGGAATTTTCCACCATAATTGTTATGCCGGTTGGTTCATACTTCTTAACAGGTGGCGGTTTTTCTGACCGTCATCCTGATAAAATAATTAAGGAGACTTACCTATGAGATTATGGCATATCTTTGGTGGTATTACGGTATCGATCGCGCTCTCCGGGTGTGTGAATAACCATGGTGTTGCTCCTGAAGCGACTGCGCCGGCAACGGGGCAGACTCAGACTCTTTCTCAACCTGTTAGCGGCATGCCCGCTGTGACCGGCACAGTCAATATTCGCCAAAAAATCGCGTTGCCGCCGGATTCGGTGCTGACGGTGACCGTATCCGATGCGTCGATTCCGGATGCACCTTCAAAAGTGATCTCTCAGCGGGTTATCCGCACGGAAGGGCAGCAGGCGCCATTCCGGTTTGTGCTGCCTTATAACCCGGCGGAAATCCGGCCGGACGCCCGTATCCTGCTCAGTGCCGCCGTTGCCATTAACCACCGGGTGACATTGATTACCGAGCATGTGATGCCGGTGGTCAGCAATGGGGTGAATAATGCCGATCTGACACTGATACCGGTTCCGACTGTACCGGTGCCGGCGAAGTCCGGCGGGTTTCTGACGCCGAATGCACCGGCAGCGTCCGATGAGGGTGTTTCAGATTCGTCATCACAATCCTATTAATATTGTTAATCACGCTGGCGGTGCCTGCTTACAGGACATCCTGCACGTACCGCCAGCGAAATCTCTCCAGATCGATCTTCCCTTCCAAATCCAGTATCACCCCTTCAGATTGAAGGGCCGATTTTTGCCGCTGAAAATCCGGGCCGGTAAGCGAAATCTCTCCTTTTCGATTAATCACCCGATACCAGGGTAGCTGGCTGCCTGTGGGGAGCCCCCGCAGTATACCACCTACCTGCCGTGCGGCTCGGGCCGAGCCGGCAAGACGAGCGACATCGCCATAGGTAACGACGCAGCCGTAAGGAATGGCGGCGATAACGTGGATGACTCGCTGACGAAAATTGTCCGCTTCGGTAATCATGGCGGGATCCAATATGTTGAAACCGGTAGAGAATGAACGGTATCAGCAGTATAAAAGCTGGCGATGGGTAAGAAAACAGCGGTTAGGCGGCGGCAACTTGCAATTGCCCAGTTCATCACCGATAATGCCCTCCGCTCCACAACTGTGGAGCTGTCAATGGAGGCCCCGTTGGTTCTCCCGCAACACTAACCTGTGGACCCGGTCAGGTCCGGAAGGAAGCAGCCGCAGCAGGCGACGTGTGTGCCGGGATGTAGCTGGCGGGGCCTCCACCATTTTATCTCTCTCCCTCTGGCTTCAACATTATTTCTAATATCCCCGCCTGATGTTTTATCAATAAAAGGTACAACGTTTTTTATACGATAAATTCGGTGAAAAGGTTTTTAATCAGAAAGGTTCGATTTAATTCTGGGGAGAGTGAATGAATTAATAAAGAGAAATTTAAGTAATGCGTGATACTTCTTGTTACAAAGGGGGTGTTATTCTTTACAGTTCATAAAAAACAAAGGCCGACAGAATATCGGCACAGTGTCTTTATGTATTTAAACTGCTGTTTTTAATGCTTAACGAACGTATTTCCACACAGCAGTTGGTACTTTGTCGTAAAGCTTATTCATCGTCAGCTCTGCCAGGCGGTGGTCTGCAGCTGAATAGAACATTTCAAGCTCATCGTTGGAAAGCTCGTACTTGTTTTTTTCTATAACACGCTCAAGCGTGTCGATGGTTGTGCATTTACGCAAACGCATTAAATAGTCGATTTTTTTCATAGTGACCTTGTTAATTTTCCTGGATTTAAATTAAGTATGAGACAAATTATTGCTTAAGTTTTTACTACCGTACAGATGCTCTTTTCTGAGAACATTCTGAATAATTGTGACTTGGATTTTTTCCATTTCTGCAACTCGGAGTCATTTATACCGTAATTGCTGAAAAGAATATAAGTGTCGTCCAGATATTTCTCAACCCGTTCACATAACGCCGCTTCATGCGGGTATTTTATTTTGTAGGTAACAACAAATGCCGCAATATGCTCGATAAGTTCGTTTAGTTGAAGGTTGACCGCAGAGGTCGGATCATTCACCCAGCCACGACTGCTGTCACCTAATGTCGCGATACTTTCGTCGTGCAGATTTTCACACAAGAATCTGAGTTGGGCAATATCATAATGTTGAGGTGTGTACTCATCCATTTCTATCCCTCCGTAAGCTACGATTCAGTGTCACTTAGGGCCACCACTCGGCCAGACAGGTGGTGTGATGAAGTGCAGAAGATAGAATGCCCCTCAGTATGCCTCAATTTCCCTTAATCTTAAGACGAACAGGGGTAACACGGTGAATGCCAGAGAATGACTCGACGTCACTGTCAACAATCATTCTGAATTCATTATAGCAAAAAAGCCAACGTTTACGGTGTGGTCGAACCAATTTTATGACGATTACTGCTATCGGTGCGGGCTGCTTCCGGTGAGCCGTGATATATTTATCGGCCACTGGAACAAGTATATTTAATTTTTTTCGTTGTTAGCAAGAATCACAGTGTTAATTAATTTTTCTGGCTTGTCTTTATTTGTAAAGATTTTGATGGAATGAAAAGATAATTATTTTATCTTTTTGTTTTTTAAGGGGATTGATGAAGGGGCAATGACAGAAGGTGTGGTGATGAGCACACCTTCCGATAGTTTTTGAGCAAATAATAATTAGCGTTTTTTCTTTTTCCTGCCCTGTACCGCGTTGAAACGTGGGTTGCTCTTACAGATGACATAGACGCGCCCGCGACGTTTGACCACGATACAGTCTTTGTGACGCGTTTTGGCGCTGCGAAGAGAACTTAATACCTGCATGGATAATTCCCCAGATTACGATTTCAGAAAACGGCCGAAACGCTGTTGGAAACGCGCTGCGCTACCTTCTTTGGCGTATTCTTTCTGCTTGCCGGTGTAATAAGGATGAGAGGCGGAAGAAACGTCGATAGTGACGTAAGGATAGACTTCGCCTTCGTACTCATAGGTTCGATCGGTTTTGATCGTAGAGCCGATTTTATAAAATACATTCTCACTGGTATCGTGGAACAGCACAGTGCGGTAGTTGGGATGGATACCCGCTTTCATGACAGCCTCATTTGTTATGTTATAACATATCTATATTCTGCGCTTTTTTGGCGTGATGATCAACGTTACGATTTGCAGGGAAATCGCAGGGCTGGGGGATAGGGGAATGCTGGCCTGAACCTGAAAAGGAAAAGGCCGCATAAGCGGCCTTTGAGAAGCAATAGAATGTGTTAGTGACTGGTCTGGGAGTGCTCGTGATGGGAGTCGTCCGCTTCTTTTTTCTTGCCGAAGCGGCGGCGCACCACGACAAAGAACACCGGCACGAAGTAGATAGCCAGTACGGTAGCGGTGATCATCCCGCCCATTACGCCGGTACCGACCGCGTTCTGTGCGCCGGAGCCTGCGCCGGTACTGATTACCAGCGGTACTACGCCCAGAATGAACGCCAGCGATGTCATCAGAATGGGGCGCAGACGCATACGTACAGCATCCAGGGTCGCTTCCACCAGACCTTTCCCTTCTTTCTCCATCAGGTCCTTGGCGAACTCGACGATCAGAATGGCGTTCTTGGCGGACAAACCGATGGTTGTCAGCAGGCCGACCTTAAAGTAAACATCGTTTTCCAGTCCGCGCAGGCCGGCGGCCATCACCGCACCAAATACACCCAGCGGTACAACCAGCATAACGGAGAATGGAATCGACCAGCTTTCATACAACGCGGCCAGACACAGGAACACCACGATGGCGGAGATAATGATCAGCGCCGGCGCCTGGTTACCGGCCAGTCGTTCCTGATAGGACATACCGGTCCAGTCGAATCCGATTCCTGGTGGTAATTGTGACGCCAGTTCTTCCATCAGCGCCATGGCTTCACCGGTACTCTTGCCGGGAGCGGCTTCACCCACCAATTCTACTGCCGGCAGGCCGTTGTAACGCTCCAGACGCGGCGAACCGTATTCCCAACGCTCGGAAGCGAAAGCTGAGAAGGGGACCATCTGACCGGAGGTGCCGCGGACATACCATTTCTGGATATCATTGGGCAGCATACGGAATTTGGCTTCCGCCTGAACATACACCTTTTTCACCCTACCGCGGTCGATAAAGTCATTGACGTAGGTTCCCCCCAACGCGGTGGACAGCGTGGCGTTGATGGTGGCAATCGATACCCCGAGCGATTCCGCTTTTTCCTGATCGATATCAAGCCGGTATTGCGGCATGTCTTCCATCCCGTTGGGACGAACACGCACCAGCGTGTCAGGATGTTGGGCGATCATTCCCAGCAACTGGTTACGGGCGGCCATCAGCTTATCGTGGCCGAGGTTGTTCTGATCGATCAGTTCAAAGTCAAAACCACTGGCGGTACCCAGCTCGACGATCGCCGGTATGTTGAACGGGATGACCATCGCTTCCTTGATTTGCGAGAAGGCGCCAAAAGCGCGACCAATAATTGCGTCGACCTTGTTGGCTGCACCACTTCGTTCATCCCAGTCTTTCAGGCTGGCGAAGGCGATACCCATGTTCTGTCCGCGACCGGCGAAACCGAAGCCGTTAACGGTAAACACCGAGTTCACGTTGTCTTTTTCGTGTTGCAGGTAGTAATCGTTAACCTGATCAAGCACTTTCTGCGTGCTTTCCTGGGTTGCGCCCACCGGCAACTGCACCATTGTCAGTAATACGCCCTGGTCTTCCTGCGGCAGGAAGGAGCTTGGCAGACGGGTAAACATCAGACCCAATCCAGCCACGACAATCAGGTACACCACCACATAACGGCCAGTGCTGCGCAGGATGTTGGCGACACTGTTGGTGTAGTGATTGGTGCTCTTATCGAAAAGACGGTTGAACCAGCCGAAGAAACCTTTTTTCTCGCCATGGTTGGCAATCGGTTTCAGGATGGTTGCACACAGTGCTGGCGTCAGGATCAATGCCACCAGCACCGACAGCACCATGGAGGACACGATGGTGACGGAGAACTGGCGGTAGATGGCGCCGGTCGAGCCGCCGGAAAACGCCATCGGTACGAATACTGCGGACAGCACCAGCGCGATACCGACCAGTGCGCCCTGAATCTGCCCCATGGATTTGCGGGTGGCTTCCTTGGGCGATAACCCTTCTTCCGCCATTACGCGTTCCACGTTTTCCACCACGACGATGGCATCGTCCACCAATAGGCCGATGGCTAGCACCATGGCGAACATGGTCAGGGTGTTAATCGAATAGCCGAAGGCGGACAGTATGGAGAAGGTTCCCAGCAGCACCACCGGTACGGCGATGGTGGGAATCAGCGTGGCGCGGAAGTTCTGCAAGAACAGGTACATCACCACGAATACCAGCACGATGGCTTCAAGCAGGGTTTTCACCACCTCGTAAATGGAGATTTTTACGAACGGCGTGGTGTCATACGGATAAACCACTTTCAGCCCGGCAGGGAAATTCGACTGTAATTTGGTGATTTCCGCTTTTACCGCTGAAGCCGTATCAAGCGCGTTGGCGCCGGTAGCGAGTTTAATACCCAGACCGGCGGCCGGACGACCGTTATAGCGGGCGATGACGCTGTAGCTTTCGCCGCCGAGTTCGATACGGGCAACGTTATTCAGGCGAACCTGTGAACCGTCCTGATTCACTTTGAGCAGAATATTGCCGAACTGTTCCGGCGAATTCAGCCGCGTCTGCGCAATAATTGACGCATTCAGCTTCTGACCGGGAACCGGCGGCGTGCCGCCAAGCTGACCGGCGGCGATTTGGTTGTTCTGCACCTGAATCGCCGAGACCACGTCGCTGGTAGTGAGCTGGTAATTGTTCAGTTTGTCCGGGTCGAGCCAGATACGCATGGCGTACTGGGCGCCGAACAACTGGGTATCACCCACCCCGCGTACGCGGCTGATCGGGTCTTTGATACTGGCGCCGACGAAGTCCGCGATGTCCTGCTGGGTCATGTTGTTATCGTCGCTGACGAAACCGAGTACCATCAGGAAGCTGCTGCTGGATTTCTGCACGCTAACGCCTTGCTGCTGCACTTCCTGCGGCAGCAACGGCATCGCCAGTTGCAGTTTATTCTGTACCTGCACCTGAGCAATGTCCGGGTTGGCATCGGCATCGAACGTCAGTGTAATCTGCACGGTGCCTGACGAGTCACTGTTGGAAGACATATACAGTAACTTGTCGATCCCGTTCATGTTCTGTTCGATTACCTGCGTTACGGTATCCTGCAGGGTTTTCGCATCCGCGCCCGGGTAGTTGGCGGTAATCTGAACCGCGGGCGGCGCAATGGTTGGGTACTGCGCAATAGGCAACTTCAGGATTGCCAGTGTCCCGGTGAGCATCACCATAATGGCGATGACCCAGGCAAAAATCGGGCGATCTATGAAAAACTTGGCCATGGATTACCGGCTCCTGTTAAGACTTGGCGGGTTGGGACTGCGGTTGCTGCTGTTGCGCATTACCTGCGGCCACTTCCTGCGCTTTTACCTGCATGCCCGGTCTGATTTTCTGCAGGCCTGTCAAGATGATACGATCACCCGGTTTGACGCCCGACGTCACCAGCCATTTGTCGCCGATGGCCTGACCGGTGGTGATCGGATGGACTTCCACTTTGTCGCCTTCGCCGACCAGCATCACGGTAGCGTCGCCGCGCGGTGTACGGCTCACGCCCTGTTGAGGCACCAGAATCGCGTTGGGAGTGACGCCGGAATCCATCTGCGCGCGGACAAACATCCCCGGCAGCAGATTGTGATCCGGATTCGGGAACACGGCGCGTAAAGTGATGGAACCGGTGGTTTCATCCACGGTGACGTCGGAGAATTCCAGAGTCCCTTGCTGGTTATAATGGGTGCCGTTATCCAGCGTCAGCTGAACGTTGGCTTTGCCATTGGTCTGTTGCAGGGTGCCGTTTTCCAGTTCCTTTTTCAGGCGCAGGAAATCGTTGGTGGACTGGGTGACGTCCACATAAATTGGATCCAACTGCTGGATAGTCGTCAGCGCTGTCGTCTGCGCATTGGACACCAGCGCGCCTTCCGTCACGGTGGATTTACCGACACGACCGGTAATCGGGGCCGTTACGCGGGTATAGTTCAGGCTAATTTGCGCGTTGTCGAGGCTGGCTTTAGCCGCGGCAACCGCCGCCTCGGTCTGGCGTGCGGTGGCAACAGCCTGATCGTAATCCTGCTTGCTGACGTAGTTGGTGCCGAGCAGCGGTTTGTAGCGGTTAACGGTCAACCGCGCGATTTCCGCGTTAGCCTGAGCCTGGACCAGCGCGGCCTTGGCGTTGTTGTACTGGGCCTGATACGTGGCCGGATCGATCTGATACAGCGATGTGCCTGCCTTGACGTCGCTGCCTTCCACAAAGTTGCGCTTCAGAATAATACCGTTCACCTGAGGGCGTACTTCGGCAATACGATAGGCGCTTGTGCGTCCCGGCAGCTCGGTGATGATATTCAGAGTTTGTGATTTTATCGTAACGATGCCGACTTCCGGTGCGCCTCCCTGATGGGCCCCTTCTTGAGAAGCCTTGTTGTCACATCCTGTGAGTACGAGGCCGCCAGAAAGCATCAGCATAGCCGCCAGAGGCGTAAGCCTTCTGTTTTTATTCATAGATAAACCCCAAGTATCCGATTTTTAATTGACCAATGGATCACAAGCTTTTAAACCCATTGCTGCGATAAATTCAGGCTCGTGCTATGTTACATACATCCGTGAATGTATGTAAATCTCGCTTCCCTTGAAAGTCGGCGCTATGGCACGAAAAACCAAACAACAGGCTCATGAGACCAAACTTCAGATTATGGACGCAGCGCTGCGTCTGTTTTCCGAGCATGGCGTTTCCTCAACATCATTGTCCGATATTGCGACTGCCGCCGGCGTGACCCGCGGTGCTATTTACTGGCACTTTAAAAACAAAGCTGAACTGTTTGATGAGATATGGGCGCGATCAGAAGCCAAAGTTTCTGATTTCGAAACTGAGTATCAGGCAAAATTTCCTGACGATCCACTGCATGTGCTCAGAGAGTTGCTGATTTATATATTGAGATTGACCGAGTCAGATATCGAGTGGCGCTCAATGATGGAGATCATATTCCATAAATGCGAGTTTGTCGGTGAAATGTTGCCGACATTTAATGGCCGTAAGGATCTGTATTTCGACTGCTACTACAAAATAGAAGCCTCGCTGATGAACTGCATTCGGCAGGGGATGTTGCCGATGGACGTGAATCCCCGACGCGCAGCGGTCGCCATGCGCGCGTATCTGTCGGGTATCATGGAAAACTGGCTGTTTATGCCGACAAGCTTCGACCTGAAAAGCGAAGCGCCGTATCTGGTCGATGGGCTGATCGATATGCTGCGCGGCAGTCTGGCCTTACGTCAGACCGGTAGCTCCGAAGCCTGATATGCATAAATGCAGCCTGACATACCTTGTCTTCCGGCAGACGTGATAAACTGCGCCATCTCTGTAAAACCGATGATGCATCATGAGTCGCTGTTTCGCCGTTTCTGGTTCGTTTACCGTTCTTTTCCGTTCTTTCCTTTATGATTCTGTTCGCCGTAGCCTGCCGTATATCTGGGCGTTTCTGCTCGGGTTGATGCCGCAGTGGTCGGCGCTTGCCGCCGGTAACGATTTGCCGACCCGGAATGAGATTCAGAATCGGCTTGATACCCTCAACAAACAAAAAAGTCTGACTTCGGTAGACAAGCTGACCCAGCAGGATTTAACCCAAACGCTGGATGTGCTGGACTCTATCGACCGGGTTAGGCAGGAAACCAGCCAGTTGAAGCAGCAGGCGGCGCAGGCGCCGGCCAAACTGAAGCAGGTGAATGAAGATCTGGTGTCGCTGGGGAGCGCTGCGCCGGTGTCTCAGCCATCGCTGGAGTCGCTGTCGCTAAAACAGCTGGAGGCCCGCCTGAATGAAACGCTGGATGATTTGCAGTCGGCGCAGGAAAACCTCTCCACCTACAATAGCCAACTGATTTCGTTGCAGACCCAGCCGGAGCGGGTGCAGAGCGCGTTATATGCCGCCTCGCAACGCAGCCAGCAACTGCGCACCCAGCTCAGTGGGCTTGACCCGTCGCAGGAGCCGCTACGGCCGAGTCAGCAGATTTTACTGCAGGCGGAGCAGGCGCTGGTCGGGCTGCAAATGGAGCAGCAGCGCAAAAGTCTGGAAGTGAACACCACCATGCAGGATCTGCTGCAGAAGCAGCGGGATTACACCGCCGCACAGATTGGTCAGCTGGAACACATGGTGCAGACGTTGCAGGGCGTTATCAACAACAAGCGCCTCAACCTGTCGGAGAAAACCGCCAAGGAAGCGCAGAATTCGGATGAGTTGCAGCGTATTCAGGAGAACCCGCTGGTCAAAGCGGAGATGGATACCAACCGTCAGCTCAGCCAACGTTTGATCAAAGCGACCGAAGCAGGCAATACGCTGGTTCAGGAGAGCATTCAGGTAAAAAACTGGCTGGATCGCGCCACGCAGTCGGAACGCAACCTGAAAGAACAGATTACGGTGCTGAAAGGCAGTCTGCTGCTGTCGCGTATCCTTTATCAACAACAGCAAAATCTGCCATCGGCCGATGCGATGGGCAACATCAGCACCCAAATCGCCGATCTGCGGCTGGAACAGTTTGATATCAACCAGCAACGCGATGTGTTGTTTCGTGGCGATGAATATATCCAGCAACTGGTCGTTCACAGCAATGCCACGGTGGACGCCGAAGTCACCGATGCGCTGGAGCAGATTCTGGACATGCGCCGCGAACTGCTCGACCAGCTCAACAAGCAGCTTGGCAATCAGCTGATGCTGGCGATTAACCTGCAAATCAGCCGCCAGCAACTGATGAGCGTGAATGACTCGCTGCAGCGTACGCTGACTCAGCAAATCTTCTGGGTCAGCAGCAATAAACCGATGGACTGGAACTGGCTGAAGGATCTGCCGTCGACATTGAAACAGCAGATAAAAAATCTGCATTTCAACCTGAAAGGCGTACCGCTGGGCCAGGGGATCATGAATTCGCTGTTGCTGATCATCCCGGCGCTGATAATGGTCTGCCTGTTGTTGTGGCGGCGAAAAAGCATCGATAGCTATATGAGTAAGCTGGCGGACGATGTGGGGCTGCTCAAGCGTGACAGCCAGTTGCATACGCCGAAAGCCATTCTGCTGTTGATTTTGCGTACGTTGCCGGGCGTGCTGGTGATTTTGTCGCTGGGGCTATGGCTGAAGCGGACGGATAGCCAGATCAGCAGCTTCGCCTGGCTGCTTAGCGAAAATTTGGCGTTGTTCTGGATGGTGTTCGCCACCGCCTGGTTTAGTCTCAAGCCGGGCAGCCTGAGCGAGCGTCACTTCAATATTCCAGCGTACCGCTGCGCGCATTACCGGCGTCAGACGTTGCGACTTGGCGGCGCGTTGCTGCCGCTGATGTTCTGGTCGGTGGTGGGCGAGAAAGCGCCGCTGTACCTGGTGGATGACGTCATCGGGCAGATCATTATCGTCTGTAACCTGCTGTTGCTGACCATTCTGGTGTTCCCGGTATGCCGCGATTGCTGGCGGGAAAAGGAGCGTCACACGGTGCAACTGATCGTGGTGACCATGATGGCCGCCATGCCGCTGTTTCTGATTGGGCTGATGCTGAACGGGTTTTTCTATACCACGCTGCGACTGGCCAGCCGCTGGATTGACAGCCTGTATCTGTTGATCGTCTGGAATATCGTCTATTTCGCTACTATTCGTGGCTTAAGCGTCGCGGCCCGCCGTCTGGCGTATCGCCGCGCGGTGGCGCGACGCCAGAATCTGGTCAAAGAAGGGGCGGAGGGCAGCGAGCCGGTGCCGGAAGCGCCGCTGGCGCTGGAGCAGATCAGCCAGCAATCTTTGCGCCTGACCACCATGGTGCTGTTCCTGGCGTTCTCCGGCGCGTTTTACTGGATCTGGGCCGATCTGGTGACCGTGTTCTCTTATCTGGACAGCATCACGCTGTGGCATTACAGCACCACGAATGCCAGCGGCGCCGTATTGCAGCCGGTTACGCTAGGCAACCTGCTGGTGGCGATGGTGATTGGCGGCGTGGCCTATGTGATGACCCGCAACCTGCCAGGTCTGCTGGAAGTGCTGGTGCTGTCGCGCCTGCAACTGCGGCAAGGCACGTCTTACGCCATTACCACCGTGCTGACCTATCTGATTACCGCCGTCGGTGCGGTCACGTCGCTGAGCTCGCTCGGGGTTTCCTGGGACAAGTTGCAGTGGCTGGTGGCGGCGTTATCGGTGGGGTTGGGCTTTGGTTTGCAGGAGATTTTCGCCAACTTCGTGTCCGGCCTGATTATCCTGTTCGAACGGCCGGTGCGTATTGGCGACACCATCACCATCGGCACGTTCTCCGGTTCGGTCAGCAAGATCCGTATCCGCGCCACTACGATTACCGATTTTGACCGCAAGGAAGTCATCATTCCCAACAAGGCGTTTGTTACCGAACGTCTGATCAACTGGTCGCTGTCGGACACCATCACGCGTGTACTGATTCGTATCGGCGTCGCCTACGGTTCCGATCTGGACAAGGTGAAAGAGGTGCTGCTGCAGGCGGCGCGCGATAATCCACGCGTGATGACCGACCCGGAACCGCAGGTGTTTTTCCTGTCGTTCGGCCCAAGCTCGCTGGATCATGAACTGCGTTTGTACGTGCGGGAACTGCGGGATCGCAGCTACACCGTCGATGAGCTGAATCGCACCATCGATCGTCTGTGCCGCGAAAATAATATCGACATCGCCTTCAATCAGTTGGAAGTACACCTGCATAACGCGCAGGGCAACGAGATACAGGAAGTGTCCCGCGTACTGACTCCGCCGCAGGATGCGATGGAAACCCGCTAAATAACGTTGTAGGGAATATGCGTCGGAGCGGGAACGCCTGCTCCGGCGTCGGCCTTCAACTGGTAGTCCCGACGTACGATTTCCAGCGCCGCCAGCACTACCTTCGGCGCTATCTGGTTGTCTTCCAACAGCATAATGAGATCGACCGCCAGTTTGACTTCTGGCGTTTCATTTTCCAGCGACATGGTTTTTCTACCTCACTCCGATCCTGTTCTGTTTTTTCTAAAACATAGCAGAGAATAGTGAACGAAGATCACGAAAGGTCAAAACCCCTGCTCCTGGCGTTCAATCTGACGCTCCAGCCGCGACAGCGCCTGACGGCAACGGGCCAGTCGGCCTTCCAGCGCCGCCAGCTCGCGTTGCAGGCGTTGCTGCTCGCTGAGTTGGCTCTGGGTCGCCAGCAAGCTTTCCCGATCCTGAATCATCGCCAGCAGTCGACGCTCATAGCCCTGATATTCCGCCAGTTTCTGGTACCGGTCCTGCGGCGCCGGCGTCGCGGGCTCCTGCTCCCGCAGCGGTTGGGTTGCCAGTTCCCGTTGCAGCGCCGTCATTTGCGTCAGCAGTTTTTCCGCCATGAACGCCACCCGATCCAGGCGCTGTTCCTGTACATATTGCTGCAGATGTTGGTAGTTATGGCGGATCTCGTCGAGATAATCGCCCAGCCGGGTGCCGTAACAACTGAATAACTGGCGATCAAAACGTGACCGGGGCGCCTGTCGCGCGGCAATCGGCTCGATATCCCGCGCCAGCGTATCAATCTGGCGCGCCAGCACGGCCAGCAGTGCCTGTGTTTCCATGGCGTTTCCTCCGTCGGTCGACCGCGGCATCCGTAAGCCGCGGTATGTGGAATCACGGGCCGGTTCAGTGGGTGCTGAACGCCGGTTTGCCGCTGTGGAATTTGAAATCGTTGTCCGGGCTGGTGATCAGCTGTGCTTCTGTTTGCGCAAAAAAGGCGACGCGCGCGGTAATATCCTTACCGGCGATCTGTTCCGCCAGCGCCAGATAATCCTGATAGTGGCGGGCCTCGGAACGCAGTAATGAAATGTAGAATTTGCGCAGGTCTTCTTCCAGATGCGGCGCCAGTCTGGCGAAGCGCTCGCAGGAGCGCGCTTCGATAAAAGCGCCGATAATCAGTTTGTCCACCAGCGCATCCGGCTCATGAGATTTCATGTGTTGCGTCATGCCGCGGGCGTAGCGGCTGGCGGGCACGTTCTGGTAAGGAATGCCCTTTTGCGCCATGACTTCCAGCACCTGATAGAAATGGTGCAGTTCTTCGCGGATCAACATCACCATTTTATCGATCATGTCCTGACTATAGTGGCAGCCGGCGCGGGCGGTAATCTGACGGGTAATTTGCCCGCCTGCTGTCAGCATCTGCATGTCGCCCACTTGTCGGAAAGCGAAATGCTCGTACGGGGCAATCCAGTCCTGCAATTGATGCCGGCTCTCCTGATCCACCGCGTAACGACGGATCAAAAACAGCGCGCTCTGGGCGGCTTTCAGTTCGCATAACAGATGATCGCGCAGCAATACCGGCAGATTTTCCGGCTTGCGCGCTTCGTCGATCCACTCATCTGGCGTAGCGGCGGTCAGGAAGGCATGAATGGGGTCGAGAATGGAATGATCAAACATTACGGCGGACGGATTGAGTTAACGTGGCGGTATGATACAACGATTCCTGTGGATTGCGATCGGGTCTGCTGCGGCCCGGGTGACCTATCTGGAAATGAACGTTCGTGTGGAAATGCAATGGAGGCAAGATGTATCGAGTGGTGCTGATAACCGTGGGATGGCTGGCGGTAGTGCTGGCGGCGTTGGGCGTAGTGTTGCCGTTGTTGCCGACCACGCCGTTTCTGCTGTTGGCCGCCTGGTGTTTTGCCCGCTCCTCGCCGCGCTTCCACTATTGGCTGCTGTACCGCTCCTGGTTCGGCGGCTATTTGCGCCACTGGCAGCAGCATCGCGCGCTGCCGCCGGGCGTCAAAATCAAGGCGGTGCTGGTGATTATCGCGACTTTTGCCTTGTCATTGTGGCTGGTGGATATTAACTGGGTCAGGGGCCTGCTGCTGGTGATTCTGGTCGCGTTGCTAACCTTTATGCTGCGTTTACCGGTTATTGATCCGAAGCAATAGCCTGCGATAAAAACAGGCGGATCTGCGCGGGCCGGTTGCATTTGCCGGTCAGTTTGACTAGATTTGAGCGTTTTCGTGCGCGAGCCGCCACCGTATTTTTTATCGCCAACGCCTGCGGGCGGCATGACGAAGGGCCGTGGCGGTGTTCAGTGAATATAAGGTTTTATCAGGCACAACATTATGACCGCAACTCAGCAGCCAGAATTGATTAAAAACAGTATCAAGAGTATTCCGGATTACCCCAAGCCGGGCATACTGTTTCGTGATGTGACCAGCCTGCTGGAGAATCCGCAGGCCTATTCGGCGAGCATCGACATGCTGGTTAAACGCTATCAGGACGCCGGCATTACCAAAGTGGTCGGTACCGAAGCGCGTGGTTTCCTGTTTGGCGCGCCGGTGGCGCTGGCGTTGGGCGTCGGATTCGTTCCGGTGCGCAAGCCGGGTAAATTGCCGCGCGCGACGCTGAGCGAAAGCTATGAGCTGGAATACGGCAGCGATACGCTGGAAATTCACGCCGATTCCATTACCGCCAGCGACAAGGTGCTGGTGGTGGACGATCTGCTGGCGACCGGCGGTACGATCGAAGCGACCGTCAAACTGATTCGTCGTCTCGGCGGCCAGGTTGCCGACGCCGCTTTCATCATCAATCTCTTTGACCTGGGTGGACAGCAGCGCCTCGAAAGCATGGGCATCGCCTGCTACAGCCTGGTCGATTTCCCCGGCCATTGATGACGGCAGTCTCGCCGATGGCGGCGAGACTGTGTTAGCATCACCTCCTCAATAACTCAACTGCTGCGGTATTGATGAGCTATCAGGTTCTTGCCCGTAAGTGGCGTCCCCAAACCTTTGCTGACGTGGTAGGACAGGAACATGTCCTGACGGCGTTAGCCAATGGTCTTTCGTTAGGCCGTATCCATCATGCTTACCTGTTTTCCGGTACCCGGGGCGTAGGCAAGACGACTATCGCCCGTTTACTGGCGAAAGGGCTGAATTGCGAAACCGGGATCACGGCTACGCCCTGCGGCCAGTGCGATACCTGCCGGGAAATCGAACAGGGACGATTCGTCGACCTGATCGAGATTGATGCGGCATCCCGCACCAAAGTGGAAGATACCCGCGACCTGCTGGATAACGTGCAATACGCTCCGGCCCGCGGCCGCTTCAAGGTCTACCTGATCGACGAAGTGCACATGCTCTCCCGCCACAGCTTCAACGCGTTGTTGAAAACGCTGGAAGAGCCGCCGCCGCATGTGAAATTCCTGCTGGCGACCACCGATCCGCAAAAACTGCCGGTGACGATTCTGTCCCGCTGCTTGCAGTTTCATCTCAAAGCGCTTGATGCCGAGCAGATTCGTCAGCATTTGCAACAGGTGCTGGAGCAGGAACAACTGGCCTCGGAACCTCGCGCGCTGCAATTGCTGGCCCGCGCCGCCGATGGCAGTCTGCGCGATGCGCTGAGCCTGACCGATCAGGCTATCGCCATGGGGCAAGGGCAGGTCACCGCCGCCGCCGTCAGCCAGATGCTGGGCACGCTGGATGATGAGCAGCCGCTGGCGTTGATTGAAGCGCTGGTGAAAGGCGATGGCGCCGGTGTCATGGCGCTGATGGGGCAGGCGGCGTCGCGCGGCGTCGATTGGGAAGCGCTGCTGGTGGAAACCCTGACGCTGCTGCACCGGATTGCTATGCTGCAGTTGCTGCCTTCCGCATTGGGTGAAGAATACAATCAGGTCGCGCCCCGGTTGCGTGAACTGGCGCGGGTGATCCCGCCTGCCGAGGTGCAGCTCTACTATCAGACGCTGCTGGTGGGGCGCAAGGAGTTGCCGTACGCGCCGGATCGCCGCATGGGCGTGGAAATGACCCTGTTGCGGGCGCTGGCGTTCCATCCCAGCCAGACGATCGCCGAACCGGTACCGGTCAGCGCGCCATCCGCGACGCCTGCGGCGAGTGCGCCGTTACCCGTCGAACCGGCGCGTGTGCCGCCATCGGTTAGAGCCAGCGCGGTGCCTGCCGCATCCGGCGATGCACCGGCGGCCAGATCAGCTCCTGCTGCGGGTAGCGAACCTGCGGCACCACCAACTCCGGACAGCAATTTGCCGGATGCGACCGCACAGTTGTTGCAGGCGCGCAGCCAGTTGCTGAGCCGACAGGGAAATACCCCGACAAAAAAGACTGAACCGGCGGCGTCAGGAAAAACGCGGCCGGTAAACTCGGCGCTGGAGCGGCTGGCTTCGGTGACCGAGCGTGGTCAGCAGCAAATGGCGGCCAAAGCCGTGGCGCAGGAAGAGCAGAAAAAGCAGGAGGCTTATCGCTGGCGGGCGCAGAAGAAAGCCGAGCCGGTTGAAACGGCGCCGGTGACTACGCCCAAGGCGCTACGCTCGGCGCTGGAATATGAAAAGACGCCGGAGCTGGCCGCAAGGCTGGCGGTGGAAGCCATCGAACGCGATGCCTGGGCGGCGGAAATCGATCGTCTGACGTTGCCTAAGCTGGTACAACAGTTGGCGCTTAATGCGTTTAAAGAGATGCCGGAGGAGGGCGCGATTCACCTGCACTTGCGCTCTTCCCAGCGCCATCTGAATTCGGCGGCGGCGCAGAAAGCGCTGTCGGAAGCGCTGGCGACGCACTACGGGCGTCCGATCAGCCTGACTGTCACCGAAGACGATACGCCCGCGGTCCGTACGCCGCTGGAGTGGCGTCAGGCCATTTATGAAGAGAAGCTGGCGCAGGCGCGCCAGTCCATCATGGCTGATAATAATATTCAAACGCTACGGCGTTTCTTTGATGCGGAACTGGACGAAGAGAGTATCCGCCCCGTTTAACCCGCTGCCTGCCGGCAGCCCGAAGTGGTAGAGAGAACGATATGTTTGGTAAAGGCGGTTTAGGCAATCTGATGAAGCAAGCTCAGCAGATGCAGGAAAAAATGCAGAAGGCGCAGGAAGAGATCGCCAACCTGGAAGTGACCGGGGAATCGGGCGCCGGGCTGGTGAAGGTGACCATTAATGGCGCTCACAACTGCCGTCGTGTTGAAATCGACCCCAGTCTGATGGAAGACGACAAAGAGATGCTGGAAGACCTGATTGCGGCGGCCTTCAATGATGCGGCGCGTCGTATCGCTGAAGTCCAGCAGGAAAAAATGGCGTCGGTTTCCAGCGGTATTCCGCTGCCGCCCGGCTTCAAGATGCCGTTCTGATGCAAACCAGCCCGCTTCTTGAATCGCTGATGGAGGCGCTGCGCTGTTTACCCGGCGTGGGGCCAAAATCGGCGCAGCGTATGGCGTTTCATCTGCTGCAGCGCGATCGCAGCGGCGGTATGCGTCTGGCGCAGGCGCTCACCCGCGCGATGTCGGAGATCGGCCACTGCGCCGATTGCCGGACCTTTACCGAGCAGGAGGTCTGCACCATCTGCGCCAATCCGCGTCGTCAGCAGAACGGCCAGATTTGTGTGGTGGAGAGCCCGGCGGATATTCATGCCATCGAGCAGACCGGGCAGTTCGCCGGCCGTTATTTTGTGCTGATGGGCCACCTGTCGCCGCTGGACGGCATCGGTCCCGGCGATATCGGGCTGGATCGACTGGAAGAGCGTCTGGCGACGGAAACCATCAGTGAAGTGATTCTGGCGACCAACCCGACGGTGGAAGGCGATGCAACGGCCAATTACATCGCCGAGCTGTGCGCCGAACATGGGGTAATGGCCAGCCGTATCGCTCACGGCGTGCCGGTGGGCGGCGAGCTGGAAATGGTGGACGGCACCACGCTGTCTCACTCGCTGGCCGGGCGACACCCCATCCGGTTCTGATTTCTGCGGCCGCCTGTCGGCGGCCGACATCTCGCTGACATTGTTTATGTCGCCAAATTGTTTATGTCGGCAAATTGCTTATGTCGTCAAATTGTTGGTGCGGTCAACGTGTCGGTGTAGACAAATTGTCGCTGTAGACAAATAGCCGGTGTGGTCAATTACAGTTCCCCCCTTGAAACCCTATCGGGTTATCCCCATCTGTTGCTTATCCTCCGTTGAATCAGCCTGAATAAATACGTATTGAGGGAAGTAATAATGAGTATGAAAGGCCAAGAGACCCGCGGCTTCCAGTCCGAAGTGAAGCAACTGCTGCACCTGATGATCCATTCGCTGTATTCCAATAAAGAAGTGTTCCTGCGCGAATTGATCTCCAACGCATCCGATGCGGCGGATAAATTGCGCTTTCGCGCGCTGTCGACGCCGGATCTGTATGAAGGCGACGGCGAGTTGCGCGTTCGGGTATCGATCAATAAAGAACAGCGGACCCTGACCATTAGCGATAACGGCATCGGCATGAGCCGCGATGACGTGATTGACAACCTGGGTACCATTGCCAAATCCGGCACCAAGGCGTTTCTGGAGTCTCTCGGTTCCGATCAGGCGAAAGACAGCCAGTTGATCGGCCAGTTCGGGGTCGGTTTCTATTCCGCGTTTATCGTTGCCGATAAGGTGACGGTGAAAACCCGTGTGGCGGGCGCCAGCGCCGATCAGGGCGTGTTCTGGGAATCCGCCGGTGAAGGCGAATACACCATCGCCGATATCGCCAGAGCGGAACGCGGCACCGAAATCACCCTGCACCTGCGCGAAGGCGAGGATGAGTTCCTCGACAACTGGCGCGTGCGCTCGGTGATCAGCAAGTATTCCGATCACATCGCGTTGCCGGTGGAAATCGAATCCCGTACTGAAAGCGAGGAAGAGGGCGGGGAAGAGACCGTCACCTGGGAGAAGATCAACAAAGCTCAGGCGCTGTGGACCCGCAGCAAGTCTGAGATCAGCGACGACGAGTACCACGAGTTTTACAAGCACATCGCCCATGACTTTACCGACCCACTGAGCTGGAGCCACAACCGGGTGGAAGGGAAGCAGGAATACACCAGCCTGCTGTACATTCCTTCCCAGGCGCCGTGGGACATGTGGAACCGCGATCACAAACATGGTCTGAAACTGTACGTGCAGCGCGTGTTCATTATGGACGATGCCGAACAGTTCATGCCGACCTACCTGCGTTTTGTCCGCGGTCTGATCGATTCCAACGACCTGCCGCTCAACGTCTCGCGTGAAATTCTGCAGGACAACCGTGTCACGCAGAGCCTGCGTACCGCGTTGACCAAGCGCGTGCTGCAGATGCTGGAAAAACTGGCCAAAGACGATAGCGAAAAATACCAGACTTTCTGGCGCCAGTTCGGCCTGGTGCTGAAGGAAGGGCCGGCGGAAGATAGCGGCAACCGTGAAACCATCGCCAAATTGCTGCGTTTCGCCACCACCCATAACGACAGCGATGAGCAGAGCGTGTCGCTGGATGACTACATCGGCCGCATGGTGGAAGGTCAGGACAAGATCTATTACATCACCGCCGACAGCTACGCCGCCGCCAAGAGCAGCCCGCATCTGGAGCTGTTCCGCAAGAAAGGCATCGAAGTGCTGCTGCTCTCCGATCGCATCGATGAATGGATGATGAGCTACCTGACCGAGTTCGACGGTAAGTCCTTCCAGTCGGTCAGCAAGGCCGACGAGTCGCTGGACAAACTGGCGGATGAGGCTGACGAGTCGCAGAAAGAAGCGGAGAAGGCGCTGGAGCCGTTTGTCGATCGCGTCAAGACGCTGCTGGGCGAGCGCGTGAAAGAGGTGCGCCTGACGCACCGCCTGACCGACACGCCGGCGATTGTCACCACTGACTCCAACGACATGAGCACCCAGATGGCGAAGTTGTTTGCCGCTGCGGGCCAGCAGGCGCCGGAAGTGAAGTACATTTTCGAACTGAACCCGGAACATGCGCTGGTAAAACGCGCCGCCGATACGCAGGATGACGCGCAGTTCGGCGAGTGGGTAGAGCTGCTGTTGGATCAGGCGCTGTTTGCCGAGCGCGGTACGCTGGAAGATCCTAACCAGTTTATCCGTCGAATGAACCAACTGCTGACTGCCTGATTCTGCTTATCATGATGAGACTGAACGCTCCGGCTTGCCGGGGCGTTTTTTATACCGCTTCTGCATATATTTGCCCTAATGTTAACGGTTGGTAACTCCCAGGTTGCCAATTCGTCGTCTACACTCTCAGAGTCGGCTGAAAAGTCATACGCCATCACAGATTTCAGTAGTACCGCGCCCGCTGAACCGAGCCCGTTCCTTGAGGAAGCTCTTCCGGAATGGTATGGTTTAGCGTTTTTCAAATTTTTTTTAAAAAAACTACATAGCAAGGGGAATTACGCAATGCGTATTATTCTGCTGGGCGCTCCGGGCGCAGGCAAAGGTACTCAGGCTCAGTTCATTATGGAGAAGTATGGCATTCCGCAAATTTCCACCGGCGATATGCTGCGTGCGGCGGTAAAGGCCGGTAGTGAACTGGGCAAGCAGGCAAAAGAAATCATGGATGCGGGTAAACTGGTGACAGACGAACTGGTGATTGCCCTGGTCAAAGAGCGCATCGCACAAGATGACTGCCGCAATGGTTTCCTGCTGGATGGTTTCCCGCGTACCATTCCTCAGGCTGACGCGATGAAAGAAGCCGGCATTAATGTCGATCATGTGATTGAGTTCGACGTGCCTGACGAGCTGATCGTCGAGCGCATTATCGGCCGTCGCGTGCATGCGGCTTCCGGTCGTGTGTATCACGTGAAGTTCAATCCGCCTAAAGTGGAAGGCAAAGATGACGTAACGGGTGAAGAGCTGACCATCCGTAAAGATGATCAGGAAGACACCGTACGCAAACGTCTGGTGGAATACCATCAGCAGACCGCGCCGCTGGTGAATTACTATCAGCAGGAAGCCGCGGCTAACCACACCCGTTACCACAAGATTGACGGCACCCGCCAGGTCAGCGAAGTCAGCGCAGAGCTGGCCCGTATCCTCGGCTGATTCCGTCTTTCGGATGCGCCATCATGGCTGATGGCGCTTCTTCCCGCATTCTCCCGCTGTTTTCTTCTCTTTATATTGCTCCCGACAATTGCTGGTATCGGCGTTAACCACGCTGCCAGCCGGTTTTTCACAGCGGCGTTTCCGCTACAATGACACTCCGTTCCCGTCCAAACGATGATGCCGAAGCGGCAGCAGAGGAAAACGTTGATGAAAAAAGAAAAACGCGGTGTGTTGATGGTGAATCTGGGCACGCCGGATGCACCGACGCCGCAGGCGGTAAAACGTTATCTGGCCGAATTCCTGAGTGATAAACGCGTCGTGGATCTGAACCGGCTGCTGTGGTGCGCCATCCTGCGCGGCATTATTCTGCCGACCCGTTCACCGCGGGTGGCGAAGCTCTACCAGTCGGTGTGGATGGAGGCGGGATCGCCGCTGCTGGTTTACAGCCGCCGGCAGCAGCAGGCGCTGGCGGCGAGTTTGCCGGATATGCCGGTGGAGTTGGGCATGAGCTATGGTTCGCCGAGTTTGCAGTCCGCGCTGGATGCGCTGCTGGCGCAGGGCGTCACCGAAGTGACGGTGTTGCCGATGTACCCGCAGTATTCCTGCTCCACCACCGCCGCCGTGTGGGATGGTCTGGCGAAGTTGCTGAGTACCCGGCGTCAGGTGCCGGGCATTCGTTTTATCCGTGATTATGCCGATCATCCGGCGTATATCGCGGCGCTGAAGCACCGCGTCGAACAGTCATTTGCGGAGCATGGCGTGCCGGATAAGCTGGTTATTTCATTCCACGGCATTCCGCAGCGCTATGCTGATGAAGGCGATGATTATCCTGAACGCTGCGCCGCGACGGCTCAGGCGTTGACTGACGCGCTCGGCTTGCCGGCGGAACAGGTGATGATGACCTTCCAGTCTCGTTTCGGCCGTGAAGTCTGGCTGACGCCTTACACCGATGAAACCATGCAGGCGCTGCCGAAGCAGAGGGTAAAACGGGTTCAAGTCATCTGCCCCGGTTTTGCCGCCGACTGCCTGGAAACGCTGGAAGAGATCAAAGAACAGAATCGGGAGATTTTCCTGCATGCCGGCGGGGAGTCTTTCCATTATATCCCGGCGCTGAACGACGACCCGCAGCACATTGCGTTGCTGGCGCAGTTGGTGAACGCGCCGGCGTAAGGCGCTCATCGATGGCGGTACGCGACGTGACGTCAGGCGCCAACGGCGCCTGACGGGGGACGGTTTAGAGCGGGCACGCTTTGGCGGCGACGATCTCGTCGACGTTCAGCATGGTGATCATGGTTTCGGCGATTTCCCGTTCGCCCATGACCACGTGATCGGCGCCGTGATCGGTGATGTAAGCGACTTCATCGTCATAGTGAGCCCGGGCGATGATTTTCAGGTCCGGGCGACGCGCTCTCGCCGCCGCCACAATTTCCCCGGCTTCGTAGCCGTTGGGGATGGTCAGCAACAGCCAACTGGCGCAGTCAAGACGGGCGATGTCCATGATATCGGGCCGCGTGGCGTTGCCCAGCACCGTTTTGATGCCTTGTTCCCGCAGCGCATCGACGCGCGCACGCGAGGTTTCAATCACCACCATCGGTACGCCAGCCTGATACAACCGGGCGCCGATCAGACTGCCTACACGCCCATAACCCACCAGCAACGCATGATTGCACAGGTCAACCGGGATCTGTTTTTCCTCTTCGATTGCTTCTTCGACGATCTGCTCTTCAATGGTTTCGTGCTTGGCCAGATAGCGTTCCAGCAAGGCGAACAGCAGCGGGTTGAGCATGATCGACAAAATTGCGCCGGCCAGCACCAGATTGCGGCCGTTTTCCGACAACATGCCAAGCGAAATGCCAAGACCGGCCAGAATAAAGGCGAACTCGCCAATCTGCGCCAGACTGACGGAAATAGTCAGCGCCGTGCGTTTGGAATGCCCGAACATGTGCACCAGCACAAAGGCGGCCATCGACTTGCCAACCACGATAATCAGCAGCGTGCTCAGCACCGCCAGCGGTTCGCTCACCAGGATCATCGGGTCGAACAGCATGCCGACGGAAACGAAGAACAGCACCGCGAATGCATCGCGCAGCGGCAGAGTGTCGTGTGCGGCGCGCTGGCTTAGCTCCGACTCGTTCAGCACCATGCCGGCGAAAAACGCCCCCAGCGCAAACGAGACGTCAAACAGTTTGACCGCGCCGAACGCGATGCCGAGCGCCATTGCCAGCACCGACAGCGTAAACAGCTCGCGTGAACCGGTACTGGCGCTTTTCGCCAGCACCCACGGCACCACGCGTCGGCCCACCACCACCATCAGCGTAATGAACGCCACTACTTTGCCCAGCGTAATCGCCAGGTCCTGCAGCAGCTTACTGGTATTGGTGGTATCGGTTTTCAGCATGTCGGCGAAGGCCGGCAGCAGCACCAGCGTCAGCACCATCGCCAGATCTTCGACAATCAACCAGCCAATGGCAATTTGCCCGCGTTGACTGTCGATCAACTGGCGTTCTTCCAGCGCGCGCAGCAGCACCACGGTACTGGCGGTGGACAGACACAAACCAAATACCAACCCCTCCGGCAGGCTCCATCCCAGCAGCGCCGACAATCCAGCGCCGAGCAGGGTCGCCATCATGATTTGCGCCACCGCGCCGGGAATGGCGATCGACTTTACCGCCATCAAATCCCGTAGCGAAAAATGCAGCCCAACGCCGAACATCAGCAAAATCACGCCCAGTTCGGCAATTTCCGGCGCCAGTTGGGTATCGGCGACAAAACCCGGCGTAAAAGGACCGACCAACACGCCGGCGACCAGATACCCGACCAGCGGGGAAATACGCAGTCGGTTGGCCAGGATGCCGAGCAGAAAAGCCAGCACCAGACCGACGGCCATCGTGGAGATTAAGGGGGTGGTATTATCATGCATTCCGACTCCTTTGCCATGCGTAACGAGAATGAGCGGATATTCCTGAGCCGTCAGTAGGTTGCGGCTCCTGAATGCTTATGTACCCTGCCGGCCCAAACCGTTCCCTATCCGTATACCGATGGCACTATTCAACGTCAGAGGGGGAAAACCGTCAGGAAGACGGGCAGAGTGAGACATAAAATGGTGTTTTTCATCTATTTAAATAGTGTAACACATATTTTCAGTTAAATTATTGCTTTTATCGTTGATATATAGGGCTAATTCAATCTCTGTTTGCGGAGAAATCCCGCCGGCCGCATCCACCGGTATTCCTGCCATGATTCAAGTTACGGATTATCAGAATAATAGTATGGCTGTTCTGCGATAACGCGAGGCATCTCAGGTTCATCATAACGTCAACCATCCTGCGCTGATTTGTGTTAATTTGTGCGCGTCACAACAGGTTTAATGTAACAATTCTATAAGGAATTTTTATTACGGGGAGCGGTTATGCATTTTTCTGTCAAAAATCTGGGATGCCTGATGGCGGTAACGCTGGCGCTGTCGTCGCCTTATGCACTGGCATGGGAAAAAGATAAAACCTACAACATCACGATTTTGCACACCAATGACCACCACGGTCATTTCTGGCATAACGACTACGGCGAATACGGTCTGGCGGCGCAGAAAACGCTGGTGGACCAGATTCGTCAGGAAGTGGCGGGCAAAGGGGGCAGCGTACTGCTGCTGTCGGGCGGCGATATCAACACCGGGGTGCCGGAATCCGACCTGCAGGACGCCGAGCCGGACTTCCGCGGCATGAACCTGGTGGGTTATGACGCGATGGCTATCGGTAACCATGAATTCGACAACCCGCTCACGGTATTGCGCCAGCAGGAAAAATGGGCGCATTTCCCGCTGCTTTCCGCCAACATCTACCAGAAAAGCACCAAAAAGCGGTTGTTCAAGCCTTACTCGCTGTTTGACCGTCAGGGAATCAAGATTGCCGTTATCGGCCTGACGACTGACGACACCGCCAAAATCGGCAATCCGGAGTATTTCCACGACATCGAGTTTCGCAAACCGGCCGATGAAGCGAAAAAGGTCGTGGAACAACTGCGCAAAAAAGAGAAGCCGGATGTCATCATCGCCGCTACCCACATGGGGCACTACGATAACGGCGATCACGGCTCTAACGCGCCGGGCGATGTAGAAATGGCGCGCAGCCTGCCTGCGGGATATCTCGACATGATCGTCGGCGGCCATTCGCAGGACCCGGTGTGCATGGCCAGCGAGAATAAAAAACAGGTGGATTATGTGCCCGGCACCCCCTGCGCGCCGGATCGCCAGAACGGCACCTGGATTGTGCAGGCGCATGAGTGGGGCAAGTATGTGGGCCGCGCCGATTTTACTTTCCGCAACGGCGAGCTGAAGCTGGCTCACTATCAACTGATTCCTGTCAACCTGAAGAAGAAAGTCGAGAAGGCCGACGGCAGCAGCGAGCGCGTGTACTACACTCAGGAAATCAGCCAGAACCCGGACATGATGAAACTGCTGACGCCGTTCCAGGAGAAGGGCAAAGCGCAACTGGATGTGAAAGTGGGCAGCGTGAATGGTCGACTGGAAGGCGACCGCAACAAGGTTCGTTTCGTGCAAACCAACCTGTCGCGGGTGCTGTTGTCTGCCCAGTTGGAGCGGGCCAAAGCGGATTTCGGGGTCATGAGCGGCGGCGGCGTGCGGGATTCGATTGAGTCCGGCGACATCACCTACAAGACCCTGCTCAAGGTACAACCGTTCGGCAACACGCTGGTATACGCCGACCTGAAAGGCAGCGAGGTGGAAAAATACCTGGCGGTGGTCGCCAATAAGAAGGTGGATTCCGGCGCGTATGCTCAGTTCCTGAATGTCAGCCTGGAAGCGGACGGCACCGGCGTGAAGAACGTGAAGATCAAGGGCGAACCGCTGCAGGCGGACAAGATCTACCGCATTTCCACCCTGAGCTTTAACGCCACCGGCGGTGACGGTTACCCGAAACTGAGCGACCTGCCGAGCTACGTCAATACCGGCTTTGTGGACGCGGAAGTGTTGCGTCAGTACGTCGAAAAACACTCTCCATTGCAGGCGGCAGATTACGAGCCGAAAGGCGAGATTGTTTATAAATAATTGATGCATATGGCGGTTTCTGCTCTGTTTTTTGAGAGTAGGAACCGCTTTTTTCTCGGCTAAAAAACTTTTGCGATATAGCCTTGTACATGAATACTTCACTCTTGTTCACGTAATAGAACATCAACGATATTACAGCCACTTTATCAGACGGCGTTTCGTAAAGAATGATGGTCATCCAGAAATATTGCAGGGTAATTATTAATTGACGATATTATCCGATGGTGTTGTGATTCGTGAATAATAACTATTTTGTAGCTGAATTCCGAAGGGAATATTGTTTGATAAAAGACAATGTGGGCTAATGGTATTTAAGTTAGAGTAATCTTTTTGTGTCAGTTTAAATAATTGAAAGCTGTCGGCCTGTTTTTTAATGTGGTTAAGCAAGGTACTGAATATTGACATTTTTCGATTGCATGGATTAGTATGAAATATCACCTTTATGGGTGGGTTTTTATAAAGTAAATTGTTTTTTTCAATGAAATGGAATTGCATTAATTTATCAAGAATTTTCAGGAGATTTAATCATGCGCAATACCTCTATTGGCATATTCATGCTGGCATGTCTTCCTTTTGTCAGTGAAGCGGCGACAAGCATAACTATTGATCCTCAAAGGAATTGTCTGACAGCGCCTGCTCTTGATACCCTGGCAGGTACGTCAGCTAAGTTTTCTTTAGAGCCAGGGAGATATGTTTTATCTCTTGTGTCTAATAGTATGAATTGTAATCGCTCTTCTGGTAATAGCTGTATTATTGATGCAGTCATGGTGCAAGGTGGATTTAAAAACGCTCGTTGGGGCGTCTCTGTTACCAGCAATCCGATTGTTGTGGATTCATCTGGCTCACCGTTTATAGCCTATATCAGCGACGATAATTGTAATGATAATATTGGTCAGGCGACGTTGCTGATACAAAAAGCAAACTAATTCGCTTCCAGGTAATTTAATTAATAGCTTTAGTTTTAATTATCGACTCGGACTTATCGTTTTCCTACTCGGTACACCGATATCCTGGTAGATGACGAGTTATATTAGTCTGCAAATAGCGCTCTATTGGTATTTTCTGGTGTGGGCGCTATATCGCCGTTTCCGCCATCGAACATGGGGTGTCGCCACGTTGCTATCTTACCTGCAGGCATGAACACCGCTCTTCGCGAGGCATTGGTTTTCAAATTGTGCGTCAGGCCCTGTGCATGAAGCGCATCATGACGGGTTTCCATTCTGCTATTGAGAGTGGATACCGCCGCTTCAGGATGGGCCAGGAAATCATGCCTGGAGCGCTGATGGAGAACAGCCTTCTTTTGCCATTTCTTTTATGCGCTCCTGTACCTTGCGGTCTAGCTCCATCTGTTGCTCCGGAGGCATAGCTTCATACTGTTCTTTGGATATTCCCATTGAGGACAGTACGGAAAAAAACAACCTTTCTTCCGGGGACATCGCAAGCCACTCCATGAGTTCCTGTGCCGCAGTGGACGGCTGTGATTGTGCCCTGAGCTTAGTTTCACCCCTGGAAGGGATGTGTTCCTCTGCCTGTGCTTTTTTAAGCTCAATTCCGAAGGCGTCGTTTTCTGACTCGGTCCGGAGAACGCGAGCTGGCGTAAATAAAGCGCTGGTTGCCTGAATCTCAAGTTTGGACATGTCTATTTTCCGGGAGGTAATGAGAATTAAATAATCCTACTTTTTGAATGGTTTTATCCAAAAAACAATATTCATAAATATGCTTAGATCAGCCGATAGATTTTCGCTATTAACGAAGAAAAGACCTGCTGATATTGACGGCGCACAGCGCATTGACCTGTTTTTTTACAAATCAGTGACGTCGGCATCAGTTTTATAACATTCTGTGAGAGTACGGCTTTAACCCTGTGATATTGTTGGCGCATGATGGCTAATAGCCTATCCCAATAGGGCTATTTTACTTGCCATTTTGGACCTGAGCAGTGCGCGAAATCCTCACGTACTCCGTGTACGCTCCGGTTTACTCGCTGCGCTCGCCCGTTGGGCCGGACAATGACGTTGTCCGTTCAATATGCGTTGCATATTGTCTTCGCGCTGTCCGAGTCCAAACTGGCTGCGCCAATGACGCCTATTGGGATAGGCTCTAAGGAGGATGCGTCTTTTCTTCACTGTACTATGCCGGACTTGGTTTACATGGGTAGAGAGTAAACCAGATTTATTAATGGATAATCTTTTTTATGCTTAAAAAGCATATAAGGAAGATTTGTATTTTCTGCTATTTAAAAAGGAATGCATTGCTGATTTTATTCGAAATAGTGTCATAAGCGGTGGGTATGGCATAAAAAATTGATAACATAATCTCATGAAAGGTGATCAACCGATGAAGATATCCCTCGCCAGGAGGCTTTGGTTTCCGCTTATTATTAGTTTGCTGTGTCTGGCAGGAACGCTACTTTATGGTTCGGTAAAAATCAAACAGGATCAGTTATCGCTAAGAAAAAGTGAGCTAATGCATGTTACGCAACTGGCGTTGGGGGTAGTAAAAACCAATGCCGAACAAGCCAGCAATGGATTGATTACTCAGAGTGAAGCACAGCAGCGCGCAATGAAAGCCATAAAAGACCTGCGCTATGGTGATTCAGGATATTTCACAATACTCAATTCCCAGGCCCGGGTCTTAATGCACCCAATAAATGAAAAACTCATTGGGCAGGGCGAGGATTTTAAAGACGCGAATGGCGTCTACCTTTTCAGAGAGATGGTTACGGTAACAAGAGACAACCAGTCTGCTTATACTGCTTACGCTTTTCCTCGCCCCGGCTCCACCGTTGCACAACCTAAAGTGGCCTATAATTCACCCTACGCCCCCTGGGACTGGATAATTACCACCGGTCTTTATGTCGATGATATTGATGAGGCGTTTATTTATTCTTTATATCAGAATGTGATTGTCTTTGTATTAATCAGCGCTGTGCTTTTATTTTTTGCTTACTATATAAACCGTAGCATCTTGCGCATTCTTGGCGGCGAACCCACTTACGCCGCAGAAGTGGCCGCACGCATTGCAGCAGGTAATTTATCTTATCCGGTCACTACATTACCTGGCGACAAAATCAGCCTGCTGCATGAGATGGGCTTGATGCGGGAACAGCTAATCAACGTTATCGAAGATATCCGTTCCGGAGCAGAGGCTATCAATGCCAGTACCGGTGAAATTATTGCCGGTAACGTGGAGTTGTCGTCACACACGGAACGGCAGGCTACTTCTCTGGAGAAAACGTCGGCGAGCATGGAGGAAATTACCTCCACCGTTAAACAGAATGCTGATAATACCGAGCAGGCCCGTCAGCTGGCGCATTCCGCACTTGAGATAGCCTCCCGGGGAGGTGCGGTGATGCAGGAAGTTAACGACACGATGAATGGTATTTCTGAAAGCTCCGACAAAATCGCCAACATCACCGAGGTGGTGAATAATATTGCCTTTCAAACCAATATTCTTGCCCTGAACGCGGCGGTGGAAGCCGCGCGTGCCGGTGAACAGGGGCGCGGTTTCGCCGTCGTGGCTGGCGAGGTGCGCAGCCTTGCCCTGCGTAGTGCAGAGGCGGCCAGAGAGATAAAAAGCCTGATAGAAGAATCGGTTTCCCGCGTGAGTAGCGGCTCGGCGAAAATCAAAGTGGCTGACGGCAGCATCAAAGAGGTGGTCAGTGCCGTGCAGCATGTCGCTGATATCATGGTGGAAATCTCTACGGCGACGAGCGAGCAAGGAAAAGGCATTAGCTATATCAATGAGTCGATTGTTCAGATTGATTCGATCACCCAGCAGAATACAGCCCTGGTTAAACAGGCGGTAGCCGCGGCAAATGAACTGGAACTACAGACGCAGCGGTTGAAAGAGTCTGTCGCTTATTTTAATACTGACGGCTCTGACCATAGCCGCGACACCTTGAGGATTGGGCATACGGGGTAGCGGGTAAATTTAATAAAACAGGCGGCGGATGGGGTGCGGTGTTCTGGATAGCCCAGAGGCCGCCATTTCCTGATGCCGCGCTCAATAATACAAAGAGCCCCATACGTGACGTTCTCAATCTGATTCAGCGCCGCTTTTACTCTGTTGTTCAATTCCCCGATTATTTGCCAATAAAACTGGGCAGATCCCCAAAACCTTGTTTCGCAAACCAAATCGTGATCGCCACAACCGTTTTGGGAAGCTAGCGATGATACATTTCCCATAAATGAAACGTTGTTTTACTTATGGGGTGATTATGCATAAAGGTGTGGCGTTTTCGCTGCTGGCGTCCTGCGCACTGGCAAGCGTGGCGGCTCAGGCGGCTGAAAAGGTAGCGTTTCCGGACCGGGTCTGTAACGTGACCCGCTATGGTGCCGAGGGGCATCGCTTGCAGATTGCGTTGAATACGGAATCTTTTCAGAAGGCGATTGATGAATGCGCCGCCGCCGGCGGCGGCACCGTGCTGGTGCCGGCGGGCAACTATCTGGTGGAGCCGCTGTTCCTGAAAAGCAATGTCCGCCTGCATCTGGAAAAGAACGCCACGCTGGTGGCATCGACCGGAGAAAATGCCTACCGCGCCACCGATAGCACCCGCTACGCCGAAGCGGAAAATGGCTGGCTGCCGTTTATCAGTATTGCCGATGCGCAGAACGTCGCCATTACCGGCGAAGGCACCATTGATGGACAAGGTGCGGTGTGGTGGGAACGCTGGCGCGCGGCGATTCGCGCCACCGGCAAGAAAGGCGGCACCGACCGTCCACGACTGATTTACGTGACCCGTTCCAGTCAGGTACTGATTGACGGCGTGACCCTGACCAACTCTCCCAGCTTCCATGTGGTGATGCGCTATGCCCATGATGTCACGGTGAACGGCACCAACATTATTGCGCCCTGGCATGCGCCCAACACGGACGCCATCGACCCGATCGATAGCCAGAATATCCGCATCACCAACAACGTCATCGACTGTAACGATGACCATATCGCCATCAAGGCGGAAAAACCGGACAGCCGTTTCCCGAATGGCGTGGTAGACAATATTTATATTGCCAACAACGTGTTAAAGCAGGGACGCGGCATTTCTATCGGTAGCGAAACCTCCGGCGGCGTCAACAATGTGCTGGTGGAAAATAACCGCTTTGAAGGTTCGATGTACGGCATTCGCATCAAGTCGCTGCGCGGCAAAGGCGGTGAGGTGAAGAACGTCACCTATCGTCATACCCGGATGGTGGATGTCGAAGTACCGCTAGTGTTCTCCGGTTACTATCAGGCGGCGCCTATCGTACAGGCCGAGGTGGATAAATTGCTGCAGGCGGGCGGGTTTACGCTGGGCGAACAGATTTATCCGCCGGATACCGAGCCGGCCCAGCCGTTCGACAAGGTGAAAACGCCGCATTTCAGCCAGGTCACTATCGTCGATCTGGAATCAACCGGCCGTAGCAAGGCCGCCGGGTACATTATCGGCGTACCGGAAGCGCCGTTGAGCGGTTTCCATTTTGAACAGGTGCGGATTGACGCTGAAAAAGGGCTGCGGGTGCGCAACGCGGAACTGGCCACCAAAGGGTTGACCCTGAACGTAAAACAAGGGGATGCGCTGCTGCTGGATAAAGGGGCGAACGTCACCCGGTAACGCGCCGGGAAGCGATCGCACTCCCCAGGGAAGGACGGTTATGAAGCGGCGGCAGAGGGCAACACTGGCCGTGGAACCCTCTGCCGCCGTCTTCATTTTTACGGTCAATCACGCTTGGCGATATCGGCAAACTGCGCTTTTAGCAACCGGGCCAGGTCGGCGGCCGCCAGTTCGAGGTCCAATCCCCGCTTGCCGCCGGAGATAAAAATAGTATCGAATTGCTGCGCCCCGTCGTCGATCACGGTGGGCAGCAGTTTCTTCTGCCCCAGCGGGCTGATGCCGCCCACCAGATAGCCCGTTACTCGCTGGGCGATTTGCGGATCCGCCATATCGGCTTTTTTGGCGGCCAGCGCCTTGGCCACTTTTTTCAGATCCAACTGACTGGCGACCGGGGTGACCGCTACCGCCAGCTGTTTGGCATCGCCGTTGAGCGACACCAGCAGGGTTTTGTAAACCTGTTGTTTATCCAGCCCCAGTTTGCGGGCGGCTTCTTCGCCGAAGTTGGTTTCATCAGCGTCGTGATGGTAGCTGTGAAGCGTAAAAGCGACTTTTTGCTTCTCAAGCAGTTTTACTGCGGGCGTCATAATGTACTGTCCTTGCTTCAAAAGGTAGCCGTATAGGCTTGTAACAAGTCGGGCAGGTTGTTTTCACCGTATAAATGCAGTGCGCCGACAGACACCACATAATTCCCCTGCGGCAGCGCGGCCAGTTGCTGTTGCCAGCGCTGATTCCGGTGATTCATCAGCATTTCCGTGATTTCGTTGCTGAAAGTGGGCGGCACGTTATCCGCCCAGGTCGGTTTATGGCTGAGCCACCAACTGACCATCGTTTGTAACAGACGCGCATTGGTATGCCAGTGGGTCAGGGTGTCTTCCAGCAACGGCAGGCCGCCCTGCGGCAGTTGCAGCAGCATGTCGATCTGCGCCTGCTGGCCTTCCAGCTCGATGATCTTCACCCCTTTGTCCCGGGCGGCGTTAATCAACTGGTAATCAATACCGTAATCCGGACGCAGGCCCAGCATCATGGCCTGACGCGCCTGTAACATCAGCGCCGCCTGCCAGGCCGGTACCCGGTCGAGGCTGTCGTAGTTGAACGACAATTCACGGCATAACCGTTGCAAACGCTGCAGCGTGGCGCTATCCAGGCGCTCCGCCAGCGGCGGTTCGGTGCCCACCGGATCAAACGGCGAATCGCTGCCGGAAATGTCGGCCTCTACGATCAGCGCCGTCGCCTGCTCCAGCCGTGCCAGCAATTCAGACGGCAGAGGAAACATATCCACTGTGCCCATGTGAATACTGCCCACCAAATGGAACTGGCGTTGGTTGACGATCTCGACGTCCAACGCCGGGTAACGGTAACCCGCGGGCGAGAGAAGGCCGAGGAACGTTGCAATCTGGCGTATCAGCCGTTTCATATCGACGTCTCCGGTAGTGGCGACTCAGAACGTTATCCTGCAATCAGGCGTCGCGCTGTTGCAGGACGTGCGCTTTCGCGTCGTCAGGTCTCTATGCTAAACGGTTCAGCCGGCAAGTTGTATCGCTAATTCGGCATGCGTTCGCTGCGCGCTACGGGACGCATATGGTGGAAAGCGGCGCGATGTTCGGGAGAGAACAGCGCGCCGTGGTCGACAGCTCGACTCAGTCGCGTCTGGCTGGTGCGTCGGCGGGGGTGAAACGCAGCAGCCGGTTGGCGTTGCTCACCACGGTAATGGATGAGAGCGCCATGGCCGCTCCCGCCACCACCGGGCTTAGCAGGGTTCCGGTCAACGGGTAGAGCACGCCGGCGGCAATCGGAATGCCGAGCGTGTTGTAGACAAAGGCCCCCAACAGGTTCTGCTTCATGTTGCCCAACGTGGCCCGGGAAAGCGCCAGCGCATCGGCGACGCCGTGCAAACTGTGGCGCATCAGCGTCATGGCGGCGGTTTCCACCGCGATATCGCTGCCGCCGCCCATGGCGATCCCCACGTCGGCCTGCGCCAGCGCCGGCGCGTCGTTGATGCCATCGCCAATCATGGCAACCCGTTTTCCCAGCGATTGCAGATGGCGAATGGCGTCCGCTTTGCCGTCCGGCAGTACCCCGGCGATGACCTGGTCGATGCCGGCTTCGAGGGCGATGGCCTGAGCCGTCGCCGGATTATCGCCGGTCAGCATTACCAACTGGTAGCCCTGGCGATGCAGCCGTTGTAATGCGCTGACGCTGTCCTGACGCAGAGTGTCCTGCACTGAAAACAGCGCCGCCACCTGACCGTTCGCCACCAACAGTACCGGCGTCATGCCGAGCGCCGACTGTTTCTCCAGCCAGTCGCGCGGCGAGTTCTCGCCGTTAGCCAGCGGAATCTGGCTCTGCGCCAGCAAGGCCGGATTGCCGAGCAACAGCGGCACGCCGTCGACCTGACCGCTGACGCCCAGGCCGGGCAGAGTGCGGAATTGCGTGACGTCGCCCCGTTCTACGCCATCAGCCCGCAGAACAATCGCCTGCGCCAGCGGGTGACTGGTTCCCTGTTCCAGCGACGCAGCCCAGCGCAGCGCCTGCGATTCGCTGATATCGCCAAAGGTATGGATCGCCACCACGCGCGGTTTGCCTTCCGTCAGCGTGCCGGTTTTGTCGAACACCAGCACGTCAAGCTGGCTGGCCTGCTGCAGCGCATCGGCGTCCCGCACCAGTACGCCCAGTTCCGCGGCTCGTCCGACGCCGGAGATAATCGACATCGGCGTCGCCAGCCCAAGCGCACAAGGGCAGGCGATGATCAGCACCGTGGTGACAATCACCAGCGTGTACACGATATGGGGCGCCGGGCCGACAACGTACCAGATGGCGCCGCTCAGCAGCGCTATCGCCACCACGACCGGTACAAAGACGGCGGAAATCCGGTCGGCCAACTGGCCTATCGCCGGTTTGCTGCTCTGCGCCTGACGCACCAGATGAATGATGCGCGCCAGCGTGGTCTGGTTGCCGATCGCGCCTGCACGCAACGTGGCGCTGCCGTCCTGCACCTGAGTTCCGGCGTGCACCTTGTCGCCGGCCGCTTTCTGTTGCGGGATCGGCTCGCCGGTGAGCATGGCTTCGTCAATCCACAGTTCCCCGTGTTCCAGCAGGCCGTCTACCGGAATACGGTCGCCGGTGGTCAGGCGCAGCGTCATACCGGTTTGTACCTCTGCCAGTGGGATGACGCGGTCGCCTTGCGGTGTTACCAGCCGCGCAGTCGGCGGCGTCAAATCCAGCAAACGCTCCAGCGCCTGAGAAGAGCGCTGACGGGCGCGTTGTTCCAGCGCGTGGCCGAGATTGATCAGGCCGATAATCATGGCGCTGGCTTCGTAATAAAGATGACGCGCTTCCATCGGGAACCACGTCGGCCACAGGTTGACGGTAATGGAGTAAAGCCAGGCTGCGCCGGTGCCGAGCGCCACCAGCGTATCCATAGTCGCGCTGCCGTTCATCAGGCTACGCCAGGCATTGCGATAGAAATGCCCACCGGCGACGATCATGACCGCCAGCGTCAGCCCGCCGACCAGCAGCCACCCGGAGCGGTTGTCGTCGGTAAGCATCATGTTATCGCCGATCATGCCCCAGACCATCAGCGGGATACCGAGCGCCAGCCCCAGTGCAGCCTGCCAGCGAAAACGCCGGATGGCCTGACGAGACGTTTGCTCCTGCCGGGCGCGCCGCTCGGCTTCATCAAGAATGATTTCCGCGCCGTAGCCCGCATTCTGTACGGCATCGATCAGCGCCTGATGCGGCGTGTTGCCGCTGACCAGCGCGCTGCGCTCAGCCAGATTGACGCGCGCCTGCGTGACGCCGGGGACGCTTTGCAGCGCCTGCTGTACCCGGCTGACGCAACTGGCGCAGCTCATGCCGCTCAACAGCAACTGGACGCTGTCGTTATCATGAATACTGTCGTTATCATGAATACTGTTGTTGTCATGAATACTGTTGTTGTCATGAATATCGTCGTCGTTATGAACACGGTTGCCATCATGGGCGACGTTGTCATCACGAACGGTGTTTGCCGGAACCGAGTCGAAAGCCGCTGACAGCCTGTCCGGCGAGGAGGCGTGGGGTGTCAGCGGCTCAGATTTTGGGAGGGGTTTCTCCTGCGCCAGCGTTGCATGAAAACCGGCTTGTTCTATCGCCTGTACCAGCGCCTGCGGTTCGGCATCGCCATAAACCGCCGCCTGTTGCAGGGTAACGTCCGTCGCCGCTACGCCCGGCACCGCTTCCAGCGCTTTGCGGGTTGACGCGACGCAATGCTGACAGTTGAGACCGGAGAGCTGCAAGGTGACAGTTGGCGTGGTCGCCGGGCTGGCTTCGTAACCCGCGGCTTCGATTGTCGCTACCAGCGACTGGCTATCGGCTTCACCAGTGACGTTGGCGTATTTTAGCGATACATCGGCCTGTTCCACGTCCGGGCGGGATTCCAGGGCTTTTTTTACTCTTCCGACACAGTGTTCGCAGGATAATCCCTGCAATGAAAGCAGTATGGTTTGCGACATAATAATATTCCTCAGTGATCACAGCCGAACGTCAAAGGCATTGACCGCAAGCGTGATTTTGATTAGTTCTAAGCACTACCTGAAGCGTAAACCTTCCAGTAAGGGAAGGGTCAAGGGGGAATCATGAATATCAGCGATGTGGCGAAAAAAACCGGGCTGACCAGCAAGACCATCCGTTTCTATGAAGAAAAGGGGCTGATGACGGCGCCACTGCGATGTGAAAATGGTTACCGCAGTTATGATCTCCACCATATTGAGGAGCTGACCTTGTTGCGTCAGGCGCGTCAGGTGGGGTTCACGCTGGAGGAGTGCCGCGAACTGGTGACGTTGTTCAATGACCCGCTGCGGCACAGCGCCGACGTTAAGGCGCGCACATTGCAGAAAGTGGACGATATTGAACAGCAGATCGAAGAACTCAAGGCGATGCGTCTGCGTTTGCTGACGCTGGCGGAGTCCTGCCCCGGCGACAGCAGCGCCGAATGCCCGATCATTACTCAACTGGCGGGCTGCTGCCATGCATCGTCAGGAGAGCATGGCAAGCATTAGTCGTTATTAGCGGTTATGTCATCGGATAGCGGCAACGTCGCCGTCTCGACGGAATGCGCTTTGCGACGTATCAGGTATGCGGCCGCACTCGCAGCGTAATGCCTTCCACGGCGATAATCTCCACCACGGTACCGACGGGCAAATCCTGTTCCGCCTGTACCCGCCAACTGCTGTCGCCGATGCTTACCCGACCGAAGCCGTTAACCAGCGGTTCGGTCAGCGTAGTATGCAGGCCAATCAGTTGTTGGCCGCGTTGGTTGAGCACCGGAGGCGGTTGCTTTTCGATGCGCCGACGTAGCCATTGCCACCACAGCAGCGCCGCCGCCACCGTCAGCACGGCGAAGGCGATGCATTGCCATGTCCAGTCCAGCGGCAGCAACCAGGCGAGAATCCCGGTAAGCAGCGCGGCGATGCCGCTCCACAAAAGATAACCGCCGGCGCCCAGCATTTCAGCCGCCAGCAGCAGCCCACCGAGCGACAGCCAGAACCAGTGGGCATTTTCCAGCACCAGCAGCGCCATCATGATTATTTTCTCCGGTCCGCCTGGCTTTCTTTAATCAGTTCGCTGATGCCGCCGATGGTGCCCATCAGGTTGCTGGCGTCCAGCGGCATCATGATGACTTTGCTGTTGTTGGCGCTGCCAATGGTTTGCAGCGCGTCGGTGTATTTCTGCGCCACAAAGTAGTTGATAGCCTGAATGTTGCCGGCGGCAATCGCTTCGGACACCATCTGGGTGGCGCGGGCCTCGGCCTCGGCGGCGCGTTCGCGGGCTTCGGCTTCAAGGAAGGCGGATTGCCGTTCCCCTTCGGCCTTGAGAATCTGCGCCTGTTTTTCCCCTTCGGCTTTCAGAATGGCCGCCTGCCTGACTCCTTCCGCTTCCAGAATATCCGCGCGCTTGGTACGTTCCGCTTTCATCTGGGCGTTCATTGAGGCGATCAGTTCGGCGGGGGGGCGCACGTCGCGGATTTCAATACGGGTGACCTTGATGCCCCACGGGTTGGTGGCTTCATCCACGATATGCAGCAGCCGGGTGTTGATGCTGTCGCGTTGGGACAGCATTTCGTCCAGTTCCATCGAACCGAGTACGGTACGAATGTTGGTCATGGTCAGGTTGATGATGGCCAGTTCGAGATTGCTAACCTCATAGGCGGCGCGTGGAGCGTCCACCACCTGGATAAAGCAAACCGCATCAATGGTGACGTTGGCGTTGTCCTTGGAGATGATTTCCTGCGAGGGAATTTCCAGCACTTGTTCCATCATGTTGATCTTGCGGCCAATGCGGTCCATGAACGGCACCACCAGATTCAGGCCGGGCATCAGGGTGCGGGTATAGCGGCCAAAACGTTCCACCGTCCACTGGTAACCCTGAGGCACGATTTTGATGCCGGACCAGACAAGGACCAGCGCGACGACAATCAGAACCGGGATAAATGTCAGCATGTGCTTTGCTCTCCGTGGTTTTTTCCTGTGGAGAGTGTAACGCAGGATGACATAACCGGCGTAGCAAAGTTGCGGGCGAACAAGGGATTATGCGAACCCGCACGAAAAGCGGGCTGCAATGGTATGACGTACGGTTACATATCCAGTTCGATATCGTCCAGCGGCATACAGCAGCAGGGTAGGATTTCGCCCCGTTGCAGGCAGGCCAGCGGCGTTTCCCGGTAGGCGACCTTGCCTTTGGTCAGCCGCAACCGGCAGGCGCCGCAATAGCCGGAACGACACTGATATTCGACCGGCACCCGCTGGGATTCGAGCACTTCCAGTAAGGAGGTGTGTTCATCGGAGCAGAGCAACTGCGCCCCGGAGAGGCGCAGCGTCACGGTGGAGGCGGTCATCGTGGTTACAGTTGGAAGTCGCTGAGGTCGTCGGTGTTGATTTCCGAGTCAATCTGGCCGACCAGATAGGAGCTGACTTCCACTTCCTGCGGCGCCACCTGCACGTTGTCCGATACCAGCCAGGCGTTAATCCAGGGAATCGGGTTGGTGCGGGTTTCAAACGGCAGCGGCAGGCCAACCGCCTGCATACGGATATTGGTGATGTACTCCACGTACTGGCACAGGATGTCCTTGTTCAGGCCAATCATCGAGCCGTCGCGGAACAGGTATTCCGCCCACTCTTTTTCTTGCTGAGCGGCCAGTACGAACAGGTCGTAACATGCCTGCTGACACTCTTCGGCGATTTGCGCCATTTCCGGGTCGTCCTGGCCGGCGCGCATCAGGTTAAGCATATGCTGGGTGCCGGTGAGGTGCAGCGCTTCGTCACGAGCGATCAGCTTGATGATCTTGGCGTTGCCTTCCATCAGCTCGCGTTCGGCGAAGGCGAAGGAGCAGGCGAAGCTGACGTAGAAACGGATGGCTTCCAGCGCGTTGACGCTCATCAGGCACAGGTAGAGTTTTTTCTTCAACTCATACACGTTGACGTCCACGGTTTTGCCGTTGACCTGATGGGTGCCTTCTCCCAGCAAATGGTAGTAGCTGGTCAGTTCAATCAGCTCATCGTAGAACCCGGAAATGTCCTTCGCCCGTTTGAGGATTTCCTCATTGGTAACGATGTCGTCAAACACAATCGACGGATCGTTGACGATGTTGCGGATAATGTGGGTATAGGAACGGGAGTGGATAGTTTCCGAGAACGCCCAGGTTTCCACCCAGGTTTCCAGCTCCGGGATGGAGATGAGCGGCAGCAACGCCACGTTCGGGCTGCGTCCCTGAATGGAGTCCAGCAGCGTCTGGTATTTCAGATTGCTGATAAAAATGTGTTTTTCGTGCTCCGGCAGCGCCTGATAGTCGATACGATCGCGGGAGACGTCCACCTCTTCCGGGCGCCAGAAGAACGAAAGCTGTTTTTCGATCAGCTTTTCGAAAATTTCATATTTTTGCTGATCGTAACGCGCCACGTTAACCGGCTGGCCGAAAAACATCGGTTCCAGCAGTTGATCGTTTTTATTCTGTGAAAAAGTGGTATAGGCCATGATTTCTCCAAACAAGCCAACAGCGCGACCCGTAAGGCGGCGCTGTTAAACTTTTGGCAACCCGAGCGGGTTGCGTCGTCGCTGCGCCAGGCGCTATCGGCAGGGCAGCGGCGACAGGATTAGGAATATCGTCATGCCGGGGAAACCCGCTGTCGCGGATTTCCCCGGCGTCGTACTTAGATCTTGCACGCGCCGCTTTCGCAGCCGTCATCCTGCGGCGCGGTGTCGAGCAGGTCATCCTGAGCGTCTTCGGCGCCGTCGCGGGTGTTTTGGTAATAGAGGGTTTTCAACCCGAACTTATACGCCGTGAGCAGATCTTTCAGCAACTGGGTCATCGGCACTTTTCCTGACGGGAAACGCGCCGGATCGTAGTTGGTGTTGGAGGAAATCGCCTGATCGACGAATTTCTGCATCAGACCCACCAGCTGCAGATAACCGTCGTTGGACGGCATGTCCCACAGCAGCTCGTAGGCGTCTTTCAGCGTTTCGTACTCCGGCACGACCTGACGCAGGATACCGTCTTTCGACGCTTTGACGCTGATATGGCCGCGCGGCGGCTCAATGCCGTTGGTGGCATTGGAAATCTGCGACGAGGTTTCAGACGGCATCAGCGCCGACAGCGTGGAGTTGCGCAGGCCATAGGTCTGGATGTCTTTACGCAGCGCTTCCCAGTCATGATGCAGTGGTTCGCTGCAAATACTGTCCAGATCGCGCTTGTAGCTGTCGATCGGCAAAATGCCCTGCGAATACGTGGTTTCGTTAAACCACGGGCAGGCGCCTTGTTCGCGCGCCAGCTGGTTCGAGGCTTTCAGCAGGTAGTACTGAATCGCTTCGAAGGTGCGGTGCGTCAGGTTGTTGGCGCTGCCGTCGGAGTAGCGTACGCCGTGTTTCGCCAGATAGTAGGCGAAGTTGATCACGCCGATGCCCAGCGTACGGCGGCCCATCGCGCCGCGTTTGGCGGCCGGAATCGGGTAGTCCTGATAGTCGAGCAGGGCATCCAGCGCGCGTACCGCCAATGTCGCCAGTTCTTCCAGCTCGTGCAGCGAACTGATGGCGCCCAGGTTGAAAGCCGACAACGTACAGAGCGCGATTTCGCCGCTTTCATCGTTGACGTCTTCCAACGGTTTGGTCGGCAGCGCGATTTCCAGACACAGGTTGGACTGGCGCACCGGAGCGACCAGCGGATCAAACGGGCTGTGCGTGTTGCAGTGGTCGACGTTCTGAATATAGATACGGCCGGTGGAGGCGCGTTCCTGCATCATCAGCGAGAACAGTTCCGCCGCCTTGAGCTGCTTCTTGCGAATGCTGTCGTCCCGCTCGTATTTCACGTACAGGCGCTCGAATTCATCCTGATTGTTGAAGAAGGCGTCGTACAACCCCGGCACGTCGGACGGGCTGAACAGCGTGATGTCTTCGCCTTTGACCAGACGCTGGTACATCAGCTTGTTGAGCTGCACGCCGTAGTCGAGGTGACGCACGCGGTTGCCTTCTACGCCGCGGTTGTTTTTCAGCACCAGCAGGCTCTCCACTTCCAGATGCCACAGCGGGTAGAACAGCGTGGCCGCACCGCCGCGCACCCCGCCCTGCGAGCAGGATTTCACCGCGGTCTGGAAATGTTTGTAGAACGGAATACAGCCGGTGTGGAACGCTTCACCGCCGCGGATCGGGCTGCCCAGCGCTCGAATACGGCCGGCGTTGATGCCGATGCCGGCACGCTGGGAGACGTATTTCACGATCGCGCTGGAGGTGGCGTTGATGGAATCCAGGCTGTCGCCGCACTCGATCAGCACGCAGGAGCTGAACTGGCGGGTCGGGGTGCGCACGCCGGACATGATCGGCGTCGGCAGCGAAATTTTGAACGTCGATACCGCGTCATAGAAGCGTTTTACATAGTCCAGACGGGTTTCGCGCGGGTAGCCGGAGAACAGGCAGGCGGCGACCAGAATATACAGGAACTGGGCGCTTTCGTAGATGTCACCGGTCACGCGGTTTTGTACCAGATATTTCCCTTCCAGCTGTTTTACCGCCGCGTAGGAGAAATTCATGTCACGCCAGTGATCGATGAAAGCGTCCATCTGAGCAAATTCGTCTTCCGTGTAGTCTTCCAGCAAATGGCGATCGTATTTTCCCATTTCGACCATTTTCACTACGTGGTCATACAACTTCGGCGGTTCAAACTGGCCGTAGGCTTTTTTGCGCAGATGGAAGATGGCCAGACGCGCGGCCAGATACTGGTAGTCCGGGCTTTCGCGGGAGATCAGGTCGGCGGCGGCCTTGATGATGGTTTCGTGGATATCGGCGGTCTTGATGCCGTCGTAGAACTGGATGTGGGAACGTAGTTCTACCTGAGAAACCGAGACATTGTGTAACCCTTCTGCTGCCCAGGTGATTACCCGGTGGATTTTGTCCAGGTTGATGCGTTCTTTACTGCCATCGCGTTTGGTAACAAGTAGACTCTGGTTCATGTGGCGTAGCACCTGTTTTTTTGACACGTATTTTGTTTTGCTTGGCTCACCCGCCTTTTTATTTACAAAAAACGCAAATAAAAAAATAGTGTTTTCTGTCAGAAGTAAACACTATATATAGGGGGTGGGGCGGTTTTTGATAACAAGATAATGTGAAAATTTCCGCATTGCAAGTGAGCAAAACGGCTTCCTCTTGTGGATAACATAGGGAATAAATGTTACAAGCGCGCTAAATCCCAGCCACTGCGCGGCTTCCTTTTTTGTCAACCGCGAGGGGAGAAAAAATAAAAAAATTGATCAACCGCCGGTTTCTTATCCGGTGGCAAAACTATCTGCCTGATCAAAACCGTGTTTCAGACAAGTAATTAAGAATTATCTGAGATTGATATGTCGTCAGGGAGCGGATACGGCGTGGTTTATGCCTGAAAACTTATTCTCTGGCGATAAAAAAGCCGGTGGTTTTATCCACCGGCCGGGGTATTGGGAAACCAGAATGTTCCGACCTGCGCCTGACAGATTCAGCCAAGGCGTGTGGTATGGATCATCTTGTGGTGTGGGTCATCGTGTGGTGTGGATCATATAGTTGACGTCGACATTCGCGCCGAGTCGGAAGCTGTCCAGCAGCGGGTTATAGTGCAGGCCGATCATATGGCGTTCACGCAGCGGCGTCTGATCCACCCAGTCCAGCAGTTCCGCCGGGCGGATGAACTTTTTGATGTCGTGCGTGCCGCGCGGCACCATGTTGGTCAGGTACTCGGCGCCGACAATCAGCATCAGCCAGGCTTTGGCGTTGCGGTTAATGGTGGAGAAAAAGACATGGCCGCCGGGTTTGACCAGCCGGGCGCAGGCCAGCACCACTGAGCGCGGGTCCGGCACATGTTCCAGCATCTCCATGCAGGTCACCACGTCGTAAGCGCCGGCATGGGCGTCTGCGTGGGCTTCCACCGTCTCCTGCACGTAACTGACCTGAACACCGCTTTCCAGCGCGTGCAGCCGGGCTACCTGTAATGGTTCGCCGCCCATATCCAGCCCGGTGACGCGCGCGCCTTCCCGCGCCATGCTTTCGGCCAGAATGCCGCCGCCGCAGCCGACATCCAGCACCTGCTTGCCGAAAATGCCGCCGGCGCGTTCAAGAATGTAATTCAGACGCAGCGGGTTGATGCGGTGCAACGGTTTGAATTCGCCTTCCAGATCCCACCAGCGCGAGGCGACGGCTTCAAATTTGGCGATTTCATCGTGGTCGACGTTCTGGGTCGGGGCGGATGTTTTCAGCGCATCAGGATTAGCGGCGCCTGCATTTGTGGCGTCTGTATTCATGGTGTCTGTGTTCATGGCGTCTGTGTTCATGCAGAGTGATCACCTTTCATCAATATTGACTGAGGCGAGTATAACGAGCGGAAGGCGGTTGTTGTAGTCGCTAACGATAGCGTCGTGGTTTCCGTACCTTGTGATGGCGGTAACATTGCAGTAACAAAATGCGAGACGCCTCATGAAAGAAACGTCAGGAAACCGGCGCGAAGTTTCCCCTGAAACCCCGGTTTATGATATGATTTTCCACCTTTTAAAATCGGGTAGATGTGAATAGAGGGATAGCGGCTCCATGAGCGACCTAGCCAGAGAAATTACACCGGTCAACATCGAGGAAGAGCTGAAAAGTTCATATCTGGATTACGCCATGTCCGTCATCGTCGGGCGTGCGTTACCGGACGTTCGCGATGGTCTTAAGCCGGTACACCGCCGCGTGCTGTACGCGATGAGTGTGCTGGGTAACGACTGGAACAAGCCTTATAAAAAATCGGCCCGTGTGGTCGGGGACGTTATCGGTAAATATCACCCGCATGGTGATAGCGCGGTTTACGACACTATCGTGCGTATGGCTCAGCCGTTCTCGCTGCGGTACATGCTGGTGGACGGCCAGGGCAACTTCGGTTCCATCGACGGCGACTCCGCCGCGGCGATGCGTTATACCGAAGTGCGCATGTCGAAAATCGCCCACGAACTGCTTTCCGATCTGGATAAAGAGACGGTGGATTTTGTGCCTAACTACGACGGCACAGAGCAGATCCCGGACGTGATGCCCACCCGTATCCCCAACCTGCTGGTCAACGGTTCTTCCGGGATCGCGGTGGGGATGGCGACCAACATTCCGCCCCATAACCTGACGGAAGTGATTAACGGCTGTCTGGCCTATATCGATGATGAAAACATCAGCGTCGAAGGGCTGATGACCCATATTCCGGGGCCGGACTTCCCGACCGCCGCCATCATCAACGGCAAGCGCGGCATTGAAGAAGCCTACCGCACCGGCCGCGGCAAAGTGTATATCCGCGCCCGCGCCGAAGTGGAGGCGGACGCCAAATCCGGCCGTGAAACCATCATCGTGCATGAAATCCCTTATCAGGTGAACAAGGCGCGACTGATTGAAAAGATCGCCGAGCTGGTAAAAGAGAAGCGCATTGAAGGCATCAGCGCGCTGCGTGACGAGTCCGACAAGGACGGCATGCGCATCGTGATTGAAATCAAGCGCGATGCCGTAGGCGAGGTGGTGCTCAACCATCTGTACTCCCAGACTCAGATGCAGGTGTCGTTCGGCATCAACATGGTGGCGCTGCATCAGGGCCAGCCGAAGCTGATGACCCTCAAGGAAATTCTGGCGGCATTTGTCCGTCACCGCCGCGAAGTGGTGACGCGTCGTACCATTTTCGAACTGCGCAAAGCGCGCGAACGCGCCCATATCCTGGAAGGTCTGGCGATTGCGCTGGCTAATATCGACCCGATCATCGAGCTGATCCGCCATGCTTCTACCCCGGCCGAAGCCAAAAACGCGCTGGTGGCGCAGGCGTGGGCGCTGGGCAGCGTGGCCGCCATGCTGGAGCGCGCCGGCGATGACGCTGCGCGTCCGGAATGGCTGGAGCCGGAGTTCGGCATCCACGAGGGTAAATATCACCTGACCGAACAGCAGGCGCAGGCGATTCTGGATTTGCGTCTGCAGAAACTGACCGGTCTGGAACATGAAAAACTGCTGGATGAATACAAGGAACTGCTGGAGCAGATCGCCGAACTGCTGTTCATCCTGCGCAGTCCTGAACGTCTGATGGAAGTGATCCGCGAAGAGCTGGAGGCGATCCGCGAGCAGTACAACGACGCGCGTCGTACCGAGATCACCCATAACAGCGCCGACATCAATATCGAAGATCTGATTTCCGAAGAGAACGTGGTGGTGACCTTGTCGCATCAGGGTTACGTCAAGTATCAGCCGCTGAGCGACTATGAAGCTCAGCGTCGTGGCGGCAAAGGCAAATCCGCCGCCCGCATCAAGGAAGAGGACTTTATTGATCGGCTGCTGGTGGCGAATACCCACGACACCATCCTGTGCTTCTCCAGCCGTGGCCGTCTCTACTGGCTGAAAGTGTATCAGTTGCCGGAAGCGAGCCGCGGCGCCCGCGGTCGTCCGATCATCAACCTGTTGCCGTTGGAGCAGGATGAACGCATTACCGCCATTCTGCCGGTGCGCGAGTACGAAGAGGGCATGAACGTGTTCATGGCCACGGCCAGCGGTACGGTGAAGAAGACCGCGCTGACTGAGTTTAGCCGTCCGCGCAGCGCCGGTATCATCGCTGTTAATCTCAACGACGGCGACGAGCTGATTGGCGTCGACCTGACCGACGGCAGCAATGAAGTGATGCTGTTCTCCGCCGAAGGCAAGGTGGTGCGTTTCTCCGAATCGGCTGTACGTACTATGGGACGTACCGCTACCGGGGTGCGCGGCATCAACCTGCAGGACGACGATCTGGTGGTGTCGCTGATTGTGCCGCGTGGCGAAGGCGATATTCTGACTGTGACGCAGAATGGCTTCGGCAAGCGTACCGCCGTCACCGAGTATCCGGTGAAATCCCGTGCTACCAAAGGTGTTATCTCCATCAAGGTGAGCGAGCGCAACGGTAAGGTGGTCGGCGCGGTGCAGGTCGATTCCGCCGATCAGATCATGATGATCACCGATGCCGGTACGCTGGTGCGTACTCGTGTATCCGAGGTCAGCATCGTTGGTCGTAATACTCAGGGCGTGACGCTGATTCGTACCGCTGAGGACGAGCGAGTGGTTGGCCTGCAGCGTGTGGCTGAGCCGGTGGAAGACGATGAACTCGACAGCGTGGTGCCGGTTGACGGCGAACTGCCGGAAGAGGACATCGATGAACCGGAGAACGATGACGATACGCCGGCAGACGATGAATAACCCCTTCATCCGCCGATGATGACCTTCCAGAGCCAGCGCCCGACGCGCTGGCTTTTTTTATGCAGGATCGGTACTGTATCGACTGATCCCGACCTGATTTTCCCGTGCTGACAACCTTTACGGTATGCCTTTGAAAGTTATCGCTTCTTTTCAGACCACCCTTAAAGTCTCCCGGTATATGTTCCGGGCGCTGGCGACCACGCTGTGGATTCTGGGCGCACTGATTTCGGTTTTTTACGTGAATAAGGAACTGAATCAACGGGAATCGCATCTGCGACAGATTTTCTCCCTCAATTTCGAACAATCGCTGGGGTATATTCGCCATACCACCGATGTGGCGCGCGAGCTGCGGTACATTGCCGCTAACCGATTCGGCGCGCCTGTCGCGCCACGGGAACGCGGCGCCGCCGCCAAAAAGACGCCGTTCTCTATTTATCCGCTGTCGTCCACCTTTGACTGTGGCGAACAGTATGAGAAGAACCCCGCTCAATTACAGTCGCTGACTAGCTTTTTTGAACAATGGCATGATGATTTCTCGTCGGTTTATGACCTTAACCGCATCTTTTTTGTCGACAGCAGTCAGCAGTGCATTGTCGATTTTGGCATTCGCAATCAGTCGCTGGATAGCGATAGCCTGATGAAGAGCGTGCAGGAACGGTTGCAGAATCAGAAATCCAATCGGGCGGGGAATCGTCGCGAGGAGAGCCTGTTTTGGGTGACGCCCGGCCCGACGCCGGATGCGGGGTATCTGTACGCGCTGACGCCGGTGTATGTGGATAACCATCTGGTGACCATGATGGGGATCGAACAGAGTATTCGGCTGGATGACTTCATGTTGAATGGCGACCTGCCGTTCAGCGTCAGATTACTGGATCAGAATGACCGGGTTCTGCTGCAGTTTACCGACAGCCAGTCCGGCAATAGCCTTAGCCATTACCCGGACTCGAACAACTACTTTGGCTACAGCGATGGCTACGGCGCCTTGTTGATGAAGAAGGCGCTGCCGCCTACGTCGATGACCGTGGTGTATTCGCTGCCGCTGGAAGTGATTCTGATGTCGCTCAATACGCTGATCATCAATATTGCGTTGTTGAATCTGGCATCGGCTATCTGTCTGTTTTTATTGACCCGACTGTTTGAGCGTAAAATTTTTCGGCCGGCGGAGCGCAACGCGTTTCAGTTGGAAGAGAACGAACAGTTTAACCGCAAGATCGTGGCGTCGGCGCCGGTAGGCATCTGCATTCTGAGGATCAGCGACGGCACTAATATTATCAGCAACGAACTGGCGCATAACTATCTCAGCCTGCTGACGTATGAAGACCGGGTGCGCATTGTGCGCATCATCTGCGAGCAGCAATCCAAATCGCTGGATGTGGTGACCGGGCGCAATCACCATCTGCAAATCAGTTTTGTGCATTCGCGCTACCGTAACGAGAACGTGGCCATCTGCGTGCTGCTCGACGTCAGCGCTCGTGTACGTATGGAAGAGTCGTTGCAGGAGATGGCCAACGCCGCCGAGCAGGCCAGCCAGTCCAAGTCGATGTTCCTGGCGACCGTCAGCCATGAATTACGCACACCGCTGTATGGCATCATCGGCAATCTGGATTTGCTGCAAACGAAATCGCTGCCATCGGATGCCAACCGGCTGGTGACGGCGATGCAAAACTCCTCGGCGCTGCTGCTGAAGATCATCAGCGATATTCTTGATTTCTCCAAGATCGAGTCGGAACAGCTGAAGATTGAGCCCAGTGAGTTTGCACCGCGTGAGGTGATAAACCATATCGTGAGTAACTACCTGCCGCTGGTGGTGAAAAAACGGCTGGTGCTGTATTGCTATATCGATCCTAACGTACCCTTGCGGTTGATGGGCGATGCGGTGCGGTTGCAGCAGGTGTTGAGCAACTTGCTCAGTAACGCCATCAAGTTTACCGATACCGGCTGTATTGTGTTCCAGGTGGCGTGTTGCGATGACGGTTACCTGGTGTTCAAGGTACGGGATACCGGCGTCGGTATCGATACCCGTGCGGTGATGAAATTGTTTGACCCCTTCTTTCAGGCCGGGACCGGGGTTCAACGCCACTTTCAGGGTACCGGGCTGGGGCTGGCGATTTGTGAAAAGCTGGTCAGCCTGATGGATGGGGACATCACCATTGAATCCGAACCGGGGCTTGGCAGTGAGTTCGGCATTCGCATTCCGCTTTACCGCGCTCACTACCCGCAGACGTTGCAGGTGCCAGATTTACAGGGGAAAACCTGCTGGTTACAGATTCGTAATGCGCTGATGGAGCGCTATCTGCTGGGCTTGCTGAATGCCTGCGGTCTGGATGCGCAGCGGTACGAAGAAGGGCAGCCCGTCGGTAAAGATGACGTGATGATTTGTGATCATGTGCCGGATACGCTGCCAAATGCGCACGCCTGCGTGGAGATTAGCGGTATGCAGGCTGGCGCCGCACAGGAGGTTCGGGCGGGGTACTGGCTGTACAGTACGGCCGCGCTGCACGAATTGCCGGTGTTGCTGCAACGTATTTATCGGGGTGAGGATGAATTGTCCGCAGAGACGCTGTCCCTGCCGTCCGTCAGTTACAATCGTACCGAAAACAGCGATATTCGCCTTTTGGTGGTGGATGACCATCCGATTAACCGCCGTTTGCTGGCCGATCAACTCGGTTCGCTGGGGTATCAGGTCATTACGGCCAATGACGGGCTGGATGCGCTGGATGTGCTGGCGAAGAATCCGGTGGATATTATCCTTACCGACGTCAACATGCCGAATATGGACGGTTACCGTTTTACCCAGCGGCTGCGGGAAATGGGGCAGACGTTGCCGGTAATCGGCGTCACCGCCAATGCGCTGGCGGAAGAACGGCAGCGCTGTCTGCAAGCCGGTATGGATAATTGTCTGTCTAAACCGGTGACGCTGGATACGTTGCAGCAGTCGCTGTCGTATTACAGTAATCTGGTCAGGCAGAACAAGCCGGTTCAGTCGTAACTCAGGCCGGCTTGGGGGAAGGCCGGCGAGCAGGTCACCCGCTCGCCGGTAGGTGAATCACTCTTTGTCAGACGGCGACACGCCGACCGAGGAGAGGTAGTTCAGCAGGGCGATATCGTTATCCACACCCAGTTTGGTCATGGCCGATTTCTTCTGACTGCTGATGGTTTTGATGCTGCGATTGAGTTTTCTGGCGATTTCAGTAACCAGGAACCCTTCGGCAAACAGGCGTAAAACCTCGCTTTCTTTGGGGGACAAGCGCTTGTCGCCGTAACCGCTGGCGCTGATTTTTTCCAGCACCTTGCTGACGCTTTCCGGCGTGAATTTTTTGCCTTTCTGCAACGCGGCCAGCGCTTTGGGCAGGTCGGTTGGCGCGCCCTGTTTCAGGACAATCCCTTCAATATCCAGCTCCAGCACTGCGCTGAGAATGGCCGGATTATTGTTCATGGTCAGTACAATGATCGACAGGTGCGGGAAATGGCGCTTGATGTATTTGATCAGGGTAATGCCGTCGCCGTATTTATCCCCCGGCATGGATAGATCGGTGATCAGAACATTGGCGTCAAGTTTGGGAAGATTGTTAATCAGGGCTGTCGAGTCTTCGAATTCACCCACGACGTTAACCCATTCGATTTGTTCCAGCGACTTTTTAATGCCAAACAAAACAATAGGATGATCGTCTGCAATAATTACGTTTAGATTGCTCATTGTTTTTTACTCATATTGTTGGCCACCGGGCTGCAGCAATGCTGTGACAAAACCTTCGATCTGCTGAAGGTTGGCTTCTATCTGCGCGCGATCCTGGGTGGTAATAAGCTTTTCCAGCGCTTCACATAACTGCTTGCCGGGATGAAGATTCAGCATGGCAAAGACACCTTTCAGGCGGTGTGCTGTTTGCGCAAGTGACAAAAAATCGCCATCTTGGGTCTCAGTATATAGTCTCTTTAAATCCTCCGGTACTGTATCAACAAACAAGGAATAGTAGTCACTGTTGCGTAACTGACGGACATAGAAGCCGATATCGTCCTGCTCTTCAGGCAGGGGATCGTCCGGAGAAGTATCCAGTTGCTGTTCGATCAGTTTCAGCAGACCTTCCAGCAGTAACTGGCTGACATTGTAGTTGGTACGCAGGCGGCGATGCCCCAGCGGCACCAGCATCGTATCGTCGCTGGTCACCAGCAAGGTATCGTCGGCCATCCGGCTGGGATCGTCGGTAATCGTGATTTCCGCATCCTGACTCACTAGTCGTTCGTCATATACCACGACATCCGCGCCCCAGTTGCTCACCATACGGCTAACAATGGTACGTACCTCATCCGAGGTAATGTTCAGGAGTAGCGTGATGTCGTCCAATAATTTCTCATCTTCTTCCGCAGGCAGCGGGTCCGGCTGCATTTTCAAGGTCAGCACGTACTGGGTGCCGAGTCCTGGTCGACTGTTGATTTGCAGTTGACCCCCTAGTTTGTTGCAGAGTTGATTGCATAGAAATAGGGTTAATCCGGAATTGTGCCGGAAGCGATCGGATAGCGGCGTGGTAGCGAACGGATGCACCAGATTGTCCCGCTCCATACCGGAAATATCGGTGCCGGTATCGCTAATGCGGATCAGCAACTGCTCGGGGGTATGCGCCGAAGGCTCGCAGGACAGGGTGATCTTGCCGTAGTCGGTATTGGTGATGGAGTAGTCCAGCAGCAGCGACAAGGTTTTCTTCAGCAATTCGCTGTCGCCCAGATAGGTCTGGCGCGGGTCGAGCTTGTAATGATTGAACAGCTTCAACCCTTTTTGCTGGATACGCGGCAGCAATTCCAGCATCAAATCGTCAATCAGCGTCAGCGGTGAAAACGAGTCATGGACCAGATGCCATTCCACCGTTTCCAGTCGCGCCTGCAGGGCGATGTTTTCCATCAGACGGATGGCGCCGCTGGTTTCGGCGATCAGCGCCTGAATCGTTTTCTGCTGCTCTGGCGGGTTGCCGGTTTTGCGCAGCGTCAGCGCCAACTGGTGTACGGCGGACAGCGGTTGCTTAAACTCCTGGCTCAGGTTGCGGAACAGGCGTTTGCGAACCGAGACGTTTTTGTCGAATTCCCGCTGCGCCAGCTGCAGCTTTTTGGTAATCAATATTTCCTGATCCTGTTCGCGCAGCAGGAACAGGCACAGCGACGGCGTGTGCTGGCTGTGGAACACGCGCACCTCGTACATCTCGTTATCCACCGTGGCCTGAATAACGCCCTGATGCTCCTCCGCCAGAGTGGAGATTTTCTTCAGGCTGAGGTGCGGGTATAACCGTTCCGCCAGCGCGTTCGCCACCATCACCTTGTTGTTGCTGAAATCGTAAACCAGCACCCCGACCGGGATGCGGCTGACGATCTCGCCGTACATTCGCTGTTGTTCTTTCAGGTGATGGGACAGGTCATCCTTCGGCCGGGCGTAGTAGCGCCGCAACGCGTAGACCCCCATCAGCGAGATAGCCAGCAATGCCAGATTGAGCGCAATCACCCAGATATTGTTGCGCAGCATATCGGTCACCAGCCGGCCCAACGGAATGGCATAGACCAGTTTGATCGGCGAGTTCATCAACTGGGCCGAGATTTCCAGCAGCGCGCCTTCACGGCGAATATCGGTGGGGATGTCGTTATCCGCGCTGGCGTCGGCGTTTACCGGCGGTGTTTGCTGGCGCAGCATGAAACTGTCCCGCGACATATTGCGCGGGATCAGATCGTTGATAGACAAGTCGAACGCAATGACGGTAGCCAGATGCCCAGGCTGATTGAACGTCGTGCGCAGGGTAAAGTAATAGTCGTTGTAAAAACGCAGCTTGCGTAAGGGGGAGAAGCTTTCCCGTTCATCCAGCGTATTCGCCTGCTGCAGCATCTCGGTTTTGCGCGATTCCACCATCGATGAGAGGTAGCTGCCGCGGAACTGTGACGAGATATCTTTCAGCGGCTGGGTGGAGACCATGGTCAGGCTGTTGTCCTGCCCATTGAGGTAGTACATCGAGTAGATATCGGTTTTCGCGCCCCACAGGACGTCCAGATATTGCGATATCCGGTGCATGGCGCCGAGCGTGGTTTTGTCGTGCGGCCCGAAAATCAAGGCATCCGTTTTGTGGCCGCTTTTCTCGACATAAAACACATTCGGCATCAGCGTAATCAGATTGATGTTGGGAGTATCGGGCGGTGTCGGATCGCTGATCAGATTTTTGTAGATTTGATCGGTAAAGAAGCGGTAAGCATCGATGCGCTTTTGCATTCCTTCCGCAGTGTCTGTCAGGGCGGATTTTTTCTCCGTCATCCAGCTGTTGACGTAGTTATAGCTGTAAGCGCCGGTCATCAGCAGCAGCAACAGAATAAACAGCAGGAAAAAACGCACGATAGCCGCAGGCATGAAATCAGGCTCCTGATGAACGGGTAAGAGGACGGATACTGAGGCTGACAACCAGCAGCAACATTGCGACAAGGCCCAGAGCCAGCGATAGGCTGCTCCATTGGGCGATGAAGCCGAGTAGCGCCGGACCGGTCAGAATACCGGTATAGCCGAGAGTGCTGACTGAGGCAACGGCCAGCCCGGCGGGCATGATCCGCTGTCTGCCTGCCGCCGAGAACAGAATCGGCACCACGTTGGAGGCGCCCAGGCCGACCAAGATAAACCCGGTTATCGCGGAAACCGGGTTATCCACCGCAATCGCCAGCAACAGGCCGAGTGCGGCGCATAAACTGCCGCCGGCTGCCATGACGTAGCGCCCCAGCTTCTGCGTTAACCGGTCGCCGTTGAGGCGCCCCAGCGTCATGGCGATGGAAAAGGCGGCGTAGCCAACGCCCGCCAGTCGGGAGTCAAGCCCGCGTTCGCCGCTGAGGAACAGGGCGCTCCAGTCCAGTATCGCGCCTTCCGCCAGAAACATAATGAAGCAAAGCGCGCCAATGGTCATCACCACGCCGCGCGGCCGCACAAACAGCGGGGAGCGTTCGGCGTGACCCGAGCCATGCAACAAATGGCGATGCGTGCCGCACAGCAGCAACAGAAGGAGCAGAAGCACCATGATGATGATCGCCCATAACGGCGAACAACCAAGCCACAACAGGCCGCTGACGCCGCCCGCACCGGCGATGCCGCCGACGCTGTAAAAGCCGTGAAACCCGGACAGCATGGCCCTTTTGCTGGCCTGCTCAACCACCACCGCCTGAATATTCATGGTGACATCCAGCAGACCAATCGCCGCGCCGAACAGGAACAGCAACACCGCCATAGCGGGCAATGTGGAAACCTGCGTCAGGGCCGGCAACACCACAAACAACGGCGCGGCTGCGGACAGCATTACCCGGCGGCATCCCAGGCGCGCGCTCAGCACGCCGGCCAGCGGCATGGCGGTCAGCGAGCCGATGGCAATCATCAGCAGCAGCATTCCCAGCGACGCGTCGTTGATGTTAAGGCGGGATTTGGCGTACGGCACCAGCGGCGCCCAGGCCGACATCGCCGCGCCCGTGATGAAAAACACCGCCCGTGTGGCGAACTGTACCGCTTTGTCGTCCAGTCGCTGTGACTGGTCAAGCGTGGAGGAACTCAAGGTTGAACTCATTGCTGAATAACTATCGTCGCTGAACCTGACAGAGGGGTATTTTTACCACAATTGCGACGTTTTATCGAAAGAGGATGTGTCTTGTCGACAGAAAATGCGGGAAGGGTTCCACAATAAACTCGCAGATAAAAAATGCCGGGACAAGCCCGGCAATGAGAAGGTAATTTATGATAAAGCGGAATGAAGAATTTGATGATAGCGAGAAAAATTTTAGAACTGTCGGTCGTAAGAATTTTGTCACTTAATGCTAATTTCATCGGATTGCTTTTTCATTCTGTGCGGTGAACAAAATCAGAAAATATAAACGAGATGAATTATCGTTGATGAAGGAATATGTCCATCCGCCCGGGATTATTCGCTGAGCGCCATGCTGCCTGATGTGGCGTTCCCCGGTCTGATATGCCGACATGACAATACGTTACCTTGAGTCATCTTTCGTCAAAAAATAAAATAAAAAGCGACGAAATTTTTTATATTGTGGATACTTTTTATGGCGGAAGCCTGCAAATAAAAAGGCGTGATAAAGAATAATCTAAACCCTGTTTTTATTGTGGATTAAGCGTGGGGTTATTTGGCGTTGCGGCAATCCAGAATTGGAAATAGGAATTATCGCAATCGTTTTGGGATGTCTGCCGCAATTTGAGATAAATCACCATGAATCTGGCTCCAACCTCTGGGTGACGTTATTCAACTGCGGGTGCGTTCTGTTCGCTGGCGAACGGCCGGGGAGAGGCCTATGCATAGAAATAGGGTGTGGGTAAGCAGGTTATTACGGGGTAGGTATCAAGCTAATGACTTTTTTTTTGTAGGGATAGCCCCGTATAATTCCCTACTTTCAGTTAGGCTATGGGGTGAATGTGCAGCAATTCTCTGACCTGCTGCGCCAGATGCATCAGGCGCTCAACGAACCCTTGCCGGGGCAGGCGGGCTTTCATGCAGTCACGCTGACCATGTCGTTGCAGGACGGCTCGCCGTTGCTGGCGTGGCTGGCCTCGCAGCCCGTTTATCCGCAGTTTTACTGGCAGCATCGTCAGGACGATGAAGAGGCGGCGGTGTGTGGTCAGGTGCGTGTGTTTGACGATATCGCACACGCTGAGGACTTTCTGCAACGTCATGATGTGGATGACAGCGTGCGTCTCTGGGGGTTGAATGCGTTTGAACAGCATCCGGTAGCGGAAGCGAATGCCGCTGCGTTTCTGTTTTTGCCGCGCATCGCCCTGTTGCGACAAGGGTTGCGTCTGCGTCTGCGGGTCAATCTGTGCAGTGAGACCTCGCTGCGCGATGATGCGCGCGACGCACAGGATTTTCTGCGCCGGCTATTGCCGCCGCAGCCGTTGCCGACGCTGCATACCCGTATAGAAGCTACCCGCCATTGTCCGGATCGCCAGCAGTGGATCGACCTGTTGCATCTGGCGCTGGCGGACATTGCCGCCGGACAGATGGAAAAAGTGGTGCCGGCACGCGCCTCGATGCTGTCGCTCGATCGGCCGTTGCGGGCGACCACGCTGATGGCGGCCAGCCGGGCGGCCAATTACCGCTGTTATCATTTTATGCTGGCTTTCGCGCCGCATCAGGCGTTTCTGGGGTCCAGCCCTGAGCGGCTTTATCGGCGGCGGCATACCCGCCTGGAAACGGAGGCGCTGGCCGGAACGGTGGCCAGCGATCATGACGATGAAAAAGCCGCTGCGCTGGCAGACTGGTTGATGAATGACGTCAAGAATCAGTGTGAGAACATGCTGGTGGTGGACGATATTTGCCAGCGCCTGCATCAGGCGGCGTTGACGCTGGATGTGATGCCGCCGGAGATCGTTCGGCTGCGCAAGGTGCAACATCTGCGGCGAACGATTCAGGCGACCCTGCGCAGCGGAACGGATAGCGAGTGCCTGCATCTGTTGCAGCCGACCGCAGCGGTGGCCGGGTTGCCGCGCGCCGCGGCGCGGGCGTTTCTGGCCCGGCATGAGCCGTTTCACCGCGGCTGGTACGCCGGCTCGGCGGGGTATTTGTCGCGTCAGCAGTCCGAATTCAGCGTGGCGTTGCGCTCCGCCAGCGTCGCGGACCGGCAACTGACGCTGTATGCCGGCGCGGGCATTGTGGCGGGATCTGATCCAGAACAAGAATGGCAGGAACTGGAAAACAAGGCCGCCGGACTGAAGTCGTTGCTGGAAGACGCTATTTCATAGCGCGATTTATTGCCTGTTACTGGTTTACATCAAAGTTGGCCGGATGAAAAAAAATATAATTATTGCCACAACCCGCAACCGGAGTTGTTGAGTCGATCATGTCCACACATATTTTTAACCGCCGCTGGGCAACGGTTATCGTTGAGGCGCTCAGCCATCAGGGTGTCCGTCATATCTGCATTGCGCCGGGATCGCGTTCCACACCACTGACGCTGGCGGCTGCTTCGCACCCGTCGCTGGTCTGTCACACCCATTTTGACGAGCGGGGTCTTGGTCACCTGGCGCTGGGGCTGGCTAAAGCCTCTGGCGAAGCTGTGGCGGTGATAGTGACGTCCGGCACGGCGGCGGCCAATCTCTATCCGGCGATTATTGAAGCCGGGCTGACCGGCGAGCGGCTGGTGATCCTGACGGCGGATCGCCCGCCGGAGCTGATCGACTGCGGCGCCAATCAGGCGATTCGGCAGCCCGGCATGTTTGCCTCGCACCCGACATTAACGCTCAACTTACCGCGTCCCACCTGTGATATTCCGGCCCGCTGGCTGGTTTCCGCCCTCGATAACGCTCTGGCCGAGCTGCGCCACGGCGCGCTGCATATCAATTGCCCGTTTGCCGAGCCGTTATATGGCAAAGACGATCCGGCAGCCTTTCAGGACTGGCTGCAGGCGCTGGGCGACTGGTGGCATCAACCGCAGCCGTGGTTGCAGGGCGCGAGTGCGGCGCCGGCAACAACAATGCAGCCGGACTGGCCGCAATGGCGGCAACGGCGCGGCGTCGTGATCGCCGGGCGAGTGCCCGCGCAGGTCGGAGAACAGCTAGCCGCCTGGGCGCGCCAGCTCGGCTGGCCGCTGATCGGCGATGTGTTGTCGCAGACCGGTCAACCACTGGCCTGCGCCGATTTGTGGCTTCAGCATCCGCAGGCGGAAACGCTGCGTCAGGCTGAGATCGTGGTGCAGTTCGGCGCCAGCCTGACGGGCAAACGTCTGCTGCAGTGGCAGGCGACGGCGACGCCCGACCAATATTGGCTGGTCGACAGCCTGCCGGGACGGCTTGACCCCGCGCAGCATCGTGGTCGTCGATTGGTGGCCGACATTGCCGACTGGCTGACGGCGCATCCGGCCGTTGCTCAATTGCCTTGGGCGCCAGAGGTTGAAGCCTGTGCCGAACGGGTCATCCGCCAGGTGGCTGCCCGCTTGTCCGGCGGTTTCGGCGAGGCGCAATTGGCGCATCGCGTCGCCGAACTGCTGCCACCGCAAGGGCAGTTTTTCGTCGGCAACAGCCTGACGGTGAGGCTGGTGGATGCGTTCGCCCGTTTGCCGGCGGGGTATCCGGTGTACGCCAACCGCGGCGCCAGCGGCATTGACGGCCTGCTGTCGACGCTGGCGGGTGTGCAGCGCGCCGATGTCCGGCCGATGCTCGCCATCGTCGGCGATCTGTCGGCGTTGTATGACCTTAACGGGCTGGCGCTGCTGCGTCAGCCGCCTGCGCCGCTGGTGCTGGTGGTGGTTAATAATGACGGCGGGCAGATTTTTTCGTTATTGCCGACGCCAGAGGCGCAACGCGAAGCTTTTTACTGTATGCCGCAGCAGGTGGATTTCCGTCATGCGGCGGCGCTGTTCGGGCTGCGTTACGCGCGAGCGCAGCAATGGTCTGAAGTACAGAACGCGGTAAATGCCGGGTGGCGGCAGGGTGGTACCACGCTGCTGGAAGTCGTGGTGGAACCCAAAGCCGGCGCCGAAACGCTGCAGCGGCTGTCGGCCGAGGTGCCGTCGTGGTGACGATGCATTGCCGTCGGGTGGGGCAGCCGCAGCCGGGGCAACCCTGGCTGGTGATGCTGCATGGCCTGCTCGGCAGCGGCGAAGATTGGCAGCCGGTGTTGCCGTACCTGGCCGACTGGCCGCTACTGCTGGTGGATTTGCCGGGACATGGCGCGTCCCGGTCGTTGCCGACGGCGGATTTTGCCGATGTGAGTCGCCAACTGACCGCGCTGCTGGCGCAACAGGCGGTAACCGACTACTGGCTGCTGGGGTATTCGCTGGGCGGGCGCATTGCCATGTATCACGCCTGCCGGGGCGACGCTGCCGGTTTGCGGGGGCTGCTGGTGGAAGGCGGTCATCCGGGGCTGGCGTCGGCAGCAGAACGTGAGGCGCGACAGCGGCATGATGCCGACTGGGCGCGCCGTTTTCGCCATGAGCCGCTTGATAGCGTGCTGCCGGACTGGTATCAGCAGCCGGTTTTTGCCCGCCTGTCGTCGGCGCAACGCGAACGGTTGATTGCATTGCGGCGCGGCAATCACGGACCGGCGGTCGCCGATATGCTGGAAGCGACCTCTCTATCCCGTCAACCCTGTCTGGTTGACGCCCTGCAGCGGCTACGGGTTCCGTTCGGTTACCTCTGTGGCGGTCAGGACACTAAATTTCAGGCGCTGGCCGCGCAGCATCGTTTGCCGTTGCTGAGTGTGGACCACGCCGGACACAACGCTCATCAGGCGAATCCGTCAGAGTATGCCGAACGGATTCGTCAGTTTATTTCGCATCCCGAAAGGAAGATTCAATATGCTTTATCCCAGTGAAGAACTGCTTTACGCACCGGTAGCATGGCACGATTGCAGCGGGGATTTTGTCGATATCCTTTATCACAAGTCGACCGACGGCATCGCCAAAATCACCATCAATCGTCCTCAGGTGCGCAACGCGTTCCGCCCGCAAACGGTAAAAGAGATGATTCAGGCGCTGGACAACGCCCGTCATGATGACGGTATCGGCGTGATCATCCTGACCGGCGCCGGCGAGAAAGCGTTCTGCTCCGGCGGCGATCAGAAAGTCCGCGGCGACTACGGCGGCTACCAAGACGACAGCGGCGTCCATCATCTCAACGTGCTGGACTTCCAGCGTCAAATCCGTACCTGCCCGAAACCGGTGGTGGCGATGGTGGCCGGGTATTCCATCGGCGGCGGCCATGTGCTGCACATGATGTGCGATCTGACCATTGCGGCGGAAAACGCCATTTTCGGTCAGACCGGTCCGCGCGTCGGCTCGTTTGACGGCGGCTGGGGCGCCTCGTACATGGCGCGCATCGTCGGCCAGAAAAAAGCCCGCGAAATCTGGTTCCTGTGCCGTCAGTATGACGCGCAGCAGGCGCTGGATATGGGATTGGTCAACACCGTGGTGCCGTTGGCGGAACTGGAACGCGAAACCGTGCGCTGGTGCCGTGAAATGCTGCAAAACAGCCCGATGGCGCTGCGCTGCCTGAAAGCCGCGCTGAATGCCGACTGCGACGGTCAGTCCGGATTGCAGGAACTGGCCGGCAACGCCACCATGCTGTTCTACATGACGGAAGAAGGGCAGGAAGGCCGCAATGCCTTTAACGAAAAACGCCAGCCCGACTTCAGCAAATTTAAACGGAATCCCTGATGCGTCAGGCCATCCTCTATCGTTACAGCGTGCCGATGGACGCCGGGGTGGTGCTGCGCAACCAGCGCCTGAAAACCCGCGACGGGCTGCTTATTTGCCTGCGTGACGGCGAACGGGAAGGCTGGGGCGAAGTCGCGCCATTGCCGCAATTCAGCGTGGAGACGCTGGAGGAGGCGTCCGGCGCGCTACAGACGCAACTGCAAGTCTGGTTGTCAGGGCAGGCGTTGGACGAGTGCGGTTTGCCCTCGGTCGATTTCGGCGTTAGCTGCGCGCTGGCCGAGCTGTCCGGCCAGTTACCTGACGAGGCGGACTATCGTAAAGCGCCGCTGTGCAATGGCGATCCGGATGAATTGTTCGCCATGCTGCAAAGCCTGCCTGAACCGGTGGCGAAGGTGAAGGTCGGGCTGTATGAAGCGGTACGCGACGGCATGATCGTCAACCTGTTGCTGGACGCGCTGCCCGAACTACGGCTGCGGCTGGATGCCAACCGTAGCTGGACGCGGGCTAAAGCCGACGGATTCGCCCGCTATGTGACGCCGGCCTATCGTTCCCGCATCGCTTTTCTGGAAGAACCCTGCAAAACCCGCGACGAGTCGCGCGATTTCGCTCGCGCCACCGGCATTGCCATCGCCTGGGACGAAAGCGTGCGCGAGCCGGGATTCCGGGTTGAAGCAGAGCCGGGCGTGGCCGCCATTATTATCAAACCTTCGCTGACCGGTAGCCTGAACCGCTGTCGCCAACTGGTGGAACAGGCGCATCAGGCTGGCCTGACGGCGGTGATCAGTTCCAGCATCGAGTCCAGTCTGGGGCTGACGCAACTGGCGCGACTGGCGCGCTGGCTGACGCCGGGTGTTCTGCCGGGGCTGGATACGCTGGATCTGATGCAGACGCAGGTGGTGCGCGCCTGGCCTGACAGCGCGTTGCCGCTGATCGCGGCGGACCGTCTGGAGCCGATATGGCAAGCCTGACCGACTGGCCCTGGCGAAGCTGGGCTGCGTCCCAGCCGATGGCGCCGGCGCTGATGGACGACGACGGAATCTGGAGCTGGCAGCAACTGGCGAGTCATCTGAATCAACTGGCGACCGGTTTCGTTCGTCAGGGGGTGCGGCCAGGCATGGGGGTGGCGCTGCGCGGCAAAAACAGTACCGATATGTTGTTCTGTTATCTGGCGCTGTTGCAGTGCGGGGCGCGTCTGTTGCCATTGAATCCGCAACTGCCCGATACGCTGCTGGATGCGTTGTTGCCCGCGCTGAATATTGAGTATGGGCTGAGCGTAGATGGGTATGCGTGGCCGCAAAGCATCATTCCTCTGAGCCTGTCGGCGTCATCGTCGGATGACATGCTGCCGGCGCTGCCGTGGGAAGCGCAACGGCTGGCGACCATGACGCTGACGTCCGGTTCCAGCGGAATGCCGAAAGCGGCGGTGCACACCTGTGAAGCCCATCTGGTGAGCGCCGAAGGCGTACTGGCGCTGATGGCGTTCAGCGCGGGCGATCGCTGGTTGCTGTCGCTACCGCTGTTTCATGTATCCGGACAAGGGATTGTCTGGCGCTGGCTGGCCGCCGGGGCATCGCTGGTGGTCAGGCCGGACCAGCCGTTGGATGTCGCTTTGCGAGTGTGTACTCACGCCTCGCTGGTTCCTACCCAGCTCTGGCGTCTTCTGTCGCAGAACCGTTCTCCGATCAGCCTGCGGGCGGTGTTGTTGGGCGGTGCGATGATCCCGGCGGAACTGACTCAACAGGCGGAGGCGCGGGGCATCCGTTGCTGGTGCGGTTACGGCCTGACGGAGCTGGCGTCCACGGTATGCGCCAAGCGCGCGGATGCCGGCGGCGGCGTTGGGTTGCCGCTGGCGGGGCGCGAGATACGGCTGGAGGGCGAAGAAATTCTGCTGCGCGGCCGCTGTCTGGCGGCGGGATACTGGCGCGAAGGCGGACTTAGCCCGCTCACTGATGAGCAAGGCTGGTTTCATACCCGCGATCGCGGCCAGTGGGATGGGCATGAATGGCGAATTCTGGGGCGGCTGGATAACCAGTTCTTCAGCGGTGGCGAGGGGATTCAGCCGGAAGATGTGGAAGCGGTTCTGCTACAGCATCCGGATGTGACCTATGCCTGCGTGGTGCCGGTGGATGATCCGGAGTTCGGCCAGCGCCCGGTGGCGGTCGTCGAAGTGGAAAACGCCTTGCCGCTGTCCCGGTTGGTCGCATGGTGGCAGTCCCGGCTGGCGGGATTTCAGCGTCCGGTGGCGTGTTACCTGCTGCCGGCTGCATTGAAAAACGGCGGGATCAAGGTATCCCGACAGCAGGTGAAAACCTGGGTGGAGCAGCAGCCGCGCTGATTGGCGTGACGGGGAACTGCGCGAGCATGGCAGAGCGAACGGTCATCGACGCGTTCGGTCGGGAAGAGCAAAATGCCCTGTTTTTTGTCGCGACAGCATCATTCGTCGGTTATTTATGCTTTTGGCTGCTGAAGATTTAGGTAAAATGCGTGTTAACATCACGGTGTTGTGCGCGTTTAACTTATTTGTCTTTAAGGATTATAGAAATGAAAAAGTGGGTTATTGCTTGTGCGGGAAGTTTGCTGCTGGCGACTGTTTCCGCTCATGCCATCAGTATTTCCGGGGAAGCGGGTCGTGACTATACGGGCGCCAGCGCCGGTTTCGGTCTGGGTGTGCCCGGCCTGTCCGGCAATGCCGGCTGGAGCCATGATGACAAACACAGCAATGACGTCTACAGCGCCGGTCTGGATTATACCTTCGCGCTGAGCAACGCGTCGCTTAAAGTGGGAGCCAAAGGGCTTTACCTGAACCAGAACCGTTTTAAAGATGGCTATGGCGTCGCTTTGGGCGGCGGGTTGCAGGTGCCGGTGACCAGCTCCGTTTCCCTGTACGGTGAAGGTTATTACTCGCCGGACGCGTTCTCCAGCCATGTGGACCACTATGTGGAAGCCCGCGGCGGCGTGCGCTGGCAGCCGTTCCGCCCACTGTCGCTGGATGTTGGCTATCGCTACATCAACATGGCGTCCGGCGAAGACGGCAACGACAACCGCGTAGCGGATACCGCTTACGTTGGCGTGGGACTGAATTTCTGATTCCCCCGACATCGGCTGGCAGACAAAAACAAAAGGCGTGTTTATCACGCCTTTTGTTTTTTTACAGATCGTTTTTTTAGCGGACGGAGAGCGTCATTGTGTTTATGGCGTCGAATTTCTAAAGTGGTGTGAAACCATCATAAGGAGTAACGCGGATGCTTAGGGTTGAGATGTTATGTACCGGCGATGAAGTGCTGCACGGCCAAATTGTGGATACCAATGCCGCCTGGCTGGCGGATTACTTGTTTTCACAGGGCGTGCCGATGACCAGCCGCATGACGGTGGGCGATAAGCTGGAAGAGCTGGTGGCCGCGTTGACCGAGCGCAGTCAGATCGCCGATGTGCTGATCGTCAATGGCGGGTTGGGGCCGACCAGCGATGATCTCAGCTCGCTGGCGGCGGCCACGGCCGCCGGAGAAACGCTGGTCGAGCATGCCGAATGGATCGCCCGCATGGAAGCCTTCTTCGTCGAACGTGGCCGGGTCATGGCCGACAGCAACCGCAAACAGGCGCAATTGCCCGCCAGCGCTGAATTGGTGGATAACCCGGTCGGCACCGCCTGTGGTTTTGCGATGCAACTGAACAAGTGCCTGATGTTTTTCACCCCCGGCGTGCCCTCCGAATTCAAAGTGATGGTGGAGCAGCAGATTCTGCCGCGCCTGCGTCAGCGTTTTGCCGTCGGCGAACCGCCGCTGTGCCTGCGGTTGACCACGTTCGGCCGCTCTGAAAGCGATCTTGCCAGCCAGCTCGACAGCCTGCCGCTGCCGCCGGACGTGGTGCTGGGGTATCGCTCCTCCATGCCGATTATCGAACTGAAGCTGACCGGCCCGGCCACACGGCGTGCGGAGATGGAAGCCGTGTGGGAAACGGTGCGCGACGTTGCCGGCGAAAATGCGATTTTTGAAGGCACTGACGGGCTGCCGGCGCAACTGGCGCGCCGTCTGGCCGAACGCGGGTTGCGCCTGACGGTGGGCGAGGACTTCACCGCCGGTCTGCTCAACTGGCAACTGCGTGAGGCGGATGTACCGCTATCCGGCGGCGACTTGCGGGTGGAAAGCGAGGCGTTGACGCTGGCGGCCGTCGCCGAGGCGACCCGAACGCTGGCGCAGCGTCAGCAAACGGAACTGGCGCTGTACGTCGGCCGTTCTGATGACGGTGTGCTGATGCTGGCGTTGCACACCCCCGTAGGGACATTCGCCCAGACGATTCAGGTGAATGTGCGACGCTACAGCCGTAAAACCCATCAGGATGTGGTGGCGATGCTGGCGATGAACATGCTGCGCCGCTGGCTCAATGGCTGGCCGGTGTATGGCGGTCATGGCTGGATCAGCGTGCTGGAGACGTTGTAAGCCGCAATCGGTGAGGCGAAGAACGCGGGGGCAACGGCCCCCGTCGTTATGGTCGGGCTCAGTACAGCAGCGAATACAACTGGCGGCGATAGCGGGCAGCCAGCGCATCGCCGGTGCCGAGCGCGGCCATGATATCCATCAGCGTTTTACGGGCGTTGCCGCCGGCGGCGTTCAGATCTTTCTTCAGCATTCCCATCAACAGTTCCAGCGCTTCTTCGTTGCGCCCGACCTGATGCAGTTGCAGGCTGAGCTGCACCGCCAGCTCCTGATTATCCGGCGAGGCCGCCAGTTGCTGCTGCAATTGCTGAATTTCCGGCGTATCCGCCGCCTGTTTCATCAGTTCGATTTGCGCTACCAGTCCGTGGTAACGGGTGTCCTGATCCTGCAACGGAATGGTGTCCAGCACCGCTTGCGCGTCATCGGTGCGGTTGAGCTGGATCTGCACTTCCGCCAGTAACAGCGCGATATCGCTGCGTTTGGCGTCCAGTTGCCAGGCGTCTTTCAGCAGCACGGCGGCTTCTTTTAACTGGTTTTCCTGAATCAGTTGCTGAGCCTGCGCCAGTTTCAGGTCTTCGGCTTTCGGCAGCACTCGCTGCAGCAGGTCGCGGATCACCTCTTCCGGCTGCGGCCCCTGAAAACCGTCCACCGGCTGACCGTCCTTGAACAAATAGACCGTCGGGATGGCGCGCAGGCCGAACTGGGCCGCCACGCGCTGCTCGGCGTCGCAATCCACTTTGGCCAGAATAAACTGACCGGCGTATTCCGCCGCCAGTTTGTCCAGCACCGGCTCCAGTTGCTGGCAATGGGTGCTGCGTTCGGACCAGAAATAGAACAGCACCGGGGCGTTCATGGACTGTTCCAGCACCTGATGCAGGTTGGTCTCGTTGATATCAATCACGTTGGCGTGTTGTTCTAACATGTCATTCTCTCTTAGCCGTTTCAGCCATTAATGGGGGCGATGTCCGCCACTTCAACCCCGAATCAGGATTTTGTCCGCAACAGATGATCAAGCGCGCGGCCCGGCAACAGGCGGCGCAGTACGGTAATGCCGTGGGCGAGCAGCGTCACCGGGTAGCGCAGTTTCGGGCGCGGGCTTTCCAGCGCGTGAATCAGTTTGGGCAGCACCGCTTCCGGCGGCAGGGTAAAGCGGCTGGCAATGCCGGGATTGGTGACCGGTCGATCCTGCTGCGCCTGATCCACGTTGTGGGTGAAATTGGTGCTGATCGGGCCGGGCTCGATCAGCGATACGCACAAACCGCTGCCGTGCAGTTCCATACGCAACGCGTCAGACCAGGCTTCCAGCGCGTACTTGCTGGCGGCGTAAGCGCCGCGCCCCGGAGTGGAAATCAACCCCATCACCGAACTGGTCTGAATAATTCGCCCTTCGCCGTGAGGCAACATGGCGGGCAGCAACAGCTGGGTCAACTGATGCGTGCCGAACAGGTTGCTGGAAAACTGTTGTTCCAGTTGCTGACGGGAAATGGTGTTGAGCGGCCCGTACAGCCCGTAACCGGCGTTGTTGAACAGGCCGTAGAGCCGGTTGCCGGTCAGGGTAATGACTACGTCGGCGGCCTGCCTGACGCTGGCGCTGCTGTCGAGATCCAGATCGATCCCTTCAAAGCCCAGCGAGTTCATGCGCGCCACATCCTGATGACGGCGGCAGGCCGCCAGTACGCGATAGCCGCGTTGTTGCAAACATTGAGCGGCAATCAGGCCAATACCGCTGGAGCAACCAGTAATCAAAACCGCTTTTTGCATAACTTTACCTAACGAAAACGCTTAAATATCAAGAGTCGTGGTTAACTGTTAGTCTTTATCGACTCAGTGCTGATTAATAACGGGGTCGAGCTGTTTTGCCATCCATCCGGCGATAAACGGCTGGGCATCGCGGTTGGGATGGATGCCATCATCCTGCATCCATTCCGGTTTGAGATAAACCTGCTCCATGAAAAACGGCAGTAGCGGAATATCAAACGTTTTGGCGAGGCGTGGATAAACGGCGCTGAACGATTCGGTATAGCGCCGCCCGTAGTTGGCTGGCAAGCGGATTTGCATCAGCAACGGTTGGGCGTTGGCCGTCTTGACCTGGGTAATGATGCCGGCGAGATCCCGCTCTACGTTCTGCGGGGGAAAACCACGCAGGCCGTCATTGCCGCCCAGCTCGATCAATACCCAGCGCGGCTGGTGCTGTTGCAGCAATGTGGACAGTCGCGCCAGCCCCTGCGTTGCCGTGTCGCCGCTGATACTGGCGTTCACCACCCGGACCTTGGGCGCGGGGGAACGAGACTGCCAGGTCGCGTCCAGCAGCGTGGGCCAGGCCTGATTCGCCGCCATACGATAGCCGGCGCTCAGGCTGTCGCCCAGTACCAGCAACGTATCCGCCGCGAAGGCGCGTAGACTGAACAGGCCCCAGAATAGAAGGACAACGATATGCCAGCGGAAAACATTCTTGAAGTTCATCATCTTAGTAAGCACGTTGGTCAGGGGGAACACCAGCTCTCCATCCTCACCGGAGTTGAGCTGGTTGTCAAACCTGCTCAGACCATTGCGCTGGTGGGTGAATCCGGTTCGGGAAAATCCACCTTGCTGGGAATTCTGGCCGGGCTGGATGACGGCAGCAGCGGACAGGTATCGCTGCTTGGGCAGCGACTGGATCGGCTGGATGAGGAAGGGCGGGCGGCGTTGCGGGCGCAGGACGTGGGATTCGTGTTCCAGTCCTTTATGCTGGTGCCGACGTTGACCGCGCTGGAGAACGTGCAGTTACCGGCGTTGCTGCGGGGTGAAAGCGATCGCCACAGCCGCCAGCAGGCGGAGCAACTGTTGCAGCAGCTCGGTCTAGGCGCGCGATTGCAGCATCTGCCCGCGCAGCTTTCCGGCGGCGAGCAGCAGCGTGTGGCGCTGGCGCGCGCATTTAGCGGCAGGCCGCGGGTACTGTTCGCCGATGAGCCGACCGGCAATCTGGACCGCCAGACCGGCGAGCGTATCGCCAACCTGCTGTTTTCCCTCAACCGTGACTTTGCCACCACCCTGATTCTGGTGACGCATGACGAACAACTGGCGGCGCGCTGCGAACGTTGCCTGCGGCTGCGCGACGGCAAACTGTGGGAGGATGCATGATCTGGCGTTGGTTTTGGCGGGAGTGGCGCTCGCCGTCGTTGCTGATTGTATGGCTGGCGTTGACGCTGTCGGTGGCCTGCGTGCTGGCGCTCGGTTCCATCAGCGATCGCATGGAGAAAGGGCTGAGCCAGCAGAGCCGTGATTTCCTGGCCGGCGACCGGGTGCTGCGGGCGTCCCGACCGGTGGATGAAAGCTGGCTGCAACAGGCGCAGCAGCAGGGGCTGACGCAGAGCCGGCAGGTGTCGTTCATGACCATGACCTACGCGGGCGACAATGCGCAACTGGCGCAGGTTAAAGCCACTGACGAGCGTTATCCGCTGTATGGCGAGCTGAAAACCCAGCCGGCCGGGCTACGGGTGGCGCCGGGTACGGTGCTGGCCGCGCCGCGTCTGCTGGCCTTGCTGGGGTTGAAGGTGGGCGACCGGCTGGATGTCGGGGATACCACATTGACCATCGCCGGGGAACTGGTGCAGGAACCGGATGCCGGCTTTAACCCGTTCGAGACGGCGCCGCGGGTGCTGATGAATCTGGCGGACGTGGAAAAAACCGGCGCTATTCAGCCGGGCGGGCGCATTACCTGGCGCTACATGTTTGCCGGCACGCCGTCGCAAATCGCCCGTTTCAGCGACGTTATCAAACCGCAGCTGAAGCCGGATCAGCGCTGGTACGGCATGGAAGATTCGCAGAGCGCGCTGGGCAAATCCCTGCAACGCTCCCAGCAGTTCCTGTTGTTGTCGGCGTTGTTGACCCTGCTGCTGTCGGTGGCGGCGGTGGCGGTGTCGATGGGGCATTACTGCCGTAGCCGTTACGATCTGGTGGCGGTGCTTAAAACGCTGGGCGCCGGGCGGCAGGCGCTGCGCCGGTTGATCGTCGGGCAGTGGGTATCGGTGCTGGCGTTGTCGGCATTGTGCGGCAGCCTGCTGGGAATAGGGTTTGAGGCGCTGCTGATACGCGCGCTTTCACCGGTGCTGCCCGGCGAATTACCGGCTGCCGGGCTGTGGCCGTGGGGCTGGGCGCTGGGTACGCTGGTGTTGATTTCGCTGTTGGTGGGGATTCGTCCTTACCGGCAACTGCTGGCGACCCAACCGCTGCGGGTTTTGCGTCAGGATGTGGTGGCGAACGTCTGGCCGCTGCGCTATTACCTGCCGGTGGTGGCGGCGGTGGTGATCGGCTTGCTGGTGCTGCTGTCCGGCGGCGGCGCGCTGTTGTGGTCGTTGCTGGGTGGTATGCTGGTGCTGTCGCTGCTGTTGGGCGGCATTGGCTGGGGCAGCCTGTTGCTGCTGCGCCGGCTGACGTTGAAAACGCTGTCGCTGCGTCTCGCCATTAATCGCCTGTTGCGTCAGCCGTGGGTGACGCTGGGCCAGTTGGCGGCGTTTTCGCTGTCTTTCATGCTGCTGGCGCTGTTGTTGCTGTTGCGCGGCGATTTGCTGGACCGCTGGCAGCAGCAGTTGCCGCCCGGCAGCCCCAATTACTTCGTGCTGAATATCAGCGCCGATCAGGTGTCGCCGGTAACGGATTTTCTGGCGCAACATCAGGTGAAACCGGAAACGTTCTACCCGATCATTCGCGCCCGTCTGACGGAAATCAACGGGCTGCGGGCCACCGATCTGGTGCATGAGGATGATCCCGGTGGGGAAACCGTCAACCGGGAACTGAACCTGACCTGGCTGAGCCAATTGCCGGACCGTAATCCGCTGGTGGCGGGGCAGTGGCCGCCGAAAGCGGGCGAGGTGTCGATCGAGCAAGGGGTAGCGCAACGTCTTGGGGTGAAGATAGGCGATACGCTGACCTTCACCGGCGATACCCAGCCGTTTCAGGCCACGATCAGCAGCCTGAGGCAGGTGGACTGGGAAAGTCTGCGGCCGAACTTCTTCTTCATTTTTCCGCCCGGCTCGCTGGATAGCCAGCCGCAGTCGTGGCTGACCAGTTTCCGCTATGAAGGCGGCGATACGCTGATCACCCAACTGAACCGTCAGTTCCCGACGCTGACGGTGCTGGATGTCGGCGCCATTCTGAAGCAGATCGGCACCGTGTTGCAGCAGGTCGGTCTGGCGCTGGAGGTGATGGTGGTGCTGGTGCTGTTCTGCGGCGCGCTGTTGTTGCTGGCGCAGATTCAGGTCGGCATGCGTCAGCGGCGTCAGGAACTGATCGTGTATCGCACGCTGGGTGCCGGCCGGCGTTTGTTGCGCGCCACGCTGTGGTGGGAGTTTGCGGTATTGGGGCTGTCCGCCGGCATGGCGGCGGCGCTGGGTGCGGAAGCGGCGTTATGGCTGTTGCAGCGCAAAGTGTTCGATTTTCCGTGGCAGCCGAATATGTGGCTGTGGGGCGGATTGCCGGTATTGGCGGCGCTGTTGCTGTCGCTGTACGGCGGCTGGCTGGGGCTGCGGTTGCTGCGCGGCAATGCGTTGTTTAGGCGTTATCACGCCTGAGGTTAACCTCGGGCGTTTTTTACCGTCACGCGGCCAAGCGGGGTCGTGGTTAGCGGGGTATGGTGCCTTCACCGTTTTTGCCGCCGGGGTTTTTGTATTTCGCCAGATACTGATGCTGGAAAATACACATACGGATAGTGTTGCGGTATTCGCCGTTGATGAAGAATTCGTGGATCAACTCGCCTTCCACCTCAAACCCAAGCTTGGTGTAGATGTGGATCGCCTTCTGGTTCTCTTTGTCCACAATCAGGTACAGCTTGTAGAGATTCAGAATCGAAAAGCCGTAGTCCATCGCCAGCCGGGCGGCGGCGCTGGCATAGCCTCGCCCCTGATGCGCCGGGTCGATGATGATCTGAAATTCAGCCCGGCGGTGGATATGGTTGATGTCCACCAGTTCCACCAGCCCGACCTTGATGGCGTCGTGCTCAATGATAAAGCGGCGTTCGCTCTGGTCGTGAATGTGCTTGTCGTACAGGTCGCTCAGTTCGACAAACGCTTCGTAAGGCTCTTCGAACCAGTAGCGCATGACGCTGGCATTGTTGTCCAACTGATGGACGAAGCTGAGATCGTCGCGCTCCAGCGGCCGCAGGCGCACGACTTCATCGATGTTTGGTTCATGGATGTTGGGCTCATGGATGTCTGGCATAAGGTATCCGGATTGTGGGCTATGGCGTGACGTTAACCAGCTTGCCGGAGTGGGTCAATCGGTTGGCGGCGAAAGTGCGGAAGAAAAGAGCGGAAGAAAAGGGCGGAAAGATGCGCAGCCCTGATGCAGGCTGCGCGGTTCGGATGAGTGGTTCCGATGATTAGAAGTCGACGCTGGCGCGCAACACCACTTCACGCGGGTCGCCAATCGCCACGCGCAGGTTGTTGCCGCTCGACGGGTAGTAGGTTTTGTCGAACAGGTTCTTGACGTTGAGCTGCCACTTCACCTTGTAACCGTTGATCGGCACGCTGTAAGTCACAAAGGCGTCAGCCACGGTGTAGTCGTCAAGGAAGAAGCTGTTGGCGGCGTCGCCGGGGCGACGGCCGACGTAGCGGGCGCCGATGCCGGCGCGCAGATCGTCGCCGGCGTGCAGGCCCAGATTGCCGAAGTCGTTGGTCAGGAACAGCGAGGCGGTGTGGCGCGCCACGTTGGTCATTTCGTTGCCCTGATTGTCCGGGTCAGAGGTAACGCGGGCATCGGTAAAGGCGTAGGAACCAATCAGACTCAGGCTGTCGGTCAGTTTGCCGGCCACATCCATTTCCACCCCTTGCGAACGGACCTTGCCGGCGGTGCGGGTGACGGTTTCTCCGTTCACCAACTCACTCACCATTACGTTACGCTTCTGGATATCAAACAGCGCCAGATTGGCGGTAACGCGGTTGGGCAGATCCAGCTTGGCGCCCACCTCATAAGACTTGCCGGTTTCCGGCGCCATTGAGCCAATCTGGGTGGCGATCGAGGTATTGGGTTTGAACGATTCACTGTAACTGGCGTACAGCGATGACCAGGCGTTCAGGTTGTAGACCACCCCGGCGCGCGGGACCAGTCGACTGTCGGAACCGTCGGTATTGGTAACGAACGGACGTCCTTTGCCAGACATCACATCAAAATGGTCGTAACGCACGCCGCCCAGCAGCATCCAGTGTTCGTTGAAACGAATGGCATCCTGCATGAAGACGCCGGTACTGTCGACGTTTTCGCGCTGGTCGCTGTCCGCCGCGCTGACGGTGGTGGAGGCCGGCTGCAAACCGTAGACCGGGTTATAGACGTTGAAACTATAGCGTCTGGTGCTGCGCAGCATATCGCCACGATAAGTGCGGTCGGCTTCGTGGTCCACGCCAAACAGCAACTGGTGGTTGATGCTGCCCCAGTCGATATCGCCATTCAGCGTCAACTGCACATTCTGCGACTGGCTACGGGCGTCGGCGGTGGCATCAGCCTGACGAGTCAGGATACCGGTAGTGGCGTTATAGCTGGTGGCGCGCGCCTGATTATCGTTGTAGGTATTACGGCTGTAGGCGTAATTCAGCTTGGTTTTCCAGCGATCGCTAATGGCGCTTTCCATCTGGAAGGTCAGCGTGTCCTGATCGCCGCGGGTGGCGTTGTAGGTTTCGTCAAACCGGCGTTCGCGCGGGGTATTGACCGGTTTGCCGGTACGGCTGTCGATCACGGTGCCGCGATCGAACGGCGTCAGGTATTCCATATGCTCGTAGGACACCCGCACGGTGGTGTTTTCGCCGTACCACATCAGCGACGGCGCAATGGTGGTCTGGCGGTTGCGGCCGAAGTTGCGCCAGTAGTCGGTTTCATCGTGATCGACAATCATGCGATAAGCCAGACCGGAGGTGCCGAGCGGGCCGGTGACATCCAACTGACCGCCGCCGCCGTTGAAACTGCTGTTCCAGCCTTCGATATGGGTTTTCTGCACCAACTCCGGTTTTTTACTGATGATGTTGATCATGCCGCCGGGCTCGCCCCAGCCGTACAGCATGGATGCCGGTCCTTTCAGCACTTCCACCCGCTCGGTGGTCGGGGTGACGTTGCGCGCCTGAATTGAACGCATGCCGTCGCGCAGGATGGAACCATCGCGGTTATCGCCGAAACCGCGCTTCATCACCGCGTCCTGCGTCCCGCCGAGGGTGTTGGCCTGGGTGATGCCGCTGACGTTGTATAACGCTTCATCAAGACTTCTGGCCGCCTGATCCTCCAGTACCTGCTGCGGCACCACATTGACGGCTTGCGGTATGTCCAGCAGGCGGCTCTCGGTACGGGTGCCGGTGACGGCGTTGTGCGGCTGGTAGCCGGTTTCCCGTGCGCCGCTTGCAGGCGTGCTGGCGGTCACCACCATCGTGTCTTCCTGCTTTTTCGTGTTTTTTGCGGCGGTGTCGCTATCGGCCTGTGTGGTGGCGGCCTGAAGACTGAAGGGCAGCAGGGCCAGCAACGGCCAGCCTTTTTGCCAGTGAAGGTTATTCATGTGTCAACTGACTCCAATAGGTCCCTGAAAAATCAATCGGTAAAAACTGCTGATAGAGTTGTTGTAAGGTGCGCTGCGGGTCGATATCGCCAAACAGCGTCGGATAGAGGGCTTTGGCGAACATTTCCACCATCACCACGTGATACGGGCTGAGATAAAAGTTGTGCCACATGCTCCAGGCGCGGCCGGCGCCGACGGCGCTCAGGTGTGAAAGCAGCGGTTCCTGCATCAGCAGGGTGCGGAAACTGTCGGCGGCCTGCCGGGGCGCGACGTCCGGGCCGAGCATCAGGTCGGAAAGGCGTTTGCCGTCCGGTCCGGCCATGCCGGTGGCGATGTAGACATCCGGTCTGGCGGCCAGCGCCTGTTCCGGGCTGAGTTCGCCGTATACGCCTTTTACTTTGCCGGCGGCGATGTTGTCGCCGCCGGCGAAGGCCAGCAGTTCGCCGAGATTGCCGTTAACCGCCGTGGTGCAGCAGGTGTCGCGGCGTCCAAGATGCAGATGCAGCATCACCGTGGTTTTGCGGCCCTGATACTGCGCCAGTCGCGCTTTTACGGTGTCCATGTGCTGCTGGTAGAAAGCGATGAACGCGTCGGCGCGCGACGACTGGTTGAGCACGTCGCCGAGCAGGCGCAGGCTGGGCACGGTGTTTTTCAGCAGATCGATGCGCAGGTCGACGTAGATATACGGGATACCCGCCTGAGCCAGCGCCTGCTGGATGCTCTGCTCGTTGTCGGCGCCTTTAGCCAGCCGCGGCAGGATCACCAGATCCGGTTTCAGCGGCAGCAGGGCTTCCGCGTTGACGCTGTTGAGATTGCCGTTACCCAACTGCGAGATGCGGGCTATGTCGGGAAATTTCGTGGTATAGCGGCCCCAGCTTTGGGCGTCATAACGCGCCATGTCGCCCGGCCAGCCCACCACGCGCTGCGCCGGGTTACCCGGTTCCAGCAAGGCCAGCGTATAAAGCATGCGACTTTCGCCCAGCACAATGCGTTGCGGGTTATCCGGCACCACCACCTGACGACCGGTAATGTCGGTGACGGTTTTGGCCTGCGTCAGCGGGCTGAACCAGAGTACGGTGAGGAAGAGAAAAACGATGCGCATGTTCTTTTCTCGTAAAAATGAGGCAGAAAAAAAATAATAATAATTATTTTTATTTGCAATGGAAACAAAACGGAAACAGGGTTAAAAAAGAAAAAGCCCTGATATTTCACAGGGCTGGCAGAGGTTATGTAAATAATTAAAGTCGCCGCGACAGGGCGGCGAGTGGGGAGCGGCGGGTATCAGGACGGCTTTTTACCGTCGTGGTGTTCGTAGCCGCGGCCAAAGTGACGTTCCAGCCGGCCTTGCAGCAATTCCAGCCCGATGGACAGCAGCCAGTAAATGACGGCGGCGGTAGTGAGCATCTCCATGTAGTGGTAGGTGCTGCGGCCGTAAGACTGCGCCAGAAAGTTCAGCTCCCACAGGCCCATCAGCGACACCAGCGAGGAGTCTTTGATCATCGAAATGAACTGGGAACCGGCGGGCGGAATGATGATGCGCAGCGCCTGCGGCGCCACTACGTGGGTGGTGATCACCCAGCGCGACAGCCCCAGCGCCATGGCGGCTTCCTTCTGACCGCGAGGAACCGCGAGTACGCCGCTGCGGATGGTTTCCGCCAGATAGGCGCCATAGTTTAGCGACAGCGCGATGATGCCGGAGGTAAAGGCGCTCATTACGATGCCGACCTGCGGCAGCGCGAGGTAGATGATCAGCACTTGTACCAGCAGCGGCGTGCCGCGAAACAGCGAGACGTAAAACGTGGCGCAGCCGAAAGCGATCGCGCTGGAAGAAAGCCGGCCAGCGGCGGTGAGCACCGCCAGCAGGATACAGAACAGCATTGAAATGATGGTTATGACGACGCTCAGCACCGCCCCCTGGATGAAACCGTCCGGCGACAGATGCATCCCCAGCATGGAGGGCAGTTTCTGCTTGATCAGGCCGGTGTCCAGATCCATAAACGAAAACAGCCACAGCAGCAGGCTGAGCAGCACCAGCCAGGTCAGGCCGGCGCGCAGACGAAAACCAAATCCGGCGCGTTCAGGCGCCGGCGGCATGTGAGACGGGGTTTCAGCGGACGAACGCGACATTACGGGTTGACCCCGGTGATGTCTTCACCAAACCACTTCATGGAGATGGCTTTCAGCGTGCCGTCGGCGCGCAGCGCGGCGATGGCATCGGCCAGCGTTTTACTCCATTCCGGGTCGCCTTTGTCGACGGCAATCCAGTTTGGCTCGGCATACAGTTCCTGCAGGATACGCAGTTGCGGCAGTTTCTCGATGCGCGGTTTGGCGGTGATGCGATCGGAAATCACCGCGTCCAGCCGTTTACCCGGGCCCAGCGCCAGATTGCGGAACGCCATTTCTTCATCGGTGGGTACCGCCTGCACATGGCCAAACGGGAAGGCGATCGGTTTGCCGCCTGGGATCACCAGACTTTTGTTCAGGTAGTTCTCGTAGCTGGAGCCCAGTCCCAGCCCGACTTTCTTGTTGCTCAGATCGGCGGCGGATTGGATGTTTTTCTCATCCTTATGGACGATCAGCACGGCGAAGGTACTGTAGTAAGGGGTGGCGAAGTCCAGCATTTTGGCGCGTTCGGCATTCGGGGTCATGGAGCAGATGCACATATCCCAACGGCCTTGCCACTTGCCGCCGACGATGGTTTCCCAGCCCGGCGTCGCCAGTTCCAGTTTGGCGCCCAGTTTCTGCGCCACTGCGTTGGCGACGTCCACATCGAAGCCAACCAGTTGATTCTTATCGTCGAGATAGCTAAATGGCGGATAGTCGTTGAACAGCACGTTGCGGACTACGCCGGTCTGTTTCACCCGATCCAGCGTGCTGCCGGCCTGTGCGGCGCTGAGCATGAAGCAGGCGCTCAGACCGAGCGCCATCAGTGCGAGAAGTTTTTTCATCCATTTTCCCTACAAACTAGCGTCACAACGGGCAACGCGGGGCTGCTTGCCGCGTCCCGTCGGTGGAAATCACAAAGGCCCTATCTTATAGCAGCCGCGGGCGTGTGCAAAATAAGGTCTTCGTCAGGCGGTCGAGGGGCGGGGAATAAGCATCGATGACGGCGGCGTTACATAAAAGGCACCACATAAAAGGCACCACATAAAAGGCACCATATAAAAAAAAGAAACCTGCCACCGGGGTGGCAGGTTTGACGGTGTGATGTCCGGCGCGCGTTATTTTTTACGGGCGTATTTCAGGGAGTCCAACGCCACGGCGAAGATGATGATGCCGCCTTTGATGATGTACTGCCAGTAAGGGCTGACGCCGATGTAGGTCAGGCCGTAGTTGATGAGGGTGAAGATGATAACCCCGGTCACCACGCCGGCGACCGTACCCACGCCACCGGCAAAGGATACGCCGCCGACCACGCATGCCGCGATGGCGTCGAGCTCGTACATGAAACCTAAGTTGTTGGTGGCGCTGCCGATACGGCCGGCTTCCAGCATACCGCCGAAGGCGTAGAAGATGCCGGACAGCATGTACACCAGAATCAGGTTCAACGAGACGTTCACGCCGGAGACTTTAGCCGCTTCCGGGTTGCCGCCGATGGCGAAGATATTTTTGCCGAAGCGGGTCTTGTTCCACAGGATCCACACGAACACCGCCGCAATCACCGCATAGAAGGTGATATAGGACAGCTTGAAGTCGCCGAAGCGGATAAATCCCTGTGCAAAAGTAGAGAAGCGGTCGTCAAAGCCGGCGATGGGGGACGCGCCGACGATGTCGTAGTACAGCGAGTTGATACCGTAGACGATGATCATCGTGCCCAATGTCGTGATGAACGGCGTCACTTTCAGGTAGGCGATGATAAGACCGTTGACCAGACCGATTACCGCGCCAATCGCGCAAACGATCAGGATAACCAGCGGGATCGGCATGGTTTCCAGATTTGGGAATACCTTGTTGCTGTTATCCATCGCCTGTAACAGCGTGGCCGCAACGACGGCAGCAAGGCCGACCTGACGACCGGCCGACAGGTCGGTGCCCTGGGTAACGATAAGCCCGGCCACGCCGAGCGCGATGATCACGCGCACCGAAGACTGGGTAAGAATGTTACTCAGGTTGGTGAGACTGAGGAAGGTGGGGTCCTGGATAATAATAATCACCAGCAATACCAGCAACACGGCATAAATGCCGCTGTCTTTCAGCCAGGTGAGCGCACTTTTTTTAGTAGTAGCTTTCATGGTAACAGCCCTTGCATCATTAAAGGTGTAACGACGCTAAACGGAGGATTTCGTTCTGCGTGGTGTTCTTGGTTTCGACAATGCCTGCGACGAGGCCATTACTCATCACCAGAATGCGGTCGGTGACGCCCAGCAATTCCGGCATTTCTGATGAAATGATGATGATTCCCTTGCCCTTTTTCGCCAGCTCGGAAATAAGCTGATAAATCTCGAATTTGGCGCCCACGTCGATGCCGCGGGTCGGTTCGTCCAGCATCAGGATTTCCGGTTGAGTCAGCAGCCAGCGGCCAATGATCACCTTCTGCTGGTTACCGCCGGACAGCGAGCCGATGGCGGTATGGTGGCCGGGAGTTTTTACCCGCATCGAATCAATTACCCACTGCACATCGCTTTTCATGCGCTTGTTGTCCAGCAGGCCGAGGCTGTTTTTGTATTTATGGATGTTGGAGATCAGCGAGTTAAAACCGACATCCAGATAGGCGTAGATACCGGTAGAGCGGCGTTCTTCGGTGACCAGTGCGAAACCGTTGTTGATGGCCTCGTTAGCGGTATGGTTGTTAATGTCTTTGCCGTGCAGTTTGATGGTACCGCTGAGTTTTTCGCGGATACCGAACAGCGTTTCGACGATGTCGGTACGTTTGGCGCCGACCAGACCGGCAATCCCTAAAATTTCGCCCTGACGCAGATCGAACGACACATCGCGGATCGACGGCTGGCGCATGGAGGTCAGGCCGCGTACTTCCAGCATGACGTCGCCAGGGGTGTTGGTTTTGTCCGGAAACCGCTGATTGAGGGAGCGGCCGACCATCATGGCGATGATCTGGTCCATGTTCAGGCCGTCCAGCGGCTGAGTGGCGACCCACTGACCGTCGCGCAGTATGGTGATTTCATCGCACAGCTGGAAGATCTCTTCCATTTTGTGGGAGATATAGACGATGCCGCAGCCCCGGTCTTTCAGCTTGCGGATGATGGTGAACAGGTGGTTCACCTCTTTTTCCGTCAGCGACGAGGTGGGTTCGTCCATGATGACGATTTTAGCGTTATAGGAGAAGGCCTTGGCGATTTCGATCATCTGCATTTGCGAGACCGACAGCGAGGCCACTTTGTCGCGCGGATCGATATCGATATCCAGTTCATCGAAAATCGCTTTGGTATCGCGATACATTTTTTCCTGATCGACGAACAACCCTTTTTTCGGATAGCGGCCAAGCCACATGTTGTCCATGACCGAACGTTGTAAAACCAGGTTCAATTCCTGGTGCACCATGGATACACCATTCTCCAGCGCTTCTTTGGCGCTTTTGAAATCGACTTCCTGTCCCTGGAATTGAATGCTGCCTGAATCTTTCTGATAAATGCCGAACAGACATTTCAGTAGAGTCGATTTCCCTGCGCCGTTTTCGCCCATCAGGGCGTGGATGGAGTGGGGGCGCACCTTCAGGTTGACATTATCCAATGCCTTTACACCGGGAAACGACTTACTGATATTGGTCATCTCCAGCAGGAATTCGCGCTGAGTGGTTAGAGTGTCACTGGTCATATTTTACCTGGTCGAAATAATTACCTGGCTGAAACGTTGCCGGGCTGAACATGGCTGCCTGGCTGAGAAAATCATTCGTCCAAACAGTAGGGGCGCAACGGTTGCTGCGCCCCGACGAGATTACTTCATGAACTGCGCCAGGTTGTCTTTATCAACCGGCACGTACGGTACGCGTACCACTTTGTTTTCAATCTTGAAGTTGGTGCCTTCGCCAGCCGGTTTACCCAGCGCCAGGTTTTTCGCCAGATCCAGCGTGGCTTTAGCCTGGTTTTCCGCATCATTCAGCACGGTGCCGGCCAGTGCGCCGGATTTGATCAGCGACAGGGCTTCCGGCAGGGCGTCAACGCCGAATACCGGAATGCTGCTCTTGTTATGGGCTTTCAGCGCTTCTACCGCGCCCATCGCCATGGCGTCATTGTTAGCGATGAGTACTTCAATTTTGTTGGCGTTGGGACCAGACATCCAGGCGTCAACCTTGTCTTTGGCCATTGCGGTATCCCACATTGCGGTATCCATCTGCAACTGCTGGACTTTCAGCCCTTCTTTGGTCAGGGTGTCTACCACATACTTGGTGCGGGCTTCCGCATCCGGGTGGCCCGGTTCGCCTTTCAACAGGGCGTACTGGATAGTGCCGTCTTTGTTCAGATCCCATGACGGGTTGGCTTTCCAGTGTTTGGCGATCAACTGACCCTGAATGATACCGGACTCTTTGGAGTCGGTGCCGACGTAGTAGGCTTTGTCATAGCTGGCCAGTACTTTGGCGTTCGGTTCTTTGTTAAAGAACACTACCGGCACGTCGGCGGCCTTCGCTTTCTGCACCACAATCGCAGCAGCGGCCGGGTCTACCAGGTTGATAGCCAGCGCTTTGACGCCTTTGGCCAGCAGCACGTCCACCTGATCGTTCTGTTTGGACTGGTCGTTCTGCGAGTCGTTCATCAGCAGGTCGACGCCGCCGATGGCTTTGGCTTCTTTTTCAATGTCCTTGCGCACCATCGACATGAAGTTGTCATCGTATTTGTAGATGGTGACGCCGATACGGGTATCCGCGGCGTGGGCGGAGGCTCCGAACATCATGCTGGCAACCAGGGCGGTGAGAGTGAAAACCTTCTTATTCATGATATCTCCGGGTTTATGCAGGGTAGTTCTCAGTCCGGCCGCACGACTCGGGGTAGACGTAGCGCGGCTGTCAGTTAGTAAGCGTCGGCGTAGCATGGTCATGCCGGGCTGACGGTTTTGCGGGCATGGCCCGCTTAAAGCCTGACTTCCCTGTTTTCAGATGGTACCGACTCTGTTGGCTGGCGACCGTCTGGCAATGCGTCCTGAAACCGATGCGTCCTGAAACCGATGTATTCTTAAACAACAGTGTGAACGTTTCCGTCATTGTGGCGGTTAACGGTTCAACAGACAGGATGGCCGTGTTACAAGGCGCCTGTTCTCCGCAGTACGCCCTCATCATAGAGAGCGTAATGTTAATTAACTGTGAATTTACTCACAGATTGAAAGCGGTTACATGGATGATTTGAATGAATTAGTGACCGTCTCCACATTTTACCGGGGAGCCACCGAATGCCGCCGTACCAGCGTCGGCATGAAACAGTGCCGGGCGGTGGGGTCCAGCAGCCCGGCCGCGCCTTTTAGCGCCAGTTCTGTGGCGATTTTCGCCATAGAAACAATAGGGTAGCGGATGGTCGTCAGGCGCGGGTCGGTATAGCGGGAAATCGGGATATCATCGAAACCGACCACCGAAAACCGCTCCGGCACCGGGATGCCGTTATCTTTCAGCGCCATCAGCGCGCCGGCCGCCATGCCGTCGTTGTAGGCGAACACCGCCGTCAGTTGCTGGTTGCGTCCCAGCAGTTCCACCATGGCCGCTTCGCCGCCCTGCAGGTCCGGCTCGCCGCTGGCGATCCACTCATCGGGCGGCTCGATGCCCTGTTCCTGCAGCGCCTGTCGCCAGCCGGTAAGGCGTTCCGTCACGTCCTCTATCGGGTGGCTGGAGCGAAGATAACCGATGCGCTGATGCCCCTGCTGCAACAACATGCGGGTCGCCATCATCGCGCCGCTGACGTTGTCGAGACAGACGCAGCGGTGCGGGTAGTCCGGCAGCAGCCGGTTGATCAGCACCATACCGGGCACCTGCTCCATGAATTCCGCCAGTTCCTCGTCGGATAAAGCTTTGGCATGCACGATCAGCGCGTTGCAGCGCTGACGGATTAGCACTTCGATGGCGTGCCGTTCCTTTTCTTCCTGATGATAGGAGTTGTTAATCAGTACATGTTTTTGCAGGCGCTGCGCCACGGTGTCCACCGCCTTGACCATGGCACCGAAGAACGGGTCCGACACGTCCATCACCACTACGCCGATGGTGTCGCTGACCTGTGAAGCCAACGCCTGCGCATTGGCGTTGGGGCGGTAGCCCAACTGCTCGACCGTCTGCAGGACCAGATCGCGCGTCTGTTGGGTGACCGCGCTGCTGTTATTGAGCACGCGGGAAACGGTGGCGATGGAAACGCCCGCCTGGCGCGCGACATCACGGATGGTAATCATCAATACTCACCACAGAGGAAAAAGTTCATGAGGGCGACCCCGACACTCAAGCTGTCCGGGCATATTCTGTCAGGCGTTATGGAGAGACTGCGTGAGTCAGGTCACAGTGATGAAAGCGGTTACATACAATTCTGTAACCTTTGTGACGAAGGTCATTATCCGGGAGAAAAGACGGCGGCCGGGCGTGGCGACGCTCGCCGGAGAGTATCACTTAGAAAAACGCCCCGGCAAAGCGCCAGGGCGAGTAAGGAAGGCGTCGGCTTACTCGGCGGCGTAACCGCTGGCCGGAATCACGTCGCCGTCCAGCCAGGCCTGATTGTCGCGCAACGCCAGCCGTCCGGCCAGAAACCAGCCCACCACCAACGGGTAGATGCTGTGTTCCTGCGTTTGTACCCGTTCCTGCACGTCCTGCTCGGTATCGCCCGGGAAAACCGGTACTCTGGCCTGCAGGATCACCGGGCCGCCGTCCAGCTCTTCGGTCACGAAATGCACCGAGGTGCCGTGCTCGCCGTCGCCGTTTTCCAGCGCTTTACGATGGGTGTGCAGACCGGGGTATTTCGGCAGCAGCGACGGATGGATATTCAGCATTTTGCCGAGGAAACGCGCCACGAATCCGGCGCTGAGGATACGCATGTATCCGGCCAGCACCACTACGTCCGGCTGATATTTCTCGATTTCGGCTGCCAGCGCGTCATCGAAATCGGCGCGGCTGGCGTAATCGCCCGGCAACAGCGCGTGGGCGGCGATGCCGGCGTCACGCGCTCGTTCCAGACCGAAAGCCTCTGGATTGTTACTGAATACTGCGGTGATTCGCCCTGTGATGCGGCCGCTCTGACAGGCGTCGATCAACGCCTGCAGATTGCTTCCCTGACCTGAAATCAGGACAACGATGTTTTTCATCACTGAATAACCACTGTCTCTCCGCCATTGGTACGGGTAATCACGCCGATGCTCCAGGCGGTTTCGCCGTTGGCGTTGAGGTGGGCGATGGCCTGCTCCGCCTGATCCGCCGGCAGGGCGATAATCATGCCGACGCCGCAGTTAAAGGTGCGGTACATTTCATGACGGCTGACGTTGCCGCTCTGCTGCAGCCATTCGAATACTGCCGGCCACTGCCAGCTGGATTCGTCGATGGTCGCCTGCATGCCTTCCGGCAGCACGCGCGGGATGTTTTCCCAGAAGCCGCCGCCGGTCAGGTGGGAGATGGCGTGTACGTCTACGTTTTCGATCAACGACAGCACCGATTTGACGTAGATTTTGGTCGGGGCCAGCAGATGGTCGGCCAGCGGTTTGCCGTCCAACTGAACCTGTTCCGGGTTGGCGCCGCTCACTTCGAGGATCTTGCGGATCAGCGAGTAGCCGTTGGAGTGCGGGCCGCTGGACGCCAGTGCGATCAGCGCGTCGCCTTCACGTACTTTGCTGCCGTCGATGATATCGGCTTTTTCCACTACGCCGACGCAGAAGCCGGCCACATCATAGTCGTCGCCGTGGTACATGCCGGGCATTTCGGCGGTTTCACCGCCAACCAGCGCGCAACCAGACTGTTTGCAGCCTTCGGCGATACCGGTGATAACACGGGCCGCGGTGTCCACGTCCAGCTTGCCGGTGGCGTAATAGTCAAGGAAGAACAGCGGCTCGGCGCCCTGTACCACCAGATCGTTGACGCACATCGCCACCAGGTCGATACCAATCGTATCGTGACGCTGCAGGTCCATCGCCAGACGCAGCTTGGTGCCGACACCGTCCGTACCGGAAACCAGCACCGGTTCGCGGTATTTTTGCGGTAAGGCGCACAGGGCACCGAAACCGCCCAATCCACCCATGACTTCCGGGCGACGGGTCTGTTTCACTACACCTTTGATACGGTCTACCAATGCATTGCCAGCATCAATATCCACGCCTGCGTCTTTATAGCTGAGAGAGGTTTTATCGGTCACTGCGGAAGTCCCCACGGAGGTTACGATTGGTTTAAAAAATGGAGCGCGCTAATTCTAACAGCGTAAGCAAACGTTTGCGAGTAGTGTCTTTGCGGCGTGACGGTTTCGGCAGGCCGGTATGAAGACTACCGTCGGCGGGTGTGCGGATCGGCTGGCGGTAATTTCCGTTTCGGCTTGATTTGGATCAGACTTGAATCTATGGCGTACATTCGAAAAAGCGGTATAATCCCGCGATTTTTTTGGCCGTCCACTGCCGATGGGGAGAAAGAGTAATGAAAATCGTCGAGGTGAAACACCCGCTCGTCAAACATAAACTGGGTCTGATGCGCGAGCACGATGTCAGTACCAAGCGTTTCCGTGAACTGGCGTCTGAAGTCGGCAGTTTGCTGACCTACGAAGCCACCGCCGATCTGGCGACGGAAAAGGTGACCATCGAAGGCTGGTGCGGCCCGGTCGAAGTCGACCAAATTAAAGGTAAGAAAATTACCGTAGTGCCCATTCTGCGCGCCGGTCTCGGCATGATGGAAGGGGTGCTGGAAAACGTGCCCAGCGCGCGCATCAGCGTGGTGGGGATGTACCGCGACGAACAGACGCTGGAACCGGTGCCTTATTTTCAGAAACTGGCTTCCAATATCGATGAGCGCATGGCGCTGGTAGTGGACCCGATGCTGGCGACCGGCGGCTCGATGATCGCCACTATCGATCTGCTGAAAAAAGCCGGCTGCCGCAGCATCAAGGTGCTGGTGCTGGTAGCGGCGCCGGAAGGGATCGCCGCGCTGGAGAAAGCGCACCCGGATGTGGAGCTGTACACCGCCTCGATTGACAAGGGCCTAAACGAACACGGCTACATCATGCCGGGCCTGGGCGATGCGGGCGACAAACTGTTTGGTACCAAATGATATTCAGCCGACTGCAGAGTCGGCTTTTTTTTGCGTACGCTACGGCCCGCTCCTGACGTGACGGGGTGTTCTTGCGCATACCACGGATGGCGACATTTTTTCTGCGCCGGTGTGTGCCGGCGCTGAACTTTCTGCCGGGTCCCCCGGTATTTTTCAGTCTGAGACACAGAGGAAAACAAGATGACTCGTCGCGCCATCGGCGTCAGTGAACGCCCCCCGCTGTTGCAAACCATACCGCTGAGTTTCCAGCATCTGTTCGCCATGTTTGGCGCCACCGTGCTGGTGCCGATTCTGTTCAAGGTCAACCCGGCGACCGTGTTGTTGTTCAACGGCATCGGCACGCTGCTTTATCTGTTTATCTGTAGAGGCAAGATTCCGGCCTATCTCGGTTCCAGCTTTGCCTTTATTTCTCCGGTATTGCTGTTGTTGCCGCTGGGCTATGAAGTGGCGCTGGGCGGCTTTATTCTGTGCGGCGTGCTGTTTTGTCTGGTGGCGTTGCTGGTGAAAAAAGCCGGGACCGGCTGGCTGAATGTGATTTTCCCGCCGGCGGCGATGGGCGCGATTGTCGCGGTGATCGGTCTGGAGCTGGCGGGCGTGGCGGCGAACATGGCTGGGTTGTCGCCGGCCGCCGGCACGGACGTGGACAGTAAAACCGTCACCATTTCGCTGGTGACGCTGGGAGTAACCATACTGGGATCCGTGCTGTTTCGCGGTTTTCTGGCTATCATCCCGATCCTGATCGGCGTATTGGTGGGGTATGCGCTCTCCTTCGTCATGGGGGTGGTGGATCTGACGCCGATCGCCCAGGCTCACTGGTTCGCGCTGCCGACATTCTACACGCCGCGTTTTGAGTGGGTGGCGATGCTGACGGTGCTGCCTGCCGCGCTGGTGGTGATTGCCGAGCACATTGGTCATCTGGTGGTGACCGCCAATATCGTGAAAAAAGATCTGGTGCGCGACCCGGGTCTGCACCGCTCTCTGTTTGCCAACGGCGTGTCCACCATACTGTCCGGTTTCTTTGGCTCCACACCGAATACCACCTATGGCGAGAACATCGGCGTGCTGGCGATCACCAAGGTTTACAGCACCTGGGTCATTGGCGGTGCGGCGGTGCTCGCGATTCTGCTTTCCTGCGTGGGTAAACTGGCCGCCGCGATTCAGGCGGTGCCGGTGCCGGTGATGGGCGGCGTGTCGCTGCTGCTGTACGGCGTTATCGGCGCGTCCGGTATCCGGGTGCTGATCGAATCCAAGGTGGATTACAACAAGGCGCAGAATCTGATTCTGACCTCGGTGATCCTGATCATCGGCGTCAGCGGCGCGAAAATCCATCTGGGCGCCGTAGAGCTGAAAGGCATGGCGCTGGCAACCGTGGTGGGCGTGTTCCTGAGCCTGTTGTTTCGCGTCATCAGCGTGTTCCGTAAGGAAGAAGAGGTGATTGACGAGACGGACGACAAGGCTTCCGCACAGTAATCTCGTGGCCCGCCGGTGCGCTGGCGGGCTATGCGGCGAAGCGGCCGGTTGACGGTTCAATCGCAAAAGGTTTCTATGCTAAACTTGACCCGTTTTCCTGCCTGTTTGGTTTGAGGTGCTTCTGAACACTCCGGCACAGTTATCATTGCCACTCTATTTACCCGATGACGAAACTTTTGCCAGTTTCTATCCGGGAGAAAACACGTCTCTGCTGGCCGCTATCCACACGACGCTGGATCAGGAACATGGCAGCTATATCTATTTCTGGTCGCGCGAAGGCGGCGGGCGTAGCCACCTGTTGCATGCCGCTTGCGCGGAATTATCCCGCCTCGGTCGTGCGGTCGGCTATGTGCCGCTGGATAAACGCGCCTATTTTGTTCCGGACGTGCTGGAAGGAATGGAGCAACTGGCGCTGGTCTGCATCGACAATATCGAGTCGATTGCCGGCGACGAGGCGTGGGAAATGGCGATGTTCAATCTGTATAACCGCATTCAGGAAGGCGGGCGCACCCGGCTGTTGATTACCGGCGATCGTCCGCCGCGCCAGATCAATCTGCAACTGGCGGATCTGGCGTCCCGTCTCGACTGGGGGCAGATCTACCGCTTGCAGCCGCTGTCGGATGAAGAGAAAGGCGAGGCGCTGCAGTTGCGCGCCCGGCTGCGCGGTTTTGAACTGCCGGAAGACGTCAGCCGTTTTCTGCTTAAACGACTGGATCGGGAGATGCGCACGCTGTTCATGACGCTGGATCAACTGGATCATGCTTCCATTACCGCCCAGCGTAAGCTGACGATTCCTTTCGTCAAAGAGATTCTCGGACTGTGACGCTTTCCGTCACAGAATATCCAGCACCTGCTCCGGCGGTCGGCCGAGCTTAGCCTTGTCGTTGGCGACCACGATCGGACGTTCAATCAGTTTGGGGTGGTCCGCCAGCGCCTGAATCAGTTGCGCTTCCGTCAGGCTGTCGTCGGCCAGATTTAACTCACGGTACAGATCTTCTTTACGGCGCATCAGTGCGCGTGCGCTGGCGAATCCCAGTTGTTTGAGCAGCTTACCGAGTGCGGCGGCATCCGGCGGCGTGTCCAGATACAGCACCACTTCCGGTTCGATGCCTTGTTGCTGCAGCAACGCCAGGGTTTCGCGGCTCTTGGAGCAGCGGGGATTATGATAAATGGTCACCGGTTTAGTCATTCAACTCACCTTTTTTCAGGATTTCTCATAAGGGCGGAAACGTTGCTGCAACGCCCGCAGTTGATCGATGCGGGCGTCGTAACGCGCCTGATCCATGCTGCCGAGTTTGCTTTGTGAGCTGGCGTTGCTTAACAGGCGGATAGCCTGATCCAGCTTGCCGTTTAGCGACAGACTCTCCGCCCGGGACGCCAGTTCTTCGCTGCGCATGTTTTGCGCGGCGGAAGCCTGCGCCAGTAAGTCCCAGCCGTTCGGATCGTCCGGGTGGGCGTAAGTGTATTTGCGCAGAATGCGGATGGCGTCGGCAGATTTGCGGCTTTCCACCATCGCGTTGGCCAGGTTGAGCTGCAGCACCGGGTTGTCTTGCGCGTCCGGCACTTTCTGCAGGCGGGCGACCGCCTGATCGGCGCGCTGTTGGCCGATATCAATATCGGTCATCAGATCAAGAAACCAGGGGTTTGACGGCGACTTGTCCAGCAGCGGTTGCAGCGTGGCGCGCGCGTCATCGTATTTCTTGGCCTGATAGGCGCGGATCGCGCGGCCATATTGGGCGGCCTGTTGCTCGCGCGCGTTGCCTTTGGCCCAGTTGTCCAGCAACGCGGCGCCATACGGGTTGTCCTGCGAGCCGTACATGCCCAGCACGCGAGCCTTGGCGAACAGAAAATCCTGCGAGGAATGCACCGGGATTGATTTCATCTGGTTGGCGCGGTTACGGGCGTCCGACAGCCGGCTTTCCGGCAGCGGGTGCGTCAGCAGCATTTCCGGCGGCTTGGTGGCGTAGCGGGAGCTCTCCGCCAGCCGTTGCAGGAAATTGGGCATCGCCTGCGGGTCGAATCCGGCGCGTTGCAGCACCTGAATCCCGATGCGGTCCGCTTCCTGTTCGTTGGACTGGGTAAAGCTGATGACGCTTTGCTGCGCGCCGGCCAGCGTGCCGCTCAGCGCGGCGAATCCGGCCTGCGGATTCGCCATCGCCAGCAACAGCGAGCCGAAAGCGCCGGCCCAGGCCAGCGGCGCGTTGGCTTTCTGGGCTTCCATAGCGCGCGCCAGATGGCGCTGGGTCACGTGGGAGATTTCGTGCGCCAGCACCGAGGCCAACTCGCTTTCATTCTCTACGTAGCGGAACAGCCCGGAGTGCAGCACCACATTGCCGCCAAAAAAGGCAAAGGCGTTGATTTCGTCGTTATTGACCAAAAAGAAATGGAACGGAGTACGCACGGAATCGGCCGACTTGACCAGTCGCCCGCCCAGTTGGTTGATGTACTGCAGCAGCAGTGGGTCGTTAATCAGCGGCGCGCCGGCACGCAACTGGCGCAGATAGAAATCCCCCATCACCAGTTCCTGATTGATGCTGAGCGTTCCGCCGGCGGTGGTGCCGATATCCGGCAGATTTTCCTGTGTGCCGGCCGGGAAACCCTGCGGGCTTGCGCTCAGCAACACACCTGCCAGCATGGCGATGACCGTCTGTTTGAGCCGATAGGACATAACGGATACAACCTTCTGAACAGCCTGAAAGAATTGCCATCATCTTAGCCAGCGGCGGCACACAATGAAACACGGGTGGGGGAAAAAGACGACGTAAAAAACGGAAAATGCGGCGCGAAAACCAGTTTGCCGGCGCATCAGACGCTGCGCCGGCAATAATCGGGAAGGAAAGGACTCAGGCGCCTTTCAGGTAATTCAGCACGATGTCGTGGTGGTTACTGGTTTTGAAATCATCGAACACTTTTTCGATGTTGCCTTCGGCGTTGATCAGGAAACTGACCCGGTGAATACCGTCGTAGGTTTTCCCCATGAAGGTTTTTTCACCCCAGACGCCGAACTGTGCCGCCACCTGGTGATCCTCATCGGCCAGCAGGGTAAAATTCAGCAGCTCTTTTTCAGTAAAGCGGGACAATTTTTCCGGTTTATCGGTGCTGATGCCAAGAACCTCAACGCCGAGCGTTTTCAGTTCGTCCATGTTATCGCGAAGCCCACAGGCTTGCACGGTGCAACCTGGTGTCATGGCCTTGGGATAGAAATACACCAACACCCGCTGTCCCTGGAAGTCGGCCAAATTAACTTGTTCGCCATCCTGGTCGGGCAAGCTAAATTTCGGTGCGATATCACCGGCTTTCAGTGTGGTCATCACTACTCTCCATCTTTCTCTTCGTGCTGTGGATAGTTCACAACGCTAATACTGCCTTGCGCGTGCAGTTCTGTACATAGCTGATGAAAGGCCGGCTCAATAATTGAACCTGCCTGCATGGCCGGGCTGTGCGCCGTAATCTGGATGTACAGTTGCGGCGGCGTATCGCCGTCGGCGGGGCGGGTTTTGGACACCAGCTCGGCAATGTTCATTTGATGGGAATCGAACAGATCGGTAAAGCGTTCAATGATGTGTGGTGAGTCAGCGACATCCACCTTGACCCACACGGTGGCCGGCATCGGCGGGCGGGACTGCGATTCGGTGCGTTTCATCACGATCAGCAAATCCAGCTCGGCGCCCTTGAGCGGCAGGGTGGATTCGATAAGCGTAATCGCGTTCCAACTGCCGGACAGCAGCATGATAAAGGTGAACTCCGTGCCCAGCATCGCAAGTCGGCTATCTTCGATGTTGCAGCCACAACTGCTGACGTGGCGGGTAATCGTATTGACGATACCGGGACGGTCGGTCCCCAACGCGGTAATGACCAGATAGTGTTCTTGTGGGCGCGGCAAAATAGTGCTTCCTGTACAAAATGTTGGGAGTAACATGGTAAACATAAAAAAAACCACCTGCCAAGCGCTGACAACCGCGGTTGCAAGCTTGCTTTTGCATAGAAGTCAAAAGTACCATGAAGCACTTGTTTGTGGAGGGGATGGCCAATGTTTACGGGTAGTATTGTTGCTCTGGTTACGCCGATGGACGACAAAGGTGCCGTTGATCGTGCAAGCCTGAAAAAACTGATTGATTATCATGTCGCTAGCGGAACTTCCGCGATTGTGTCGGTGGGAACCACCGGCGAGTCCGCCACCTTGAGTCACGATGAGCATGGCGACGTGGTGATGCTGACGCTGGAACTGAGCGATGGCCGTATCCCGGTTATTGCCGGCACCGGCGCCAATTCGACCGCTGAGGCGATTTCCCTCACCCAGCGTTTCAACGACACGGGCGTGGCCGGGTGCCTGACCGTGACGCCGTATTACAACAAGCCGACTCAGAACGGCTTGTTCCTGCACTTTAAGGCGATTGCCGAGCACACCGACCTGCCGCAGATCCTCTACAACGTGCCGTCCCGTACCGGTTGTGACATGTTGCCGGAAACCGTCGCCCGTCTGTCGGAAGTCAAAAATATTGTCGCGATCAAGGAAGCGACCGGGAACTTAAGCCGGGTCAGTCAGATCCAAGAGCTGGTTCATGAAGATTTCATTCTGCTGAGCGGCGATGACGCCAGCTCGCTGGACTTCATGCAACTGGGTGGCGACGGCGTGATTTCCGTGACAGCCAACATCGCAGCCCGCGAAATGGCGGCGTTGTGCGAGCTGGCGGCGCAAGGGAATTTCGTTGAAGCCCGCCGTCTGAATCAGCGTCTGATGCCGCTGCATCAGAAACTGTTTGTTGAACCCAATCCGATTCCGGTGAAATGGGCCTGTAAGGCATTGGGATTGATGGCGACCGACACGCTTCGTCTGCCGATGACGCCGCTGACCGATGCCGGTCGCGACGTGATGGAGCAGGCCATGAAGCAGGCGGGTCTGCTGTAACCGTTAGGGAGATTTGATGAGTTCTTCATTGCAAAAGTCGATGGTGGCAAAAGTTGTCGGTGTTTCGCTGATCATGTTGCTGGCCGCCTGTACCAGCGATCAACGCTACAAGCGTCAGGTCAACGGCGATGAATCCTATCTGAAAACCCCCGAGCACCGGGCGCTGAATGTGCCGTCCGGTCTGATTCTGCCGGTGCAGAATGGGGATTACGAGGTTCCTCCGGTCAACCAGAATGGGCTGGTAGGCAAGGCGCTGGATATTCGTCCGCCGATGCAGCCATTGGCTTTGTTGAATGGTTCCCGCGGTCAGGTTTCCGGCAATAGCGCCACGTTATTGCTGGAAAACAATGCGCGCAACAGCAGCCTGTGGACGGTGCTGACGCAGGTTCTCCAGTCAAAAGGCTATACGATCGCCAGCCGTCAGGACGCCAGCCGGACGCTGACGACCGATTGGGTCAACTGGAAGCGTGAAGACGAGGATGTAGCGCATCAGGCGCGTTATCAGATAAGCCTGCAGACGCAGGGGTATCAGCTGGCGCTGACCGTGAAACTGCTGGATCTGCAGCAGAATACCAGCCCGGTGACGGATCGCAGCGAAATTCAGCGTTATACCGCGCTGATGCTCAATACGCTGTCCGACGAACTGGACAAACGTCTGAACGATAACGACAGCGCGCAGGCCAGTCGTAACAGCCAGCAGTTGAATGTCCAGAGCGGCGCCGATGATTCCGGCCTGCCGTTGCTGGTGGTGCGCGGTTCCTACAATCAGGTATGGGACCGTCTGCCGAAGGCGCTGGAGAAGGTCGGTATGACCGTCAACGATCGCAGCCGTCCGCAAGGTTCGGTGTCTGTCAGCTATAAGGCGCCGGGCAGCGGCACCTGGAATGAACTGGGCGCGCACGACCCGGAATTGCCGAACGGGGATTACAAACTGCAGGTCGGCGATTTGGGTAACCGCAGCACGCTGCAATTCATCGATTCGAAAGGGCATACGCTAAGCCAGTCGCAAAATGATGCGCTGGTCGCCGTGTTCCAGGCCGCGTTCAGCAAGTCGTAAAACGCAATAACGTATAAGGGTCGGGTTCTCCGGCCCTTCTTCATTTGTCATCAACGTGATGGATTTATCAACACGTTCAATTAACGGGCCCGGTGCGGGTGGCCCTTACTTGTGTGGAGTAATGAAAGATGCAAAAGCTAGCTGAGTTGTATCGCGGAAAAGCGAAAACGGTCTACACCACGGAAGATCCGGATCTGCTGGTGCTGGAGTTCCGCAATGATACGTCAGCAGGGGATGGCGCTCGCATTGAGCAGTTTGATCGTAAAGGGATGGTGAACAACAAGTTCAACCACTTCATCATGACCAAGCTGGAAGAGGCCGGGATCCCGACCCAGATGGTGAGCCTGCTGTCTGACACCGAAGTGCTGGTGAAGAAGCTGGAGATGGTGCCGGTCGAGTGCGTGGTGCGTAACCGTGCGGCAGGTTCGCTGGTGAAACGTCTGGGCATCACGGAAGGTGAAATCCTCAATCCGCCGTTGTTCGATTTGTTCCTGAAAAACGACGCCATGCACGACCCGATGGTGAATGAGTCCTACTGCAAGACCTTCGGCTGGGTAAGCGAAGAGAATCTGGCGCGGATGAAAGAACTCAGCTACAAAGCCAACGAGGTACTGAGCAAGCTGTTTGGCGACGCTGGTCTGATTCTGGTGGACTTCAAGCTGGAGTTCGGTCTGTTCAAGGGCGAAGTGGTGCTGGGTGATGAGTTCTCGCCGGATGGCAGCCGTCTGTGGGACAAAGAAACCCTGAACAAGATGGATAAAGACCGTTTCCGTCAGAGCCTGGGCGGCCTGATTGAAGCCTACGAGGAAGTCGCACACCGTCTGGGCGTTAAATTAGACTAACAGCGCAATCGTTTACGTTCTGGCAGGCGGCCTTCGTTTCCGGTTGCCAGAACGAGTCTGTCGTCTGATGATGGCAGACTATACATTTCCCCCGAATCCGCCGCCGGTTTATCCCTGGCAGCGTTGCAGTCGCTATGCTGTCCCTGTCCAATGAGTGTTATTATCTCCCGCCTACGCATTGACTGATTCCGGCAAGGATGTTTCATGGCCTTTTTTGACCCGACTCTGCTTATTTTACTGGCGCTGGCCGCTCTCGGCATTATCAGCCAGAACATGACCGTTACGCTGGCTATTCTGTTTCTGGTAGTGGTGCGTATTACGCCGCTGAATCACTATTTTCCGTGGGTGGAAAAATATGGTCTGTCGTTTGGGGTGCTGGTGCTGACCATCGGGGTGATGGCGCCGATTGCCAGCGGCAAGATTTCCGCCGGCGACGTGTTCTACTCTTTTTTGCACTGGAAATCGCTGCTGGCCGTGGCGATCGGCGTAGCCGTATCCTGGCTGGGCGGGCGCGGGGTGACGCTGATGAGCAATCAGCCGTCGGTGGTGGCCGGCCTGCTGGTCGGTACCGTGATGGGCGTGGCGTTGTTCCGCGGCGTGCCGGTGGGGCCGCTGATTGCGGCAGGGTTGCTGTCGTTGCTGATCGGCAAAGGCTAAGTTTTCTTCGGGGCGTGTCGTGGAGTCTTTTGTTGTCAGCCAGCAATATCAGCAGCGTTACGGCATTCGCCGTCTGTTGGTACTGAGCGGCCGGTCCGACTGGTGCTGCGCTCAGGCACAGCGCCTGAGCGCCTTGTTGCCCGGCGACTGGCTGTGGGTCAGCGCGTCGGCGCCGGAGAGGACGGCGGCGATAGCGCCGCGGAACGTGCGTGGCGTACTGGGCCGGGAGTTTCTGCATGCGGTGTTCGATGCCCGCGACGGGCTGGATGCGGAGGCGCTGGCGATGCTGGCCGGCGCGCTCCGGGCCGGCAGTTGGCTGCTCCTGCTGGTTCCGGAGTGGGAGCGCTGGCCCGATTGTCCGGATACGGACAGCCTGCGCTGGAGCGAGCAACCGGAGCCGATAGCCACCCCCCGATTTATCCGACATGCGCAGCACCAGCTGTTGCGCGATGACGAGGTTGTGCTGTGGCGCCAGCAGGACGCCGAGCCGGTGATAGCGCTTCCCCATCGCCGTTCAGACTGGCAGCCGGCCACTGGCGAAGCGACCTCCTGTCAGCAGGCTGTATTGCAGCAATTGCTGCGCACCTCTTGCTCGGTGTCCGTGATCACCGCGCCGCGCGGACGTGGCAAGTCGACGCTGGCCGGCATGCTGGCGCGTCAGTGTCAGGGGGCCTGCTGGGTGAGCGCGCCGTCGCGCGCCGCCGGCGAAATCCTGCTGCGTCAGGCTGGCGATGCGGCAACGTTCTGGGCGCCGGATGCGCTATTGGCGTTCTGTCAGCAACATGGCGCACCGCCGGTGGAGTGGTTGTTGATCGATGAGGCGGCGGCGATTCCTGCCCCGTTATTGCAGGCGTTGTTGCCGTTTTTCCGTCGGGTGGTGATGACGACCACGGTACAAGGGTATGAAGGGACGGGGCGCGGTTTTCTGCTGAAATTCTGCGCGTCACTGCCGGACTGGCAGGCGATTGAACTGACGGCGCCGCTACGCTGGGCAGAGCAGGATCCGCTGGAGAATATCGTCGATCGGGTGATGCTGTTTGACGCCGAAAAACAGGTGCCGGAACGGTTGCCGGGGTCACCGGCGATTCGGCTGGAGCGGCGCGACGACTGGCTGAGTCGACCTGAACGCCTTGCCGGGTGCTATGGATTGCTCTGCAGCGCCCACTACCGTACTTCGCCGCTGGATTTACGCCGCCTGCTGGATGCACCCGGCATGCATATCGCCAGCGCCTGTGTCGACGAGCAGGTTGGCGGCGTTATCTGGCTGGTGGATGAGGGCGGGTTGCCGGAGGCGCTGGCGCAGGACGTCTGGGCCGGGCGACGTCGGCCGAGAGGAAATCTGGTGGCGCAGTCGCTGGCGGCGCACGGCAATCAGTGGTGGGCGCCGGTATTACGGTCGCGCCGCATCAGCCGGATTGCGGTGCTGGCGGCGCAGCGTGGTCAAGGGATCGGGCAGGCGCTGGTCCGGGAGCAGCAGCAACGGGCGCAGCAGGAACAGCTGGATTTTCTGTCGGTCAGCTTCGGTTTTCAGCCGGCATTGTGGCGGTTCTGGCAGCGTTGCGGGTTTCAACTGGCGCGTATCGGCAGCCATATTGACGCCAGCAGCGGGTGTTACAGCGCAATGGCGTTGTTTCCGCTCAGCGAAGCGGGCAGCGCGTTGGCAGCGTCAGCATACCGTGAACTGATCCGGGACTGGTTCTGGCTGCGGCGTGATATCCCATTGGCGCTGAATTTGCCGCTGGTGGAGGATCAGACGATCACGGCGGATGATTGGCGCAATCTGGTGGGATTTGCTATGGCCCACCGTCCGCCAGAGGCCTGTCAGGGGGCGCTGTCACGCCTGATGATGCGATCGCCGATGGCATTAATCGCCTTGAGGCTATGGCTTGAGCAAGGGCGAAGCGCGGCGGAGTGCGTTCATCAGCTTCAACTGGCGGGGAGAAAGGCGCTGGTTCAGCGCTGGCGGGCGGAGGCGACTCAGGCGCTGCGCCAACTGGACGAAGCTGAGTGGCAACGTTGGCATGATATTGTTTTATAAATAAAACTGTTTTATCGCGACAACTGTTTTGTGGCGAGAATGGTTTTATAGAGAGAATAGCTTTATAACGAGAATGGTGTCATAGCGAAAGAAGTGGTTTCCTTTTCCAAATTCATTTCAAGTGGTAGCGATCACAATTTTGTAACTTGAACTGTGATTCGGCCTGCCGGTTTCCTGCGTTCATATACACTGATCCTGATACAGGATAATGGAATGACTTGTTCAATAAACCTCAATATTGACCCGCTATCGAGGGGCGTATAGTGACAACTGAAATTTTTTGAACAGACGGTTTCCCCTGAAGGTAACCGCAGGAGAGGCGATATGAAGCATGACTATTTTGTGGTGCAAAATCCACCTTCACCTAAGCAGTTGTTTTTGCTATTTCATGGCGTGGGCGACAATCCGGTTTCCATGGGTCAGATCGGCCGTTATTTTGCCGAGGCGTTCCCTATGGCGCAGGTTATCAGCGTTGGCGGTCCGGAAGCGATTGGTCTGGGCGAAGGGCGCCAGTGGTTTTCGGTACAGGGCGTCACCGAGGATAATCGCGCTCGTCGCGTCAACGCCATTATGCCGCGGTTTATCGAAACCGTTCGCTACTGGCAGGAAACTACGGGAATCGATTATTCCCACACTGCGTTGATCGGTTTTTCTCAAGGGTCAATCATGATCCTTGAGGCATTGAAAGCGGAGAAAAATCTGGCCGGGCGGGCCGTGGCGTTTAGCGGCCGCTTTGCCGCGTTGCCGGAGCAGCCGTTGTATGATGTCGTGGTTCACCTGATTCATGGCGAGGAGGACCCGGTGATTACGGCGGATCACGCTCGCCAGGCCGCACAGAGTCTGCGTGCCCAGGGGTCGGATTTCACGTTGGATCTGGTGCCGCAACTGGGGCATGCCATTGACGGCCGCATGATGGATAACGCGCTGGACCGGCTGCATCATTACATCCCGAAACGCTTCTGGGATGAGGCGGTGATGGGCGCGCGCGGCGAACTGGTGGCATTTCGCTAACCGGCGGGCATGTCGTTAACCGATGGACATTTTGTTAACCGACGGATACTTTGTTAACCAACTGACAGTGCGCTTATCGTAATAAGTCAGAAGGTCGCTATAAAATAAGAAGGCCGGGTCGCCATCGGGTGGCCCGGCCTTGTGGTTTTCAGCGTGCAGGGTCAGGGCTTTTTCTGCGGCCAGTCGTCTTCGTCGTCCCACTGCGCATTATTGTCGCGGTGCGGCGGCAACGGCGGTTTATCATGCAGAAAACGTTTATGATCAAGGCGGCTCAGCTCCTTGATGCCGTTGACCAGCATTCCCAGCAACACCAGCAGTATTACCCACCAGTAATCAGCCAGCCATCCCATGGTTGTTCCTCATATACAGATATCCCGTGTTAACGGGGTTATTGTGCCTCAACAGACAGTATAAAGCGCTGGAACAACATCGGCAGATTCGGCTCCAGCCAGCTCCGGCCGGCAATGTCTTCGCCTTGCCAGGCTTGCAGAATGTGTTCTGGCGTTAACTGAGCCATGGCGAGGCGGGCCAGCGGCGCATAGCTGAGATGCCAGGGCTCAATGGCGATGCCGCCGCTGTCCTGCGCGAACGGCCGGTAAAAGCCGAATGCGGCCATGTGTTGCGTCAGCCAGTCGCTGAGTTCGGCAAAATAACCGCCCGGCTGATATTCCCATGGTTCCAGCTGCAGTTTTTGGTCGGCGGGCAAGCGGTCGGGGTCATAAATATCCAGGTCGCTGCCCCAGTGGTGACGGCTGCCGCCCGGCAGCGCCGACCAGCGCAGGATCGCCTCGCAACGCGCGCCTTCGTCCAGCGCGAGGGCGTCTAGCGGCTGGCTGTGTTGATCCAGCAACGGGCGCTGACCGGTAAACTTGCCGTTCCAGATTTGCCGCTGACGCTCGAAATCCCGAAACGTACTGGCGGGTTGCAGGTTGAATCCATCTTGCCGCGCCGCCTGCTGCATGGCCGTAAACGCCGCGACCGCTTCAGGTTGCAGGCGATGCGACCCGCTTAACGTCACCAGATGATGGGCGCTTTTGCCGGTCAGACAGGCGGAAGACATCATGCGATCAATTGCTCCATAACGCGTTGATACATGCGGCTCAGTAGTTGCAGGTCGGCGGCGCTGACGCACTCGTTCACTTTATGAATCGTGGCGTTGACCGGCCCCAGCTCCACCACCTGTGCGCCCATGCGGGCAATAAAGCGACCATCCGAGGTGCCGCCGGTAGTCAGGAGCTGTGGGGTGATTTCACTGTAGTGTTCAACGGCGTTGACCACCGCATCCACCAGTTCGCCGCGGCCGGTCAGGAACGGATGACCGGACAGTTGCCATTCCAGCGTGTAGTTAAGCTGGTGACGATCAAGCAGAGCTTTGACCTGCTGTTTAATTAGCTCATCGGTCAGCTCAGTGCTAAAGCGGAAATTGAATTGCACGTATAGCTCGCCGGGAATGACGTTATTGCTGCCGGTGCCGGCGTTAATGTTGGCTATCTGCATGCTGGTAGGCGGGAAGAATTCGTTGCCCTGGTCCCAGACGGTCGCCACCAGTTCATTCAGCGCCGGCATGGCCCGATGCACCGGATTGTCCGCCAGATGCGGATAAGCGACATGACCCTGAACGCCGTGAATCCGCAGATTGGCGGTGATAGAGCCGCGCCGGCCGTTTTTCACCACATCGCCGACCCGATCGGTACTGGACGGTTCGCCGACCAGGCAGTAGTCCAGCCGCTCCTGACGCGCCATCAGCGTTTCCACGACCTTGACGGTGCCGTTGACGGCGCTGGCTTCCTCGTCGGAAGTAATAAGAAACGCCAGTCGACCCTGATGATTGGGGTGCGCAGCGACAAAACGCTCCGCCGCCACTACCATTGCCGCCAGCGAGCCTTTCATGTCCGCCGCGCCGCGACCGTACAACATGCCGTCACGAATAGCGGGTTCAAACGGCGGCGTCTGCCACTGGTTGTTATCACCGACAGGCACTACGTCGGTATGACCGGCGAACGCCAGCGTTTTTCCCTGACCGCGCCAGGCCCAGAAATTTTGGGTATCGCCGAAATCCAGCTTTTCGACGATGAAGCCGATGGCCTGCAGGCGTTCAATTATGAGCGCCTGGCAGCCGGCGTCATCCGGACTAAGAGACGGGCGTTTGATGAGCTGCTGGGCCAGTTCAATTACCGGGCAAGACATGTGAGCTGTTCTCCGTAAAAAAGTGCTGATAGCTGTCGTCGCTGAAACCGAGCAGGGTTTTTCCGTCATCAGTCTCCAGCAGCGGGCGTTTGATCGACGCGGGTTGCTCCAGCATAACAGCTTTTGCCGCCGCTTCATTGTCGATGGTGTTACGGTACGCTTCTTCCAGTTTACGCCAGGTGGTGCCCCGGGTATTCAGCAGCGGTTGCCAGCCTGTGCGATCGATAAAGGATTGCAGGCGTTCCTCTTCCAGCCCGTCGACCCGATAGTCATGAAAACGGTAGTCAATCTGATGGTCTTCCAGCCAGCGACGGGCCTTTTTTATGGTGTCGCAATTCTTAATGCCGTACAGGATGATGGCCATATGTTTAAAATCCGTTATTTTTCATGTCATAAGGGAAAAAAAGCATACAACATAAACGCCGGATACGGCAGAGTATTAAAATTATCTTAAGAAATCATGGGGTTGAGTTGGTTGGCTATGTTGCGGAAATGCGAAAGAGAGCACATTTTTGCGCCCCAAAGTCTTTATCTTGGTCAAAAAAGAAGCGTATAATAACCCCGTAAGACAACAAATCTCTAAGGAGCTACCATCATGATCGAAGTCGAACTCAACAACTGGAAAAGCTTCATCGACGCAATGCTGCGTAAGTAATTGCTGATGTATTTAGACTAGTACAATTTCATTTACTGTCATTAGTCACCAGGTCCCTAATTGAGTATCACCAAAGCAGCAATCCACGGGTTGCTGCTTTTTTTATGTGATAAAAACTGGTTTTAATAGGCTGATTTTTAAAAATTAATTTTCGCTTAAGGTGAGTGTGTTATTCATAAACTCCCGCGTTTTACCCCGTTTTTTTCTTCTCATTTTTGTGACGAATCTCTCAATTTTTCGCTCATGTTTTTCGATCTGCTGCCGGGGATGACGCTGGCTAAATGAGGAAGCCTGAGTAAATAAAAGAGGCTATTATTTGCCTTTGCCTGTCTGTGCGAACGTGACTCATTGACCCAAAGCAAAGCGTGCCGCTGCCAGCGCGTGCAGTTGCGTGGTATCCAACTGCGGAATCATCACATCATCCGGGCGGATCAATAGCGGTAATTCAGTACACCCTAATATCACGCCCTGCGCGCCGTTTTGCTGCAGATCGGCAATGATGCGGCAGAGAACCTGACGAGATTCATCGCGAATCTGCCCAAGGCAGAGTTCATCGAAAATGATGCGATTGATTTCATCACGTTGTAGCGGGTCGGGTATCAGCACCCGGATGCCGAAACGCTCAGTCAGGCGGCCGCGATAGAAGCTCTGTTCCATGGTATAGCGGGTGCCCAGCAGCGCGACGGTGGCGAGTTGTTGCCGCTGTATTTCGGCCGCGGCGGCGTCAGCGATATGGATTATTGGCAACTGACAACGCTGTTCGACCTGGTCGGCGACTTTATGCATGGTGTTGGTACAGATGACAATGGCATCTGCGCCAGCCTGCTTCAGCCCGATGGCGGCCTGTGACAAGTAATCGGCCGCGGCCTCCCAGTCGCCGGAAGACTGCATTTTTTCGATATCATAAAAATCAACGCTATGCAGCAGCAACCGGGCGGAATGCAGCCCACCTAATGTCTCTTTCACATATTGATTGATGATACGGTAATAAGGCAGGGTCGACTCCCAGCTCATACCGCCAAGTAACCCCAGCATTTTCTGCATAGTTGTTTGGGATGACCAAAAAAAGTGGCTAACTGCGTGTAAGATACCAAATAATGCGGTTGTGGCTTATAAATATGCGGAGTGAATGGAGTCAGTTCGCTTTTTTATCATGTTTTATCACTTTTTGGTGATGTTCGGCTGGACAAATGCGCCGCTACTTGCTGTACTGTATTTGACACAGATTTTGTGTCGTTCATTCATGTAAAGGTAAGTTTGATGTCTAAGATTAAAGGTAGCGTTAAGTGGTTTAATGAGTCCAAAGGATTCGGTTTCATTACTCCGGAAGATGGCAGCAAGGACGTATTCGTTCACTTCTCTGCTATCCAGAGCAACGGTTTCAAAACCCTGGCTGAAGGTCAGCGCGTAGAGTTTGAAATCACCAGCGGCGCTAAAGGACCTTCTGCTGCTAACGTTATCGCTATTTAATTATACCGATTTCCTGAAAAACCCGCCTGATGGCGGGTTTTTATTTTGTATCTTCTTTATCCCATCTCTCAGTGGGCGCTCAGCCAGCCTACCAGCGCAAACGCCAGCGCCGTCATGATCAGTGAACCGAGCAGATTGAGCAGCAAATTGAACAGCGCTGCGGCCCATTCGCCGCTCTGCAGCAGGGCAATCATTTCGTAGGAAAAAGTCGAGAACGTTGTCAGCCCGCCGCAAAAACCGGTTGTGAGCAACAGTTTCCAGTGTGGCGGAAGGTCGGGCTGGCGCATGAAATAGCTCATGGCCGCGCCGATAATGAAGGCGCCGATCAGGTTGGCCAGCAGTGTGCCGGCGGGAATCTGGGGAAACAGGTTATTAAAGCGCACGCTGAGTTGCCAGCGCGCGACGCTGCCAATCCCGCCGCCAATAAAAACAGCAAGTAACGTACTATACATAGTCACCTTTTCATTCAAGGGTAAGTTGGGCTAATCTCGAAAGGGCACGCCCGATTGAGGGACTCGTAGACATCATCAGCCGAAGGCGGTTATGGAGGAATGTCATCTCCGTTACTGGCTATTAAAGTTTACCCGCATGCCGATGTTTTTTATAGCCGTGGTAGTTTTACCAAATGTATCCGCCTGTTATGTATGAAGGAGCCAGATATGAAAGTGGCGCTCGGCCAGTTTGCCGTGCAACGTCTATGGCAGGATAACGCCCAGACTTGCATAACATTAATGGCTCAGGCGGCGTCCGCCGGGGCTGATCTGCTGGTGCTGCCGGAGGCGGTGCTGGCGCGAGACAACACGGACCCGGAATGGGGCGTCGGTTGCGCCCAGCCGATCACCGGCCCGTTTGTCAGCCAGTTGCTGACCGCCAGCCAGTCGCTGGATATCAGCGTGGTGTTTACCCTGCATACTCCGGCGGCGGATGGGCGTGTGCACAATACGCTGTTGGTTATCCGGCGAGGCGAAGTGTTGGTTCATTACCACAAGCTGCATTTGTATGACGCTTTTACGGTGCAGGAGTCTCGACGGGTGACGCCGGGAACGGCCCTGCCGCCGGTGGTGGAGGTGGCGGGAATGCGTGTCGGGCTGATGGTGTGCTACGACATCCGTTTCGCCGAGATGGCGCGCCAACTGGCGGTCAACGGCGCCGATGTGCTGGTAGTGCCGGCGGCCTGGGTGAAAGGCCCGCAGAAGGAAGCGCACTGGGAATTGCTGGCCCGGACCCGGGCGCTGGAGAACACCTGTTATCTGGTGGCGACAGGGGAGTGTAGCGACAGGAATATCGGCAATAGCATGGTGGTGGACCCGATGGGCGTGGTTATCGCCCAGGCTGCCGAACAGCCTGAATTGCTGCTGGCGGAACTGAAGCTGGAGCGTATTCAAGCTGTTCGTCGCCAGTTACCTGTGCTGCATCACAACCGTTTTAAGCCGCCTGTACTACGATAACAGCAAGGCATCACATGCCGGATAAAAACAGCGACTGGCGATGGGCGTCTTACTTTGTTACAGATGACCATTGCCTTATTCGGTGTATCGATTTAAAAAAGAGCGATGTAAAGCGCGCTGGCTTTTCCAGCTCACATCATCAGGTAGGTATGTATGGAAGGTATCAGTATTGCCAAGCTCTTAGTGATTGGCGCCTTGATTGTTCTGCTGTTCGGCACCAATAAACTGCGCAGTCTGGGCAGCGATCTGGGTGCCGCTATCAAAGGCTTCAAGAAATCCATGAGTGATGAGCAGCCGGCGCCGGCGGCAAAATCTTCCGCTCAGGATGAACATCCAGCCGCTATCAGCGAAAATCGTCCTAAAGAATAATTATCAGCGCTGACAGGCATCAAAATAAAAAAGCGGAGGGCTTTGCCATCCGCTTTTTGTGTTGCTCGTGTCATTTTGTAAGGGGATGTTGCAGGCTGTAGCCCGTTATTTCACCTCAATCCCTTTGGCCTGCAAGTCGGCGTGGTAGGACGAACGAACGAACGGACCGCAGGCGGCGTGGGTAAAGCCCATCGCCAGCGCTTCCGCCTTCATTTCCTCAAATTCTTCCGGCGGCACATAACGTTGTACCGGCAGGTGGTGGCGGCTCGGCTGCAGGTACTGGCCCAGCGTCAGCATGGTCACGCCGTGGCGACGCAGATCGCGCATTACATCCAGAATTTCATCATTGGTCTCGCCCAGACCGACCATCAGACCGGACTTGGTCGGGATATTGGGATGCGCGGCTTTGAATTTTTCCAGCAGCTGCAACGACCATTCATAGTTGGCGCCAGGACGTACCTGGCGGTAGAGACGCGGCACGTTTTCCAGGTTGTGGTTAAATACGTCCGGCGGCGTGACGGTCAGAATATCCAGCGCCCGATCCATACGGCCACGGAAATCCGGCACCAGCGTTTCGATTCTGATGCTCGGGTTTTTACGACGAATGGCGCTGATGCAGTCGGCAAAATGCTGGGCGCCGCCGTCACGCAGGTCATCGCGGTCAACCGAGGTGATCACCACATAACGCAGCCCCATATCGTGAATGGTCTGAGCCAGTTTTTCCGGCTCGTTGGCATCCGGGGTCAGCGGGCGGCCGTGGGCGACATCGCAGAACGGGCAACGGCGGGTACAGATGGCGCCGAGGATCATGAACGTGGCGGTGCCGTGATTGAAGCACTCCGCCAGGTTAGGGCAGGATGCCTCTTCGCAAACCGAGTGCAGACCATTACGGCGCATGGCGTCCTTGATGCCCTGAATTCGGCTGGAGTCCGCAGGTAATTTGATTTTCATCCATTCCGGCTTGCGGAGCATCTCCTGACGCTCGGTGACGACGGTACGTACCGGGATCAGGGCCATTTTGTCTGCATCGCGGTATTTGACGCCACGTTCGATCTGAATCGGTTTACTCATGTTTGCGTAATTTCCAGTTCTGAATCGCTGTTATGAATTTATATAAAATTCATTGGATTACGTGAGTTGTTAAACTTTTTTTTAAAAAGCTCACAAAATTATATCATCTTTGTCCGCCGACGAGCAGCCATTGAGGGACAAAATACAGAAATTATGTAAATAAAATGTAATTTAACGGCGTCAGGATGCGTCTGGCGCGCTCAGCGGATGTGGGGCCCCTTGCTGCGACCAGTTCCACTCCAGCCATTCCTGCTGCCGGTAATCCAGCAGTTCCATAAACGCGTTCACCATCACTGGCGCGGTTTCGGCTACCGTTGCGCCGGGAACCTGTTCGCTAAGTTGAGTCATCGCCATACCGGCATAGCCGCAAGGGTTGATGCGCAGGAAAGGGGACAGATCCATCGCAATGTTCAGCGCCAGCCCGTGAAACGAGCAGCCGTGACGGATGCGCAGGCCCAGTGAGCAGATTTTCCGTTCGCCGACGTAGACGCCGGGGGCGTCGGGGCGGGCGTGTGCGTCAACGGCGTAATGCGCCAGCGTATTGACGACGGTATTTTCGATAGCGGTTACCAACTGACGTACGCCAACTTTGCGACGTTTGATATCGATCAGCACATACATCACCTGCTGACCGGGGCCGTGGTAGGTCACCTGACCGCCGCGATCGCTTTGAATCACCGGGATGTCGCCGGGCATCAGAACATGTTCGGCTTTGCCCGCCTGTCCCTGGGTAAAGACCGGCGGATGCTGCACCAGCCACAATTCGTCAAAACTGTGGCTGTCCCGTTGTTCGGTAAAGGTATGCATGGCCTGTGATACCGGCTCGTAAGGCTGTACGCCCAACTGGCGCACTATGATCGTGTCACTGACCATGATCGCGTCACGTACTATCATCGCATCACGTACTATCATCGTGTCACGTACTGTGATCGTATCCTGTTGCAAGAGTGTCATCGTCGGGTGAAGAAAGAATGAGCGCAATTATAGCGGGGTGATGCTACAGCGAATAGCGGTTTCCTCGCTTGTCTCCGTATTAAGGAGACAAGGTCAGAGAGCGGCGGGCTTACAGCACCACACGTACAATATCGATGTTACCCAGTTCTTCGTACAGCGTTTCTACCTGCTCGATATGGGTGGCGATGATAGTAATCGACACCGAATGGTAGTTGCCTTTGGTGCTGGGCTTGATTTGCGGGTTATAGTCGCCGGGAGCATGGCGCTGAACCACTTCCACAACCCGATCCACCAGCTCCGGTTTTGCCAGCCCCATGACCTTGTAGGTAAATGAGCATGGAAATTCAAGCAATTCGTTGAGTTTGGTTTTCATGGCGACTCCAGAGTCATTCATTAGTACAAAATTATCACTCCCGCCGAAGCGGGAGTGTTAAGTATGACCGAAATCCTGTTGTTCGATCCTTAAGTGAGCAACATGAGGGCGGTTGCTCAGGATTCAAGGGGGATCAACTGAACCAGCGGTGGAACATCAGTTTGATGTAGTCGAACAGACGTCCGAAAATACCGCCTTCTTTGACTTCGTTCATCACTACCAGCGGGCGCTGTTCGATCACTTTGCCGTCCAACTGGAAGTTGATGGTACCCACCACCTGGTTTTTGGCCAGCGGCGCGTGCAGTTCCGTATTGGTCAGCACATAGCTGGCTTTCAAATCTTTCATGCGGCCGCGCGGAATGGTGATGTAGGCATCTTTATCCACGCCCAGCGATACCCGGTCGTTGTCGCCGAACCACACCGGTTCGGAGGCGAATTCTTTGCCGGTTTTCAGCGGTGCCACCGTTTCAAAGAAGCGGAAGCCCCAGGTCAGCAGTTTCTTGCTTTCTGTTTCACGGCCTTTGAAGGTCCGTCCACCCAGTACGGCGGAGATCAGGCGCATCTGACCTTCGGTCGCAGAGGCCACCAGATTGTAGCCGGCGGAGGAGGTATGGCCGGTTTTGATGCCGTCAACGGCCAGGCTGCTGTCCCACAACAGGCCGTTACGGTTCGTCTGGCGGATATTGTTGAAGGTAAACTCTTTCTCTTTATAGGTCGCGTACTCATCCGGTACGTCGCGGATCAACGCCTGACCAATCAGCGCCATATCGCGGGCTGAGCTGTACTGGCCTTCAGCATCCAGGCCATGAACCGTTTTGAAGTTGGTGTTCTGCAACCCCAGCGCCTTGACGTAACCGTTCATCAGGTTGACGAACGAATCCTGGCTGCCCGCCACGTAGTCAGCCATCGCTACGCAGGCATCGTTGCCGGACTGCAGGATAATCCCTTTGTTCAGCAAATAAACCGGCACGCGATCGCCCGGTTTGAGGAACATCAGCGACGATCCCTGAAACTCGGAGTTGCCGGTAGCCCAGGCGTCTTTGCCAATAGTCACGACATCGTTCGGGCTGATCTTCCCGGCCTTAATCGCCTGGCCGATGACGTAGCTGGTCATCATTTTGGTCAGGCTGGCGGGGTTGCGACGGGTGTCGGCGTTCTTTTCCGCCAGCACTTTACCCGAGTTGTAATCAATCAGGATGTACGCTTCGGCATCAATGTCCGGGACGGCAGGAATCATGGTTTTCAGATTAATGTCGTCTGCGTAGGCGAAAGTGGATGCACCGATGGCGAGCAACGTGCCGAGCGCAATACGTTTGGTAAAACAAGACGTGATTACTGTTTTCATGATTGGAACAACAACATCCGTGGGTATAAGTTAAAAAACGAGCCACACTATAACAGATGAAAATCGGGGCGGCACCAGACAATACGTTACGCGATTTTGCCGATCGCCGGGGGCGATATCGTTATCGCTCGTACAGATAAAGAAAGAGGGAATTTATCCCTCTTTCGACCGGAAATAGGTTACTGCGCGCCAGACACTGTGGTGATAAATGACGGCTGTTGCGCTTCGCTGGACAGGCGCTGTTGCAGGTCGGCAGCTTGCTGACGGCTCTGGAACGGCCCCAACTGGATGCGGTATAAACCGTTATTCAGGGTGACTTTGCCAGGCACGCGGAAGCGCTCGTTCAGGCTTTTCAGCCAGGTTTGCGCCCGCTGCTGATCGCTCAGTGCGCCGACCTGCACCACGATGTTGCCGGAACCGGCAGGCACAGCCGGTTGCGACAGCGTGCGTGACGGCTGAACGGCGACCGGCGCTGTCGCGACCGCCGTTGCTCTGACTGGGGTAGCGGCAGGCGTTGGCTCCGGGCTTTCCAGCACCCCGCTGGGTAGCGGTTTGGGTGCGCCGAGGAAACTGCCTCCGCTTGAGGCGCCGGTATTGTTGATAGCCGGGCTGCCGCTAACGATATTGCTGCCGCTATTACCTGTTGTCGGCGTCAAGGTGGCGTTGCTGATCGGCCGCACCGCAGCGGCAGTCGCCGGCGCGCTTTCCATGACCGGCGTTCCCAGACCGCTGGAGCCCAGCGTCGGGCGTGACGGCAGGGCAAAACTCTGTTTGGCGACACGGGTGCCGATGGTGCCGGGGCCGGAGAGCGAGCCGTCCGGCGCCACGCTGATGAAATCTACCTTCACCTTGGTATTGTTGGACAGATTAAGGCGGTCGGCCGCGCCTTTGGTCAGATCGATGATTCTACCCGGCGTATAAGGCCCGCGATCGTTGACGCGCACCACCAGACGACGGCCGTTGCTGAGGTTGGTGACGCGCACATAGCTCGGAATCGGCAGCGTGGGGTGAGCGGCGGCCATGGCGTTGACGTCGAATTCTTCGCCGGTCGCCGTGCGGTTACCGACCGATTCCCGATCGTGCCAGGCGGCAAACCCGCTTTCACTGAAATTCTCCGGATTTTTGACAATACGGTAGGTTTTGCCGTTCATGCTGTAATCCTGCATGTTGGCGGGTTTGTACGGTTCGTAGCGCGGCTCCGCGCCGCCGATTTCTTCCACCGGGCCATTGTACGCCGTGGCCTGCGGTGAGGGAGACTGAGGCTGTTCCGTCACCGCGCAGCCTGCCAGAGCCAGGCTGATCGCGCCAATCCAAACCCAATCCTTACGCATTGCTCACCCCTATAAATTCTTGGATAACATTTTGCGGTGAGTGTGTATCGACATGACGATACCGAATCCCGCCATCAAGACGACCAGAGCCGAGCCGCCATAGCTGACCAACGGCAGCGGCACCCCGACCACCGGCAGGATACCACTCACCATGCCGATGTTAACAAACACATACACGAAAAAGATTAGCATCAAGCCACCGACCATCACCCGGCCGAACGAGGTTTGCGCATTGGCGGCGATCACCAGGCCGCGCATGATCAGGAACAGGTACAACCCCAGCAGGATCAGCACGCCGATCAGTCCCAGCTCTTCGGCCAGCACCGCGAAGATGAAGTCGGTATGGCGTTCCGGCAGGAACTCCAACTGAGACTGGGTACCCTGCAGCCAGCCTTTGCCGGCCAGTCCGCCGGAACCGATGGCGATTTTCGACTGGATAATATGATAACCGGCGCCGAGCGGATCGGTTTCCGGGTCCAGCAGCATCATTACCCTGTCGCGCTGGTAATCATGCATCAGGAAAAACCACAGTACGGGAATGAACGCCGCCAGCAAAATGGCGGCAATAGCGATCAGCCGCCAGCTCATGCCGGCGAGGAACAGCACGAACAGGCCGGAAGCGCAAATCAGGATGGCGGTGCCAAGGTCTGGCTGGGCGGCCACCAGCAGGGTGGGGGCGAACGTCAGCGCCAGCGCGATGGCGGTATTTTTCAACGACGGCGGGCACATATCGCGGTTGATATAGCGGGCCACCATCAGCGGCACCGCGATTTTGGCGATTTCCGACGGCTGGAAGCGCACCACGCCTAAATCGAGCCAGCGTTGCGCGCCTTTACTGATCTGGCCGAATACATCCACCATGACCAGCAGGATAAAACAGAAAATGTACAGATACGGGGCCCAACCCTCATAGACCCGCGGCGGGATTTGCGCCATGCCGATCATGACGACTAACCCCAGCACGCATTGGGCAATTTTGCGCTCCATCATGCCTGTGTCCTGCCCGCTGGCGCTCCACATGACGAACATGCTATAGCCCAGTAACGCCATTACACACAGAAGGAAAGGCAGATCAATGTGCATTTTGGTCCAGATTGAGCCTTTTTGTTGACTGTCTGTCATGGTGCCTCTACTCGGTTTCACTGCCCGGCGGCGACGGCGGCGCGTCCGGCAGGTTGGTATTGTTGTCGCCCAACATAATATGGTCGAGGATTTGACGCACGATAGTCCCGACGGCTGGCCCGGCGCCGCCGTTTTCCAGAATGATGGACATGGCGACTTTCGGGTTGCTGTAAGGGGCGAAAGCAACCATCAGTTTGTGGTCGCGCAGCCGTTCGGCAATCCGGTTGGCGTTATAGGTTTCGTTTTCCTTCAGGCCGAATACCTGTGCCGTCCCTGACTTGGCCGCAATCTTATACGGCGCGTCGGCAAAGAATTTGTGGGCGGTGCCGTTCTGGCGGTTGGCGACGCCGTACATGCCGTCTTTGGCTATTTCCCAGTAACCGGAGCGGATATCGCCGATCTGCTGGTGCTCCGGCTGGCGGTAAGGCACCTGAGTATTGTTTTCCTGCGTACTGCTAAGCAGATGTGGCGTTTTGACCTGGCCGTCGTTAATCAGCGTGGTCAGCGCTTTGATCATCTGGATCGGCGTGGCGGTCCAGTAGCCCTGGCCGATGCCGACCGGGATAGTATCCCCCTGATACCAGGGTTTCTTGTAGCGTTTCATCTTCCAGTCTCGGGTCGGCATGATCCCGGCCCGTTCTTCAGACAGATCGACACCGGTGAGATGACCGTAACCGAATTTGCCCATCCACTCAGACAGGCGGTCGATACCCATGTCATAGGCGACCTGATAGAAGAAGGTATCGGCGGATTCTTCCAGCGATTTGGTGAGATTCAGGCGGCCGTGTCCCCATTTTTTCCAGTCGCGGAAGCGTTTTTCCGAGCCGGGCAACTGCCACCAGCCGGGGTCAAACAGCGAGGTATAAGGAGTGATAACTCCAGCACTCAGCGCGGATACCGCGATGTAGGGTTTGACAGTAGAGGCGGGTGGGTATACGCCTTGTGTCGCGCGGTTAATCAGCGGCCGATTCTGATCGTTGAGTAGTTCCCGATAGGCTTTGCCTGAAATGCCGTCGACGAATGGGTTCGGGTCGTAACTGGGATTGGATACCATGGCCAGAATACCCGCATCCCGTGGATCGGTGACTACCACGGCGGCGCGGCTGCCGGTCAGCAGTTTCTCAATATAGAGCTGGAGATTAAGGTCCAGCGTCAGGTAGATATCTTTGCCGGCTTGCGGCGGTTGTTCGTGCAACTGGCGAATCACGCGGCCGCGGTTATTGACTTCCACTTCCTCGTAGCCCGGTTTGCCGTGCAGCACATCTTCGTAATAGCGTTCAATACCGAGCTTGCCGATATCATGGGTCGCCGCGTAGTCCGCCAGCTTGCCTTCCTGGTCCAGTCTTTCCAGATCTTTATCGTTGATTTTAGAGACGTAGCCAATGACGTGGGTCAGCGCGGCACCGTACGGGTAGTAGCGGCGCTGGTAGCCTTTGACTTCTACGCCGGGAAAACGGTACTGATTGACGGCGAAGCTCGCTACCTGCACTTCATTCAATCCGGTTTTGACCGGTATGGACGTGAAGCGACGCGAACGTTTACGCTCTTTTCTGAAGTTATCGATGTCTTCATCGGTCAGGTCAATGATCGATTTGAGCGCCTGCAGCGTCTCTTCCAGATTGTTGACCTTTTCGGGAATCAGCTCCAGCTGGTAAATCGTGCGGTTGAGCGCCAGCGGGGTGCCGTTGCGGTCATAGATGATGCCGCGGCTCGGGGCAATCGGCACCAGCTTGATGCGGTTTTCATTCGAACGGGTACGATAATCGTCAAAACGTAAAACCTGCAGGTGGTATAGATTGGCGACCAGAATACCGCTCAGCAGCAAAATGCCCAGGAACGCGACCAGCGCCCGGCGTACGAACAGGGCTGCCTCAGCCGTATAGTCACGAAAGGGTTTACGTTCTATATTCATCCAGCGATTGCTACTTCACAGGGTTCATCGTTCGCCTTACTCCCGATGGTAAGGATGATTGGTGGTAATACTCCAGGCCCGGTACAGACTCTCCGCCACCAGCACGCGCACCAGCGGATGCGGCAGCGTCAGCGGCGACAGCGACCAGCTTTGCTCCGCCGCGGCTTTGCACTGCGGCGCCAGCCCTTCAGGGCCGCCAATCAGCAGGCTGATATCGCGACCGTCCTGTTTCCAGCGCTCCAGTTGCTGCGCCAGCTGCGGCGTTTCCCAACGCGAACCGGGAATATCCAGCGTTACGATGCGGTTGCCTTTGCCTACGGCGCCCAGCATCAGTTCGCCTTCCCGTTCCAGAATCCGTTTGATATCGGCGTTCTTGCCGCGCTTACCCGCCGGAATCTCCACCAGTTCAAACGGCATGTCTTTGGGAAAACGGCGGAGGTAATCGGTAAAGCCGGTCTGCACCCAGTCGGGCATTTTGGTGCCAACGGCGACCAGTTGCAGCTTCATATCAGCCCCAGAGTTTTTCCAGTTCGTACAGGTGGCGGCTCTCTTCCTGCATCACATGGACGATCACGTCGCCGAGATCGACCACGACCCAGTCGGCGTCGTTTTCCCCTTCAACGCCTAGCGGCATCAGCCCGGCGGCGCGGGATTCCTGCACAACGTGATCGGCGATGGAGGTGACATGACGGCTGGAGGTGCCGGTACAAATAATCATGCAGTCAGTGATACTGGATTTCCCTTTTACATTGAGGGCAACAATATCCTGACCTTTCAAATCGTCAAGTTTATCAATAACGAAATCTTGGAGTGCTTGGCCTTGCAAAGGTTCCCCCTTTAATGAGTGGTTAATCTGCCGGTTATGCGGGCTGGCCTGGCGTCAGTGAAATAGCCGTTTCACCGCGACGGCAGGTGGTTTTCCTGTAGCCGAAACCAGCGGCGGAGTATATCACGGCCTTATAATGAGTGGTATCAACGCATGACTATCGATAGAGTCCGTGTGTGTCAATATACTTCAGCACACTTTCGGGCAGCAGATCATGGCAGTCGAGGCCTTGTTGTCGGCGATGACGGATGTCGGTGGCGGAAATCGGCAGAAGCGGGGTATGGGCGAGGTAAATCAGCCCGTGACAGCGGCGGTGCAACTGGTCGACATCGTAAGTCTGGTGCGCGCCCAGCCAAGCTTCCAGCTCGGCGGTATCCAACTGCTGGCGGTAACCGGGGCGGGCGCAGACCAGCAGATGACAATAATCCAGAATTTCCTGCCAGCGATGCCAGCGATGCAGCGTCAACAGCGAGTCTTGCCCGATAATGAACGCCAGCGGCGCGCCGGCGCCTTTCTCGGCGCGTAATGCTTCCAGCGTCTCAATGGTATAGGACGGCGTGGCGCGCTGCAGTTCACGATCGTCGATCTGAAACAGCGGGTTATCGCGTACCGCTAGCTCAACCATGCTCTTGCGCTGGCCGGCGTTGGCTTCCGGCTGCTCGCGGTGCGGCGGGACGTTGTTGGGCAACAGAATAACGCGTTGCAGACCAATTTCCTGCGCCAGCGCGGCGACCGGGCGCAAATGCCCATAGTGAATCGGGTCAAACGTACCGCCAAAGTAGGCGGTCAGGGGCTGGGTGACCGGGAATGTCGACAAATTGCTATACCTCAAGCAGGCCGTCGGGCAGCGCTTTACCGCACAGAATCATCGACAGCGTTTCCAGTTCCGCCCAGACCGGTTGCCCGTAATTCTGTTTCAGGGTGATCTCCAGCCTGCTCAGCAGGGTAATCGCCTGCTGTAATTGCGTCAGCGACAGACGTTGCAATGCCTGCGTCAACAGCGGACGTCGGTTTTGCCACACCTTGTGCTGATCAAGCAGCGTGCGCAGCGGCGTGGTCGCCATGCGTCGTTTTAACTGTAGCAGCAACAGCAATTCCCGCTGCACGGTGCGCAGCAGGATAACCGGCTCACACTCTTCCAGCCGTAACTGCTGCAAAATGTGCCACGCGCGTTTGCTTTTGCCGCCCAGCAGCGCATCCAGCCAGTGGAACGGCGTGAAATGCGCGGCATCGTTGACCGCCTGTTCGACCCGCGGCAGCGTCAGCTTACCGTCCGGATACAGCAGCGACAGTCGCTCCAGCGCTTGCACCAACGCCAGCAGATTTCCTTCATAGCAATAGCAAATCAACTGGCTGGCGGCGTCATCCAGTTCCAGCTTCATGTTTTTAGCGCGATGCGCCACCCAGCGGGGGAGTTGTTCCTGTTCAGGCGTCATGCAAGGGACATACACGCCCTGTTGCGACAACGCTTTGAACCAGGCGCTGTTTTCCTGCGCTTTGGTGAGCTTGCTGCCCCGTACCATCAACAGAATGTCGGGATGCAACAGGGTGGAAAGCTTGACCAGTTGCTCGCTGATGGGGGCGCCGGGACCGGCGTCGGGCAAAATCAGCAGCAGGGTCTGGCGGGATGCAAACAGGCTGAGCGCCTGACAGGTGGAAAAAATAGCGTCCCAGTCGGTGTTGTTATCCAGTGTGAAACTGAAGTGTTCCAGAAAATCTTGCTGACGGGCGATGGTCCGGATTTGATCCTGACTCTCCTGCAGCAATAGGGGTTCGTTGCCGAACAGCAGATAACAGCCGCGCAGCCCCTCATGGAGCTGCGCGGTCAGTTGTTCGGGATAGATCCGAATCATGGGTGCGCCGGTGCGGATGTAGCGGCCTGCGCCTTCTGATTGATTTTCGCGTTCTGGCTTCCTTTGATCGTCAGTAGTTTTCGTACCAACTGTTGGGCCGCCTGCTCACGCATTTCACGCAGTACGATATCCTGCTCTGCGTCTTTGGCCAGCGCAGCAAGCGGGTTATCGAAGAAGGAGCGGAAAATCGTCACGTTGAGCGGATAGATGTCATCACCCGGGATCAGCACCTGTGTTTTTACTTCCAGAACCAGCTGGTACTCTGCTGTTTTCCCATCCTGGAAAATAGATACGGTGTTGCGGGTCAGATGGTCTCCCATAAAACGGAAGGACGGCAGATCCTTACGTTCGGTATTTTCCATGATGTTGACGTTGTTGAGACGCAACTGTTCACGGATGGCCCGTGTCATCGGGCCGTAGGGATCGCCACTGTCCAGAATCAGATTATGCAACTGCTCCGGCATCTGAGTGGTGCCGCGCAGATGAAAGCCGCAGCCGGCGGTCATCAAGACCACCAGCCCCAGCACCAGCGTTAAAAACGGGTGTCGCACAGTACCTCCTTGCCTTAACCCACAACCAGGTTAAGCAGTTTGCCTGGAACGAAAATCACCTTGCGAACGGTCACGCCATCCAGATATTTGGCTACCAGCGGCTCCTGTGCCGCCCGATCGCGAACCTGTTGCTCGGTGGCATCGGCCGCTACGGTGATTTTGCCGCGAACTTTACCGTTGACCTGTACCACGACCAGACGAGAGTCTTCCACCATCGCCTGTTCGTCCGCTACCGGCCACGGCGCCTGATCGATGTCGCCTTCGCCTTTCAGCTCGCGCCACAGTACGAAGCAGGCGTGCGGAGTGAATGGGTAGAGCATCCGCACTACCGCCAGCAGCGTTTCCTGCGTCAGCGCGCGGTCCTGTTCCGACTCCTGCGGCGCTTTGGCCAGCTTGTTCATCAGCTCCATGATCGCCGCGATGGCGGTGTTGAAGGTCTGACGACGGCCAATATCATCCGTCACTTTGGCGATGGTTTTGTGCAGGTCGCGGCGCAGCGCTTTGTGGTCTTCCGTCAACGCAGCCACATCCAACTGTTGAGTAGCGCCTTTCCCGGTGTGGTCGTAAACCTGTTTCCACACGCGTTTCAGGAAGCGGTTAGCCCCTTCCACGCCGGATTCCTGCCACTCCAGCGTCATTTCCGCCGGGGAGGCGAACATCATGAACAGACGTACGGTGTCGGCGCCGTAGCGTTCCACCATGACCTGCGGGTCGATACCGTTGTTTTTCGATTTCGACATTTTGCTCATGCCGGCGTAAACCAGCTCGCGGCCTTCTTTATCGAACGCTTTGGTGATGCGCCCTTTGTCGTCGCGCTCCAGCGTCGCGTCGCTCGGCGATACCCAGATACGCTCGCCGTTGTTGCCGACATAGTAGAAGGCGTCGGCCAGAACCATGCCCTGACACAGCAGACGTTTAGCCGGTTCGTTGGAGTTCACCAGACCGGCGTCGCGCATCAGTTTGTGGAAGAAACGGAAGTACATCAGGTGCATGATGGCGTGTTCTATACCGCCGACATACTGGTCTACCGGCAGCCAGTAGTTGGCGGCAGCCGGATCCAGCATGCCCTGATCGTACTGCGGGCAGGTGTAACGCGCGTAATACCAGGACGACTCCATGAAGGTATCGAAGGTATCGGTTTCACGCAGCGCCGGCTGGCCGTTGACCGTGGTTTTGGCCCACTCGGGATCGGCCTTGATCGGGCTGGTGATGCCGTCCATTACCACGTCTTCCGGCAGCACTACCGGCAGTTGGTCTTCCGGCGTTGGGATTACGGTGCCGTCTTCCAGCGTCACCATCGGGATCGGCGCGCCCCAGTAGCGCTGACGGGACACACCCCAATCGCGCAGACGGTAATTGACTTTACGCTGACCGACGCCCTGCGACACCAGTTTGTCGGCAATGGCGTTAAAGGCGGCGTCAAAGTCCAGTCCGTCGAATTCGCCGGAGTTGAACAGGCGGCCTTTTTCAGTTTGCGCCTGAGCGGACAGATCCGGCTCGCTGCCGTCTGCCATCAGAATAACCGGTTTCACCGGCAGGCTATATTTGTGGGCGAATTCCCAGTCGCGCTGGTCGTGGCCCGGTACCGCCATGACGGCGCCGGTGCCGTATTCCATCAGCACGAAGTTGGCGGCCCACACCGGCACGTTTTCGCCGGTCAGCGGGTGGATGGCGAACAGACCGGTAGCGACGCCTTTTTTCTCCATGGTCGCCATGTCGGCTTCCGCCACTTTGGTGTTGCGGCATTCGGCGATAAAGTCCTGCAGCGCCGGGTTGTTTTCCGCCGCTTTCAGCGCCAGTGGGTGACCAGCCGCCACGGCGACATAGGTCACGCCCATGAAGGTGTCCGGGCGGGTAGTGTAAACGGTCAGGGTGTCGTCGCCGTCAGCGATCCGGAAGGTGATTTCTACCCCTTCGGAACGGCCGATCCAGTTGCGCTGCATGGTTTTGACCTGCTCAGGCCAGCTTTCCAGCGTATCCAGATCGTTGAGCAGTTCGTCGGCGTAAGCGGTGATTTTGATGAACCACTGCGGGATTTCCTTGCGTTCCACCTTGGTGTCGCAACGCCAGCAGCATCCGTCGATCACCTGCTCGTTGGCCAGCACGGTCAGGTCGTTCGGGCACCAGTTCACCGCTGAGGTTTTTTTGTAAACCAGGCCTTTCTCATACAGTTTGGTGAAGAACCACTGTTCCCAGCGGTAGTAATCCGGTTTGCAGGTCGCCACTTCGCGATCCCAGTCGTAACCGAAGCCCAGCAATTTCAGCTGGTTTTTCATGTATTCGATATTGGCGTAGGTCCAGGGCGCCGGCGCGGTATTGTTTTTCACCGCCGCGCCTTCCGCCGGCAGGCCAAAGGCGTCCCAGCCGATCGGCTGCAGAACGTTTTTGCCCAGCATACGCTGATAGCGGGAGATCACGTCGCCGATGGTGTAGTTGCGGACATGACCCATGTGTAGACGGCCAGAAGGATAAGGCAGCATGGAAAGGCAATAGTATTTTTCCTTGCCGGGTTCTTCGGTCACTTTGAAAGTCTGTTTCTCTTGCCAGTGAAGCTGGACGTGCGCTTCGATATCTTCTGGGCGGTATTGCTCTTGCATGGCTGCCAGTGGTCCTTAGTGAAAATCGCTACCTCGGTAGCATGTTCTGTTTCATTTCAAAAGATCCGCATAGCATAGCTGATAAGCGACTGGCTCAACAACCGCTTGAGGCGGTCCGGGGCCGATTTATGCGGCGCCGGTAGCGAAGACGGAGGTTAAACCCGCGGATTGGGAAGCGGCTCCCGGTAGTGTCGGAAAAATCATCTACACTAGGCTGTGCAGGCCCGTCGATAAGCGCTTTCACGCTAAGGAGTCACGATGAGCAAAGTGGTTCAGTATTACCGGGAGTTGATGTCCGCCGTTACCGAGTGGTTAAGCCGCGGCGAGCGGGACATGGATAAGCTGATGTCGGATGCCCGGCGCCAGTTACAGGAAACCAATGAACTGACGCAAAAGGAGATTGAACAGGTAATACTGGCGCTCCAGCGTGATCTGGAAGCCTTCTCCCTCAGTTACGAGGAGAGCCAGAATGCCTTTGCCGACAGTGTATTCGTGCGCGTGATTCGTGAAAGCCTGTGGCAGAACCTGGCGGATATCACCGACAAGACGCAACTGGAATGGCGCGAAGTGTTCAAGGATGTCAGCCACCACGGCGTATATCATAGCGGCGAGGTGGTAGGGCTGGGCAATCTGGTGTGCGAACAGTGCCATCACCACATTGCTTTTTATACCCCGGAAGTCTTGCCGCTGTGCCCGAAATGCGGGCATGACCAGTTCCATCGCCAGCCGTTTTCGCCCTGACCGGGAGCGTGTGGAAATAAATATCCTCCGGCATAGCCGGAGGTTTTTCAGATGCGCCTATAAGGCTCTGTTACCAGCCGCGCCCTAACAGGCGCATACGATCTGACATTTGCATCAAACTTCGTTACTTACGGCCCGTAAACGGGCTACCCGGATAAGGGATCGACAACTGCTCTCCCATTTTATCCTCTTCAAGCTGGTGCTTTATGTATTCCTGTATCTTCGCCGTGTTCTTCCCTACCGTATCTACGTAATATCCCCGGCACCAGAACTCCCTGTTCCTGTATTTGAATTTCAGATCTCCAAACTGCTCATAAAGCATCAGACTGCTTTTCCCTTTCAGATATCCCATAAAGCCGGATACGCTCATTTTGGGCGGGATTTCCACAAGCATATGGATATGATCTGCGCAGCATTCCGCTTCCAGAATACGTACGTTTTTCCACTCACACAGCTTTCTTAAAATGCTGCCTATCGCCAGGCGTTTCTCTCCGTAGAACGCCTGTCTTCGGTATTTTGGCGCAAAAACTATGTGATATTTACAGTTCCATCGGGTGTGCGCTAAGCTCTTTTCGTCCCCCATTGGGACCCCCTTTTGATTTCTTGTTGAACTTTTGCAGTTGCCAGACCGCAAGGTGTTTTAACAAATCAAAAGGGGTTTTGATAACTGGCTCAAAGCTGGAAGCTTTACGGAACCCCCAGCCTAGCTGGGGGTTTTCTATAGACAAAAAAACAAGGGTGCCGAAGCACCCTTGCGATATGGCGACAGGCTGCGGATTAATGCAGGATTTTCGCCAGAAAGTCTTTAGCGCGGTCAGACTGCGGATTACTGAAGAAGTCCTCTTTGCGGGTATCTTCAATGATCTTGCCTTCATCCATGAAGATGACGCGGTGCGCCACCTTGCGGGCGAACCCCATCTCGTGGGTCACCACCATCATGGTCATGCCTTCTTGCGCCAGCTCCACCATTACGTCCAGCACTTCATTGATCATTTCCGGGTCGAGCGCCGAGGTCGGTTCGTCGAACAGCATCGCCACCGGGTCCATACACAGGGCGCGGGCGATAGCCACACGCTGTTGCTGACCACCGGATAACTGCCCGGGGAACTTGTTGGCATGCGCCGACAGGCCGACGCGCGCCAGCAGCTTCAGTCCTTTCTCGCGGGCGGCTTCTTTGTCGCGCTTGAGTACCTTGACCTGCGCCAGCGTCAGGTTGTCGACGATGGACAAGTGGGGGAACAGCTCAAAATGCTGGAACACCATGCCGACTTTGGAGCGCAATTGCGCCAGATTGGTGCGTTTGTCATTGACAGTGGTGCCGTTAACTTCGATCTGACCTTGCTGGATCGGCTCCAGGCCGTTAACGGTTTTGATTAAGGTCGATTTCCCGGAGCCGGAAGGTCCGCAAACCACCACTACTTCACCTTTTTTCACTTCGGTGGAGCAGTCGGTCAGCACCTGAAATTGACCATACCATTTAGAAACATTTTTCAGGAAAATCATCAAACCGTCCTTCTCTTCAAATAATTGACCAGTATCGACGCCGAGAGGCTGATAACAAAGTACACAAACCCGGCGAACAGGATCATTTCCACCTGAGTACCGTCACGTTCGCCGATGGTGGATGCGGTACGGAAGAAGTCCGCCAGACTGAGCACATACACCAGCGAGGTATCCTGAAACAGCACGATACCTTGAGTCAGCAGCAAGGGAATCATGGCCCGGAACGCCTGAGGCAGAATCACCAGCCGCATGGATTGCCAGTGGGTCATCCCCAGCGCCAGCGCGGCGGAGGCCTGCCCGCGGGAAATACTCTGGATGCCGGCGCGGATAATCTCGGAATAATAGGCCGCCTCAAACAGCGAGAAGGCTACCATAGCTGATACCAGCCGAATATCGGTTTTCGGAGAAAGGCCAAGCACATTTTGTAATAAGCTCGGCACGATCAGGTAGAACCACAGCAGCACCATCACCAGCGGTACCGAGCGGAACAGGTTGACGTACAGTTTCGCAAACCAACTGATGGGCTTGATGGGCGACAGGCGCATCACCGCCAGCACGGTACCCCAGACAATCCCCACCACGACCGCGGTCAGGGTGATTTCCAGCGTGACGCCCATCCCCTTGATCAGATAAGGCAGGCTGGGCGGAATCGAACTCCAGTCAAAGTTGTACATTTATTTGCTCCCCAGATTGCCCGGCAGACGGGTTTTGCGCTCCACAATCTGCATGATCAGCATGATGATGGCGTTGATGCCGATATAGGCCAGCGTGATCGCGCTGAAGGACTCATAGGCGTGAGCGGAGTAATCCAGCAGCTTGCCGGCCTGCGCCGCCATGTCCACCAGACCGATGGTGGAGGCGATGGCGGAGTTTTTCACCAGATTGAGCATTTCCGAGGTCAGCGGCGGCACTACCACCCGGTAGGCGTTGGGCAGCAAGACATAACGGTAGGTCTGGGGGAGCGTCAGGCCGATCGCCAGACCGGCGGCCTTCTGACCACGCGGCAGCGACTGAATGCCTGCCCGCACCTGTTCGCACACGCGGGCGGCGGTGAACATGCCCAGACAAAACATGGAGGACAGGAAGAACTGGATATTGGGGTCCAATTCGGCCTTAAACCACATGCCGATTTTGGCTGGCAGTAACTCCGGCACAACCAGATACCAACTGAAGAACTGGACAATCAGCGGCACGTTGCGAAACAGCTCCACATAACAGGTGCCGATACCGGCCAGCAGACGGTTGGGAACGGTCCGCAGAATACCCAGTAGTGAGCCCAGCAGGAAGGCGATGACCCAGGCGCACAAAGAAAGCGATACGGTGACCTGCAGGCCGGAAATAATCCACCCCAAATAGGTCGTATTTCCGAACGGAGCGGATTGCAGGAAAATGCCCCAGTTCCAATCTATTGACATAACAAACTCCGGTAAAAAAAGGGTAGCGTTCGCTACCCCGAAGATTGATGAGTGGCTTGTGGATTCGCAGGATGGGGAACGACCGCCCTGCGCCTGTCTGTCTTGCCACGAATCAGCAATCGAAAGGCAGAATTACTGCCCTTTATTGTCATTATTAATACGGTTACAACGCCTTATCGTTCGGTGCCTTAAACAGTGCCTTCATGTCGTCGGACAGGACATAGTTCAGGTTAAGATTTTTGGGCGGGATCGGTTGGGTGAACCAGTGCTCGTACCATTTGGCGGCTTCGCCGGAGGTTTGTACCTGAGCAATGGTGGCGTCCACCAGTTTTTTGAATTCAGGGTCGTTCTTACGCAGCATGCAACCGTAGGCTTCGTGAGACTGCGGCGTACCGACAATGACCCATTCGTCCGGATTTTTGGCTTTGGCGCGTTCGCCTGCCAGCAGCGCGTCGTCCATCATGAAGGCCACCGCGCGGCCGCTCTCCAAGGTGCGGAAGGAGTCACCGTGATCCTTGGCGCTGATGATGCGCAGGTTCAGTTTCTTCTCTTCATTCATTTTGTTCAGCAGCACTTCAGATGTAGTGCCGGAAGTAACGACCACCGCTTTACCGCTCAGATCGGTGAAATCCTTGATGCCGGAGTCTTTTTTGGTCAGCAGACGCGTACCGATCACGAAAATGGTATTGGAGAAGGCAGCCTGCTGCTGGCGTTCCAGGTTGTTGGTGGTGGAGCCGCACTCCAGGTCGAAAGTACCGTTCTGCAGCAGCGGAATACGGTTCTGGGAGGTGATGGGTAGCAGCTTCACCTGCAGATTGGGCGCATCGATCGCCTTTTTGACGGCTTCAACAATCTTGTCGGAGTAAGCCTGTGAATAGCCTACGACTTTTTGCTGGTTGTCGTAGTAGGAAAACGGCACGGAAGATTCGCGGTGACCAATAACGATAACACCACTGTCTTTGACTTTTTTCAGCGTGGGGATTGGTGCGTTTTCTTTTTGGGCCGAAGCCGGCTGTTCTTCTGCATAAGCCATAGTTGCTGTTGTGCTGATCAGCATTAACGACAGTGCCAGTTTACGCAATTGCATGCTCTAACTCCTTTGCTGTTGTGGTGGTGCAAATTCTGCTGGGCTATTACCGGCCACATGTTGTGCACCGCTAAAGAGCGAATAAAACGCTGTCATGTTTAAAAATAGCGGATTGTAAACATAATGAAACGAGAATGTTTGCTTTTTGCGAGGCGCTCCGCACCAAAGTGCTGCAATAAAAAACTTATGGCACTAATTTGGTGCAGATCGTGCCCTGGTATTGTGCTATCGCAGAGCAGGATGGCCCGCAAACGTGCAACGTCAGACGTTTCATATCAATGAGTAGCAAGTTGTGTGCCAGAAATGAAACAAGACATGTCCGGACATGTCTTGTTGTGAGAAGGCGAATAGGGAAATCAGCGGGAACGGAAGCGATAAACCAGCGCGGCAAGACCCAGCAAGGCTTCCAGCAGCCACAACGGCCAGGAGCCGAAGCGGGCGTAAGGCGTGATGCCGGTTGCCGGCGTTACGCGGGTTTCCAGTACGTCGCGGGTGAACTGCGGAAGACTGGCGCTGACGCTGCCGTCGGGCGCGATGACGGCCGTTACGCCGTTGTTGGTGGAACGCAGCAGCGGGCGGCCCAGTTCCAGCGCTCGCATCCGGGCCATCTGGAAATGCTGCCAGGGACCAATGGAGTTGCCGAACCAGGCATCGTTGGAAATGGTCAGCAGCATATCGGTGTCGGCGCGGAAATTGTCGCGCACTTGTTGCCCCAGAATGACCTCATAACAGATGGTGGCGGTGAGGCGGTAGCCGTTAACGACCAGCTGCGGCTGCAGGTAGCCGCCGCGGCTGAACGCAGACATCGGCAGATCGAAGAACGGCGCCAGCGGGCGCAGCAGGGTTTCCAGCGGCACGAACTCGCCAAACGGCACCAGATGATGTTTGTTGTAGCGGTTGGTGGTCGGGTAACGATAGGGCTGCTGATCGCCCAGCACGATGATGCTGTTGTAGAAATCGGTACGATTGTTTTCCCGGCGCGCATCGACAATGCCGGTGATCAGGCTGCTGTGATGCTCGCGCAGGATGGCGTCCAGTTGCGTCAGATAGTCCTGCTGGCGGATTTCGATATCCGGAATGGCGGATTCCGGCCAAATCACCAGTGGCGCCTTGTCCATCGCCGGCAACGTGTTATCGAAATAGACTCTCAGCGTGTTGAGCAGTTCGTTCGGGTCCCACTTCAAGGCCTGAGGAATGTTGCCTTGTACCATCGCCACGTTGACCGCGCGCTCCGGCTGCAGTTTGTACCACTCAAGCGAGCGCAACGGCCACGGCAACACCAACAGCGCAGCGGCAACCAGCGCTGGCTGCCAGCGTCGCAGCGTCAGCCCCAGTACCAGCAGCCCGCTGATAATCATCAACAGGAAGGTGAGGGTATCGACCCCTGCGATCGGCGCAATACCTTTCAACGGGCCATCAAGCTGGCTGTAGCCGAACTGCAGCCAGGGAAAGCCGGTCAGCACCCAACCGCGCAGCAGTTCGGTGACCTGCCACAGCGCCGGCGCCGCCAGTGCTACGCGCCATACGCTCGTCTGCGGCCACAGGCGTGCAAGCAGCCCGGCGAACAGCATCGGATAGAGCGACAGATAGAGCGCCAGCAGCACCACCAGACCGACATTCACCGGACCGGGCATGCCGCCAAAATCGGCGATGCTGTAGTAGACCCAATGGATGCCGATGCCGAACAGACCGAATCCCCAACTGAAACCGATCGCCGCCGCCTGACGAGCCCGGCGGTTCAGCGTCAGACCCTGTAGCCCCATCAACGAAATAATGGCGGCTGGCCAGAAATCATAAGGAGAGAACGCCAGTGTGCCGCAGGCACCGAATAAAAGCGCCAGCAGGAGGCGAACCTGCTGGCGTTGCAATAATGAAGCGACTGCCATGAATGAATTAATCTTCCAGTTGCGGTTGCGGAACGTCGTCAGGAATTCTGACATGAACCTGAATAATACGGCGGCTGTCGGCCATGGCAACTTTGAACAGGTAACCGTCGATGTCGATGGTTTCCCCGCGTGCTGGCAGGTGACCGAACGATTGCATCACCAGACCGCCGATGGTATCCACTTCCTCGTCGCTGAATCGGGTGGAGAATGTCTCGTTGAAGTCTTCGATCGGCGTAAGCGCGCGCACGGTGTAAGTCTGGCGATTCAGTTGGCGGATGTCGCGGTCTTCTTCGTCATCGTATTCGTCTTCGATTTCGCCGACGATCAGTTCCAGAATGTCTTCAATCGTCACCAGCCCGGAGACGCCGCCAAATTCATCGATGACGATCGCCATGTGGTAGCGCAGGGAACGGAATTCGTTGAGCATGCGGTCCACCCGCTTGCTTTCCGGCACCACGACGGCAGGCCGCAGCACTTTATCCATGCTGAACGGTTCGGAGTTGCTGCGCATGAACGGCAGCAGGTCCTTGGCCATCAGGATGCCTTCGATATGGTCCTTGTCTTCGCTGATGACCGGGAAGCGGGAGTGGGCCGATTCGATGATCACGTCCAGGCACTCTTCCAGCGTCTGGTTATGCTTGAGGGTAATCATCTGCGAACGCGGGATCATGATGTCGCGCACCCGCTGTTCGGCGATATCCATCACCCCTTCCAGCATGTCGCGGATTTCCGGATCAATTTGTTCCGAATCACGGATTAATGCCAACAGATCATCGTGATCTTTGGATTCGCCGTGGAAAATCTGATTGAGAAAAAGAGAGAAAAATCCCTTTTTGGGACTGGGGGTATCGCTATTGGGAGAATGGTCGTCGCTCATGGCGTCAGTTAATATCACTCTTGTTAAGAAATGATGACCAGCGGTGAATGTCGTCGGTGGCGTATCGCCGCTGGCGTCTGATCCTTAAAATATCGGATTTAAGGCTTGTCAGTAAAATCTTCTTTTTCTGCCAGATACGGGTCGGCATAACCCATACTTTGCATGATTTCCGTTTCCAGTGCTTCCATTTCTTCGGCTTCACTGTCTTCGATATGATCATAACCTAACAGATGCAGGCTGCCATGGACAACCATGTGCGCCCAATGTTCATCCGCGCTTTTCCCCTGTTCGACCGCCTCCTGCTCGACCACCTGCCGGCAGATGATGAGGTCGCCCAGCAGCGGCAGCTCCACTTCCGGCGGCGCTTCGAACGGGAACGACAGCACGTTGGTCGGTTTGTCTTTGCCGCGATAAGTCAGGTTCAGGTGATGGCTTTCCTCTTCGTCCACCACCCGGATGGTGACTTCCGCCACCTCCTGAAATTGCGGCAACACCGCTTCCAGCCAGCGCTGAAAGTCGGCTTCCGACGGCAGCCCGTTGATATTTTCGCTGGCGATTTGCAAATCGAGAATAACCTGACTCATTTCTGCTCCTGCGCGGCGGCCTGCGCTTCGCGTTTGCGTTGCTCCGCCAGTTCGTCCCGGCGTTTCTGATCGGCGGTTTCCCATGCCTCATAAGCGTTGACGATGCGGGCGACCACCGGGTGACGTACCACGTCTTCGCTGTGGAAGAAGTTGAAACTGATTTCCTCGACTTCCGACAGCACCTCGATGGCATGACGCAAACCGGATTTTTGATTGCGCGGCAGGTCGATCTGGGTGACGTCGCCGGTGATGACCGCCTTCGAGTTAAACCCGATACGAGTCAGGAACATCTTCATCTGCTCGATGGTGGTGTTCTGGCTTTCATCCAGAATGATGAAGGCGTCGTTCAGCGTGCGGCCGCGCATGTAGGCCAGCGGCGCGACTTCAATCACGTTACGCTCGATAAGCTTTTCCACCCGCTCGAAACCCAGCATTTCAAACAGCGCGTCATACAGCGGGCGCAGGTACGGGTCTACCTTCTGGCTCAGGTCGCCCGGCAGGAAGCCCAGTTTTTCACCGGCTTCCACCGCCGGACGAGTCAGCAAAATACGGCGAATATCCTGACGTTCCAGCGCATCCACCGCGGCGGCTACCGCCAGATAGGTTTTCCCGGTGCCGGCCGGGCCGATACCGAAGGTGATGTCGTGATCGAGGATATGGGCGATGTACTGCGCCTGATTGGGGGTACGCGGTTTGATCACGCCGCGTTTGGTGCGGATATTCACCGCCTTGCCGTATTCCGGCACGCTGTCGGCGGTCTGTTCCAGTACCCGGGATTCCTTGATGGCCAGATGAATTTGTTCCGGCTCGATATCCGGAATCACGCCGCGTACCGGCGCGGTATCTACATAAAGATGACGCAGGATGTCGGCAGCGGCGTCGATGCAGAGGTCTTTCCCCACCAGCTTGAAGTTGTTGTCGCGATGATTGATCTCTATGCCGAGGCGGCGTTCCAGCTGTTTGATGTTATCGTCAAACGGGCCGCACAGACTGAGCAGGCGTTTGTTGTCCGCGGGTTCGAGGGCAATTTCTTTTATCGTTACGTTCAAACTATTCCTCTTGGGTTTAAGCAGAATGAGCAATGACGCTGTGCCACAGGCAGTGATATCTGCCCGGATGTGGCGCAGAGATTACCCTGATTATTTATCGTGAACCCCGCAGGGCGCAAGTCACATTCGGCATAAAGGCGGCGGGGGGATGGGATGAATCTACTCCAGATGTCGCAGCAAAGAAAAAGCGGGCCGTTTGACGGCCCGCCTGAGAACGATCATCAGCGTATTACGGCTGATAGATGCCAACGCCGAGCTCGTTCTCTTTACGGGTACGAGCGATAACCGACGTCGGCGACTCGCTAACGCGCAGATCCATTTGATCTTCGGTACGGATTACCACGCCACGCAGCGAGTTCGGGTAAACGTCGACAATTTCCACGTCGACGAATTTGCCGATCATGTCGGGCGTTCCTTCAAAGTTCACTACGCGGTTGTTTTCAGTACGGCCGGACAGTTCCATCACGCTCTTGCGCGAGGTGCCTTCGACCAGAATGCGTTGTACTGTGCCCATCATCCGGCGGCTGTACTGCATGGCCTGCTGGTTGATGCGTTCCTGCAGAATGTACAGCCGCTGTTTTTTCTCTTCTTCGGTCACGTCGTCCACCATGTCGGCGGCCGGGGTGCCGGGGCGAGGCGAGTAGATAAAGCTGAAGCTCATGTCGAAATCGACATCGGCGATCAGTTTCATGGTCTGCTCGAAATCTTCCTGCGTTTCGCCCGGGAAGCCGACGATAAAGTCGGAACTGATCTGGATCGCCGGACGGGCTTTACGCAGTTTGCGGATGATGGCCTTGTATTCCAGCGCGGTGTGGCGGCGCTTCATCATGGTCAGTACGCGGTCGGAGCCGCTCTGAACCGGCAGGTGCAGGAAACTCACCAGCTCCGGCGTATCTTCGTACACGCTGATGATATCGTCGGTGAATTCGATGGGGTGGCTGGTGATGAAGCGGATGCGGTCGATACCGTCAATCGTCGCCACCAGACGCAGCAGTTCGGCAAAACTGCAGATGTCGTCATCGTGCGTCGCGCCGCGGTAAGCGTTCACGTTCTGGCCCAGCAGGTTGACTTCACGTACGCCCTGAGCCGCCAGCTGGGCGATTTCAAACAGGACGTCGTCAACCGGGCGGCTGACTTCTTCGCCGCGGGTATAAGGCACCACGCAGAAGGTACAGTATTTGTTGCAGCCTTCCATGATGGAGACGAATGCGGTCGGCCCTTCGGCGCGCGGTTCCGGCAGCCGGTCGAATTTTTCCACTTCCGGGAAACTGATATCCACGATCGGGCTGCGGGTACCCTGCACATGGTTAATCATTTCCGGCAGACGATGCAGGGTCTGCGGCCCGAAAATCACGTCCACGTAATGCGCACGGTCGCGAATGTGTTCACCTTCCTGCGAAGCTACGCAGCCGCCCACGCCGATAATCAGATTCGGGTTGACGTCTTTGAGCGTTTTCCAGCGGCCGAGCTGATGAAACACTTTTTCCTGCGCCTTTTCACGGATCGAACAGGTATTCAGCAGCAGAATGTCGGCTTCTTCCGCGACTTCGGTCAGCTGGTAACCGTGCGTACTTTCCAGGAGATCGGCTATCTTCGATGAATCGTATTCATTCATCTGACAGCCCCAGGTTTTGATATGCAGTTTCTTTGTCATCGTCATCGACTAGCCATTACTCAGTGCGGGTAAACACGCTTACCTTCAACGGGGCGCGTACATGCGGGCGCGTATTGTAATCTTTTGCCGTCGTTGTGACCAGAGCGAGCGGCACGTCGCTTTTCTGAAAAACGTTGCCGAAATCCAGTAAACTATCGCCATCTTTTGTCTTTCTGGCGCCTGAGTCTTCTTTATCGGCGCAATAGAAACAGTGGGGCAGGTATGCACTATGATGCGGTGATTGTAGGCGGAGGCATGGTTGGTGCCGCCGCCGCGTTGGGACTGGCGCAGAACGGTTTTCAGGTGGCGGTGCTGGAGCAGGAAACGCCGCCGCCGTTTGTCGCAGGCAGCGCGCCGGACGTGCGGGTATCGGCGATTGGTCAGGCGTCGGTCAGGCTGCTGGAGCGGCTGGGAGCCTGGCAGGGCGTCGGGCTGATGCGCAGCGCGCCTTACCGGCGGCTCGAAACCTGGGAATGGGACAATGCGCATGTTGTGTTCGATGCGGCCGACCTCGGGTTACCCGAGCTGGGGTTTATGGTAGAGAACCGTATTCTGCAACTGGCGTTGTGGCAGGTGCTGGAGAAGACGCCCGGCGTGACGCTATTGTGTCCGTGGCAATTGCAGCGCATGCATCGTGAAGGCGAGCAATGGGTGCTGACTGGCGAGCAGGGCGATAGCCTGTCTGCGTTGCTGGTGATTGGCGCTGATGGCGCCAATTCGAAAATTCGCCAGTGGGCGGGCATTGGTATCACCGGCTGGCAATATCGCCAGTCCTGCATGCTGATCAGCGCCGAAATGGCCGGCCCGCAGCAGGAGGCGACCTGGCAGCGCTTCACGCCGTCCGGGCCGCGCGCGTTTCTGCCGCTGTTTGACGGCTGGTGCTCGCTGGTGTGGTACGACAGCCCGCAGCGTATCCGCCAGTTGCAGGCGATGTCGCTTCCTCAACTGAATAAGGCTATCGCCGAGACGTTTCCTGCGCGGCTGGGTGAGGTCAATGCGGTCGCGGCCGGCGCGTTTCCGCTGGTGCGTCGTCATGCGCAGCAGTATGTATTGCCGGGGCTGGCCCTGATTGGCGATGCTGCGCATACCATCAACCCGCTGGCGGGGCAGGGCGTGAACCTGGGATATCGGGACGTTTCCACGCTGCTCGATGTGGTGATTCGGGCGCGTGATGAAGGCGTAGTCTGGTACGGCGAGCCGGTATTGCGACGTTATCAGCGGCAGCGCAAGCCTGACAATCTGCTGATGCAAAGCGGCATGGATCTGTTTTACGGCGCGTTCAGTAACCGGCTGCCGCCGCTTGAATTTGCCCGCAACCTGGCGTTGATGGCGGCGCAGCGCGCCGGAAAACTGAAACAGCAGGCGTTGCGTTACGCGTTGGGGTTGTAAACAGCGTAGCCGCTACGCTGTTTTTTCATGATCTGTTCGCCGTCATGCCGCTTTCATGCAGTGTGATTACATTGATACCGCTATATCTGCCAAGAGGCGACCACTATAACGCGTTATCCTAACGGCTTGCGGCGAATTCCTTATTTCTGAGTAGTGAAACTGATGACCTATTTATTTCTTTGTCTGGCGATTGTGTCGGAAGTGGTGGCGACAACGGCGCTGAAATTGTCGGAGAGCTTTACCCGGCTGGTGCCGAGTGTGGTGACGGTGGTGTTCTACGCCATCGCGTTTTACTGTCTGACCGTTTCCATGCGGGTATTGCCGACCGGCGTGATTTACGCCATCTGGTCGGGCGTAGGGATTGTGTTGATCGCGGTGATAAGCTGGATTTTTTACGATCAGCGGTTGGACTGGCCGGCGGTATTGGGAATGGCGCTAATCATTGCCGGCGTGGCGGTGATTAACCTGTTTTCCAATTCGGTGGCGCATTGATGAACGAGCCGGTACTGGCGTTAAGCCGGCGCCGGTTATTGATGCAGATGAAATAGCTGATGAGCGGTAACCAATAAACGATAAAAGCATAAAAAAAGAAAAAGCCCGTTTGCACGGGCTTTTCTGTATGGCTGGGGTACGAGGATTCGAACCTCGGGATGGCGGAATCAGAATCCGCTGCCTTACCGCTTGGCGATACCCCAATTTTAAGGTGGTGGCTACGACGGGAATCGAACCTGTGACCCCAGCATTATGAGTGCTGTGCTCTAACCAGCTGAGCTACGTAGCCAAATTACTGCACGGTCAGAAGCCGTTGGCTTCATGACTGAATATGGCTGGGGTACGAGGATTCGAACCTCGGGATGGCGGAATCAGAATCCGCTGCCTTACCGCTTGGCGATACCCCAACAGGGCGCACATCGTATGACGTGTCTCACTTGATTCATGGCTGGGGTACCAGGATTCGAACCTGGGAGTGGCGGGATCAAAACCCGCTGCCTTACCGCTTGGCGATACCCCAATAAAACTATTGCATACCTAGGCTGACGCTTTGGTTTTCTACACCGACAAAGGTAATGGTGCGGGAGGCGAGACTTGAACTCGCACACCTTGCGGCGCCAGAACCTAAATCTGGTGCGTCTACCAATTTCGCCACTCCCGCAGGAAAAAATGGTGGCTACGACGGGAATCGAACCTGTGACCCCAGCATTATGAGTGCTGTGCTCTAACCAGCTGAGCTACGTAGCCATCTTTTCCGCGTCACCTTCATCGGCGTTGCGGGGCGCATTATGCGGAGTTGGTCTTTTGGCGTCAACACATTTTTTCCCTAAAAACGGCGTATTCGCGCTGTTTGTTTGGGTTATGAACAGTATGGTGAGAAAAGCGTCAGAAAGCAGGCTTTTGGCTGTATTCCATAAGAAAAACGGGCCGCTAAGGGCCCGTTTAAAACAGTAAAATAAAACCGATTACTGATAGGCGGACTGGTGCACGCCGACGGCGCGACCCGACGGATCATCCATCTTTTTGAAAGATTCATCCCACTCAATCGCCTTGGCGGACGAACAGGCCACAGAAGGACCGCCGGGGACGCATTCAGCCGCACTTGGGACCGGGAACAGTTCTTCAAAAATTTCGCGGTACAGGTAGCCTTCTTTGGTGGTCGGCGTGTTGTACGGGAAACGGAAGTGTGCGGTTTCCAGTTGCTGGTCGGAAATCTGTTTGGCCGCGACTTCTTTCAGAGAGTCAATCCAACTGTAGCCCACGCCGTCAGAGAACTGCTCTTTCTGGCGCCAGGCCACGCTGTGCGGCAGATAGGATTCGAAGCACTCGCGCAGGATGTGTTTTTCCATCTTGCCGTTGCCGCACATTTTGTCTTTCGGGTTGATGCGCATCGCTACGTCCAGGAATTTCTTGTCCAGGAACGGCACGCGGGCTTCGACGCCCCAGGCGGACATCGCTTTGTTGGCGCGGGCGCAGTCATACTGGTGCAGCGCCAGCAGTTTACGCACGGTTTCTTCATGAAATTCTTTCGCGTTCGGCGCTTTGTGGAAGTAGAGATAGCCGCCGAATACTTCGTCCGAACCTTCGCCGGACAGCACCATCTTGATACCCATCGCCTTGATTTTACGGGACATCAGGTACATCGGCGTTGAGGCGCGGATGGTGGTGACGTCATAGGTTTCGATGTGGTAAATCACGTCGCGGATGGCGTCCAGACCTTCCTGTACCGTGAAATGGATTTCGTGGTGTACGGTGCCCAGATGTTCTGCGACATCGCGTGCGGCTTTCAGGTCAGGCGCGCCTTCCAGGCCGACCGCGAACGAGTGCAACTGCGGCCACCAGGCTTCGCTGCGCTCGTCGTCTTCCACGCGACGAGCGGCGAACTTTTTGGTGACGGCGGAAATGATGGAAGAGTCCAGCCCGCCGGACAGCAGCACGCCGTAAGGAACGTCGGACATCAGGTGGCTTTTCACCGATTCTTCCAGCGCTTCGCGCAGTTCGTTGGCGTCGGTTACGTTGTCTTTAACGTTGTCGAAATCGAACCAGTCGCGACGATAGTATTCGCGAATCTCGCCGTCCTGGCTCCACAGGTAGCTGCCGGCCGGGAATTCTTTGATGGTGCGGCACACCGGCACCAGCGCTTTCATCTCAGACGCCACGTAGAAGTTGCCGTGTTCGTCATAGCCCATATAAAGCGGGATGATGCCCAGGTGATCGCGGCCGATCAGATAGGCGTCTTTTTCGCTGTCATACAGGGCAAAGGCGAACATACCGCGCAATTCGTCCAGAAATTCCGGACCTTTTTCCTGATACAGCGCCAGAATCACTTCGCAATCGGAACCGGTCTGGAACTGATAGCGGTCGCCGTATTGCTGACGCAGAGCCTGATGGTTGTAAATTTCGCCGTTCACGGCCAGAACGTGGGTGTGCGCCTGGTTGTAAAGCGGTTGAGCGCCGGTGTTGACGTCGACGATGGACAGACGCTCATGCGCCAGAATGGCTTTGTCGCTGGCGTAAACACCAGACCAGTCCGGGCCGCGGTGACGCATCAGACGGGACAATTCCAGCGCTTTTTTGCGCAATTCAACCGGATCGGTTTTCAGATCAAGCACACCAAAAATAGAACACATACAAGAGGCTCCCTTTATCCACGCATCACAACGTGAAACAGTCAAAGTGTATGGCGGTAATCAGCGCTTTTCCTTGCCGTATCTCACCTCAGAGGGTGACTCGCCGCCGTATCGGTAACACTGATTTAGCATCAAAAGGGGATGGCAGTTCAATATCATTTAATGAAAAAAGCCATTGTGCTGGTGAATGTGTAATTTTTGGTGTGATTTATTGGGTTTTATTCAAAATGGCAGAGAGAAGGCGCCGGATTTTTAGCGATCTCATAATCCGGCCTTATAGCAGAAAACTAAACCTACTGATTTTCAAGCAGACGTTGCAGTAATACGCCATTCAGCATCGCGCGTTTCACCAGCGCAAAGGCGCCGATGGCGGATAAGTGCTGCAATTCGGAGACGACTACCGGCAGGTTTTGCCGAAAGTCTTTCAGCACCTGTGCGTTGATACAGCGTTGAATGGCGGGCAGCAGAATTTTGTCCGCGCCGGTAATTTCACCGGCGATGACCACCCGCTGCGGATTGAACAGGTTGACGGCAATCGAAATGGCTTTGCCCAGATGTTGCCCGGCGGCCTCGATCAGTTCACGGGCCAGAAGGTCACCCCGGTTGGCGGCTTTGCAGATAGCGGCGATCTGGCAGTTATCCAGCGTCAGCTTGCTGGGAAATCCCTGCTGCAATAAATCACGCGCCCGTTGCTCCAGCGCACCGTTCGACACTACCGTTTCCAGACAACCGAAGTTGCCGCAGTGGCAGCGGTCGCCCAACGGGTCGATCTGGATATGGCCGATTTCCCCGACATTGCTGTTGCTGCCGAGAAAGATTTTGCCGTTGACCAGAATGCCGGCGCCCACGCCGCGGTGAACCCGCACCAGCAACGAGTCCTGACAGTCACGGGTTGCGCCGAAGTAATGCTCGGCCAGCGCCAGGCTGCGAATATCGTGGCCGACAAAGCTGTGCACGTTGAAATGCCGTTCGAGATTATCCACCAACGGCCAGTTGTCCACGCTGATGTGCGGCATATAACGCACCACGCCGGCGATGGGGTCGACCAGTCCCGGCAGCACCACCGAAATGGCGATCAGCTCGCGGATACGACGTTGGTGACGGGCAATGAACTGATCGATAACCGTGAACAGCGCGCTTTCCAGCGTATCCTGGGTGTTTTCCGGCAGGTTGCAGTGCTCTTCTTCCAGCCGTTTACCTTGCAGGTCGTATAAGGCGAGGGTGGCGTCGTGGCGGCCAAGTCGCACCGCGACGGTATGAAACGGCCGCGTTTCGGAAATGATGGAAATGGCGCGGCGCCCGCCGGTTGACGCTTGCTGATCCACTTCTTTGATCAGACCGCGCTCCAGCAACTGGCGGGTAATTTTGGTGACACTGGCGGGAGCAAGCTGGCTCTGCTCTGAAATCTGAATCCGGGAAATAGGGCCCTGCTGATCGATCAAGCGGTACACGACCGCACTGTTGAGTTGTTTGACCAGATCAATGTTCCCTATCTGGGTTTGTCCGCCTGTGGTCATGACGCATTACTCGTGTCGATGCAATACGTTTTACTGTTTATGAAAGACTTCTTCACCATTAACAAACGTATTGAGGATGTCAAAATCGCGGGTCAATACCGTCAGGTTAGCCACGTGGCCCGTCTCAATGCTTCCCAGTCGGTGGTCTTCTCCGATGGCTCTCGCCGGGTAGAGCGTCGCCATTCTTAGCGCCTCGTCCAGAGCGATACCCGCGTGTTCTACGCAATTGCGCACGGCATCGATCATGGTGAGCGCCGAACCGCTCAGGGTGCCGTGCTCATCCACGCAAATGCCGTCGCGGTAGTATATGGTTTTACCGGCAAATGTGAACCGGTCGATGTCGGAACCGGCCGGCGCGGTGGCGTCGGTGACCAGCACCAGTTTGTCGCCCTTGATGCGTTTGCTGTTGCGGATGTTGGCCCAACTGACATGGCGGCCGTCGGCGATGATGCCGCAGTAGACTTCCGGCGCGTCATAGACGGCGCCGACCAGACCGGGTTCGCGCCCGACAAGGGCCGGCATGGCGTTGAACAGGTGAGTGGCAAAGCGAATACCGGCGGCAAAGCCTTGTTTGGCTTGTTCCCAGGTGGCGTTGGAGTGACCGGCGGACACCACGATACCTGCGGCGGTCAGCTGCCGGATAACCGTCGTCGATACCATTTCCGGGGCCAGCGTGATTTTGCTGATCACATCGGCGTTATCGCACAGATAATTGAGTAATGACTCGTCCGGCTGGCGGATAAAGGCGGCGTCATGGGTGCCTTTCTTCACCGGGTTGAGCCAGGGACCTTCCAGATGCAGCCCAAGCGCCTGATGGCGATGCTGGGCGAGCCAGGCGCGCATCACGCCGATGCTGTGGCGCATGAACTCGTCGGAAGAGGTGATCAACGTCGGCAAAAAGCTGGTGCAGCCGGATTTTTCGTTGGCCCGCTGCATGGTTTCCAGCGTTTTGACGGAAAGATTGTTCAGCGCGTCGTTGAACTGGACGCCGCCGCAGCCGTTCAATTGCAGGTCGATAAAGCCAGGGGCCAGTAATGCGCCGGCGAGATCGCGCCGGGGCAGGTTATCGGGCAGTTCGCGTGTCGGGCAGACTGCCTCGATCAAACCGTCGGCGACGACGACCGCATGGCCGTCAAGGATCTGATGGCCGGTAAAAATACGGCCGTTGGTTAAAGCGTACATCTATAAGCTCCTGGCTCACCGATTACAGATTTTTGAGATTTTCAGCTTCCAGCTCGCGGAAATATTTCACGGTTTTCACTTTCAGCTCCATTGTGGACGGTTCGTCACACACCATCAGCGCTTTGGCGTGCAACTGCAGACAGCTGATGGTCCACATGTGGTTAACGTTGCCTTCCACCGCGGCCTGAAGCGCCTGAGCCTTATGGCGGCCGCTGACCAGAATCATCACTTCTTCCGCATCCAGCAACGTACCGACACCCACCGTCAAGGCATATTTGGGCACCTGATTGACGTCGCCGCCAAAGAAACGGGAATTGGCGATGCGGGTCTCTTCCGTCAGGGTCTTGATACGTGTGCGGGACACCAGAGAAGAACCCGGTTCGTTGAAAGCGATGTGGCCATCGTTGCCGACGCCGCCCATGAACAGATGAATCTTGCCGTAAGACTTGATTTTTTCTTCATAACGCTGACACTCGGCGGCGATATCTTCCGCGTTGCCGTTCAACAGGTTAATGTTTCCTTCCGGAATATCAACGTGATTGAAAAAATTCTGGTACATGAAGGTGCGGTAGCTTTCCGGATGGTTCGCCGGCAACCCGACGTATTCATCCATATTGAAGGTGACGACATGTTTGAAGCTGACCTGACCGGCATCGTACAGCGCAATCAGGGATTTGTAAGCTTCCAGCGGCGAACTGCCGGTCGGCAGGCCGAGCACGAATGGGCGCTCCGCCGTCGGGTTGAAGGCGTTGATGCGCTCGGCGATATAGCGGGCGGCCCATTTGCCAACCTCGGCGGGGGTCGTTAGCGGAATCAGTCTCATGGGGCTCTCCTCAGGCAATCGGTTAGCGAAGGCAATTATTCATCGGGTAAACGCAGTCGGATAGCACGGCCGTCAGGTAATATGCCCGCACCACGTTTCGGAATTTATCTGGGGCTAGTGTAGCGCGTTTTTTTTAGTCTTAAAATAAGTCGTGTTAATGCCGCGCCATAAACATTTTGTATGTGCTTTTGTGGTGATAATTATCACATAATCACCGTTATTAATTTGCGTAACGAATTATTTTTTTGGCACTCTTGCCAGGCCCACATCGCTGGCGGGTGATTCTATAACAAGGCTGACAGACAATTTTTGCCCGTAAGGGAAAGAGAGGGGAAGGTGAGTACACTCGGTTATTTACAAAAAGTAGGCCGCGCCCTGATGGTGCCGGTCGCCACGTTGCCCGCAGCCGCCATCCTGATGGGGGTGGGTTACTGGATTGATCCGGTCGGCTGGGGCAGTGAAAGCGCGCTGGCCGCGCTGTTGATCAAGTCCGGCGCCGCCATTATCGAGCATATGGCGGTGCTGTTTGCGGTCGGCGTCGCCTACGGTATGTCGAAAGATAAAGACGGCGCCGCGGCGTTGTCCGGTTTTGTCGGCTATCTGGTGCTGACGACATTGTGTTCGCCTGCGGCGGTGTCGATGATTCAGCACCTCCCACTGGCGGAGGTGCCAAAAGCGTTCGGTAAGATTGAAAACCAGTTCATCGGTATTCTGGTCGGGATCATTTCCGCCGAACTATACAACCGTTACAGCCAGGTCGAATTGCCCAAGGCGCTCTCTTTTTTCAGCGGTCGCCGCCTGGTGCCGATTCTGGTTTCGATGCTGATGATCGTGGTGGCGTTCGTGCTGATGTACGTCTGGCCGGTGATCTACAACGCGCTGGTTTCCTTTGGCGAGCATATTCAGCAACTGGGATCGGTCGGCGCCGGTATCTATGCCTTCTTTAACCGTCTGCTGATTCCGGTGGGGCTGCACCATGCGCTGAACTCGGTGTTCTGGTTTGATGTGGCCGGCATCAATGATATTCCTAACTTCCTCAGCGGGCAGCAGGCGATTGACGCCGGCAAAGCCGTTCCCGGTATTACCGGGCGCTATCAGGCCGGTTTCTTCCCGATCATGATGTTTGGCCTGCCGGGGGCGGCGCTGGCGATTTATCACTGCGCTCGTCCGGAAAACCGCAGTCGGGTGGCGGGGATTATGGTGGCGGCGGCGTTTGCAGCCTTCTTCACCGGCATTACCGAACCGCTGGAGTTCTCCTTCATGTTTGTGGCGCCAGTGCTGTATGTGCTGCACGCCGTACTGACCGGGATTTCGGTATTCATCGCGGCCAGCATGCACTGGATTGCCGGTTTTGGTTTCAGCGCCGGTCTGGTGGATATGGTGTTGTCTTCGCGCAACCCGCTGGCGACGAACTGGTACATGCTGCTGCTGCAAGGCGCCGCGTTCTTTGTCATCTATTATGTGGTGTTCCGCTTCACCATCACCCGTTTTAACCTGATGACGCCGGGGCGTGAAGCCGCCGCGGCGCAGTCCTCATCCGAGGGAACCGCCGCTCCTGCCGGCAACAGCCAGTCGGTGGCGAGAGGTTACCTGCAGGCTATCGGCGGCAAGGATAATCTGACCGGAATTGATGCCTGTATTACCCGCTTGCGCCTGAGCGTGAAGGATTCCGGCCTGGTGGATGAACCCGCTGCACGCAAGCTGGGGGCGGCCGGGGTCATCCGTCTCAACAAGCAAAGCGTGCAGATTGTGGTTGGCACTCAGGCGGAAAACATTGCGGCGGCGTTACGCGAGGTGTCGCAGGAATAATTCGGCGACGCCCCATGGTTGTCAGATGTTGGGAAACGGAGCATACGGAGACGTACGCTCCGTTTTTTTATCTTAAACTTTCGTGAAACAAACGGTTGTTTCCCAGCGTGGCTTGTTGGATCATTAGTGGTTATGGGTTGTTTTTTCGCATTTGAGGAACCAAGCATGAGTGAGGCTGAAGCCCGCCCAACCAACTTTATTCGCCAGATCATTGATGAAGATCTGGCTACCGGCAAACACGACCATATTCAGACGCGTTTTCCGCCGGAGCCGAACGGCTACCTGCACATCGGTCACGCCAAGTCCATCTGCCTGAACTTTGGCATTGCCGAAGATTACAACGGCAAGTGCAACCTGCGCTTTGATGATACCAACCCGGTAAAAGAAGATATCGAGTACGTTGAGTCCATCAAGCATGACGTTCAGTGGCTGGGTTTTTCCTGGAGCGGCAACGTTCGCTACTCGTCTGATTATTTTGATCAGCTGCACTTTTACGCGATTGAACTGATTAATAAAGGGTTGGCGTATGTCGATGAGTTGACGCCGGAGCAGATCCGCGAATACCGCGGCACCCTGACCTCGCCGGGTAAAAACAGCCCGTACCGCGACCGTAGCGTCGAAGAAAACCTGACGCTGTTCGAGAAAATGCGCAGCGGCGGTTTCGCTGAAGGCACGGCGTGCCTGCGCGCCAAAATCGATATGGCCTCGCCGTTCATCGTTATGCGCGATCCGGTGCTGTACCGCATCAAATTTGCCGAGCACCATCAGACCGGCAACAAATGGTGCATTTATCCGATGTACGATTTCACCCACTGCATTTCCGATGCGCTGGAAGGTATCACCCATTCGCTGTGTACGCTGGAATTTCAGGACAACCGCCGCCTGTATGACTGGGTGCTGGATAATATCTCCATTCCTGCCCACCCGCGGCAGTATGAGTTTTCCCGCCTGAATCTGGAATACGCGGTGATGTCCAAGCGTAAACTGAACCAGCTGGTGAACGAGAAAGTGGTGGAAGGCTGGAACGATCCGCGTATGCCGACTATCTCCGGCTTGCGTCGTCGCGGATACACTGCGGCGTCCATTCGTGAGTTCTGTCGTCGTATCGGCGTCACCAAGCAGGACAACACCGTGGAGATGGCGGCGCTGGAATCCTGCATTCGCGACGATCTGAACGAGAACGCGCCACGGGCGATGGCGGTACTGGATCCGGTGAAGGTAGTGATTGAGAACCTGCCGGCAGGGCATGAAGAGTGGCTTACTATGCCCAATCATCCCAATAAACCGGAAATGGGATCGCGCCAGGTGGCGTTCAGCCGCGAGGTGTATATCGATCGCGCTGATTTCCGCGAAGAAGCCAACAAGCAGTACAAACGTTTGGTGCTGGGCAAAGAAGTGCGCCTGCGTAACGCCTATGTCATTAAGGCCGAGCACATTGATAAAGACGAGCAGGGCGTGATCACCACGATTTACTGCAGCTGCGATACGGAAACCCTGAGCAAAGATCCGGCTGACGGCCGTAAAGTGAAAGGCGTGATCCACTGGGTATCGGCGGCTCATGCACTGCCGGCGCAGTTCCGTCTGTATGACCGTCTGTTCAGCGTGGCTAACCCCGGCGCGGCGGAGGATTTTCTCTCCACCATCAACCCGGATTCGCTGACTGTCGCCCAGGGCTTTGTGGAAGCCAGTCTGGGTCAGGCTGAAGTTGAAAAAGCCTATCAGTTTGAGCGTGAAGGGTATTTCTGCGCCGATCGCGTTTATTCCAGTGCGGATAATCTGGTGTTTAACCGCACGGTCGGTTTGCGGGACAGTTGGGCGGGGTAACAGCCGCCCGGCTACCGGGAAAAAGACAAAAATAAAACCGCCGCGGCGGTTTTATTTTTTCTCTGCATCGAGTGATTAGCGTTCGTTGTGCGCATTGTCGTCTTCACGGCAATCGCCGCTACTGCAATGGCCGTACAAATACAGGCTGTGGTTGGTCAGTTTGATGCCGTGTTTCTCGGAGATCTCACGCTGGCGCGCTTCGATAGACTCGTCGCTGAATTCAATCACCCGGCCGCAATCCAGACAGATCAGATGATCATGATGGTGCTGCTGCGTGAGTTCGAAAACCGACTTGCCGCCTTCGAAGTTATGACGGGTAACGATGCCGGCGTCGTCAAACTGGTTAAGCACGCGGTAAACGGTAGCCAGACCAATCTCTTCCCCCATATCAATCAGCTTTTTGTATAAGTCTTCCGCGCTGACGTGGTGGCATTGAGGATCCTGAAGCACTTCCAGAATTTTCAGTCGTGGAAGTGTGACTTTCAGGCCAGCCTTCTTTAATGCGGTATTGTTGTCAGTCATGCGGATTTAGTCCTGTTACTTGCTTTATCTGGGAGGCTATTAGCCTAGTATCATCGGTCGGCTTAAAAAAGGTCACTGTGTCTCAATTATAGAACCGCGCCGTCGAAATGAAAACCACGGAACTTTTACAATATGATTCTTGCTAACTCTCTGTATTCAGAGTTGTTCCCTGCGAGAGACATATTGTACGCCAAGACAGGTCATTAAACGCAACCGGCTGACCGAGTGGGTATTGTACCCTGTCGGAATGAAAAGTTAAAAAAATGTATCACTGATTGTGATAGGTTTTGTCTATCTATATAGATATGGCTCTGAATACATCGGTATCAGAGCCATAGATGAATCAGGCCTGCAGTGCTTTCAGGTTCAGCTCTTCGCTGATTTGCTTGACCCAGTTGGAGACGCGTTCGCTGGTCAGCTCCGGCTGACGATCTTCATCGATGGCCAGACCGATAAAGTGGGTGTCATCCGACAGACCTTTTGAGGCTTCGAAGTAATAGCCTTCGGTCGGCCAGTGACCGACGATATTGGCGCCACGCGGCTCGATAATATCGCGAATGGTGCCCATGGCGTCACAGAAGTACTCCGCATAGTCTTCCTGATCGCCACAACCGAAGATGGCGACCAGCTTGCCGGCAAAATCAATCTCTTCCAGCGTAGGGAAGAAGTCATCCCAATCACACTGCGCTTCGCCGTAATACCAGGTTGGAATACCCAGCAGCAGGATGTCGAAACGCTCAAGATCTTCTTTGCTGCTTTTGGCAATGTCGTGCAGTTCGGCGACGTCGCTGCCCAGTTGTTGCTGGATCGTCTTGGCGATGTTTTCGGTATTGCCCGTGTCACTGCCAAAAAAAATGCCTATGAGAGCCATAGATAAAATAACCTCTTGATTCTTAAGGGTATGGTGCTTGCGTCACCCACGATCCGCTAATAATAGCAGACACTGTCTGACGGATAAACGTGTATCTGTTGCCATATCGTGAAATGGCGCGGAAGCGATTAATTGATTGTTTTTGCATCACTCCCTTAATGTTTTTTTAATTTTTTTAAAATACGATATTCGTACAGATGACTGAAAATATGGATAATTGGTTAAATATCTAATTTTTATTAGCTTTTAAACGACATAAAACACTAAACATTCCTATAGTTTTGACGATGACAGAGCATGGTGCTTTTATTGAATGTAAATGTGCAGCAATGTTTCTTACAAAGCGAGAGACTTTCTCATCGCATAAATCAAAACAAGACTTACCTCCTCGACCAATAGCCCATTTATGGAGTCAACTATGCAATTCCTAAAAAATATTGCCATTCGCACAGCCATGCTGTGGGTGCTTGGCATCTTCTGTGTGTTATGGATTGCTGTTTCGGTCTACACCATGTATTCGTTCCGGACCATGAACGAAACCTCCAAAACCAGTGCGTTGCTGGTCAACAATATGAATTTGGTTAACACCGGCAACGACCAGTATTTCCGCATGGTGACCCGACTGGCGCGTGCGATTGACTATCGTCAGAGCGGCGATAACCAGAAAGCGGACGAACAGCAAAAATCATCACAGGCCGCGCTGGATTTACTGAAATCCAACCTGGAAGCATTCAAGAAGATTGATCATGCCGGCATGTCGCCGGAGTTGGTTGACGCGGTAATCCGCGACTGGGGCAATCTGATTACTCAGGGCGTCGAGCCCATGTTCCAGCGTGCGGCGGACAAAAAGTTCGATGACTATGACAAATTCGCCAAAGATATCGTGCCGGCCTTCAGCCGCCAGTTCAACGTCTCTTTCACCAACTTTAATAAAGCGGGTTCGACGATGTTCGTCGATGCCGGCAACCGACTGGAGACTATCACTGGCGTCGGCCAGAACATTTTGCTGGCGGGGCTGATCGCCGGTCTGGTGATGTTATTCCTGACCGACCGCTATCTGGTGGCTTGTCTGGTGCGCCCGCTTAACGATCTGCGCGATCATTTCCAGGTGATTGCCAACGGCCGTCTGGGGAAACCGATTCTGGATTTCGGCAACAACTGCGTGGGCCGGCTGTTCCCGCTGTTGCGCGATATGCAGGGCAGTCTGGCCAATACCGTCAGCACCATTCGTACCAGTGCTGACTCTATTTATCAGGGCGTATCGGAAATCGCTTCCGGTAACAACGATCTGGCGGCTCGCACCGAGTCACAGGCGGCAGCGCTGGAAGAAAGCGCCGCCAGCATGGAACAGCTGACATCAACGGTGAAGCAGAACGCTGAAAACGCCAGCCACGCCAGTCAGCTGGCCCGTCAGGCTTCCACCACCGCCAGTAAGGGCGGGGATTTGGTTGATAATGTGGTGAAAACCATGGCGGAAATCTCCGGCAGCTCGAAGAAAATCGCCGAGATCACCAGCGTTATCAACGGTATTGCCTTCCAGACCAACATTCTGGCGTTGAACGCAGCGGTGGAAGCGGCCCGCGCCGGTGAACAAGGACGGGGCTTTGCCGTGGTGGCCGGCGAGGTGAGAAGTCTGGCGCAGCGCAGTGCGCAGGCAGCCAAAGAGATCGAACACCTGATTGCCGAGTCGGTGCGCTGTGTGGATAACGGGTCGACGCTGGTAGCCGATGCGGGCAGCACCATGAGCGAGATCGTGACCGCGGTAACCAACGTCACCGACATTATGGCGGAAATCGCCACGGCGTCGGATGAGCAGAGTAAAGGTATCGCTCAGGCCGGTCAGGCAATCACGGAAATGGATAGCGTGACTCAGCAGAACGCCGCGCTGGTACAGGAAGCCTCGGCGGCAACCCGTTCGCTGGAAGAGCAGGCGATGGTGCTGACCGAAGCGGTATCGGTATTCCGTCTGTCGGAAGAACAGTCGGCCGGTCTGCCGCCGAGACGCGATCGTCAGGCGCCGTCCAAAGCGGTGGCGGCTCCCGCCAAAGCCCTGCCGGCCGCTACGACGAGCAGCAGTAAAAAGAGCAGCGATAACTGGGAAACGTTCTGATAGTCGTGGAAACGTTCTGATGTAATAGGACGACCGGCGTCATGGACGACGCCAGCGAGGTTTAGTTTTCTTGTTCCGCCAGCTGCGCCAGCAGTATTTGTTCGATCAGTTCACTGCGGCTGATGTTTTTCTGCTCAGCCAACGCATTCAAAATGTCTACCGCTTCACTATTGATTTTCAGCTCAACGCGACGCAGACCCCGCACCCGGTCACGCCGTAACTGATTGCGTTTATTGATCCGTAACTGCTCGTCGCGGGAGAGCGGGTTGGTTTTGGGCCGCCCCGGACGACGCTCGTTCGCGAACAGATCCAGCGTGGTGCGATCCGTTTGTTCTTTTGCCATAGATAATGGTACTGCAAGAAATTCGGCCAAAACGCCGCTTTTGATCACCGGGATTCGAACACCGGGGTAATCCGTCGCTTTCGGCAACTCAGGCCGCGTTTTGATGAAATGTGGTTAACGATGCAAGTGGCCAGACAGCCGTCCCTCAATACTGCGCGCGCCATGATACCCCAGCCGTTGCGGTGGCGACAACGGTTTACTGGAGGGCGGCGCGCAATTAAACCGTAGATTGACTCCGGTTGGCGCCGATGTCCGGCAGCCGAGATTCCGACGTTGCCTGCTGCGTTATCAGTCGGCGGCCAGGAAACGGTGGATGGCGCGCAGCACCGCTTCCGGTTTTTCCGCATGAACCCAGTGGCTGGCGCCGCTCACCACGTGCGCTTTGGCGGCAGGGAACTGGCGCAGCAGCGCATCGCGATAGCGATCGTCCAGGTAAGGCGACTCGCTGCCGCGGATAAACAGGATCGGGCCGGGCCAGGCGGGCACCTCTTGCCAGCCAACGATGTGTTCGTACTGATCCCACAATACCGGCACGTTAAAGCGCCATTCTCCCTGCTGGAAAGACTTCAGCAAAAACTGGACGACGCCTTCTTCTCCCGGCAGGTAATCACGCATGATTTCCGCGGCTTTGGCGCGCTGCTCCACGCCAGCATCGCTAACGGCGCGAATGGCGGCGAAAACGTTGTCGTGACGACGCACCTGATAGTCCACCGGCGCGATATCAATCGCCACAATGCGCTCGATACGCCCGGCAAGCATTTCGGTCAGCGCCATCGATACCTTTCCCCCCATCGAGTGACCGACCAGAATCACACGCTCCAGCCCCAGTTCGTCAATCAGTTCACGCACATCCTGCGCCATCGCCGGGTAGTTCATCTCCGGAGAGCGGGGCGACAGCCCGTGGTTGCGCAGATCAATCTGCAACGTATCGTGGTGTTTTTGCAGGTCGCGGGCCAGAACGCCAAGATTGTCCAGATTGCCAAACAAGCCGTGAATGAGAATAACCGGTAACCGGTTCTGCGGGTGTTGCGCGTTTTGCCAGCGATAATTCAATTTCATGGTGAAGTTCATTCAGAGAGACAGTGGCTTAGGGTATCATGACTTTACCATGACGCTTCGCCGCAGGGTAAACTCTGTCGGGCAGCGCTCGTCGGGGCAGGGGATAGAAAGCCGCATTCATGGAACAGGGATGCGTGCGCAAATTCAGGATAATCCTGAATTTGGCGTCACCGGCGTCTGACGCTGTTCGCGGGTTGCGCATAGCCTGTATAATTCCTGATGATTGATTAAAGACATAAAACAGTACTGGATAAAAATGAAAACTATTGAGGTCGACGACGAGCTTTACCGTTATATCGCCAGCCACACTCAGCATATCGGCGAGAGTGCATCGGATATTTTACGGCGCATGCTGAAATTCAGCGGCGCGCAGCCAGCCGCCGCGGCAACTCCGTCGCCAGCGGCGTCGACAATCGCCCAGCCTGCGGCCGCACAGCCGTCTCGTGACCGGGTAAGAACCGTGCGCGAGTTGCTGCTGTCGGACGAATATGCCGAGCAGAACAAGGCGGTCAATCGTTTTCTGCTGGTACTGTCCACCCTGCATCGCCTGTCGCCGGAAGCGTTTGCGGCTGCTACCGAATCGCTGCATGGCCGCACCCGCGTCTATTTTGCCGCCGACGAGCAGACCTTGTTGCTGCACGGCGCTCAGACCAAACCCCGGCACATCGACGACACGCCTTACTGGGTTATCACCAACACCAATACCGGTCGCAAACGCAGCATGATCGAGTACATCATGCTGGCGATGCAGTTCCCGCCGGAACTGACTGAGAAAGTTTGCGGCACTATTTAAATCACTGCGTCAGGAAGAAACGCCAATGGCTAATCACCCGAGAGCCGGACAACCTACCCGGCAAAGCGACCTGATTAATGTCGCACAGTTGACGTCCCAGTATTATGTGTTGCGCCCGGATGTCACCAATCCGGCTCAGTCGGTTAAATTCGGCACCTCCGGGCATCGCGGTTGCGCCGCCCGCCACAGCTTCAATGAAGCCCATATTCTGGCGATTGCTCAGGCGATTGCCGAAGAGCGTAGCCGTCAGGGCATCACGGGGCCGTGCTACGTGGGGAAAGATACCCATGCGTTGTCCGAGCCGGCGTTTATCTCGGTGCTGGAAGTGCTGACGGCCAACGGCGTTGACGTCATTGTTCAGCAGGATAACGGTTTTACCCCGACGCCGGCGGTGTCGAACGCGATTCTGGTGCACAATCGTCAGGGCGGCGCGCTGGCGGACGGCATCGTGATTACCCCTTCCCATAACCCACCGGAAGACGGCGGCATCAAATATAACCCGCCTAACGGCGGCCCGGCGGACACCAACCTCACCAGCGTGATTGAGAAACGCGCCAACGCGCTGCTGGCGGACAATCTGCGCGACGTGAAACGTCAGTCTCTGGATAAGGCGCGCCTGAGCGGTCATCTGCACGAGCGCGATTTGGTTGAACCGTATGTCGAGGCGCTGGGCGAGGTAGTGGACATGGCGGCGATTCAGCGCGCCGGCCTGAAACTCGGCGTCGATCCGCTCGGCGGCTCCGGCATTGCCTACTGGCAGCGCATCGCCGAGCGCTACCAGCTGGACCTGACGCTGGTCAACGACGCCGTCGATCAGACCTTCCGTTTCATGACGCTGGATCACGATGGCGTGATCCGCATGGACTGCTCGTCCGTGTCGGCGATGTCTGGTCTGCTGGCGCTGCGCGACAAGTTTGATCTGGCTTTCGCCAACGATCCGGATTATGACCGTCACGGTATCGTCACCCCGGCCGGGTTGATGAACCCGAACCACTATCTGGCGGTGGCTATCAACTACCTGTTCCGTCATCGCCCGCAGTGGAGCGAGTCGGTGGCGGTCGGCAAAACGCTGGTGTCCAGCGCCATGATCGACCGGGTGGTGGCGGATCTCGGCCGTAAACTGGTGGAAGTGCCGGTCGGCTTCAAATGGTTTGTAGACGGCCTGTTCGACGGGACATTGGGCTTCGGCGGCGAAGAGAGCGCCGGCGCGTCGTTCCTGCGTTTTGACGGCAAACCGTGGTCGACCGACAAAGACGGCATCATCCTGTGTCTGCTGGCGGCGGAAATCACCGCGGTGACCGGCAAAAACCCGCAGCAGCACTATGATGCGCTGGCCGAGCGTTTTGGCGCGCCGAGCTACAACCGTTTGCAGGCGCCGGCGACGCACGCGCAGAAAGCGGCGTTGTCCAAACTGTCGCCGGAAATGGTGTCCGCCAGCACGCTGGCAGGCGACCCGATCACCGCTCGTCTGACCGCTGCGCCCGGCAATGGCGCGTCGATTGGCGGCCTGAAGGTGATGACCGACAACGGCTGGTTTGCCGCGCGCCCGTCCGGCACGGAAGAGGCTTACAAAATTTACTGCGAAAGTTTCCTCGGCGCGGAGCACCGCGAGAAAATCGAGAAAGAAGCGGTTGAGATTGTCAGCGCGGTGTTGAGCAGCGCGAAGTAACGGGTCAACCCGGTTGAAAAGCAGGGCGCTGTGTCAACAGCGCCTTTTTTATGCCTGCGGCCAGTCGTTTATCCCAACGCCACCAACAGCGCGCCGGCGGAAATCAGCGCGACGCCAACCCCGGCCAACAGCGACACTTTTTCTCCCAGCAGCAGCGCCGCCAGAATCACCGCGAACACCACGCTCAGTTTGTCGATGGGCGCCACCTGCGCGACGGTGCCGCTTTTCAGCGCCATAAAATAAAACAGCCAGGACAGCGCGCCCGCCACGCCGCTCAGCACGATGAACACCATCGCCTTGTGGTTGGCAAGTACGGTGCCGAACAACGATGTTTTGCCCTGCGCCACCACCACGCCGACCAGAAACAGCGCCATGATCACCGCACGAATGGCGGTGGCGGTATTGGCGTCCAGCTGTTGCAGGCCGATTTTGCCAAACAGCGCCACTAGCGCGGCGCACAACGCCGACAGCAAGGCGTAAAGTAACCAGCTACTCATTGATATTTTTCTCGCGGATAAAAATCAGGATGCTACGCCTGACGCGGGCGGGGCGCCAGCGGCATAAATCAGTAAAGGACGCAAACTAGGGCATAAACCGGTAGCCGATGGCGGTCTCGGTCAGAAAGTGACGCGGGCGGGCCGGGTCGTGTTCCAGTTTTTGACGCAAATGACCCATGTAGATACGCAGATAATGGCTGTGCTCCACCGCGTTAGGACCCCAGACCTGATTGAGCAGTTGGCGCTGCGTCAGCACCTTGCCGGGGCTGGCGAGCAGGGTGGTCAGCAGTCGGAATTCAATCGGCGTCAGGTGCAGTTCCTGCTGGTCGCGCATGACCTGACGATTGACCAAATCCACCGTGACGTTCGAAAAGCTAATGAGTGGGGTTTCCTGCTGGGAGGCGCTGAAACGGCGCAGCGCCACCCGAACCCGTGCCAGCAACTCGCCGATGCCGAACGGTTTGGTGAGGTAATCATCGGCGCCGGCGTCCAGCGCGTCTATCTTGTCCTGCTCGTCGGTACGGGCGGACAGCACGATAACCGGAATCGCGCTCCACTGGCGCAGATCCCGGATGTAATCAATACCGTCGCCGTCGGGCAGACCCAGATCGAGAATAATCAGATCCGGTTTACGGGTCGCGGCTTCGATCAGTCCCCGTTGCAGCGTTTCAGCGTCGAATACGCGACAGCCTTCGTTCTCCAGCGCGTTGCGGACAAAACGCCGGATCTCTTTCTCATCTTCTACGATCAGGATGTTGGTCTGTAACAGGGTCAGGACTCCATCTCTTCAGGTTCGAGCGCCGGCGGCGGCGCCAGCGGCAAAGTAAAGTGGAACACCGCACTGCCGTCATCCGCGTTGGTGGCCCAGATTCGTCCGCCGTGAATTTCCACAATGGCCCGGCAGATTGCCAGCCCCAGACCGACGCCGGGAATGGAAGATTCTTTGTGCCCGCGGGCGAACTTGTCAAAAATCATTCTTTCCTGACCTTCGGGGATGCCGGGGCCGTTATCCCGCACCTGCACTTCCAGCATATCGCCGGAGGTCGGGGAGGAAACCTGGCTGGCGGAAACGGTGATCGTCGCCTGCTCGCCTGCATATTTGATGGCGTTTTCCAGCAGGTTGATCAACACCCGTTCGATCAGGCTGGCGTCGCAGTACACCAGGGTCATGTCCTGCAGCAACCGTAAATGAATAGTATTGTTTGCCAGCGAATTTTCCAACTGCCGCAACGCGCTTCCGGCGAGTTCTTCCAGCGTTTGCCACTCTTTGCGCAAATTGAAGCCGTCGGACTGGATGCGCGCCATATCCAGCAGGTTGTTGACCAGCCGGGTGGTACTGAGGATGTGCTGGCGGATCTGGCTGGCCTGCGGCGCATAGGGCGAGCCTTCGGACGCCAGGTTAAGCGTCAGGATTTCCGCCTGACCAAACAGCACCGTCAATGGGGTACGCAAATCATGGGACAGGGCGGCCAGCAGCGAATTACGTAGCTGCTCGCGTTCGGCGTCCAGCCGCGCGTTTTCGGTGCTTTTGACCAGATGCAAACGCTCCAGCGCGTTGGCGATCAATACCGTGAAGGTTTCCAGCATGCGTTGTTGTTCCGGAATCATCAGCTGGCGAACATTATTCGGCTCGATGGCGATGACGCCGAAGGTCAGTTGCGGCGTCGCCAGCGGCAGAAGCTGATACGGCACGCCCGGCAGGGTCGTGGTGCCGGCTCCGGCAGGGGCGGCGTGATCGTAGCTCCAGCGGGCGATGGCCTGATCGACGATCAGTTGATCGGGTTCGTCGAGCGCGGCCTGTTGCAGCTCTGCCGTCGGGGAGGATACCGGCTCGGCCAGCAGAATGGCGATCTTGGCCTGAAAGGTGGAACGCAGGAAATGGTGACTGGCTTTGGCGATATCCTGCACCGACAGGCTGCGGTTGAGCGCCTTGGACATTTCGTACAGATGCCGCACCCGTTGCTCACGGTAGCGGGCGACGCGGGCCTGATAACGCACGCCGGCGGTTAGATTCCCCACCAGAATACCGATGGTCAGCATCACCGCAAACGTGACCAGATACTGAACGTCCGCTACCGCGAATGTCCCCTTGGGCACCACAAAAAATAGATCGAAACTGGCGACGTTGATGACCGCGGCGAACACCGACGGCCAGCGGCCATAAAACAGCGCGATGATCACCACCGCCAGCAGGTAGAGCATGACCAGATTGACCGGCTCCAGCATGGAGAACGGCGACCACAGCGCCAGCAGCGTAATCAATGTGCAGAGCAGGGCGGCGACGCCGCAGCCGTACAGCTGCAACCGCCATTTGTCGGTGATTCCCCGGATATCCGGGGTCTTGGGCGGAGGCGGCGCGGCGTCGTCTTGTACCGACACTACGACCAAATCGAGGTCAGGCCCTAACTTGCCGAGTTTCTCGGCGAAGCGGGTGCGGCGCAACCAGCCGAGTTTCTGTTCGGGGTGACGACCAATCACGATCTTGCCCAGATTGTGCTCGCGGGCATAGCGCAGTACCGCGCGCTCCACCGACGGGTCGGAAAGGGTGGCGGTTTCCGCCCCCAGATCCTGCGCCAGTTTCAGCGCGCGCAGGATCGCCCGTCGTTCGCCTTCCGGCAGACGGTGCAGGCGCGGCGTTTCGACGTAAACCGCGTGCCAGATGCTGCCCAGACGGGCGGCCAGACGGGCGGCGGTGCGCACCAGCTTTTCGTTGCCCGCGCCGCGGCCGATGCACAGCAGGATAGCGTCGCGGGTATGCCAGACTCGTTCGCGTCCCTGACTGGCGCGCATCGCCCGCATCTGGTCGTCCACCCGGTCGGCCATACGCCGCAGCGCCAGTTCGCGCAGAGCAAGCAGGTTGCCTTTGCGAAAGAAGTTTTCGATGGCGCGTTCCGCCTGCATCGGCAGGTAAACTTTGCCTTCATTGAGGCGCTGGCGCAGGTCGTCAGGCGGCAGGTCCACCAGCACCACTTCATTGGCGTCGTCAAAAATCGGGTCCGGGACGGTTTCCCGCACCCGGATGCCGGTCACGCCGCCGACGATATCGTTCAGGCTTTCCAGGTGCTGCACGTTGACGGTGGTGAACACGTCGATGCCGGCGTCCAGCAGTTCCTGCACGTCCTGCCAGCGTTTGGGATGACGGGAACCACGGATGTTGCTGTGCGCCAGTTCATCGATCAGGATCAGCGCCGGGCAGCGCGCCAGCGCCGCGTCCAGATCGAATTCATGGTGATGACGGCCGTAATGGCTGATTTTCTTCATCGGCAAATGCGGCAGCCCCTCCACCAGCGCAGCGGTTTCGCTGCGCCCGTGGGTTTCCACCACCCCGACCAGCACATCCAGCCCCTGGGCCTTCAGGCGCTGCGCTTCCTGCAACATGGCGTAGGTTTTCCCGACCCCGGCGCAGGCGCCGAAGAAGATTTTCAGTTTGCCGCGCGGCTGTTCTTCAATCTGGCTCAGCAGGCTGTCCGGGTCGGGTCGACGCTGTTCCTCGTCGGTCATTTCTGTTCCTCGTAGGGTGGGCCCTTAATCAGGGAAGCGGTTTAAGCTGGTCTAACGCCATATTCAATTCTACGACATTCACCACCGGCGTTCCGATAAATGCGGGCCACGGCGTGCGCGTATAGCGATTGATCAACTGTTCTACCTGATCCTGCGTCAGACCGCGTGCTTTGGCGACCAGTCCGGCCTGATAGTCGGCGGCCGACACTGAAATGTGCGGGTCCAGGCCGCTGGCCGAGGCGGTGACCAGTTCCACCGGTACCGGCGCGTTGTCGCCGCGGCGCTGGTGCCAGGCCGCGACGTTCTGACTGACGGCTTTGTCCAGCGCCGGGTTGCTGACGGCGAGGTTGCTGCCGCCGGACGCCATCACGTTGTAGGCGCTGTCCGACGTGGCGGACGGGCGGCTCTGGAAGTACCCGTCACGGCTGAACGCTTGCCCAATCAGCGACGAGCCGACCGCTTCGTCCTGCCGATAAAGCAGGGAACCGTTGGCCTGCACCGGGAACAGCCATTGCCCCAGCGCGGTGACCAGCAACGGGTAGCCGACGCCGGTGATCAGGGTCATCAGCAGTAATAAAACCAGGGAAGAACGGACATAATTCATGATAATTACCTTCAGTTACGCCAGCCCGGTGACAGTCAGGAGCACGTCGATTAGTTTGATGCCGACGAACGGCACCAGCAGACCGCCCAGCCCATAAATCCACAGGTTACGGCTCAGCAGCGCCGCGGCGCTCATGGGTTTATAACTGATCCCTTTTAGCGCCAGCGGGATCAGAAACACGATAATCAACGCGTTGAAGATCACCGCCGACAGCATCGCCGAGGCAGGGGAGTGCAGTTGCATCACGTTTAGCGCGTTCAACTGCGGATAGGTGGCGGCAAACGCGGCCGGAATGATGGCGAAATATTTGGCTACGTCGTTGGCGATGCTGAACGTGGTCAGCGAACCACGGGTCATCAGCATCTGCTTGCCGATATGCACCACCTCGATAAGCTTGGTGGGGTTGGAATCCAGATCCACCATGTTGCCGGCCTCTTTGGCCGCCTGAGTGCCGGAGTTCATCGCCACCGCCACGTCGGCCTGCGCCAGCGCCGGGGCGTCGTTGGTGCCGTCGCCGGTCATCGCCACCATGCGGCCTTCCGCCTGATACTGGCGAATCAGCGCCAGTTTGGCTTCCGGCGTGGCTTCCGACAGAAAATCGTCCACGCCCGCTTCGGCGGCAATGGCGGCGGCGGTCAGCGGGTTATCGCCGGTGATCATAACGGTCTTGATGCCCATGCTGCGCAGTTCGGCGAAACGCTCCTTGATACCGCCTTTGACGATATCTTTCAGCGCCACCACGCCCAGCACGCGCTTGCCTTCGGCGACCACCAGCGGGGTGCCGCCCTGACGCGCCACGCCGGCGACGGCGTCTTCCACTTCCGCCGGGAACTGGCCCTGATTGGCTTCAATGTAACGTCGCAGCGCGTCCACCGCGCCTTTGCGGATGGTGCGCCCCTGAATATTGACGCCGCTCATGCGGGTCTGCGCCGAGAAGGGCACGAAGGTGGCGTCCAGGTCCCGCAGCGCCCGCTCGCGCAGGCCGAAACGCTGTTTGGCCAGCACCACGATGCTGCGGCCTTCCGGGGTTTCGTCCGCCAGCGAGGCCAGCTGCGCCGCGTCGGCCAGCGCCTGCTCGCTCACGCCCGGCGCCGGCAGAAACGCGGAAGCCTGACGGTTGCCCAGCGTGATGGTGCCGGTCTTGTCCAGCAGCAGCACGTCGATGTCGCCGGCGGCTTCTACCGCACGGCCGCTGGTGGCGATGACGTTGGCGCCCAGCATGCGGCTCATGCCGGCGATGCCGATGGCCGACAGCAAGCCGCCGATGGTGGTGGGGATCAGGCACACCAGCAGCGCTACCAGCACGGTGATGCTAATCACCGAGCCGCTGTTGTTGGCGGTGACGCTGAACCAGGAGAACGGCGACAGCGTGGCGACCACCAGCAGGAAAATGATAGTCAGTTCCACCAGCAGGATGGTGAGCGCCACCTCGTTCGGGGTTTTGCGGCGTTTGGCGCTCTCCACCATGGCGATCATCCGGTCGATAAAGGTTTCGCCAGGGTTGACGGTGCACTGGATTACCAGCCAGTCGGACAGCACGCGGGTGCCGCCGGTCACCGAGGCGAAATCGCCGCCGGATTCACGGATCACCGGCGCCGATTCGCCGGTGATGGCGCTTTCATCCACCGAGGCGCCGCCTTCCAGCACCTCGCCGTCGCAGGGGATCATCTCGCCTGCGGACACCAGCACCACGTCGCCTTTGCGCAGGCTGTCGGCCGGCACTTTCTGGGTGGCGGCGTCATGGTGCGGCGCGGCCAGCTTGTTGGCCCAACTGGTTTTTTTCACGCCTTTGAGGGTTTCCGCCTGCGCTTTGCTGCGGCCTTCCGCCAGCGCTTCGGCGAAGTTGGCGAACAGTACCGTCACCCACAGCCACAGTGAAACCGCGCCGGTGAACCCGGCGCTGCCGGCGGTTTGTCCGCTGACTATCGCCAGCCAGATACCGGCGGTCAGCAGGCTGCCGATATACACCACGAACATCACCGGATTGCGCCACTGGACGCGCGGATCGAGTTTTTTTACCGAATCCACCAGCGCGTTACGCAACAGAGCGGAATCAAAAAGCGTTTGCTGTTTACGAATCATCTTCTTTCTCCGGCTCAGTGAACCAGACTTGACTGTAAATGCTCGGCAACTGGACCGAGTGCCAGGGCAGGAATAAAGTTCAGCGCGCTAATCAGCAAAATGATGGCGATCAGCAGACCGATGAACAGCGGGCCACGGGTGGACAACGATCCCTTGGTTTCCGGCTGGCGTTTTTTCGCCACCAGCGAACCGGCGATCGCCAGCACCGGAATCAGCGACGAGAAGCGGCCCAGCAGCATCGCGATACCCAGCGTCAGGTTATAGAACGGGGTGTTGACGCTAAGGCCGGCAAAGGCGCTGCCGTTGTTGTTGGCGGCCGAGGAGTAGGCGTACAGCACCTCGCTAAAGCCATGTGCGCCGGGGTTCAGGATGCCGGCGCGGCCGGCTTCGGTGCCGAGCGCCAGCGCAGTGCCCAGCAATACCAGCGCCGGGGTGATCAGAATCGCCAGCGCCGCCATCTTCATTTCCCAGGCCTCGATTTTCTTACCGAGGTATTCCGGGGTTCGGCCGATCATCAGCCCGGCAATAAACACGGTCAGCATCACGAACACCAGCATGCCGTAGAAGCCGGAACCTACGCCGCCGAAGATCACTTCGCCAATCTGCATCAGCCACATTGGGATCAGGCCGCCCAGCGCGGTAAATGAGTCATGCATGGCGTTGACCGCGCCGCAGGAGGTGGCGGTGGTGATGGCGGCGAAAAAGGCTGACGTCAGAATGCCGAAACGGGATTCCTTGCCTTCCATGTTTTGCGCGCTGTCCGCGCCCAGCGACAACAGATGCGGATTGCCGCTCACTTCGGCGTACATCACTACCGCGGTGGCGGCGATCAGCATCAGCGACATCGCCCACAGCAGGGTATGGCCCTGATGACGGTCATTCACCACCCGGCCGAAGGTAAAGCACAGCGCCGCCGGAATCAGCAGGATGGACAGCAACTGTACGAAGTTAGTCAGCGCATTCGGGTTTTCGAACGGATGAGCCGAGTTGGCGCCTAAAAAACCGCCGCCGTTGGTGCCCAGCATTTTAATGGCTTCCTGCGAGGCCAGCGGCCCCATCGGCAGCACCTGCGATGCGCCTTCCAACGTGGTGATATGCTGGTAGGGCAGGAAGTTCTGAATACTGCCCTGACTAATGAAGAACAGGCTGAGCAGCAGTGAAATCGGCAGCAGCAGATACAGATTGATGCGCAGCAGATCCAGCCAGGCGTTGCCCAGTTCGTGGGTAGTGCGGCGGGCGAAGGCGCGCATCAGCACGAAAGCCACGGCGATGCCGGTGGCGGCAGACAGGAAATTCTGTACCGTCAGCCCCACCATCTGGCTGAAATAGCTCAGAGTGTTTTCCCCGCTGTAAGCCTGCCAGTTGGTGTTGGTCACAAAACTTATCGCGGTGTTGAGCGCCAGATGCCAGGACAGGCCCGGCATCTGCTGTGGGTTCAGCGGCAGATGATCCTGATACGCCAGCATCAGGAACAGCAGCACGATACCCAACAGGTTGAACACCAGAATCGCGCCGGTGTAGTGTTGCCATCCCATTTCACGGGTTGAAAAACCACACAGCCGGGCCGCGCTCAGCTCGTAACGGCGCATGCGGCCGGTTTCGCCTTCCACCAGCCGCGCCATAAACTGGCCGAGCGGCTGTGCCAGCACCAGCAGGATCGCAAACAGGCTGACGATCAATAAAAAAGCATCGCTGGGCATCAGAATTCCTCCGCGTTGAGCAATGCATAAAAAAGATAAACCAGCAGTAGTACCACCAGCATACCGCCTGCCATCAGGCCAATATTCACAGGTCACCTCCAACGGTGTTGACTCGCTATCATCCGGTCGTTTCCCTTATCTGGCGCACCGTGCAACGGCATTAACTGGTCAGGCGCGCCTGAGAAATGGGATTCTTCCTACGGCGTTCAGGCTACGCAGAGCGGAAAAAAGAAGGTGCAAATTTCCACGAGGCGGGCGTAAAAAAAGTATAAAAATGGTGAAGGATACGTCAGTTAGGCTGCTGATATGCCAGAGAAGAGCGCAGGCGTCGGTGCATTCCGGCTGGCAGATTTTTTAGCGTGGGTTAGTGATGTGTAACTATTGAGAATCAAAAAATTAACCATAATTTAACTTATTGATGTTGATGGAAAAATAGTTAATTCTCGTGTTGCTATCTGGTCCGATGAGTGTAAAATTTAATCAAAAGTAAACCGTTTAATCAGGAGGCGTTAATGATGTCCTACGTTGTTTATCCCTGGTACCGGGTCGCCTTGCGCCGCATCGGCGTGGTGCTGGTGGGGATTCTGGCGCTGCCGGTGATGCTGTGCTGGCGTGGCCGTTCCCGTTTTTACAGCTACCTGCATCGCGTTTGGCTAAAGACCAGCGATAAGCCGGTGTGGCTGGAACAGTCGGAGCATGCCGCCGGCTATTTTTACTGATTGACCCCGCTCGTTCAGGAAAGCCGCCTGGCGGCTGTTCTTCCTTTCTGTGCTGTTTGCGCTGTTATTACCGCTGGTACCCTTTTTTCCTGTTTCTTTTGCTGAATATCTGACCGCTTCCCTCTGCGTAGCCGTGGCGCGCTCTGTTATGATTTTGCCAGTTAGTCGCGGCGCGGATGCGCTGACTGTAACGTTTATCTTCCGGGGAAAGCGGGATAATTCCGCTATGCTATTGAGATAGCACTCTCTTTTAATACAGGGGACACCATGACAGCCGATCTGATTCCCGTTGGCATCAGCGCCTGCCTGCTTGGCAATCCGGTGCGTTTTGATGGCGGGCATAAACGACTGGCCTTTGCCGTTGAGCAGCTTGCTCCCTATTTTCATTTTGAACCGGTATGCCCGGAGATGGCGATCGGCTTGCCGGTGCCGCGTCCGGCATTGCGGCTGGTTAAGTCGGATGAAGGGCGCCTGCGCCTGCTGGCCAGCAATGGTTCCGGGCTGGATGTGACGGACAACATGGCCGCGTTCTCCGCTGAAAAAGCGGCGGAACTGGCGCACCTGTGCGGTTATATCGTTTGCGCCAAATCGCCGAGCTGCGGTATGGAACGGGTTAAAATTTATGATGCCGCTCAGAACAACGCGCGTAAAAGCGGGGTGGGGCTGTTTACCCAGCAAGTAAGGGAAACGTTGCCGTGGCTGCCGGTGGAAGAAGACGGTCGCCTGCATGATCCGGCGCTGCGTGAGAACTTCATTGCCCGGGTCTATGCGTTGCATGAATTCAACCAGCTATGGAAAAAAGGGTTGAGCCGCGGCGCGCTGATGAGCTTCCACAGCCGCTACAAGCTGCTGTTGCTGGCGCATTCGCAGCCGGAGTACCGCGAACTGGGGCCGTTCGTCGCCGCGATGGACCAGTGGGATTCGCTGGAGGCGTTTGCGGCGCAGTACCGGCTGCGATTTATGACGCTGCTGTCGCGCCCGGCTTCCCGGCGCAATCACACCAATGTGCTGATGCATGTGCAGGGGTATTTTCGCCGTCAGTTGACCGCCGGGCAGCGGCAGGAACTGACCCAGTTGATCGATCGTTATCGTCAGGGCATGCAGCCGTTGCTGGCGCCGCTCACCCTGCTGCGCCATTACATGGCGGAGTACCCGGATGCCTGGCTGGCGCAGCAGCGCTATTTTGATCCTTACCCGGAGGCGCTGCGGTTACGTTATGGGCATTAATTTTTCAGCAGTACGTTAAGGATGGTTCATGACCACACATCTGGTCTGGTTTCGTCACGATTTACGCCTTACCGATAATCTGGCGCTGCACGCTGCCTGCCAGGATCCCGACGCACGGGTTGAGGCGGTGTTTATCGCCACGCCGCAGCAGTGGGCCAGCCATGTCATGGCGCCGTATCAGGCGGCGTTTCTGCTGGACAATTTGCGTGGTGTGCAACAGGCGCTGCGGGAGAAAGGCATCCCGCTGCACTACCATCAGTGCGATGATTTCGCCGCCAGTGTACGCTGGCTGGTCGATTTCTGCCGCGAGCGTCAGGTGACGCGTCTGTTTTACAACCGTCAGTATGAATGGAATGAACGCCAGCGCGACCAACAACTGGAACAAGCGCTGACCGGCGTGACCGAATGCCGGGGATTTGACGACAGCCTGCTGTTGCCGCCCGGCAGCGTGGTCACCGGCTCCGGCGACATGTACAAGGTATTTACGCCATTTCGCGCCGCCTTTCTCAAACGATTGCAACAAAGCGATGTCGGTTCGGTGCCCGCACCGGCTGCTCGCCGACAGGGCGACATCACGCTGGCGTCGCTGGCGCCGTTCGACTATCCGCAAACCGACGTTGATGCCGATTTTCCGGCCGGCGAGCCGGCGGCCTTGCAGCGCCTGCGCCAGTTCTGCCGTGAGCAGGTGATGTTCTACCATGAACAGCGCGACCTGCCCGCGCTGGCCGCCACCAGCAAGCTGTCGCCGTATCTGGCGCTGGGGGTATTGTCGCCGCGTCAGTGTTTCAATCGCTTAACGATGGAACACCCGGACTGGCTGGTCCGGTCGGAAAGCGGCGCGTTTACCTGGTTCAATGAGCTGGTATGGCGCGAGTTTTACCGCCACCTGCTGGTGTTCAGCCCGGCGTTGTGCAAGCACCAGCCGTTTATCGGCTGGACGCGGCGCGTGGCATGGCGCAACGCGCCGGACGAACTGGCGGCGTGGCAACGGGGAGAGACTGGCTACCCCATCGTTGATGCGGCGATGCGTCAGTTGAACCAGACCGGCTGGATGCACAACCGGTTACGGATGATTTGCGCCAGTTTTTTGGTGAAAGACCTGCTGATCGACTGGCGTGAAGGCGAGCGTTACTTCATGAGCCAACTGCTGGACGGCGATTTGGCCGCCAATAACGGCGGCTGGCAGTGGGCGGCATCCACCGGCACCGACGCCGCGCCTTATTTTCGTATTTTCAACCCGACGACGCAGGGCGAGCGCTTCGACCCGGAAGGCGTGTTTATTCGGCGCTGGGTACCGGAGCTGGCGCAGGTTCCGGGCAAGGCCGTTCATCAGCCTCACGACTGGGCCGTGCGCCAGCAGCGGCGCATCGACTATCCCTTGCCGATTGTCGATCACAAACAGGCGCGCACGCGCACGCTGGCGGCATTTGAAGCCGCGAAAAGCGGCGAAACGGCATGATCGCCACTGAAGACAGAAAGGAGCACAAGCTATGCGTAATACCGAACTGGAAAGCCTGATCAACGGTTTTCTCAATGTGGCGGCGTTTCAGGACTACGGGCCCAACGGGCTACAGGTGGAAGGGCGCAGCGAGGTGCGGCGCATCGTCACCGGCGTCACCGCCTGTCAGGCGTTGCTGGATGCCGCCGTGGCGCAGCAGGCCGACGCGGTGCTGGTGCATCACGGCTATTTCTGGCGCAACGAGCCGGCGGTAGTGCGCGGCATGAAACGTCAGCGCCTGAAGACCCTGTTGGCTAATGACCTCAACCTGTACGGCTACCACCTGCCGCTGGACGCTCATCCGGAAGTCGGCAACAACGCCCGGCTGGCGGCGATGCTGGGGATCCGGGTGCTGGGCGAGATTGAATCGCTGTTGCCATACGGCGAACTGCCCCAGCCTTGCAGCGGCGACGACTTGCGTCAGAGGCTGGAAACGGCGCTGGAGCGGCCGGTGTTGCATAGCGGCGACAATGCGCCTGCGCAGATCCGGCGTATCGCCTGGTGTACCGGCGGCGGGCAGAGTTTTATCGATCAGGCGGCTGACTTCGGCGTTGATGTCTTCATCACCGGCGAGGTATCGGAGAAAACCATCCACACCGCCCGTGAAATGGGGCTGCATTTCTATGCCGCCGGCCATCACGCCACCGAGCGGGCCGGGATCCGCTCGCTGGGCGAATGGCTGGCGTCGCAACATGGTTTTGACGTGACATTCATTGATATCCCTAACCCGGCGTAATTGAACAGTCGGACGCCGTACACCATGACGGCGGCGGGATAAGACAGACAACATCAGGCTGGAGGAAGGATGCAACGCGCACGCTGTTATCTGTTGGGTGAGAAAGCGGTGGTGCTGGAACTGGAGCCGCCGCTGCGACTGGAAAGCCAGCAACGAATCTGGGGGCTGGCGGAGCGTCTGGCCGGGCACGACGACGTCAGTGAAGTCATCCCCGGTATGAATAACCTGACGGTGGTGCTCCGGCATCCGCGTCGGCAGGCGCTGGATGCTATCGAACGGCTGCAACGCTGGTGGGAAGAGAGCGAATCGCTTACCAACGTGCCACAGCGCGACGTGGCGATTCCGGTGATCTACGGCGGCGAACAAGGGCCGGATCTGAACGTGGTGGCGGAGCATTGCGGCATGACCGCGCAACAGGTGGTGGAACGTCATGCCGCCGGGCGCTATGTGGTCTACTTCCTCGGTTTCCAACCCGGTTTCCCGTATCTCGGCGGGTTGGATGAGGCGCTGTCCACGCCGCGACGCGCCGAACCTCGGGTGCTGGTGCCCGCCGGTTCGGTAGGGATCGGCGGCAGCCAGACCGGCGTTTATCCGCTCAGTACGCCGGGCGGCTGGCAACTGATTGGCCGCACCTCGCTGGCCCTGTTCCAGCCGATGCAGACGCCGCCGACGTTGTTGAGGCCGGGCGATCGGGTACGCTTTGTTCCGCAGCGGGAGGGAATATGCTGAAGATTATCCGGGCAGGATTGCAGACCACGGTGCAGGATCTCGGGCGCCCGGGGTGGCGGCAACTGGGCATCAGCCAGTGCGGCGCGCTGGATAGCCCGGCGCTGAAGCTCGCCAATCTGCTGGTGGGGAACGACACGGACACGGCGGCGCTGGAAATCACGCTGGGGCAACTGGTTGCCACCTTCACCACACCGTGCTGGATTGCGCTGACCGGGGCCGACTGTCACGCCACATTAGACGGCAAAACGCTATGGACCGGCTGGTGTTTTGCGGCGAAAGCGGGGCAGACGTTGCGCCTGCGTTCGCCACGTAACGGCATGCGCAGTTATCTGGCGCTATCCGGCGGAATCGCGGTACCGGAGGTGCTGGGATCTCGCAGCACCGACCTGAAGGCGGGAATTGGCGGGCTGGAAGGACGCCCGCTGGCGGACGGCGATACGTTGCCGCTGGGAAAACCGCGGCGTTTACCCGGCCGTTCCGTCGGGGTTAAGCAACTGCTGTTCAGCAATCGGGTGCGGGTGTTGCCGGGGCCGGAGTATCAGGAGTTCAGCGAAGAGGCGCGCGACAATTTCTGGCGCACCGGCTGGCATCTCAGCCCACAGAGCAACCGTATGGGCTATCGCCTGCTGGGGCCGGAGCTGATGCGTGAAAATCACCGGGAAATGCTGTCCCACGGTCTGCTGCCGGGGGTGATTCAGGTGCCCCACAACGGCAAGCCGATTGTGCTGATGGCCGATGCCCAGACGACCGGCGGCTATCCGCGCATCGGTTGCGTGATTGAGGCTGACCTGTACAACATGGCGCAGTTGCGCCTGGGCGAACCGGTGCATTTTATTCGCTGCTCGCCGGATGACGCGCTACGGGCATTGCAGGAGCAACATCGCTATCTGGAACAACTGGCCTGGAGGCTGCATGGTAATTGATTTGAACGCCGACCTGGGAGAAGGCGGCCAGCACGATGAGGCACTGTTACAATTGGTCAGTTCCGCCAATATCGCCTGCGGTTTTCATGCCGGCGACGCCGACCTGATGCGCCAGTCGGTGCGCTGGGCCATCCAGTATGGCGTGGCGATTGGCGCGCATCCGAGCTTTCCCGATCGCGAAAACTTCGGCCGTTCGGCCATGAACCTGCCGCCGGAAACGGTTTACGCGCAGGTGGTGTACCAGATTGGCGCGCTGGCGGCGATCGTCAAGGCGGAAGGCGCACGCCTGTTTCACGTTAAACCCCACGGCATGCTCTACAATCAGGCGGCGCGCGAGCCGGCGCTGGCGGATGCCATTGCCCGCGCGGTGGCGGCGGTGGATTCGTCGCTGTGTCTGGTGGGTCTGGCGGGTAGCGAGCTGATTCGTGCCGGTAAACGAGCCGGGCTGAAGACTCGTCAGGAAGTGTTTGCCGACCGCAGCTATCAGGCTGATGGCTCGCTGGTGCCGCGCGATCAGCCCTCCGCCGTGATCAGCAGCGATGAACTGGCGCTGGCTCAGACGCTGGAAATGGTGCAGCGTCAGCGGGTTCGCGCCAGCAACGGCAGTTGGGTCGCGGTACAGGCGGAAACGGTCTGTCTGCACGGCGATAACGCCCACGCGCTGATTTTCGCCCGCCGGTTGCGAGAAAGCTTCACCCAGTATGGCATACAGGTTACGACCCGATAACGGAGGAGAGGATGCCCGAAGGCCCCGAAATTCGACGTGCCGCCGATCGGCTGGTTGCCGCAGTGGTGGGAAAAACGCTGACTGGCGTGTGGTTTGCTTTTCCTGAACTCAAATCCTACGAAGCAACGCTGATGGGGGAAAAGGTTGAACGTATCGTCACCCGTGGCAAGGCGCTGTTGACCTGGTTCTCCAATGACGTGGTCATGTACAGCCATAATCAGCTGTACGGGGTCTGGCGTGTGGGAAAACAGCCGCCCGATACCCGCCGGGAGCTGCGAGTCAGGTTGGATACCGCCGATAATGCCGTTTCGCTCTACAGCGCCTCTGATATCACTATGCTGACGCCCGAACAGCTGGCGACTCACCCTTTTTTACAGCGGATTGGGCCGGACGTGCTGGATGAGTCATTAACGGTCGACGAGGTGCGGGAACGGCTGCTGTCGGCGCGCTTTTGCCGCAGGCAACTCGGTACCCTGCTGCTGGATCAGGGATTTTTGGCCGGGCTTGGCAATTATCTGCGGGTGGAAATTTTGTGGGCGTCAGCGCTGGCGCCAACGCGGCGGGCGGCGGATCTCAGCGAGACTGAACTGGCGATGTTAAGCCGCATGCTGCTGGAGATTCCCAGATTGTCGTACCAGACTCGCGGTTCGGAAGACGATGAGAATCGTCATCATGGCGCGTTATTCCGTTTTCACGTGTTTCATCTGGATGGGAAACCCTGCGAGCGCTGTGGTCACCCTATTGTGAAAAGCCTGGTGGCGTCACGACCGTTTTATGCCTGCCCGCACTGCCAGCAATGATACGCGGGTGAGGGGACCGGTGCGGCGAACGGTATGATAAATACAAATAAAAAAGGTCGGGTTGAGCCCGACCTTTTCACTGCTAACCACCAGAGGGCGGCCGCGTTTAGCGTTTGGTGACTGATGGCTCGAAATCGCGTTCGCTGTGGCCGGTGTACAGCTGGCGCGGACGGGCGATTTTCAGCCCTTCGCCGTGCATTTCGCTCCAGTGAGCGATCCAGCCGACGGTACGCGCCATCGCGAAAATCACCGTGAACATGGTGGACGGAATGCCCATGGCTTTCAGGATGATGCCGGAGTAGAAGTCCACGTTGGGGTAGAGCTTGCGCTCGATGAAGTACGGGTCGTTCAGTGCGATATTTTCCAGCTCCATCGCCACTTCCAGCAGGTCATCCTTGGTGCCCAGCTCTTTCAGCACTTCATGACAAGTCTGGCGCATCACGGTGGCGCGCGGGTCGTAGTTCTTATACACGCGGTGGCCGAAGCCCATCAGGCGGAACGAGTCGTTCTTGTCCTTGGCGCGTTTGATGAAGGCTGGAATGTGCTCGACGGAACTGATTTCTTCCAGCATACGCAGACAGGCTTCGTTGGCGCCGCCGTGTGCCGGCCCCCATAGCGAAGCGATGCCCGCGGCGATACACGCGAACGGGTTGGCGCCGGAAGAACCGGCGGTACGCACGGTGGACGTGGACGCGTTCTGTTCATGATCGGCATGCAGAATCAGGATGCGGTCCATAGCGCGTTCCAGCACCGGATTCACTACGTATTCTTCGCACGGCGTAGCAAACATCATGTGCAGGAAGTTGCCGGCGTAGGACAGGTCATTACGCGGATACACGAACGGCTGGCCGATGGAGTACTTGTAGCACATGGCCGCCACGGTCGGCATTTTCGACAGCAGGCGATAGGCGGCGATTTCGCGGTGACGTTCGTTGCCGATGTCCAGCGAGTCATGGTAGAACGCCGCCAGTGCGCCCGTCACGCCGCACAGCACCGCCATCGGGTGGGAGTCACGGCGAAAGCCGTGGAACAGGCGAGTGATCTGCTCGTGAATCATGGTATGGCGGGTAACGGTGGTCTTGAAGGTGTCGTACTGTTCCTGCGTCGGCGCTTCGCCAAACAGCAGGATGTAGCAGACTTCCAGGTAGTTGGATTTTTCCGCCAGTTGCGCGATGGGATAGCCGCGGTGCAGCAGTACGCCCACATCGCCGTCAATATAAGTGATTTTGGATTCACAGGACGCGGTAGAGGTAAAACCGGGGTCAAATGTGAAATAACCTTTAGAACCGAGGCTACGAATATCAATTTCGTCGTTGCCAAGCGTACCAGACAGGACATTCAGCTCAATAGACTCTTTACCGTCTATGGTAAGCGTTGCTTTTTTATCAGCCATTTACAGTCTCCTTAGCGCTTTAATCTTTAATTTTAAAAATTCGTCACTGCAGAAATACCGTCATGCCCGCACACTGGACAAAGTAAACAGACCAGACGTCACTCTGCGGTCTGCAAGAAGACCGGGGTACAGAGTTGACCATATGTCAGGCGGCCACAGTCAGGGTGAACACGTGCTCTCCCAGCCTGGGCATTAACCCTGTCCTGCTCTAATTGTAGCTAGTACTTATCACTTTTCCGGGGACTTTGTTTCCCACTGTTACATAACTTTGGTGAATGGGAAAGAGCTACCGATGAGCTTTAACAGGGCAAAAGGTTTCTTGGGTCCTAGTTGTAATTTAAATGTTTAAGATTTGTCAAATCAGATAATTAATTTTATATAAATTGTGAAATTCGTGATCTTACTCACTGTTCAGGGCAAATGTGCCCAAACAGTTTGTAGGGTAATTGTAATAAGAATGTGAAGTGCCTATACTGCCGCCAGGTCTCCGGAATACCCTGCAGTAGGAGCACCCAGTGTGATCGGTTTGTGCGACTGAAGAAAAGGATCATGATTCAGGCGCGCATTGACAGAGACAAACATCATCTCACTGTCCACACTGTCTGACCCCACAACAGGTCCGGAGGAAGAAAATAATAAAAGCTGTGTGGGCAAACCCGTGAAAAAACAAAGACCTGTCAATCTGGATCTGCAGACGATCCGGTTCCCCGTTACCGCGATAGCATCTATTCTTCACCGTGTCTCCGGCGTTATTACGTTTGTTGCTGTGGGTATTCTGTTGTGGCTGCTCGGTCTCTCCCTCTCTTCGCAGGAAGGGTTTGTCCAGGCGGCGGCCATCATGGACAGCTTCATCGTGAAATTCATTGTCTGGGGCATTCTGACCGCGCTGGCCTATCATATTGTAGGTGGTCTGCGCCATCTGCTGATGGATTTCGGCTACATCGAAGAAAATTTCGCGGCGGGATCACGTTCTGCAAAAACCTCTTTCATTATTACTGTCGTGCTTTCATTTTTGGCTGGAGTCCTCGTATGGTAAGCAATGCCTCCGCATTGGGGCGTAATGGCGTACACGATTGGTTATTACTTCGCGCTTCTGCCATCGTCATCGTGCTGTATGTCCTGTATATCGTTGGCTTTGTGGCCAGCGCCGGTAACATCACGTATGAAATCTGGCGTGGTTTCTTCGCCATGCACCTCACCAAGGTATTCACCCTGCTGACGTTGTTCGCCATTCTGGTCCATGCCTGGATCGGGATGTGGCAGGTGCTGACTGATTACATCAAACCGCTGGCCGTCCGGCTGACTTTGCAGCTGGCTATCGTGGTCGCGTTATTGGTGTACGTCATTTATGGAACTGTTGTGGTGTGGGGTGCGTAATGAATTTGCCAGTCAGAGAGTTTGATGCCGTTGTCGTCGGCGCGGGTGGTGCCGGTATGCGCGCCGCGCTGCAGATTTCCCAGATGGGCCTGTCCTGCGCCCTGTTATCAAAAGTGTTCCCGACTCGTTCCCATACCGTGTCCGCTCAGGGCGGAATTACCGTGGCGCTGGGTAACACCCACGAGGATAACTGGGAATGGCACATGTATGACACCGTGAAAGGTTCCGACTATATCGGTGACCAGGACGCGATTGAATATATGTGCAAAACCGGTCCGGAGGCGATTCTGGAACTGGAGCACATGGGGCTGCCGTTCTCCCGTCTGGATGACGGCCGCATTTATCAGCGCCCGTTCGGCGGTCAGTCCAAGAATTTCGGCGGCGAGCAGGCTGCCCGCACCGCGGCGGCGGCGGACCGTACCGGTCACGCGTTGCTGCACACGCTGTATCAGCAGAACCTGAAAAACCATACCACGATCTTTTCCGAATGGTATGCGCTGGATCTGGTGAAAAACCAGGATGGCGCGGTGGTGGGATGTACCGCCATCTGCATCGAAACCGGCGAAGTCGTTTATTTCAAAGCCCGTGCCACCGTACTGGCGACCGGCGGCGCAGGCCGTATCTATCAGTCCACCACCAACGCCCACATCAACACCGGCGACGGCGTCGGCATGGCGTTGCGCGCCGGCGTGCCGGTGCAGGACATGGAAATGTGGCAGTTCCACCCGACGGGGATCGCCGGCGCCGGCGTGCTGGTGACCGAAGGGTGCCGCGGTGAAGGCGGTTACCTGCTGAACAAGCACGGCGAGCGTTTCATGGAGCGCTATGCGCCGAACGCCAAAGATCTGGCGGGGCGCGACGTAGTAGCGCGTTCCATTATGATCGAAATCCGCGAAGGCCGGGGCTGCGATGGCCCGTGGGGGCCGCACGCCAAACTGAAGCTGGACCATCTGGGCAAGGACGTTCTTGAATCCCGTCTGCCGGGCATTCTGGAACTGTCCCGTACCTTTGCGCACGTAGACCCGGTGAAAGAGCCGATTCCGGTTATCCCGACCTGCCACTACATGATGGGCGGTATTCCGACCAAGGTAACCGGCCAGGCGCTGACCGTGAACGAGAAGGGCGAAGACGTGGTGATTCCGGGTCTGTTCGCCGTGGGCGAAATCGCCTGCGTTTCCGTACACGGCGCCAACCGTCTGGGCGGCAACTCGCTGCTTGACCTGGTGGTGTTCGGTCGTTCCGCCGGTATGCACCTGCAGGAATCTCTGGCCGAACAGGGCGATACCCGCGACGCCAGCGATTCCGATGTCGACGCCTCGCTGGAACGTCTCAACCGGTGGAACAATACCCGTTCCGGTGAGGACCCGGTGGAGATCCGCAAGGCGCTGCAAGCCTGCATGCAGAATAACTTCTCGGTATTCCGCGAAGGCGACGCGATGGCGAAAGGGCTGGAAGAGCTGAAAGTGATCCGCGAGCGTCTCAACAATGCCCGTCTGGACGATACTTCCAGCGAGTTCAACACCCAGCGCATCGAATGTCTGGAGCTGGACAACCTGATGGAAACCGCTTACGCCACCGCGGTATCGGCAAACTTCCGCACTGAAAGCCGTGGTGCTCACAGCCGCTTCGACTATCCTGATCGTGATGACGAGAATTGGTTGTGTCATTCGCTGTATCAACCGCAAACCGAAAGCATGACGCGCCGTGAGGTGAACATGCAGCCTAAACTGCGCCCGGCGTTCCCGCCGAAAGTGCGTACTTATTAATTGTGCGGAGAGAAAGCGATGAAAGTTGAATTTTCCGTTTATCGTTACAACCCGGATGTCGATAGTGCGCCGCGCATGCAGGACTATACGCTGGAAGCGGAAGAAGGCCGCGACATGATGCTGCTGGATGCGTTGATCCTCCTGAAAGAACAGGATCCGACGTTGGCGTTTCGCCGCTCCTGTCGTGAGGGGGTGTGTGGTTCTGACGGTCTGAACATGAATGGCAAGAATGGGCTGGCGTGCATTACTCCGGTGTCCACCCTGCGTAACGGCAATAGCAAAATTGTGATCCGCCCCCTGCCGGGGTTGCCGGTTGTTCGTGATTTGGTGGTGGACATGGGGCAGTTCTATGCCCAATATGAGAAAATCAAACCTTACCTGTTGAATAATGGGAAAAATCCGCCGGCGCGCGAGCATTTGCAATCGCCGGAACAGCGGGAAAAACTGGATGGACTGTACGAGTGCATCATGTGCGCTTGCTGCTCCACGTCCTGCCCGTCGTTCTGGTGGAACCCGGATAAGTTTATCGGGCCTGCCGGTCTGCTGGCCGCGTATCGTTTCCTGATCGATAGCCGCGATACGGAAACCAAAGCGCGTCTGGACGACCTGAATGACGCTTTCAGCGTATTCCGCTGTCACAGCATCATGAATTGCGTCAGCGTTTGCCCGAAAGGCTTGAACCCAACGCGCGCCATCGGCCATATCAAGTCGATGCTGTTGCAGCGTAGCGCCTGAGTTTCAGACGCATGTAACAAACCGGTTCCCCCGCAGTAAGGCGGGGGAGTCACAGGAAACCTTTAAAAACCGGCTTATGCGCCAGAACCGTTTTTTAAAGGTTCCTTCAGGATAGGAATATCCGCAGCGTGTGTAACCAGGCACAGCAAGTGAACCGTTTTTACGGCAACCCGTTTTATAACGGCAACATAAGACATGTTAACCACGGCGAAAACTGAAGCTTATTAGCTTAAGGGATCACAATGCAGAACGGCGCAATGAAGGCCTGGCTGGATTCCTCCTATCTGGCGGGCGCGAACCAGTCCTACATAGAGCAGCTCTATGAAGATTTTTTAACTGACCCGGATTCTATCGATCACAGCTGGCGTTCGATTTTTCAACAACTTCCCACCACTGGGGTTAAACCGGATCAACTTCACTCCAAAACCCGCGACTATTTCCGCCGCCTGGCGAAAGACGCTTCGCGTTATACCTCTTCCATTACCGATCCTGACAACGATGCCAAGCAGGTTAAGGTATTGCAGCTGATTAACGCTTTTCGTTTCCGTGGTCATCAGCATGCCAATCTTGATCCGCTGGGTTTATGGAAACAGGAACACGTACCGGATCTGGATCTTGCCTATCACAACCTGACTGACGACGACCTGAAAGAGAGCTTCAATGTCGGCTCGTTCGCCATCGGCAAGGAAACCATGCAGCTTGGCGAGCTGTACGCGGCGCTCAAGCAGACCTACTGCGGCCCGATTGGCGCAGAATACATGCACATCACCAATACCGAAGAAAAACGCTGGATTCAGCAGCGCATCGAGTCGGTAGTGGGGCTGGCGAGTTTTACCGTCGAAGAAAGAAAGCGTTTTCTGAAAGAGTTGACCGCCGCCGAAGGGCTGGAGCGCTATCTGGGCGCCAAGTTCCCAGGTGCCAAGCGCTTCTCGCTCGAAGGGGGCGATGCGCTGATCCCGATGCTGAAGGAAATCATCCGTCACGCGGGTAAAAACGGTACGCGCGAAGTGGTGATGGGGATGGCCCACCGTGGGCGTCTCAACGTGCTGGTGAACGTGATGGGTAAAAAACCCCAGGATCTGTTCGATGAGTTCTCCGGCAAGCACAAAGATCACCTCGGTACCGGCGACGTGAAATACCATCAGGGTTTCTCGTCTGATATGGAAACCGAAGGCGGCAAAGTGCATCTGGCGCTGGCGTTCAACCCGTCGCATCTGGAAATTGTCAGCCCGGTGGTGATTGGATCGGTACGCGCGCGTATCGATCGTCTGGACAACCCCAGCAGCTCTCTGGTGTTGCCGATCACCATTCACGGCGACGCCGCGATTGCCGGTCAGGGCGTGGTGCAGGAAACCCTGAACATGTCTAAGGCTCGGGGTTACGAAGTAGGCGGTACTATCCGTATCGTCATCAACAACCAGATCGGTTTCACCACGTCGAATCCGCGTGATGCTCGTTCCACCGAATACTGTACCGACATCGGCAAGATGGTGCAGGCGCCGATTTTCCACGTCAACGCCGACGACCCGGAAGCGGTGGCGTTCGTCACCCGTCTGGCGCTGGATTTCCGCAACACCTTCCAGCGTGATGTATTCATCGATCTGGTGTGCTACCGCCGTCACGGTCATAACGAAGCCGATGAGCCGAGTGCTACCCAGCCGGTGATGTACCAGAAGATCAAGAAACACCCGACGCCGCGTAAAATCTACGCCGACCGTCTGGAGCAACAGCAGATGGCGACGCTGGAAGACGCCACCGAGCTAGTCAATCTTTACCGCGACGCGCTGGATGCCGGCGAATGCGTGGTAGACGAGTGGCGCCCGATGGATATGCACTCCTTCACCTGGATGTCTTATCTCAACCATGAGTGGGATGAGCCTTATCCGCACAAGGTTGAAACCAAACGCCTGCAGGAGCTGGCGCACCGGATCAGTGAAGTGCCGGAAGCGCTGGAAATGCAGCCGCGCGTCGCCAAGATTTATAACGACCGCGCCGAGATGGCGGCGGGTGAAAAACTGTTCGACTGGGGCGGAGCGGAAACGCTGGCTTACGCCACGCTGGTGGATGAGGGCATCCCGGTACGTCTGTCCGGTGAAGACGCCGGGCGCGGCACCTTCTTCCATCGTCATGCGGTGGTGCATAACCAGAAAGGCGGTTCCACTTACACGCCGCTGGCGCATGTGCATAACGCGCAAGGTGTGTTCAATGTCTGGGATTCGGTGCTGTCTGAAGAGGCGGTGCTGGCGTTCGAATACGGTTATGCCACCGCCGAACCGCGCACGCTGACTATCTGGGAAGCCCAGTTCGGCGACTTCGCCAACGGCGCGCAGGTAGTGATTGACCAGTTCATCAGTTCCGGCGAGCAGAAGTGGGGCCGTATGTGCGGTTTGGTGATGCTGCTGCCGCACGGCTATGAAGGTCAGGGACCGGAGCACTCCTCCGCGCGTCTGGAGCGTTATCTGCAACTGTGCGCCGAGCAGAACATGCAGGTGTGCATTCCGTCCACGCCGGCGCAGGTGTACCACATGTTGCGCCGTCAGGCGTTGCGTGGCATGCGTCGCCCGCTGGTGGTGATGTCGCCGAAATCGCTGCTGCGTCATCCGCTGGCTACTTCCACGCTGGATGAACTGGCAAGCGGCCAGTTCCAGCCGGCGATTGGGGAAATTGACGAGCTTGATCCGAAAGCGGTGAAGCGCGTCGTGCTGTGTTCCGGCAAGGTCTACTATGATTTACTGGAACAACGTCGCAAGAATGAACAGAAAGATGTGGCGATAGTGCGTATCGAACAGCTGTACCCGTTCCCGCATCAGGCCGTGCAGGCCGCGCTGGAGCCGTTCGCTCACGTACATGATTTTGTCTGGTGCCAGGAAGAGCCGCTGAACCAGGGCGCGTGGTACTGCAGCCAGCACCACTTCCGTGAGGTGATTCCTTTTGGCGCCTCGTTGCGGTATGCCGGTCGTCCGGCCTCTGCTTCACCCGCCGTCGGCTATATGTCCGTACACCAGAAACAACAACAAGCTCTGGTTGATGACGCGCTGAACGTTAATTAAATGAATAAGGATAGATAATGAGTAGCGTAGATATTCTTGTCCCTGACCTGCCTGAATCGGTAGCCGATGCGACTGTGGCTACCTGGCACAAGAAACCGGGCGACAGCGTCCAGCGTGATGAAGTGCTGGTTGAAATTGAAACCGATAAAGTCGTGCTGGAAGTTCCTGCGATTGAAGCCGGCGTGCTGGAAGTGGTGCTGGAAGCGGAAGGCGCCACCGTGACGTCCCGTCAGGTCCTGGGGCGTTTGCGTCCCGGCGACAACTCTGGCAAGGAAACCAGCGAAAAAGCGCAGAGCAAAGAATCGACGCCCGCACAGCGTCATACAGCCGGGCTGGAAGATGAGAATAACGATGCCCTGAGTCCGGCTATCCGTCGTCTGATTGCCGAGCACGATCTGGACGCGGCTGCCATCAAGGGCAGCGGTGTCGGCGGCCGTATCACTCGTGAAGACGTGGAAAAACACCTGGCTGCTCAGAAACCGGCTGGCAAAAAGGCGGATGCGCCTGCCGCAGCGCCGGTTTCATCTGCACCGGCTCTGGGCAACCGTAGCGAGAAACGCGTTCCCATGACCCGTCTGCGTAAGCGTGTGGCCGAGCGTCTGCTGGAAGCCAAAAACAGCACCGCCATGCTGACCACGTTCAACGAAATCAACATGAAGCCAATCATGGATCTGCGCAAGCAGTATGGCGAGGCGTTCGAGAAACGTCACGGCATTCGCCTGGGCTTCATGTCCTTCTATATCAAGGCCGTTGTGGAAGCCCTGAAGCGTTTCCCGGAAGTGAATGCGTCCATTGATGGCGAAGATGTGGTTTACCATAACTACTTTGACGTCAGCATCGCGGTGTCGACCCCGCGCGGTCTGGTGACGCCGGTGCTGAAAGATGTCGATCTGCTGGGTATGGCCGAGATCGAGAAGAAAATCAAAGAACTGGCGGTGAAAGGCCGTGACGGCAAACTGACCGTCGAAGAGCTGACCGGCGGTAACTTCACCATCACCAACGGCGGCGTGTTCGGTTCCCTGATGTCGACCCCGATCATCAACCCGCCGCAGAGCGCGATTCTGGGGATGCACGCCATCAAGGATCGCCCGATGGCGGTGGATGGTCAGGTGGTGATTCTGCCGATGATGTACCTGGCATTGTCCTACGATCATCGTCTGGTCGACGGCCGTGAATCGGTCGGTTTCCTGGTTACCGTTAAAGAGATGCTGGAAGACCCGGCCCGCTTGCTGCTGGATGTCTAACGCGTTGCAGTGAAAGGCGGCCGGCCTGCGCCCTGCCGCCTTTATTATGTGCTATGCAGGCCGTTGCGAACGCGCGGCGGCGTTATCCACGACAGAGAGTCTTTGGACTTATCTTCAAACTTAAATGGATAGAACATCATGAATTTACATGAGTATCAGGCAAAACAGCTCTTTGCGCGGTATGGTTTACCGGCGCCTACCGGTTACGCCTGCACAACACCGCGTGAAGCGGAAGAAGCGGCATCCAAGATTGGCGCAGGTCCGTGGGTCGTGAAGTGTCAGGTACATGCCGGCGGCCGCGGCAAGGCCGGCGGCGTGAAGCTGGTGAACAGCAAAGAAGAGATTCGCGCCTTTGCCGAAAACTGGCTGGGCAAGCGTCTGGTGACCTACCAGACTGACGCCAGCGGCCAGCCGGTTCACCAAATTCTGGTGGAAGGCGCGACGGACATTGATAAAGAACTTTACCTGGGTGCGGTCGTCGACCGCGGCACTCGTCGTGTGGTGTTCATGGCATCCACCGAGGGTGGGGTAGAGATTGAGAAAGTTGCGGAAGAAACGCCGCACCTGATCCATAAAGTCGCGCTGGATCCGTTAACCGGCCCGCAGCCGTATCAGGGGCGTGAGCTGGCGTTCAAGCTGGGCCTCAGCGGCAAGCAGGTGGCGCAGTTCACCAAAATTTTCATGGGACTGGCGACCCTGTTCCTGGAGCGTGATTTGGCGCTGGTGGAAATCAACCCGCTGGTGATCACCAAACAGGGCGATCTGATCTGTCTGGACGGCAAGCTGGGCGCCGACGGCAATGCCTTGTTCCGTCAGCCGGAACTGCGCGAAATGCGCGACCACTCTCAGGAAGACGCGCGTGAAGCGCATGCCGCTCAGTGGGAACTGAACTATGTGGCGCTGGATGGCAATATCGGCTGCATGGTAAACGGCGCCGGTCTGGCTATGGGAACCATGGACATCGTGAAACTGCACGGCGGTTCACCGGCCAACTTCCTTGATGTGGGTGGCGGCGCTACCAAAGAGCGTGTTACTGAAGCCTTCAAGATCATCCTGTCCGACGACAAGGTGAAAGCGGTTCTGGTGAATATTTTCGGCGGTATCGTGCGTTGCGACCTGATTGCCGACGGTATTATCGGCGCGGTAGCCGAAGTGGGTGTGAACGTTCCGGTGGTGGTGCGTCTGGAAGGCAACAATGCCGAACTGGGAGCGCAAAAACTGGCGGATAGTGGTCTGAATATCATTGCTGCGACCAGCCTGACGGATGCGGCTCAGCAAGTGGTTGCTGCAGTGGAGGGTAAATAATGTCCATTCTGATCGATAAAAACACCAAAGTCATCTGTCAGGGTTTTACCGGCAGTCAGGGGTCGTTCCATTCAGAGCAGGCGATTGCTTACGGTACGCAGATGGTTGGGGGCGTGACGCCAGGCAAGGGCGGCACCGAGCATCTGGGTCTGCCGGTATTTAATACCGTGCGCGAAGCGGTAGAAGCCACTGGCGCGACAGCGTCGGTCATCTATGTCCCGGCGCCGTTCTGCAAGGACTCCATTCTGGAAGCCATTGATGCCGGCATCCAGTTGATCATCTGTATCACTGAAGGTATCCCGACGCTGGATATGCTGACGGTGAAAGTGAAGCTGGAGCAGAGCGGCGTTCGGATGATCGGTCCGAACTGTCCGGGGGTCATTACGCCGGGCGCCTGCAAGATCGGCATCATGCCGGGCCACATTCATCTGCCTGGCAAGGTAGGCATCGTGTCCCGTTCCGGTACGCTGACCTATGAAGCGGTGAAGCAGACTACTGATACCGGTCTGGGTCAGTCGACCTGCGTAGGTATCGGCGGCGACCCGATTCCGGGCTCAAACTTTATCGATATTCTCAAGTTGTTCGAGCAGGATCCGCAAACCGAAGCCATCGTGATGATCGGTGAAATCGGCGGCACCGCGGAAGAAGAAGCGGCAGCTTACATCAAAGAGCATGTTACCAAACCGGTAGTGGGTTACATCGCTGGGGTTACGGCGCCGAAAGGCAAGCGCATGGGCCATGCCGGCGCGATTATCGCGGGCGGCAAAGGTACGGCGGATGACAAATTCGCTGCGCTGGAAGCGGCGGGCGTCAAGACCGTACGCAGCCTGGCTGATATCGGCGATGCGGTAAAAGCCGTGCTGGGGCGTTAAGCCGCAGGCTCAGCATACCGGAAAAGTAGTGTGTAATATTTTCAAAGTTCGACATGTTTGGCCACCTCGGGTGGCCTTTTTTATATTTGAAGCTTGTCGCAAAAATATAGCCTGAAAGAAAAATATTTAATCAATCCGGCAACAATAAAGTAACAATGAGCGCATAAATTAAAAAATTCTATATTTGAGATCAACTCGCGCTATTTTTAATTAAAATAAGAAATATATTATTAACGACACGCATCGGAAACCGCCCAATTACATTGGATTAACATTTGATGAAATGTAAAATAAAAGACGCATTTTATTAACATTGGGATGGATATTTGTTTTAGATCAAAAATCCAGGCTGGATATCCATTTGAAAATAAGATTAAATTGCGTCAGGTCAATTGTGTCTTTGGCGGTATGCGGTGCAGAGGTTGGCGTAGAATCAAAAAACTCAATCCGCATCACGTAAAAACCTATTTATTGTAGGGTTGTAGAGGCGTAATATACCGATACTCTTATCCGAGTATGCTATTTGTAATTCTGTAATTTCTCTTTGGCTTACTTTTCAAATGCGCCGTGGTGACGTGGTAGCGCATATTGAGGCCTGTGCTAAAGCAATTGTTGTGTTCTTTAGGTTACTAACTGCCGGGTATTTAGTGGCTTGTCCGTACAGCGAGCTAAAGACCCTCCTGCGAGGAGCAAGGAGTTAAGATGTTTGATGTAGTCGAACTGTCACGTTTACAGTTTGCCTTGACCGCGATGTATCATTTCCTGTTCGTGCCTTTAACGCTGGGGATGGCGTTTTTGCTGGCGATCATGGAAACCGTGTATGTCCTGTCCGGCAAACAAATCTACAAAGATATGACCAAGTTCTGGGGCAAGTTGTTTGCAATCAACTTTGCTCTCGGCGTTTCCACCGGTCTGACCATGGAATTCCAGTTCGGTACTAACTGGTCATATTACTCTCACTATGTCGGCGATATCTTCGGTGCACCTCTGGCAATCGAAGGATTGATGGCGTTCTTCCTGGAATCCACTTTCGTCGGGTTGTTCTTCTTTGGCTGGGATCGCCTGGGCAAAGTGCAGCACATGGCGGTAACCTGGCTGGTGGCATTGGGTTCCAACCTGTCTGCGCTGTGGATCCTGGTGGCTAACGGCTGGATGCAGAACCCGGTCGCGTCGGATTTCAACTTCGAAACCATGCGCATGGAGATGGTGAGCTTTGCCGATCTGGTGCTGAACCCGGTTGCACAGGTGAAATTCGTTCACACTGTCGCCGCGGGTTACTGTACCGGCGCGATGTTCATTCTGGGCATCAGCTCTTACTACCTGCTGAAAGGGCGCGATGTCGCTTTCGCCAAACGCTCCTTTGCTATCGCAGCCAGTTTTGGTATGGCGGCGGTGCTGTCTGTTATCGTGCTGGGCGATGAGTCCGGTTATGAAATGGGCGACGTGCAGAAAACCAAGCTGGCGGCCATCGAAGCTGAATGGGAAACCCAGCCAGCGCCGGCGGCGTTCACTCTGTTCGGTATTCCGAATCAGGAGACGATGGAGAATAAGTACGCGATTCAGATTCCCTATATGTTGGGCCTGATCGCCACCCGTTCTACCGACAAGACCGTTACCGGCCTGAAAGAGTTGATGGAACAGCATGAAGTGCGCGTTCGTAACGGGATGAAAGCTTATCACCTGTTGCAGCAACTGCGTTCCGGCAACACCGATCCGGCGGTTCGTGATGAATTCGTCAAGAACAAGCAGGATCTCGGTTATGGCCTGCTGCTCAAGCGCTATACCACCAATGTGGCTGATGCCAGCGATGCGCAGATCAAACAGGCGGTCAAGGATTCTATCCCGCGTGTGGCGCCGTTGTACTTCTCCTTCCGCATCATGGTGGCCTGTGGCGTGCTGATGTTGTTGATCATCGGTCTGTCTTTCTGGACGGTGCTGCGCAACAAGATTGGTCAAAAACGCTGGCTGCATCGTATCGCGCTGTACGGCATCCCGTTACCGTGGATTGCCGTTGAAGCCGGCTGGTTTGTGGCTGAATACGGCCGTCAGCCGTGGGCGATTGGTGAAGTGTTGCCGACAGCTGTCGCCAACTCCTCGCTCACCGCGGGAGACATCCTGTTCTCCATGGGACTGATTTGTGGTCTTTACACGCTGTTCCTGGTGGCTGAAATGTACCTGATGTTCAAGTACGCACGTCTGGGTCCAAGCAGCCTGAAAACGGGGGCCTATCACTTCGAACAGCCGATCGCGGCTCAGGAAGCACGGTAACAGGAGTCCACTATGTTTGATTATGAAGTATTGCGTTTTGTCTGGTGGCTGCTGATTGGTGTGCTGCTGATCGGTTTTGCGGTCACCGATGGTTTCGACATGGGCGTAGGTGTTCTGGTTCGCCTGATGGGTCGCAACGATGTAGAGCGCCGTGTGATGATTAACAGCATCGCGCCGCACTGGGACGGTAACCAGGTTTGGTTGATCACGGCGGGCGGCGCACTGTTCGCTGCCTGGCCGATGGTTTACGCCGCCGCGTTTTCCGGTTTCTACATCGCCATGATTCTGGTGCTGGCGTCTCTGTATTTCCGTCCGGTCGGCTTTGACTACCGGTCGAAAATCGAAGATCCGCGTTGGCGTAACATGTGGGACTGGGGCATTTTCATCGGTAGTTTCGTACCGCCGGTGGTCATCGGGGTGGCATTCGGCAACCTGCTGCAGGGCGTGCCGTTCCATGTGGATGAGTATCTGCGCCTGTACTACACCGGCAATTTCTTCCAGTTGCTCAATCCGTTCGGGTTGCTGGCGGGCGTTGTCAGCCTGAGCATGATCGTGGCTCAGGGCGCTACCTATCTGGTGATGCGTACCTCTGGCGATCTGCACTTCCGCGCTAAAAAGGTTGCTCAGTTTTCTTCGCTGGCGCTGACAGTAACCTTTGCTCTGGCCGGAGTCTGGGTGGTTTATGGCATCGATGGCTATGCGGTGACCTCGGTCATCAATACCGCTGGTGAATCTAACCCGCTGCATAAAGAAGTGGCGCGTCAGGCCGGCGCCTGGCTGGTCAACTTCAATCAGCACCCGGTTCTGTGGGCTATCCCGCTGCTGGGCGTCGTGCTGCCGTTGATGACTGCTGTCATGGCCCGTGCGGAGAAAGGCGCGATGGCGTTCCTGTTCTCTTCGCTCAGTATCGCCTGTGTGATTCTGACCGCCGGGATCGCCATGTTCCCGTTCATTATGCCGTCGGTGACGGTACCGAATGTCAGCCTGACTATGTGGGATGCCACATCCAGCCTGCTTACGCTCAGAGTGATGACCGTGGTAGCGATTATTTTCGTTCCCATCGTGCTGTCCTACACCATCTGGTGTTACTACAAGATGTTCGGACGCATCACCAAAGAGCATGTTGAGCAGAACTCTCATTCGTTGTACTAAGTAAGGAGCCTGACTTATGTGGTATTTTGCCTGGATATTGGGAACGCTTCTTGCTTGTTCGCTAGGCGTGATTACCGCTCTGGCACTGGAACAGAGCGAAGCAACCAAGACGAATCAAGATAAACCGCAATGATTGCTTTCATTGATCGTCTGTACCGCTGTATGGATAAGGGCCCGTTACGGGCCCTTTCCCTGATTATGGCGCTACTGCTGGCCGGCTGCGTATTCTGGGAGCCGGCGCGTTTTGCCGCACGCACCAGCTCGCTGGCGGTCTGGCAGGGGATAGCGCTGATTTGGGCGGTCTGTACCGGCGTCGTTCACGGCGTGGGTTTTCGTCCTCAGGGGATGCGCTGGCGCGCTTTCTTTTCCCCCCTTCCGGCCTTTGTGATCCTGGCCGCAGGATTGTATTACTACTTCCTGTAAAATAGCCTCTCATTCCTTTTGGTTATGGGTTGTCCGCAACCCATAATTATTTACCTTCCTGTACATAGAACCCATTCCAAACCTTATCCCTCTTGCGTATAGTAGCGGGGTTTATCGCATTACCGGGATGTAGAGTGAGTAATAAAGTGTTCCGCTGGCCAGTGCGCGTCTACTATGAAGATACAGATGCAGGTGGTGTGGTTTATCACGCGCGTTATGTGGCCTTCTATGAACGGGCCAGAACCGAAATGTTGCGCGCACACGATTTTCATCAGCGCGTACTCATGAATGAACATGTTGCCTTTGCTGTTCGTAAAATGACGGTTGAGTATCTTGCCCCGGCGCGTCTTGACGACTTACTGGAAGTGCAGAGCGAAATCGTTGTGATACGCGGCGCTTCCCTGACATTCGCACAGCGAATCCTTGACTCACATGGCACCCTGCTAAGCCATGCCGAGGTTTTAGTCGCATGCATCGATCCATTTCAAATGAAGCCAATTGCGCTTCCTAAGTCTATTGTCGCGGAGTTTAAGCAGTGACTGACATGAATATTCTTGATTTGTTCCTGAAGGCTAGCCTTCTGGTTAAACTTATCATGTTAATTTTAATCGGTTTTTCCATCGCTTCCTGGGCGATTATCATTCAGCGTACCCGTATTCTGAATTCTGCGACGCGTGACGCCGAAGCGTTTGAAGACAAGTTCTGGTCGGGGATTGAACTGTCCCGTTTGTATCAGGAAAGCCAGACTCGCCGCGAAAGCCTGGGCGGAACCGAACAAATCTTCTATGCGGGCTTCAAAGAGTTCGCCCGTTTGCACCGCGCCAACAGCCATGCGCCTGAAGCGGTGGTGGAAGGCGCGTCTCGCGCCATGCGCATTTCCATGAACCGCGAGCTGGAAACATTGGAAACCCACATTCCTTTCCTCGGCACCGTCGGCTCCATCAGCCCTTATATCGGTCTTTTTGGTACCGTATGGGGGATTATGCACGCATTTATCGCGCTCGGCGCAGTGAAGCAGGCGACGTTGCAGATGGTTGCGCCCGGTATCGCGGAAGCGTTGATCGCTACCGCCATCGGTCTGTTCGCCGCGATTCCGGCGGTCATGGCCTATAACCGCCTGAACCAGCGCGTCAACAAGCTTGAGCAGAATTACGATAACTTCATGGAAGAGTTCATTGCTATCCTGCATCGTCAGGCTTTCTCCAGCGAAGGCAACCGTTAATCGGGAGGTGATATGGCTCGTGCGCGTGGCGGCCGCCGGTCGCTGAAATCCGAGATTAATATTGTTCCCCTGCTGGACGTGTTGCTGGTGCTGCTGCTGATCTTCATGGCGACCGCACCGATCATTACCCAGAGCGTGGAAGTGGATCTGCCGGATGCAACCGAATCCAAAACCGTATCCAGCAACGATAATCCGCCAGTGATTGTCGAGGTATCCGGTGTAGGGCAATACAGTCTGGTGGTTGATCATAATCGTATGAATCAACTGCCTGCGGAGCAGGTGGTGGCTGAAGCCCAGTCCCGCCTGACCGCAAACCCGAAAACGGTCTTTTTGATCGGGGGTGCCAAGGATGTTCCTTATGATGAGATCATCAAGGCGCTGAATTTGTTGCATCAGGCGGGTGTCAAATCTGTCGGGTTGATGACACAGCCGATTTGACCGGCGAGTCCGTGAATGATGAAGTCTGTGGATAATGGCGTTTGTGCACGATGACGTTTTTACACGATGACGTTTTTACACGATGAGTAGTCATTTGTCTGGCAAAACTGTTTTTGGGAACCCCTTGTGTTAAAGGCAAACGAACGAAACGATAAGCTAAAGCGTGCCGTCATTATCTCGGTCGTTTTGCACGTTATTCTGATTACGTTGCTGATTCTGAGTTCGCTGAACCAGAAGATGGATGACGCCAGCGGCGGTGGCGGCGGGTCATCCATCGACGCGGTGATGGTCGATCCCAGCGCGGTGGTCGATCAGTACAACCGGCAACAACAACAACAGAACGATGCCCGCCGCGCCGAACAGCTGCGTAAGAAGCAGGCGGAACAGCAGGCAGAAGAACTGCAGGCGAAACAGGCGGCTGAACAGCAACGGCTGAAAGAACTGGAAAAAGAGCGTCTGCAGGCGCAGGAAGAGGCGAAACAGCAGGCGCAGGAACAGGCAGAACAACGTAAACAGGCGGAAGAAGCCGCCCAGAAAGCGAAAGAACAGCAGAAACAGGCGGAAGCCGCCGCCGCTAAAGCCAAAGCGGAGGCCGAGCAGCAAGCTAAAGCCGCAGCCGAGGCGAAGAAGCGTGCTGAGGAAGAAGTGAAAAAGCAGGCTGCTGCCGACGCGAAGAAAAAGGCGGAAGAAGAGGCTAAAGCCAAGGCTGCCGCCGCGGCAGAAGCAAAGAAAAAAGCGGAAGAGGAAGCCAAAGCCAAGGCGGCGGCTGATGCTAAGCAGAAAGCCGAGGAAGAGGCTAAGGCCGCCGCGGCGGAAGCCGCCAAGGAAAAGGCGGCAGCCGATGCTGCCAAGAAAGCCGAGGCGGCCGCCGCAGCCAAGAAAGCAGCTGACGACAAGAAAAAGGCGGCCAAACAGGCCGGTGAGGTTGATGATCTGCTCGGCGGGCTGGCTTCATCGAAGAACGCGCCGAAAGGCGGCGGCAGTGCCGCTGGCGGCGGAGCGCCGGCCGGGGTAGGCAATAACAAGAAGAGCGGGGCATCCGGCGCTGCGCTGGACAGCTACGGCAGCCAGGTTCGCACCGCGATTCAGAGCAAATTTTATGACTGGGAGTCCTACAAGGGGCGCACCTGTACGTTACGTATCAGACTGGCGCCGGATGGCCTGCTGGTTGATGTGAAGAGCGAGGGGGGCGATCCGGCGTTGTGTCAGGCGGCGATTGCTGCTGCCAAACAGGCGCGGATACCGAAGCCGCCCAGCTCTGATGTATATGAAGCTTTCAAGAACGCACCGATAGACTTTAAACCGCAGTGACCCGGTTGCCAGTTGGCGGAGTTTAAGACTATGACTATATCTGGTCGCCGTGCACATCGTGTTTGTTGATATGGGTTTGTTAAAACGCTGCCAGGTTATCGTAGGCTCTGGAGCCGGGATAAGGGAGATGAGATGAAGCAGGCATTAAAAATTGCATTGAGTTTTCTGATGCTGTGGACGGCTGTGTTGCATGCAGAAGTCCGTATTGAAATTACCCAGGGGGTCGACTCTGCGCGCCCAATCGGTGTGGTTCCGTTCAAATCGGCGGGCGGCGCTGTTCCTGAAGAAATCGGCAGTATTGTCGCCGCGGATTTGCGCAATAGCGGCAAGTTTAATCCGATCGATCCGAGCCGTATGCCTCAGCAGCCAGGTAGTGCCGCTGAAGTGACTCCGGCCGCCTGGACTGCTCTGGGGATCGATGCGGTAATTGTCGGCCAGGTTCAACCGACTGCGGATGGCTACCTGGTGTCCTATCAACTGGTGGATACCTCCGGCAGTGCCGGCAGCGTACTGGCCCAGAACCAGTTCAAAGTGACCAAACAGTGGCTGCGTTATGCCGCTCACACCGCCAGTGATGAAGTGTTTGAAAAACTGACCGGCATCAAGGGCGCTTTCCGTACCCGTATCGCCTATGTGGTGCAGACCAATGGCGGGCAGTATCCGTACGAATTGCGTGTAGCGGACTACGACGGTTACAACCAGTTCGTGGTACACCGTTCTCCGGAACCGCTGATGTCTCCTTCCTGGTCGGCGGATGGCAGCAAACTGGCGTATGTGACGTTTGAAAGCGGCCGCTCCGCGCTGGTTGTTCAGACGCTGGCTAATGGCGATATCAAACAAGTCGCTTCTTTCCCGCGTCATAACGGTGCGCCGGCATTCTCTCCGGACGGCTCCAAACTGGCGTTTGCGCTCTCCAAGAGCGGTAGCCTGAATCTGTATGTGATGAATCTGGGCTCTGGTCAGATTTCTCAGGTGACCGACGGTCGCAGCAATAACACTGAGCCGACCTGGTTCCCTGACAGCCAGACGCTGGCCTATACTTCTGACCAGGCTGGTCGTCCGCAGATTTATAAAATCGGTGTTAACGGCGGCGCTCCCCAACGTCTGACCTGGGAAGGCGCTCAGAATCAGGATGCTGAAATCAGTAGCGATGGTAAATTCCTGGTGATGGTCAGCTCCAACGGCGGCGCTCAGCATGTCGCCAAACAGGATCTGGTAACGGGTGGCGTTCAAGTATTAACGGACACGTTCCTGGATGAAACGCCGAGTATCGCACCCAATGGCACCATGGTAATCTACAGTTCCAAACAAGGGCTGGGTTCCGTGCTGCAACTGGTTTCGACCGACGGGCGTTTTAAAGCGCGTCTTCCGGCAACCGATGGTCAGGTGAGATTCCCTGCCTGGTCGCCGTATATGTAATCAAAATATGTACAATAACCTATTTAAAGGACATAGAAATGCAATTCAATAAAGTGCTGAAAGGCCTGATGTTGGCTCTGCCGGTGCTGGCTGTTGCCGCATGTAGCTCCAACAAACACGCTAATAACGACCAGTCTTCCCTGAACGGCGGCGCTGGCATGGAAAATGGCGGCAACATGTCTTCTGCTGAGCAGGCTCGTCTGCAGATGCAGGAACTACAGCGCAACAACATCGTTTACTTCGATCTGGACAAATACGACATTCGTCCTGATTTCGCTCAGATGCTGGATGCACACGCTGCTTTCCTGCGCAGCAACCCGTCCTACAAAGTGACTGTTGAAGGTCATGCGGACGAACGCGGTACGCCGGAATACAACATCGCGCTGGGCGAACGTCGTGCCAACGCTGTGCAGATGTACCTGCAGGGTAAAGGCGTGTCTGCCGATCAGATCTCCGTGGTTTCTTACGGTAAAGAGAAACCTGCCGTTCTGGGTCATGACGAAGCAGCATGGTCCAAGAACCGTCGTGCCGTTCTGGTATACTAAGAGAATCGCATGAGCAGTAACTTCAGACATCACGTGTTGAGTCTGTCGTTACTGGTTGGCGTAGCGGCCCCCTGGGCCGCTACTGCCCAGGCGCCAATCAGTAATGTCGGCTCTGGCTCGGTAGAAGATCGAGTCACTCAGCTTGAGCGTATCTCTAACGCTCACAGTCAGTTATTAACCCAACTTCAGCAACAACTCGCCGACACTCAGCGCGATATCGATGGCTTGCGCGGCCAGATCCAGGAAAACCAATATCAGTTGAATCAGGTCGTTGAGCGTCAGAAACAGATCTATCAGCAGATTGACAGCCTGGGTTCTCAAAGCGGCGGCCAGTCTTCTTCTGCCGCGTCATCGGCAGCAGGAGCGGGCAACGCGGCGGCGTCTGCGCCGGCGGCAACCAGTAATACTGGCGCGGCGAATAGCCCCAGCGCTGATTCGGCAGCGGCACCGGCCATGACTGGCGATGCTAACACCGATTACAATACGGCGGCGTCGTTAGTATTGGAAAAAAAGCAGTATGATCAGGCTATCGTGGCGTTTCAAAATTTCGTCAAGAAATACCCTGATTCAACCTACCAGCCGAATGCCAACTACTGGTTAGGGCAATTGTTCTACAATAAGGGTAAAAAAGACGACGCGGCGTATTACTTTGCTAATGTTGTCAAAAGTTACCCTAAATCTCCTAAAGCTTCGGAAGCTATGTTCAAGGTTGGCGTCATCATGCAGGAAAAAGGGCAGACTGATAAAGCCAAGGCAGTCTACCAGCAGGTGGTAAAAAACTACCCGAATACCGATGGCGCCAAGCAAGCTCAGAAGCGTTTAGCCGATTTGTAATTCCCTTTCTGGTGCAAAAATTGCGCGATATGCGTGGTTTTTGCGCCAGAACGTTCAAGGGATAAGCAATTGAATTTTTTTTTCGGAAAATAGGTTGCACAGAAAAATTATATTAGTAATATATGCCGCCGTTGCCAGGGCGATGCTGAATCGCTGAAAGCAGCAAGGTGTTTTGGGTCGTTAGCTCAGTCGGTAGAGCAGTTGACTTTTAATCAATTGGTCGCAGGTTCGAATCCTGCACGACCCACCAAAACAAAAGAATCTCTGTGTAGCATATCCCGTAGCGGGTCGTTAGCTCAGTCGGTAGAGCAGTTGACTTTTAATCAATTGGTCGCAGGTTCGAATCCTGCACGACCCACCATCGCTAAATAAATCACTCCCCCTTTAATTCGCTCACCATTATTTCAATATCGCACAGTCGTGCAGGTGAGAAGCTGCGTTCAGGTTCGAGTCGAGCGAAGCGAGACAACAGCGCATCGCGCTGGCCCGAAGGGCGAGGCCGCAGGCCGAGTCATCCTGCACGACCCACCACCGCTAAATAAATCACTCCTCTTTAATTCGCTCACCATTATTTTAAATATCGCACTGTCGTGCAGGTGAGAAGCTGCGTTCAGGTTCGAGTCGAGCGAAGCGAGACAACAGCGCGTCGCGCTGGCCCGAAGGGCGAGGCCGCAGGCCGAGTCATCCTGCACGACCCACCACCGCTAAATAAATCACTCCTCTTTAATTCGCTCACCATTATTTTAAATATCGCACTGTCGTGCAGGTGAGAAGCTGCGTTCAGGTTCGAGTCGAGCGAAGCGAGACAACAGCGCATCATCTCCTCATGTGGGTTTTGTTATATCTCTTTTTGCTTTAGACCGGTTTAATCACGCCATCGCATTTGGCGTATAGTAAGGGCTTCTTTTTTGACTGATGGCGATATTCCTTCGCAATCTGACAGGCCGAAGGGTGAGCCTTAAGAGATATATTGATGATGATTGGTCCGGTTATCAATGGCGCAGCCATTCTGATTGGCGGCGCATTGGGCGTGGCGTTGCACCGTTTTATTCCCCAGCGTATGCGTGATGGTTTACCACCGGCGTTTGCGATGGTGTCGATCGCAATGGGGATAACGCTGGTGGTAAAAGTTCACCAGCTTCCTGCGGTTGCGCTGGCGATTATTTTGGGGGTAGGGATCGGCGAGTTGCTGCGCCTTGAAGCCGGCGTTCAGAAAGGGGCGATACTGATTGAACGCTTGCTGAGTCGGGTTGTGCCGCCGCCGGAACACAAATTACCGCAGGATGTGTATACCCAGAACTTTACCGCGCTGATTGTGTTGTTCTGCGCCAGCGGCACCGGTGTGGTTGGCGCGATGACCGAAGGGCTAACCGGCGACTATCAGCTGCTAATCATCAAGTCGGCGCTCGACATTTTCACGGCGCTGATTTTTGCCATTACGTTGGGCGTTGCGGTGATGTCGATTGCCGTTCCGCAATTTCTGGTGCAGACGCTGTTGTTTTTCTCCGCCAGACTCATCATGCCGTTCATGAATGACATCACCATGGGGGATTTTGCAGCTTGCGGCGGCATTGTGATGATGGCTGTCGGGTTGCGTATCGCCCAGATTAAAACCTTCGCAGTGGTTAACTTCCTGCCGGCGTTAGTGCTGATTATTCCTTTCTCCCTTTACTGGCATCGCCTGTTTCCCTGACTGTCTCGCGGGCGGCCTATTCAGGTCGCCTGGTATCCAGCGGTATCGTGTTTTTAATAAATTAAACACATTTGGCATTTCTGAAATTTCTAACTAAAGAAAAAGCAGATTTTATGACAATATTGCGATATTTTGTTTAGTGTATAAAACAAAAGTCCCGGTAATGACATTGTCTTCACGCCTGCAACCGCACGGAATCCCATGATGAGCCAGTTTCCTGAACCACCTGTTATCGATTACCCTTTTCCCGCAAAGCCCAGGCGGCTATCAGAAGGGGAAAAGCAACAGTTCCGTCACCGTATTAAAAGCCTGCTGAAAGAGCGTAATGCGGTGCTGGTGGCGCATTATTACACCGACCCGGAGATTCAGTCGCTTGCCGAAGAGACCGGTGGCTGTGTGGCGGACTCGCTGGAAATGGCGCGTTTTGGCCGCACCCATTCCGCCAGTACGCTGATCGTCGCCGGCGTCCGGTTTATGGGGGAAACGGCAAAGATATTGAGCCCGGAAAAAACCGTGCTGATGCCGACGCTGGAAGCGGAATGCTCGCTGGATTTGGGCTGCCCGGTGGAAGCGTTCAGCGCTTTTTGCGACAGCCACCCGGATCGCACCGTGGTGGTGTACGCCAACACGTCGGCAGCGGTTAAAGCGCGGGCTGACTGGGTGGTGACGTCCAGCATCGCGGTGGAGCTGATCGAACATCTGGATAGTCTGGGGGAGAAGATTATCTGGGCGCCGGATCGACACCTCGGGCATTACGTGCAAAAACAGACCGGCGCCGACGTGCTGTGCTGGCAGGGGGCTTGCATTGTGCATGACGAATTCAAGACCCAGGCGCTGAAACGAATGAAAGCGCTGTATCCGCAGGCGGCGGTGCTGGTTCACCCTGAGTCGCCTCAAAGCATCGTGGCGATGGCGGATGCGGTGGGGTCGACCAGCCAGTTGATTCAGGCGGCGCAGCAGCTACCGCACCGGGAACTGATTGTGGCGACCGATCGCGGTATATTCTACAAGATGCAGCAAGCCTGCCCGGATAAAGTGTTGCTGGAGGCGCCTACCGCGGGGGAAGGGGCGACCTGCCGTAGTTGCGCGCACTGCCCGTGGATGGCGATGAACGGGCTGCAGGCGATTGCCTCGGCGCTGGAGCAGCAGGATACGCTCTATCATGCCATTGAAGTGGATGCCGATGTTCGTGAGCGTGCGCTGGTGCCGCTCAATCGGATGCTGGATTTCGCAGCTAAACTCAGATCATAGTTAATGTCATTCAGGAGCAGAAATGGATTTTTTTAGTACCAGCAATATTCTGGTTCACATCCCGTTAGGGGACAACGGGTATGACCTATCCTGGGTCGAGGCGTTGGGGACGTTATCGGGGCTGGTGTGCATTTGGCTGGCCAGTCTGGAAAAAACCGCCAATTACCTATTTGGCCTGGTCAATGTGTCGCTGTTTGCGCTGATATTTTTCCAGATACAGCTGTATGCCAGCCTGCTGCTACAGATTTTCTTTATTGCGGCCAATGTGTATGGCTGGTACGCCTGGAGCCGCACCACCGACGAGCAGGAGGCGGAATTGCGGGTCCGCTGGCTATCGCGCCGGCAAACGCTGTGGTGGGGCGCTGGTTGCGTAATTGCCATTGTGTTGATGTCGCGCTATATCGATCCGTTCTTTGCTCTGCTGACCTGGATTGCGGTGATGTTGATGCAGGCGGTCGGTTTGGATGTGACGATGCCGACATTGCAGCCGGACGCTTTCCCATTCTGGGATTCGGCCATGACGGTGCTGTCGGTGGCGGCGATGCTGCTGATGACCCGTAAATATGTGGAGAACTGGCTGCTGTGGGTGGTGATCGACGTCATCAGCGTGGTGATTTTCGCTTATCAGGGCGTCTATGCCATGTCGTTGCAGTATATGGTGCTGACGCTGATCGCTCTTAACGGCTCCTGGCTGTGGATCAAAGGCGCCCGGGATAATCACTCCCGGCCGCTGGCGCGAGCGCTATAAGAACGTCGGTTCGCGTTGTCCTGACGAACGGGACGGCGCGAACCTGCGTGATTAATGCGAATGGCTGTGCGGCTGGCCGCCAGCCTGATACTGGATATCGCAGTGGTCGTCGTCGCACGGCTGATACTCAATCTGGATCGTGGTGTGGGCAACTTGATAATGATCCAGCAGATAGTGTTGGATTCGCTGTAACAACGCATCGTGGTCGTGTGGCGGAATAACCTGAACATGCAGCGTCATCAACGGCTTTTCGCCTACCTGCCATAAGTGGACATGGTGTACGTCGCGGATTTCCGGGATGTCCGCCGTCAGCTTGATTTTCAGTTGGTCGACATTGATGCGGGTCGGCGTGCCCTCCAGCAATTCATGCACGCTCTCTTTCATCAGCCGCCAGGCGCTGCGTAGCACCAGTACCGATACCAGTACCGACAGGATCGGGTCAATCGGGGTCCAGCCGGTAAACATGATGATCAGCGCGGCGCCGATAGCGCCTACAGAGCCCAGCAGGTCGCCCATGACATGCAACGCCGCCGCCCGCACGTTGATATTCTTTTCACCGCTGCCGCGATGTAACAGCCACAACGCCACCAGATTGGCAATCAGGCCGCCGACGGCAATCAACAACATCGGCGTGCTGGCGATCGGCTGTGGGGCATAGAACCGCTGGATGGCCTCCCAGACGATGAACCCGGTAATCGCCAGCAGAGCTATGGCGTTGACGAACGCGGCCAGGGTAGTCAGGCGCAAATAGCCGAATGTGTGCCGGACCGTCGGTTTGCGCTGGGCGAAACGGACGGCCAGCAACGCCACCAGTAAAGCGACTGCGTCGGTCAGCATGTGGCCGGCATCCGCCAGCAACGCCAGCGATCCGGACAGCAGTCCGCCGACCACTTCGGCGATCATAAAGGTGGCGGTAATGACGAAGGCCAGTTTCAGGCGTTTCATGCTGTCATGTTCGGCCTGGTTGGCCGGGTGTGAATGAGCCATGGCATATCCTATATCAGGTTGATTAATCCGGCATAACGCCGTCCTGTCCGGCCGAAGGACCACCAGTTGATGCCTGTGGTCAGCATGACCGAACCGCTCCCAGAGCCGATGACTGCAACAGTGAAAACATGTGGGTATTATTGCGCCATTTTTTAGCCGCTTGACTTATAATAGCCAGCCTGCAATATGAACGACGACGTTTTTATTTTTTCGTTTTTTACTCCGGGCAGACAGGGGATGAACGTCTGTTGCTGCGGAGACATGGACCCATTATGAATTACCAGAATGACGATTTGAGAATTAAAGAAATTAAAGAGTTGCTCCCCCCCGTTGCGCTGCTGGAAAAATTTCCGGCCACCGAACGCGCAGCACAGACAGTATTTAATGCCCGCAGCGCCATTCACAAGATCCTGAAAGGCAATGACGACCGCCTGCTGGTGGTGATTGGGCCGTGTTCCATCCATGACCCGAAAGCGGCCAAAGAGTACGCCGCGCGGTTGCTGAAACTGCGTGACGAACTGCGCGATGATCTGGAAGTGGTGATGCGCGTCTATTTTGAAAAACCGCGTACCACCGTGGGCTGGAAAGGGCTGATCAACGATCCGCACATGGATAACAGCTTCCAGATTAACGACGGTCTGCGCATTGCGCGTCAGCTGTTGCTGGAAATCAACGATACCGGTTTGCCGGCGGCAGGTGAGTTCCTGGATATGATCTCGCCGCAATACGTGGCGGATTTGATGAGCTGGGGCGCTATCGGCGCACGCACCACCGAATCTCAGGTGCATCGCGAACTGGCGTCCGGTCTGTCCTGTCCGGTCGGTTTCAAGAACGGCACCGACGGCACCATCAAGGTAGCGATTGACGCCATCAATGCCGCCCGCGCGCCGCACTGCTTCCTGTCGGTGACCAAGTGGGGCCATTCGGCGATCGTCAACACCAGCGGCAACCACGACTGCCATATCATTCTGCGCGGCGGCAAAGAGCCGAACTACAGCGCGGAACATGTGCAGGCGGTGAAAGCCGGTCTGGAAAAAGCCGGTCTGCCGACGCAGGTGATGATCGACTTCAGCCACGCCAACAGCTGCAAGCAGTTCAAAAAGCAGATGGACGTATGTGAAGACGTGTGCCGTCAGCTCAGCGGCGGCGAGCGAGCGATCATGGGCGTGATGGTGGAAAGCCATCTGGTGGAAGGCAACCAGAATCTGGAGAGCGGCGAACCGCTGGTATACGGCAAGAGCGTCACCGATGCCTGCATCGGTTGGGATGATACCGACAGCCTGCTGCGTCAGCTGGCGGCGGCGGTACGTCAGCGTCGCGGCTGATGCCTGACCCGTTCACCCATAAAAAAACCCGGTCTGGACCGGGTTTTTTCTTTTTACACTGGGTGTATAAAACGAATTACTTCGCTTTACCCTGGTTGGCTACCGCCGCTGCCTTGGCAGCGATCTCGTCGGCGTTGCCCAGATAGTAACGTTTGATCGGTTTGAAGTTTTCGTCGAATTCGTAGACCAGCGGAACCGCAGTCGGGATATTCAGTTCCAGAATCTCTTCTTCGCTCATGTTATCCAGGTATTTCACCAGCGCGCGCAGCGAGTTGCCGTGAGCGGCGATGATTACGCGCTCGCCTTTTTTCAGGCGCGGCAGAATGCTTTCGTTCCAGTACGGCACTACGCGTTCGATGGTCAGCGCCAGACTTTCGGTCAGCGGCAGCTCTTTGTCGCTCAGCGACGCGTAGCGCGGATCATGGCCCGGGAAACGCTCGTCGTCACGGGTCAGTTCCGGCGGGGTGACCGCGAAGCCGCGACGCCACAGTTTCACCTGGTCGTCACCGTATTTTTCGGCGGTTTCCGCTTTGTTCAGACCCTGCAGCGCACCGTAGTGACGCTCGTTCAGTTTCCAGCATTTTTCCACCGGCAGCCAGGCCTGATCCAGCTCGTCCAGCACGTTCCACAGGGTGTGAATGGCACGTTTCAGCACTGAGGTGTAGGCAAAATCAAAGCTGAAACCTTCTTCTTTCAGCAATTTACCTGCCTGTTTGGCTTCGTTGACGCCTTTTTCGGACAGTTCAACGTCCATCCAGCCGGTGAAGCGGTTTTCGTTGTTCCACTGGCTCTCACCATGTCGCACCAGTACCAGCTTAGTTACAGCCATGCTTAACTCCTTCATATACTAAGATTTCTATGATAACTGCTCTCATTATAGGGCCGGAGAGCGGTTATCGGCAATCGCTAGTCGTCGGGCCGCCTGATTTATATGCCGTCATAATGGCGACAAAACAGGCGGCTTTATCGTTTCAGCTTGTGTGTTTCTCCACCGTATTGCGATGGAGCAACAAAAACAGCGCCGGAATCACCAGCATCGACAGCAGCGGCGCGCTGACCATGCCGCCGACCATTGGTGCCGCGATGCGCTGCATGATTTCCGAACCCGTGCCGCCGCCCCACATGATCGGCAACAACCCGGCCATGATGGTGGCGACGGTCATCATTTTCGGACGCACGCGCAACACCGCGCCTTCGCGAATGGCGGCCGTCAACTGATCGTCGGTCAACGGTTGTCCCGGCTGGCGATGTTTTTCCACCGCGTGATTCAGGTACAGCAACATGATCACGCCAAACTCCGCCGCTACCCCGGCCAGCGCGATGAACCCCACCGCACCGGCGACAGATAAATTATAGCCGAGCAGATACAACAGCCAGACGCCGCCGATCAGCGCAAACGGTAGTGTACCCATAATCAGCAGCGCGTCTTTGATCTGGCCGAAAGTCACGTACAGCAGGATGAAAATAATCAGCAGGGTGAAGGGCACCACCAGCTTCATGGTTTCCGTGGCCCGCTCCAGGTACTCAAACTGGCCGGACCAACTCACCGATACCCCCTGCGGCAGCGTGACCTGCTGCGCCACCTGACGCTGCATATCTTCCACGGCGGATTTCAGGTCGCGCCCGCGCAGGTCGACATAAATCCAGTCGGACAGGCGGCCGTTTTCGCTTTTTAGCATCGGCGGCCCTTCGCTGACGCGCACGTCGGCCAGATCGGACAGCGTCAGGCGCGCGCCGCCTTGCGTCACCACCGGCAGATTTTTCACCGCGTCTACCGAGTCGCGGATTTCCCGCGGGTAACGCACGTTGATCGGGTAACGCTGGCGGCCCTCCAGCGTTTCGCCGATGTTTTCCCCGCCGATCAGGGTAGCGACCATCGACTGCAATTCCTGCACCGACACGCCATAGCGGGCGGCCCGCACCCGGTCGATGTCGATATCGATGTAGCGCCCGCCCGCCAGCCGTTCCGCCAGCGCCGACGTCACGCCGGGCACTCGCTTCACCACTTGCTCGATCTGCGCCGCCACCTGTTCGATGTCATGCAGGTTGTCGCCGTTGACCTTGATGCCGACCGGGCTTTTGATGCCGGTCGCCAGCATGTCGAGCCGGTTGCGAATCGGCGGCACCCACACGTTGGCGATGCCGGGAATACTGACGGTCTGGTCTAACTCGGCGATCAGTTTGTCCATCGTCATGCCCGGTCGCCATTGTTCCCGTGGTTTCAGGCGGATGGTGGTTTCCAGCATGGTCAGCGGCGCCGGATCGGTGGCGCTGTCGGCGCGGCCGGCTTTGCCGAATACGCTATCCACCTCCGGCACGGTTTTGATCAACCGGTCGGTCTGTTGCAACAGCCGTGCGGCTTCGCGCGGCGAAATGCCGGGTAGCGTGGACGGCATATACAGCAGGTCGCCTTCGTCCAGCGGCGGCATGAATTCGCTGCCGAGGCGGGCAAGCGGGAACAGCGTCAGCGCCAGCAGCGCCAGTGAAACGACCAGCGTGGTTTTGGGAAACCGCAGCACCTGCCGTAACACCGGCTGGTACAGGGCGATCAGCCAGCGGTTGAGGGGATTGGTCTGCTCGTCGGGAATCCGGCCGCGCACGAAATAGCCCATCAGCACCGGCACCAGCGTGATCCCCAGACCGGCGGACACCGCCATCGCGTAGGTTTTGGTGAACGCCAGCGGCGAGAACATGCGGCCTTCCTGCGCTTCCAGCGAGAACACCGGGATAAACGACAGCGTGATGATCAGCAGGCTGCAAAACAGCGCTGGCCCCACTTCCGTCGCCGCCTGGGTGGCGAGCCGCCACCAGGTGGCATTATCCGGTTCATGGTCCGGGTGCTGATGCCGCCACTGTTCCACCACCTTGTGCATGTTCTCGATCATCACAATGGCCGCGTCCACCATGGCGCCGATGGCGATGGCTATCCCGCCCAGCGACATGATGTTGGCGTTGATCCCCTGATAGCGCATGATGATAAACGCGCCCAGAATCCCCAGCGGCAGGCTGATGATCGCCACCAGCGAGGAGCGGAAGTGAAACAGGAACAGCGAGCACACCAGCGCCACCACCACAAACTCTTCCAGCAGTTTGTGGCTGAGGGTAGTGATGGCGCGTTCGATCAGCGGCGAGCGATCGTAGGTAGTGACGATTTCCACCCCGGCGGGCAGGCTTTGGCGGACCTGTTGCAGGCGGGCATGCACCGCCCGCAGCGTTTCCAGCGCATTTTTGCCGGAGCGCATCACGATAACGCCGCCCGCCACTTCGCCTTCGCCGTTTAGCTCGGCGATGCCGCGGCGCATTTCCGGGCCTTGTCGTAAGGTGGCGACATCCTGCAACAGCACCGGAATGCCGTCGCGCCGACCCACCGCCACGTTGAGAAAGTCTTCCGTTTTCAGCAGATAGCCGGAAGTTCGTACCATGTACTCGGCTTCCCCCAGTTCGATAACCGAACCGCCGCTTTCCTGATTGGCGGCCCGCAGCGCGTCGATCACCTGCTGATGCGTCACGTTGAGCGCGCGCAGCCGTTCCGGATTCAGCACCACCTGATATTGCCGCACCATGCCGCCGATGCTGGCGACTTCCGCCACGTTGGGCACGGTTTTCAGTTCATATTTCAACAGCCAGTCCTGAATGGCGCGTAAATCCGCCAGACTGTGTTGACCGGTACGGTCGACCAGCGCGTATTCGTAGATCCAGCCCACTCCGGTGGCGTCCGGCCCCAGCGAGGCTTTGGCATCGGCGGGCAGGGTGGATTGCACCTGACTCAGGTATTCCAGCACGCGGGAGCGCGCCCAGTAAGGGTCGGTGCCATCCTCAAACAGCACATAGACGTAGGCGTCGCCAAACATGGAAAAACCGCGTACGGTCTTCGCGCCGGGCACCGACAGCATGGTGGTGGTCAACGGATAGGTGACCTGATTTTCTACCACCTGCGGCGCCTTGCCGGGATAGCTGACGCGGATAATGACCTGTACGTCGGAGAGGTCCGGCAGCGCATCCAGCGGCGTTTTCTGCAGCGAAATCACCCCCCAGCCGGCCATCAGCAGCGTGGCGATCAGCACCAGAAAACGGTTTTTGATCGACCAGCGAATCACCGCAGCAATCATAGGTGACCTCCGTGAGCCGCCGCGGCGACAGGCTGGATAGCCAGCAGCCGCGCGCCGTTGTCATCCAGCCGGAACCGAAATGTCACCGTCATGCCGGGCTGGAGCGTCGCTGGCAGCGCGTCGCCGTCGAAGGTGAAATCCATGGTCATCGGCGGCCAGTCCAGCGCCGGCACCGCGTCGTGGGCGAGGGTCACCTGCTTGCCGTTGATGGCCTTGATGACTCCTCTGGTCTGGTAGTCGCCGACGGGGGCGGGCGTGGCGGCCGGGCTCTGGTTCTGCGGTGCGTCGCTGAACGAGGTCAACGCGCTGCGCAGGCTGGCTTCGGAGTCGATCAGGAACTGACCGGAGATCACCACACTATCGCCCTCGTTAAGACCCGAGCGGATTTCCGCCCAGCCGTCCTGAATGACGCCGACGTCAACCGGGCGCGGCGTGAAATAGCCCTGACCGTCGTTCAGCAATACCCGGTTCTGCCGGCTGCTGACCAACAGCGCCTGTTGAGGAACCATCAGCGCCTGACGGGCGACGCCGGCGGCAAGCTTCACCGTCAGGTACATGCCGGGTTTGAGGCGCTGTTGCCGGTTGTCCAGTACTACGCGGGCTTTCAGCGTGCGGGTGGCGCTGTCGAGTTGCGGCAGCAGTTCGGCAACGCGCCCGCGAAAGGTGTCGCCCGGCCAGCTATCGCTAACGGCGAGCATCTCATCGCCGATATGCAACGCCGCCGCCTGTGCCGCCGGATACTCCACCTCAACCCACACCGGGTCGAGACTGGCCAGCTCAAACAGCGGTTGCGCAGGCGTCAACTGGGCGCCGGTACGGACATCCAGCCGGTTGATGTAGCCGTTCTCCGGTGCGGTGATGGTTAGCCGGGGTTGCGGTTTGCCGCTGCGTTCCACCTGACGGATCACGCTTTCCGGCATGAACATCAGCGCCAGTTTTTGTCGTGCGGCCTGACTTAGCTCCGCGTCCCCCAACTGGCGTACCGCCAGATACTCCTGCTGGGCTGCCGCCCAGGTTGGGTTCCACAGTACCGCCAGCATCTGGCCTTTTTGCACCGGCTGTTGTACCGCGTTGACGCCGAGTTGCTCCACCACGCCGCCGCTGGGGGCGACCAGCGTGCGCAGGGTGCGCTCATTGAGCGCCACGGTACCGTAACCGGTAGCGTGCGGTTGCAGTTCGCGGCGTTCGGCTTTGGCGGTGCGCACGCCGAGATTCTGTTGCTGGCGCGGACTGACCGTCACGCCGCCGTTATCCTGCACCTCATCGGCGTAGCGCGGCGTCAGCGGCATATCCATAAACGGCGATTTGCCGGGTTGATCGAAGCGCTTGTCCGGCACCATCGGGTCATACCAATAGAGGACCTTACGCCCGCCGTTGGCGTCGGGCGTCGCGGCGGCGGCATGCGTCGTCGTGCCGGTGGCGCGGCTGCCGCTGTAATAACTAACTGAGTAACCAACTGCTGCGGCCGCCAGCGCCACGGCAATCAGACTGACAGTAAAAGTTCGGTTCATTTTGCGGCGGTTCCTTGTGGCGTCAGGTAGCGGAGGGCGGCCCACAGCGTCGCCATGTCACGGGCGGCGTTCTGCGCGGCGATGCGGCTGTCCAGCAGCGCGCGACGGGCTTCCAGCACGCCGGCCAAATCGCTGCCGCCGCTCTGATACTGGCTTTGCAGCAGCCGGATGCGCTGTTGCTGCAACGGCAACACCTCGTCGTTCTGGCGACGCCAGCGTGACTGCGCCGCCTGATACTGCGCCAGCAGGGTGTCGAGTTGCACCCGGTGCTCCCGCTGGGCGAGCGCGACCCGATCGCGGGCTTCCATGCTGCGCGCCACATCGGCGGCGTGATCCTTGTCCTGCCGCCTGGACTGGAACAACGGCAGGTCCATGCTGATTTCGAAGCCCGCCATATCATCGAAGCTATTACCGCGGCGGCCGTAGTAGACCTCGACGCCGACATCCGGGATCGCCGCTACCGCTGACTGGGCGGCTCGTGCCTGCGCCAGCCGGGTTTCCTGCTCGGCCTCGGCGATTTCCGGATGCTGGGCGATGGCGGCGTACAGCACCGCCGGGTCGGCGGGCAGACGTTCGAAACGGGGCAGCGGCCCCTGCGTGGCGACATCGGCGACGCCGGTCAGCCGGGTCAGCCGCGCTTGCGCGATGGCCGCATCACGGGTGGCGTCCGCCAGCCGATCCTGCATGGCGGAGAACGTCAGCCGGGCGTCCAGCACCCGGGTCGACTCGCCGCCGGCCGCCACGCCGGCTTTCTGAACGGCAATCTGTCGCTGGCTTTCCTGCACCAGCGCGTTGACTTCCTGCAGTATCTGGCGGGAAAGCGCCAGTTCCAGCCAGGCCTGGGCGGTATCGCGTTGCAACTGGGCGCGCAGGGCTTCGCTGTTGCCGCGTACCGTGTCGGCTTCCGCCTGAATGGTTTGCGCCTTACGTTCGCGCTTGGTGGCGCTGACATACGTCTGCATGATGCCGATGCGTTGCATGGTCATGCCTTCGCGCGTCAGGCGCCGGGTGTTGTTGCCGCCGAGCGGTACGTTTTCGATGCCGTATTTCAGTTGAGGGTCCGGTAGTTGTGTGGCGGAATCGGCCATGTTTTGCAGCGCGTTCATCCGGTGCTGGTTGGCTGACAGGTCGGCGGAGTACTGCTCCGCCGCCTGTAGCGCGCCATCCAGATCCAGTGCTGCCGCGAATGACGCGGCAGGCAGCCACAACAACATCGCCAGCCACGCGCGTGAAGCGCGGAACTTGCGTATGTGCATGGTGGTCTCCGGTTAGTTTTGCTGCGGTTTGATATCCGTCAGGGTGTAGCCGTCCGCGCTTTGCACGAAGCTGAAGCTGACCGCGCTGCCCTGGGGCAGCGGCGTCCAGTGATTGTTCGCGGGCAGACGGAAGTTCATGGTCATGGCCGGCCAGCGAAGCGCGGGGACGGCGGCGTGCGCCAGGGTAACGCCGCTGGCGTTCCATTGTTTGACTGTGCCGGTGGTGCGGTAAACCGGGGCGGCGTCGGCGGTCATGGACGACATGTCGTGATTCATCCCGCCTGGCATGGTATGGGACATGTTGCCCATCTCGCCGGTCATGGTGTGAGTCTGATTTTGTTCAGCCAGCAATGGGGCGGAAAACAGCAGGGTGGCGATAGCCACGGAAAGCATACGCATGATAATAGCTCCATAAATACGATAAATAACAAGTTATTGCGCCAAAGCGCACGACGGTTGTTTATCGCGGAAGCTATTCTCTGAATCGGCAAAAACGGATTTCGGCGGGCGGGCCGGCGACCGGCGGCGTAAACCAACTGTTGCTGCTGGCGGTAACGGGCTCCGGCGGTTGAGCCGGCAACAGTTCACTGTTAACCGGCAGCGCCAGTAATGACAGTGACGGTAAATCCTGACTGGCGGAGTCGGGCAGACAGTGTTTTTCACACACCGGGCTGACGTCAGCGGCGGACTGCATGGCATGCGCGGCCGGCATATCGGGCATGACGACGTCTGGCTGCATACGGTGGGCATCATGTTGAATACTCACCGGCGCCGCGGTTACGGCCAGCTCGCAACGGTGACCGGCCACCGCCAGTTGGGCATTCAGCAGCAACCAGCATAACGCCAACATCCAACCCCATCCGCTTTTATGGCGCAGATGTCGCAGGTTGAATGAATGATGGCGCGAGGCTGTCATGGCGTGAATATCCTTATAAAAAGTGCTGCCAGTGTAAGAGGCGTAATCCGCGCCGGACAAGCAGGAATTTGCACAGATTTGTAAAGAGCCAGCCGTGCTGGCTCTCAGTTTATCAATCTGTCGGGTTTTCAGCAGGACTGACGATAAACGCATAGCGGGTAAGCGAGCGGTAGCGCTTGCCGGGTTTCAGCCAGCAGTCGGGTTGCGGCCAGTCCGGATGATTGGGGCTGTCCGGCAGAAATTCGCTTTCCAGCGCCAGCCCGGCGTAGTTGGCATAAGGCGTGCCGTCGCGTGACGGCGTGCCGGCCAGAAAGTTGCCGCTGTAGAGTTGCAATGCCGGCGCGCTGGTGTACACCCGCATCTGCACCTTGCCGTCCGCCGACCACAGGCTGGCGGCCGGGCTTTCGCCGGAGCCGCCGGTGCGGTGCAGCAGAAAAGCGTGGTCGTAACCACGAACGGCCTGCTGGTCCGCATCGGCCAGAAAATCCTGTAACAGCGTTTTGGGCTGACGAAAATCGAAACTGCCGTCCGTCACGTCCCGCAACGCGTCGCCGGGAATACCGTCCTGATTCACCGGCAGATAGTAATCCGCCATCAGTTGCAACTGGTGATGCCGCACGTCGGTCGGCGCGCCGTCGAGGTTGAAATAGGCATGGTTGGTCAGGCACACCGGGCAGGGCTGGTCCACTTCCGCCTGATACTCGATGTCCAGCGCATTCTGGTCGGTGAGCTGATAACTGACCTGCGCGGTCAGCGCGCCGGGAAAGCCCTGATCGCCGTCCGGCGAATGCAACTGGTAGATGACCTGATCGTCGCTCTGTTGCAGTATCTGCCAGCGTCGGGCGTGAAAGCCGTCCGGCCCGCCATGCAACTGATGTACGCCCTGATTGGCGTGCAGGCGGATGAGCGCATCGCCCTGACGCAGGGCGGCGTTGGCGATACGGTTGGCGTAGCGCCCCACCGACGCGCCCAGATAAGCGGCCTGATGCGGGTACTGTTCGGGGGCGCAGCCCAGCAGCACTTCACGCGTTGCGCCGCCGGGCAGCGGCAACTGGCAGGAGAGCCAGGTGGCTCCCCAATCCATCAACGTTACCCGCGTACCGTGGCGATTTTGCAGTACGGTCAGCTGAAACGGCTGACCATCCGGGGCGAGCGCCGTTTGCGACGCACGCGGTTCAACAGGGTCATTCGACATAACCGGCTCCTGGCGAGGCCTGACAGACGTAACAGGTGGGTTGCAATCCGGTTTTTGCCGGATAGTCCCGCATCACGGCATTTTGCACCGCTGTCACGTGCTGTTGTGGGATCAACGCCACGATACAGCCACCAAATCCACCGCCGGTCATGCGCACGCCGCCTTCGTCGCCGATCACGGCTTTGACAATGTCTACCAGCGTGTCGATGGGCGGCACGGTGATTGCGAAGTCATCCCGCATCGACGCATGGGAGGCGGCCATCAGTTCGCCCATCTGGCGCAGATCGCCGCGCGTCAGCGCGTCGGCCGCCGCCAGGGTACGGGCGTTCTCGGTAATGATATGGCGGGCGCGACGGGCCACCACTTCATCCAGTCCATCGACTTTGGCGGCGAAATCCGCTTCGCTGACGTCACGCAGCGCCTTGACCTGAAAATGACGCGCCGCCGCTTCGCACTGCTGGCGGCGGGTATTGTATTCGCTGTCCACCAGACCGCGTTTGACGTTGGAGTTGATGATCATCACCGCCACGTTGTCCGGCATGGACACCGCGCGCGTTTCCAGCGAACGGCAGTCAATCAACAGCGCATGACCGCGCTTGCCCTGCGCCGAAATCATCTGGTCCATGATGCCGCAGTTGCAGCCGACGAACTGGTTTTCCGCTTCCTGACCGTTGAGCGCCAGCGCCACATTGTCCAGCGGTAGCTGGTACAGCGCCTGAATCGCCTTGCCGACCGCCACTTCCAGCGACGCCGACGAACTCAGACCCGCGCCCTGCGGTACGTCGCCGCTGATCACCAGATCCGCGCCGCCAAAGGCATCGCTGCGTGTTTTCAGATGCTTGATCACGCCGCGGACATAATTCGCCCACTGCCATTGCGGATGATGTTCGATCGGCGCATCCAGCGAAAACAGATCCTGCTGGTTGTCGTAGTCCACCGCGATGACGCGGATTTGCCGGTCATCGCGCGGTGCGGCGCTGATGGTGGTCGAATAGTTGATGGCGCACGGCAGCACAAAGCCATCATTGTAGTCGGTGTGTTCCCCTATCAGGTTGACCCGGCCCGGCGCCTGCACGGTAAGCGTCGCCGGGTAACCGAACTGCTGCTGGAAAACCGCCTGGGTGCGTGCTGATAAGGTCATGCCTGAACTCCTGAATCACGGTAATGAATGTCGCTGACGGCACGTAGCCGTTCCGCGGCCTGCTCGGCGGTCAAATCGCGCTGGGTTTCCGCCAGCATTTCGTAGCCCACCATGAATTTGCGCACTGTGGCGGAACGCAACAGCGGCGGATAAAAATGCGCGTGCAACTGCCAATGCGGGTGATCGCCGTCGGTAAACGGCGCGCCGTGCCAGCCCATCGAGTAGGGGAACGAGGTCTGGAACAGGTTGTCGTAGCGGCTGGTGAGCTTCTTCAACGCCAGCGCCAGATCCTGACGCTGTTCCGCGGTGACGTCCGGCAGGCGCAGGGTGTGGGCTTTGGGCAGCAGCAGCGTTTCAAACGGCCAGGCCGCCCAGTAGGGCACCACCGCCAGCCAGTGCTCGGTTTCCACCACATGGCGCGCGCCGTCCTGCAATTCGCGTTGCAGGTAATCCACCAGCAACGGCGAGCCGTACTGCTGAAAATAGTCGCGTTGCAGCCGGTCTTCCCGTTCCGCTTCGTTGGGCAGAAAATCATTGGCCCAGATCTGGCCGTGCGGATGCGGGTTGGAACAGCCCATCGCCGCGCCTTTGTTTTCGAATACCTGCACCCACGGGTACGTTTGCCCCAGTTCGGCGCTCTGCTGTTGCCAGGTGGCGACCACCTGTTCCAGCGCGCCGAGCGACAGTTCCGGCAGGGTTTTGCTGTGGTCCGGCGAAAAGCAGATCACCCGGCTGGTGCCGCGTGCGCTCTGGCAGCGCATCAGCGGATCGCTATTTTCCGGCGCTTCCGGGGTGTCGGTCATCAGCGCGGCGAAATCGTTGGTGAAAACAAAAGTGTCCTGATAGTCAGGGTTGGTATCTCCGGTCGCCCGCGTGTTGCCGGGGCAAAGGAAACAGGTTGGGTCATGCGACGGCAGCGGGTCGGACGACACGCTTTCCTGCTGCCCCAGCCACGGACGTTTGGCGCGGTGCGGCGATACCAGCACCCACTGACCGGTCAGCGGGTTGTAGCGACGATGCGGATGTTCAACGGGGTCAAAATACGCCATGGGATACCTTATTTCTGTCATCGAAAAACGTTGCTATCGGAAAAACGATGCGTCCTGAAAACGGTGTCTTATCACTGCCTGTCAGTCTGAAAAGCCATTCGGATGGCGGGACTGCCAGCGCCAGGTATCGGCGGCCATTTCGTCCAGCGTCCGGCTGACGCGCCAGTTAAGCTCGCGGGCGGCTTTTTCCGCGTCGGCCCAGTAAGCGGGCAGGTCGCCGTCACGGCGGGGCGCGAAATGGTACGGCAGTTGCTTGCCGCAGGCGCGGCTGAAGGCTTCCACTACCTGCAGTACGCTGTAACCTACGCCGGCGCCGAGGTTATAGGTGTGTACGCCGGGCTTGCCGTGCAGGGTATTCATGGCGGCGACATGACCCTCGGCCAAATCCACCACGTGGATATAATCCCGCACGCCGGTGCCGTCGACGGTCGGATAATCGTTGCCGAAAATCGCCAGCGAGTCGCGGCGGCCCACCGCCACCTGAGCGATGTAAGGCATCAGGTTATTGGGTACGCCCTGCGGATCTTCGCCCATTTCGCCCGAAGGATGCGCGCCCACCGGGTTGAAGTAGCGCAGCAGCACCACGCTCCAGTCCGGTTCCGCGCGCTGCAAATCCTGCAGGATCTGCTCCACCATCAGTTTGCTGCGGCCGTAGGGGCTGGCAGGGGTGCCGGTGGGGAAACTTTCCTGATACGGGATCTGCGGCTGGTCGCCATACACGGTGGCGGAGGAGCTGAAAATCAGCGTCTTGACGCCCGCCTGTTTCATGGCTTCCACCAGCGTCAGCGTGCCGTACACGTTGTTGTCGTAGTAGCTGATGGGCTCGCGGACCGATTCGCCCACCGCCTTGAGACCCGCGAAGTGGATCACGGCGCCGATGTCATGTTCGGCAAAAATGGTCTGCAGCAGTGCGCGGTCGCGGATATCGCCCTGATAGAATACCGGCGCCTGCCCGCTGACACGGGTAATGGCGTCGGCCACGCTGGATTTGCTGTTGCACAGGTTGTCGAGAATAACCGGCTGATGGCCGGCGGCGATCAGTTGCACACAGGTATGGCTGCCTATGTAACCGCTACCACCTGTAACCAATACTTTCATAATGACCTCTGTCGCAGAAAACTGGTTGGAAAAATAGCATGACCATAGCAGGAAAAAGGTGATCAACGCCGTAAATAGCGATAATTAAGGCGGTCGTCTCACTTTTCACCCCTTCCCTGATTGAGTGAACGACCAGCATAGCGCGATGTGGTGCCGGGTGAAATACGTTGTATTCTTTGTGGTAGCGTTATCACTAAATCGATCGTCAACGCGTGTGAGGCGACGGTTTCGACTGAGGCGAAACCGTCTGTGAAAGGTCAGCGGTTTTCTATCTGGTAGCGGTAGCCGTCGTCGTTCGGCACAAAAGTCAGACGGTGGGTGATGCAGTCCGGCGCGTCTTCCGCATGGTGGGAGACGAACAACAGTTGGGTTTGTCCCTGACCGATCAGAATATCCAGCCAGCGGCGGATAAGCTGACGGTTGAGCGGGTCCAACCCCTGCAGCGGTTCGTCCAGAATCAGCAATGCCGGGTGTTTCACCAGCGCGCGCACAATCAGCGCCAGCCGTTGCTGGCCCCAGGACAATGACTGGAACGGGGCGTCGGCCACGCTGTCCGGCAGGCCGAGCAGTTCCAGCCACTGGGCGGCGAGAAAACGCTGACGGTCCGACACCGCCTGATAAATGCCGATGGAATCGAAGAAGCCGGAGAGGATCACGTTGCGCACGCTGGTGCTGACGCGGTACTCCAGATGCAGGCTGCTGCTGACGTAGCCGATGTGGCGCTTGATGTCCCAGATGGTTTCGCCGCTGCCGCGCCGACGGCCAAACAGCGTCAGGTCATTGCTGTAGCCCTGCGGGTGGTCGCCGGTGATCAGGCTAAGCAGGGTGGATTTGCCGGCGCCGTTCGGCCCGACGATTTGCCAGTGCTGGCCCGGCAGTACTTCCCAGCTCAAATCGTTCAGAATGCGGCGATCGTTGTAGCTCACCACGCCGTGCAGCAGGCGAATGCGCGGTTGATCCGGCGACAAGGTCGGGCGCTGGGTCGGGTCTTCCGCTTCCGGCAGCGCGGTATCGGTCAGGGTTTCGCTGTGCGCCAGCTGCGACACCAGCGCATCGGACAAAATCGCCTCGCGCGCGCCTTGCCGGGTCAGGGTGCAATCCGCCAGCACGCCGACCTGGCCGACAAACGCCGGAATATCCTCAAAGCGGTTGAGAATCAGCACCAGCGCTTGCCCCTGCGCCGCCAGCGACGCCAGCAGGTCGGCCAACTGCGCACGAGAGGCGACGTCCAGCCCGTCGAACGGTTCGTCGAGAATCAGCAGGTCCGGCTGCGTCATCAGCGCCTGACACAGCATGGTCTTACGGGTTTCGCCGGTAGAGAGGTATTTGAAGCGTCGGTCGAGCAGATGGAGGATGCCGAATTGCGTCGCCAGCTGGCGGCAGCGGTCGGCGTCGTGCACGCTGTCCTGGATCACCTCGGCGGTGGTGCGCCCGGTGTCGTCCTCGTCGGCGCTCAGCATATCGGTGTTGTTGCGTTGCCACTCCAGCGACACCAACTGCTGCAGTTGCTCGAAAGAGAGGCGCGCCACGCGCTGGAAGTCACACTGGCGCTGTCCTGACAACAGCAGCAGCTCGCCGGAGAGCGCGCGCGCCAGCGCCGATTTCCCGCTGCCGTTGGCGCCGACGAACGCCCAGCACTGATCCTGATGCAGCGTGAGTTCATCCAGACGCATCATCCGGGTATCGCTTAACCGGAACTGTGCCTGATGGATGTGCAGCAATGACATGATGATTCCCTTTGCGAAATGACAGAACGTCTACGGGTAAAGGGAAGCGGCCGGCTTGTCAAGGTGCGTTGTGCCGTGCGCGCGTTAGCACAGGGTGGCAATAATCACCCGGTCGGCGTTAAAGCTGGCGTAAACCGCCATCTCCGGCTGCAGGCTCTGGCGCGTTACGTCATCATTGGGCAGGGTAGCGCACACCACTTCGCCGCCTTCCAGCGTGACCAGCACTTCGCTTTGCGCCGGGCCGGGCTGCAGATGGCTGATGCGGCCGGGCAGGACATTGTCATGAGCGGGCGCGGGCGCGGTTTGCGAGGTGACGGCAACCCAGGGCGCTTTAATCAGCGCCAGCACTTCTTTGCCGCTGGTCAGTTGCAGCCGATCGGCGCTCTGCTGGGTTAGTGCGGCCTGAATGCGGGTACGGCCGTCCGCCAGCAGGATCGACAGATGCTGTTGTACCTGCTGCTGGTCGCGTTCCAGGACGGTGCCGAAAAACTGATTACGGGCGCTGGTTTGCAGCGAAAAGCGGGCGATGGCCGCCAGCAGGCTGTCCAGCGGCAGGTTATCATCCTGCAGCACATCGAAGGCTTTCTGCTGGATCTGCGCCAGCAGGTCATACAGTTGCAACAGGCGTTCGCCGTAGCGGGTCAGCATCGCGCCGCCGCCGCCTTTGCCGCCGGTAGTGCGCTCGACGATGGTCTGCTCCGCCAACTGGTTCATCTCGTTAATCGCGTCCCAGGCGCTTTTGTAGCTGATGTCGGCCAGCCGGGCTCCCTGACTGATGGAGCCGGTCTGCTGCACTTGCTTGAGCAGCGCGATGCGACGCGGGTCGGCGAATAGCCGCTGCTGGAGTTTCAGGGTAAGGAGAATTTCTGCTTGCATGGTCACATCCGTATCTGGGTCGCTAATCGTTTGTATTGTCATTGTTTTGCGTGAAACAGGCAAACCGCACAAATGGCCGCTCTAATTCCGGCGATTCAGGTAAACTCATCAGCAGTCATGGGGGTTAGCATAGTCTACCCTGAATCAATGAGAGACTGGCGGCGCGACGGCCAGCCACGATGAAAGACGAGGTCGATATGTTGGAATTGCTGAAAAGCCTGCTGTTTGCGGTGTGCATGGTGCCGGTAATGATGGCGCTGATTCTGGGAGCCATTTATGGGTTGGGCGAAGTCTTCAACCTGTTTTCCGCCATCGGTCATCGCGAGTCGGCTGCGGCGCGCAAATAATCCCTTCCCAGATTTCCCTTTCTGACGAATCCGGCATTTGCCGGATTTTTTTTGCTTAAGACTTTTTTTGCTTAAGAACAATGACAAGGCGGCCAAGATTCGGTATTTATCGTTATGTTACTAACTACACAACGAAAACCTCGGGAGACAAAATGAAACAGCAATGGACTTACTGGCTGACCGCTGCCGCGTTAACGCTGGGTATGAGCGCGAATACGGCGCTGGCGCAGGACAAGGTAACCGTGTTTGCCGCCGCCTCGCTGACCAATGCGTTGCAGGATATCGCCGCGCAATATCAGAAGGAAAAACAGGTTTCTATCGTGGCGTCTTACGCCTCGTCGTCGACGCTGGCGCGTCAGATTGAACAAGGGGCGCCTGCCGACCTGTTCATCTCGGCGGATCAGCAGTGGATGGATTACGCTCAGGGCAAGCAACTGACCGAAAACGACACCCGTTACACCCTGTTGGGCAATGAACTGGTGGTGATTGCGCCTAAGTCTTCCGACACCAAAGGGTTCAAGATCGACGATAAAACCGACTGGAAAGGCCTGCTGAAAGGCGGACGTCTGTCGGTGGGCGACCCGGATCACGTGCCGGCCGGCATCTACGCCAAAGAAGCGTTGCAGAAACTGAATGCCTGGGACGCGCTGTCGCCGCTGATGGCCCGCGCCAATGATGTGCGTGCCGCCATGGTGCTGGTAGAACGCGAAGAAGCCCCGTTGGGGATTGTTTACGGTTCGGATGCGGTCGCCAGCACCAAAGTGAAAGTGGTCGGCATTTTCCCGGCCAATACCCACAAACCGGTGGAATACCCGATGGCTATCGTCAAAGGGCACAATACCCCGGCGGTCAAAGCCTTCTTTGACTACCTGAAAACGCCTCAGGCGGCGGTGGTGTTTAAACAATACGGATTCACGCCGGTTAATGCTGCTCAGTGATTACGAATGGCAGGCGGTCTCGCTGAGCCTCAAGGTATCGCTGGTAGCGGTCAGTTGTAGTCTGCCGCTGGGCATTCTGGCCGCCTGGGTGCTGGCGCGTTGCCGCTTTGTCGGCAAGTCGCTGCTGGACAGCGTGATCCACCTGCCGCTTGTGCTGCCGCCGGTGGTGATCGGCTATCTGTTGCTGATCATCATGGGGCGCAAAGGCGTGGTAGGCAGCTGGCTCTATAGCTGGTTCGGTTTCAGCTTCAGTTTCAGCTGGCATGGCGCGGCGCTGGCCTCGGCGGTGGTGGCGTTCCCGCTGATGGTGCGCGCCATCCGGCTGGCGCTGGAAGCGGTGGATACCCGGTTGGAGCTGGCCGCGCGCACGCTTGGCGCCGGCCGCTGGCGGGTATTTTTCACCATCACGCTGCCGCTGACCCTGCCCGGCATCATTGTCGGCACCGTACTGGCGTTCGCCCGTTCGCTGGGGGAGTTCGGCGCCACCATCACCTTTGTTTCCAACATTCCGGGGGAAACCCGCACCATTCCGAATGCCATGTATACGCTGATTGAAACGCCGGGCGCGGAAATGCAGGCCGCCCGGTTGTGTATCATCGCCATCGCGCTGTCGCTGGTGTCGCTGTTGTTGTCGGAATGGCTCACGCGCTGGAGCCGCAAGCGGCTGGGGGGATAATGCTGCAACTGGATTTTACTCAGCAACTGGGCGACCTGACGCTCAACGTCGCCACCCAGCTTCCCGCCAGCGGGATTACCGCCGTATTCGGGGTATCCGGCGCCGGTAAAACATCGCTGATCAACGCTATCGTTGGCCTGACCCGACCGGATAAAGGACGGATTCAGCTTAACGACCGGGTGCTGTCCGATCGGGATAAGGGCGTGTTCCTGCCGCCGGAAAAACGCCGTATCGGCTATGTTTTTCAGGATGCGCGGCTATTTCCGCACTACCGGGTGTTGGGAAATCTGCGTTACGGCATGGCGGCGCAGATGCAGGCGCAGTTCGACGATATCGTGCAGTTGCTCGGCATCGGGCATTTGCTCAAACGTTACCCGCTCACCTTGTCCGGCGGCGAAAAACAGCGGGTGGCGATTGGCCGCGCGTTGCTGACCGCGCCGGAGCTGCTGCTGATGGATGAACCGCTGGCGTCGCTGGATGTGCCGCGCAAGCGCGAGCTGCTGCCTTATCTGGAGCGTCTGGCGCGCGAGGTCAACACGCCGATCCTGTATGTCAGTCACAGCCTGGAAGAAGTGCTGCGGCTGGCGGACAAGGTGCTGGTGCTGGACAAAGGGCAGGTTAAGGCACAGGGTTCGCTGGAAGAGGTGTGGGCCAGTAACGCGCTGCGGGCCTGGCTGCCGCGCGAGGAACAGAGCAGTATCCTGAAGGTGACGGTGATGGAGCACCACCCGCATTACGCCATGACCGCGCTGTCGCTGGGCGAACAGCATCTGTGGGTTGGGCGCGTCGACGCGCCGCTCGCCTCGGCGCTGCGTATCCGCATCAATGCGGCGGATGTGTCGCTGGTGACGCAGCGCCCGGCGGCGAGCAGTATCCGCAACGTGCTGTCCGCCAGGGTGATTGAATGCCTTGATGTGGGCGAGCAGGTTGAAGTCAAACTGGATATCGGCGGGCAGATCCTGTGGGCGCGTATTACTCCCTGGGCGCGGGACGAACTGGCGTTGACCTCCGGGCAGAACCTGTACGCTCAGATCAAGAGCGTGTCGATTACGGCTTAACGTCTACCCAGACCTAGACCCAGCCACGGCCCCCGTTGCGGCGGAGACCGTGGCGGTTCAGGCCAGCACCCGGCTGCGAATCACCTCGGCGATGCCGGGTTGCTCGTTATGACCAATCACCAGTCTGGCGTGCGCTTTTACTTCGTCGGCGCTGTTGCCCATTGCTACGCCCAGCCCGGCGGTCGACAGCATGCTGATGTCGTTGAAATTGTCGCCGAACGCTACCACTTCGTTCATGCTGAACCCTTGCGATTCCACCCAGCGCTGCAGCAAGCGGCCCTTGCTGTTGCCGGTCTGGGCGATATCCACCTGATCCATCCACGACCATTCGCAGGCCAGACCCAGTTCCTGCTCAACCAGATGGGCGAAGTCGTTCAGGGCGGCGGTATCGGTGTGGTGGGTGGCGAATTTCCAGATCGAACGGGTGTGGTCGGTGGCGGCCAGCAGGTTGTCCACCTGGCGAAACGTCGGGCGCTGCGACTCGGGCAGATTTTCCGCCCAGACCTGAGTGCGGGTAATGTGGCCGGTAATGTGCTGGTAGAACATGGCGTCGTCCGCGTACATCAGACCGTGAATATCAAACTGCTGCAACCGTTGCAGGACGCTTTTGGCTTGCGCCGGCGTGAGCGGATTGGCTTCGGCGGTTTGCCCGGTCTGGTAGTCGTACAGGTAGGTGCCGTTGCAGCAGATCGCCGGGGTATCCAGCGCCAGCGCCTGATAAAACGGATGGATCGCCGAATGGTGGCGGCCGGTCACGATGATGACCTTGATGCCTGCTTGTCTAGCTTGCGCCAGCGCCTGCAACGATTCCGGCAGAATGGTTTTCTTTTGCGTTAACAGCGTGCCGTCCAGATCGAGGGCAATGATGCGATAGGTCATGGTATTCTCATCGGATTATCGGGTTCACTTCTTCCCGATGGTACACTGTCGGCCGTCCTGATCAACAGGCCCTTTTTCCGTGCTGGTTCTTATGCGAAAGTCATTACCGATAGAAAGTCATTACCGATAGTAAAGTCATCACCGATAGTAAAGTCATCACCGATAAGAGCCATCACCGATAAACGAGAGCATAGCCTGAGCGTAACGAGGCGCGCGCCTGCCGCCTCATTAAGGCCAACAAGGAGAATCGAATGCAGCAAGTGGTTTATATCGCCAGTCCGGAAAGTCAGCAGATCCATGTCTGGCAACTCGCTTCCAGCGGAGAATTGAGCTTGTTACAGGTGGTTGAGGTGCCCGGACAGGTGCAGCCGATGGTAATCGCGCCGGATCGGCGCCACCTGTACGTCGGTGTGCGCCCTGAGTTTCGTGTGATCAGCTACCGCATTGATGAACAGGGAAAATTGAGCGAAGCCGGCGTAGCGCCGCTGCCGGGCAGCCCGACGCATCTGTCTACCGATCACGCCGGGCGTTTCCTGTTCAGCGCGTCTTACAGCAACGCCTGCGTCAGCGTCAGCCCGATTGGCGAAGACGGCGTGGCGCAGGCGCCGATCCAGCAACTGGATGGGCTGGAAGGCTGCCACTCCACCAATATCGACCCGGCTAACCGCGTACTGTGGGCGCCATGCCTGAAAGAAGACCGTATCCGGCTGTACGATGTCGGCGGTGAGGGTCGCCTGACCGAGCATCAGCCTGCCGAACAGCGTGCGGCTGCCGGCGCCGGGCCGCGTCATATGGCATACCATCCGAATAACCGTTTTACCTATTGCATCAACGAGCTGAACAGCTCGGTGGATGTGTTCGAACTGGATGCGCAGGGCGAAGGCCGCCGCATTCAGACGCTGAACGCCATGCCGGCCGATTTCACCGACACCTGCTGGGCGGCGGATATCCACATCACGCCGGACGGCCGCCACCTGTACACCACCGATCGCACCGCCAGCCTGCTGAGTATTTTCCAGGTGTCGGCGCAGGACGGCACGCTGACGCTGGTTGGTCACCAGCCGACGGAAACCCAGCCGCGCGGCTTTAATATCGACCACAGCGGCCAGTTCCTGATCGCTGCCGGTCAGAAATCCCATCACATTGAGGTCTATCGTATCCAGCCGGATAACGGCGGCCTGACGCCGTTGGCCCGCTATCCGGTCGGTCAGGGACCGATGTGGGTGTCGGTACTGGCGCTGGCGTAATTCGTTTTCCCGCGTGACGGCGAACGTTACGCGGGAACGTACCGGTGGTAAGGGCGAAAAGCAGGGCGGTTTTATCCTGAACGTTAGGCGGTTTTGGTATAAACACTGCTAAAAGCAATATTTCCTTTTATAACCATTCTTCGATTAACTGGCGTTACGGTTATCCATATCGCTGGCAATCAGAGGAGAGGAATTATGCTGCTTGCTGCTGCAAAGCTTTTCAGAGGCTGGAAAGCATTTTCCCCCGCAGGGGAAACGAGCCACGTCGGACAGCGCGATGCCCATCGCTGGTTTGCGACGTTACTGTCGATTTCCAGCTTATACGGGCTGGATACCGGTAATCCCGATCCGCGTTGGTTTCATAATTACTAAGCACATGCGGTGCGAATCGCGCTTTTCGACCCCTATCATGACATCGGGCTTCACGTCGTCGACGTGAAGCCCGATGTCTGGTTGGCGTTACCCGCTGACGGCGGTTAGCCGCGGTATTCGATAATCGACAGTCCGGCGTTGTAGTCGGTGCTGTAGATAATCCCTTGCGCGTCCACAAACACGTCGCAGGACTGAATCACCTGTGGCCGGCCGGGACGTTTGTCCATCATGCGTTCAGGCGCGGCAGGCACCAACGCGCCGGTTTCTTTCGGCCGATATGGGTTGCTGATGTCGTAAGCACGCACCCCGGCGTTCTGGTAGGTGGCGAAGATCAATGTCGAACTGATAAAGCTGCCCGGCCGGTTTTCATGCAAATTGTGCGGGCCGAAGTGCGCCCCTTTCTTCACATAATCGGTTTCGTTGGGCTGCGGGAAGGTGGCGATGCTCACCGGATTGGACGGCTCGCGGATATCGAACACCCAAATCAGTTTTTCGCCGTCTTCCTGATTATCCAGCACCGCTTCGTCCAGCACGATCAACAAGTCGCGATCCGGCAGCGGCAGCGCGGTATGGGTGCCGCCGCCAAACGGCGGACTCCAGTTGCGGTGGCTGATGAGTGTCGGCTGAGTGCGGTCGCTCACGTCCAGCAGCGTCAGGCCGCCGTCGCGCCAACTGCCGTAGGCGGTATCGCCGCTGACGATGGCGTGATGCAGCGCGTAGCGTTTGCCTTGCGGCCAGTCCGGCGTTTCGCCGCCGGCGGTATGCATGCCCGGCAGCCAGTAACGGCCGGCGACTTCCGGTTTACGCGGGTCGGCCAGGTCGATGGTCAGAAAAATGTAGTCGCTGTAGCCATCCAGCAGCGCGGAGACGTACGCCCAGCGACCGCCCACGTACCAGATGCGGTGGATACCGATGCCATCCAGCGGCAGAAAGCTGATTTCCCGCGGCTGGTCTGGGGTGGAAATATCAAAGATCCTCAGTCCCGCGCTCCAGCTTTTATCCTGTTTGCCGGTGCTGACCGTCTCCGCCACGGAGCGAGTGTAGTAGACTTTTTCTTGTGCGAAACGGGCATCGGCGAACAGATCGCGGGCGTTAACCACCAGCAATAGGTCATCGTGGGTTTGCAGATGGATGTTCCAGGTGCCCGGCGGCGCGGCGATGAAACCGGCCGGTTTGGGGTTTTTCGGGTCTCGCACGTCAACGATGGAAACGCCCTGGGACACCATGTGTCCAATATAGGCGTAACCTCGGTGAACCATGACCTGTACGCCATCAGGGCGCCCGCCCTGATCGCTGTGTCCAATCAGCCGCATGTTGCGGCTGTATTCCGGCATGGGCAGGGGCGTTGATGCCATATAAGCCTCCGTTATGACAGACCTTTATTTGTTTTTGGCTTCCAGTGTAGCAAACCACGGTGCAATAAAGTCAGTGGTCTGGCCCCAGCCAGGGATGATTTTCGCCAGTCCCGCCACGTTAACCGGGCCAGGCTGGCTCAGCAACAGCGCCTGCGGAATACTGGCGGCGCGGAATTCGTAGGTTGCCGGCGTCGGCTCGCCGGCGATCTTGTTGGCGACCAGACGCAGGTTGACCTTGCCGATCAGTTTCGGATCCACCGCCACGCTCACTTTCCACGGGCTGTTGGCTTCGCGCATCAGTTGCAAGTCCTGATTGGAAATATCGATGCTATACAGTTTGATTTCGGTGCGGCCGTTCTCTTTCAACGCCTTGTACGCGCCCTGACTGAAGGCATCCCAGGCGCCCCAGATGGCGTCAATCTTGCCTTTCGGGTATTTCGCCAGAATCGCGCCCACTTTATTGGCGGTATCGCCCTGCACGTCAGAGGAAACCGCGCCGATGGATTCCAGTTCTTTGATGCCCGGATTGTCTTTCAGGATCTGCTGGTAAGCCGTCTGACGGCGCTCCATCGGCGGGAAACCGGCTACCCACAGTTTGATGATGTTGGCTTTGCCGTTGAAATCCTTCACCAACTGACCCAGCGATTCGTTGGCCAACGAGGCATCGTCCTGCTGGGTAACGGTGACGCCCGGAATCGTGCGATCCACCGCGGTGTCAAACACCGCCACCTTGATGCCGCTGTCGACAATGTGCTGAATCAGTTCGGTGGAATAGGGTGCGCGGCCCTGCGACAGAATGATGCCGTCATATTTCTGGCTGATGGCCTGATTGACGAAGTCCTGAAATTTGGCGTCGTCGCCGTTGCTCAGGAAGGTGCTGACCTTGAATCCCAGCTTCTTGCCTTCTTCCAGCACGCCGGAAACGAACTGGGTGGTGTTGTCGTCCGAACCGAGATTACGGATCACGGCGATGCGCACCGGTCCCTGATGGTTGGCGATGGCAGTCGGAACCGGCGCGGCGGTAGCCGGCGTCTCCGCGGCCAGCGTGGAGAACGAGGCCGTCAGGCTCAGGGCCAGCAGTGCGACAGGGAATTTCTTCATGATCAATCCTCGGTGTTGTGAAATCAGGTTTGCCAGTTTTATGGATATCTTTATGTCTGGATGTCTATTTGAGTGATGAGGAATCATAGCGGGTAACGCCGCAGCGTGCAAAGGGGGCGAGTTATGTCTTTTAGGTTTAGCTTATAACTTTTCGTTCAATGAGATACGGCGGCAAACTGGCGGGGAACGTGCGGAAAAGAAACGCGCCCGACCAGCCGACCGGGCGCGTCTGGTAAGGCTTACTGCACGAAGAAACCGATATCCTGACCCAGTTTGCACAGGTAGCTCAGGGTATTGCCGCGCTGTTGCAGGCTGGGCAAGTTGTACATGTAGGTGGTGAAACGCACCGTGTTGTCCGGCTGGACCTGATAACGCATGAACTGCTGAATCGGCGTGCCGTCGTTGGCGACGGTGAAGTGCTCGTCGCTGAACGACAACGTGCCGCTGTCAATCAGGCGATACGCATTGATGTGCAGGCCGCCGCGGGTCTTGCTGGCTGGCGTGCCATCCTGCGGCGTACAGGCGGACAGGTCGATGGTGACATTGACGCTGCGCCCTTTATTCAGCGCAGTGATCACCTCATCAGCGCTTTTCAGCGATTTGGACGCCATAGCCGGCGCTGCGGCGGCAAGCAGGGCTGCGCTCAGCAGCAAAGGGGTAATTCGGGACATTCGATATTCCTCCATGATCGATGATAGGTCTGGCGTCGTGACCATCACGCACGGCGCGAAGGTGCAGGCCAACGCGCACGCAGCTGAGTGCATGGCGTGATAATCACGACCAGGCACTGTTTATCACGGCTGTGGCGAAAGCGCTATGCTGTTTATCCGAATAACGGCATGGTCAGAGGTGTGAGCAGCGTGAAGCAGGGAAAAGACGGCGTGGCGATGAAGCGGGGTCGTGGCGAGATCGTGCGCTGACGAAATGGTGCGTTGAAAAAATAGTGCGTTAACGAAGAGCACATCAGGCCGGGGTAAACCGGCCTGATGCGAGCAGGCTTACTTGATTTGCATCCCCGGCTGGGCGCCGCTGTCGGGACTCAGCAGGAAAATGTCTTTCCCGCCGGGGCCGGCGGCCATCACCATGCCTTCGGACACGCCAAAGCGCATTTTACGCGGCGCCAGGTTGGCGACCATCACCGTCAGGCGGCCTTCCAGCGCAGACGGATCCGGGTAAGCGGCGCGGATGCCGGAGAATACCTGACGGGGCTGGCCGCCCAGATCCAGCGTCAGACGCAACAGCTTGTCCGAGCCGTCCACCAGTTCGGCTTTCTGGATCAAGGCGACGCGCATGTCCACTTTATCGAAATCGGCGAAGTCGATGGTGTCCTGAATCGGGTTGTCGGCCAGCGGGCCGGATGCCGGTTTGGCGGCTGCCGCGGCGGCTTCTTCTTTGGAGGCCTCGACCATGCCCTGTACCTGCGCGATGTCGATGCGGTTGAACAGCGCCTTGAATGCGCCAACCTGATGGTTTGTCAGCGGCTGCGCCAGCGTGTCCCAGCGCAGTTCGCTCTGCAGAAACGCTTCGGCGCGCTCCGCCAGCGACGGCAGTACCGGCTTCAGGTAGGTCATCAGCACGCGGAACAGGTTGATGCCCATCGAGCAAATCGCCTGCAGGTCGGCGTCGCGGCCTTCCTGTTTGGCGACTACCCACGGCGCCTGCTCGTCGACATAGCGGTTGGCGAGGTCCGCCAGCGCCATGATTTCACGGACAGCCTTGCCGGATTCACGGCTGCTGTAGGCATCGGCGATGGTCTGCGCCGCGTCGATAAAGGTCTGATACAGCGCCGGATCCGCCAGTTGGTCGGCCAGTTTGCCGTCAAAACGCTTGTTGATGAAACCGGCGTTGCGCGAGGCCAGATTGACCACCTTGTTGACGATGTCGGCGTTCACGCGCTGCACGAAATCTTCCAGATTGAGGTCGATGTCATCAATACGGGAAGAGAGCTTGGCGGCGTAATAGTAACGCAGGCAGTCGGCATCCAGATGCTTCAGGTAGGTGTCGGCCTTGATAAAGGTGCCGCGCGACTTCGACATTTTGGCGCCGTTAACGGTTACATAGCCGTGCACGAACAGGTTGGTCGGCTTGCGGAAACCGCTGCCTTCCAGCATCGCCGGCCAGAACAGGCTGTGGAAGTAAACGATGTCCTTGCCGATGAAGTGGTACAGCTCGGTGCTGGAATCTTTACGCCAGAATTCGTCGAAGCTGAGGTCGCCGCGCTTGTCGCACAGGTTTTTGAACGACCCCATGTAGCCGATCGGCGCGTCCAGCCAGACGTAGAAATATTTGCCCGGCGCGTCCGGCACTTCGAAGCCGAAATAGGGCGCGTCGCGGGTGATATCCCACTGTTGCAGCCCGGCGTCGAACCACTCCTGCATCTTGTTGGCGACCTGCTCCTGCAACGCGCCGGAGCGGGTCCAGCTTTGCAGCATGTCGCTGAACGCCGGCAGGTCGAAGAAGAAGTGCTCGGATTCGCGCATCACCGGCGTGGCGCCGGATACCGCGGATTTCGGCTCGATCAGTTCGGTCGGGCTGTAGGTGGCGCCGCACACTTCGCAGTTGTCGCCGTACTGGTCCGGCGCCTTGCATTTCGGGCAGGTGCCTTTCACAAAGCGATCCGGCAGGAACATGCTTTTTTCCGGGTCGAACAGCTGGGAAATAGTGCGGTTCTTGATAAAACCGTTTTCCTTCAGCCGGCGGTAAATCAACCCGGACAACTCGCGGTTCTCCTCGCTGTGCGTGGAGTGGTAGTTGTCGTAGCTGATGTTGAACCCGGCGAAATCCTGCTGGTGTTCCTGACTCACCGTCGCAATCATCTGCTCCGGCGCCACACCCATCTGCTGCGCTTTGAGCATGATCGGCGTGCCGTGGGCGTCGTCCGCACAAATAAAGTGGACCTGACTGCCGCGCATTCGCTGGTAACGGACCCAGATATCCGCCTGAATGTGTTCGAGCATGTGGCCAAGGTGGATCGGACCGTTAGCATAAGGCAGCGCGCACGTTACCAAAATTTTGTTTGCGACTTGAGTCATAGTGGGGAACTTGCTTGTTGGTTGGTGAATGAATTAAGAAGGAGTCCTGATGTTACCCCATCGCGCCTTGATGCGTAAACCTTGGGGCGCGGCGGGCTCCAACAAAACCCGCTCTTCCGGCGTTATATAGCATTCTTCCCGCCTTATATAGCAGGAAGGCAAGGTTTGAGTGGCGCCGGGCGAGGGGCGGTTCCGCCGTTTTTTCAGCGTCGGGACATTGGCGATACACCCACGCGCGGGCGTTCTGCTATGCTAGGGCGGTTTTTATAACGACTTTAATTCAACTCAAGGAGCCGGGATGAACGATAAACTCCCTGCGCAAAACCCCGAGATGTTGCGCGCCATGGTAAACGGCGTGCTGTCCTCCTTTACGCACCCGACGCTGAAAAATAACCTGACCACGCTTAATGCGCTGCACCATTGCGCGCTGCTGGACGATGTGTTGCATATCGAACTGACCATGCCGTTTGTCTGGCTGAGCGGCCTGACGGCTCTGAAAGACAGCGTCAGCGAAGAATTGCTGCGCCTTTGCGGCGCGCGTGAAGTGGAATGGCGCTTGACCCATAACATCGCCACGCTGCGCCGCGTCAACAATCAGGCGGGCGTCAAGGGCGTGAAGAACATTATCGCCGTCAGTTCCGGCAAGGGTGGCGTCGGCAAGTCCAGCACCGCGGTGAACATGGCGCTGGCGCTGGCGGCCGAAGGGGCCAATGTCGGCATTCTGGACGCGGATATCTACGGGCCGTCCATCCCGACCATGCTGGGCGCGGCCAGCGAGCGGCCGACCTCGCCGGACGGGCAGCACATGGCGCCGATCATGGCGCACGGTGTTGCCACCAACTCCATCGGCTATCTGGTTACCGACGATAACGCTATGGTGTGGCGCGGGCCGATGGCCAGCAAGGCGTTGCTGCAACTGTTGCAAGATACGTTGTGGCCGGATCTGGATTATCTGGTGCTGGACATGCCGCCGGGTACCGGCGACATCCAGCTCACGCTGGCGCAGAACGTGCCGGTCACCGGCGCGGTGGTGGTGACCACCCCGCAGGATATCGCGCTGGTGGATGCGATGAAGGGCATCGTGATGTTCGAGAAGGTCAAGGTGCCGGTGCTGGGCATCGTGGAGAACATGAGCGTGCACATCTGCAGCAACTGCGGTCATCTGGAGCCGATTTTCGGTACCGGCGGCGCGCAGAAGCTGGCGGAAAAATACCACTGCGCCTTACTGGGCCAGTTGCCGCTGCACATTTCGCTACGCGAGGACCTGGATCGCGGCGAACCGACCGTGGTCAGCCAGCCGGACAGCGAGTTCACCCAGTTGTACCGCGAACTGGCGGGGCAGGTGGCGGCCCAGCTGTACTGGCAGGGCGAGGTGATCCCGACGGAGATCGCGTTCCGCGCGGTGTGATCTCGTCCGGCGGATACCGTGATTCGGCGCGGTATCCGCTGTCTTTGGCATCCGGCGGCATATGGCGGTCGGATGCCGTGCGCACCGATAGCATAAGCCCGCGTAATACTGGCGCGAATCGTGCTAACTCCCTATAATTGCCGCGTCCAGACACCTCAGGCTGTGTCCCGCAATGAATCATGCATGCTGCTGATGGCTATCCTTCGGCGCACAACCCGGCGTAAGCCGCGTCCGAACAGTCTGGTATGTCCCCCTCCTTATTTTTTGTTAATCAGGTCTTTATTGCCATGACTGATAAGTCTCGCCAGTGTGTCATCATCGGGATTGCCGGCGCGTCCGCATCCGGAAAAAGTCTTATTGCCAGCACCCTGTACCGCGAATTGCGCGATCAGGTGGGTGATGAACACATTGGCGTCATCCCGGAAGACAGTTACTACAAGGATCAATCCCACCTGACCATGGAAGAACGGGTCAAAACCAACTACGACCACCCCAGTTCGATGGATCACAACCTGCTGCTGCAACATCTGCAAATGCTTAAGGCCGGTCAGCCGATCGCGTTGCCGCAGTACAGCTATGTACAGCATACGCGTTTGCAGGAAACGCTGCATATGGCGCCGAAAAAGGTGATTATTCTTGAAGGTATTCTGCTGTTGACCGATGCCCGGCTGCGTGAAGAACTGAATTTTTCCATTTTTGTCGATACCCCGCTGGATATCTGCCTGATGCGCCGTATGCGCCGCGATGTTAATGAACGCGGCCGTTCGATGGATTCCGTGATGGAGCAATACCAGAAAACGGTGCGCCCGATGTTTCTGCAGTTCATCGAACCGTCCAAGCAATATGCGGACATCATCGTGCCGCGCGGCGGCAAGAACCGCATCGCCATTGATATTCTGAAGGCGAAAATCAGCCAGTTCTTTGAGTAGGCTGTTCGTTAAGAAAACCCTTAAAGCAGGTGGAGCCGGCATGGCATTTCCGGCGCTGCTGTGGCAGTTTGATCACCTGCGAGAGTCTGACTGGAGAAGATGATGAGACTGTGCGACCGTGACATTGAAACCTGGCTGGACGACGGCCGGCTGTCGATTACGCCGCGTCCCCCGATCGAGCGGATTAACGGCGCCACGGTGGACGTGCGGCTGGGTAATCAGTTCCGGGTGTTTAGCGGTCACACCGCCGCATTCATTGATCTGAGCGGGCCGAAGGACGAAGTCAGCGCCGCGCTGGACCGCGTAATGAGCGATGAAATCAATCTGGCGGAAGGCGACGCGTTTTTCCTGCATCCGGGAGAACTGGCGCTGGCGGTGACGCTGGAGTCGGTCACGCTGCCGGATAATCTGGTGGGCTGGCTGGACGGCCGCTCTTCGCTGGCGCGTCTGGGGCTGATGGTGCATGTCACCGCCCACCGCATCGATCCGGGATGGCAGGGTCGCATCGTGCTGGAGTTTTACAACTCGGGCAAACTGCCGCTGGCGCTGCGTCCCGGCATGATTATCGGCGCGCTGAGTTTTGAACCGCTCTCCGGTCCCGCCGCGCGTCCGTATAACCGACGTGAAGACGCGAAATACAAGGACCAGCAGGGCGCGGTGGCAAGCCGGATTGACAAAGACTAGCTGGGCCAGGTACGACAGCGAACGAGGATGGCATGAGAAGACTGTTTACCACGCTGGTGATTCTGCTGGTGGTGCTGGCGGCAGGCATGACGGCGCTGGTGGTGTTGATTAACCCGAACGATTTCCGGGCCTATATGGTGCGGCAGGTTGAGGCGCGTACGGGCTACCGCTTGAATCTGGATGGCGACTTGCGCTGGCATGTCTGGCCGCAACTGAGCATTTTGTCCGGCAGCCTGTCGGTGAGCGCGCCGGGCGCGGCCGCACCGGTGATCAGCGCTGAGAATATGCGGCTGGACGTAAAACTCTGGCCGTTGTTGTCGCATCAACTGGAAGTGAAGCAGGTGATGCTCAAAGGCGCGGTGATTCGCCTGACGTCCGACAGCGAAGCGCGGGTGGCAGGTCCGGTGCCGATTGCGCCGGGCGGGATGTCGTCGCCGGAGCCGGAGAACCAGTGGCGTTTTGATATCAACCGGGTGGAAGTGGCGGACAGCCTGCTGGTGTTCCAGCGCGGAAACGCGCCGGTTCTGAATGTTCGCGACATCAACCTGACGATGGAGAGCGACAGCGCCCGGCAGGTGCGGGTGTCGCTCTCCAGCCGTTTTAACCGTGACCAGCGTGATTTGTCGTTCTCGCTTAACGCCATGCTGGATATGCAGAACTACCCGCAGCAGATCGGCGCCGATATCGGCAGCGTCAGTTACCAGTTGCAGGGCGCGGGGCTGCCGACGGAGGGCATCAGCGGCAAAGGAACGATTCGCGGCAGTTATCAGCGTCAGCCGGAGAAACTGGCCATCAGCCAGTTTGCCCTTAGCGCCAATAGCAGCCAGCTGAACGGTTCGTTGTCCACCACCTTCGGCGTCACGCCGGAGTACGTGCTGGATCTGCAGTCGGAAAAACTGGATCTGGACGCGTTGCTGGGGTTGACGCACGCCGCTTCGTCCAGCGACGGCGGCGACAAAACGGTAATCGCCAAACCGGTGTTTTCACACGATCAGCCGCCGGAGCCTTATCAGGGGCTGCGCAGCTCCATTGCCAACGTATCGGTGACCGCCAATACGCTGGTTTACCACGGCATGACGGTCAACCAGTTCAGCCTGAAGGGCAGCAATCAGCGCGGCAAAGTCAGGGTTACCGACTTCAGCGGCCAGGTGGGGGAAGGGCGCTTCTCATTGCCGGGGTCGATGGATGTAGGGGCGTCGCCGGCTATCGCCATTCAACCCACCCTGAAATCAATGGAGCTGTCGACGTTGCTGCCGCTGTTCGGGTTGCCTGACGGTTTGCAGGGCAAACTCAGTCTGCAAGGGCGGCTGAGCGGCGACGACCTGTCGCGGCAGGCGCTGCTCTCACAATGGCGGGGAACGGCGTCGGTGCAGTTCGACCAACTGCGGCTGTCGGGGCTGAACGTCCAGCAGTTGATCCAGCAGGCGGCGGCGCGCAGCAACAGCGGTATCCAGACGCCGGACGATTATGCCCGCTATACCGATATTCGGCAGATGAACGGCGAAGCGACGCTCAACGCCGGCAAGCTGGAGTTGCAGTCACTGTCCGGGCAGTCTGAGGCATTGACGGTCAACGGCGACGGTCAGTTCGACTTGCCCGCCCAGCGTTGCGACATCAATCTGGATGTGCGCGTAACGCAGGGGTGGAAAGGGGATAGCCAACTGGTGCAACTGCTGCAGGATACTCCCATCCCGTTCCGTCTGTACGGCGAATTCGGCAATCTGAACTACCAGTTGCAGATCGAGCAGTTGCTGCGCAAGCGGCTGCAGGACGAGGTGAAAAAACGTCTGAATGACTGGGCTGAGAAAAATCAACCGGCGTCAAAAACCCCGGCGCCGAACATGTGACGGGTATGCATGTAGCGCGCATGGCGTGCTTTCAGTGAAAAGGCATTCAGTAAAATACAGGCAGTGAAAAAGCAAAGGCGGCCGTGGCCGCCTTTGTTGTACATGCGTGGTTGTACATGCGTGCCGGTGATACCCCGATCACACCTCATAATCCGGCTGCGGATGGGGTTCCGGAATAATCAGCACCTTCACGATGCGGTGGCTTTCCACGGTCAGTACCCGGAACAGGGTGTTGTCGATTCGCACCTCATCGCCCTCCTGCGGGATTTTCTGCGCATACTCCATCAGCAAGCCGGCCAGCGTGTGGTATTCGCGCTTTTCATTCAGTTGCAACGGGATATACATCAGTAAATCCTCGACCGGCAGATAGCCGTTGGCGGTCAGGGTGCCGTCTTCGTTTTCCTGAATATCATGGCGGGCGTCCAGCTCTTCCCCTTCCAGCGGCAGATTGCCGGCGATGGTTTCCATGACATCGCTCAGGGTGACAATTCCTTCGACGGAGCCGAATTCATCGGCCACAAAGGCAAAGTGAGTGTGCGCTTCACGGAACTGCTCCAGCGCGGACAGCAGCGACAATTGCTCCGGAAACACCAGCGGCTGGCGGATCAGCGCGCGCAGATTCAGCGCTTGCCCGTGCAACTGTTGACGCAGCAAATCGATCACGTGCACCACGCCCAGCGGTTCGCTGGAAACGTGGCTGTCGAACATCACCAGCCGGGTGTGCTGATTCTTTTCCATCAGTTCGTGGAAGTCCGCCGGGTCGATGTTGACGTCCACGTGTTCGATATCGTGGCGGATGGTCATGATGCTGCTGACGGAACGCTGCGACATGCCGAGCACGCGCTCGATCATGCGCTGTTCCTGCTGGTTGAACACCGGCTGGCCGATGCCGCCGGTGTTATCCGCCACCCGGTCGGCGGCCTGTTTGTCCAGCTCCGCTTCCTCATGTTCACCGCGCAGCAATCGCAATACCGCTTCGGCCGTACGCTGGCGTAACGGGGTCGAAGAAGAGAGAAAACGTCGACGGTTGAACTGCGCCAACTGGTTGAGCATCTCGATCATGACTGAGAAACCAATGGCAGCGTAGAGGTAACCTTTTGGAATCGGGTAGCCGAAAGCGTCCGCAACCAGGCTGAAGCCGATCATCAGCAGGAAGCTCAGGCACAGGATCACAATGGTGGGATGCGCGTTGACGAAACGCGTCAGAGGCTTGCTGGCCAGCAGCATCAGGCCGATGGCGATAGTGACCGCCGCCATCATGACCGGCAGGTGCTCGGTCATACCGACCGCGGTAATCACCGAGTCCAGCGAGAACACGGCGTCCAGCACCACAATCTGCGCGACTACCGGCCAGAAACGCGCGCCCTTGCGTTGGGTTTGCTGCGCCTGGTCTTTGCCCTCCAGCCGTTCATTCAGCTCCATGGTGGCTTTGAACAGCAGGAACAGCCCGCCCACCAGCATAATCAGATCACGCGCGCTGAACGGGTGTCCGTAAACGGTAAACAACGGGTGAGTCAGCGAGACCAGCCAGGAGATGGACGACAGCAGTACAAACCGCATCAGCAAGGCCAGCAATAACCCGACAACTCGCGCCCGATCCCGGGACTTTTCCGGTAACTTCTCCGCCAGAATGGCGATAAAGACCAGGTTGTCGATACCCAATACCAGTTCCAAAACCACCAGCGTGGCCAGACCGGCCCAAATTGTTGGATCAGCGATCCATTCCATAGGCTGAATTCACCTTTTTCTTTATCAGGTTGATAGTTGCATAGCGTATCAGGCGTTGCGTCGCTCAACCATAACGCGACCGATCGTGATTGACTGATATCAAATTGCGAAGCGTCGGCGCCCGCCTTTTCCGCGTGAGTGAGATCACATGATTTTCAGCAAGATGGAAAGCATTGCAGTACGTTTTGAGAAATCAAAAAAGCATCGATCAGGTTAAAAAATAACCCATTCCATTAAGGTGATGCATTATATGCCAAATCCGAGAGGCGAGCGGAAAATTACCCCTTTTCCTGGCTATTTAATAAGCCCATTAATGCGTTAACAAAATTATTATATGAAAATGAAATATTTATTAAGATGTCTCTGATATAAATAACTTTTTGTTTATTAATGATAAAAATATCTTTGCTCATAAGAAAAACTGCATGGATTGTTAGTATTTTTCCGAAAAAAAACACCAGGAAGATATTTGTCTTGTTATAAGCAAATATTTTTTACTACTCTCCGGTGTGGCGATATTGACACAACTTTAAAAATATTTAATTCGAAACTTTAGTGTCATTAATGTTTTTGCAAGCCATTTTTACGAGTCAGTTATGACGAGTCACAGCAATAGCTGGGCGAGTCTGAAACGAAAACGGGACAGCGAGTTGGTAGCTACGAGCCAAGGGCGGTAGCGTACCTGATGCGATTCACCCGACAGCCGCGAGCTGTGTTTCAGACCATGCCCTCCAGGACGTTGAAACCGTTCAGCCGCCGGTATTCAGGCCTTAGCGCCTGTTTGACGATGAGCGAAACGGCAACGATGTCAACGGATCCACCGTGAATTCCTGACGTGTGGGCTGTCTGTTACTCACTTGACTGAAAGGCGATGGCAAAGGATGTTAAACCCGACACTGACGTTCAGACCGCAGGTACAACCAGCGGCATTCCCCCTGACCGGCGCTTCGCCCGCGCCCGCGTCGCCTTTTTTTGCCCGCAGCAACGATTTTGCCTACAGCAACGACGATGTAACCGCGCAGCCTGACGAAACGGGTCGCCATCAACCGACCCATGCTGACGCTATTCCCCCTTTCCAAACCAAAACGCATGCCTATGGCTCGCGACGGCCTGGCTTTGTCTCCATTTGGGCGATAAACCCTGAGTCACGTTCCGGCCGGAGACTTCTCACCTGAAATAACACTTTCTTATTTCCGTTTGAATATTTTAACGATGTTGAAGGTGATTTTGGTTATAAATCTTTGGATTTTTGGGCGGGGTGAAAACATTTTCAAGCAAATCATTAGGGATCAACGCATTGCGGAGCGAAATCGGATCGTCCAATGCGCTATCGATCGGGCAGTACCGCTCTTTGTTTCTCACTTTACTGAAAAGCGATGGCATAAAGGATGTTAAAACCAACACTGAAAGTTATACCGCTGATGTTGTCGGCGACATTCCTGGCTGGCTGTACGCTGGTACCAGGTACGCACCTTTCTACCAGTGGAAAAGAGGTCGTAGAACAACCGGATGATGATTTCAACATCAATAAGCTGGTCAATATTTATCCTGTCACCCCGTTGCTGATAGAGAAAATGCGCCTGCGACCGGCGATTGCCCAGAATAACCCGTCGCTGGATGCGGAGCTGAAACGCTACGAATACCGTATTGGCATCGGCGACGTTTTGATGGTTACCGTCTGGGATCACCCGGAACTGACCACGCCGGCGGGGACCTACCGCACCGCCGCCGACACCGGTAACTGGGTTCACTCGGACGGCACCATTTTTTACCCCTACATCGGCAAGTTGCGCGTTGTGGACAAAACCTTGACCGAGGTGCGCGAGGAAATCATGCGCCGTCTGGCGCAGTACATCGAATCGCCGCAGGTGGAAGTGAGCATTGCCGCGTTCCGATCGCAAAAAGCCTATGTGACCGGGGAAGTGGTGCGTTCGGGTCAGCAACCGATCTCCAACGTGCCGTTGACCATTCTGGACGCGATCAACAACGCGGGCGGGCTAAGCGAGTTTGCCGACTGGCGCAATCTGGTGCTGACGCATAACGGTAAAGACGAGCGCATTTCCCTGCAGGCGCTGATGCAGAACGGCGATTTGTCCCAGAACCGCCTGCTGTATCCCGGCGACATCCTGTTCGTGCCGCGCAACGATGACCTGAAAGTGTTCGTGATGGGGGAGGTGAACAAGCAGTCCACCCTCAAGATGGACCGCAGCGGCATGACGCTGACCGAAGCGTTGGGCAGCGCCGAAGGGATGAACCAGATGGTGGCCGACGCCACCGGCGTGTTTGTTATCCGACCGCTGCGAGGTACGCAAGGGCCGAAGCTGGCCAACATTTATCAGCTCAATACCAAAGACGCGACCGCGTTGGTGATGGGCTCCGAATTTCCGCTGCAACCGTATGACGTGGTGTATGTCACCTCGGCGCCGGTCGCGCGCTGGAACCGCCTGATTTCGCAACTGGTGCCGACCATCAGCGGGTTTAACGACTTGAGCGAAGGCAGTCTGCGCGTTCGTACCTGGCCGTAGCCGTAGGGGGGACGTGTCGATGTTCAACAGTATTCTTGTGATTTGCGAGGGCAATATCTGTCGCTCACCGACCGGCGAGCGCCTGTTACAGCAGGCATTGCCGGGGAAAACGGTGACATCCGCCGGCTGGCGGGCGATGGACGGAAAACCTGCCGATGAAACGGCCAGCCTGGTGGCCGCCGAACACGGTCTGTCGCTGGATGGGCATGTCGCGCGCCAGTTGACCGGATCGCTGTGCCGGCATTACGACCTGATTCTGGTGATGGAAAAGGCGCACATTGATGCCGTGTGCCGTTTCTCACCGGAAGTACGCGGGAAAACGCTGCTGTTCGGGCACTGGCTTAACCAGCAGGAGATTACCGACCCGTACCGCAAAAGCCGGGAAGCCTTTGAGTTTGTGTATACCCAACTTGAACAATCTGCCCGCAAGTGGGCGCAGGCGCTGAGCCGTTAACCAGTCAGGGATTACGATGTCAGAGAGAATTGCCGTGAAAACATCTGAAGCGGACAAGGCGGATGAAATTGACCTGGGGCGTTTACTGGGAACCGTGCTGGATCACCGCTGGCTGATTATCAGCATCACCACCATCTTTACCATGCTGGGCATCCTGTATGCGCTGCTGGCGACGCCGGTGTATCAGGCGGATGCGATGGTGCAGGTGGAACAGAACGTCAGCGATTCGCTAATGAACGATATTTCCAAGGTCTTGCCGGATACCAAGCCGCAGTCCGCGCCTGAAGTCGAACTGCTCCGCTCCCGCATGGTGGTAGGAAAGACCGTACAGGATCTGGAACTGGATACCGAGGTGGAGCAGAAGTATTTCCCGCTGGTGGGCAAAGGTATCGCCCGGCTGAAGGATGAAGAGCCCGCCCGGATCGCCGTCTCACGCCTGTCGGTGCCGGACATCTGGCTGGATGAAAAAATGACCGTGACCATCCAGGACGGAGGGAAATATCGTTTTACCGCCGGTAAGGACGCCGAGTTTATCGGTCACATCGGGCAACTGGAGTCTCACGGCGGTTTCAATCTGCTGATCAGCGACACCAACGCCGCGCCGGGAACGGTGTTTTCGGTCAGGAAAAAGAACATGCTGACCGCGATCAACGACATTCTGAGCGAACTGGCGGTGGCGGATAAAGGCAAGGATACCGGCGTACTGCAACTGACGCTGGAAGGCAGCGACCCGACGCTGGTAAGAAAAACGCTGGCCAGCATCAGCGACAACTACCTGCAACAGAATGTGGACCGTAAGTCGGAAGAGGCGGCCAGAAGCCTGGTGTTCCTGAAAGAGCAGTTGCCGCTGGTACGCGCGTCGCTGGAGACGGCGGAAGACAAACTGAATAAGTACCGTCAGCAAAAAGATTCGGTGGATCTGTCGCTGGAAGCCAAATCGGTGCTGGACACGATAGTGGATGTCGAATCTCAGCTTAACCAACTGACCTTTCGTGAGGCGGAAATCTCCAAGCTGTATACCCGCGAGCATCCCGCCTACCGGGCGTTGATGGAAAAGCGCGTCACGCTGGAAAAGGAGCGCGACAACCTGAATCGGCGCGTCAGCAGCATGCCGAAAACCCAGCAGGAGATTGTACGGCTGACGCGGGATGTGAATGTCGGGCAGGAAGTGTATGTCCAGTTGATGAATAAGCAGCAGGAACTGAGCATCAACAAGGCCAGTACCGTCGGCAATGTGCGCATCATCGACCCGGCGGTGGTCCAGCTGAAACCGGTGAAACCGAAAAAGACGTTGGTGATTCTGCTGGCTGCGATGTTGGGTGGGGTGGCCTCCGTCGGGTTCGTGTTGCTGAAAACCCTGTTGCACCGCGGTATCGAAAGCCCGGAACAGCTGGAAGAACTGGGTATTAATGTGTACGCCAGCGTGCCCTTGTCGGAATGGCAACAGAAGAAAGACAGGGAGTTCGCCAGCAAGAACCGCAAGCGCAATACCCGCTCCGACTCCCTGCTGGCGGTGGGCAACCCGGCCGATCTGGCGATCGAAGCTATCCGCAGCCTGCGCACCAGCCTGCATTTCGCGATGATGGAAGCGAAAAACAATGTCCTGATGATCTCCGGCGCCAGTCCGGGGATCGGCAAGTCCTTCGTCAGCGCCAACCTGGGCGCGGTGATCGCCCAGGCCGGGCAGCGGGTGCTGATCGTCGACTGCGATATGCGTAAAGGTTACGCCCACCACCTGATGGGGGCGACGCCTGAGAAAGGGCTGTCGGACATCCTGTCCGGGCAGGTCGATGCGCAGCAGGCGCTGCGACCGACCGCGGTGGACAACCTGTTTTTTATCCCGCGCGGCCAGATCCCGCCCAATCCGTCGGAGCTGCTGATGCACAGCAACTTTACCGCGTTTGTCGACTGGGCCGTCCGTCAGTTCGATATCGTGCTGCTGGATACACCGCCGATTCTGGCGGTGACCGACGCGGCGATTATCAGCCGACAGGCTGGGACATCGCTGCTGGTGGCGCGGTTTGAGATGAACACGCCGAAAGAGGTAGAGATCAGTATCCGACGCTTTGAGCAGAACGGCGCGTCGATCAAAGGGGTGATCCTGAATGCGGTGATCCGCCGGGCGCTGAGTTACTACAGCTATGGATATGACTCATATCAGTACTCTTACGGAGCGGATAAAAACTAGCTCCGCTGATGAGTAGAAGAAGCAGGATGAATAGAAGAAGCAGGATGTTTGCAAGGCCGGATTTACAAGGATGGATGTGAAAAACAGCGAGTCAATGATGGTGACTGACACGCGCTAACGGGTAAGGGAAGTCGCGGTAAAGGCAGTGGAAATAGCTGTAGAGATAGCTGGTGTTATGCCGGAGTGCACGCCAGCCGCATCTCTGCCCTCGGGGAGGGCGTGCTGGTCCATTTCGCAGAAACGGAAATGGGTCCCTGAACATAAAGAATTAAAAACAAGGATAGATAATATGAAGATCATGATTATCAATACCTTATATCACCCTTATAAAGTGGGTGGGGCTGAAGTCTCGGTCCAGCTTCTGGCCGAAACGCTGGTGCAACGCGGACACCAGGTACAGGTGTTATGCCTGACGCCTGATCCGCATCGCAGCGAGCAGGTAATTAACGGCGTGTCGGTGTGTTATCTGCCGCTGGCGAACAGCTACTGGCCGTTTGATGGTCAGAAGCACTCTTCCAGCCAGAAAATACGCTGGCACCTGAAGGACTACTACAACCGTGACATGCGCATGGCGGTGATGCAGGAAATTCAGGCGTTTTCGCCCGATATCGTTCACACCAATAACATTGCCGGGTTCTCCGTGTCGGTCTGGTCGGCGGCGAAAGCCTGCGGGGTGAAAATTCTGCATACCAGCCGGGATTACTACCTGTTTCACCACAACGCGACCCTGTTTTCCGCTGGTCAGAATCAGGATCCCGATGCGGCGGGCATTCGCCTGATGTCGGCGGTGAAAAAACGGTTCAGTCGTCTGGTGGACGGTTATGTCGGCATCAGCCAGTTTATCTGCGAGATGCACCGGGAGGCCGGGTTTTTCCCCAACGCGCACCATGCGTTTATTTACAACACGGTGCCGGCGGTGGACGACGCCGGAGAGAACGAACCGAGCGAAGACGATGTCAGGCGGATCGGTTTTATCGGTAAGTTTTCGCCAGAGAAGGGGTTCGATGACTTCTGCGCGCTGGCCCGACACTACCGCAACCGCTCCGGCTATGTCTTTTATGCCGCGGGGCGCATCACGCAGGATAACCCGCTGGTAGAAGAAGCGCGCCAGAGCGGGGTGATTCTGCTGGGGTTTGTCAGTCTGGAGGACTTCATGCGGCGGGTGGATGTGGTGGTGCTGCCGGTGAAATGGCATGAACCGTTCGGCCGGGTGGTGGTGGAAAGCATCTTCCATGGAAAAGTGGTGCTGACCAACCGGATGGGAGGCGTCGGCGAGCTGGCCTCTTTATTACCGAACATCTATTTCATGGAAGAGACCTCGGTGGATGAGGAAGTGGAAAGGCACGCCGAGCCGCTTTGCCCCGAGATGCTGGCGCATTTTACCCCTGACCGGGTCGCGCAGGAGTACGAGCAGGCCTACAACAATGTGCTCGGCGCCTGATACGAAACGTGTTGATTGATGAAGTGAGGAAGAACCGGTGGACAAGACGCCATCTTGTCCCTGCCGACGGAGGAGGAAAGAGGAATACGCATAACGTGGCGCAGGACGCGACAGGGTTGCCATCAGGGACGTTGTCCTTAACGCATTGCTTATACGCTCTGGGTTAATACGGCTATAACACGATTTTGGGTGCGGAGACGGGCAGTCATGCCATCTGTGCCTGGCTGATGCATCCCGTATCTACCGGGGAGGCAACCCTCTCTGCCTGGGACAACAATCTGCCGGGGACAACAATCTGCCGGGGACAACAATCTGCCGGGGACAACAATGTATGCGAATTCTGATTATCAACACGTTGTACCACCCGTACAAAGTGGGTGGAGCTGAAGTGTCCGTGCAGTTGATGGCGGAAGCGCTGGCGCGGCGACAGCATCAGGTGCTGGTACTGTGCCTGACGCCGGAAAAACAGTGCAGTAACGAGGTTATTAACGGCGTTGCCGTGTGTTATGTGCCGCTGGCCAACTGCTACTGGCCGTTTGATGGCGAAAAAAAATCTTTCTTCCAGAAAGTACGCTGGCACCTGAAAGATTACTACAACGTTGATATGCGCCGCGCCGCGATGGAGGTTATCCGGACCTTCGCGCCGGATCTGGTGCATACCAACAATATCGCCGGATTTTCCGTGTCGGTCTGGTCGGCGGCGAAAGCCTGCGGGGTGAAAATTTTGCATACCAGCCGGGATTACTACCTGTTTCACCATAATGCGGCCCTGTTTCATCGAGGCCAGAATCAGGACCCGGAATCCATCCGCATTCGTCTGCTGTGCTGGCTGAAAAAGCGGTGCAGTCGTCTGGTGGACGGTTATGTCGGCATCAGCCGGTTTATTTTCGAACTGCATCGCAAAGCGGGTTTTTTTCCTAATGCGCGCCATTCATTTATTTACAACACGGTGCCGGCGGTGGAGTGCGTCGGGGATAGCTGCCTGGTTAAAGAGGATGTCAGGCGGATCGGTTTTATCGGCAAGTTTTCGGCGGAGAAGGGATTCGATGATTTTTGCACACTGGCCCGGCACTACCGTAATCGATCCGACTATGCCTTTTATGCTGCGGGGCGCATCACGCAGGATAACCCGCTGATCCAGGAAGCCAGAGACAGCGGCGTGACGCTGCTGGGGTTTATCAGCCTGGAAGATTTTATGCGGCAGGTGGATGTGGTGGTGCTGCCGGTGAAATGGCATGAACCGTTCGGGCGGGTGGTGGTGGAAAGCATCTTCCATGGAAAAGTGGTGCTGACCAACCGAATGGGAGGCGTCGCCGAACTGGCCGCGTTGTTGCCGAACATCTATTTCATGGAAGAGATCTCGGTGGATGAGGTGGTGAAGCGGCTCGCCGAACCGCTTTGCCCTGAAATACTGGCGCATTTTACTCCCGACCGGATCGCGCAGGAGTACGAGCAGGCCTACCACAACGTACTCAACGATAAGTTCGGCGCGTGAGGCGAAGTGGGAGTGATTGACGCAGACCCGTCGATTAAGGCGCGATGTTGTCCTTGTCGACGGGTTACCGAAAAAAGGAAACGCATAAAGCCGCACTGGCAATAACGGTGTCGCCACATCAAGGATGTTGTCCTTAACACATTGCTTTACATGCTCTGGGTTAGCACGGCTATGGTTATGACTTATAAGACTATTTTCTTGATGCGGAATAGGACGGCCACGCCGTCTGGTGCCTGAATAAGGCACCCCGTATTTGCCGGGGACAACTCTATATGCGAATTCTGATTATCAACACCCTGTACCACCCGTACAAAGTGGGTGGGGCCGAGGTGTCCGTGCAGTTGATGGCGGAAGCGCTGGTGCGACGACAGCATCAGGTGCTGGTACTGTGCCTGACGCCGGAAAACCAGCGTCGTGAAACGGTTATTAACGGTGTTGCCGTGTGCTATGTGCCGCTGGCCAACTGTTACTGGCCGTTTGATGGCGAAAAAAAATCTTTCTTCCAGAAAGTACGCTGGCACCTGAAAGATTACTACAACGTTGATATGCGCCGCGCCGCGATGGAGGTGATCCAGGCCTTCTCGCCGGATCTGGTGCATACCAACAATATTGCCGGATTTTCGGTATCGGTTTGGTCGGCGGCGAAAGCCTGCGGGGTGAAAATCTTGCATACCAGCCGGGATTACTACCTGTTTCATCACAATGTGACCCTGTTTCGCGGAGGAAAGAATCAGGATCCGGCGTCTGTGGGCATTCGTCTGATGTCCTGGTTGAAACGGCGGTGCAGCCGTCTGGTGGACGGTTATGTCGGCATCAGCCGGTTTATTTTCGAGTTGCATCGCAATGCGGGGTTTTTCCCCCAGGTATACCACGCGTTTATTTATGACATCGTGCTGGAAGCCGGTCAGACGCCAGAGCCAGCGACGACGGGGGAGGCCGGTAAGACGTTCAGGCGCATCGGCTTTATCGGCAAGCTGGCGGTGGAAAAGGGATTTGATGATTTCTGCGTACTGGCCCGGCATTACCGCGATCGTCCGGAGTATGCCTTTTATGCCGCGGGGCGCATCACGCCGGATAACCCGCTGGTGCAGGAAGCCCGGGACAGCGGCGTAACGCTGCTGGGGTTTGTCAGCCTGGAAGACTTCATGCAGCAGGTGGATGTGGTGGTGCTGCCGGTGAAATGGCATGAGCCGTTCGGTCGGGTAGTGGTGGAAAGCATCTTTTATGGAAAAGTGGTGCTGACTAATCGAGTGGGAGCGGTGAGCGAATTATCGTCCCTGCTGCCGAATATCTATTTTATGGAAGAGTGCTCGCTTGAAGAGGTCATAAATAAACATATCAAACCACTTGGTCCCGAAACATTACATGCATTTACACCTGACGCCATCGCCGGGGAATTTGAAAAGGTCTATGTGAAAATGCTTATACCCGAAAGCCGACGGCGCGATTTATTGCCCGCGGAATCAAACGGAATAAAAAAATAAGGAATACGGCTTTATGATTGGCTTATTTTTGGAATAAAGGAATCCGGAAACAATCACTGTCTTTTATTTAAACGGTTACACCATTCGGTGTAACCGGAAGGGGATGTCATTCATGTATGTGAATACACGTAATCTGCTGGGACATACTACCGGCGTGCAACGCTATACCAAAAAGATTATTGATTATATTTCCACTGTCGGCGTCAGGGTGGCATCAATACAGCCTGATAATATTATTTATGGCATGAAGGGACATTTGTGGGAGCAATTTTCTCTGCCGCGAAAAATTGCTTCGCGGGAAATATTGTGGTCTCCCTGTAATACGGGGCCGCTGCTGATTAAAAAACAAATCGTCACTATTCACGACACCGTGCCTTTTGATCATCCGGAATGGCTGAATAAGAAATTTGTCGCCTGGTATCAATTCATGCAGCCACGGCTGGCGAAAAAGGTGGAACACATCATCACCATTTCCGAATTTTCCAAGGAACGCATCATGCACCATTTGCGCGTGCCGGAGAGCAAGGTCTCGGTGATTTACAACGGCGTGGACGTGCTGCAGCCGGATGCCGACGGGAGTGCGACGGAAAAAAGCGCGCCGGTGGTGGACGGGGACTACCTGCTGTCGGTGGGCTCGCTGGAGCCGCGGAAGAATATTCCCAGATTAATCAAGGCATTTCTGCGTTTCAGACAGGAAAGCGGTTCCGACATCCGGCTGGTGATTGTGGGTAAGAAAGGCGTATCGCGGGTGTTCGGGGATGACGGCGCCGAAGCGCTGGTTGATAGCGAGGCGGTCATTTTTACCGGCCATGTCAGCGATGACGCGTTGGTGAGCCTGTACCAGCATGCGCGCGGCTTTTGCTACCCCTCGATGTACGAAGGGTTTGGGCTGCCGCCGCTGGAAGCGATGTGCTACGGGCTGCCGGTGCTGACCAGTAACACCACGTCAATGAAGGAACTGTGCGAACAGCGGGCGATTCTGGTCGACCCGCTGTCGGTGGAGTCCATCGCCGAGGGAATTCACCAATTGGTGACCGGTCAGGGTCCGGCTGGCATGCAGGAAAAGGGCGCGGCGTTCGCCCGGTCGCTGACATGGAAGCAGTGCGCATCTGAAACGTTACGCGTATTGGGGCACTGAAGCCGACGCGCTGTGTAGCGAAATCGACGACCGTTTTTTCACTTTGACGACTGTTTTTTCACTTTTCAGGTGTGCAAGAGAATCGAATATGAAAGTCAATTTTGTGGTTCCGGTTTATAACGGCGGTGAAATCTGGGAGCAATGCGCGGCGTCGCTGCATGCCTGCCTGACCGCCGAACAACTGCCGCCGCAGCAGGTGCTGGTGATTGATTCGTCGTCACGCGACAACTCGCGCGACGTGGCCGCTCGCTACGGTTTTCGGTGTCACACCATTACGTCCGCCGAATTTAACCACGGCGGCACGCGCAATCTCGGTGTGGCAATGAGCGACGGCGACGTGGTGGTGTTCCTGACCCAGGACGCCATTCCCCAGCACCATTTTATTTGTGAACTGCTGGCGGCGTTTGAGGACGAGCAGGTGGCGGTGGCTTACGGCCGCCAGTTGCCGCACGACGACGCCAATCCGCTGGCCTGCCATGCGCGCCGTTTCAATTACAGCACCAGCAGTCATGTACTGGGGCTGATGGACAAGTCGCACTATGGCATCAAGACGGTGTTTACCTCCAACTCGTTTGCGGCTTATCGGGCGAAAACCTTTCATGAACTGGGCGGATTTCCGTCCAACACTATTCTCAGCGAGGATATGTATCTGGCGGCTCAGGCGGTACTGGCCGGATACCGGGTGGCGTATGTGGCGGATGCGGCGGTCAAACATTCACACAACTATACGCCGGTGGAGGAGTTCAAGCGTTATTTTGATATCGGTGTATTTCACTGCGACGAAAAATGGATTAGGGAGGAATTTGGCGGCGCCGGCGGCGAAGGAAAGCGGTTTATTTTTTCCGAGCTCCGTTATCTCATGAAAGAAAATAACTATCTGTGGATCCCTCGTGCATGCGTGCACAATGCCCTGAAAATCGCAGGATATAAATTAGGGCAACATTATCGGAAAATACCTCATGGCTTAATCAGGAAACTGAGTATGCATAAAAGATTCTGGCAATAACTTCTACTCGTACAGGTGAACGACTATGGTCAGGAAAAAAGAGAGTGTAATTTATGCTATTCCCTCGCTGGTTTCAGTATTACAGCGTTTTTCTGATATGACTGTAATCTTTATCAGCGTGCTGCTGGCATGCCTGGTGACAAAAAAAGAGATATCGACGGCGTCGTATTTGATCGCCTTAATCAGTTTCTCCGTCTTCCAGTTGCTGGCGGGTTTTACCAATTTTTATCGTTCGTGGCGTGGTGTCGGTATTTATACCGAAATCCGTACCCTGATTATTAATTGGGGTGTCAGCGTCACCTTCGGTGCCGGTATTTTATCTTTGGTGCCGAATCAATATATCGGTTATCATTTTCATGCGGTCTGGTTTTTATTTACCGTGGCGGGATTTGTGATATCACGCACCCTGATTCGGGTAGTGGTGCAATATCTGCGAAAAATGGGTTACAACAAGGTCAATGTGGCGTTTATCGGCGCGCAACCCTCCGGGCCTTATCTGGCGGAGAGCATCAAGCAGGCGCCCTGGATGGGGTTGAACATCATTGGCTATTTTTCCGAAAACAGCCAGTTCCAGTACAGCTATGAGCGCAATGGCGTGCGTTGTCTGGGGAATGTGGAGGAGCTGATTCGGCTGGCCCGCAAAGGGGATCTGGACAAGATTTACGTCTCGTTCTCGCTGCAGGAAGCGGAATTGATCAACCACCTGATGTCGGAACTGACGGATACCACCTGTACCGTGATGCTGGTGCCCGACATTCTGGCGTTCAACGTGCTGCAGTCGCGCAGCGACATCATCAACGGTATTCCGGTGGTGTCGCTGTATGATTCGCCGATGAGCGGCGTGAACCGTTTGCTCAAACGTCTGGAAGACATTGTGGCCGCGTCGATTATTACTGTGCTTATTTCCCCGCTGTTATTGGGTATTGCGTTGCTGGTCAAATTGACCTCCAAGGGGCCGGTGATTTTCCGGCAGAGACGTTACGGCATGGATGGCAAGGCGATAGAAGTGTGGAAATTCCGCAGTATGACGGTGATGGAGAACGGCGATACCGTGATCCAGGCCAGCAAAGGCGACAAGCGTGTGACGCCGGTGGGCGCTTTTCTGCGCCGCACGTCGCTGGACGAACTGCCGCAGTTCATCAATGTCATTCGCGGCGAAATGTCGATCGTCGGGCCGCGTCCGCACGCGGTGGCGCACAACGAACAGTATCGTAAGCTGATCAAGGGGTACATGCTGCGGCACAAAATGAAGCCAGGTATCACCGGCTGGGCGCAAATTAACGGTTGGCGCGGTGAAACCGATACTCTGGAGAAGATGGAAAAGCGGGTGGAATGCGATCTTTTCTATATCGAAAACTGGAGCGTCTGGCTGGATATCAAGATTATATTTTTGACAATCTTCAAAGGATTTGTGAGTAAATCCGCGTATTAACACATTTCTGAAAGGTCACTATTCATGAATATTCTTGTAACGGGTGGGGCTGGGTTCATTGGTTCAGCCGTGGTGCGTCATATCATTCAGCACACTCAGGACCGGGTAATGGTGGTGGATTGCCTGACTTATGCCGGTAATCTGGCGTCGTTGAAAGAAGTGGCATCCGATCCCCGTTTTTTGTTTGAAAAAGTCAACATCTGCGACCGGGCTGGGCTGGATCGGGTGTTTGCGACCTTTCAGCCGGATGCGGTCATGCATCTGGCGGCGGAAAGCCATGTCGATCGTTCCATCGACGGCCCCTCCGCTTTCATTGAAACCAATATCACCGGGACTTACACCCTGCTGGAGGCGACGCGGCATTACTGGTCGGCGCTGCCGGAGGCGAGCAGGGCGGCTTTCCGCTTCCATCACATCTCCACGGATGAAGTGTACGGCGACCTGCACGGCACCGATGATCTGTTTACGGAAACCACGCCTTACGCGCCGAGCAGCCCGTACTCCGCCTCCAAAGCCGCCAGCGATCATCTGGTGCGCGCCTGGCTGCGGACTTACGGTCTGCCGACGCTGGTGACCAACTGCTCCAACAACTACGGCCCGTATCATTTCCCGGAAAAACTGATTCCGCTGATGATTCTCAACGCGCTGGAAGGAAAACCGCTGCCGGTTTACGGCAAGGGCAACCAGATCCGTGACTGGCTATACGTCGAAGATCATGCCCGGGCGCTCTACACCGTCGTGACCACCGGCGAGGTTGGGGAGACCTACAACATTGGCGGTCATAACGAACGGAAAAACATTGAGGTGGTGAAAACCATCTGCGCCCTGCTGGATGAACTGCGGCCGGAGAAGCCGGCAGGCATCCGCCACTACGACGAGCTGATCACCCATGTGACCGATCGGCCGGGGCACGATCTGCGTTATGCGATCGACGCGTCGAAAATCTACCGTGAACTGGGCTGGAAACCGCAGGAAACCTTCGAGTCCGGCATCCGTAAAACGGTGGAATGGTATCTGGCGAACGAGGCCTGGTGGCGCAGCGTTAAGGATGGCTCCTATACCGGTGAACGCTTAGGTTTAACCCTTTAATCGTATTCTAGTTAAGGAAAGTTCAATGAAAGGCATTGTACTGGCAGGCGGTTCAGGAACGCGACTCTATCCGATTACCCGCGGGGTATCGAAGCAGCTGTTGCCCATTTACGACAAACCGATGATCTATTACCCGATTTCGGTACTGATGCTGGCCGGTATCCGGGACATTCTGATTATTTCGACCCCGGATGATCTGCCCGCCTATCGTCGGCTGCTGGGCAACGGCAGTCGGTTCGGCGTGAATCTCTGTTACGCCGAGCAACCTTCGCCGGACGGTCTGGCGCAGGCGTTTCTGATCGGCGAAACCTTTATCAGTGGCGATCAGTGCGCGCTGGTGCTGGGCGACAACATCTTCTTCGGTCAGAGCTTCGGCAAGAAGCTGGAAAACGTGGCCGCCCGCACCGAAGGCGCCACCGTTTTCGGTTATCAGGTGATGGACCCCGAGCGCTTTGGCGTGGTGGAGTTTGACGACAACAATCAGGCGATTTCGCTGGAAGAAAAACCCAGCACACCGAAGTCCAACTGGGCGGTGACCGGGCTCTATTTCTATGACCGCCACGTGGTGGAAATGGCCAAGCAGGTTAAACCCTCGGCGCGCGGCGAACTGGAAATCACCACGCTCAATGAAATGTATCTGCAACAGGGCAACCTGAATGTGGAAGTGCTGGGGCGTGGCTTTGCCTGGCTGGACACCGGCACTCATGACAGCCTGCTGGAGGCTTCCCAGTTCATCAGCACTATCGAGAAGCGTCAGGGCTTCAAGGTCGCCTGTCTGGAGGAGATCGCGTTCCGCAAAGGCTGGCTGACCCGCGAACAGGTGGCGGATGAAGCCCGGTACCTTGGTAAAACCCACTACGGTCAGTATCTGGCCCAGCTACTTACAGGGATGTGATATGCAAGTTCATGATACCGCCATTCAGGGCGTCAAAATCATTCAGCCCAAGGTCTTCGGTGATGCCAGAGGCTTTTTTCTGGAAACGTTTGAGAAAAACCGTTATCAGGAAATGCTGGATATCGACCTGGACTTTGTACAGGACAACCATTCCCGCTCGGCCAAAGGCGTGTTGCGCGGGTTACATTTTCAGACTGCCAATCCGCAGGGGAAACTGGTGCGAGTGGTGCGCGGCGAGGTGTTCGACGTCGTCGTGGATATTCGCCCGGATTCCCCGACCTACGGCCGTTGGGAAGGCATAGTGCTGTCGGAAGAAAACAAGACCCAGTTCTGGATCCCGCCCGGTCTGGCGCACGGTTTTTTGGTGCTGTCCGAACTGGCGGATTTCGAATACAAATGCACCGATTACTATAACCCGGCTCACGAAGGCTGCCTGCTATGGAACGATGCGGATATCGCTATCGACTGGCCGATAGCCTCCCCCCTGTTGTCGGAAAAGGATAAAAAGGGCAAATCCTTTAAGGAGTTATGGGCATGAAAGTCTTGTTAACCGGTGCTAACGGTCAGTTAGGGCGCTGCTTTCAGGATCGGCTGCCGGACGGGTGGTCGGTGCTGGCGACGGATACGGACTCGCTGGATATCACCGACGAGGCGCAGGTGCAGGCTACGGTGAAATCGTGGCAGCCGGACGCCATTGTCAATGCCGCGGCCTATACCGCGGTGGACAAGGCGGAGTCGGAACCCGAGCTGGCGGCGCGTATCAATGTCGCCGGGCCGGAATATCTGGCTCGCGCCGCCCGTCACCTGGGCGCGCGCTTTATCCATGTCTCCACCGATTATGTGTTCGATGGTACGGCGACCCGGCCGTATAGCGAAACCGACGCCACCCACCCGCTGGGCGTGTACGGTCAGACCAAGCTGGATGGCGAGCGGGCGGTGCTGAAGGTGAATCCGGCGGCGCAGATTGTGCGTACCGCCTGGGTTTTCAGCGAGTACGGCAACAACTTTGTCAAAACCATGCTGCGGCTGGGGCGGGAGCGGGATACCCTCGGCGTGGTGGCCGATCAACGCGGCTGCCCGACCTATGCCGGCGATATTGCCGACGCCATCATCAGCCTGTTGCAACAGCAGGCCGACGCCGATCTGTATCACTTCTGCGGCGATGAAGAGGTGTCCTGGCATGATTTTGCCGGCGCCATTTTCACCATCGCCGGCGAGCAGCAACTGCTGACCCGCACGCCGGTGGTCAACGCCATTACCACTGAGCAGTACCCAACGCCGGCAGCGCGGCCGGCTTATTCCACGCTGGATTGCGGCAAAATCGCCCGGCTGGGTATTCAGCCGTCCGCCTGGCGGGAGGCGTTGGGCGTTATCATCCCCAAATTGGTCTGATGATGTTCAGGCGCGGTAAACCCGTGGGGGCGTGATGCCCTCTTCCTTTCGAGTTGCAGGCGATAACCGGGCGAATCCCTGATGCGGATTTGTACGGTCAGTGCGCCTGCAGCTCGGGAGAGGGCGGGTATACCGCACATCGTTCTCGTATTTCCTTATCTTCGGTTGACAGAGATGACAGGTCACGATCGGATCAGTATCGCGTTGGCTACCTATAACGGTGGCCGTTATGTCAGACAGCAGTTGGATTCCATCCAGCATCAGACGCATCAGGACTTTATCATCCATGTGTGCGACGACGGTTCCCGTGATAACACGCTGGAGGTAATCCGGAGCCATGAACTCTATCAGCAGGGTAAAGTCCGCCTTTATCCCGGCAAAGGCGGGTTGGGCGCGATGAAAAACTTCCGCCGCGCCATTGCCTGTTGTGAAGACCGTTATATCGCTTTGTGCGATCAGGATGATTATTGGGTTCCGGAAAAGCTGGAGCGGTTGCTGAACGAAGTTAAAGCGCACGAACAGGAAGGGGAGACGCCGGTGCTGGCGTTTTCCGATCTGGAGATCGTGGATGCGGTGCTGGGGCCGATCTATCCCTCCTTCTATCGCGCGTCGATCAAGTCCTCGGCGGCCAGCCAGCCGGAAGACTTTGTGGTCAGCAACCATATTCCTGGCTGCGCCATGTTGTTCAATCGCGCATTGAAACAGCTGATGGAACCGATGCCGGACGACATCCGCATGCATGACTGGTGGATTGCGATGATCGCCGCTCACAGCGGGAAGATCGCGTATGTGGATAGGCCGCTGATCAAGTATCGCCAGCACGGCAATAATACCGTCGGCGTGCCCGGTATCCTGCGAAAACGCCTGCTGCCGGACAGCCTGCTGTGTCTCAGGGGCTATCCCACGGGTCACAAGCACAGCCGCATGATGTTGACCGCCCTGAAAAGTTTTTGCCAGCGGCATCAATCCGACAGCAGCGATTTTCTGCGGGTGATTCGCGGAGAAGCGGGCGTGCTGAGTAAGCTGTCGTTGATGCGGCGCGCCCGTAACGGCGAGCGGAAACTGCTGAGCTGTGCAATCTGGTGGATGGTATGAGTGACAAAAAGACAATAAAGCGCGAGGTTATCTATCTCTATATCATCCAGATTTCCAACATGCTGCTGCCGCTGGCGACCTTTCCTTATCTCACCAGAGTGCTGGGCGCGGAGTTCTTTGGCAAGCTCAGTTACGCCCAGTCCATCAGCTTTATCGCGTTGTTTATTGTCGATTTTGGTTTTAACTTCTCGGCCGCCAGAAAAGTCAGCGCGCATGCTGGCGATATGGCGGCCATCAATGCCCTGTACTCGAATGTGCAATGCGCCAAAACATTGCTGTTCCTGATAGTGATGGCGGCGGGGACGGTAGTCGACCTGTTGACGGCTCAGTCGGAGATAGACGGCATCCTGTTCTTCATCGGGCTGGCGTCCTCGCTGAGTTCGCTGCTGTCCGCCGCCTGGCTGTTTCAGGGATTGGGGAAGAACTCGCATCTGGCTATCCTGAACCTGGTGTTCCGTGCGCTGGCGCTGGGCCTGATCTTTCTGCTGGTCAGCTCGCCGGCGGATATTTATCTGGCGTCGGTGATTCAGCTGTTTCCGCCGGTGCTGGTCGGGCTGGTGATTCAGTGTCAGTTGAAACGCCGCGAATCGGTGAGCTGGCAGCTTTCCGGCGTAAACCGGCATACGGTGGCCGACGAAATCCGGGAGAGTTTTCACAACTTTTCCGCGTCATTGTTCACGCTGGGTTTTACTTATCTGAATCCGGTGGTGATCAAATTTATGTTCGGCGACGCCACGTTGGGTCACTACGCGGTGGCGGATCGGCTGGCATCGGTGCTGCGCCAGTTGTATAACCCGATCGTGCAAGGCAATTTCAGCCATATCTGCAGCCTTTACAACCGCCTGGAGTACCCGGCTATTCGGGCCCGGCTGATGAAGGTCATGATGATGTTTTCTTTGCTCACCGCCAGCGCTTTTCTGGGCAATCTGCTGGTGGGGACGCCGATTATCCACTGGGTCTTCGGCAAGGAATACGATATCGGGCATTTGCTGACCATCATGATCGTTACCCAGTTTGTGATCTCGTTGTCGATTATTCTGGTTAACCTGATCATTATTCCGGCCGGGCTCAGCATCTACCTGAAGCGGGTCTATTTCATCGGTCTGTTGTGCCATTTTTCCTATCTGTTTTTCTTTGCCCAATGGTGGGGCGTATATGGGGTCGCGATTGCGGTGGGCGCGACCGAGTTCATCATCACGGTGGTGTTCTTTTTTATGGTGATGAAAAAGAACATTCTGGGTAACCGGATGTTAGGGATGCCCCAATAAAATAACCGCCGCGCCAGCATTTCATGATGCAACACGGAAATATCGTGCATCTGAATGGAGTCGTCATTGCAATCCTGTTTTGCCAGGAGAGAGAGTCATGATTAAAAATGCAATTCTGGTGGTGTTGTACAATAAGGGACTGGAGTCGTCTACAACCTTGCAGACGCTGATTCAGCATCCGTTTAAATCTATAAAATTGACTATTCATAATAATGGTCCTTTTCGTATTTCCGAAGAAGACAGCTTTTTTCTGCGGCTGAAAACGATTTATGAACAGGTGGAATTGGTTAATTGTCTGGAAAACCAGCCATTGAGCCAGGTATACAATCGGTTTATCGCCAATAACCTGCAGGTGGAACGATGGGTTATTCTGGATGATGACACCACCATTAATGAATCATTCTGGTTTGCGGTGGAGCACACCCAGGCGGATATTGAATGCCCGCGGATTATTTCCAGCATTAATTACAAAACCTATTACCCGGTATCCAAAGGGGAAATTGTACTGAGTTATCAGGATCTGGACCCGGCGACGGCCTTTTCCATCGGCTCCGGGCTGATTATCCACCGCCGGTTATGGGATGTTTTCGAACGGCGTGGCCTGTCGCTGTTTGATGAAAACTACGCGCTGTACGGCGTGGATGTCAGCGTGTTTCGCCGCATACATCGCCTGAGCGCGTCCGGTGAAAAATTTGTGCTGAGAAGCAGCTGTTATCTGGAGCATGGGCTTTCCCGTTCGGAAAAAAAGGAAAGCGAATTCAGAATTGCAGAGAACCTGATCGACCTGGCTATTTCAGCCCGCCGCTATCCCCAGTTTCACTTGTATTACCATCTTGGCTGGCGGCTGTTAAAACAGTTTGTTCGATTACGCTTTAAAACCGTTATGGTTGCCACGCAGGCTTTTTTTCGCGGCAAGCACCCTCGCTGTAATTAATTTTTCTGCACGCTTTCTGATAAGCCCATTGCTATTGGGTTAATGCGTATCCGGCAATGTTAAAGCCTGAGACGACGGACTGAATTTATTTTCGGCTATTGAATGGCGATCACGTTAATAACGTAATTCACGTCAATTACGTTGATCGCGTCAATAGCCGCCACATATTTATCAAGTTTATCAAGGTGCGATATGTCTAACGTTATTCCTGTCATTATGGCTGGCGGTAGCGGCAGCCGACTATGGCCGTTGTCGCGTGAGCTGTTTCCCAAGCAGTTTCTGCCATTAGGCGACGAGAGCAACCGCAGCCTGTTGCAGAATACCCTGGCGCGGTTGCAGGGATTGTCGTTTCTGGCGCAGCAACGACCGCTGGTGATCTGCAATGAGGAGCACCGTTTTCTGGTCGCGGAACAGTTGCGCGAGCAACAGCAACTGGGGGGCAACATCATTCTGGAGCCGGTTGGGCGTAATACCGCGCCGGCGATTGCGCTGGCGGCCCATCTGAGCGTCAAGACCGATCCGGACAGCCTGCTGCTGGTGCTGGCTGCCGATCATCTGATCAGGAAAACCGATAACTTCCATCAGGCGATCCGCCAGGCGTTGCCCTATGCCCACGACGATAAGCTGGTGACCTTCGGCATCGTGCCGGAGTGCCCCGAAACCGGTTATGGCTATATCAAGACGGGCGGCGCGTTGTCCGGCGGCGGCTTCGCGGTAGACGAATTCGTGGAAAAACCGGATTTGGCGACGGCCGAGCGTTACCTGAAATCCGGCGCGTATTGCTGGAACAGCGGCATGTTCCTGTTCCGCGCGGCGAAATATCTGGATGAACTGCAACAGAACCAGCCGGATATCTACGAGCTGACCCGTGTGGCGATGGCGCGCAGCCAGCGCGATATGGACTTTATTCGCGTGGAGTCGCGCGCGTTTACCGACTGCCCCGGCGATTCTATCGACTACGCGGTGATGGAGAAAACCCGCGATGCGGTGGTGATCGCTTTTGACGCCGGCTGGAGCGATGTCGGCTCCTGGTCGTCGCTGTGGGAGGTGTCGGAAAAAGACGAGCAGGGCAACGTGACGGTGGGGGATGTGATTGCGCTGGATAGCCGCAACAACTACGTTTCTTCGTCCTCGTCGCTGGTGGCGACCATCGGCATCGACGACGTCATCATCGTCAACACCGGGGATGCATTGCTGGTGGCCGCCAAAGAACGGGCGCAGGACGTCAAGAAAGTAGTGGAACGCCTGAAAGCGCAAAACCGGCACCAGTTCCGCGATCATACCGAGTCGTTCCGCCCCTGGGGCAAGAGCAGCAATATCGATGCCGGCGAACACTATCGGGTGAAAAAACTGGTCGTGCACCCCGGTCAGGGGCTGTCGTTGCAACAGCATTTTCACCGCGCTGAACATTGGGTGGTGCTGGCGGGGACCGCCAGGGTTCAGGTGGATGACAAGACCTATTTTCTGGCGGAAAACCAGTCCACCTTTATTCCACCCGGCGCGGTGCACACGCTGGAAAATCCGGGCCTGATCGACCTCGTGGTGATTGAGGTCCGCTCAGGTCATTACCTGGAAGAGGACGATATCGTCCGTTTGCATGACCGCTATGGTCGGGTATGAAGGGAGAAGGACAATGCCCGCATTAACCTGTTTTAAAGCCTATGATATTCGCGGTGAACTGGGAACCGAACTGGATGAAGACATCGCCTACCGGATCGGACGCGCCTACGCCGAGGTGATTCAACCCACGCGCGTGGTGGTGGGCGGCGATGTTCGGCTGACCAGCGAATCATTGAAGCGAGCGCTGGCCGATGGCCTGCGCGACGCCGGGGTGGATGTGTATGACATCGGCCTGTCCGGCACAGAGGAAGTCTACTTCGCCACCTTCCATTTCGGGATGGACGGCGGGATAGAGGTCACCGCCAGCCACAACCCCATCAATTACAATGGGATGAAGCTGGTGCGCGCCGGTTCTCAACCCATCAGCGGTGATAGCGGACTGAAGGATATCCAGCGTCTGGCGGAGGAAAACCGCTTTGCGCCCGCCGACCCGCAGCGCCGCGGGCGCTATGAGCCTCTGGCGGCGTTGAAACCGTACATCGAGCACCTGATGTCGTATATCAACCCGCGCAATCTGACGCCGATAAAAATCGTCATCAACAGCGGCAACGGCGCCGCCGGTCACGTCGTGGATGCGCTGGAAGCGGAGCTGTGCCGTCATGGCGCGTCGGTGTCCTTTATCAAGGTCCACCATCAGCCGGACGGCACGTTCCCTAACGGCATTCCCAATCCGCTGTTGCCGGAATGCCGGGCGGATACCGCCCGCGCGGTGGTTGAACATCAGGCGGATTTCGGCGTGGCGTTCGACGGCGATTTTGACCGCTGCTTCCTGTTTGATCATCAGGGGCGTTTTATCGAGGGTTACTACATCGTCGGGCTGCTGGCGGAGTCTTTCCTGAACAAGGCGCCGGGCTCCACCATCATTCATGACCCGCGTCTGACCTGGAACACGGTGGATATCGTTACCGGCAAAGGCGGTAATCCGGTGATGTCGAAAACCGGTCATGCGTTTATCAAAGAACGGATGCGCAAGGAGGACGCCATTTACGGCGGTGAAATGAGCGCGCATCACTACTTCCGGTCGTTCGCCTACTGCGATTCCGGCATGATCCCGTGGCTGCTGGTGGCGGAATTGATCGGGGTGCGTGGGCGCTCACTGTCGCAGCTGGTCAGCGAGCGGATGCTGGCGTATCCCGCTTCCGGCGAGATCAACTCCTTGCTGACCGACCCGGCCGCGGCGATTGCCCGCGTGCGCGCCGCCTGGGAACCGCAGGCGCTGGCGGTGGATGAAACCGACGGCATCAGCCTGACGTTTACCGACTGGCGTTTTAATCTGCGCCGTTCCAACACCGAACCGGTGGTTCGGCTCAATGTGGAGTCGCGGCAGAATCCCCGACTGATGGAGGAAAAAACCCGTACGATTCTGGCGCTGTTGCGTCAGTGTTGAGGCGATCTCTGGCACCCTCTGCATGTTTTCAGTGGTTAGCGGGTGCTGAATCAGGGCGGTGGATGGTATTATCTCCGCCATTCAAGTCACGTTAAGAGTTCCTGAATGAAATTTCTTGTTACCGGCGCGGCCGGCTTTATCGGCTTCTATGCCTGTCAGTCACTCTGCGCCGCCGGCCATACGGTGGTGGGGATCGACAACCTCAACAGCTATTACGAGGTATCGCTCAAGGAAGCGCGGCTGGCGAAACTGCGCGCGCTGCCCGGTTTTCATTTTGAGCGGATAGATATTGCGGATAGCCAGGCGATGGCGGCGTTGTTCGCGGCGGAAAAATTCGAGCGCGTTATCCACCTCGCCGCGCAGGCTGGGGTGCGTTATTCGCTGGAAAACCCGATGGTGTATGCGGAAAGCAACCTGATCGGGCATCTGAATGTGCTGGAAGGGTGCCGTCATAACGGCGTCGGTCACCTGATTTACGCCTCTTCCAGCTCGGTGTACGGGTTGAACAGCAAAACGCCGTTCGCCACCGCCGACTCGACCGACCACCCGATCTCGCTGTATGCCGCGACCAAGAAATCCAATGAACTGATGGCGCACTCCTATTCGCACCTGTATGACCTGCCGACCACCGGGCTGCGCTTTTTCACGGTGTATGGACCGTGGGGGCGTCCGGACATGGCGCTGTTCAAGTTCACCCGCCGGATTCTGGCTGGCGAACCGATCGATATCTACAATCAGGGTGATATGTGGCGTGATTTCACCTATGTCACCGACATTGTGGAAGGCATGCTGCGCATGGTGGATCAGATTCCGGGACGCGATGCCGACTGGACGGTGGAAGGCGGTTCGCCGGCCACCAGTTCCGCGCCGTACCAGCTCTACAATATCGGTCACGGCAGCCCGGTGCGGCTGATGGATTTCGTAACCGCGCTGGAGTCGGCGCTGGGGCGTGAGGCAGTAAAAAACTTCATGCCGATGCAGGCTGGCGACGTTTATCAGACCTATGCCGATACCAGCGACCTGTTCGCTGTGACAGGCTATCGACCGCAGGTAGGGGTAGAAAAAGGGGTACAGGCCTTCGTGGACTGGTACCGGGATTTCTATCAGGCCTGAGCGAAATAAAGAGAAATATATACCCCAAATAATTCGAGTTGCAGGAAGGCGGCGACGCAGCGAATCCCCAGGAGCTTACATAAGTAAGTGACTGGGGTGAGCGAGGAAAGCCAACGCACCTGCGACTTGAAGTATGGCGGGTATAGACGGCATTACGCAGCGGACGTCTCTGCGGCTTTGCTATTGTTCTGTGGCGGGTACAGTGTGTTACCCCGTAGGATGAATGTGGACAGATGATGAAAATTGCAATTGCGGGTACCGGTTATGTTGGCTTGTCCAACGCCATGCTGCTGGCGCAGCATAATGAAGTGGTCGCGGTGGATATCGTCGCCGAAAAAGTGGATATGCTCAACAAAGGCATCTCCCCCATCGTGGATAAGGAAATCGAAGCCTATCTGCGTAACCCGGCGCTGAATTTCCGCGCCACGCTGGATGCCGTATCCGCCTATCAGGATGCGGAATTCGTCATTATCGCCACGCCGACGGATTACGATCCGAAAACCAATTACTTCAACACTCGCTCGGTGGAAGCGGTGATCAGCAAGGTGCTGGAAGTGAATCCGCACGCGGTGATGATCATCAAATCCACCATTCCGGTGGGATATACCGCGCAGGTTCGCGAGCAGTTCGGCACTGAAAATATCATCTTCTCGCCGGAGTTCCTGCGTGAAGGCCGCGCGCTGTACGACAACTTGTATCCGTCCCGTATCGTGGTGGGCGAGCGTTCTGAACGCGCCGAGCGTTTTGCCCGCCTGCTGGTGGAAGGGGCCATCAAAACCAATATTCCGGTGCTGTTTACCGGTTTAACCGAAGCCGAAGCGATCAAACTGTTCGCCAATACCTATCTGGCGATGCGCGTGGCCTACTTTAACGAGCTGGATACCTACGCCCAGACTCTGGGGCTGGACAGTAAACAGATCATCGAAGGCGTCGGGCTGGACCCGCGTATCGGCCAGCACTACAACAACCCGTCGTTCGGCTATGGCGGCTACTGCCTGCCGAAGGATACCAAGCAACTGCTGGCTAACTACGAATCGGTGCCGAACAACCTGATTCGGGCGATTGTCGACGCCAACACTACCCGCAAGGATTTCATCGCCGATTCCGTGATCAGACGGAGTCCGAAAGTGGTCGGTATCTACCGGCTGGTGATGAAAACCGGCTCTGATAACTTCCGTGCTTCCGCGATTCAGGGGGTAATGAAGCGCATCAAGGCCAAAGGGATCGACGTGGTGGTGTATGAGCCGGCGTTGAAAGAGTCGGAGTTCTTCCGTTCCCGCGTGATTCACAGTCTGGATGAGTTCAAACAGATATCCGACGTGATTCTGTCGAACCGAATGGCGCCGGAATTGTCTGATGTAATGGAAAAAGTGTATACCCGCGATCTCTTCGGCGCCGATTAGGTGTATTCTGGCGCCAGAAAAATTAATGTGGCGCGGTCTTTGTCGTCGCGGCAAACAGCAGCATGTTTTTGAGAGAACACGAAATGACAGCATTAAAAGCGATTATCCCCGTTGCCGGTTTAGGGATGAACTTGTTACCGGTTACCAAAGCGATTCCAAAAGAGATGCTTCCGTTGGTTGACCGGCCGGTAATCGAAAAGATTGTCAACGAGTGCGTCAATGCGGGAATTAAAGAGATCGTGCTGGTGACGCACGCCTCTAAAAACGCCATTGAAAACCATTTTGATACCTCTTTCGAGCTGGAGTCGATGCTGGAAGAGCGCGCCAAACGTCAGTTGCTGGCGGAAGTACAGTCCATTTGCCCGCCGGGCGTGACCATCATGAATGTGCGTCAGGGGCAGACGCTGGGTCTGGGGCACGCGGTGTCCTGCGCTCATCCGATTGTCGGCAACTCGCCGTTTGTGGTGGTACTGCCGGATGTGGTGATGGACGACGCTTCCGCCGATCAGTCGAAAGACAATCTGGCGCTGCTGATTTCCCGTTTTGAGCAGACCGGTCACAGCCAGGTGCTGGTAAAACACCGTCCGTACGAGGTGCTGCCGGAATATTCCATCGTGGAATGTGAGAACGCGCTGAATCAGGCGGGCGACGCTTCGGCGATCACCTCCATGATCGAGAAGCCGGAGCTGGCGCCGGTGGAAGGGTCGGACCTGTCCGCGGTCGGCCGTTATGTTCTGACTGCCGAAGCCTGGCCGATTCTGGAAAACACCCTGGCAGGCGCGTGGGGCCGTATCCAGTTGACCGACGCCATCGCCGAGCTTATCAAAACCCAGCAGGTTGATGCCGTTCAGATGGCGGGGCGTAGCTTCAACTGCGGTCGTAAGATGGGGTATGTGCAGGCATTCGTGTCCTACGGTCTGCGCAATCCGGAACTGGGTGGTGCTTTCAAAACCAAAATCAAAGCGCTGCTGGAAAAATATTAATCAACGCGCCATACCCGATAACACCCTGGTGTTATCGGGTTTTTTCTAGCTAAATTCCATATCATTAGCTTAATCATTAATTATATTTCGATTTATTATATTGTTTTTTATTCGGTTTATCCGACAAAAGCTGTTTTTTTTGTCAATATTGCTGATTTTCTTACACACATAGCATTTCGATGAAGAATATAAATAAGATTCTTATGGTCTGCCCGACAGGTTATGGGACGACCAAAAATGGACGCGATTTGGCCGAAGCGTTCATTTCTCTAGGGCATGAAGTTCATTTGGCAAACAGCGACTGCCGGCCGCTAATGCAGGCGTTGACGCCTAAATTCATGCGCAGCAAACAGTTTTCCGAACAGTGTCGGCTCTATTTTAATGAGCGCTTGTTAAAGCAATGCGCCGAGCTGCGTCCGGATATGGTTTTCGCAATAAAGCCGGTCAATATGTTCGCCGAGACGGTAAAAGCTATTTCCAATATGGGGATACTGACCTGTAGTTACTGGATTGACGATCCGCTGGATTTTGATCGTTCGGTGATTGCGTCGGCGCCGTTTGATATTTTCTTTACCAACGATCGCGGGTCGGTGGCCAATTATGCGCGCCACGGCATCAAGGCCCGGCACTTGCCTTCGGCCGTCAACCCGACGCTGTTTTATCCACTGAAGAAGGCGGCGTCGCGTTATGCGCTGAGCTTTGTCGGTACCTTTGCCGAGTATCGACGCAATGTGCTTAACCAGGTTGCCGTGCCGGTTCATGCTTTCGGTCCGGGCTGGAAAAAACATACCCGATCGAATGACCGGGTCATTCCGATGCCGGAAGTGTTCGGTAAAAAAACCAATCAGGTATTCAACCAGAGCCACATTAATCTCAATGTGCACACCTGGAACGGGGTTGGCACCGCCATGAATCTGCGGTTGTTTGAGGTACCGGCGGCGGGCGGTTTTCTGTTGACTGACTGGGTGGATGAAATCGGAGAGTACTTCACCCCCGGCGTTAATATCGAAACCTGGCGCAGTATCGATGAACTGAATGACAAAATCCGCTTTTATCAGCAGAAGCCGACCATTCGGGAAAAGATCACCGCGTCGTCGCGCGAGCACGTGCTGAAAAATCATCTCTACCGGCAACGTTGCCAACAGATTCTGGCCGATATCGCCTGCTGAAGCCTGTCTGACGTATAACAGTGAGACGAGTTACGCCCATGCAATACGCCGTGGGCGCAGACTCCCCGCCTGTTGCACCAATAACTACCCACCCGGCGTTAGCTGGGTTACCATGTCAGCCAGCTTTTTGTTGCCTGGGGCGCAGTCAGCCGCAGGCAGGTTACCTTCAGACAGGAGTTGCTTTAATGTCCAAACAGCAAATTGGCGTTGTCGGTATGGCGGTAATGGGGCGCAATCTGGCGCTGAACATTGAAAGCCGTGGCTATACCGTTTCCGTCTTTAACCGTTCCGCAGACAAAACGGATGAGGTGATTGCAGAGAATCCGGGGAAAAAACTGGTGCCGTGCTACACCGTTGAAGAGTTTGTTGAATCTCTGGAAAAACCGCGCCGTATCCTGTTGATGGTTAAAGCGGGCGAAGCGACGGATAAAACTATCGAGTCCCTGAAACCGTATCTGGAAAAAGGCGACATCCTGATCGACGGCGGCAACACGTTCTATAAAGACACCATTCGCCGTAACCGTGAATTGTCTGCCGAAGGGTTCAACTTCATCGGTACCGGCGTGTCCGGCGGTGAAGAAGGCGCGCTGAAAGGTCCGTCCATTATGCCGGGCGGTCAGAAAGAGGCCTATGAGCTGGTCGCGCCGATTCTGGAGCAGATCGCAGCCCGTGCTGAAGGCGAGCCTTGCGTAACCTATATTGGCGCTGACGGCGCCGGTCACTACGTGAAAATGGTGCACAACGGCATCGAGTACGGCGACATGCAGCTGATCGCCGAAGCCTACGCGCTGCTGAAGCAGGCGCTCGGGCTTTCCAACGAAGAACTGGCGAGCACCTTCTCCGAATGGAACAAGGGCGAGCTGAGCAGCTACCTGATCGAAATCACGGCCGATATCTTCACCAAGAAAGACGAAGAGGGTAAATACCTGGTCGACGTGATTCTGGATGAAGCCGCCAACAAAGGCACCGGCAAGTGGACCAGTCAGAGCTCGCTGGATCTGGGTGAACCGCTGTCGCTGATTACCGAGTCGGTGTTTGCCCGTTACCTGTCCTCGCTGAAGAACCAGCGTGTGGCGGCCTCTAAAGTGCTGAGCGGCCCGGCTGCCCAGGCGTTCAGCGGCGACAAAGCCGGGTTCGTCGAAAAAGTGCGTCGCGCGCTGTATCTGGGCAAAATCGTCTCCTACGCGCAGGGTTTCTCTCAGCTGAAAGCGGCGTCTGACGAAAACAACTGGAGCCTGAACTACGGCGAAATCGCCAAAATTTTCCGTGCCGGTTGCATCATCCGCGCCCAGTTCCTGCAGAAGATCACCGACGCCTACGCCGAGAACGCCGATATCGCCAACCTGCTGCTGGCGCCGTATTTCCGCCAAATCGCCGACGAATACCAGCAGGCGCTGCGTGACGTGGTGTCCTATGCGGTACAGCAGGGGATTCCGACTCCGACCTTCTCGGCGGCGATTGCCTATTATGACAGTTACCGTTCCGCGGTATTACCGGCCAATCTGATTCAGGCTCAGCGCGATTATTTCGGCGCGCATACCTATAAGCGTATTGATAAAGAAGGCGTATTCCACACCGAATGGTTGGAATAATATTCTGAAATATTTTTCATATTCTGAAACCGGGTAGAAATATCCGGTTTTTCTTTCTCAATATCTCCCCTCTAATAACTATACCCCAAATAATTCGAGCTGCAGGAAGGCGGCAGCTGAGCGAATCCCCAGGAGCTTACATAAGTAAGTGACTGGGGTGAGCGAGGCAGCCAACACACCTGCAGCTTGAAGTATGACGGGTATGAGACTTTTCCGATAATATTTCATCTCATTGTAATTAATGGGAAAAATATAACACTCTTGCGACTTGTCTTATTTCCTTAATCGTTCAATTTTGCTTTTCTTATTCTTTATCTGAGTATTGGTTCGGATCCTTCCCACGCGCTGGTGATTATTTCATGAAGGATGAATTGAAATAATTGCTTCACAGGCCGTGGGGAAGATCCAACCTGGCTGATTAATTCAGCCAGTCGTGGGTCAGGGGAGAGCTTCCGGGGTGTCCCCTGCCTGATGTCCTTAAACAGGAAATAAAAGGAAATGGTAATGATGAAGAAAACGCTAGCGATCCTGGTACTGGCTCTGGCCGTACCTGTGGGCGCACTGGCGGCTGGGCCGTCAGCAGGTAACGGTCAACCCGCTTTCCAGGGGGGGGCCGCAGCTGGTTCACACGCGTTTAGCGCAGCGAGTGGCCGCGGGTCGGGTTATGGCTATGGCTATGGCCACGGGGTTGGTCGTGGCGTCATGGGGGGCATCGTTTCTGCCGCCAGCAGCACAACCAGCACCACTGCGACCGGCACCTCAACCGTGACGTCAACTCGCGGTTAATGATGGGCTAATAACCAAGGCCACTCCGGTGGCCTTTTTTCTGCTTCAGGATGTTCAGGCGAGAACCCGAACAATGAAAAAAATCCTTGATTTAGCCTTGTTCCGGATGTTGGTGGTCGTTTTCTTCATGCTAGGACTCACAGGGTGTTCTCAGCAAATCAGTCAACTGGGCCGGGACTTGCGGCTGGCGTTGTGGGGAAGGGAAGGTGTCAGCATGACGCCGCAACAGGTGGAGCAGCTTCCCTATGCCTCAGCGTATCTGAAAGTGGGTAAGGCGCCGCGCGTCTTTGTGGTGCTGGCGTTTGTCGATAACCAGCAACTGAAGTGGGTGACGGAGGATAAAAACGTGGTGGTAACCCGCTTTGGCCGGCTGGTGAAAACGCAGGGGCTGGGTGAAGACATCCGGCAAGTCACCCAGTTGGACACCGACCCGCTCAGCCTTGGCTTGCTGAAACCCGGCACCCCAAAACAGTGGCACACCATCGTCAGCTGGTCGCAGGTGCTGCGCGGCGGTTACGACCAGCAATCGGTATTCGAGAACAAAGGCCCGGAGACCCTGACGATACTGAACATCCCACGGCAGACGGTGCGTTTCGACGAGCAGGTAACCGTACCGGCGCTGGGCAAACACTATACCAACCAATACTGGCTGGACCCGACTTCCGGTCAGGTCATCCAAAGCTATCAGTATATGGGGCCAAACATGGCTCTGGTGCAGTTCACTGTTCTTAAGCCATACAATCAATAAGGTAATTTTATGTTGTCATTCAATCGATTGGCTGCCTTGTTATTGCTGGTGGCCGGAACATCAGGGGCGGCGCAGTTAACGGTAAAGTATGCGGGCGAAACGTTGCCCGCCGTGGTGCTGAAAGACGGCACCCGTCTGGATCAGTTCTACGGCCAGATGACTTTCCCGGACAAGGTCAACTGGCAGACTGCGTTACTCACCAACGAACTTGTGACGGAAAAGGTCAAAGAGAAGGGAGAAAGGCTGCAGGCCCGGCTCTATCAGTTGCAGCTGGTCTGGCAGGTCGAGGGCGATGGCGACTGGGCGATCGCCGCCTGGTATATGGCGCAGGCGCTGAAACAGGTGAATACCGTCGGCCGGATCCGCGCCAGCATCGACCCGGATATCGTGCGTCTTTCTCAGCGGGATAATCGCCCGCTGGTGGGCAACTATACCCTCTACCTGTCACCCTATCGGGATCAGTTCTTTTTGTTTGGGCTGATCAGCACCGGCATTGATATCGGCACTCCGAACGTGTTCAAGGACATCGACCTCCAGTCAGGCTGGTCTGTCGAACAGTACATCGGCAGACGGCGTTTTCTGCCTGGCGGCGATAACCGCGACGGTTATCTGATTTCGAGCGACGGCCGCTGGCGCAAAGTTCCGCTGGCCATCTGGAACCGCCAGCACAATGAACCGGCGGCGGGAGAAACGCTGTTCATCGGTTTTGACCCTTCCATTCTGCCCGAGGGCTTCACGTCTCTGAATGAGCAGATCGCCGACTATCTTGCCAACCGGATTCCACACTAATGGCTAACAACCGAACTTTTAAACTGAGCTGCCTGTCGCTGGCGATTGGCAGCACATTAGGGACGTCGGTCTGGGCGGCTGAAGCGGATAACCAGGATGCGGCGAACCGCAGCGGTTATTACCAGCCCGCCGGCGTATCGCAGATGGATTTTGGCGGCGTAGGGCTATGGCAGATGCCGACGGCGCGCATGGCGGATACCGGCGAGTTTAGCGCCAGCTACCGCGACAACCAGGAATATCGCCGCTATGCCATTTCACTGCAGCCACTCGACTGGCTGGAGGCGACGCTGCGGTATACCGATATTCGTACCCGGCCTTACAGCACCACCCCCAGCTTCAGTGGCAGCCAAACCTACAAAGACAAGAGCTTCGACGTCAAGGCGCGGCTCTGGCAGGAAAGCCGCTGGCTGCCGCAGGTATCGCTGGGGTTGCGCGATATCGCCGGCACCGGTTTGTTCGACAGCGAGTATCTGGTAGCCAGCAAGCGCTGGGGGCCGTTTGATTTCACGCTGGGTATGGGCTGGGGCAACATGGCGCAGAGCGGCAACATTACCAACCCGGCCTGCCGGTTAATGTCGGGATTCTGTACCCGTTCCGCCTCAACGCAGACCGGGCAGTTCGCGGCGAAGAACTTTTTCCACGGACCGGCGGCGCTGTTTGCTGGGTTGGAATACCAGACGCCGTGGGATCCGTTGCGTATCAAGCTGGAGTACGACAGCAACGACTACAGCGTGGAGGCGGCGGACCAGACTCGCCCTGCGTCGCAGCATATCAAGCAGGACTCGCCGATTAACGTCGGCCTGGTGTACCGCGCCACCGACTGGCTGGATACGTCGCTGTCGTGGGAGCGCGGCAACACCCTGATGTGGGGCTTCACGCTGCGCACCAACTTCAACCGGCTGCGGCCGCAGCACCCGGACGACGAGCCGCCGGTTTACTTACCGGGAAAAAACGCAACGTTACCGGGAAAAAACGCAACGGCGAAAAATGCACAGGGCGGCACCGACTGGCAACGTGTTTCGCAGGAGCTGGACGAAAAGGCCGGCTTTACTCAACCGGATATTTATAGCGACGGCCAGCAGGTGACGGTGGTGGCGGAGCAGTATAAATATAACAGCGATGCCGAGGCCAGCCGGCGGGCGGCGACGGTGCTGGCGAACAATCTGCCGGACGACGTCGGGCAGTATCACATCGTCACCCGTAGCGGTCCGCTGACCGCCACCAGTACCCGTGTGGATGCGTCGGCGTTCCGCCAACTGGAGTCCGGCAGCACGCCGCTGGGGCTGGACGAGCCGGATCCCTATCATGTCGAGCCGCTGCCGGAGCCGAGTGGCCGTCAGGTGCTGCATACCGAGCCGCCGCGTTTCACCTACGGCATCGACCCCTCGCTGCAGCAGTCGTTTGGCGGTCCGGAATCGTTCTACATGTATCAGCTGTCGGCCAACGCCAGCGCCGATTACCGTATTACCAATAACTGGCGGCTGGGCGGCATGCTGAGCATCAACCTGCTCAATAACTATAACCAGTTCAACTTCAGATCGCCCCCGCAGGACGGCGCGGCGCTGCCGCGGGTCCGTACCCACATTCGCGAATATGTGACCGCTTCGGACGTACAACTGACCAACCTGCAGCTGTCGCGTTACGATCATCTGTCGCGCGACTGGTATACCCAGGTCTACGGCGGTTATCTGGAAATGATGTACGCCGGGGTCGGGGGCGAAGTGCTGTATCGGCCGTTTGGCAGCAGCTGGGCGGTGGGGATGGACGTCAACTACGTCAAGCAGCGGGACTGGGACGATCCGCAGCGGCTGAGGGATTACAGCGTGACCACCGGTCACCTGACCACGTATTGGTCGCTGCCGTTCGTCAAAGGCGGGCTGGCGAAAATCAGCGTCGGGCGTTATCTGGCCGGCGATAAAGGCGTCACGCTGGATCTGTCGCGCCGTTTCGACAGCGGGATCGTGGCCGGCGCGTTTGCCACCGTCACCAATGTCAGCGCCAGCGAATATGGCGAAGGCAGTTTCACCAAAGGGATCTACTTCACCATCCCGTTCGATTTGCTCTTCAGTTCACCGACCACCCGTCACGGCTCCATCGGCTGGGTACCGCTGACCCGCGACGGCGGCCAGATGCTGGATCGGCGCGACGTACTGTACAACATGGTGGACCGGGAATAATGGTGGTCAGGGGATAATCAAGAGTAGTGAGGGGATAATCGAATCACCCGGTCAATGTGCAGCGCCTTCCGGAAAACGGGAGGCGCCGCCAGTATCAGAGTTGAGGCTGTAGTGACGAGGGGGAAGGCAGCGGGCGTACCGCTCTGGTCCGCTGGCGATGTAGCTTGCTACTGACCATCATCATGGTGACAAACAGAAACAGCCCGGGTGAAAAGTAACCATAGCCGCGCAGGAAAAACTCGACCGCGTAGGCGATCACCACCGCCATGGCGATTTTCAGCAGCGTTGATTCCATATCGGTGTTATCGCGGATGCGGTTGATGGTGTTGACGGCTTTTTTCAGGATCAGCATGTAGCCGATACTGATCAGCAGACCGACGGCGCCGAATTCGCTGACGATTTTCGAGGCCAGGAAGCCGCCGTCGTTACGGTTGAAGTCGCTGCCGGCGAGCGACTGGATGACATAGCCGTATTGGCCGACCCCATTGGTGCCGGCCATTTGCAGCCCCAGGCCAAGGCCGTGGCTTTCCAGCAGCGCGTTTTTGGCGTCATCCAGCCCTTGCAGGAATACCAGCGTCGTGAGGTTGTCGGTATCGTCGCTGATGGTCAGGCGCGAGCCGAAGTAGGCGATGGCCGGCAGGTCGGAAAAGTAGGTCAGCATGAAATACACCGCCGCAACCAGCACCACGATGATCGTCAGCATCAGGGTAATGCGCCGCGCCATCCAGAAGATGAAAATCGCCATCATGCAGAACACCAGCAGCGTCAGGCTGGGGAAAATCAACGCCTGCAACAGCAGGTTCGCCAGCAGCACCACGCGTTCCCGGTTTTTCATCAGAATGCCGCTGGCGCAGACAAAGATACCGACCGTCAGGGCGTAATGACTCTCTTCGGAAAAAGGAAACACCGCCTTGGGTTTCGCAGCGTAACTGCCGATATCAATGCGATGGATGACCGAGATCCAGCCGAGCAGCAGCAGGGTATAGGTGACGGCCCGGAAAACGGAAGCAAGGGTGGCGGGCGGGACGGTCAACAGACGGTTGGAAAATAGCGTGGCGCCAAGAAAAATAATAATCAGCGCCGGTAACGTGAAGAGTGGTTTGTAATTGTCATAGAAGGCGGCGATATAACCGGACTGCGCCATTAATATAAATACCGCTATCGAAAAAAGTAAGATTTTTCCACTGGAAAAGGCTAATTTCTTCATACAGCGTAAGCCATAAATATAGATGGCTGTGATGGCTACCATCATGCCGGGCGCCAGCGAGGATTGCTGGAGAAATACAAACACAAACTGTGGTATCAGGAAAATGCAAAGCATTGCCCAATAAAGAGAATTATGTTTTATGGTTGCTTTCAATTTTCAACTCCCATACTCAGTTGAAGTGTATTTTTAGTGATGATAAATCAGATTGAATTAAATCTTTAATTATTTTTGCAGAAAATTTATGACATTTATCGGCGCTATTGTTTACCCTGCCTGTTATCAACGCATTATCTTCCATTATGTGAATTTCGATTTTTAACACATTGAATTTATTGATATCGGAGAGATTGTTATGAATAGAAGAGATTTCCTGGCCGGCAGTCTGGCATCGCTGGCGGTGACCTCTACGGCGTCGGCATCGCAGGAGAATAATGCGGTTGCATTTACCAATGATCTCACCCGTTACAATATTGATTTTTCCGGAAAGAAAGATTCCACCGGGCCTTTTCAGACACTTCTTAATGATATGCTGGAACAGTCACAATCTTTATCGAATGCCCAGCAAAAGGTCAGGTTAATGTTACAGGGCGTGGTGCAGGTCTCTTCCACAATAAAAATAGATGCATCGAAAGTTTCTATTCATGGCCCACTGACAATTATTTTTACCAAAAATGGTAATTTCGATAAATATGCGGTGGTGGTTACCGGAAACCCGGACGTGGATGCCGCCTACAGTAATATCGTGGACAGTTTTTTTTCCGGCGTGCATTTTATTTCTGAAAAGAGAACGTTAGATCTGTTTTTTGCGTATAACCCGGAGAACAATTCCAACCGCAATGCGTCCTGCCTGTTGAGCATTTATTCCTGCCGTTTTACCGGGTTCAGAAAAGTCTTTTCCAACGGCGCGGGCGGCTGGGGCTGGAACTGGTTCTCCTGCGGATTCAATAACTGCGATCGCCTGTTGTATCTGACCCGTCAGCCGGATTCCTACGAGCGCTTCACCTTCATTGGCTGTATCTGGCAAAACGGCGGGTACGCTTTTGAAATCGATAATCCGGACGGCGTGGTGTACTGGCAGGCGGGCAGCTTTGATTACTGCGAGGGGATCGCGTTGATTAACGAAGGGCATGTGGAGATCAACGGCCACTTCGAGTACGTGAGGCGAAAGCAGCCCGCGGTGGTGCTGAGGAAAAAGAACGCTAGCTTTGTGTTCAACGGCGGGGCGATTTTTGTGCGTCAGAATCCGGAGCAACCCTACCTCATTTTCGATCAGGCGTTTGATTACCAGACTACGCTGGCCAATGTTCGCTTTGCCACCGATGGCATCAATGTCACTTCCTGCGTGATCTCCAACCGTCCCTGCTGGAAAAATAACCTGATCTTTACCAATCAGATGGCGGAACTGATCGCCCTGAACGACAGCGGCAGCACGCTGGTTTACCCCGGCGCGGGCGGTTGCGCCTGTCGTTACGACCCGGCGCACATCAAAGAAGATAACGGGCGGTTTGTGAAAATCGCCGAGAGCGATAACGTGCAGGTGCAGTTTCTGATACCGATCAATGGGCACGATCAAATCGGGCTGACCTGGCAGGCGCAAACTTCCGTCGCCGGCAAGGTGGCGATTACCAAAAAGCTTCATGGCTACGGCGAAAACGGCCCCGGACCGGTGATGATGGACCTGACCCGCGACGGCAAGGATTACATTCAGAGCAGCGATCGATTGCAGAAGGGCAACTCGGGCACCATCTGGAAAATTCCGCGCAGCGCCTGGCTGTTGGCGCTGTCGTTCAATCTCTCCTCCGCCAGCGTCGGCGACTATCTGGATATGCGTGAACTGAAGCTGGTCAGTTGCTGATCGCCGGGCGGAGTGTAAGGAATGCGATCGTTTTACGAAAGTGGTTCGTAATCAGTATAAATGACTGTAAATAAGAGGATTTTTAAGAATCAGCGACTTGTTGCCTGCCGGCCGGTTTCTTATGATGCACCCGTTGAAACTGAGGTGAATCATGAAAAACGTAGTCAAAATGGTCGGTTTACTGGCATTGATCGCCACCCTGAGCGGTTGTATTTTCCCTCCCCCGTGGGGCGGTCCGGGCGGCGGTCATGGCGGCCCCGGCGGCGGTGGGCCGGGCGGATTCCATTACCAGCCCGCCAACGGACCGGGTCATCCCTGATGCGTAACGCGGCCGGCCTTCCCCCCTGTGGGCCGGCCGCATTGCTTTTGCTGACCGGCGTTGGTTTTTCACCTCGCCATTTTCTCATTCCCGCGTGCTTTCCCCCTGACGTTCTTTTCCTCTGAACGCGATCCCCCAACCGTTTTTCATGCTGATAACGGCCTTTATCCCTCAGTGTTAAGCCAGAATTCAATACGATGCAGCAGGGCTATTTTGCCTGCCGGGCAGTGTCTGAACGCCTCGCTTGTCTGTAACGCACGGGTTTACTCGCTGCGCCAGTTACGCCTGCCGGGATAGGTTCTTAATAAAAACCATATCTTACTGAAGTGATTTGAGCTGGAATTTGGAATAATGACTGCAAGTTCCCCGTCATAAGGATTATATACCCTGAATAATTGGGGTTGCAGGAGGCGGCGATACGGTGAATCCCCAGCCGTTTGCTCAGGCGAGTGGCTGGGGACGTGACAAATCGATGTAAGCCGATTTGAACGCTGTCGGTAGCCGCCCCGCAAGGGCGAATGGGCCGAGACGCAGCCAACGTACTTGCGGTTTGAAGTGTGACGGATATAAGAAGGAGAGTGGAATGTATTCAACACTCGTTGCGGCACCGGCTGACGGTGATCGTCGTCGCTCCGGTCTGGCGTTTGCCAGACGCGTCTATATCCCCCGAATGATTGGTCTGGGGCTGGGCTTTTTTTATGTCGCCGCGGTGCTGTATGACCAGACAGAGCCTGTGTGGGTCTGGGGGATATTGTTTTTTAACGGTTTTCTTTGGCCGCATCTTGCGCTGTTGCTGGCGCGGCGCGCCCGCGATCCGATGCGGTTCGAGTATGGCAATCTGCGGTTTGACGCCTGGCTGGGCGGTGTCTGGATTGGCATGATGGGGCTGAATTCACTGCCGTCGGTGCTGATCATGTCGATGATGGGCATGAACAATATCGCGGCCGGCGGTTTGCGGCTGTTTTTGCAAGGGCTGGTTGTGCAACTGACCGGCGCGCTGGCTGTTATCTGGCTGGCAGGCCGAACGATCGCCTTTGCCACCACGCCTGTGCAGATCTATTTCTGCCTGCCGATGCTATTCATCTATCCCATATCGGTAGGGCTGGTCACCTATCGCACCGCGATCAAACTGGCGGAGCACAAGCGTCAACTGCGGGAAATCAGTATCCACGACGGTATGACCCGGTTGTACAACCGGCATTACTGGGAGCAGTTGTTGAAAAATGAGTTTGAACTGTGTTTGCGCCACCAGCAGGTGGCGACGCTGGCGTTGCTGGATATCGATCATTTCAAGCGCATCAACGACAGCTTCGGGCACCACGTGGGCGATGATGTGATTCTCTTGCTGAGCGGCGGCATCAAATCAACCTTGCGGCAATTCGACATTACCGGCCGTTTTGGCGGCGACGAATTCGGCGTGGTGCTGCCGCAGACGCCGGCTGTCGAGGCGGAGCGTATCGTCCAGCGGTTGCGCGAGTATCTGGACAGCGTGCAACTGCATCAGGCGCCGACGCTGCGGGTGGGAATCAGCGTTGGGCTGGTGCAGTTTCACCCCGGTCTGGAGGACTATCAGGTCTGGCTGAAAGCTGCGGATACCGCGTTGTATCAGGCCAAAGACAACGGTCGCGGTTGCACGGTCTGCGTCTGAACGGTTTAGCCGCTAAAGCGGCGTGAACAACGCCGGGTTGACCGCCTGGCATCGCGCTTTTTCCAGATGCGTACGCATGAAATCGGCGGCGCTCAGCCGATCGCCTTGCTCCAGATAGCGAATGATTTGCAGATGTTCTTCCGCCTGATGTTTTCGCTGTGGGCGAAACCTCTCCTTGCGGTACTCCACCAGCCGCCGCAGCCGGGCCAGATGACGGACGGTTTGCAGCAGAAAACGATTGCCGGAACAGACGGCCAGCGTGTCATGAAATCCGGAACTGGTATCAAACATCTCCATCGCCGTCATGGTCAGGTAACCGTCTTCGGCCAGGTGTTCCTGCTGCTTCCGGCAGTGCGCCAGCACCTGCGGGTCAATATGAAACGTCGCCGACAGCAGTCCGGCTGGCTCGATAATGGCGCGCAGCGCGTAGCTTTCCTCATAAGCTTCTACCGAATCGATCAGCGGCAGCGTGCGCCAGCCCTGACCAGCCATGTGCTCCAGCCAGCCTTCCTGCTGACAGCGCAGCAATACTTTGCGTAGCACCGGGCGGGTAACGCTGAATTCGAGCATCAGCTCCATTTCTGAAAATTGTTCCGGCAACTGGCGGGTAATGCGGCGTTCCGCTAACTGGCGATAGAGCGGGTCTTCCGCCTGCTCCAGCACTTCGGCGACCAGATTGCCCAATTGCGAGGCGTGTTGCGCCAGAAAAAAACCGCGATTGCGGTCATAGGTCACCATGCCTTTGTCCATCAGGTACTGCATCGCCTGTTTTACCGGCGTGCGCGACGTGTTGAGCGCCTGCGCCAGCGCCGACTCGACCAGATGATGGCCCACCGCGAGTTGCTCGCGTCTGACATAACTGATGACATCGCGCACGATGCGCGCCTGCAAAGGGGTGAGGGTCGTCATGATTCCTTGCCAGCCAGAATAAATAACCGCTGATTATACCTGTTACCGACCGGGCTGGCAGTGCTGCCGGCCAATTGTTCTTTATTTTACTAAAAGTCACTTCGGGTGTTAATCCGGTTGATCTGTTGGCATAAGAAGCGGGGATGCCATTTCATAGATTGTATTTTTTAATAATAAAATGCAATATGAGTAAATCCTGAACATCCAGCGAAATACGAAGAGACTGTCAGTGGCGCCATCAGCACACCCCTTACTGATTACCGGTCATCCTTTTGAATGGCTGACGATCCCCGGCCTGGGCCGGATTGCCTGTACTTTCATTCGCCATCAGCCCTCGTTGATGCTGGTGTCGGCGAGCGCCCTGTCGCAATCCGGGTTGCTGGAGGATGCGGTAAGCCTGCCTGCGTGGGAAACGGTCCGCATTTTTGGCGCAGCGGCGCTGTCGCGATACATCGGAGAAAATGCGCAGCACAGTCAACTGGTGGTGATCGACAGCCTGTCAGGCGGATCCTCCTGCGCGTTGGGGTTTGCCATACTCGACCGGCAAGGGTGGCAGCGTCATATCGCCGCATCGACCGAACAGGTTATCAGGCAGGCGGTGTTGCAGCCCGACACGATCGCCTGCGATTATCTTCCCACCAGCGTGAACGCGGCGTTTTCGTTGGTTCACCGCTATCCGCCGCACGGTTGAGCGGCAGACTGTCTGTGTCGGCATTACTGTCGGTAAAAATGGAATAATCATATCCATTTATCCACCTTTATCTCATGCCGCTATCCGGGCAGGATCTGCCACGCAGGCGATGGCCGCTTCGCCGTGTTAACGTCGCGGCGAACCCGATCGTTTTCATCCCGGAACAATTTTCATTCCGGAGTCATTTTCATCCCGGAATAACAGGAGACCGTATGCAGCAGCACAACACACAAGACAGCGTACAGAATGCCCGCGTGGCGATTGTCACCGGTGCGTCGCGGGGCATCGGCAGGGCGATTGCGCTGAAACTGGCGCAGCAGGGATGGCGGGTGGTGGTGAATTATGCCCGGCAGCAGCAACAGGCGAGCGACGTGGTGAGCCGGATTCGCGCGGACGGCGGCGTCGCGCTGGCGATTCAGGCGCAGGTGGACGCGCCCGAGCAGGTGGCGGCGCTGTTTCAGCAGACGAAAGCGCAATTCGGGCGTATCGACGCCGTGATCAACAGCGCCGGGGTGATGGCGAACACGTCGATTGCCGATGGCGATCTGGCGCAGTTCGACAACATGATGGCGACCAATCTGCGCGGTGCATTCATTGTGCTGGGCGAAGCGGCCCGGCAGGTGGAAAACGGCGGACGGATTATTGCGCTGTCCACCAGCGTGATCGCCCGGTCGCTGCCCGGTTATGGCCCCTATATCGCTTCCAAAGCCGGAGTCGAGGGGCTGGTGCGGGTGCTGGCGAACGAACTGCGCGGCCGCGAGGTAACGGTAAACGCCGTAGCGCCGGGGCCGGTGGCGACCGAACTGTTTTTTAACGGTAAGACCGATGCGCAGGTGGCCGCCATTACCGCCATGACGCCGCTGGAAAGGCTGGGTGAGCCGGACGATATCGCCAACGTGGTGGCTTTTCTGGTCGGGCCGGAAGGGGGCTGGATCAATGGTCAGGTGGTCCGCAGCAACGGCGGGTTTGCGTAATGGGGGATGACGTACCGGGGAACGCCGTTTTCCCCGGTGTCGGCGTATGCTAACTGGCGATGCGATGCAGCGTGTCGGATGAGGCGCTGTGCCCCAGAGTGAGCCTGATCTGGGCGTTGATGTCGTCGAGCAACTGATAACGGCGCTGGTACTGGGCTCGTTTTCGGCTTGGCAATTCATCCAGCGTTTTGCGTGTAATGATCTGCGGAAGTTGGTACAACCCCGTCGCGTTTCTGTCTGCGTTGATTGACTGCCAGAACTCGCTGTAACTGGAAAACCGCACCTTATTTTTACGGTAGCAGTAGCGCAGGCACTGATAAACATGGTTTTCATCGCCTACCGCCAGAATGCGATGAATGCCGGTGAGACCGGCGAGGGTCAGCAGGCACTCCAGCAACAGGCGTTTGGGAAACAGCCCAAAGCAGGCTTTCGATGCGTCTTTGGTCAGTTCACGGGTCTGGTCGCGGCCTTTTCCCTGCAAACCGCCAATCATGATGGCGAGCTGATTCTGGTCGCGCATTACCGAGAATGTCAGTGACGCCAGCACCACATCGTTGAAACGGATGCGCAGCGTAGCCTCGCCCTCTTTGTCGTAGCGTGAGGTGCTGCAAATCAGTGAAAAACTTTCGCCGTTCTTGCCGGAAAAACGCGCCAGACAATAATCATCCAGACTGAGAAACGCCTGCTTCAGAAACGGGTTAGCCAACTGATCCACGAAAGTGTAATGGGTACAGATGGCGTCGGCGCGCTCGGCGGCATGCAGCGTGGCGGACAGATAAGGGCGGTGAATCTTGGTCGGCAGCATCGGCCGGATTTTCACCGCTTTTTGCATGGCGGGAATCTCAATAATATTCTTCAGATAACGTAAGGTAATTGACGGCATTAATAATGAGCGTAATAAAAATTTGGCTTTTATATCGGTCTTACGCCAGATTTTTTCAGAGAAAAAATTACCCTTTAATAATTGATAGAAAAGCGACAGCGACGATGATTTTTCCATTTTAATTCCCCGTGAGATAGTGCTGTAAAAATAATCACAGGGGAGCGTATGCCCGGTACTGATGTATTACCGTAAAACGCAAGCTCGGAAACCCTGCCACGCAGAAAGACAAGGTGATTTTTATCTTTTACCTCGCACTTTCTGTTGCTGGGGATTATAAAGAGGACAAAGAAAAGAAAAATCAGAACCCATATGTTGTTGAGCATTGATTTAGTGAAAATAACAAATACCGATTTATCGCGGGTTTGTTTGGGTTTGATTTAAACTTAATGATCGGGAGCAACGTATAATAGGTAGATCGTGCGGAGTGGGGCTGTATTTTATCTGCCACAGTGAAAGGGGTTAAACAGTGTGCAGCCAGTCAGCTGCGTCAGTAAACAGGCCGGCAGATCCGCCCGCCGGCCCTATTGCTAATTAATCCGACTGTTTTCTTTTCAGTCAGTGGCTATTTATAGACAATGGCGCTGGAGCGAACCAGATCGTCGTTATCCATAGAAATAATCACAAAATATTTTCCGCCCAGGGTATCTGCGGCTTGTGATAATTCGCGGGTCGCGTCCATTGGGGAATCCGTGTTGTTTGAGGTGATTACCCCAATTTGCTGATAGCTATCTGCCTGTTCACGGTTTATTTCCTGTGCGGCCAGCGTGTTGAATGAGGCCAGTGCAATAGCGCCTGCCGCGATGCTTTTGATCATAATGTTCATTATAGCTAACTCCATCTTTATACCCGTCACACTTCAAGTTGCAGGTGTGTTGGCTGCGTTATTCGGCCCATTTCATGGGCCTCGCCCCTTCGGGGCCACTGCCAGCAGCGTTCAAATCGGCTTACGCCAATTGTCGCTCACCCCAGTCACTTACTTGAGTAAGCTTCTGGGGATTCACTTGGTTGCCGCCGTCCTGCAACTCGAATTATTTTGGGTATAGTTAAGGTATTTATATTTATCCCAACAGAATAAGTGCCGTGGAAAAAATCGAGATGACTGTTTCTCTGTTGAGTGTGATTATCATAGACGCCGGGAACGGGTAATTTTGTCAATTGATGCCATTTAAATTTCACTGTTGTTAATGATCAGCGGAAATAATATTTCGATGTTATCAAGTGAATTTTTAATTGATTGATTATCATTGGTAAATTAAATGACAAGATAAATGTGAGCGGTATTGTTCCATAATAATGAAAACTGAATTTGAAAACCGCAGCTGATTTCCCATCCCGATGTAGCGTAACTGCGGGTTTACCCCTGAAAAGTGTAATGGTTTAGTAATGCTGTTGTTGCGAATGTGTCTTGTTTTCACTTTTTCGTAATGATAATAATTATTATTAACTTTTGTGGCACACATCAATACCGCAGCCAGCGGACGGCGCTGTCGAGGGAGTTTTGGCACATGCATCACCACTACACACACTATCTGCAACTGAAAGTTGAGCATCCGCGCAAGTACGCCCGGGATTTGGCCCGCATGATGGGGCTGAGCGAAGCGGCGCTGACGTCGCTGCGCGTCGGGCATGACGCTCGCCGCCTGTCCGGCGACATGCGCGCGCTGCTGGCCGGGCTGGAATCCGTCGGCGAAACCAAGTCCATCACCCGCAATGAATATGCGGTGCATGAGCAGGTCGGGGCTTACCGCAACCAGCGCATCGGCGAACACGTCGGTCTGGTGCTCAACCCGCGCGGGCTGGACCTGCGCCTGTTTCCCGAGCAGTGGGATAGCGCGTTTGCGCTGACGGAACAGACCGCGCGCGGCGAGCGCCGCAGCATTCAGTTTTTTGATCGCCACGGCGACGCGGTGCTCAAGGTCTATGCCACCGACAACACGGAACTGACCGTCTGGCAGGCGCTGATCGACAGCTTCACGCTGGCGGATAACCCGCCGCTGGCGCTGCAACCTGCGCCGGTCGACGCCCCGGCCGCGGCGCCGGACGCCGCGCTGCTGGAGCAGGAGTGGCGGGCGATGACCGACGTGCATCAGTTCTTCCCGTTGCTTAAGCGCCATAATGTCACGCGCCCGCAGGCGTTTCGCGCCGTCAGCGACGATCTGGCCTGCCAGGTGGACAATCAGGCGCTCGGCGCCTTACTGCATGCCGCCCAGCAGGCGGGCAACGAAATCATGATTTTTGTCGGCAACCGCGGCTGCGTGCAGATTTTCACCGGCGTAATTGAAAAAGTGACGCCGATGGAGAACTGGCTGAATGTGTTCAACCGTGACTTCACGCTGCATCTGGTCGAAGACGCCATCGCAGAGAGCTGGGTGACGCGTAAACCGACCAAAGACGGCATTGTCACCAGCCTGGAACTGTTCGCCGCCGACGGCACGCCGATCGCCCAGCTATTCGGTCAGCGTTCGGAAGGGGAACCGGAGCAGGCGCGCTGGCGCGAGCAGGTGATGTCGCTGGTGACGCCGGAGGCTGCGGCATGAGAACGCTGTGTCTGATGTTGCTGTGGCTGCCGTTATCGCTGTTGGCTGCCGACCGGGTAGTGACGATTGGCGGCGATATCACGCAGATTGTGTTTGCGCTGCAGGCAGGCGACAAGGTGGTGGCGCGCGATAGCACCAGCCTGCACCCCGAGGCGGTGACATCACTGCCGAATGTCGGCTACATGCGCCAGCTAAACGCGGAAGGCATTCTGTCGATGCAACCGACGCTGGTGCTGGCGAGCGCGCTGGCGCAGCCGTCTACGGTGCTGGAACAGGTAGCCAGCCGGGGTGTGCGCGTGGTGACGGTGCCGGAGCCGCAAACGGTCGACGGCATCGGCGAAAAGATTCAGGCGATCGCCGGTGCGCTGGGGGTGACGCCGCGCGGCGAAGCGCTGGCGCAACAGGTGAAACAGCAACTGGCGGCGATACCGTCGCAACCGGCGTCGGCCCGCATGTTGTTCATTCTCAGTCATAGCGGCATGGGCGCAATGGCGGCCGGACAGGACACCGCGGCGGACGCCGCGTTCCGCGCCGCCGGATTGCAGAACGCGATGCAGGGTTTCAACCGCTATCAGCCGTTGTCGCAGGAGGGGGTGGTAGCGAGCCAGCCGGACTGGGTGGTGATCACCACCGATGGCGCGAAATCGCTGGGCGGCGGCGCGGCGGTGTGGAAATTGCCGGGACTGGCGCTGACGCCGGCAGGCAAGCACCAACGGTTACTGATTGTCGATGATATGGCGTTGCTGGGCTTTGGTCTGGATACGCCCGCGGCGCTGTTGCGCCTGCGTCAGGCGGTGGATGCGGCGAAGTGAGCCTGCCTCCGCGTTTGACGCTGCTGGCGATGGCGGGCGCGCTGGCGCTGCTGGCGTTAATCGCCGCCGGTAGCGGTGCGATGCCGGTGTCATTGACGCAGTTGATGACCCGTCCGATCGACAGCATGGCGTGGCAGGTATGGCTGTATATTCGCCTGCCGCGAGTGGTGCTGGCGTTGCTGGTGGGGATGGCGCTGGCATTGTCCGGCGCCGGGATGCAGGGGCTGTTTCGCAATCCGCTGGCGGACCCGGTATTGCTGGGGGTCAGCAGCGGGGCGGCCGTCGGCGTGGCGCTGGCGATACTGTTTCCGCTGGCGTTGCCGACGCTGCTGGCGCTGTACCTGCCGTTGCTGGCCGCCTTTGTCGGCAGTTTGCTGATCATGCTGCTGCTGTTCTCCCTCAGCCTGTCGGGGGATCGATCCCTGTCGCGTCTGTTGCTGGTGGGCATTGCCATCAACGCCATCGGCAGCGCCGCCACCGGCCTGCTGGCGTGGATCAGCAACGATCAGCAACTGCGCCAGCTGTCGCTGTGGGGCATGGGCAGTATGGGGCAGGCGCAGTGGGTAACGGTGGCGGCGGTGGCGTCGCTGGTGGTGCCGTGCGTGTGGTGGCTGCAAAGGCTGGCGTCGCCGCTCAATCTGCTGCAACTGGGCGACGAGGAAGCGCATTACCTTGGGGTGGATGTGCGCCGCACCCGGCGCCGGGTAGTGATTTTGTGCGCGGTGCTGGTGGCGGCGGCGGTGTCGGTCAGCGGCGTCATCGCTTTTGTCGGCCTGATCACGCCGCACCTGATGCGGCTGCTGCTGGGTGCGGATCACCGCTGGTTGTTGCCGGGCGCGACGCTGGGCGGGGCGTTGCTGCTGTTGCTGGCGGATACGCTGGCCCGCACGCTGGTGGTGCCGGCGGAAATGCCGGTGGGGTTGCTGACCTGTCTGATCGGCGGCCCGTGGTTTTTGTGGTTGATTCTAAGGCGACAACATGGCTGAACCGAGTTTTGCGCCACTGGCGGCGAGTCAGTTGCGCTATCAGGTCGCCGGCGGTCGGACCCTGATTGACGATGTGTCGTTGACGCTGGCTCAGGGCGAACTGGTGGCGTTGATCGGGCCGAACGGCGCGGGTAAATCCACCCTGTTGCGGCTGCTGACCGGTTATCTGACCCCGCAGCGGGGAGAATGCCGGCTTGATGGCCGGGCGTTGGCTAACTGGTCGCCGGGCGCGCTGGCGCGCCAGCGGGCGGTGATGCGTCAGGACAATACGCTGACCGCGTCGTTCCGCGTGGAAGAGGTGGTGGCGATGGGGCGAACCCCCTGGCGCGATACGCCGGAGCCGGACGTGGTGTCCGCGGTGCTGGCGCTGACCGGTTGCGGGCACCTGCGGCAGCGGTTGTATCCGCAATTGTCCGGCGGCGAGCAGCAACGTGTCCGGCTGGCGCAGGCGCTGGCCCAGCTCTGGCAGGGCGACGGCCCGCAAGGCTGGCTGTTTCTGGACGAGCCCACCTCGGCGCTGGATTTGTTCTATCAGCAACGGCTGTTGCGATTGCTGAAATCGCTGACTGAAGACGGGAAACTGGCGGTGTGCTGCGTATTGCACGATCTCAATCTGGCGTCGCTATGGGCCGACCGGGTGGTGGTGATGCAGGGCGGGCGCAAGGTGGAGGAAGGCGCGCCGACGCAGGTGCTGACCGAGGCAGCGATTCAGCGCTGGTATCAGGCGGAGGTGTTGGTCAGCCCGCACGGCGACACCGGTATGCCGCAGGTGGCGTTGCGCCGTTAACGACGCGCGGGGCGCGCCGATGAAGAAAAAAGTTCGATAATTATAATAACAACGATCGTACCCGAGGGGTTTCAGGTTGCAGGCAGGCGGCTGATGCGCCGGCAACGTGAAACATGACGGGTATTCCAACCGTAACGGGTTGAAATGATACTGTTTGGCAATCCCTGAGCAAGAAGATAATGACATCCACTATTGAGGTTGCAGTATGTTCTTGCACAACAAAGAAAAGCATCGCACCGGGTTAAACCGGATCATTTTGACCGGCGTATTGACCGGTCTTGCCTGCCCAACGCTGGCGGCGGACGCGAACACAGCGACATCATCGACGACGACGCCATCGACCACCACGACGCCATCGACCACCACGACGCCATCGACCACGACGGACAGTGGGACGAAAAAAGCCGTGTCGGCGGACAAAACCGCCGCTGGTGGGTCCGGCGATCAGATGACGGTGATGTCGCCGCGCGTCACCAAACCGGGCACCACCATCACCATGACCGACAGCGACATGCAAAAGAACGGAGGCAACGACTTTGGTTCTATCATGCGCTATCAGCCGCTGGTGAGCGCCACCGGCGTCAGCGGCGGTTCCGGCGCCGGTAAAAGCGGGTTTGATCGCGGCGGGTACACCGGTTACAACATCCGCGGTCTGGAGAGCAACCGGGTGGCGATCGATGTAGACGGCATCCCGTTGCCCAACGCCACCGGCCGCAGTTACGCCGGGCGTCCCGGTCTTAACACCTTCGGCATCGGCCGTGATTACATCGACCCGTACATGTACGGCCTGGTGAGCATCGACGCGGGTGCGACGCCGATCGAGCGCGCCAATAACGCCATCGGCGGCGCAGTGTCGTTCCGCCCCAAATCGCCCGATCAGTATTTATCCGCGCAGAAAGACCACTATGTCGGTTATCAGAGCGACTACGACTCCGCCAGCCGTAGCTGGCACAACGGCGTCACCGTCGCCGGCGGCGATCAGACCCTGCGCGGCATTGCGGTGATCAGCCGTCGTGATGGTCAGGAAACCCGCACCAACAGCGACCAGTTGTCCGCCTATCCGCTCAACTGGCACTCGACGGCGGTGATGACTTCCGCCATCTGGCAGCCTAACGATCAGCACCGTTTTACCGGGACGCTCGACTACTACAGCAAGACGTCTCACACCCACTACGACGGCTGGAATAACTTTGGCAGCAGCATCGTCGGCACCTCGCAGCAGGACAGCGACAGCGAGCGCTGGAGCGGCAGCCTGCGCCACAACTGGACCTCCGCCACCAACACCGGCTGGGTGGATGCGGTGGATTCCCGCATCTACGCCCAGCGTTCCACCGCGAAAGACGACACCGACCTGCCGCTGGACGACGGCAGCATGCAGAAAGTCAACTCCGACTACAACGTCAGAACCTACGGCATCGAAACCAGCCTGCTGAAATCCGTCGGCATGCACCAGTTCACCTGGGGCTTCAACGCCCAACAGTCCGATACCGAACGCCCGTTCCATCAGTCGCCGGCTCAGACCGGGGCCAATGTCATCATGCAGCCGGAAGCGGATAGCCGCAGCTACAGTCTGGGCGGCTTTGTGCAGGATAAAATGGAGGTTGAACTGGCCGGCAGGACGCTGGCGATCACCCCTGGGGTGCGGGTGGCGCACCAGAGCACCAAGTCACGCAACCTGTCCAGCCTGAGCGCGGGCAGCAGCGCGATCACCACGAACGATGTACAGTCGCTGTACGGCAAGACCACCCGCGATACCGAAGTGCTGCCGTCGCTCAGTTTGCAGTATGAACTGACGCCGCGCCTGAGCACCTACCTGCAGTATCGCCGCGGCGCCCAGTTCCCGGACGCCAGCCAGCTGTACGGCTCCTGGAGTCTGGGCTCCAGCTATGCCGGCCGTGCGCAGTACGCGCTGATCGGCAACAGCAATCTGGAAACCGAAACCAGCAACAACTATGAGTGGGGTCTGAAAGGCGACATGACCGACGGGGTGACCTTCCGCACCGCCGTGTTCTACAACGACTACAAGAACTTTATCGCCAACACCCGCTATACCCGTGCGGCTAATCCGGAAAAGTTCACCAACGTACCGTCGAATATCTATACCGCATACCAGATGGAAAACCGCGACAAGGCTTATATCTACGGCGCGGAATTCAGCAGCCGCGTGCAGTGGGGCACCTGGTTTGACGCGCTCGGCGGGTTCAGCACCACGATGGCGATCGGCTATAACGAAGGTAAATCGAAATCCCGCTATCTGGGCGACAAATACGTCGACCTCGACAGCGTAGCGCCGGTGAAAGCGGTGGTGGGACTGGCCTGGGACGAAGCGAACAACCGCTACGGCGCGGCCATCACGTCGACGTTCCAGAAAGGTAAGCGCGCCACCGCCAACAACCGTCAGGGGTACAACAATACCGGCGCGGCGCTGACCGATTCGACCACCCAGTATATGCGCGTGCCGGGGTACGGACTGGTGGACCTGACCGCCTACTGGCGCGTGCTGCCGACTGTGCGGCTGAGCGGCGGCGTTTATAACCTGACCGACCGTAAATACTGGGACTACCTGAGCAGCCGTCAACTGACGCAGAGCACCGCTCAGGATGGCTACAACCGCGAACTGGCCGTGATGCCGGGCCGCACCTTCCAACTGGGCGTCAATGTCGATTTCTGATCGTCGCTGAGCCTTTCCAACGGTCTCCTGCCGGTCGGCAGGAGACTGTTTCCCCGTCCTGACCGCCTATCCCATATCCCTGCGGCGTTTGCTATTCCTTCTGGATTAAAATGCTGTTTTAATTTATTGGACGAATGGGTTTATACGTAGAACATCACGAAATCATCAGGGATAAAATATGGCAAAACACACGAAACTCACCACATGGGGCGGTATGGCGGCGTTGCTGGCGGCCAGTTTGTGGCCGCTGGCGTCATCGGCCGTGACCGCGGTATACGTGTCGGCGGCGGGAGACGGGGAAATCCGCTCTTATACCTTGAATACCAAAAACGGCCAGTTGACCGCCATTGGTACGGTGGCCGCTGGCGCGCAAGTCATGCCGATGGCGCTCAGTCCGGACCAGCGCCATCTGTACGCCGCGGTGCGCAGCAAACCGTACACGCTGGCCGGTTACGCCATCGACCGGAAGACCGGCGCGTTGAGCCCGGCCGGAACGGCGCCGCTGCCCGACAGCATGGCGTACATTTCTACCGATCGCACCGGACGCTGGCTGCTCAGCGCCTCCTACGGCGGCAACAAGGTGGCGGTCAGCCCGATTGCGGCAGACGGTCGCGTGAGCGCCGAGGCGGTGCAGGTCGTGCCTACCGGGAAGAATGCGCACAGCATCATCGCCGATAGCCAGAACCGGTTTGTGCTGGCCAGCAATCTGGGCAGCGACCAGCTGTTGCAGTTCCGCTTTAATGCCAAAACCGGACAGCTGACCCCGAATACGCCGGCTGAACTGGCGTTATCGGCGGGCAATGGACCGCGTCATCTGGTTTGGGCGCCGGATCACCGCACCCTGTACGTCAGTAATGAGCTGTCCGGTAAAGTGGCGCGGCTGACGCTGAACAAAACCACCGGTCGGCTGACGTTGCGGGATTACACCGATGCCCTCCCGGCGGACGCGGGAATGCAACCCGGCACGGTCGACCCTAAAGCGCCGGGCATCGATAACCGCCCGAAAATCTGGAGCGCGGATCTGCGGCTAACGCCAAACGGCCGTTTCCTGTATGTTTCCGAACGCACCAGCAGCACCGTCAGCCTGTTGCGGGTTACGCCCAAGAGTGGTCAATTGCGTTATGTGGCGCGCTATCCTACCGAAACCCAGCCGCGCGGTATTCAGATCGATCCCAGCGGCCGCTACCTGATCGCCAGCGGTGAAAAATCCGATCAGTTGTCGGTGTATCGCATCAATCAAACCAGCGGCGAATTGACGCTGACCGGCCGTTTCCCGACCGGTAAAGGCGCTAACTGGATTGAGATCGTCACGCTGCCTTAAGTAAGACAGAGTAGCGCCGGTGTGCGGTAAAACGCGGTTAGTGCATGAACCCCGCCCTGAGCGGGCGGGGTGGTGATGAGGTGTCAGGCCGGGGTTATTTCAGGTAGGCGTTGAACATCCAGATCTGTTTTTCCTGCTCTTTGATGTAATCGGTCATCAGCGACGCGGTGCCTTCATCGCTGGCTTCCGCCGCCAGCGGCAGGATTTCCCGCTGCTGTTGCAGCAGCACGGCATAACCGGCCAGCAACCCTGCCAGCGTTTTTTTGCCGTCGGTGGCGTTGACGTCTTCTTTGATGTCCGCCACTTTCAGGTAGTCGCTGTAGGCATGCAGCGGTTGGGCGCCCAGCGCCAGAATACGTTCCGCCAGTTCGTCGATTTTCAACAGCAGTTCGTTGTAGATTTCCTCAAACTTGGCGTGAAGTTCGAAAAACGCCGCACCGGAAATGTTCCAGTGATAACCGCGCACATTCATGTAAAGAATCTGGTAGTTGGCCAGCAAGGTGTTCAGTTTGGCGGCAATCTTTTCAGACTGCTGCACATCCAGTCCAATCGGGCTCTTTTTCTTTTTACTGCCTGACATATAACGCTCTCCTTTCTGTCAATCGCGTGTTGGTTCGCCATGAACATCAGTCCGGCATGTGCTCTCTTGCCGGGCAACGTGACGGCTTTTTCATCATAGACCAGAAATCCCGGTCCCATCTTCGCCGGGCGGGGGTGGTGAACCAGTTATAAAGCGATTCTGTGAATAAACGTTTGCGGCGTATCAACATTTCGGGTCGGTACGCCGTGCGATTAGCGGACGGCGCGAGGCGGCATCAGGGCAGGCGTTCAAGAAACTCGCCGACCACCGCCATGCAGGCGGCGCGCTCTTCTACGTGCGGCATGTGGCTGGAGTGCCGGAAGATCACCCATTCGCTGTGGCGGATGTGGTCGGCGAAGGGCTGCACCACCTCGGGGGCCGCTTCGTCGTACTCGCCGGAAATCAGCAATGTCGGCACGCTGATGGCATGCAGACGGTCGATGATGCTCCAGTCCTTCATGGAACCGATCACGTGGAACTCGGTCGGCCCGTTCATGGCGTGGTAGACGGTTGGATCGTCGTCCATCGCGGCAAAGGTGCGTTTCACCTCGTCCGGCCAGGGATCGAGCCGGCAAACATGGCGCTGGTAAAACACCTGGCTGGCGGCGCGATAGGCATCGCTGTTTAGCGTGCCGACCTGTTCGTGAGCCAGCAACGTGGCCTGCACCGTCGGCGGTAGGGCAGCGCGCAGTCGGGCGGCGGCGGACAGCCACAATGCCATAGAGGCGGGCGAGTTTGCGATCACCAGCCCCTGCAACCCAGCCGGTTGCCGCACGGCATGTTCCGCCGCCAGCATGCCGCCCCACGATTGCCCCAGCAAGGCATAGCGCTGCGCGATGCCAAGGTGGCGCAGCAGGTTGTCGAGTTCATCCAGAAACAGCGATACCTGCCAGAACCCGGCCGGTTTGTCGCGCAAATGGGTGGAACGGCCGTTGCCTGTCTGATCGTAATGGATCACCGCCCGGCCGGTTTGGGCGAGGTCGCGAAACGCGTCCACATAGTCGTGGGTGCAACCGGGGCCGCCGTGCGCCACCACCAGCGGCGTCAGCGGCGAGGCGAGATCGCCACAGACCCGGTACCAGGTCTGGTACTCGCGAAAAGGGGCATACCCCTCACAGACGTTATACATAACGCATACCTTTTTCATGATGGACAGGCACACGCTACCGCCGGCGCGTTGCGGTGAATAGCTAGCAAAAATACGAGGTTGTACCGTGACGGCAGAACGCGTCTGAATAACGAGGATTTATCGAGAGGCAATTATATGTATTTCTCTGCTAATCGAAAATACGTTGTCTTTCATCAATGCTTTTATTATTTACCCATTGAGGGTTATAGGTTTATACCCGTCATACTTCAAGTTGCAGGTGTGTTGGCTGCGTTCATTCACCCGAATCACTTACCTGAGTAAGCTCATCGGGATTCACTCACTTGCCGCCTTCCTGCAACTCGAATTATTTTGGGTATATATCCATATATTTTTCCACTCTGATAGATTGTATTATTCATGCCGATTTATTTATCCAGATATTGTCAGGTTTTATATTTATTCTAATGATATTAATGGTATTTTATACCTGTCATACTTCAAGTTGCAGGTGCGTTGGCTGCCCTCGCTCACCCCAGTCACTTACTTATGTAAGCTCCTGGGGATTCACTCGGTTGCCGCCTTCCCGCAACTCGAATTATTTTGGGTATAGATAATCATGCAAAATCCTTTTACGGCATCATGGAGCCGGAACGGTAATCTTTTATGTCACGGTCACTGGATCATTGATTATCTGGGGCGTGAGTTTGAATTACCGGAGAAATACTGCGAGCAGCATCTGGGAACACTGGGGATTTATTCGGTGATTGACCCGGATGATGAGCTTTACCGGGACGGGCTGGATGAAGATGACTGGATTCTGGAAAACGTCGATTGGCTGGCGGACTGTTTCGAACAGCATCAGGTGCCGATTGAAGAGTGTTATTTCCGCTTTTTCTATCAGGCCGTCAATCCGCAGGACTGGCGTTGCACCAGCTGCGCCGGGTGCATGTGACGGTGCCGTGACGCGGCGGCGTTACAGCAGCCGATAATGCATCGCCCGCACCACTGCCTGTACGCGGTTGCTGGCGCCGAGCTTGCGGGCGGCGTTGTTGAGGTGCAGATTGACGGTCGCCAGCGAACGGTGCAGTTTGCGGGCGATCTCCTTGGCGGTCAGTCCTTCCGCCGACCAGGCCAGACACTCCTGCTCGCGCGGGCTAAGATGCACGTGGCGGCAAAGGTACCAGGCTTGGTCAAACAGCGGGAACACCTGTTCCTGAAAGGTATGGGCCAGCAGCCCCATACGCGCCAGCACCGTCTCGATCTCGCTGTCGGTATCAAGCCCGGTATGAATAGCGGTCACGGTGACGAAGCCGCCTTTCGGCAGGTGCATCGGCACGGTGACGCCGCACAGCATATTATGGTCCTGCATATAGTGGGAAACCGGGCGGTGCTGTTCGTTCAGCACCCGGCGCAGCGAGGTGTTCTCCGGGCGACAGTAGGACCAGGTGAACGGCGCGCAGCTGTCGAGGGCGTGGATCTGTACCGGGTCTACCTGGTAGTAGCCGCTCTGGCACCATAGCGACACCATGTCATCCGGCACATTGCGGGTGCGCAGCAGGGACGGGGTGATCAATTCGCCGTCCAGCGAACGCGGAACCGGCGTGTAGTCGTAAATCAGCGCGTCAAACCCCAGTTGCCGCACGTCGTCGTACAACCGTTCGAAGGCCGGTTCAAATGCCGCCGCTCCGCGATGGTCGCTGTCGGCCAGCCCCACGGCGGTTCCTCCACGGGGGGCGACGTCTATTTTCCTGCTCACGGCTGTTTTTTCGCTCACGGCTGCCCTCCCGCTTACGGCATGGATCACGACACAATCCGACGTTTATCTCCTGAGTTAATGCAATTTGGGTGCCAGTTGGCTACACGCAAAAACTAGCATTTTTACTAACTACCCAGCGCGGTGAGTGACCGCTAGCGTAAATGCCAGTGCCGGATTAAGGCGGTGTTAATTGAGGCTTTTATGCGCCAGTGTCACGACTATCGAGCTGTTGTTTCCCGTCGGCGTGCTTGCGCCGTTCCGGTTCCGATAACGCCGTCGCCGGGCAGACTGCACTGTTTATGTGCAGCGCAGTGGGGGAAATAACATGCACCGTTACCGATTTTTATTGCTGCGTCCGTTGCAGATGCTGCCGGTGCTGTTCGGCATCAGTCTGATCACCTTTCTGCTGGTACGGGCCATTCCCGGCGACCCGGCGCGTCTGCTGCTGGGCATTCGCAGCACGCCGGACGCCATCGCCCGCATTCGTGCGCAGTACGGCCTGGATGAGCCGGTCTGGCTGCAGTATTTCTACTTTCTGCGCAATCTGCTGCACGGCGAAATGGGGCGCTCCATCGTCTACAAAATCGATACCCTGCCGCTGGTGGCGTCCCGGGTGGAGCCGACGCTGCTGCTGGTGCTGGGCAGTGTGCTGATTGCCCTGTCGCTGGCTGTTGTGCTGGCGACGCTGGCGGCCCGGTATCACGGCGGGCTGACGGATCAGCTCATTCGATTGGTGTCTACCGCCGGGCTGGGGTTTCCCGCGTTCTGGTTGGGGATCATGCTGATTCTGTTGTTCAGCCTGCGGCTAGGCTGGTTTCCGGTGTCGGGCTACGGCAGCAGTTGGGCCGAGCGGCTGCATCATCTGTTTCTGCCGTGCCTGACGGTGGCGCTGGCGTTATCGGCGGTGCTGACCCGCAACCTGCGCGCCAGCCTGCTGGCGGAACTCAAGAGCGATTATGTGGTGGCGGCACGCGCCCGCGGCCAGCCGGAGCGGCGGATTTTCTGGCGGCATGTGGTGCCGAATTCGCTGGTACCGACGCTCAATCTGCTGGCGGTGAATATCGGCTGGCTGATTGGCGGCACGGTGGTGATCGAAAGCGTGTTCGCACTGCCTGGCATGGGGCAACTGCTGGTTCGGGCGATTTTCAGCCGCGATTACATGGTGGTGCAGGGCGTGGTGATGCTGTTTGCCGTCGCCACCGTGACGGTCAACCTGCTGGCCGACCTGCTGACGGTGGCGCTGGATCCGAGGATTCGTCTATGAGCCGGGTTTCGTCTTTCACATTCTTCCCGCGTTTTGCCGCGGCGCGCTGGCGGTTCCGCCAGCCTGCGCTGCTGGCCGGCACGCTGATTCTGCTGTGCTGGGTTTTGCTGGCGCTACTGGCGCCGTGGGTAGCCCCGTTCGACCCGATAGCGCAGGACCCGTCGGTCAGTCTGCAGCCGCCGGGCGGCGCCTACCTGTTCGGCACCGACAACTACGGCCGCGACATTTTCTCGCGCGTGGTGTGGGCCAGCCGTATCGACCTGCAAATCAGTCTGTTGGGGGTGTTGTTCCCATTTTGCATCGGCACCCTGCTGGGTGCGCTGTCGGGTTACCTCGGCGGCCTGACCGACACCCTGGTGATGCGGGTGATCGACGTGGTGCTGGCGTTCCCGTTTCTGGTGCTGATGCTGGCGATTATCGCGGTGCTGGGGCCGGGGCTGATGAGCTTCTATATCGCGATGGCGATGGTGGGGTGGGTGTCCTACGCCCGGCTGGTGCGCTCGCAGGTGCTGACGCTCCGCCAGCGCGACTACATTCTGGCGGCCCGCAGCCTGGGCTACAGCCACTGGCGGGTGCTGTTCGTCCACCTGTTGCCGAACGCGCTGACCAGTTCGCTGGTGTTTGCGATGTCCGACTGTGTGCTGGTGTTGCTCAGCGGCGCGGCCATCAGCTATCTCGGGCTGGGGGTGCAGCCACCGCTGGCGGAGTGGGGCGTGATGGTGGCGGAAGGGCAGAGCTTTATCACCACGGCATGGTGGATGACCACCTTTCCCGGCCTGGCGATCGTGCTGCTGGCGATGGGCTTTAGCCTGCTGGCGGACGGTCTGGGCGATCGACTGGGAGCACGGCCATGACGCTGCTGAATGTACGGGGGCTGACGCTGGAAAACCGTCAAGGAATCCGGCTGGTGGATGCGGTCTCCTTCACCTTGCAGAAAGGGGAAATGCTGGGGTTGGTGGGCGAATCCGGCTCCGGCAAGACCCTGACCTGCCGGGCGCTGATGCGGCTGTTGCCGGGCGCGGGGCTGCATATCGCCGCCGGCGAGGCGTGGCTCAACGGTCAGGATGTGATGCAACTGAGCGACGCGCAGATGACAACCGTGCGCGGGCGACAGCTGGGGATGATTTTTCAGAATCCGTCCAGCCATCTCAATCCGGTGATGACCATCGGCGAGCAGATTGCCGAAAGTCGGCGTCTGCATTTCGGCAGCAGTCGACGCGCGGCGCGCGATGAGGCCGTCGCGCTGTTGCAGCAGGTCGGTATCCCCGACCCGGTACGGCGGGCCGGCAATTATCCGCACGAGTTTTCCGGCGGCATGCGGCAGCGAGCGATGATCGCCGTGGCGCTGGCCTGCGAACCGCAGATCCTGATCGCCGACGAGCCGACCACCGCGCTGGATGTCACGGTGCAGATGCAGATCCTGAGGTTGCTGGCGCAACTGCGCGAGCAACTGGGCATCGCCATCATCATGATCACCCACGATTTGGGCGTGGTGGCGCAGACCTGCGACCGCATGGCGGTGATGTACGGCGGCCGCCTGTGCGAGCTGGGGGAGAAGCGGGCGCTGCTGTCTTCGCCGCGCCACCCCTATACCCGCGCGCTGATTGCGTGCCAGCCGATGCAGGCGGGCGACAGCGGGCCGTTGCGTACGTTGCCCGGCCAGCCGCCGTTGCCGGAACAGTTCGTCGACGGGTGCCGGTTTGAGCCGCGCTGTGCGCGGGCGGGCGAGCGTTGCCAGCGGCAGACGCCGCCGCTGGACGGTACGGCGCGGCAACTGGCGTGCCATTACCCGTTGACGGAACATGAAGGAGAGGCCGGATGAGTGGACTGATATACCCGCTGCTGGAGGCGGAAGAGATTGACGTGACGTTCCCGGTATCGGGCCGCTTTCCGTGGCAAAAACGCGAAGTGCGGGCGGTCAACGGCGTCAGTTTGCAGATTGCTCCCGGCGAAACCCTCGGGCTGGTGGGTGAGTCCGGCAGCGGCAAGAGCACGCTGGGCCGTGCTCTGTTGCAACTGGAGACGTTAAAGCGCGGCCGGGTGCGTTTCAACGGCATTCCGGTCAGCGATGGCCTGCACAGCGACGTAGCCCGCTTACGGCAAGAGACGGCGATGATTTTTCAAGACCCGTTTTCCTCGCTCAATCCGCGCCAGACGTTGTTCCAGAGCATCGCCGAGGTGCTGAAAGTCCATAAACGGTTATCTCCCGCCGTCACTGCCGAGCGCGTCAGCCAGTTGCTGTCCATGGTGGGACTACGGCCGGAGCACGGCCGGCGCTACCCGCATGACCTGAGCGGCGGGCAGTGTCAGCGCGCCGGGATTGCCCGCGCGCTGGCGCTGGAGCCGCAGCTGGTGGTGGCGGACGAGTGCGTGTCGGCGCTGGATGTGTCGATTCAGGGGCAGATCATCAACCTGTTGATGTCGCTGCGCGAACAGATGGGGCTGGCGATGATCTTTATCGCGCACGATCTGGCGGTGGTGCGGCGGCTGTGCGATCGGGTGGCGGTCATGTATCTCGGGCGCATTGTAGAAGAAGGGCCGACCGAGGCGGTGTTCAGCCAGCCGCAGCATCCGTACACCGCCGCGCTGATCGCCGCCATTCCCGATATCGATCCTGACCGTTCACTGCCGGCCACCGGCCTGATGGGCGAACCGCGCAGCCCGCTGGCGCTGCCTTCCGGCTGCGCGTTTCACCCGCGCTGCGTGCATGCCATCGCGGCGTGCCGGCAGGAAACGCCGCCGTTGCGAGCGCAGGGGCGTCAGTATTCAGCCTGCCTGCGGGCCGGCGACATCGCGTTTTGCCCCACGGCGCCAGCCGACGCCGTGGGAGCCGTTTCCGCGGACTTTTCCGCTTCCACTCGCATTCCAATCGTATCAACAGGGGAGTCGTGCCATGAAAATGTATAAGCGCAATGTGGCGGCCGCCAGCGTGTTGCTGGCGCTCAGTCTGGTCAGCGAACTGGCGCAGGCGGCCGGGATTCTCACCATCGGACGGCGTGAGGACAGCACCACCTTCGACCCGATTAAATCGGCGCAGAACGCTGATAACTGGGTGTTCTCGAACGTGTTCGACGTGCTGATTCGGGTGGATAAAACCGGCACCAAACTGGAGCCGGGGCTGGCGCAGAGCTGGACGGTGTCGCCGGACGGCACGGTGTACACCTTCACGCTGCGCGAGGCGCGCTTTTCCGACGGCTCGCCGGTAACGGCGCAGGACGCCGTGTTCAGCCTGACCCGTATCCGCGACAGCAAGGAGTCGTTGTGGCGCGACTCTTACAGCATCATCGATAAGCTGGCGGCGCCGGATGCGCATACGCTGGTCGTAACGCTGAAATCGCCTTCCGCGCCGTTCCTGTCGCAACTGGCGCTGCCAAACGCCTCGGTGCTGCCGGAAAAAATCGTCCACAGCCTGGGTGAAGAAACCTTTGCCGAGAGGCCGATAGGTTCTGGCGCGTTTGTCATTAAATCCTGGGCGCGCGGCGATAGGATCGTGCTGGCGAAAAATCCCTATTACTGGCAGGCGGACCACGTCAACCTGGACGGGGTGGAGTGGCAAACCATTCCGGACGACAACACCCGTATGCTGAAGGTGCAGGCCGGCGAACTGGATGCCGCGCTGTCGGTGCCGTTCTCGCGCATCGTTTCGCTGCAGAAGGACCCGAATCTGAAGGTGGTGCTGGATCCATCCACCCGTGAGGACAGTCTGCTGATTAACCATTCCCACGGGCTGCTCGGCAAGGTGGAGGTCCGTCAGGCGTTGGATTACGCGATTGATAAAAGCGCTATCGTTAAGACCGTGACGTTCAACTACGGCTCGGTCGCCAATTCGTATATTCCGAAAGGGGCGCTCTATTACTACGCCGACAACCTGCAGCGCCCGTACGATCCGCAAAAAGCCAAACAGATGCTGAAAGCGGCGGGCGCGTCCGATCTAACGCTGAATTATGTGGTCAACGCCGGGGATGAAGTGGATGAACAGATCGCCGTACTACTGCAACAGCAACTGGCGAAAGCCGGGGTCACCGTCAATCTGCAAAAGGTCGACCCCAGCCAGAGCTGGAGCATGCTGATAGCGGGCGATTTTGACATCTCGGTCAACTATTGGACCAACGACATTCTGGACCCGGACCAGAAAACCACCTTCGTGCTCGGCCACGACAGCAACATGAACTACATGACCCGTTATCAGAATGACCAGGTCAAAGCGCTGGTGGCGGCGGCGCGGGTGGAAATGGACCCGAAAAAGCGTGAGCAGATGTACATCGACCTGCAGAAGATGGCCAAGGACGACGCCAACTGGATCGATCTCTACTACAGCCCGTACCGTAACGTCACGCGCAAGAACATCAGCGGCTTCTACCAAAACCCGCTGGGACGTTTCTTCCTGGAAGATACGGTGAAGGGGTAAAGTTAACCGCTCCCGTTAACCGGGAGCGGCTTTATTGTCAGCTTTAAACCACCTCCTCGGGAGGTAGTGATTGTTCCTGTGAGGCTATAGCCTGAAGAAAGCCGATGCGTAAATGTTTCATCTTACACTTGGATGATTCAGAGAGGCTGTGCGGTTTTTTCCTCAGTAATGCATTCGAGAAGAAGGCTAAAGAGTGGCGAATAAATATTTTGTGCCCCCTTTCAGGGAGCTACATCAAAGCTGCCTTCTCTGAAGGCGGATTTTTACCTCCGGAGGACTGATGGCAATCGTTTATGAGGTCAACAACAGGTTATTTCAAATGCACAATTTGCGGATATAAAAAACTATCAGAGCATGGATAAATGAATATTTTTTATAAAATCAGTTATCATCAAAATAAGTCTAACAAGCAATAAGGATGTAACGTGAAGCGTTCGAGTTTTGTAAAAATTATTTTTGCAGCAATGATTTTTATCTCTCCGTTCACCCATGCAGAGTGGATGACCAAGGTCGATGATGATGTTTTTTCGGGCGGTCATAAGGCCGTGATGATGGGTAGCTTGGGTAACTCATCCTCACTTGTGATTTTTGACTGCACAAAGGGAAAAGCCTCTATTGCCTATGCAGAGGCGGACAAGACATCTAACAACCCTGATTTCCCTGCTGATCTGATTATCAAGATTGATGGTAATGATCCCATAAAGTTTGACGCGATGATTTCCCGACGAAATGACAAGACTATCCAGGTCGGATCCGATGATATGGATAAAGTCACTCAGGTGCTTAAATTGCTCAAAACTGCCAAATCAAAATTTTTAGTCGGAATCCAGACAAAAGATGGTGGACACCAGTCCTCCTTCTCCGGCGGAGTATCCGGTTCAACTAATTCAGTTAATAGTTTTGCTAGTGCCTGTGAATTAAGTATCTGATCATCTTGCTGCGATATTTTGCCATTCCTGCGGTAGGAAACGTTACAGTGAGACAAAATCTTTAGACAGACCCGCCACTCGGCGGGTTTTTTATTGTCAGCTTTAAACCACCTCCTCGGGAGGTGGTGATTGTTCCTGTGAGGCTATAGCCTGAAGAAAGCCGATGCGTAAATGTTTCATCTTACACTTGGATGATTCAGAGAGGCAGTGAGGTTTTTTCCTCGGTAATGCATTCGAGAAGAAGGCTAAAGAGTGGCGAATAAATATTTTGTGCCCCCTTTCAGGGGGCTACATCAAAGCCGCCTTCTCTGAAGGCGGCTTTTTACTTACCGGAACGGTGGCTCGTTGAAGGTACGCAGTTTGCGCGAGTGCAGGTGTTCCGCTTCGGCGCGCAGCAGGTCCACCGCGCGGATGCCGATTTGCAGGTGCTCGGAAATCGCGCCTTCATAGAAGCGATTAGCCTGACCGGGCAGTTTGATCTCGCCATGTAGCGGTTTGTCCGACACGCACAATAAGGTGCCGTAAGGCACGCGGAAACGATACCCCTGCGCTGCGATGGTGGCGCTTTCCATATCTACCGCCACCGCCCGGCTGAGGTTAAAGCGTAGCGCCGAAGCTGAATAACGCAGTTCCCAGTTGCGGTCGTCGGTGGTGACCACGGTGCCGGTGCGCAGGCGCTGTTTCACTTCTTCACCCGGCATGCCGCTCACCTGTTTGGTGGCGTCGTACAAGGCGCGCTGCACTTCGGCGATGCTGGGGATCGGAATATCCGGCGGCAACACCGAATCCAGCACGTGGTCGTCGCGCAGATAGGCGTGCGCCAACACGTAATCGCCGATGGTCTGGCTTTCCCGCAGGCCGCCGCAGTGGCCGATCATCAGCCAGGCGTGCGGCCGCAGTACCGCCAGATGGTCGCAGATGGTTTTGGCGTTGGACGGCCCGACGCCGATGTTCACCAGCGTAATGCCGCGCCCTTCGCGCGAGATCAGGTGGTAGGCCGGCATCTGATGGTTTTTCCACGCCAGGTCCGATACCGCCTGATGCGGGTTGTCGGTGTCGGCGGTGATCACCGCGCCGCCGGCGCAGGCCAGCGCCTGATACGGGCTTTCTGGATCGGCAATCTGGTCGCAGGACCAGCGCACGAACTCATCGACGTAACGGGTGTAGTTGGTGAACAGCACAAACGGCTGGAAGTGTTCGGCGCGGGTGCCGGTGTAGTGGCGCAGGCGCGCCAGCGAGAAATCGGTGCGTAGCGCGTCGAAGTGCGACAGCGGGAAATGGTCGAGCGTCTGCAACAGGCCATCGGCGGTTTCATCGCCGATCAGCGCCAGCGACGGCGTGGGGAAGTGCTGCGCCAGCGCGGCGCTCATCGAACGCTCCAGCCCCAGATTGGCGCCGTCGATCACATACGGATAAGGAATCTCCTTGTCCGAAGGCGCGACGTCGATGGTCGCTGAATAGTCGTTTTCCAGAATCGCCAGTTGCTCCGCCAGATAGTGCCGGAACAACTGAGGGCGGGTGACGGTGGTGCGGTAGCTGCCGCCGTGAGTAAGGCGGCCGTACGCGCGGGTCTTGCTGTGCTTCTGGGACTGTCCGTCCCAACTGATGCGCAGCTCCGGGTAGACAAACAGTCCGTTGGCGCGCGCGGCAGCATCCGGCGGGGTGCCGTGGGTAATAAAATCGCCGATCGCGGTGCGCAGCGCGTTGACCGCGGCATCATATCGCGCTTCCAGTTGGTCCAGCGCCTCGCTGGCGGACAGGCCAGCGCCAGGTGCATAACTCATCTTTACTCCTTTTTTCCGATGCGATGGCCGACGCCATACAGTGCGTCCATTGTGGCATACCGCACATCACGGCACGATGGGATAAAAGTGAATTTGAAAAGTCAGGCTCATGGAATGCGGCGATCGTACCGATATAAGGGGAGATGTCAGGCGGTATCTGACAGTTTTTCCTCATTTTTTGTTATGTTACGAACAGGACGAACCAATAACCTCTGGACGTTATGGTGATGGAACAGGAATATCAACACTGGCTGCTGGCGTTGTCAGCGCCGATGGTGGCGCTGAATATCGACTACGGCGCCCGCTACGATGCGGATACGTTTTACCCGCCGGGCAAGACTTTCAGCCTGAAAGACAGCTGGGATATCGCTTCCCGCGACGACTTGATCGCCATGATTAATCGCATGACCGACAACGGACACGCGGAGAACCTGGAACGTGATTATCATTTGTGGCACCGGCTGAGCCCCGAACAATGGCAGGAATATTGCGCCGGCCAGCCTGAAGGCCGGCAAGGCGTGCTGACGCTGGTGACGGAAACGGCCGCGTTGTGCGGCGAAGCCGGCATCCGCGCCTGGGATCTTGGTCGTATGGGTTTTCTCTGCCGGGTCGGTCTGCTTAGCGGCTGGATCAATCAGACGGAAAGCCAGTGGCTTCACTCCCGTCTGGCGGCGCGGGCCAACTATTACTATCGCAGCTGGCAAAATTACTATGCGGCGTTTTTCGTCGGCCGAACCTACTGGCTGGCCTTGGATGAGGCATCGCCGGAGATTCAGCGGTATGAATGGGGTCATCTCTGCCGACGCCCTTCCTATGTCGCCCAGTTCAACGCGCTCTATTGTCACGCCGACAGCCCGATAAAACATCTGCGGTGGGACGTGGCGCATCCGGACATGGAGAAACCCGCATCGTTACAGGGAGCAGAGGTGTAATGGATAATCTGTGCTGGCAACTGCTGGGCATTGAACCCACGCAGGATATGGACGCCATTCGTCAGGCTTACCGGCAAACGCTGCCGCAATTCCATCCCGAAACCGACCCGGAAGGGTTTAAGCGCCTGCGGCAGGCTTATGACGCCGCCTGCCGGCTGGCGCAGCATCCCGGTGAGCCGCAGGCAGACGAGCAGGCTCCGGCGGAAGCCGACGCGCCGGCCGACAACCGGTTTGAATTTGACGCCGACACCGAGCCGCTGCGCGCGGCGTTTGAGCAACTATTGTCCGACCCTGCCGCCCGTGTGCAACCCATCGGCTGGGAGCGTTTTATTCACACGCTGGATCAGTTCGGGATGACGGTGGTTGAGCGGGCCCGCTGGCCGCTGTTAAAACGGCTGTATCGGGAACCCTGTCTGTCGGCCTCCTGCGCCGGGCTGCTGGCCGAGAGGCTGCGCTGGCGTCAACGGCTGAACGAGTTGCCTCAGGAACTCGCCGGCGAGATGGACGAGTATCTGGATTTTCTGGCGCGGGGCGACTGGTTCGATTTCTCATCGCTGGCTGGGCTCAACCTGCCGGCACAGCTGGAAACGATCTTTTTCCTGCAGCAGTGCCGGGAACTGTTCTGGAACCGGCCCGGTTTCATGTTGAAGACGGTGCTGAGCGATGCGGCCGTGATTGTCTGGCCGGACTGCCCGGCGCTGATGCATCAACTGGCTCGCTGGTACAGCCTGGCCGAAGTGCCTCAGCCGTTATTGCGTGATTACTGCCTGGAGCAACTTGCCGCTCAACCACAGGATAGCGAGTGGCTGCGGTTGAGCGCACATCACTGCGCGCTGACCGGCGATGAGCCGCAGGCGTTCGAACTGTGGCGCCGGTTGTATCTGCTTAACCGGCACGGGCAGGCCGAGCAATGGCTGATCGACTGGTGCGCGCGGCGCCAGCCAGAGTGGCTGCCGTTACTGATCCAGTCGTTCAATAGCGCCGTGGCGCCGTCGCTGGACGGCGTGAGCCTTGAGGATTCGCTGCAGCGTTTCTTCCAGCCGGAGCAGACGGTGCAGATGATGGCCCGCTGGGGGGATGCCGCGCAACTGCCGTTGTCTTCGCGTGCGGCCGACTATGTGCAATGGAAGCTGGGCGCATGGAAGCCGCAAATCATCTACGCGCATCTGGTGCGGAACCACGGCGACACGTTGCAGGATCAATGCTACTGGCATGCCTGTATGCTCACGTTCGGCAACGAGCGACTGCTGCAGGATATTCTGGATCAACCGATACCGGACGAGTCGCTGCCGGCGCTGGTTATGTACGGATTACGGGCGCAGGCGGAACAGCGCCTGCAATGGCTGGCGACCTCTTCGGTGATTCAGGCGTTCACCGCGTGGCTGGCGGCGCCGTCGGACGCCGTGCTGCCGGCTGAGTTCGACGATACCGATTCGGTGGTCTGGAATCAGGTCTATTCGTGGCTGATGCAATGGCGGCGCTTGCCGCCGGGCCCATTGCGCAAACTGACCGAACATGCCGAATGCAACCGGATGCTGGAGCCGGTCAAAGACTGGCTGGCGTTTTTAGCTTCGGTATGGGATATCGTCCTGCCTGAACAGGAGCGCGTCAGCGCGCGTGACGAATTCCGCCACGCCATGCTGCTGACGCTGATGGTGGCCTACCCGCGTGAGAACCTGTCATGGCTGCGCCACCTTGAGATTCCATCGCTGCCGGAATCGCACCCGGCGTATGCGCTGTATCGGTTGTACCGCCAGTTGGACGCGGTTGAACCGGATGACGCCATGCGTCAGCTATCGACATGGCTGGTGCTGTCCGACGGGCTTCACTATAACTGCTGGATGCGTTTGCCGGTGTCGGTGGAGGACTACCTACGTCAGGATGGGCACAGCTATATCGTCGCCGCCAGTCAATTCTATACCTCTGAACCCGGCTGGCGCGAAACCGTGGCGCAGTCACCGCTGGTCTATCAGATTATCTTCCATGCTATTTACTGCTATCTGGGGAGCGACCGCCAGGCGGAGAAACACCGGGAGTGGTTGCAGCAACTGGCAGGAAAAACGCCGGAGCTGGAGCAAATTGCCAACGCGGTGCTGGAACGCCAGTCTGACGAACTGCAGCAGGCGCTCAAGCCGCTGGATGACGATAAACGCATCGGATTGATCGGCCGGATGATCGACCAGTTCCATCAGAATGAAGCCTATTTGCCGGATAACGACGAACAGGCGTTGCTGGATGATTGTCTTCGTCACGCTCATGACGATGTGACGCTGCGGCTGGTGGCGAAAATACTGCAGCAATACGCCGATGAGCGAGAGTCGCGTTTTAAACGCCACGACGCGTCGCGCGGTCGGTTCTGGCAGTTCTGGCGGATGAACGAGCGTATCGATCGCGCCGGTTTCTTTGCGCAAAACTGGATCGGCGCTCTGGTGCTCTATACCGGAGGCAACATGCTGCTTGAGCATTCGCCGCATAAAAACCTGGTGATTATCGCTCTGTTGCTGCTCAATCTGTTCAGCGCCGCCAGACGCCGTTTCAACGACATGGGCAGCAACAGCCCGTCACTTTCGGCGTTCTGCGTGGTGTTGTTGCCGATTTTCGTCTTTTTACCGCTATGCCTTAACGGCAGCAAACGATGGAACCGGTTCGGCCCGCCTAAAATAACGTCGGAGTAGCGGGTTGGTATCAACAGCTATGCTGTCTTGTGAATGGTGAATTTTGTCCGGTCAGTGAATAGTTTCGTGCGGGATAAGCGGTGTCATTTCTTTGCTGCTTCATCGCACGCACGACAAGGCGAGGTTCAACGCCACCTCTCCTTGACCACTGGCTGGTGGCTAAACTGTGCCGCTGACGCGGTTCCTTCGGCGTTCGGACCGCCCGTGACGCGGTTACTCGCCCCATCCCTGGGGCTCGCCCTGCGGGCCAGCGTAAACGCTGTTCAAAAACGCTCCCGGCGTTTTTGTCAGACGCGGCACGGGCTTGCGCGGCGTCCCTGCCGCGCATCCGGCGAAGTCACCCACCTCAGCACAGTTTTTGACGCCAGGAAAATGCTTCATCCTGTACTTAAGGATTTTGTCAGCAATCAGACAATTAAAGGGGCCTTCAGCTCCTTTATTGGTGTTTATAGAGCGGATTTATCGAACGAATTGTCTATCTATCCCACTCGTCCAGCGCGCGTTCCAGACGAACGCGGGTTTCCTGAATGCGAGGCGTATGCTGGGCGGCCAGCGCCTGCTCGAATTCCCGCAGCCAGATGCCGATTTGCGCTCGCTCGTCGGCCCGCGTCTGCGCCCAGGCTTTCTCCAGTCGGGCAAGCAGATTACGGTTGACCAGATTATCGCGCGGGTGAATTTTCAGGGCTTTCAGCCGTTGCTGGCTTTGCTCGCGTTGCGCCGCGCTTAGCCCCACCGGGCTGCGATCGATCATTTTGGTAAAGGTGTCGCCGCTGTCGGGCAGGTTGATATCCACTTCCAGCAGGCCGTTGATGTCGTAACTGAAGCGGACTTCGATAGACTGCGGGTGGTCCTTCGGCTGGATGGTCATGTCGAACTCATCAATCAGAATATTGTTCTCCACGTACGGGCTTTCTCCCTGATAGATGGCGATGCTGATCGCCGTCTGGCCGGGCCGTGAGGTGGAAAACGTCTCAACCCGCGAGGTCGGCACCACCGTGTTGCGTTCCAGAATCGGCGAGAACAGGCCGCTCTGGTGATCGTTGGCGGTACGGATGCCCAGCGTATACGGGCAGACATCGGTGAGAATCACTTCTTCGATATCTTCATTGCGCAGCCGACAGGCCGCCTGCGCCGCGGCGCCTTGCGCCACCACCGTGCTGGCGTCCAGATGCTGATAGGGCAGTTTGCCAAATAGCCGCACCACCAGCCTCTGAATCACCGGCATACGCGACGCGCCTCCGACCAGCACGATGTGATCCAGTTGCTCCGGTTTCAGCCGGGCGTCGTGCAGCGCCTGCTCAATCGGCGCGCGCAACCGGTTTAACAGCGGTAGCCAGATGGCTTCCGCGGCGGCGTCATCCAGTTCCAGACGCCATTCCCGCTCCTGCCAGCGCCAGCACAGGGTTTTGGTCTGTTCGGCCGCCGGCCGGCATTTCCACTGTTCGGCCAGGTTGTAAAGCTGCGCCAGCTCCGTGGCGGGAATCTGGCTCTCTTCCAGTTGCCATGTCTTCAGCGCGGCTTTGACGATCAACTGCGTGAAATCTTCGCCGCCCAGATAGTTATCGCCGGCGGAACTGTGCACTTCGATCAACGGAAAGGCGTATTCCAGCACCGTGACGTCGAAGGTGCCGCCGCCCAGATCAAACACCAGCGTGCGCCCCAGATTTTGCGTGTGCAGCCCATAGGCCATCGACGCCGCGGTGGGTTCATTGATCAGCCGGACGGCGTTCAACTCCGCCAGTTCGGCGGCAAACCGCGTTTGCTTGCGTTGCTCGTCGCTGAAATAGGCGGGAACGGAAATCACCACGTCTTTGATCGGGTGGCCGAGATAACTTTCAGCGTCGGCCTTGAGCGATTTCAGCACCAGTGCCGATAATTCTGCGGAGTCAAACGCGTGATCACCCAGCCGGAAGGTTTTCCTGCTGCCCATATGGCGTTTGAACAATGCGGCGGACAGGTGAGGGTGGGTCGTCAGGCGGGAGACGGCCGGTCGGCCGACCAGTATGGCGCCGTCCTCATCAAGACTGACGACCGAAGGCGTCAGGTATTCATTGAGCGCATTGGGAATCAGGTGCGCTTTGCCCTCCTGCCAAACACCGATCAGGCTATTGGTGGTGCCGAGATCGATACCGATAGCCGGGGCAGTGTTTTGCTGGTGAATCATGTCAATGTCCTCACATATTCCATTAATGAGCGTGAAAAGGATGGTTGCCTTACAGATTGAATAACTTGCTCTGTGGCTCGGTATCGGCAGCGATGGCAGTAAAATTAAGAAAAATTATTTGTGACTAAAATCACAAATTTTCTGATTTTTTTGTTCACTAAACAATCCGCATAAGAATAAATGCAAAATCTGCGCAACTTCTTGCTCACTTTCCAGCATAAATCCCTGTTTGCGCAATGGATGCCGTTTTTTCGGGAGGTCTGCGCAATTTTTTGCTCAAATTTGACTTAGGGAAAATGGCGATGTGGATTTTCCCTTTTAAAACAAATAAATAAAAAGTGGCATGGTCATTGCTCTATGAACGGTGAAGTCAAACACATGTTCAACAACAAGGAGCAAGACTATGCCAACTCCATGCTATATCAGCATCGAAGGTAAAACTCAGGGCAATATCACTGCCGGTGCCTTCACCTCCGACTCCGTCGGCAACATCTACGTGCAGGGCCACGAAGACGAGATGCTGGTACAGGAATTCAACCACATCGTCACTGTGCCGACCGACCCGCAGTCCGGCCAGCCGTCCGGTCAGCGTGTGCACAAACCGTTCAAATTCACCGTCGCCCTGAACAAGGCCGTGCCGCTGCTGTATAACGCGCTGGCGTCCGGCGAAATGCTGCCGACCGTGACCCTGAAGTGGTACCGCACGTCCGTGGAAGGCAAACAGGAGCATTTTTTCACCACCACCCTCACCGACGCCACCATCGTCGACATCAACAACCAGATGCCGCACTGTCAGGACCCGTCCAAGCAGGATTACACCCAGCTGATCGAAGTGTCGCTGGCCTACCGCAAAGTTGATTGGGAGCACACCGTCGCCGGCACTTCCGGTTCCGACGACTGGCGCGCGCCGATCGAAGCGTAATGCCGCCTTAACCCGGACTGCGGTCCGGGTTTTTCCGTTTTTGTCTGCGCTGAGCGATGGCGCGCCCATCGCTGAGTGCAGTCGTATTGATCATGATTTTGCGCTGACGCACGGCATCCGCCGGGTGTGCGGTAGCTATGGAGCCGGGAAAAGGAGGAAGCGGGGTGGCCAACAGTACAGGATTGCAGTTTACCGTGAAAATCGGCGCATTGGCGGAAACCACCTTCGCGGTGGTGGATTTCGAACTGAGCGAGGCGCTGAACCAGCCGTTCGCGCTGTCGTTGAGCCTTGCCAGCAGCCAGGCGGATATTGATTTTGGCGCGGTGCTGGACCAGCCGTGCGAGCTGATGGTGTGGTACGAAGGCGAGCTGCAGCGCCGGGTCAGCGGCATCGTCAGCCGCTTTGCCCAGGGCGACACCGGCTTTCGCCGCACCCGCTATCAGGCGGACGTGCGCCCGGCGCTGTGGCGGCTGGGGCTGCGCACCAACGCCCGTATTTTCCAGACCAAGAAGCCGGACGAGATCATCACGCAATTGTTGCAGGAAGCCGGTATCAGCGATTTTGCTTTTTCGCTGCGCCACGAGCACGCGGTGCGTGAATACTGCGTGCAGTACCGCGAAAGCGACCTGGCGTTCATCAACCGGCTGGCGGCGGAAGAGGGGATGTTCTACTTCCACGAGTTTGAAGCCGGCAAGCACCGGGTGGTGTTCGCCGACGACGCCGGCGCGCTGGCCAAAGGCCCGGCGCTGTTCTTCAATCTCGCCACCCAAGGGTTGTCCGAAGGCGCTTACGTGCGCCGTTTCCGCTACGCCGAAGCGGTAAGCACCGCCGAGGTGGAACTGAAGGATTACAGCTTTAAAACCCCAGCGTATGGGTTGTCCCACAAGAAGACCAGTAACGAGCTGGATCACCAACGTGAGTCCTACCAGCACTTCGACTACCCCGGCCGTTTCAAGCAGGACCCGAGCGGCAAGGCGTTTACCGGCTACCGGCTGGACGCGCTGCGTGCGGATGCGATAACCGGCGTGGGTGAATCCAACGCCGCCGAACTGCGGCCGGGCAGCACCTTTACTCTCACCGAACACCCGAATCCGGCGTTCAATCTCGCCTGGCAGGTGGTGGCGGTGACCCACAGCGGTCAGCAACCGCAGGCGCTGGAAGAGGAAAGCGGCGGCGAGCCGACCACACTCAGCAACAGCTTCGAGGTGGTGAAGGGCGCGACTACCTGGCGGGCGGCGTTGCCGTACAAACCGATGGTGGACGGCCCGCAGATCGCCACCGTCGTCGGTCCGGCGGGGGAAGAGATTTACTGCGACCAGTTCGGTCGGGTGAAACTGCAATTCCCGTGGGACCGCTACGGCGCCAGCGACGACCAGAGCTCGTGCTGGGTGCGTGTCAGTCAGGGCTGGGCCGGCGGCCAGTACGGGTTGATCGCTATTCCGCGCATCGGCCATGAAGTGGTGGTGAGTTTTCTGGAAGGTGACCCAGACCAGCCGCTGATCACCGGTCGGACGTTTCATGCCACCAACCCCACGCCGTATGTGCTGCCGGAACACAAAACACGCACCACGCTGCGAACCGATACCCACAAAGGCAGTGGTTTCAACGAACTTCGTTTCGAAGATGAGGCCACCCGGGAGCAGATTTACCTGCATGCTCAGAAAGACATGGACGCGGTGATTAATAACATTCATCGCCAGAGCGTCGGGCTGGATCAGCATCTGAGCGTGGCGAAGGACCAGTTCCAGCGGGTGGACAGGCATAGCCATCGCACCATCGGACAGGATGATTTTGAACAGATTGGGCAGGACCATCATCAGTCGATCGGCCGTCATCTGATACAGAGCATCACCCAGTCATTCAAACGCTTTATCGGCGGCGGCGAGATCACTCGTATTGAAGGCAGCCGCCAGACGACGCTGTCCGGTTCAGAAGAGACATTGATTGGCGCGCATCAGCGCGTGCTGGTCAATACCGACAGCTACCTCAAAGCGGCGGATATCGTGCTGGAAGCCGGGCAGTCGCTGACCATCAAGGCGCCGGGCGGGTTTATCAAAATCGACGGCGCTGGCGTCACCATCTCCGGCACGTTGGTGAAAATCAACGACGGCGGTTCGGCAGGGGCGGGCACGGCACCGGTGTCCATCGAGCCGGAGGCACCCACCAGACCGACGTTGCCGGATGCCCCGGATCGGCGTTAAGGAGCCACCATGCCAGGAGCTGCGCGTTTAGGGGACAGCTGTGCCGGTCACGGCTGCTTTCCCGCCACCCCGGTGATTGCGGGGAGTGGCGATGTGATTATCAATGGCAAACCGGCGGCACGTAAGGGCGATGCGGTGTTGCTGCATGCCTGTCCGTGTCCGAATATGCCGCACGGGGTTCACAACCGGGCCATTTCCGCCGGTTCCGGTACGGTAATTATCAACGGCAAGCTGGCCGCACGTATCGGCGATGCCATCGGCTGCGGTGGATCGGTGGCGGCCGGCAGCGGAGATGTGATTATTGGCGATTCGCCTTACCAGTCGCCGGTCAAATCCTGTGCGGAACAATCGGCGAAAAGCCGCGCTCCGCTGCTGGCGCTGACGCCGATGCTGCTGCCCGCCATGATGGAATGGGCTGCGACCGCCGAGTTGCCGGTGCTGGATGAGGCGCTGACGATATTGCAGCGTAAGGATCGCTATCTGGCGCGCGCGAAGCTGGCGCAGCAGGCGGCAACCATGCCGGACCTGAAAGACGCCGCCACCCGACTGGCGTTTAATAACGACAGCATACTGCGCGCGGAGGCGGCGCAGTATGTTTATCCGGTGGATGAGGTAGCACGTAAGGCCAGAACGGTATTGCCAAAGCCACCGGTCGGGTTGGAACGTTTAACTATAGAGCAGTTGCCAAAGTTAGAAGGTACTGTATTTACGGATCCAGATTCAGGATTTGGTGCCGCATTATTTAAATCTGCAATAAATGATGAAACCATGCTTACTTTTCGAGGCACAAATAATGCTGTAACGGGGGCCAAAGATTGGTTAACTAATGCAGGTCAAGGCATGGGTTTAAAGACGACACAATATAAACAAGCCATGGATTTAGCTACTCAGGTGAAGGAAGTACTATCAAAATCTCCACCAGTCATTGTTGGGCATTCTTTAGGGGGAGGATTAGCCTCTGCTGCTGTGAGTGCGACCAAGTTAGTTGGTTATACCTTCAATGCAGCTGGATTGCATTCTAATACAATAGTTCAAAATGGTGGTGCAGATATGGCTACTACCAGTTCCCTGATTAAGACACAGGCAGTAGATGGCGAGATTCTGACTATGGTGCAAACCTATGGCAAAGCGGCCGTTCCCGGTCTACTGTCGGGGGCTGGTGCGCTGGTTGGGGGGGGCGTTGGCGCGGCGATAGGGGGCGCTGTCGGTGTTGCTGCGTTGTTGAGCGGCGGGCTTCCCAAAGCAGCAGGAGAGATGATGCCTTTGCCTGCATCTGGTGGGTCGCCGCTAGCGCGTCATGGTATGGATCAGGTTATTGCGGGTATAGAGAAAGAGAAAAAGGACGATATTGGAAAAATTACCAGTACGCTTAAGGGGGCATAATGCGATGGTTACAGAAAATCAAATGGATCGCTGTATTTTTTGCGGGAATACTCACCGCCTGTCAAGCCGGAGGGCGCAGTATGCAGGCCAGTGAATTGTTCCAGCCACCGATGGCGACACTATTGCAGACCATCCGTAAAGGTGATGAAGCGGAAGCCCGGCGTCAGCTTGCTCAGGGGCTGAACTTGAATATTCAGGGTAAGGAAGGGATTACGCCGCTGCTATGGTTGATTTATGAAACGCAGGATAAGGAGGCGGTGCGTCTGGCATTAAAACTGGGTGCCGATCCAAATTATAAAGACGGCGCAGGTGACAGTGTAGTAAACCGAGTATCCGGTGTGCGAGATCCAGACTGGCTGCGCATTGTTCTGGATGCTGGGGGAAATCCGAATGCCATTGGGCGACTAGGTCAACCGGCATTATTTAGTGCTATTAATGAAGAACGCTGGGCTGATATCAAACTGTTAGTAGAGCGTGGTGGGGATATCAATTTAGAAGACAAGCAGAAAAGGAATAGCGCGCTTTATGCTGCTTATATCAATCAATATGAGATTGTATATTGGCTAATTGAGCGTGGTGCTAAAGTCGATACTTATTCTGCAACGGGTGGCAGTCTGGCCTGGCGGGTGCATGAAAGTTTGTCAATCATGGCGCAGAGTTCGCCACAATATCCCTGGTTATTAAAAGTCAAACAGCAATTACAGCAACGCGGTATTAAGTTCCCCCCGTTATCTCCGGCAGAGGTTCAGGATAAATGGGAAAAGGGAGAGACGCTTTGAAATGGTGGCATTGGCTGTTGGCCTGTTTGCCGCTGCTCACCGCCTGTCAGGCAGGAGGGCGCAGTATGCAGGCCAGTGAATTGTTCCAGCCACCGATGGCGACATTATTGCAAACTATCCGTAAAGGTGATGAAGCGGAAGCCCGGCGTCAGCTTGCTCAGGGGCTGAACTTGAATATTCAGGGTAAGGAAGGGATTACGCCGCTGCTATGGTTGATTTATGAAACGCAGGATAAGGATGCGGTGCGTCTGGCGTTAAAACTGGGTGCCGATCCAAATTACAAAGACGGCTCAGGCGACAGTGCGGTAAACCGGGTATCCGGTGCGCGGGATCCAGACTGGCTGCGTATTGTTCTGGATGCCGGGGGAAATCCGAATGCCATTGGACGACTTGAGCAACCGGCGTTATTTAGTGCGATAGGTGAAGAACGTTGGGCTGATATCAAACTGCTGGTAGAGCGTGGTGCTGATATTAATTTGGTTGATGGACAGAAAACAACAAGTGCTCACTATGCAGCATATTTAAATAAGTATGAGATTGTATATTGGCTAATTGAGCGTGGCGCTAAAGTTGATACCTATTCTGCAACAGGTGGCAGTCTGGCCTGGCGGGTGCATGAAAGTTTGTCAATCATGGCACAGAGTTCTCCACAATATCCCTGGTTATTAAAAGTCAAACAGCAATTACAGCAACGCGGTATTAAATTCCCCCCGCTGTCTCCGGCAGAGGTTCAGGATAAATGGGAAAAGGGAGAGTCGCTTTGAAATGGTGGCATTGGCTGCTGGCCTGTTTGCCGCTGCTAACCGCCTGTCAGGCCGGAGGGCGCAGTATGCAGGCCAGTGAATTGTTCCAGCCACCGATGGCGACATTATTGCAGGCCATCCGTAAAGGTGATGAAGTGGAAGCCCGGCGTCAGCTTGCTCAGGGGCTGAACTTGAATATTCAGGGTAAGGAAGGGATTACGCCGCTGCTATGGTTGATAATGCAGCAGGATCAGGCCGGAGCCAGACTGGCGTTAAAGCTGGGGGCGGATCCTAATTTTCGGACCGGTACAGGTTCATCTGCCGTCAATATGGTGGCTGGTGCGAAATCACCTGAATGGCTGAAAATGATGTTGGATGCTGGTGGCGATCCAAATTCTATGGATGCAGGTAAATCACCTGTTCTATTTAGTGCCATCAATGAGTCGCGATGGGATGATATTAAGCTTCTAGTAACACGGGGTGCTGATCTTAATTTGGAGGATGCACAGAAGCGAAACAGTGCTCTATATGCGGCTTATATTAATGAGTATGAAACCGTTTATTGGCTCATTGAGCACGGCGCTAAAGTCGATACTTACTCCGCTACGGGGGGAGTTTGGCGTGGAGAGTTCATGAGAGTTTATCGATAGTTGCTAACAATTCTCCAAATTATTCTTGGTTGTTAAAGGTAAAACAACAGTTACAACAACGCGGTATTAAATTTCCACCCTTATCCCCGACAGAAGTCAGGGAACGCCGCGCCAAAGGCGAATTACTTTAAAACAGCATCGCTGGTCAGTCGGTTCGTATTTCACTAGCAATAGATTATTTTTGTTCGCCGTCGTGGTGGAATTCATTTCCTCTGACGACGTTTGTCGCTGTTCTCATTCCGGTTTTCTCCTTATTTAAATATCGATTAATTATCCCAGTGAAAAAATCATGACGATAACGGGCTATACCCTGTTTGAACTCAGTCAGCGTTGCTCGCTGCCGCTGTATGCCATTGTCGATCCGATGCAGTATCCGGCATTGCCGGATTTCTGGCGCGCGTTTCAGCCGCGAGCGGCGCAGATGTGGCAACCCTTACGCTTTGAAGGTGCCGGTGATGACTGGCAGCGCTGGGCGCCGATGGTGGTGCAGGTAGACGAAGGCGGGCCGGGGGAAACACTGCTGCACTGGCTGGCGGATACGCAACCTGCGCGCCATCAGGGCGTGATGTTGATGCATAGCGAGCAGTCACTGACACCAGTGGCTGATTTCTGGCAGCAACGTCTGCGCTGTCGTTACCCGGACGGTACGCTGGCGCTGTTGCGTAGCTATGTACCGGATGTGCTGCGCCTGTGGTGGCAAACGCTCAACGACGATGAGCGCATGGCATTTATGGGGCTTTTGACCGGTTTGTACCTGCCGCTGGCGGAGGATGACCCCGCCGCCCCTTGCCGCTACCACGTGCTGGCGGACCATCATGGGAGGCAGCCAGTGCGTCAATCCACCGATGACGATTATCTGATCACCTTGAATCGCGACCAGTTTTATCTGTTATCCAACGACAATCGTCTGCACCGGCTGGCGAATGAGCTGTTTCTTTATGCCGGCACATTGCACTGGATGCAGTTGGATATCGAGGTGGTGAAAAGCCGCTTTCTCAGCGGCGTTACGCTGGCCCGCATCCGGTATCCGCTTGCCTCGGAAACGGAGTGCGAAGCCTGGTCGGCCCACCGCTGGATCATCGGCAGCGAGTTTTATCATCACCCGGTTTTTATTCATTTGACCGAGCGTTATTCGCTGGGCGACAGCATTCGGATTTTTAAATCCGAATCCGCCCGGGTGGAAGACGTTCGCCTTCATTATCACCGGCCCGGCTGGATGCGGGGCGAATTACCGGATACGACGGAGGTTATGCCGTGACGCTGTCTCAATCTTTTCTGAGTCTGCAACCGGAAACGGAAGCGGCCTGGCAGGCGCGACTGGCCGCGGGCGGGTGCTTCGTGGTCGCCGAAGCGGCGCTGAACGATGCGGTTCCCTGGCTGGCGGAGCGCTGGGGCGGTAGCCTGGAACAAACCCGTCTGTACTGGGGAGAAACCGGACAGGTTCATGCTTCCGTATCGCCTTATTGTATTCCCGTCCACCCGACCAACTGGCCGCAGGTGCGTGAGCATCTGTTAACGCAGCCGGGCTGGGGAGTCGGAGTTCAACTCGACTGGTTTATGCAGGCCTACTCGCCGCTTGACCAACTGCTGGAACTGGTGAAACACCTGCGGCAGTGGAGTCTGGTCGCCACCCAGGAGGGAGACAGCGCCATTCTGCGCATCAGCGATTGGGAGGTGCTTACGCCGCTGCTGGCGGCGAGTTCGGCGCAGGAGGCTACCGCGCTCTGCGGCCCGATCGCCACGTTCTGCGACATTGCGCCTGACGGCGCCGTGCAGAGCCTGACGCTGACCGAACGGACCGCGCACAATCTGCCTGATACCTTGCCGCGTTCGCTCAGCGAGGCGCAGTGGCAGGCACTGCTGGCGCCGGCTACGCGTCAGGCGCTGGACAGCTACATGGCGCACCTCAAAACCCATCACCAGCGCTGGCAGGCGAGCGATGACGACGCCTTGCTGAATTTCACCCGCCAACAAACCGAACAGGCCCGTATCCAGGGATTTAATAACGATCGGGATATCGTGCGCTATCTGGCGCTGGCCACCGAGCTGGAGCCGGCCTTTGTTTATCAGCCGTGGGCGCAGGAGATTCTGGCGCAGCCGGAATATATCGGCGCGCAAAACCGTATGGACCGCCTGTATAAGACGGCGATTGACCAACTGGACGACGCATAACTAAAAGGGATGACTTGTCATGAGTCAGGATAAAAAGGCGACGCTGTTGTCGAGTGAAGACGCAGCCAATCAGAATTTTGCCACGGATAACCAAATTTCAGGCGGTTGCGCCAAATGCGGCTGTGAAGTGCTTATTTATTACCACTATGACTCCGGGAAACCGGTGCCCAACGCGCCGTTCGTATTGGTTGATAGTAATAAGACGGAGATTCACGGCAAAACCGACGCCAAAGGGTTGTGCAAAATTTACGACATGGGATGCGGCACGTTTGAGCTGATGCTGGATGAAGGCTCCGACGATTTCAAACCCCGTGAAACCGTGGAAAACAACCCGGTATTACAGGCGAACCCGGCTTATGCAACGTTGGCGGGGGAATATTTCACGCTGTTTTTGTTGCTGCGCAAGCAAGGTCTGGTGACCTACGACGTGGATGATAGCAGCGATCGTCATGTGGATGTCGATGGCGCGGGGCTTTTTACCTCAATTCCCAAGGAGTACCGCAAATCCTATGACCGTTTCTGGGAACTGGATAAACGCGTCAATCGCGGCAGCCGTCAGCTCAAACAGGCGATTAACAAAATCCATCACAGCCTGGCGGCGGAAGTGGCGGACAAAGGTGGAGATGACAACGCCGCGCTGATGCTGTTTTGTGAAATCGCGCTGGGTTTTATTCCGGTAGTCGGGCAGGCGATGGATGTGTATTCGATCGGCGAGTGGAGCTGGCAGTCTTACAAGGAGCCGGCCAAGCTCGAAGACCCGCTGCATATCGCCGAAGGCGCGCTCTGTGCGATTGGCGTCATTCCCGGGCTGGGAGATGCGCTCAAGGTCAGCGGACGGGCGATTATCCGCGCGCTCAAGGTCGGGACGCCGAAAGAGCTGCAGTTCGCCATCAGGACTATCCGCAGCCTATCGGACGGCAATCTGGTGAAAGGGCTGACCAAACTGCGCGCCGAGCTGAGGAACTACGGCGCGCAGGCCAAGGCCTTGCTGTTGAAGATCCACGCGGCGCTCAAACAGGTGCTGGCCGAGTCCGCGCTTAAAAACAACTGGATTGTGTCGCTGATGAAAGACAGCTTCAGCGCCATGATCACCGCGCTGGAAAAGCTTATTGCCAAATATGACAGCGCGCTGGCCTACATCGAGTCCAAATTCAATGAGTTTATCGGCAAGGTGGTCACCCGCGTGAGCGGCAGCGCCAGGCCGAAGGGGAGCATTGCTAAGGCCGCCGAAGCGCCGAAAGCGCCGGCGCATGCTGAAAGTCAGGCGGCAAAACCGGAGGCAACTACTACCAAGTCGGGGGAAGGGAAAAAAGCCGAAACCAAAGCCGACGGCATCAAAGAAGGCAGACCGGTTACCAAAAAATCCGACAACGCAATAACCAAAGCCGATGACGGAAAGCCGAAAAATGCGGTGAGTGAAAAGAAACGACGCGCACCGTCGAAAGAAACCGAGGACATTAGCGCCGGGAGCAATAAGGGCGAACAGCCGGATAGCACCCCACAGCAGAAAAAAGCCGGGGAAGACGACAAGGCGTGTAAAGCCGGCAGCGAGAAGTGTCAGAGCGAGGGCGAACCGGTGGATATGGCGACCGGTTACGTGGTGGACTGGCGCACCGACTTTACGTTGACGAGCCTGCTGCCGTTATCCATGAAACGGTATTACCGTTCAGGCGGGGAGCGAAAACCGGGGCTGTTAGGGGCGCTGTGGCGCACCAACTGGGATATGGGCCTGGAGCTGGAAAACGGGATCGCCACGCTGACCGACGGCGAGTTCAATCAGGCGGTGTTCGTGCTGCCTGACGAGGGCGCGTTCAGCCGGGCGGCGTCGAATCCGGCGTGGCGATTGACTCGTCAACAGGGTCAGCTCGTGCTGCAAAACGTGGACGGCGTGCGTTATCGCTTTGAGCATGCCCTGGGGCTGCAACTTTGCCTTAGCGCGATTGAAGATCAGGCGGGTAACCGAATCGCCCTGTTGTGGGATCGCGCCGATCTGTGCTGGATAGCCCTGCCGGACGGGCGTCTGGTGCATGTGGAGACGCAGCGGCGGCGGATAGTCAAACTGACCCTGTGCGATGAGCACCGTCAGACGCTAAAAACGCTGGCCAGCTACCGCTATGATGCGCAAGGTCATCTGCTCAGCGTGCGCGCTGGCGAAGGGCGTAATTTTGATTACCGCTACTCGCCGGAAGGTTGGCTGCTGCGCTGGTCCGATCTGGCTCATACCTGGGTCGAACACGATTACGATGAACAGGGCCGCGCGTTGCGCGACAGAACGGCGGAAGGTTTCTGGCCCGGCTCGTTCAGCTACGACCCGGACAGCCTCACCAACCACTATCACAGCGGGTTCGGCGGGGTGACCACCTATGTGCGCGATGCGCGCAATAATATTCTGCTGCGCCGCGAGCCGGACGGCGGCGAGGTTCACTTCGAGTGGGACAACAACAACCAACTGGCGGCGCAGACCGACCCGCTGGGCCAACGCACCGAATATCAGCGTAACGACTGGGGGCAGGTGACGGCGGTGACGCTGCCGGACGGGAGCCTACACCGTTACGATTACGACGATGACGGTCAATTGCTGGCTTATACCGACCCGTTGGGCAACGCCTGGCAGTATACGCGCAATGCTCAGGGGCTGGTGGAAACGGCCAGCGACCCGGAGGGGCGGAGCTGGCGTCATGCCTACACGGCGCAGGGGCTGTTGTCTGCAGTAACCGGGCCGGATGGCCGCGAGCAGCATTATCATTACAACCGGCGTGGATTGCTGGAGCGGTTGGAGCCCGGCGAGGCGCCGGCGGTGACCTTTTTCTACGATGCGCAAGACCGGCTGACGGAGCGGCACATCGCACATGAACAAGGCGTGCAGGTGCGGCGTTGGGACTATGAAGGCGGGCGCGACACGCCGTCGAAAGTGGTGTACGAAGACGGCAGCGAAACCCGCTTTGGCTATGATACGGAAGGCAATCTGACCTCGGTGACGGATGCGCTGGGGCAGCGTTACCTGTTCCGCTATGGGGCGTTTGATAACCTGCTGGAAGCGACCGACCCGCTGGGCGCGACCGTCCGCTATCATTACAATGCGGAATCGGAATTCGCCGGGGTGACCAACAGCCAGGGGCAGGCGTGGCACTATCAGTTTGACGCCAGTGGTCGGCTGAGCGAAGAACGGCATTATGACGGCCGGGTGTACCGTTACGGTTACGATGTGGCGGGCCGACTGACACGGCGCACGGCGCCGGACGGCAGCCATCTTGAATACGGGTATGACGCCGGCGACCGGCTGAGCGAGATTCAGGCGGTCCGGGCAGACGGGGCCAGCGAGGGCGCGACGACCTTTGCCTATGACCTGTCGGGCCGGCTGCTGAAGGCGGCGAGCCCGGACGCGGTGGTGGAGTACGATTATAACCGTGCCGGTCAGGTGGTGTCGGAGCGGGTAAACGGCGAAGAGGTGCGCAGCGGCTACGACGACAGCGGGCAGCGTTCGGTGGTGGAAGGGCTGCTGTCGTCGCTGAGTCTGGGCTGGCAGGGCGGGCGGCTGACGACGTTGAGCATCGGCTCGCATCAGCCGCTGACGTTCAGCCACACGGCGTCGGGGTATGAACAGCTGCGCAGCAACGGCGAAGGCTTTGCGCTGCGCCACGAGTGGAGCGCCACCGGGCTGCTGGCGGTTCAGGCGCTGGACGGAGTGAATGGGGTACTGGAGCGGCGCTACCAGTACGACGTGCTGGACCGTCTGACGGGCATCCGCGACAGCCACTGGGGCGAGCAGGCGTTGCGGCTCAATGGCGCGGGTCAGGTGACGGCGGAGCGGCGCGAGCAGGGGCGGCAGAAACAGGCACGGCTGTTTGGCTACGACAGCGAGCAGAACCTGTGCGAGGTGTCGGCGATAGCGCCGGACGGAGCCGGGCGGCTGTCGGCAAAAAATGCAACGGTGCAGTCGTCGGCGGGTTACGATGCGGCCGGCCGGGTGACGCAGCGCGGCGGTCATCAGTATCAGTACGATGCGTGCGGTCGTCTGGCGGTCAGACGGGAGAGCCGTCCCGGTTTCCGGGCGCAGGAAACGCGGTTTGAGTGGGACGCGCAGGACCGTCTGGTGCGGGTGAGTTTGCCGGACGGGGCGCGATGGCGGTATCGTTACGACGCGTTCGGACGACGGGTAAGCAAGGTGCGCGAGGGCCAGGTGCCGTCGGCGCAGGCGGTAGCGCGGGTGGCGTACCGGTGGGACGGCGACCAGCTGTCGGGGCAGACGCAGTACCGGGTGGACGGCAGCGTGGCGCGTGCGGTGCAGTGGGTGTACGAGCCGGGGAGTTTCCGGCCGCTGGCGCAGGTGGAGGAGCAGGCGGGGGAAACCCGGCTGCACTATATCGTGACGGACCTGACGGGGACGGCGCGTGAGCTGTGCAGCGAAACGGGCGACGTGCACTGGCGTGGCGAGCAGGGGCTGTGGGGGGCGTACCGGGAAGACAAGCGACCCATACCGCTGCGGCGTTATCTGGGCGACGCGGCCAACGAGGAAGTGTACTGCGAGCTGCGCTATCAGGGGCAGGTCTACGACGCGGAGACGGGGCTGTATTACAACCGGCACCGGTATTTTGACCCGGAAAGCGGGCAGTATCTGTCTTCAGACCCGATAGGTTTAGCGGGAGGGCTGAGGCCGCAGGGGTATGTGCATAACCCGATGGAATTGGTGGATCCGCTGGGGCTTGTAGGTGACCCAGCAAATGCGACGCATATTACCTATCAGGGTGTAAAAAATGGTAAGCCTTATGTGGGATATGCCAGCAAACCTGGGCTAGGACATTCAGCACAAGATGTGCTCAATTATCGGTATGGGAATAATTTTGATGTGTTTGATGTTAAACCTGAGCCTTTCTATAGAGGAGATGGCCTTGAAGGAAAGTATACTGCACGAGGTTTGGAACAACGGACATTTGAAGATCTTGGCGGGTTAGAAGGAACATCAAATAAACAAAACCCGATAGGTCCAAATAATCCTCGTAGAGATGATTATTTGGCTGCTGCAGATAATCACAGAACAAAGGGGGATAAATGTCCATAGTAAAGAAGAAAGATTTGGTTGAAAATTCTGTTTTTTCAATTTATTTGGATGGTATTGGTTATACAATTGCCCAACTAAGAGATGATTGTCAAATGGAGTTCTTTGATGTTCTTAGAGATAGGGATGAGTGGGATGGGATAAATCTAAATGAAGAAAAAGTACTTTTCTGCATTGTGGTTGCTGCACATCGATTACTAGCTTTATTTCACAGAAATATCACATTAGAAGTTATATTTAATGAGAGAGAGCGTTGTCTAGTTGGACTTAGCTATTCATCAGTAAGGGAAAGTACAGGTGTTTTTGGTCTAAATTTAATAGAATATGGGAAAATATTCGATCCTAATAACATTAGAGTTTTGATTAAAGATTTAGATCCTGTTTTTCATAAAGATATTCTTTATTCATTTGAATTGCTTGGTATGAGTGGGAAAGTGGATAAGATAAAGGAAAGGTTGGTGAAGTATTTCTCTGAGGGGGTTAATTTCGATACTCAGATAAAATTCCTATACCCTGAATTAGAACTTCCACCTAAGGGGTATGTAAGAAAGGATGTTGAAGATATTAAGGATTTTTTGAATCATTAAATATAGAGGGCCGGAAGCGATCTCACGATCCTTCCGGCTTTTTTATATTGAGCCGTCGGTGTTACTACGCCAGTATCGCCCCCGGTTCAGCCTGGATCATGATTCGACCGGGTAAGGCTTCAATGCTGAACGGTGGGGTGAGTAACCCGCTCTGGGTGAGCCAGTCGCCTGCCAGCGTCAGTTCGCCGTTGTCACTTACCCAGTCCGCGCCCTCGGTGTCGCTGCCATCCAGTTCGTCCACCAGCGCGGCGATATCAGTGTCGTCGTCCAGCCGGGTCAGCATCAGCCCGTTGCGGTACAGGCTGATACGGAACAACGCCCCGGCGGTAAACCCAGCCTGTGCCAGCGCGGTGCCGCTCAGGGTCAGTTCCGGCTGGTCGCCCTGCTGCCAGGCAATATCAATGTCGATGCTCATTGTGCGCCCCCAACATCCAGCCCACCGGGAAACCCCCTCAGCCACCGAGCCACCGCCTGTTCATCAAACGCGGCAATACTGAGCGCGTGCAGGTCCTGCCACAGCGCACGGATATCCTGCGTGGTGATGACAATGCAGCCGGGCATCACGCGCAGCTTCAGCGGTTGCCCGGTGCGGAACCCGGCTTCCTTCAGCCAGTGGCCTGCCCAGTATCAGTACGATGCGTGCGGTCGTCTGGCGGTCAGACGGGAGAGCCGTCCCGGTTTCCGGGCGCAGGAAACGCGGTTTGAGTGGGACGCGCAGGACCGTCTGGTGCGGGTGAGTTTGCCGGACGGGGCGCGATGGCGGTATCGTTACGACGCGTTCGGACGACGGGTAAGCAAGGTGCGCGAGGGCCAGGTGCCGTCGGCGCAGGCGGTAGCGCGGGTGGCGTACCGGTGGGACGGCGACCAGCTGTCGGGTCAGACGCAGTACCGGGTGGACGGCAGCGTGGCGCGTGCGGTGCAGTGGGTGTACGAGCCGGGGAGTTTCCGGCCGCTGGCGCAGGTGGAGGAGCAGGAGGGGGAAACCCTGCTGCACTATATCGTGACGGACCTGACGGGGACGGCGCGTGAACTGTGCAGCGAAACGGGCGACGTACACTGGCGTGGCGAGCAGGGGCTGTGGGGGGCGTACCGGGAAGATAAGCGACCCATACCGCTGCGGCGTTATCTGGGCGACGCGGCCAACGAGGAAGTGTACTGCGAGCTGCGCTATCAGGGTCAGGTCTACGACGCGGAGACGGGGCTGTATTACAACCGTCACCGCTACTACGACCCGGAACTGGGGCAGTATATCTCGGCGGACCCGATAGGGCTGGCCGGGGGGCTGAGGCCGCAGGGGTATGTTCCTAACCCCTTCTGTTGGGTTGACCCTCTAGGCCTAACTAAGTGTCCTGAAAAATGGGACGTAGGAAGTTATGAGGATCTGCGAAATTCAGTGAAAGGAAAAAATCTTGAATTAGATGCCCACCACGTTGGTCAAAAGGCAATAATGAAAGATTTAGTAAAAGATTACGATCCTAAAACAGCTCCCTCAATGTTAGTTCCCAAAGAAGGTCATACTCTTTCTAAAGAGGGTGTTGGAATAGTATCAAGAAGTAAAATAAATCCGACGACAGGGCAACCATTCAGCTCCGCTAGGGATGTTATCGCTAGAGATATTAAAGAGCTTAGAAGAGTTTATCCTGATGTCCCAAATGCTAAACTACGTGAGTTGATTGATTTGAATAAATCAATGTATCCGGAAGTGAGATATAAAAACTTTGGGAGGTGATTTTATGTCTGGTAATGAGAAATTTGTTGATTCAATCTTTAATGAAGCGCTCGAAGATAATTTTCTTCGTTATAAGAATAGCTTAACAAAGGCACCTGATGAAGGTGTTGATGTTTATGCAAAAGCTAGAAGAGCTTTATCGTCACTTAGTGATGAGGATAAAGAGGCTATTTTTGATTTTTTTAAAATAACTATTACAGATACAGCGTCAATAATACTAGGGACTATTGATGGTTCTCATTTTCCTCCTGGAATAGATGATGATTTTAAATTGATTTATGGTGATGAAGAGATCCAAGGAGATTTACAGGATCTATTCATTGAAAAGGCAGAGGATAAGGGTATTTATAATTAAAAAATAAAAAAGCCGGAAGTGATCCAACGATCCTTCCGGCTTTTTATTTTATGGTCTGGTCAGTCGCTAAAAATTAATCTGCGTCTCAATAATAATCCTGCCGCGCTCCACCGTGACGGTGACGGGCATCCGCGACAGCCACTGGGGCGAGCAGGCGTTGCGGCTCAATGGCGCGGGTGAGTTTGCCGGACGGGGCGCGATGGCGGTATCGTTACGACGCGTTCGGACGACGGGTAAGCAAGGTGCGCGAGGGCCAGGTGCCGTCGGCGCAGGCGGTAGCGCGGGTGGCGTACCGGTGGGACGGCGACCAGCTGTCGGGTCAGACGCAGTACCGGGTGGACGGCAGCGTGGCGCGTGCGGTGCAGTGGGTGTACGAGCCGGGGAGTTTCCGGCCGCTGGCGCAGGTGGAGGAGCAGGAGGGGGAAACCCGGCTGCACTATATCGTGACGGACCTGACGGGGACGGCGCGTGAGCTGTGCAGCGAAACGGGCGACGTGCACTGGCGTGGCGAGCAGGGGCTGTGGGGGGCGTACCGGGAAGACAAGCGACCCATACCGCTGCGGCGTTATCTGGGCGACGCGGCCAACGAGGAAGTGTACTGCGAGCTGCGCTATCAGGGTCAGGTCTACGACGCGGAGACGGGGCTGTATTACAACCGGCACCGGTATTTTGACCCGGAAAGCGGGCAGTATCTGTCTTCAGACCCGATAGGTTTAGCGGGAGGGCTGAGGCCGCAGGGGTATGTGCATAACCCGATGGAATGGATAGATCCGCTGGGGCTTGCGAAGTCTGTCTGTACAGATGCCTCTGGACGGCCGCTTAAGAGTTCACGATATTCAGTAGCTTACGAAACCAAGATTGATGACCAGTTTTATCCTGGTCGCTCTGATAAAGTTCGTTTCCAAGATGCAAATAAAAAGCTACATGAGGCAATGCAGGCTGACCCGAGCTTTGCGAAAAACATGGAGGATATGTATCCAGGAATCACTGATGGGGTTAAGCCAGGATCTCGTGGTGCGTATCCAAGACGCTCACCTATAAGTGATTTGACGTGGCATCATCATCCTGAGAAACCTGGAGTTATGCAATTAGTACCTTTATCTCAGCATCAGGCTCCCGGTGTGGTTCAATAAACCTTACATCCAGGTGGAAAAGGAGGAATGTATAATTGGGGCGGAGGACGATGAAATGGTTCAGAAAAATCTAAGAGAAATATTAAGGGATGCTGAAAATATTGATTGGCGTTTAGCTTTGTATCTACCTAAGGATGTTTCGTCTTGGAGTTTAGATTTATTAGTTATGGTAGAAGATCCCGATGACGTAGACTCAGATGATCCAGATGAAGATCCTGATGTGGTGAAGGATGCTGGGTACAGGTATGTTATGGGAATCCAATCAATACAAGGCATAGTTAATAATGCAAATCTTCAGAAGAATGTGTCAGATGAGGATTTATTCAAGGCATTTATATATTACTTTGAAAATGATGCTTTTATTAAATTATAAGCACTGATAGTGCTGAATTTAGGCCGGAAGCGATCTAAAGATCCTTCTGGCTTTTTTATATTTATCCGTCGGTATTATTACGCCAGAATCTCCCCCGGTTCAGCCCGAAGGATGATCCGACCGGACAGGGCTTCGATGCTGAACGGCGGGGTGAGTAAGCCACTTTGGGTGAGCCTGTAAGTATCCCGCTAAACCGAACCATTCACTTTTAGCGATCTTCCGACATACTGATTATGTCCCGTTGAGGAGATCGCTATGCGCAAAGCCCGATTTACCGAGCACCAGATCATCGCCGTTTTGAAGTCCGTTGAAGCCGGACGTACCGTCAAAGACGTCTGCCGCGAAGCGGGAATATCCGAGGCTTCGTACTACATCTATGGACTACCTCCGTTTTGCAAGCACTGATTCTGGTTTTGGGTTGTTGCTTACATCTATCCGGCATCAGGAAAACCTGTGCCCAAATGGGTAATCCGCACACGATCGCCTCAACAACTGGACGGCCTCTGAGGCCAGTATAAAAATCAGGTTCCGATTGTGCAGGTGCAACCTGTCACCATTTCTCAGTACACTGCAACTTTTCTGGCTGGGAATTAACTTCCGGCTGCCTGATATTCTGTATCATTTCTCAGCATCGACCAGATTATTCTCGCGTTCTTGTTAGCTACCGCCACGGTCGTTTTATTAAACCCTCGCCGTTCCCTCAACTGATTAACCCACTGATGCAGACAGCTATCATTCTTATTCGTGGCAACCCTGACGACAGCGCGGGCACCATGAATAAAAAGAGTCCGCAGATGCTTGTCGCCTTTTTTCGTCATATTCATGAGAACTTGCCTGTCACCACTTGAGTGTTGCCGGGGAACCAGACCAAGCCACGCGGCGAAGTGACGACCATTTTTAAATTCAGTTCCTTTGCCAATAGCGGCAACAACAGCCGTTGCCGTTTTAGGACCAATACCTTTAACTTTGGCAATGCGCTGGCAGGCTTCAGATTGCCTGAACACAGCCTCTATTTCTTTATCAAAAAAGTTTATGCGACGACCAAGATCGTTAAAGAGATCATAGAGTTCTGCAATCGTCCTGCGCATTCTGGTACTGAGACCATTTTCTGCATCTTCAAGGATCAGCGGAACTGCATGACGAACTCTTGAGACCGCTGCACCGATTGTTATTCCCCGGTCAAGCAGCAGTCCTCTGATTTGACAGACGGTTGCAGTACGATGATTGACAATACGTTGTCTTGCACGGTGCAGAGCCTGAATATCCTGCTGTTCGGGACTTTTAGGCGGAACAAACTGCATCGTGGGTTGCATAAGGGCCACAGCTATCGCCTGTGCATCATTACCGTCATTTTTTTGCCCGCGAACAAAAGGTTTTACATACTGTGGGCTGATGACTTTTACTTTATGTCCCAGTTTTTCAAACTCGCGTTGCCAGTAAAATGCCCCTGTTGACGCTTCGATACCAATCAGACAGGCAGGAATATTTGCCACCGTCTGGAGTAATTCTTTTCGGCCGGTACGTTTTGTATAAACCGGTTTGCCAGCCTGGTTTAATCCGCAAAGCTGGAAAACATTTTTAGCCAGATCAATACCCAGAAATACGATATTCATGGTGACTCTCCTGTTGAGCATATTTCGTACAGTTAACCGCAGGGGGAGGAGGTAGTCCATCCCATTAACTGGAAAGCGAAGTTTGGCGGAATGGAAGCCTCTGATATCAAAAAGATGAAAGATCTGGAGGACGAAAACCGGCGACTGAAACAGATGTTTGCCGATCTCAGTCTGGAGTGCCGGGCACTCAAAGATGTTATTGAAAAAAAGCTTTAAAACCAGCGATAAAGCGTGAGCTCGTCAGTTATCTGACCGCGCAGTTTACGATGAGCATCCGCCAGGCATGCAGGACGTTATCGTTGAGCAGGACGGTCTATTTTTATCAGCCTGACACCCGGCGTGATGAGCCGGTCATTCAGGCACTGACCGACATGGCGGAACGCTATCCGCGATACGGCTTCAAGAAGTTGTTCCAGAAGCTACGCAGGCAGGGGCATGCATGGAATCACAAACGCGTTCATCGTATTTATTGCTTACTGAAACTGAATTTTCGTCGTAAAGGAAAGCAACGTTTGCCCGTGCGTGATCCAGCACCATTGGCGACGCCGGAACACCTGAATCAGAGCTGGTCAGTGGATTTTATGCATGATGCGCTGGTATGCGGCAGACGTTTTCGTACGTTTAACGTGGTGGATGATTTTAATCGTGAAGTGCTGGCGATAGAAATTGACCTGAATATACCGGCACAACGCGTTGTTCGGGTGTTGGACAGGATAGTGGCAAACCGAGGGTATCCGCTAAAGATGCGGATGGATAACGGCCCGGAGCTGGTTTCGCTGACGTTGGCACAATGGGCGGAAGAGCATGGTGTAGCACTGGAATTTATTAAACCGGGCAAGCCGACACAGAATGCCTTTATCGAACGTTTTAACCGGACGTACCGGACAGAAATACTGGATTTTTACCTATTCAGGACACTGAATGAAGCGCGGGAAATTACGGAGCGCTGGCTGCATGAATATAACAGCGAGCGTCCCCATGAATCGCTGAATAACCTGACGCCGGAGGAATATCGGCTGATGGCTGAAGACCCGGAAATCTCAAAAAGTGTGTGGAACTAAAACGGGTGCGCTTACATGGCTATCGGGCATCTGAAACAGGTGCATGATGAGAAGACGCACCCGGCAGAGCGGAAACGAAAGGTTCGCCGGAAGAAAACGACACGAGCAGCACCTGACAAGGGGCAAAAGAATGAGTATGATTAAATCCTACTTGGCGGGAGAAAGGGGTTACCAATGAGAACGACACAGCAGATGAGTATCACGTTGCCGAATGAGATGGCGGCGCTGGTCAAAGCGCGCGTCGCCAGTGGCGAATATGCGTCGGAAAGCGAGGTTATCCGGGAGGGACTTCGGGCACTGCTGGCACGCGATAATGCGGTGGAAAAATGGTTGCAGGAGCAGGTTGTTCCGGCCTGGAATGCGTTGCAACGGGGTGAAACGGACAGCCTCAGCAGTAACGACATCAGAAACAGACTGAAAGCCGAGCATAAGAAGGCAACCGGAGAGTAATAATGGAGTATCAGGTGGTGTTCGCCCCTGAAGCGGAAGAACAACTGGCTGCATTGTATCGTTATATCGCGGAGGCGGCGACACCCAACACGGCGCTGAGTTACACGGAAAGTGTGGTTGATTACTGTGAATCACTATCCCTGTTCCCGGCGAGGGGAAACGCCCGTAATGACCTTCTGGCAGGGCTTCGTGTAACGAACTATCGTAAAAGAACGGTCATTGCCTTTATGGTGGAGGAAGACAAAAAGCGGGTAACGGTACTGGGCATCTGGCACGGTGGTCAGGACTATGAAAGTGACCTGCTGACGGATGAAACTGACTGAAAGTACGGTGTCGCCGGACAGTATCAAAAAGTAGCTCCTTCCCTGCTTCAATGCTAAACGGCGGGGTGAGTAACCCGCTTTGGGTGAGCCAGTTGCCTGCCAGCGTCAGTTCGCCGTTGTCGCTCACCCAGTCTGCGCCTTCGGTGTCGCTGCCACCCATCTCGGCGATATCGATGTCATCGTCCAGCCGGGTCAGTATCATCCCGTTGCGGTACAGGCTGATACGAAACAACGCCCCGGCGGTAAAACCGGCTTGTGTCAGCGCGTTGTCTTCAGGATTATTTACCCGCAATTTATTGAATTACCCGTCAGAGATTGATTAGCGTCTTAATCACCATCTTTATCCACCATCCTTACCTACTCTCCTGCCACGGTAACCGGCTCCCGGTAATCAAGCCCGACTCAGCCAGCAGCTTTTAAGCTCGATTAGCAAAAGGCGGGTGGAGTCTGCCGTTTTGCCGAGTGACCTCTTCCCCTGTCAGTTGGTGGCGTTGAGCCGCGTTGATGAGAGGCGATTTCTCCTGCTTTTTTGTTATTTCCCCCCGGTGTCAACAGTTCGCTGGACAGGTAACTATCCAGAACCGATGCAAGATGTCGGCGATAATGCCGATAACGGTGATGGAAGGATGACATGGCGCGCATGGGGGTTATCCCGCGTGCGTTCTTGTCGGACATGCCTTTGTTCATGGGGGCTGGTGGAGTAGAGTAGGTGATTCTCTGTGGGCGATTCCTGAACAGAGGGAACGGCATATCAGGCGGTGGGCTCTGATATGAATCAACGGGAGGATGCGTATGGGGATTTCTCCGGCGCTGATTGCGCAGGCCGTTGAATGGCGGCGCAAACTGCATGCCAATCCGGAACTGGGCTATCACGAGCGTCAGACGTCCGGGATGGTGGCGACGTTGCTCGCCGCCTTTGGTTTTCAGGTTCATACCGGCCTGGCGGATACTGGCGTAGTAGGAACGCTGGAGAACGGGCCCGGTCCTGTTATTGGGTTGCGGGCCGACATGGATGCGCTGCCGGTTACCGAACTGAACGATCTTGCTTATAAATCCCGGCATTCCGGCGTTATGCATGCCTGTGGCCATGACGGGCATACCGCCATGTTGCTGGCCGCCGCCTGCCATCTCAGCGAAACCCGGCGTTTTAGCGGTACGGTGCGGGTAGTATTTCAGCCGGCGGAAGAGAATCTGGGCGGTGCGCGCCGCATGGTGGAAGAGGGGTTGTTTACCCGTTTTCCAATGGATGACATCTATGCGTTGCATAACTGGCCGGGGCTGCCTGTGGGACATGTCGGTCTGAGCAGCGGAGCGATGATGGCCTCCCTGGATTCGTTTGAAATCGTGCTGATCGGCAAAAGCTGTCATGCCGCCATGCCGGAAAACGGCGCTGACCCGATTATGGCCGCCTCTCAACTGGTGCTATCGTTACAGACTATCCCTTCACGACGCCTGTCGCCTCAGTCGTCTGCGGTGATCAGTATCACGCAGATTAACGGCGGCGAGGCCATCAACGTTATTCCGGAAAAAGTAGTGCTGCGCGGTACGCTGCGTTGTCTGCAAACCTCAGTACGCGAGCAGGTGAAGGCATTGATTGCGCAGTTTGTGGCGCAAATCCCCGAGGTATTCGGCGTCACGGGCTCCATCGCTTACTACCCCGGCTACCCGGTTACCCAAAATGACGCCCGAGCGGCGCAAATGGTGCGTGAGGTCGCGGAAACGACGTTTGGCGCAAACCAGGTGCATTGGGAAATCGCGCCTTCCATGGCGTCCGAAGATTTCGCCTGCATGATGGAGCACTGTTCCGGCGCCTATTTCTGGTTAGGGGCCGATGGCGATACGCCATCCCGTCCGCTGCATAATGCCTGCTATGACTTCAATGACGCGTTGATTCCACACGGTGTCGCCATGTGGGTGGCGTTGGTGGAAAAACGGTTGCCGATGGGGTAAATGTCTCCGGTCTGCGTAGGAAGACCGGAATAATTGACGTTAATGGAAACTATTTTTCCATAAATTATGCTTTTTATTTTTTCTTGATTCAAATTGCAATTGGGAATAATAAAACGGGAATCGGTTTCCTATAAATGCCGTTGTCAGGCCGGCGGAAACCGTTTTTTTCTGGTGATTCAGAGAGGTTCCGCCACGCAATGTGGTTTTTAATTGAACGATGATTCGGCGTTTTATTTGCTTTTCATGACGGAAATGGTGATGAAATGTTTCGTTTGCATTATTCCCCGGCATGAAAATAATCATTTTTTCGTCATGTGAATATTCCATATAAAAAACGGTTTATTCCTGAAAATAATTAGCGGGATAATTGTTTTTAAATCTAACGAAATTAGAGAGGCCAAAAATAGCCGTTTTTTGGAAAATTGCAATGCAGGTTTATGTAACTATTTCACCGGTAATAATGTGTATTTTTGAGCTGTTTATTATATTTATATTGTTGTTTTTTATTGTGTTTTTTTATTTTTGGAGCTTTGGGATATCAAAAGTATATTAGCGTTGACCATGTGTCAGCGTTATGTGTATGATTGGCGAACGAAGCAGAAATATATCTACACATTTTGAATACAGTTCTGTCGTTTTTTATTGGCTTACTGATTCCATACGGTTTAAGAATGCGTTGAGTGAATGCGCCGAGGCGGCGGGTTCTATTTCGTGCATATCGTCGGTCGAAAAACAAATAGCCTATTTGTTCGCTGAACAGCCTGGTCTGTCATGGATTCTGGCGGGTCGTTCAGTAGGATTCGACCTTGTTTTTTCGGGCCAGGGTGCCCTCACGTTGGTATTGACATATGGCAAAAGGAACTGACGGTGCATCTGTCGCACCAAAGGAACGTATTAATATCAAATATGTCCCGGCCACTGGTGGTCAGCAGGCGGAAATTGAACTGCCGCTTACGCTGATGGTGGTGGGAAATATGAAAGGACGCACAGAAGAGACGCCGATTGAAGAACGTCAAACGGTATCTATCGACAAGAATAACTTCACTTCGGTGATGAAAGAGGCAAACCTGGAGCTGAATTTCAGCGTGCCTAACCGTCTGGAAGAAGACAGCCAGGATGACCTTCCCGTCAAACTCAGCATTGCTTCGCTGAATGATTTCTCCCCCGATCGCATCGCCCAGCAAGTGCCGGAACTGCGCAAACTGCTGGAACTGCGCGAAGCCCTGGTCGCTCTGAAAGGGCCGCTGGGTAATATTCCCGCTTTCCGTAATCGCCTGCAGGATCTGTTGTCCAGCGAAGAAGCCAGAGAGCAGCTGCTCAAAGAGCTGGATCTGGTGAAACCCGCCGAATAATTGATTGTTACTGACGAGAAGGGAAACAAACATGTCAATGGTTGAAGAACAGGCCCAGACAGGCGCGGCCGGTGGTTCATCGTCGCTGCTTGAAGAAATCATGGCGCAGGCGCGCATCACCCCGGTGGATGAAGGTTATAACGTCGCCAAGCAGGGTATCGCCGCGCTGGTGGCCAACATTCTGGACAGCGGTAACGCGGCCGAGCCGGTGAACAAGGCGCTGGTCGACAGTATGATCGTTGAGCTGGATAAGAAACTCAGCAAGCAGATCGACGTGATTCTGCATGCGCAGGAACTGCAGGAGCTGGAATCCTCCTGGCGTTCGCTGAAACTGCTGATCGATCGCACCGATTTCCGCGAAAACATCAAAATCCTGCTGCTGCACGCGACCAAAAACGAGCTGCTGGAAGATTTTGAGTTCGCACCGGAAATTACCCAGTCCGGTTTCTACAAACACGTTTATTCCAGCGGCTACGGCCAGTTCGGCGGTCAGCCGATCGGCGGGGTTATCGGCGATTACGCGCTGACCCAGAGTTCGCCGGACATCAAGCTGATGCAGTATGTCAGCGCGGTGGGCGCAATGGCGCACGCGCCGTTCATCTCCTCCGTCGCGCCGACCTTCTTCGGCGTGGACAGCTTCACCGATCTGCCGTCCATCAAAGACCTGAAATCGGTGTTTGAAGGCCCGGCCTACACCAAATGGCGTTCGATGCGCGAGTCGGAAGATGCCCGCTATCTGGGCCTGACGGCGCCGCGTTTCCTGGCCCGTCTGCCTTATGACCCGGTAGAAAACCCGATCAAAGGGTTTAATTACAAGGAAGACATCAGCGCCAACCACGAACACTATCTGTGGGGCAACACCGCTTACCTGATGGGTACCGCCATCACCGATAGCTTCGCCAAGTACCGCTGGTGCCCGAACATCATCGGCCCGCAAAGCGGCGGCGCCATCACCGATCTGCCGGTGCACGTCTATGAAGCGATGGGCCAGTTGCAGGCCAAGATTCCGACCGAGGTGTTGATCACCGACCGCCGTGAATACGAAATGGCCGAAGAGGGCTTCATCACCCTGACCATGCGCAAAGACAGCGACAACGCCGCGTTCTTCTCCGCCAACTCGGTGCAGAAACCCAAGGTATTCGCCAACACCAAAGAGGGTAAAGAGGCGGAAACCAACTACAAACTGGGTACGCAGCTGCCGTACATGTTCATCATCAACCGTCTGGCGCACTACATCAAAGTATTGCAGCGCGAGCAGATCGGTTCCTGGAAAGAGCGTCAGGATCTGGAGCGCGAGCTGAACAACTGGATCAAGCAGTACGTCGCCGATCAGGAAAACCCGCCGGCAGACGTACGCAGCCGTCGCCCGCTGCGCGCCGCCCAGATCAAGGTGCTGGACGTGGAAGGCGAACCGGGTTGGTACCAGGTGACCATGGCGGTGCGCCCGCACTTCAAGTACATGGGGGCGAATTTCGAACTGTCCTTGGTTGGGCGTCTGGATAAGGAATAACGACTGATGCCGTCGCTCTCTGCCTGGGAGCGGGGATCTGCGGCCAGCCTGTTTGATCGTATCCGGGGAGAGGAGCGCCGTTCCTCTCCCGAAACGGAGTTGGAAGACCTGATCGAGTCGGTGAAACGCCAGCTCGATCAGGTACTGAATACGCGTCCCGGCAGTTGTCGCAGCGCACCCGAGCTTGGCGTGATTGATTTCAATGACGCCACGCAGGGCGGCGCGGATATCCGGGGCAAGATCCGTGAAGCGATCCGACAGTGTATCTGTCGCTTTGAACCGCGAATTGTCCATGTGGACGTCAGTGCGTCGGACTATCTGTCCAATCCGCTGGAGATGTCGTTTCAGGTCACCGCGCATGTGCGGCTGGAAGATCTGGAGCAGGTCACCTCCTTCAATATTCATATGGACAGCCACCGCCATTACAGAATGATGTGATTATGTCGCTGGAACATTTCTTCAGGGATGAACTCGCCTATTTGCGTCTGCAGGGACGCGAATTCGCCAGGGCACACCCTGAACTTACCCGATTTTTGTCAGAACAGACGACGGATCCGGATGTCGAGCGGTTGCTGGAAGGCTTTGCCTTTCTGACCGGCAGCCTGCGGGCGAAGATCGAGGATGAGTTTCCGGAACTGACTCACGGCCTGCTGGGCATGCTGTGGCCGAACTATTTGCGCCCGGTGCCCAGCATGACCATCATGCAGTTTTCGGTACTGCCCGGCGCCATCGCGCAACCGGCGTTCGTGTCACGCGGCTGCGAGCTGGACAGCTTGCCGATCGACGATGTGGTCTGCCATTTTCAGACCTGCCACGATGCCTGGATTTACCCGGCGGATATCCGCCAGATCAACGCGCAAAGCGGTAACGACATGTCCGCCATCACGCTGGATATCGGCCTGCACGGGCCGTTGTCGCTGGGGGACTTGCAGCTCGATAAACTGCGTTTCTTCCTGGGCGGCGACCGCTATACCGCTTACGAACTCTATTTCTGGATCGCCAGCCAGCTGTCGCACATTGAGCTGGAAATTGACGGTAAACGCTTTCGCCAGGAAGCGAATGTGCTGAAAACCGTCGGCTTCGAGCGCGAAGACGCGATGCTGCCGTATCCCGGCAACGTCTACTCCGGCTACCGCATCCTGCAGGAGTATTTCTGTTTTCCGGAAAGTTTTCTGTTCTTCCAGTTGTCCGGCGCCAGCTGGCCTAATCAGCCGCTGATGGTGACGGATTTTAAACTGCACTTCTGCTTTGACCGGCCGTTGCCGGCGGAACTGAAAATCCGTCCGGACTCGTTCATGCTCAACTGCGTGCCGGCCATCAATCTGTTCCGCCATGACAGCGAACCCATCAATCTGGATGGTCGCCAGACCGATTACCCGCTCAAAGCCAGCTACCGTCACGCCGACAGTTTCGAAATTTTCTCCATCGACAAGGTGGAAGGCTGGGTGGAGGGCAACAGCGGGCGTTCGCGCGGCATTCCGCGGCTCTATCAGCCTTTCGAAAGTTTCCAGCATCAAATCGAACGGGCCAAAGGGCGGCTGGCGCTGTATTACCGCATTCGGGTGCGTGAAGCGGTCAGCGGCGACGGCTTTGATCACCTGCTGTCGTTTGTGCGCGGCGACGAGAAAGAGGTGATCGATCTTGATGAATCCATTTCGGTCACCCTGACCTGCACCAACCGTTCGCGTGCGGCGCAGTTGCCGGTGGGGGCCATCTGCGTGCCGACCGGCAGTTCGCCGTCTTTCGCCACTTTCCGCAACCTGATTCGGCCGACCCGTCCGCTGCGCCCGGCGCTGGACGGCAGCCTGCACTGGACGCTGATCTCCAACCTGTCGCTGAACTATGTGTCGCTGCTGCGGCGCGATGCGCTGGTGCAGATTCTGCGTACCTACGACTTTCCCGCGTTGCATGACAAGCAGGCGGAGCAGGCGTCACGCAAGCGGCTGGCGGGGATCGAGACGATTGAAACCACGCCGGTGGACCGGCTGGTGCAGGGGATGCCGGTACGCGGGCTTAAGTCGGTCTTGTCGGTGCGGCAATCGGCGTTCTCCAGTGAAGGCGAACTCTATCTGTTCAGCACCGTGCTGGCGCATTTCTTTTCGTTGTACGCCAGCGTCAACGCCTTCCATCTGCTGGAAGTGGTCAACATCGATAACAAGGAGCGCTACCGATGGCCGGTGCAGATAGGTCAGCACTCGATGATGTAATGCCCGGTCAGGCGATGTTTCGCCAGGATGCGCGCCACTTCAACTTTTTCCAACTGGTGGAACTGCTTAACCAGATGGAGGGCGTCGATCTGGAGCAGGCGCTCGACTTCCGGCCGGAGCTGGAGCGCATTCGTTTTCGTTCCACCGCGTCGATTGGTTTTCACCCCAGCGACGTACTGCGGGTGGGGGAGGATGTCGACGGCCGGCAGGAGCTGGAGGTCGCGTTTCTCGGTCTGCACGGCAGCCAGTCGCCGATGCCGGGGTATTACCTCGAAGAGCTGGCGTGGGAGTACGCCCAAGGCGAGCAGAAACTGGGCGTGTTTCTCGATTTTTTCCATCATCGGCTGCTGACGCTGCTGCATCGCGCCTGGCGTAAATACCGCTATCACGTCCGTTTCCAGAATGACGGCGAGGACGGTTTTTCCCGGCTGATGTTCGCGCTGGTGGGGCTCGGCAATGACGCGGTACGCGACAGCCTGCCGGTCAACCGGGCCAAGATGCTGTCTTACGCCGGCCTGCTGGCCAGCCCCAGCCGCTCGCCGGAAGTGGTGGCCGGTCTGGTTATTCACTGCTTTGACCTTGAAGACGTGGAAGTCATCGCCTGGCAGCATCGCAAAGTGCCGATTTTCGAAGACCAGCAAAACCGGCTGGGGCGCGCCAACAGCGTGCTGGGCGGGGATTTTGTCATTGGCGACAAGGTGAATGACTGCGCCGGCAAATTCCTGCTCAAAGTGGATAACCTCAGTTTCAGCCGTTTTCTCAGTTTCCTGCCCAACGGCGAGCATTTTCAGCCGCTGGTGCGTTTTGTTTCCTTCATCCTGCGCGATCAACTGGCCTGGGACCTGCGCCTCGGTTTCGCCGAAGGAGAAGCCAGAGGCTTGCGGCTGGGCGATGACCAGAGCAGCCGTCTGGGATGGAGCAGCTTTCTCGGGCAGCCGCCGGCCGACCCGTATGTGACGATTTGTGTGCAGGAGTAATTGTGAACGAAAACAACCCACTCACTCTGGTGGTGCTCAACAGCGAACAGCTGGATATCAATTCGCAGGTGCAGCACCGGTTTGATCACCGCGGCGGCACGCTGGGCGCGTCGGAAAAAGATCAGTGGCAACTGCGCGACCGGCTTGGGGCGGTATTGCCGGAGCATGCGCGCATCGAACTGCAGGACGGCCAATTTTGTGTGTGCGACCTGAGCGGCCAGACCTTCATCAACGGCGCGTTGTCGCCCATCGGCCGTGACCGCCGGGTGTGTCTGGCGCATGGCGATGAGCTGGTGATCGGCCCGTTTCGGCTGGGGGTTTACCTCGACGATCCGGCGCGTGAGCAGGACATCGATCAGGTGCTGGGCCAGCGCCCCGGCGATGTACTGGAAGGGTGGCTTGGCGAAGAGCGACACAGCCCGACCGTCGAAGAGACGACGGCGAGCCGATTTAATGACCCGTTGTGGGCGTTGCAGCAGGAACAGAGCCGCTCGCCGCTGGCAACGGAGGGTGAGCGCGGCGACGAACTGCCGACCTCGCTTTCTTCTTTTTCTGCCGTTGAGGACACCATGGATCAGAAATTTGTGGAATTACCGACCATTGATAACCCGCACGCCGGGGCGGGTTTGGGCGGGCAGGCTGACGCAGTGACGCTGGCGCCGCTGCTGCGCGGGCTGGGCGTATCGCTGAATACCGGTGATGAGCAGCAACTGCGCGAGATGCTCGAAGAGATGGGCCGAAGCCTGAAGGCGATGGTGGAGGGGTTGCTGACGCTGCAGGCCGACCAGGCGGCTCTGGCGGATACCCACCTGCGGCCGATCGAAGATAACCCGCTGCGGCTGGGGCTGGATTACACCGATACCCTGTCGCTGCTGTTTGCCGACGATAAAAGCCCGGTGCATCTGTCCGCGCCGGCGGCCATCAGTGAAGTGCTCAGTAATATGCAGGCGCATCACCGGGCCAACCAGCAGGCGATCGCCGTGGCGCTGGAGAGCATTCTGCAGGCGTTTTCGCCGGCGGCGTTGCTGGGCCGGTTCGAACATTATCGCCGTAGCGGCGAACGTCAGGCGCTGGACGACGGCTGGGCGTGGCAGATGTACCAGCACTATTACCGCGAGCTGACCTCGCCGCGTCAGCAAGGGTTCCAGAAACTGTTCCATCAGGTGTATGCGCAGGCCTATGACCGCGCGGTTCGCCAGCAACAGGAGCAGAAATAATGCTGCGAGCCTTATGGTTATGCGCCTTGATCCTGCTGCTTCCCGGCTGTTCCACGCTCGGCAAGATGGCGAAGGTGGCGGCCAATCCGGATATTCAGATAGGCAGCAACGATAACCAGCCGTCCACCGTCGGTTTCAGCCTGGTGGCGGAACCGGACGTTAACCCCAGCGAAAGCGGCGAAGCGGCGCCAATCGAGTTTCAACTGGTGATGCTGGCGGAAGACTCCCGTCTGCTGGCCACCGATTACGATCAGGTGACCACCGATATCGAAAAAGCGCTGGCCAAGAATTACGTCAGTCATCAGGACTACACGCTGCTGCCGGGGCAGTTCAAATACCTGCCGCCGGTCAAGCTGGATGAGAAAGTGCATTACATCGGGGTGATCGCCAAGTACGCCGATCCGGACAGCGCCGAGTGGCGCAAGGTTGTCAAGCTGAAAAACACCGGCCGCACTTATCAGCTTCTGGTGCATCTGCGCCGTGAAGAAGTCGAAATCAAGAAAGATCAAGAAGAAGAATAACTATGTCGAGCCGAAATCGGATTATTTGGCGGGAAGGGCTGTTCATCAAGCCGCAGCATTTCCAGCAACAGCAAAGACACACGGACTACGCGCTGCATGCCCGTCTTAGCGCGCTCAGCGATTATTTTTATGGCCTGCAGTCGCTGGCGATCAACGAGGAATACCTCAACTTCGGGCGCATCGCGCTGGTGAACGCCACCGGCGTGATGCCGGACGGCACGGTATTCAACATTCCGGGGGATGACGCGCTGCCGCAGCCGCTGGAGGTAACCGATGTGGCGCTGGCTAACCAGAAAGTCTATCTGGCGTTGCCGCTGGCGGTGAACGGCGTCAGCGAGGTGGGACAAACGGGCGCCGGCGTCGCCACCCGTTTGCAGTCGCACCGCCATGATGTGCGCGATTTGCACAGCGAAGGCGGCGACGTGGTGTCGGTGGAAGTGGGCAAGGTCAGCCTGCGGCTGATGCTGGAACGCGATGACCGCAGCGCCTACGCCTCGCTGGCGATTGCCAATATTCTCGATAAGCGGCCGGACGGCGGTCTGGTGCTGGACCCCAATTTCATGCCGTGCAGCATCAGCGTCACCGCCATTCCGAGCCTGAAACGCTTTTTGGGCGAGTCCGCCGGTCTGGTGGCGGAACGCGCCCGCAGTCTGTCTCAGCGCATCGCCGCGCCGGGTCAGCAAGGGGTGGCGGACGTGGCGGAATTCATGATGCTGCAACTGCTTAACCGCGCTCAGCCGCAGCTATCGCATCTGGCGCGCCTCGGTACGCTGCACCCGGAGCGGCTGCACGAAGCGCTGGTGCAGCTGTGCGGCGAACTGATGACCTTTACCGACGAGTCACGCCTGCCGCCGGAGTTTCCCGCCTACCGTCACGAGCATCAGCAATCCAGCTTTGAGCCGCTGATGATGGCGCTGCGTCAGGCGCTGAGCACCGTACTGTCGCCGCGTGCGGTGTCGATCCAGATGAAGGCGCAGCCTTACGGCGTGCGGGTGGCGCTGGTGGGCGACGCCGAGCTGATGACCAGCGCCGAATTTGTGCTGGCGGTGCGCGCCCGTATGCCGCAGGAGCATTTGCGCAAACAGCTGTTGCAGCAAACCAAGATCGCCTCCAGCGACAAAATCCGCGAACTCATCAGCCTGCAACTGCCCGGCGTGCCGCTGCTGCCGCTGCCGGTGGCGCCGCGTCAGCTGCCGTATCACGCCGGCTACAGCTACTTCCAGCTGGACAGACAAAGCCCGGCCTGGAAATCGCTGGTCACCAGCAACACGCTGGCGTTCCACATCGCCGGCGAGTTCCCGGAACTGGACATGCAACTGTGGGCCATCCGCGGCCAGTAGTTAACAGGAGGATCCCGTGAGTACCGACATCATCAAAAGCGATCAGTTGGGCGACCTGCTGTATGACAACGCCCGGCAACTGGATATGGATTCCGATTACTGGTTTCGCCTGCGCGGGCAGAGCATCAACCCGATGATCGACGCCGTTACCCCGCTGCTGGGCATGGTGGAGCGGGTGCGTCAGCTGTCTGAATACGACGGCGTGGCGGAGCTATACCAGCGCGTGCAGTCCGAAATTCAGGCTATTGAGCAGGAACTGCATTCCCACGGTTACGAAAACGGCGTGATCTTGTCGTTTCGCTACATTCTGTGCACCTTCATCGACGAAGCGGTGATGGGGCGGGAGTGGGGCGGTCAGAGCGTATGGTCCGCCCATTCGCTGCTGACCCGTTTCCACAATGAAACCTGGGGCGGCGAGAAGGTGTTCGTGTTGCTGGAGAAGCTGCTGGATGACCCGACGCGCTACCGCGACATTCTGGAGTTTATCTACCTGTGTCTGTGCCTCGGTTTCGAAGGCCGCTACCGGGTGATGACTCAGGGACGCGAAGAGCTGGATCGGGTGGTGCGCCGTTTGCACGACACCCTGCGTCCGGAGCCGGAAAATCCGCCGACGGTATTCCACCTCAATCTGGGGCAGCAGGCTTCCCGTTACCAACTGCGTAAACAGATTTCGCTGCGCACGCTGTTCATCGGCCTGTGCGTGGTGATGGCCGCGGCGTTTGGCCTCTATCACTACCAGCTAACCAACCAGACCCAGGACGTGCTGCGTCAGCTGGGAGAATTATTACAATAACAGGAGCGTATTCTCGTGATTCGAATCGAACTGCCGATCCTGGTTGAGCGACTCAACCCGCTGTGCCGCCACATGATGGAAGAGGCGGCGGCGCTGTGCATTCAGCATCAGGGCGCGGAGATCCGCATTGAGCACCTGCTGCTGAAAATGCTGGAGACGCCGTTGTGCGATGTGCGTCAGATCCTTAAACGCGCCGGGATGGATGTTGACGAACTGGCGGCATTGCTGCAGCCCAATGCCGCGGACAAAGGGTTTGAGTCGGGCTATCCCTCGTTTTCGCCGCTGCTGGTGGAGTGGTTGCAGGACAGCTGGCTGCTGGCCTCGGCGGAACTCCAGCACGCCCGTCTGCGCAGCGGCGTGCTGCTGCTGGTGCTGCTGATGACGCCGACGCGTTATCTGTCGGCGGCGGTGACCCGCCAGCTGGCGCAGATTAACCGCGAACTGCTGCGTCAGCAGTTTGACGAATGGGTGAAAGATTCAGCGGAAACCGACGTGGTTTCCGCCGCTGGCGCGACGCCGGAGCAGGCGGCTGCGGCCACCACCCAACTGTCCCGCTATACCCAGAATGTCACCGAGTCCGCCCGTCAGGGCAAGCTGGACCCGGTATTGTGCCGCGATCGTGAAATCGACCTGATGATCGATATTCTGTCCCGTCGTCGTAAAAATAACCCGATCGTGGTCGGCGAGGCCGGGGTGGGTAAAAGCGCGCTGATTGAAGGACTGGCGCTGCGCATTGTCGCCGGTCTGGTGCCGGAACGGCTGCGCGATGTGGAACTGCTGACGCTGGATTTGGGCGCGATGCAGGCCGGCGCGTCGGTGAAAGGCGAGTTCGAGAAGCGTTTCAAAGGCGTGATGCAGGAAGTGAAAGAGGCGCCGAAACCGGTTGTCCTGTTCATCGACGAAGCCCACACGTTGATTGGCGCCGGCAATCAGGCCGGCGGTCTGGACGTGTCCAACCTGCTTAAACCGGCGCTGGCGCGCGGCGAACTGCGCACCATCGCCGCCACCACCTGGAGCGAATACAAGAAATACGTGGAGAAAGACGCCGCGCTGTCGCGTCGCTTCCAACTGGTAAAAGTGGGTGAGCCGAACGTCGACGAAGCCACGGTGATTTTGCGCGGGTTGCGCAGCATTTACGAACAATCGCACGGCGTATTGATCGACGAAGAAGCCCTGCAGGCGGCGGCCAATCTATCTGCCCGTTATATCTCCGGGCGTCAGTTGCCGGACAAAGCGATCGACGTGCTGGATACCGCCTGCGCGCGCGTCGCAATCAACCTGACCACGCCGCCGCGCGCGGTCAGCCAGTTGCAGACCCGTTTACATCAGCAGGCGTTGGAAATCGCCCAACTGGAGCGTCAGGGCCGCATCGGCCTGGGCGATACGGCGGAGCGGCTGGCGACGCTGCGTGACGCCAGCGAAACGGATGCGGCGACGCTGGCGCAACTGGAAGCCGACTGGCAGCGGCAGAAAACGCTGGTGCAGCAGATCGTCACCCTGCGCACCGCGCTGCTGGCCGATGAAGCGCCGGAAGATTTCGATGCCGCCGCCGCGGCGGCTGAACTGGCCGACAGCGAGCGAGCATTGGCCGAACTGCAACAGCCGTCGGTGCTGGTGTCCCCGCATGTGGATAAAACCCAGATTGCGTCGGTGATCGCCGAGTGGACCGGGGTGCCGTTGAACCGGATTTCCCAGGGCGAGCTGGACGTAGTCACCCGTCTGCCGGATTACCTCGGCGACAGCATCAAAGGGCAGCAACTGGCGATCGCCCAGTTGCACAAGCACCTGCTGACCGCGCGCGCCGACCTGCGCCGTCCCGGTCGACCGCTGGGCGCGTTTTTGCTGGTGGGGCCGAGCGGCGTGGGTAAGACCGAAACCGTGGTGCAGATTGCCGATCTGATGTTCGGCGGCCGTAATTATCTCACCACCATCAACATGTCCGAGTACCAGGAGAAGCACACGGTTTCCCGCTTGATCGGTTCGCCGCCGGGGTATGTCGGCTTTGGCGAAGGCGGGGTGCTGACCGAGGCCATTCGCCAGAAACCCTACTCGGTGGTGCTGCTGGATGAAGTGGAAAAAGCCCATCCGGACGTGCTCAACCTGTTCTATCAGGCGTTTGACAAGGGCGAACTGGCCGATGGCGAAGGGCGGGTGATCGACTGCCGCAATGTGGTGTTCTTCCTGACCTCCAACCTGGGGTTCCAGACGATTGTCAATTTTGCCGAGCACGTCAATGTTGCGGATCGACCGGGCGAACTGCTGGATGCGCTCTATCCGGAACTGGCGGCGTTCTTCAAACCGGCGTTGCTGGCGCGCATGGAAGTGATTCCCTACCTGCCGTTGGATCACGACACGTTGGTGGCGATCGTGCAGGGCAAACTGTCCCGTCTGGTTACGTTGCTGCAGCAACGCTTTGGCGCCGAGGTGGTTATCGACGCGTCGGTGCCGGAAGAGATCCTGCGTCTGGCGAACCGCAGCGAGAACGGCGCGCGCATGCTGGAGTCGGTGATCGACGGCGCACTGTTGCCGCCGGTGTCGTTGCAATTGCTGCAACGCATGTCGGCCGGTCAGCCGGTCAGCCGCATTCATTTCCGGGTGGAAGACGGCCAGTTCCGGTCCGAGGTGGAGGGCTGAGCATGCAATCAGCCCTCGATCTGGCGCTCTCGCTGACCCGTCACCGGGATGAAGCCGGCCTGTGCGACTGGCTGATGAGCACGCTGCGTGCCGCATGGCAGCCGCAGGGCGCGCTGCTGGGGATGGTGGATGTCAGCGGGCGCCAGTTGATATGCAGCGGCTGGGTGCATCACGCGCCGCTGTCGCTGTCGCTTGGCGTGGATGATTTCAGTCATCCGCTGGCTTATGTGTTGCTCAAGAATCAAACGCGCAGCTGGACGTCGCTGTACGGCGGCGCGCGTATCGAACATGGCGGTTTTCGCCAGTTGCTGACCGACGCGGGCGCCGCCTGCGGCCTGTACGCCATGCCGTTGCAGGCGGACAACGGCAAACCGCTGGCGGTGCTGGCGCTGCTGGATACGCCGGAACGGCTGCAGGCGCTGGGGAAACATGGCGATTGCGCGCAACTGGCGCAGGTGTTTTGTCGTCAACTGGCGCTGATCCGCGATCTGGGCCGCAGCCGGCGCGAACAGACCGCGCTGCGCGATTCGCTGCGCCAGATTAAAGACGAAGGCGCGCTGCGGCGTGAGCGGGAAAAACGGGTGGCCGCCGGGCTGATTGGTCAGTCCGGCGCGGTGCGACAACTGCATCAGCAGATTTGTCAGGCGGCCAGCCACCGGTTATCGGTGCTGATTCACGGCGAAACCGGTGCCGGCAAAGAGGTGGTGGCCCGGCTGTTGCACCAGTGCTCCGATCGCGCCGAGCGGCCGTTTATCGCCATCAACTGCGCCGCTATTCCGGAAAACCTGATTGAAAGCGAGCTGTTCGGCTATGAGAAAGGCGCGTTTTCCGGCGCGCAGAGCAACAAGGTCGGGCTGGTGGCGCAAGCCAACGGCGGCACGCTGTTTCTGGATGAAGTGGGCGATATGCCGCCGCTGATGCAGGCCAAGCTGTTGCGGGTGTTGGAAACGCACAGCTTCCGGCCGCTGGGCGCCGGGCAGGAGCAACATTCCGATTTCCGGCTGATCGCCGCCACGCATCAACCGCTGGAGCAACGGGTGGCCGAAGGCCAGTTCCGTCAGGATCTCTATCATCGGCTGTGCCAGTGTCTGGTGCAGGTAGCGCCGCTGCGCGATCGCCCGGACGACATCAGCCTGCTGTGCGAACACTTTATCGGGCAGTTCGCCCGCCAGCAGCAGAAAAACCTGGGGCCGTTGCACCGTGCATTTCTTAAACAACTGGTGGGCTACGACTTCCCCGGCAATGTGCGTGAGCTGAAGAACCTGCTGGAGGTGGCCTGCGCCCATACGCCGCAAGGGCAGCCTATTCGTCTGGAGTCGCTGCCGCCGGAGTTGCGTGAGCGGGTGTGCGGCGAAACCGCCGCCGATAGCGATGCTTTCCACCACATTCAGGATCTGCGCATCGCCACCCAGCAGTATGAAGCCGCGGTGATTGCGGCGCGTCTGCGCCAGTTTCAGGGCAACCGGCTGCTGGTGGCGGAGAGCCTGAATATTCCCAAACGAACCCTGGATCACAAGTGCCAGAAACTGGAGGTGAATTGATGATGCTGACGATGGTGCCGCTGCTGATGGCGGCGGTCGGCTCGCCCGATCCCGCCTGGCAATCACTGTGGGAACAGTGCCGCAATGAGACGTCGCCGCAGGTGCGTCTGGCCTGTTATGACGCGCTCGGACGCGAGACGGAACGCGCGGGCGCTGTGCCGTCCGCTACGAACAATGGCGCGGCGGGGGAGAACGCATTTCGTCTTAACCGCGAGGCGGTCAATGGCGACCTGACGCTGACGCTGACGCGGACGCTGGCGGACGGCAATACGCTGGTGATCAGCTGCGCCAGCAGCATTACCCATCTGCGGCTGACGCTCAGCCAGCCGTGGCCGGGCGACAACGTCACCTCGCAGCTTGACGGCGCCGGCGCGCCGGATAACTGGTTTGTGCGCAACCGCGGCACGCTGCTGGAATTCGGCCGCGGCCTGCCGGCGATCGACGCGCTCAAGCGCTGGGTCGGCCACCGGGAGCTGGTGCTGAGTGGCGAGCAGGATCATGCGCTGCGCATCGATCTCACCGGGCTGGGCGAGGCGCTGGCGCCGTTACGCCAGCAGTGCCGCTGGTAGGAGCGATGAGCATGCATGCACACCCCTGGTGTAAGCGACTGTTGACGACCCTGCCCGACGAGGCGCTGCGGGCGGCGGTGGCGGCGGATGATCCGCTGTGGGAACAGGTGGAAACCGAGCTGGTCAAGCTGGGGTCGCTGGCGCACAGCCAGGTGGATCTCAACGCTGTCGCCGGTCAGTGCCTGACGCTGCTGGAAAGCCGTACCAAAGACATGCGCGTGCTGGTGCAACTGCTGCGCTGCCTGCAGCACCCGGCCAAAGCCACCCCGTTCGCCACCGCGATCATGCTGCTCGATAGCTGGCTGGACGCTTACTGGACGCTGGCGTTTCCCGCCAGCCCGGTACAGAAACAGAAGCTGATGGTGCAGATCATCCGCCGTTTTGAGGGCGTGCTGCCCCGTATGGCGGAAAACGCCTCCGGGGCGGAACTTAGCCAGTTGCATCAGTTGGCGGAACAACTGGCGGCGCGCTGGAGTGCGCTGGCCGCCGACAAAGCCGACCTGACCGACGAACTGGTGGCGGCGCTTCAGCGCGCCCGCCAACGCCATCAGGCACAGGAGAAAGCCAATCAGGCGGCTGAGCCGGCGTCCGGCGGGTCGGGCGGAACAACCGGGGACGTTGCCGCCGCTGGCGGCGGTCATGGGAGCGCCGCCGGGGCGACCAGCGTGGTCGCTACGGTGGAAATCAACAGTTCGGATGACCGCAACTGGAAGCAGACGCAGCTTAATGTGGCGGCGCTGCTGGTGGAGCGTCAGCCGGAAGCGCCTGTGGGATATCGCCTGCGACGCAACGCGGTCTGGGCCGGGATCGCCACGCCGCCGACGGCGGCGCGCGGTAATAAGACCCAACTGGCGCCGGTGTCGCCCGACCGGGTGGATGAATACCAGAGCGCGCTTGGGCAGGCGGACCTGGCGTTGTGGAACAAGATTGAACAGAGCCTGACGCTGGCGCCGTACTGGTTTGACGGCCACATGCTGTCGGCGACGGTGGCAACCCGGCTGGGGCATGGCGCGGTCGCCAGCGCCATCGCCGATGAACTGTCGGCGTTTCTCGCCCGGCTGCCGGAACTGCGTGAACTGGCGTTCAGCGACGGTTCGCCGTTCCTGTCCGCCAAATGCGCCCAGTGGTTGCAATCGGCTCAGCCGGCACGCGGCGGCGGCGGTCAGCGGCAGGACGACCTGGCGGCCGAGGCGGCGGCCTGTTGCGCCGAGCAAGGGCTGGGGGCGGCGCTGTCGCTGCTGGATGAACGTATTCGGCGGTTGAAAGAACCGCGCGAGCGTTTTTGCGCTGAACTGGTGCTGGCGGATTTGCTGGCGGAAGAAGGCATGAAAGCGCTGGCGGCGCAACATTATCAGCACCTGTGGCAGGAAAGCGAGCGACTGGGCCTGATGCAGTGGGAACCGGGAATGGTCAGCCGACTGGAACGGCTGGGCGCGTCCCGCAGGAAATAAGACATTCGGAGTTGAATGGTCACTTATGTTGAAAATAATCATTACCTTTCTGCGGCAACAGCTGCCGAAACTGAAACCTTCCTGGCTGCTGCTGGGGGTGGTGGTATGGGTGGTGGCGCTGGTGCTGGCCTGGTGGCTGGGGCCGCGTCTGACCCTCGGCGACATGCGCCCGCTGCAAAGCGTGTGGGGCCGCGTGGTGTTCACGCTGATCTGGCTGTGGCTGGGCTTTGCCTACAGCGCCTGGCGCGTCTGGCGCCGGGTACAGCAATTGCGCGCGGAACGGCGTGAACAGCAGATTATCGAGCAGGACCCGCTGCAGGTGTACGTCGACAGCCAGCAAACCTTTCTGGACCGCTGGTTGCAGGCATTTCAGGCCCAGTTGGGCAAAAAGGCGCTGTACGCCATGCCCTGGTATCTGGCGATCGGCCTGTCCGGCAGCGGCAAAAGCAGCCTGATTCATCGCGCCAATCCGGCCAACAAGCTCAACCCGAAACTGGATGCGGAACTGCGCGAAGTGGCGGGCGGTCAGCAGGTCAACAGCTGGGTCGGCGAGTCGGCGGTGATCTGGGACCCGAGCGGTCAGCTGCTGGCCCAGCCGGAAGTCGGGGCGGAGCCGTCGGCCGGACGTCATGCCCGCCTGTGGCAGCATCTGTTGCAGTGGCTGAGCCTCAACCGTCGTCGCCAACCGTTGAACGGGCTGGTGCTGACGATCGATTTGTCCTGGCTGTCGCAGGCCAGCGTGTCGGAGCGTAAGGCTTATGCGCAGGTGATGCGCGCCCGTTTGCAGGAAATCGCGGTTAACATCAACACCCGTCTGCCGCTGTATGTGGCGCTGACTCGCCTGGATATGCTGCGCGGCTTTGACGTGGTGTACCGCTCGCTGAACCGGGAAGCGCGTCAGGCGGTGCTGGGGGTGACGTTCACGCCGCAGGCCAGCCACGGCAAAGGCTGGCTGGAAGAGCTGGAGCGCTTCTGGGACGACTGGATCACTAACCTCAACAATAATCTGCCGGAAATGCTGCTCACGCAGTCGGAGCGCGGCGTGCGCAATACGCTGTTCACCTTCGTGCGCCAGCTGGCCGGGCTGAAGGATTACGTGACGGAAGTGCTGAACGAAACGCTGGCGACCGGCGACGACCGCGCGTTTCTGGTGCGCGGCGTGTACGTCAGTTCGGTGTACCAGCAAGGCGTGCCGTTTGACGCCTTCGCCCAGTCCGCCTCCCGGCGTTATCAGTTGCCGGAGCCGATCAACGCCGCCATGCGCGGCGAGTCCAATACGTTCTTCGTCCAGAAGCTGTTTCCGGAGGTGATTTTCCCGGAAGCCAGTCTGGCGGGGGAGAACCGGCTGCACAGCCTTTATCGCCGCCGCCGCATGAGCATCGGCATTACCTGCATGGTGCTGTTCGGGCTGGCGATGATCGGCAGCTGGCACCATTTCTACCGGGTGAACGAAGAGGCCGGGCGTAACGTGCTGACCAAGGCGCAGGCGTTCATCGGCACCAACGAACTGGAAGGGCAGGCGGGGTACGGTTACCAGCAATTGCCGCGTCTGAACCTGATCCGCGACGCGACCCTGTCGTTCGGCAACTACCACGAACGTACGCCGATGCTGGCCGACCTCGGCCTGTATCAGGGCGATAAGATCGGCCCTTACGTGGAAGGCTCCTACCTGCAGATGCTCAATCAGCGTTTCCTGCCGGCGGTGATGCAAGGGCTGCTGGAGGACCTGAATCAGGCGCCGGCCGGCAGCGAGCAGAAACTGACTATTCTGCGGGTGATGCGGATGCTGGACGACGCGTCCGGGCGCAACAAGACGCTGGTGGAACAGTTTATGGCGCTGCGCTGGCAGAAAGCGTTTCCGGGCCAGGGCAAGGTGCAGGAGCAGTTGATGCAGCATCTGGATTACGCGCTGGATCATACCGACTGGCACCAGTCGCGCGAGCAGAAGGATACGGTGGCGATCTCCACGTTTGCGCCGTTTGTGGACCCGATCGCCAGCGCCCAGCGCGAGCTGAGCAAGCTGCCGATGTATCAGCGCGTCTACCAGAGTCTGGTGATGAAGGCGACGCAGGTGCTGCCGCCGGATCTGGCGATTCGCGACGAGGTGGGGCCGACGTTTGATTCGGTGTTCACCCTGCGTAACGACAAGGCGGGCACGGTGCCGCGGTTGCTGACCTATCCCGGTTTTAGCGATTTCTATCTCAAGCAGGACAAGGCGCTGCTGGACCTGACCGCGCTGGATGCCTGGGTACTGGGCCAGCGTGAACGCGCTCACCTGAGCGAGGCCGACCGCAAGGAGATCCTGCGTCAGGTGAACGACCGCTACATCACCGACTACATCAACCAATGGCAGAAAGTGCTGGCGAATATCGATGTACAGCCGCTGGAAAGCCCGGAACAGGCGCTTAACGTCCTGACCGATATTACCGGCAACGACCAGCCGTTCCAGCGCGTGTTGACCACGCTGAGCGACAACACCCGTATCCGCAAGCTGGCGGATGACGAGAACGACACCGCGCAAGGCATCAATACCCGCATCGGTCGCCCGTTCATGACCATCAACGCCGCGCTGAGCGGGCGGGGCGATCAGGGGCCGCTGGTGCAGGAGGTCAATCAGAAGCTGACCGATCTCTACCACTATCTGGATCAGATCGTGAACGCCACCGATCCGGGGCAGGCGGCGCTGAAAGCGGTACAAGCGCGTCAGGGCAACAAGTTCGCCGATCCGGTGTTCGCGTTGCAGCAGTACGCCCGCAGCCTGCCGGCGCCGCTGGACCGTTGGGTCGGCCAACTGGCGGGAGAAAGCGCCAGTCTGGTGACCGGGCTGGCGATGTCGTCGCTCAATCAGGAATGGCTGGACAAGGTGCTGACGCCGTTCAACGAGAAACTGGCGGATCGCTATCCGTTCAATCCGTCTTCCGACAAGGATGTGCCGTTGTCCGAGATGGAACGTTTCTTCGCCGCGGGCGGTACGCTGGACAGCTTCTACCAGACCAACCTCAAGTCGATCATGGAAAGCGGCATGCTGGAAGGGGAAGGCGCGTCGCCGTTGCAGACCGAACTGGGGAAACAGCTGGACCGCGCTACCCGTATCCGTCAGACGCTGTTCAATGCGCAGGGCAGTCTGGAAGTGCACTTCGTGGTGGAACCGGTGGAACTGACCGCCAACAAACGCCGCAGCGTGCTGAATCTTGACGGACAGTTGCTGGAGTACAGCCACGGACGCCGGACCAAAACGCCGCTGGTGTGGCCGAACAGCATGCGCGACGGCGCCGAAAGCAAGCTGACGCTGGTGCCGGATGACCGCGAGCGCTCGCCGCGCAGCCTGAGCTTCACCGGTCCGTGGGCGATGTTCCGCCTGTTGACCAACGGCCAGCTGACGCAGGTGAACGACAACACCTTCGACGTGCGTTTCTCGCTGGAACAAGGCGGCATGACCTATCGCGTCTATACCGACGCCAGCCATAACCCGTTTGCCGGTGGTCTGTTCAGCCAGTTCAAACTGCCTGATTCTCTCTATTAACCCTGAGGGCGCATGCGCGATGCGAATGCGCCCGTAGCCGGATGATGTGATATGCAAGATGCACAACAGGCCCTGAAAGTGGGCCGTGATCCACGGATGCTGCCTGAGTACGAGGCGTTACGCGCGGAAATCAACAAGCTGAGCCATGCCTCCCGCCCGGAAGTGGACTGGATGCGGGTGCATGATATGGCGACCGCTATTTTTGAGAAACAGGGCGTCGACCTGCAAACCGCCATCTATTTCACCCTGGCGCGTTCGCGGCTGGCCGGGCTGAACGGTTTTACCGAGGGCTGTGAATTTCTCGCCAACCTGATCGTGACCCAGTGGGAAAACTTCTGGCCGCCGGTACATCAGGAGCGGGCGCGTATCGAAATTCTGGACTGGTTTATCGCCCGCATCAGCGAGGTGATTCGCCAGTACGCCATCAGCCACGAACACAAGCGGCTGGTTTATCGCTGCGAACGCGCTCTGCAATTGATGAGCGAAAAGCTGCACAATTCCGGGCTGAGCCGCATCCCCCGGGTGGAAAACCTGCTGCACTTTATCGAGGGTTACACCCACCTGTTTGACGAAACCGAGATTGTGATTGTCTCTGACGATCAGACGCTGAAAAAACAGCAGGATATGCAGATTCCGCCGATGGTGTTCTTCCAGTCCGACATGGAACCGGGCGGGATGGCGTCCGCGGCAGCGGCGGCCCAGCCGGCGCTGCCGTCGGGCAGTATTCTGGTCGGGCGGGAGAAAGGGCAGATGAAACCGACGGTATTGAAGATTGAAGCGCACCGTAAGCAGAAACCGGCCTGGTTCTGGTTTGTCTGCGGCGTGCTGACCTGCGGACTGCCGGTCGCGGCGGTGAGCGGTTGGCAGTACTGGCAGGATCAAAAAGCCGAGGCGCTGGCGCTGTTGCAGCAGCCGGCCTATGCGCTGCCGTCCGCGCCGGATCACAACGATATCCGCCGGGTGCGCATCGTGCTGGGCGAGCAGAAGCTGCAAGGCATGGAAGGGGAGCTGATCAACCGTTATCAGGCGCAACTGGAGCAGGTCAAGAACGCCTCGCCGTTCTATCTGTACCAGTATGGCGAAGGGCTGAAAGGCGTTATGCAACAACTGTATCCGGATTCGCTGGCGGTCAAAGAGATGGACCGCCAGTGGCAGATCGCCCTCGACCGCCAGCAGGGCGATAAGCCGCCGCGCGTCAGCGGCTACGAGCAGGCGCGCGCCGGGGTGAGCGAGACGCTGCAACAACTGCTGGATTTGGAGAAACAGCGCCGCACGGTGACCATTTCGTATCTGAAGTCACAACTTTATGATATTCAGAAATATTTTGCTTCCGATGTGCCGTTTAGCATCCGTTTACGGACGATGGAGGCGCGCAAAGCCGCCCGCCAGCCGCTGACCCCGGCGGAACTGCGCGGCATGGAAGATGAACTGCGTGCTTTCAATATCCGGCTGTACCGGTTGCAGCAAGGCGATAGCGGCAGTTAAGGCCGCCGCGCCGGGCGGGATGGCGCTGCCCGGCGGCGTCGCCGGATGTCTCCAGGGGTAACGACGGTAACATGATGAGAAAAATACGATTATTGACGGCGCTGTCCGTGTGTCTGCTGGCCGCCTGCCAGGCGCCGGTGTCGTCGCTGTCCGACGCGGATTTGCGTAAGTCGGCACAGAGCGGCAACGGAGAAGCGCAGTACCGGCTGGCGAAGCAACTGGCTTCCCGTTCACACTATGGCGAAGCCATGCAGTGGATGCAAAAAGCGGCGGATCTGTCAGACCTGTCCGGGCCGCGGGAAAGCCGGGCGCTGGCGGCGCTGCAGGTGGGCGACTGGTATCAGGCCGGGCTGGGCGAACCGAAAAATACGCCGCTGGCGCGCCAGTGGTGGCAGAAAGCTTCCCGACTGGGCAGCGGCGAGGCCGGCTACCGGCTGGGAACCGATTGTCAGGCGCAGCATCAGGGCAAACTGGTGGCGGCCTGTCTGGACGCGTTCGAACGCGCGGCCGACAACCAGTATGCGCCGGCGCAGCTGGTAGTGGCGCAGTGGTATGCCGCCCATCCCGGCGCGGAAGAAGAGGCCGCCGGATGGGTAGAGAAAGCGGCGGATCTGGGCAACCGGGACGCGCAGTACCAGCTCGCCCAGCGTTATGAACAAGGGAAAGGCGTGGCGAAGCGGACCGACCTGGCCGAGCGCTGGTATTTCCGGGCGGCGGACAAGGGGCAAACCCAGGCGCAGTTGTGGATGGCCCGACACGCCGACGGTAAAGACGCGCTGGACTGGTATCAGAAAGCGGCGGCCGGTGGCGAGGCGACGGCGCAACTGTGGCTGGCGCAGGCGTATCGCCGTGGCGATCACGGGTTGTTGCAGAACGACAAGCAGGCCAATTACTGGCTGGAGCGCGCCTCCGGCAAGGGCAATGGCGAGGCGGATTACAAGCTGAGCCAGATACAGACCGATAAGGCCAAACGGGAACAGTATCTGGTGCTGGCGTCGTCGGCCGGCTATGTGCCGGCGCAGCGCGAACTGGGCGACTGGCTGCTTAAGCGCGGCGAGCTGGAACGGGCTCGCGAGGTGTTCGCCAACGCGGCGGCGACCGGCGATACTGAATCCCGACTGGCGTACGGCGAGATGCTGCGGCTGGGGCAGGGCGGCAAGGCGGACTATGTGGAAGCGATGAAACAGTATCGCTTCGCGGCGCATGACGGCAACCGTATGGCGCAGTATCGTATGGGGATGATGCGGCAGGATGGGCTGGGCGCATCGCGCAACCGTATTCATTCCTACGCCTGGTACTCGCTGGCGGCGACCGAAGGCATGGCGGAGGCCATCGCGGCTCGCAATGATCTGGAAGCCACCATGCAGCCGGATGAAATCAAGGCCGGGCAGAAACTGGCCATGCACTGGTCGACAGGCAAGGAGACGGATACACAGTGATTCGATGGGTAAAGTGATTCGATGGGTAAAATTAAAGGAAAGCGTATGAAACGGAACGGATATCTCGCTCTGCTGCTGGGTATGGCGGCGCTGTCGTCGCAGGCGGAAGTGAAGGCTCCCTATCAGGTTGAGCAGGGTAAGGTGGTGTACCGGGTATCGACGAATGCGGATCCGCAGGTGCTGACGCAAGCCAAACCGGAAGACTTCCGGGTGTTGTTGCGGGAAAAACGGGTGGCGCTGGCGGTATCCGGCCATCGTTACTACTGCAACCAGCAGCCTCTGCCGGACGGTTTCAAACCTGAAAGCGCCAAACTGCGCTACGACGCTTTTCTGATTACCAATGTCGGGTCATTCGTCGGCTGTGAGCGTATGAAGCAGGATATCGATGCCGACAGTTTTCAGGCGCTGGATTTTCCGTTCTTCCGCGATCGCGACCATGTCTGGCTGCCTGACGGTGAGGAGATGCATGGCGTGGATATCGCCAGCTTCAAAACGCTGGCCAGAAATCAGGCGTTTGACAAACAGAACTACTATTTCGTGGAGAATGAAACCAGCGTGGTTGCCTATCACAAGCAGGCGCCGAGCGCGGGCAACTGTTTTGGCTGGGCCACCATTGACGGCAATCTTTACTACCGTGGCGAGCAGCGCGCCGATGGCGATGCCGCCAGTTTCCGCTGCCTGACGTTCAGCACCGCGCTGGACAAAAACGGTTTCTATGTCTTCGGGCGGCCGTATCCGAGCATCCCGGACGGGGTGAAAGCGGCGGATATCCGCATGCTGCCGAATAATGAAAAACTGGCGACCGACGGCGAGCATGTCTGGTTTCTGGGGGTAGAGCCGGTGCAACTGGCCGGACTGAGCCTGCGCCACGTCAGGGTGGTGCCGGACGCCAACGGCTACACCATTAGCGACGGCAAAACCCGCTGGCTGTGCGGCTCCGGCAAGGTCAACGGTCGCCCGTTGTGCCGCAAGGGCTAGCCTGTAACGTCTGCGTGACGAGATAAGCCATCATCCGCTCTCAGATAGCAGAGCGGATGATGACTGCATTACCCCGCGGTCTGGGCGCGAATCATCCCGATATAGATGTCCCGCAGCTGGCGCGCCAGCGGTCCGGGGCGACCATCCCCAATCGTGACGCCGTCGATCTCCACCACCGGCCAGACAAAGGTGGTGGCGGAGCTGATAAAGGCTTCTTTGGCGGCGAGCGCTTCCTGTGGCGTGAACGCCCGTTCTTCCACCGTCAGATGATGGTCGGCGGCCAGTTGCAGCAGCGCTTTGCGGGTAATGCCGTGCAGGATGTCGTTGCTGAGCGGGCGGGTGATCAGGCGGTTGTCGGCATCGACGATAAAGCAGTTGCTGGAGCTGCCCTCGGTAATCAGGCCGTTTTCCACCAGCCAGGCGTCATCGGCGCCTTTGGCGTGCGCCCACTCTTTCGCCATACAGGCCATCAGCAGGCTGACGGTTTTGATGTCGCGCCGGTGCCAGCGCAGGTCCGGGCAGGTGATGACGCGAATGCCTTTCTCCGCGCTGGGATGGTGGAGAACAGGGCGGGACTGGGTAAACAGCACCAGCGTCGGTTCGGCGTCGGTGGGGAACGCGAAATCACGGTCGCCGGTGCTGCCCCGGCTGAGCTGCAGATAGATACCGCCTTCTTCCAGCCGGTTTTGCTCGATAAGCCGCAGATGAATGTGATGCAGTTCCTCCGGGCTGACCGGCAGACGCAGGTTCAGCTCGCGGCAGGAACGCGCCAGACGCGCCATGTGACCGTCGTATTCCGCCAGCCGGCCGTTGACCACCGCGGTGACTTCATACACCGCGTCGGCAAACAGAAATCCGCGATCGAACACCGAAATCGTCGCTTGTTCCTCGGGCAGGTAACGCCCGTTAACGTAAAGGATACGTGACATTATGCAACTCCCGTTAAACAAGGGCGGGGGTGGCCCCACAATCCCTCTTCAGGTAAATACAACTGGCTGCCGCGCCATTCCAGCCCGCCGACCCGGTCATCCGCCAGCAGCAGCGGCCCGTCGAGATCGACGATTTCCGCGCCCTGCGCCACCAGCGTGGCCGGCGCCATCGACAGCGAGGTGCTGACCATACAACCCACCATGATCTTCAGACCCTGCGCCTGCGCCGCCTGACGCAGCAGCAGCGCTTCGGTCAACCCGCCGGTTTTATCCAGCTTGATGTTAACCATGTCGTAGCGTGTCGCCAGACCCGGCAGCGACTGGCGGTCATGGCAGGATTCGTCGGCGCACAGCGGAATCGGGCGCGGCAGCGCGGCCAGCGCGTCGTCGTCGCGGGCGGGCAGCGGCTGTTCAATCATGCTGACGCCAAGGCGCTGCAGCTCCGGCACCAGTTTCAGGTACAGGTCGGCGTTCCAGCCTTCGTTGGCGTCGACGATCAACTGCGCTTGCGGCGCCCAGCGGCGTACCGCGGCAACCCGCTCGATATCGTGTTCGTCCGCCAGTTTCAGCTTCAGCAACGGACGGTGCGCGTTGCGTTGCGCGGCCTGCGCCATGCGCTCCGGGGTATCCAGCGACAGCGTAAACGCGCTGGTCGCCGGTTCCGGTCGCGGCAGCCCGGCCAGTTGCCACACCGGTTTGGCCTGCCGCTGGCTATCGAGATCCCACAGCGCGCAGTCCAGCGCATTACGCGCGGCGCCGGGCGGCAGCAGTGTCTGCAATGTTTTCCGGTCAAGACCGCGTCGCACCGCGTCCCGCAGCGTCAGCAACTGGGCTTCCACATCGCCGATGCTTTCGCCATAGCGGGCGTAGGGCACGCTTTCGCCGTGGCCTTCGTAACGCCCGTCGCGCACCGTCACCTTGATGACATCGGCGTGGGTTTTGCTGCCGCGCGAAACGGTGAAGGTTTCTTTTAACGCCCAGCGTTCATGAGTGACGATCAGTTCCGCCATGATGCCGTCCTTACAAGTTATCGATGATGCGGCCTACGCCCTGACGGAACGGGTCGACTACCGGCAGCCCCAACTGATGTTCCAGTTTCGCCATGTAGGCCAGCGCGTCCGCTTCGCTCAGGTGCGCGCTGTTGATGGAGACTCCGACGAAGCGGGCGTTCGGGTTGGTCAGCCGCGCCATCGCCAGATTGAGATCGATACAGGCTTGCAGGTCCGGCAGCGGATAGTCCACGCCGCGCATGCGGGTGCGGGTGGGTTCGTGACACAGCACCAGCGCGTCCGGCTGGGCGCCGTGGATGATACCGGTGGTGACCCCGGCGAAAGAGGGGTGGAACAGCGACCCCTGACCTTCGATCACGTCCCAGTGGTCGGCGTCGTTATCGGGCGCAAGGGTTTCCACCGCGCCGGCGATAAAGTCGGATACCACCGCGTCAATGCTGACGCCCGCGCCGGAAATCAGAATGCCGGTCTGGCCGGTGGCGCGAAAAGTGGCGTTGCCGCCGCGTTCCAGCAGCGCTTTTTCAATCGCCAGCGCGGTATACATCTTGCCGCAGGAGCAGTCGGTGCCGACCGGCAATAGACGTTTGCCGCTGCGTTTACGCCCACTGGCCACCGGGAAGCTCTGCGTCGGGTGACGCACGTCGAACAATGAGCGCCCCAGCCGCGCGGCCAGTTCACTGATTTCCGGCACATCCGCCAGTTTGTTGTGCAGACCGGCGGCCAGATCCATACCGCACTCCAGCGCCTGACGCAGCACCGCGATCCAGGCATCGGAAATGATGCCGCCGCGGTTCGCCACGCCGATCACCAGCGTCTGCGCGCCCGCCGCCCGCGCAGCGGCGATATCCAGGTCCGGCAGCCCGCAGTCCGCCTGGCATCCCGCCATGCGATACTGACCGACGCAGTATTCCGGATGCCACTGTTTAATGCCGATCGCCACTTTAGCGGCCAACTGGTCGTGGGCATCGCCAAGGAACAACAAATAAGGTTTTTTAATATTCATCGCAAACTCCGTCATTGAAATAAAAAACGCAGGACAAAGGGCCGCCGTCTCACCCGCTGGTAAGGAAATAAAAAATTAAAATCAATAAGATAATGCATGCGCCAGCCCTTTTTTGGATACGTATTGATATCCAGGAAATAATGCTGACAGGTCAGATTTTTCGATATTATCAAGTAGTGTTATGTTGTCAATAATGACAAAAAATAAGATTTATATTCTGGGTTTGGTGGTCTTTATTTGTTTCTGGTGTCTTATTTTGGCTATTTTTTAAAATAAAAGTCTGTTATTTTTTTAAAAATGAATATTCGACCGATTTTTATAAAAACAAAGGCGAATAAAAAATGAATGTGGTTATTTTAGTGCATCGCTCGCGTTATTTTGGTGCCGCTGCCCATTATTGGACAAGCGTCATCGTATTTTTCTGGGGAATGTTAAATTAACTCAAAATAATATTCATCATCACGTTAATGAAAAGCACGAATAGCGCGCAAAACGGAGGTTGCTTTCACATCGGGCGAACGGTTGCACTACAATCGGTTGCACTACAATGGATCGTATATCGACTCATACGGTAGCGTAACACCGGGCGTCAGGAGGGCGCGGATACCGGTACGGTAACCGGCTTTTTTACAGACCTGCGTGTTTTGTCACAGATTTATTATAGCCTGTACCGATGTGGTAAGACGTTACGGATGTGCGCTGAGTGCCGATGGGGCCCATTTTGCCTGACTGGATACCCCCGTTGCGTCTTTTAGGAAAATGGGAGACAGCATTGTGGCGATAGCAGACACCGTCGGAAATATCAGGTAGCATGTTTGTACCCGTCATACATTACGTTGCAGGCGCATTGGCGTTCCTCGCTCTCCGGTTATCTGCCTGGTCGGCTGATGGGAATTCGCTGCGTCGCCGCCTTCTGCAACTAACATGCAGGGTATGGATAAGGTTGTAGCCTTACTGAGAACGCATATGTCAAATAATAATAATTTTCCGTCCAGCGCTCTGCGTTTCCTTCGCTCTTTACCTTTTTATTCTTCCCCCGGTATTACCATGATGGCTTTTCTGGCCGTCTGTAGCCTGATTTTTGTTACCACCAGTATTTGGAATTTTCTGGATTCCTATCAGCGTATGCTGGTGGAGGCGGAGAAAAACGTGACTAACCTGTCCGTGGCGATGTCACGTCAGGCGGAAGATACTTTTGTGCCGATTGAAGTGGCGATCGATGACATGCTGCGGGAGTTGTCGCAAACCGGCATGCTGGATTCCACGCGAGTGAAAAGCGTTCTCGATACCCATCGCGCGGTGCTGCCGCAACTGGTCGGTTTCTACCTGTTTGACGAAAAGGGAAATCTGATTTCTTCCACCGGCAAAGGGCCGCTCTATATTTATAATGCCGGTCGGCGGGAATATTTTACCTGGCTCAGGGACAATAATACCGCATCATTGTTTATCAGTAAGGTTACCGTCAGTACGATCACCGGCAGACGTATTATTCCGGTGGCGAAACGGATAAATGGGCCGAATGGCGAATTCAAGGGCGTTTTTCTTGCCACTATCGACCATAATTATTTCGGTAATTTCTACAGTTATTTCAGTCTGGATTATGACGGTGTGCTGTCATTGATGAATGCGGACGGCCATGCTATTTATCTCTACCCCAATCGTGAACAATATATTAATAGTAATTTCGCTGACGGCGGCCTGTTTGAACAGTCCCGGCTGGAACAAGGCAGCGGCAGCGGTACCTGGCGCACCACGCTGGATAACCGGGTGCGTATTGTCGGCTACGTTAAACTGAAGCGTTATCCGCTGGTGGTGGCGGCGAGTCTGGACCGGGGCGCGTTGCAGGCGCGCTGGCTGGCGGAAAATATTTCGGCTATGGCGCTCAACATCATGGTGCTGCTCGCCATGTTTTTCCTCGGCGGTTTCGTCCTGAAGCAGATCCGGTTAACGGTGAAAAATAAAGAGGCGATCAGCCGTCTGCATCAGGAGGAAAGCGACAAAAACAAAGTGCTGCAAAAACTGGCGATGGTCGATCCGCTCACCAAGCTGGCCAACCGCCGGCGTTTTGATCTTTATCTGGAGCAGTCGCTGTCCCGGGCCCGTGAAGAGGGCGGAACCTTGTCGCTGATTATGCTGGATGTGGATTTTTTCAAACTCTACAACGATACCTACGGGCATGTACTGGGCGACCGCTGCCTGACCCAACTTGGCAGCGTGCTGAGTGGGTTGCCGTTGCCTGACGGCGGATTGGCCGCCCGTTACGGCGGCGAGGAGTTCGCCATTATTTTGCCGGGCATGAGCGGCGAGCAGGCGGCGGTGTACGGCGAGCGAGCCGTGGAGGATGTGCGCAAATGCGCAGTGCCGCATCAGGCTTCGCTATTGCCCCGTCAGGTGGTGACGGTAAGCGTGGGGGTGTATTCGCACTCCAGCGACAACCCCTGCGATATTCAGCGTCTGAAAGAGGGCGCCGATCAGGCGCTGTATCTGGCGAAGAAAAAAGGCCGTGACCGCTGCGTGCGGCTGTAGCTGCTCCCGCCGTGAATTACCCAACCCTTTGGGAGCGTAGCGCTCCGCCCTGATAGCGGCGCTTTAAGTCGGCGCCCGCGACGCGAATTATTGTGAGACACCGCCCGCTTTTCCCTGCCGTGACGCGCCGCCGCGCCAGACTGCGGCGTTGAAATATTTGATTAGAAAAAAGTGCTTTACCAATCCTTACATTTCTTTATTAATAAGAACTATTATCATTCTTTATCCGATTTGTATTCCTGCGGCGGCGCGTCCGGGCTGTGAGGCGCGTCGCCCGGTCTGTCTGAGGAGTTTCCATCCATGTTCGTTCCGTTACTCATCATGTTCCGTGAAGGTCTGGAAGCGGCGCTGATCGTCAGCCTGATCGCCAGCTACCTGAAGCGTACCCAACGCGAGCAGTGGCTGGGCGCGGTCTGGGCAGGCGTGGTGCTGGCGCTGGCGTTGTGTCTGGCGCTTGGCGTATTCATCAACGCCACCACCGGTGAATTTCCGCAGAAACAGCAGGAGCTGTTCGAAGGGATTGTGGCGGTGATCGCCGTGGTGATCCTGACGTACATGGTGTTCTGGATGCGCAAAGTGTCGCGTTCGGTACGGGTGCATCTGGAAGGCGCTATCGATCAGGCGCTCAACGCCAGCAAGCGTCAGGGATGGGCGCTGGTGGCGATGGTGTTCTTCGCCGTGGCGCGCGAGGGGCTGGAGTCGGTGTTCTTTCTGCTGGCCGCTTTTCAGCAGGATGTCGGCATCTATGCGCCGATCGGCGCCGTGCTGGGGCTGCTGTGCGCCGTCGTGGTCGGGATGATGATCTACTGGGGCGGGGTGAAACTGCATCTGGCGCGGTTCTTCAAATGGAGCAGCCTGTTCATTCTGTTTGTCGCCGCCGGTCTGGCTGCCGGGGCGATCCGCGCGTTTCACGAAGCGGGATTGTGGAATCAATTTCAGCAAATCGCCTTCGATTTTAGCGCCACATTGTCGACCCATACGCTATTCGGCACGCTGCTGGAAGGCATGTTCGGCTATCAGGAAACCCCGACGATCAGCGAAGTGGTGGTCTATTTCCTGTATCTGATCCCGGCGCTGGCGTTCTTTTTCCTGCCGCAGCGCATGGAGCCGGCCACGGCTTCGGCGTCGCGTAAACATCATCATTAATCATCATCGCCATCAACGATGACCACCATCAACAATCAATGTAAAAAGGGATAGGTCTATGTCTACACCATTCTTCCGCCGTACGGCGCTGTGCGCCGCTCTGCTGGCTCTGCCGACGTTCAGCGCTCTGGCTGCCGACATTCCGCAGGTTAAGATAACGGTTAACGACAAGCAGTGCGAACCGATGCAAGTCACGGTGGCGGCAGGTAAAACGCAGTTTGTGGTCGCCAACGCCAGCCAGAAGAACCTGGAGTGGGAAATCCTCAAAGGGGTGATGGTGGTGGAAGAGCGTGAGAATATCGCGCCGGGCTTCACCCAGAAAATGACCGCCAATCTGGAGCCGGGCGAATACGACATGACCTGCGGTTTGCTCAGCAACCCCAAAGGCAAGCTGGTGGTGACCGCCAGCGGCGAGGCCGCCGCCGCGAAAACCAACGTGCTGGATCTGGTCGGGCCGATCGCCGAATACAAGGTTTACGTGACCAAAGAGGTGGAAGGGCTGGTCCAGCAGACCAAACTGTTCACCGCCGCCATCAAGGCCGGCAAGCTGGATGAAGCGCGCAAACTCTATGCGCCGACCCGCCAGCATTACGAGCGTATCGAACCGATCGCCGAGCTGTTCTCCGATCTGGACGGCAGCATCGACGCCCGTGAAGACGACTACGAAAAGAAAGCGGAAGACCCGAAATTCACCGGCTTCCACCGGCTGGAGAAAGCGTTGTTTGCCGACAATGCCACCAAAGGCATGGAGCACTACGCCGATCAGCTGTACGCCGATACGCAGGAACTGCAAAAACGCATCGCCAGCCTGACCTTCCCGCCGAGTAAAGTGGTGGGCGGCGCGGCCGGGCTGATTGAAGAAGTGGCGGCGACCAAGATCAGCGGCGAGGAAGATCGCTACAGCCGCACCGACCTGTGGGACTTCCAGGCCAACGTCGACGGCGCGCAGAAGATCGTCAACCTGCTGCGCCCGCTGCTGGAGAAAGCCAATAAGCCGCTGCTGACCAAGATCGACGCCAACTTCAAAACCGTCGACGGCGTGCTGGCGAAGTACAAAAGCAAAGACGGCTTTGAATCCTACGAGAAGCTGAGCGATGCCGATCGCACCGCGCTGAAAGGGCCGATCACCACGTTGGCGGAAGATCTGGCGCAATTGCGCGGCGTGCTCGGTCTGGATTGAGGCGAGCTATCATGAGTGATACCACTGGCCCGCAGGACGGGCCGCATTCCTCCCAACCCTCCGCTTGTCCGGCACAGCCGGACATCGCTTCCCCCTCACGCCGCCGGCTGTTGCAGGGGCTGGGGATGATGGGCGGCGCGCTGGCGCTCGGCGCCGACCGGCTGGCGCAGGCGGAGGACAAGCCGCAGGCGCCGCAGGATGAACGTTGGGAAAAACAGCCGTTCTACGGTCCGCATCAGGCCGGTATCGTCACGCCGCAACAGGCGGCGATGATGCTGGTGGCGTTCGATGTGCTGGCGACCAGCAAACCGGATCTGACCCGCTTGTTCCAGTTGCTGACCCAGCGTATCGCGTTTCTGACGCAGGGCGGCAAAGTGCCGGACGTCGACCCGCGTCTGCCGCCGTTGGATTCCGGCATCATGGGGCCGGAAATCTATCCGGATAATCTCACCATCACCGTATCGGTCGGCGCTTCGCTGTTTGACGAGCGGTTTGGTTTGCAGGCGCTCAAGCCGCTGAAACTGCAGCGCATGACGCGTTTTCCCAACGACTCGCTGGACGCCAGTCTGTGTCATGGCGACCTGCTGTTGCAGATCTGCGCCAACACCAACGAAACGGTGCTGCATGCGCTGCGCGATATCATCAAGCAGACGCCGGACCTGCTCAGCGTGCGCTGGAAGCGGGAAGGGTTCATTTCCGCGCACGCGGCGCGCAGCAAAGGCCAGGAAACCCCCGTCAACTTGCTGGGATTCAAGGACGGCACCGCTAACCCCAATACCGGCGATAATACGCTGATGGACCAGATCCTGTGGGTCGGCGCGCCGTCCGGCGAACCGGCATGGACGGTGGGCGGCAGCTATCAGGCGGCGCGCATCATCCGTTTTCATGTCGAATTCTGGGACCGCACGCCGCTCAGGGAGCAGCAGACCATTTTCGGCCGGGAAAAACACAGCGGCGCGCCGTTGGGCATGACTCATGAGCATGACGAGCCGGACTACAGTCAGGATCCGGAAGGCAAAGTGATTCCGCTGGATGCGCATATTCGTCTGGCTAACCCGCGAACGCGGGAAACCCAGGCCAATCTGATGCTGCGCCGCGGCTACAGTTACTCGCTGGGAGTGTCCAATTCCGGCCAGCTGGATATGGGGCTGCTGTTCGTCTGCTATCAGGCCGACCTGGAAAAAGGCTTCCTGACGGTGCAAAAACGGCTCGACGGCGAACCGCTGGAGGAGTACATCAAACCGATCGGCGGCGGTTATTTCTTCGTGCTGCCGGGGGTGAAAAATGCCGACGACTGGCTGGCGAGCGGGTTGTTGACGGCGTAAGTCAGGCAGGGTTATAAACTGGGTTGATACCTGAAAACAGGAGCGCCATCATGCTGGAATTGCGGCCTAATTGTGAATGCTGCGACGTCGATCTGCCGCCGGATTCATTGCTGGCGCGGATGTGTTCGTTTGAATGTACCTTCTGCGCCGATTGCGCGCAGGAGAAACTGAACGGTCGCTGCCCTAACTGCGGCGGCGAGCTGGTTCGCCGGCCGATCCGACCGGCGGAAAAGCTCATCAATAACCCGGCGTCGACCCGGCGGGTGCTCGCCCGTTAGCGCGGTTGTTGGTTGTTGGTTATTGATAGTCTGTCGCTGACGTAAAAACGCCCGTCGACCGTATGGCCGGCGGGCGCGCATCACGCTTCATTACTATTCATTAATCCGCGGATGCTGGGCGACCAGCAGCTTGCGTTTCTCTTCCAGTTCAGCGATTTGCTGCGTGATATCGTCGATTTTATGCTCGATATTATCGTGGTGCTCCCGCAAAATTTCCTTCGCTTCCGACAGGTCGGAAGCAGCCGGCGTAGCGCCTTTCAGCGGCTTGTTGGCCGTCTCTTTCATGAACAGACCGGTTAGCAGGCCGATAACGGCGATCACCATCAGATAGTACGCCGGCATGTACAGATTGCGGCTGCTCTCCACCAGCCAGGCGACGGCGGTTGGCGTCAGGCCGGCGATCAGCACCGAGATGTTGAAGGCGCTGGCCAGCGCGCTATAGCGAATGTGCGTCGGGAACAGCGCGGGCAGGGTTGACGCCATCACGCCGGTAAACGCGTTCAGGATCACCGCCAGCATCAGCAGCCCCAGAAAAATCAGACCGATAATGTTGCTGTTGATCAGCATGAAGCTCGGCACCGCCAGGAAAAACATGGCGACGCTGCCGATAACCACGAACGGTTTGCGGCCGAAGCGGTCGCTGAGCAGGCCCATCACCGGCTGCACGAACAGCATGCCGATCATGATGGCGATGATGATCAGCACGCCATGGTTTTCCGAGTAATGCAGGCTGTGCGACAGGTAGCTTGGCATGTAGGTCAGCAGCATGTAATAGGTCACGTTGGTGGCGATCACCAGCCCGATGCACACCAGCAGGCTTTTCCAGTGATGGGTGGCGATGTCCCGAAAAGAGACGCCCGGCCCGGCTTTCAGCCCGTCGCGATCGTTCTGCTCCAGTTTTTCCACGTGTTGCTGAAACGCGGGAGTTTCTTCCAGCGCGTGACGCAGATACAAGCCGATGATGCCGAGCGGCAGCGCCAGGAAGAACGGCAGACGCCAGCCCCATTCCAGAAACGCCTGTTCGCCGATGATGGTGGAAATCAGCACCACCACGCCGGCGCCCAGCACAAACCCGGCGATGGAGCCGAAATCCAGCCAACTGCCCATGAAGCCGCGTTTACGGTCGGGCGAATACTCCGCCACGAAGATCGACGCGCCGGTATATTCGCCGCCGACGGAGAACCCCTGCGCCATTTTCGCCAGCAGCAGCAGGATCGGCGCCCAGATGCCGATGCGTTCGTACGACGGTATCAGCCCGATGCAGAAGGTGCTGATGGACATAATGATGATGGTGATGGCGAGGATTTTCTGGCGGCCGTATTTGTCGCCCAGCGCGCCGAAAAACACGCCGCCCAGCGGGCGAATCAGAAACGGCACCGAGAAGGTCGCCAGCGCGGCGATCATCTGTACGCCGGGATCGGCGCCGGGGAAAAACACCTGGCCCAGCGCATAGGCGACGAAGCCGTAGACGCCAAAATCGAACCACTCCATGGCGTTGCCGAGCGCGGCGGCGGTAATGGCTTTACGCAGACGGCCGTCATCAATGATGGTGACATCGTCCAGCGCGATAGGTTTTACACGTTTTCTCTTCAATTTCATAAAGTGACTAACCTTTTATTATCGTGACATGAAAAGGGAGGTGAAGCGTGGGGAAAAACACCGTCTTGCCGGGTATGACGTCAGGTGCTATTGGGTAGTGTGGTGAGGGTGTGCCGGACATCAGCCCGCAAAACGTTTATTCACGTCGGCGCGCCTGCAGCGTGGCGCAACACCGTCTCATTCTCCCCCTTGAGCATCAGATCGTATCTCGCCGCTGCGTTGATGCAGTGTTGGGGTCGGCGATGCACGAATTCATCAATAATATCACAAAAATTGATATTATAAAAATTAATGACAATTAAACGCCGTTTGTCTGGATTTAAATATGTACTAACTGGCATTTTACTGGTTTTTTATGCTTGTGACGTGAGGCCGGTGCAGGCGGTATGACGCCTGCCACACCGGGGACGGAACAGGTCGCGGGCGCGTGAAAGCAAAACACGGTTTGAGCCGGGTTTTAAGCCGGATCAAGGCCGCGCTGGGGCTCAAGACAGAGTGTCAGAACGTGATTGTCAAAACAGTGGTAGTAACAGCAGAGCTGTTTCCCCAGCGGGTTAGTGGGGCTAAGGGATTGCGTCAGGGTGAGTTGAAGACACTGGCGCGACGGTTGCCAGTCGGTTAACTGCGCGCAGGAAAAATCGAAAATCCGCTGTACGTCGGCGAACAGGGCCTTGAACAGGCTCTCCTTGGCGGAGAACAGCAGGGTACCGGCCAGCGTCTCGGCAAGCCCTGTCTGGGCCGCAAGGCGCAGCTCTTGCGGCTTGGCGATCAGCGCACGCACGCTATCCAACGCGCTTTCGGTCATACACTCCTCGATATCCATCCCCACGCTGTGCAACGCCTGACGATGGGCGACGACGGCAAACGCCAACTGGTTGCAGTGACTGATGGAGCCGACGATGTTGACCGGCCACACCGGGTGTCGATGGGGCGAAATCGGCAGCGAATCGGGGACCGTCAATCCCGCCAGTCGCAGCGCCTCGCGCGCGCAGGCGCGCCCCGACAGAAATTCCACCCGGCGTTTCAGTACGGCGCGGTTAAGCGACGCCGGCAGCGTTAATCCGCTGTTGAGCAGCCGGGTCTGCGCGGCGTCGCTGACCTCGATCGTCTGGCTGGCGAAGTAAAGATGACGCCGTAACGCGTGTGGCAATGCTGCAAATAATATTGTCATGGCGCTACGAATGTCATGGCACAGTGAATGTCGCACTGTGAATGTCTTGCACTGTGAATATCATGGCGCCGCGGCCGGTGCGGGAGTGCCGACGGGCGGCACCGTGCCCAACGGGTAGATTTTAACCATCACCCGCTGACCGAGTTTGATCTTCGGCGCATCCAGCGACAGCACGCATTCAATCACCCGTGTGTCCTGTTTGGCCGTCGGATCGTCCGTATTTTGTACGCTGGGACCGAAGACTTCGCTAAGCCGCAGCACTTTGGCCTGATAGACCTTTTTCTCGTTGTTTTCCAGCGTTACCTCGGCCAACTGACCGGGGCGTACGTTATCGACAAAGATATCCTCGATTTCCGCGCGCACAATGCGCGGCGCATCCGGCGCCAGCGTGAACAGGCGGGTCACATTGAGCGTGGAGGAACCTTCCCCCGGTTTGGCGTATCGCCGTACGATCTTGCCGTTTTCAGGGGCGAGAACCTTGAACTTGTCCACTTCCAATTGGGCGGACGCCACCTTGGCTTTGGCCGTTTCCAGCGCGGCTTTTTTGCCGGCCAGATCCTCGCGCGCCAGCGACATCTGGTCCTTCAGGTTTTGTTTCGACTGATCGGAAATAACCTGAGTGCCGAGCGGCAGCACCCGGCGGTATTCCCGTTCGGCAATCTCCAGCTTGGTTTTGCTGGTGGCGACATCCTGCGTGGCTTCCTCCTGCGAGGTCAACGACTGCCGCAACGACAGCTCCGCCTCGTTATCATCGATTTGCGCCAGCAACTGCCCTTTTTTTACTTCATCGCCTTCTTCCGCCAGGATCTGCTTGATGATGCCGGCGCGCGGCGCATCAATGCTGATCATGCCGCCTTCGATACTGATGTAGCCTTTGGCGATGGCGACCCAGGGGGCGGACTGCGCTGCCGGCGGCGACGGTTTTTCGGCGTCGCAGGCGCTGAGCGCCAATGCCATGACGAGACTACTGACCAGGTGGATAACTTTCATGTCAGTGAAACTCCGTGAAGTGAAGAGCCGGAATCATGGGTGATACGGCCATCTTCGATGGTAATAACCCGGTCGGCGTGTTCAATCAGACGGTTATCGTGAGACACCGCCACCACGGTGGAGCCCTGCTGGTGGGCAATGTGGCGCAATGTGTCGATAACAATTTGACCGTTATGCTTGTCGAGCGCGCTGGTGGGCTCATCGGCGAACAGGAACTGGCCGTGCTTGACCAACGCACGGGCAATCGCCACACGCTGCTTTTCCCCGCCGGACAGCTCGGCGGGGTAGAGCGTTTTGCGATTGCTGAGCCCCACGGCATCCAGCGTGGTGGACGCCCGCTCTTTCGCCGCCTGCTGCGAAAGCTGTTCACCGTAAGTCAGCGGCAGCATCACGTTCTGCAACGCGTTCAGCGCGCCGAACAGATTGAAGCCCTGAAATACGAAGCCGCAATGATGCAACCTGAATTTTTCCAGATCGCGATCGTGATATTGGGTAATGTCCTGCCCGTTGATAAACACCTGCCCTGATTGCGGGCGCAGCAGCCCGGACAGGATCGCCAGCAGCGTACTTTTGCCCGAGCCGGAAGGGCCGATAATCAGGGTCAGTTCACCGGCGGCAATCTGCAAATCCACCTCTTTCACCACGGGTTGGACGACCTTGCCGGTGGTGAAGCTGTGGCTGACGTGTCTGGCGTTTATGGTGATGGTTGTGCTCATCCGCTTGTCTCAACGTAACAGGGTGAAAGGTTCAGCGCGGTTCAACGCCCGCAGCGCCATCAGTCCGGATAAGAGCGTGATGGTCATCACCAGACCGTACAGGAAGATCAGCGCGGGCCACGGCAGCGTAAAAGAGACATACAGCGCCTGGGCGCCGGCCGACAGCGCCAGCGTTATAAGGGTGGTCAGCAACAGCCCGGTCACGCCGATCCAGAACGACTGTTCCAGCACCACTTTGCGCAGCGCGCGAGTGGGGACGCCCATAGCGCGTAAGGTGGCGTATTCGCGCAGTGCGGCGACAATGGCCGCCATCAGGGTCTGGCTGGTGATGACGATGCCGACGACGAAGCCCAGTGTTGAGGAAAACAGAAAGCCGCTGCCCGAACCTGATTCGAAGATCCAGTAGCCGACCGATTGATCGGAAAACTCCTGCGCGGTCCAGACCTGGAAGCGGCGGTTTTCACCGGTTGGTTGCAGTTGGTCGCGCACGCGCTCGGCGTCCGCGGGGTTTCTGATCTTGACCAGAAAATAGTCCAGGTTGTTTTTCAGCAGCGCCGGGTCCAGCGTGCGGGCGGTGTACAGCGAGGTGATGATGTTGACGCCGCCCATTGACCGCATGCCGCTGACCGTACCCGCGACGCGCACCCGCTTGCCGTTCAGTTCGGTATAGTCGCCCACCTTCACGCCCAGTTTGTCGAGATCGCTGATATCCACCAGCAGATTGCCCGGCACCTGCAGCAGTTGTTTCTTTTCCGGCGTCAGCAGGCTGGCGAACGTCATGGCGTTCGGCTGCAGATTTATGCCGATGATGACCGCTGAAATCCTGCCGCCGGCAGGCCGCCGCCAGTCGCCCAGCGTCCACGACAGCCGCTCGACGGCGGTGATCTCCGGATTCATCAGTAAGGTGTTTTCAACTTTTTCTGAAATCGGCCTTGGCAAGTCGATGCTTTGCGTATCGGGGAAGCCGACCCAAAGATCGGCGGAAGAACGGTCAATATAGACACTGACTGCGCCGAACATGCCGAGCAACAGTCCCAACTGCACAACCACCAGCAAGCCGGAGAAAGCAACCGCCAGTACCGCGGGCAGAAAGCGCCGCCATTCATGGATGAGAATCGACCGTGCAAGAGAAAGCATCACAGAATCCTTTCTGTCTAAATACAAGAATAAACGCAGAGACGCGCGCGGCTTAGCGCCTGTCGGAGAATCTCTGTCAGAGAATCCGTCAGAGCAATCGATCAGAACAGAGCAATCGATCCGAACGCCCTTTATATAGATATGTCAGAATTCATTATTCCAGACAACTTAATTTTCGGTTGTAGTAATTATTTAATAGCACGCTTTCTAGCTATTTAAACCTCATCGACTTTATATAACACACCTATTTGTTATCAATCAATTCAAATATAACTGAATGTAAAGATATTGTAAGCACACATTGCGTGGTTGTTTCTGTGAATGCTCTATCAATTATTCATGAATCTTTTGTCAAGGTTTTATCAAGAGTGGCTTGTTACACAATTATCGGTAACATGATCTGTTTTTTGTGATTTTTTCGGTATTTTATTCTATTTTTTGTTTGTTTTTAAATTTTTATGTCCGATTGAGGCAGGCTTATCGCCTAAATGGATGATTATTATAATTTTGATAATTTTTGATTCTACTTTCAGGCTGGTTTGAAAAGGTGCTATTGCTGCTGTATACAGTAAGTCATCAAAATTAAATTAATCCCAAAGCCAATAACTAAAACAACGTTTTAAATATTCAAGATGCTCATGATTTTCTCAGTTAATTGATACCGTTCTGAGATGGTGGTTTTTCTGGAGATGTTTATGGATAGCGTTATGCGACAAGGAATTATTAATTTTAGATTATCTATTGCTGTCTTTATCCGAGTGGCTATCGAACTGGCAATATTCTTCATTATATTCTTTCTATCCGCAGCCAGTGATGATGCCGATAAAGGAATGCACTTTATCCTATTCTGTGTTTTCTTCCCGATGATTGCCGTCTTCTCCATTACCGTTGAGTTGATGCTGGAGGAGATTAGCCGTCTTACCGGTACGGTTCCATCATTGCCGCTGGCGCAAGCCTCCCTGCCTGTAAATAATCGCCCGGCCAGGCTATGGGCCAGGTTGGCTATTGCCGCGGTGATGATTTCTATTCCTGTGATGATAATTTCCTCCGTGATTTATCACACTGTATCTATGCGGTATAAAGCGATTCCGCTGCTGGCGATCGGTAGCCTCTTCTGGGGTGTTTTTTTATCGATACTGTTGATCTACAAGACCTTTATTCCAAGGGTGAAACAGTGGTATCAGCAACAGATGCTCGCCGGGAAGCGCAATGAAAATAAGGCGTTTAGCGACGAACACCTGGTGGTGAATTATTTTATTCCCTGGGTGATTATCGCCATGTTAACGGTGGGTTTCATTTCATGGAAATACTATCACCAGCAAACGAATCTGGATGTGGAAACCATTGCCTTCGGCTGTGGGGGAACCGCATGGATAATATCAATATGGATCACGCATATTGCGAAAAAGCAGGCTGTGATTGACACCCGAATAGGGATGTTGCATTTCGACGATGAGGATGAACTGGATGAGTGGTCAATGTACTTCATTCTGCATGCATTCAGCGCCGCGGTGGTGGCGAGCATATTCATTATCGTGAAGTATTTCCCATTTACCATAACCAATATGTTTTCGGTGATAGCGCTTGAAATCGTCGTCGCCGCTATAGCCGCTATTATCGGCGTTATCATAGGGATGCTGCGAGGTAGAACCGAGGTTTTGTCAAAGAAATGAATGGGCGTTGTTTTAGTTTTTGACTTTTTTATGACTGTGGCATCTGAGCATAAACTTCAACTTTGATTAGCAATGGAGCCGGTCGGAATAAGGCGCATGATTTCATGCCGCCCAGGGCTGACCACGCCTTCGTGTAAGAGGGAATATATGTTAGGGAAAGATATATTGAACCTGAATAATGGGTCGAGTGATATTGCGATTGTCGGAATGGCCAGCCATTTCCCCGATGCCGCCAGCCTGCATGATTTTTGGCGCAATATAAATGGGAAAAGGAGTTCCATTACCGATATCGATACCCTGCCGGGAGACGATTATTGGTATAAAGACGATTTTTATCACCCCGACCCTACGCAGGCGGATAAAACCTACGGCCACAAGGCCGGTTTTATTCAGCCGATTGATTTTGACCCGGTGGAATTTAAGATTCCGCCCGCGATTGTCGACTCTATCGGCACCGCGCAGTTATTTGCGCTGTACGTTGCCAAACAGGCGATGGAGGATGCCGGTCTGGTTGGGGACGGCAGCTCGGTTGACCGCGATCGCATCGGCGTGATTCTGGGCGGGAGCGGTAACGGCAATACCTCATTCTCGTTGGCGGCCCGCCAGCAAGCGCCTTATCTGCGCCGCATCATGGTCAAGTCCGGGCTGTCGGAAGCGGTTGCCAATGAGGTGATTAACCGCGTTCACGACCTGTATCTGGAATGGAATGAAGACAGCTTCCCCGGTTTTCTGGGCAATGTGGCCTGCGGTCGTATCGCTAGCTACTTTGATCTCGGCGGCACCTCCTACATGGTGGATGCGGCCTGCGCCAGTAGCCTGGCCGCTATCAAGTCGGCGGTGGGCGAACTGCAATCCGGCAGTTGCGACGCGGTGCTGACCGGCGGCGTCAATCTGGAGAACTCGGCCTTCTCGTTCCTGTGCTTTAGCAAAACCCCCGCGCTCTCCAAAAGCAACCTGTCGCGCCCGTTCGATCAGCAGTCGGATGGCATCATGCTGGGGGACGGCGTCGGGATGCTGGTGCTAAAACGCCTGGAAGATGCCGAACTGAACGGCGATCGGATCTACGCGGTGCTGAAAGCGGTGGAAGCGTCCAGCGACGGCCGGGCGAAAAGCATCTTCGCGCCGCGTTACGAAGGGCAGGTAAAAGCGATTCATCGCGCCTACCAGCGTGCCGGGATCGCGCCGTCGGATATCCAACTGGTGGAGGCGCACGGTACCGGCACGGCGTCTGGCGATAACACCGAACTGAAAAGCCTCGGCGCGGTGTTCGGCGAGATGGCGCTGGCGCCCAAGTCGATCGCGCTTGGCAGCGTTAAGTCGCAAATCGGTCATACCCGCTGCGCAGCGGGCGCGGCGTCGATGATCAAGGTGGCGATGGCGTTATCCCACAAGGTGCTGCCGCCGACCATCAACGTCGAACAGCCGTGTGACGCGGTGGCCGACAAGCACTCGGCCTTCTATGCCAATACCGATGCGCGCCCCTGGCTGCGTCCGGCGAATAATGCCCCGCGTCGCGCCGCATTGAGCGCTTTTGGATTTGGCGGCACCAACTTCCATGCGGTGCTGGAAGAATATGAGCGCGAGCCGCAGGGGCGCTACCGTCTCAACGACCTGCCCGCCACGCTGCTGTTCCAGGCCGAGACGCCCGATGCGCTGCTGACCGTCTGCCAGGCGGCTGCGGCGCAGGTTGCCGCGTCGTCGCCGGACATCATGTTGCGCGAACACCTCCGACAGCAGGATCCGGAAGCGTTGCCGGCGGAACACGCCAGACTGCTGTTTGTGGTGGAGGATGCCGGACAGGTGGCGTCGTTCCTTGATTCGGCGATCAAACAGCTCTCCCGTCAGCGCGAACAAGGGTGGGAGCATCCGGTCGGTATTTACTATCAGCCGCACGCGAAGGCGACGGCGGGAACGGTAGTCGCGATGTTTCCGGGGCAGGGCTCCCAGTATGTCAACATGGGGCGCGGCGTGGCCGTGGATTTTCCTGAACTGCGCCAGACGCTGGAAACGCTCGATACCCTGGCGCAGGACGACAACCTGCCCGCGCTCTCTCCGGTTATCTACCCGATTCCGGTATTTAACGATATTGAACGGCAGAAGCAGCAGCAACGCCTGACGGAAACCGCCAACGCCCAGCCGGCTATCGGCGCCATCAGCGCCGGTTACTACAATTTGCTGAAGAACATCGGATTCAAAGCGGATTTCTTCTGCGGTCATAGCTACGGCGAGGTTACCGCGCTGTGGGCCGCCGGCGCATTGTCGGACGATGATTTTTACCGGGTGTCGCTGGCTCGCGGGCAAGCGGCGGCGTTAGCCAGCAAGCCGGGGGATAATCAGGATGCCGGCGCGATGCTGGCCGCGTCGCTCAGCGCCGCCGAGCGTGAAGCCATTCTGGCCGCGTATCCGGATATCGTCATCGCCAACGACAACTCGTCTTCTCAGGTGGTATTTGGCGGCGCCAGCGATCAGATCCGCCAATTGCACCAGCAGTTGGAAGCGAAAAAAGTCCATTGCCGCCTGTTGCAGGTCTCGGCCGCGTTTCATACCCGCTACATCGCCGCCGCGGCAACGCCGTTTCGCCAGAAGCTGGCGGCGGTGAGTTTTCAGGCCCCGCACGGCGCGCTGTATTCCACCGCGCTGGCGCAGGCTTATCCCGATACGCCGGCGGCCATCACCGAGGTGCTGGCTAACCAACTGATTCAGCCGGTGCTGTTCCGCCAGACCATCGAAGCCCTCTATCAGCAAGGCGGGCGGCTGTTTATCGAGATTGGCCCGAAAGGCGTTCTTGGCAAACTGGTGGCGGATATTCTCAAGGATCGGCCGCACAGCGTGGTGTCGCTCAACACCAGCGACAAGGGTGAAGAACGCGTACAGCTGTCCCGGGCGATTGCGCGTCTGGTGGCTGAAGGGCTGCCGCTGACCGCTTTCGATCGCTATGCCCGTCCGGCGCCGCTACCGTCGCGTAAACGCAGCAGCGTCAGCGTGCGCTTGAACGGCGGCTTTTTCCTGTCGGCGAAAAACCGCGCCCGTCGCCAGAACGCCCTGCGCGATGGCGATACCCGCGTGGTGGATCAGTTCATCGCCCAGCGCGCCGCCGTTGCTACCCCGTCGAAAGCGGATACCCGTCCCAGCGCCAATGTCAGTCCCAGTACCGATGTGTTAAAGACCGAGGTTTTAAAGGCAGACGTTCTAAAAACAGATGCGTTAAAAACAGCGGCTCCCCAAACAGCGGTGCTACCGACCGAGACGTTGACGACCGGCATCGGCCCGTCGGCAACATCCGTACCCGCCCCCCAGGCGCCTGCTTCAAGGACGCAGGAAACAGGAAAACCATCTTTACCTACCTCAGAGAGAGATACTGTAATGGAAAACAAGGCTCCCTTGACGCACAGTCACGATAACGGCAATTTGCACGGCCTGCTAACTGCCCAGCAGGTGATGAGTCAACTGCATCAGCAATTCCAGACCAACCAGAAGGAGTACATCTCGTTGCTGGAGTCGTTGCTGAACAAGCAGTTCACTTTGCTGGACAAATATCCCGATCACCAGAACCTGCCGCATATGCTGACCAGTCTGGGCCAGAGCGTTCAGTTGCTGAACAAAAATCTGGAGCTGTACCACGCCAATCATGAGCGTTATTTCGCCACCCAGCAGGATCTGTTTGACGTAAACGATAATCACAATGCGGTCTTGCAACCTCGTCGTGCGGTAATTGCCGCGCCAGTATCAGGGAACAACGTCCTGTCCGTCACCGCCGTTCCGGTAACGGCGCCCGCGGTTGCCGCGCCGGTGCCGGCGGCGGTTGTAACGCCGGTTGCACCGGTTGTCGCCAGCGCGCCATCGCTGCCTGTCATCCCCGAGCCGGTGGTGACGGCTAGCCCGGCGCCGGTCGCCGCACCCGCCGCCGCACCGGCTGCGGTTCAGGACAGCGCGCCGGTTGTTGCTGCTGCCGCTGCGCCAGCCGCTAAGGTGCTGACGGCGGAAGAAGAAGAGCAAGTCGCCCGTTTTGAGGCGATCCAGGTGGCAGAGATCACCGCCAAACTGATTGCGATCGTCAGTGACCGCACCGGTTATCCGCAGGACATGATTGACGGCGAGATGGATCTGGAAGCCGATCTGGGCATCGACTCCATCAAGCGTCTGGAAATCTTCGGCGCGATGTTCGATGCCTTCTCCGCTGATGCGGGCGTCTATCACGACGCTTCCAAGAACAAAGATCTGGAAACGCTGGATATCGAAGCCCTCAGCAACATCAACAAAATGTCCGATTTCTTCATGGGCATGATCGCAGAAATTATCGCCGATATTCGCGGCGGCGGAACGCCAGAGGGTGAAACCGAGTCGGCGCGCGAGTTCTTCGTGGAAGACAACCTGCGTGAATCGGAAGCCAAAGACGGCCGCGATACCGGTTCTGAGGCGACGCTGCGTTCGCTGGGCTTTGTCACCACCACCACGGTGGACAATACGGTAAAAAAGCCGCTAGCTGAATCACACGCTACTGGTGTGATTCAGCCGACCACAGCTCAATTCGCCGCGTCTACCGTTGACGCCGCGATCGTCGAAACGCCGGTTGCCGACACGCATGGCGTCGGGCGTTATGACGTCGTTCAACAGCCGTTACCGTTGCCGGATCGCCTGCCGCAGGCGTTTGCGACAGCGCGAACCTGGCTGGTTGTCGACGAAGAGGGGCAAACGCCGACGGCGTTATTGCAGCAACTGGCGCAACACGGTCAGCGTACCGTATGGATGACGGTGTTGCCGGCCGCGCCGAAAGGGAAAAAACGCAAGAAAAGCAGCGCCGCGCTGACTCTGGTCCAGCCGGACGAGGTGGCGCTTGACGACGCCATCACCACGCTGGAGGCGCAGCATGGCGCCATTGGCGGCGTGATTTACCTGCAGGCGGCGCGCCCGGCGGTCAAACAGCTGCGGGACGTGTTCCGGCCGCAGGACTACAGCGCCGTCGAGACGCTGTTCCTGCTGGCCCGCCGCCTGCAACCGTCGCTGACTCAGGCCGACAACGGGTATTTTCTGGTGGCGGCGCGCGGGGACGGTGAACTGGGCACCGCACAGCGTCAGATGCTGCCGGTGGTGACCGGCGGCGTTACCGGCCTGACTAAGGCGCTGAATATCGAATGGAAATCGGTATTTTGCCGCACGGTGGATATCGCCGCGTCGCTGGGCGACGAGGCGGTGGCGCGCATCGTCTGCGAAGAGTTGCAGGATAGCAACCAGACGATCGGCGAGGTCGGTCGGCCCGCGGGCGGCGAGCGCATGACGCTGGCATTACGCCCGGCCGCCGCCGCGCTGACGGCGGGCGAAAGCGCGGTGACGGCACAGGATGTGTTCGTCGTCACCGGCGGCGCCAGAGGCATTACCGCCGGCTGCGTGCAGGCGCTGGCGCAGGGCGTACCCGCCACGTTCATTCTGCTGGGCCGGACCGACATCGACGCGCCCCTGCCGGAATGGGCGGTGGGCGCACAGACGCCGGAGGCCAGGAAGGCCGCGGCCATCGCCAGCCTGCAACAGCAGCATGTGCAGCCGACGCCGGTGAAAATCAGCGCCATGTTGAGCGGACTGGAGCACAACGACGAGGTGCGCCGAACGCTGCTGGCTATCGAACAGCGCGGGGCGAAGGCGGTGTACCGCCAGTGCGATATCACCAACAGGGACCAGCTTGCCGCTATTCTCGCCGACGTCGCGGCGCAGTATGGCGCCGTGACCGGCATCATTCACGGCGCGGGCAATCTGGCTGATAAACGCATCGAGAAGAAGACGCTGGGCGACTTGCGTTCGGTCTTCGACGTCAAGGTGCGCGGGCTGGAAAACCTGTTGCAGGTGGTGGAACCCAGCCAACTGCGCCAGGTAATCCTGTTCTCGTCGGTGTCGGGGTTCTTCGGCAACGCGGGGCAGACCGACTATGCGCTGGCAAACGAGATCCTCAACAAGTTCAGCTGGCTGCCGCTGGCCGGGAAGCATCGTCCGGTATTGCGCGCCATCAACTGGGGACCGTGGGACGGGGGGATGGTCAACGACACCCTGAAGCGGGCTTACGATGCGCAAAACATGATCATCATTCCGGCGGCGGAAGGGTATCGCCGCTTCCTGGATGAGTTCTGCGATGGCGCGACCCGGCAGGTCGCCATTGGCGGCGCCAGTTACCGGGCGGTGCAGACGGTCAAAGCGCTGGGGCCGGGGGAAACGGTACAGCGGCATCTGCTGGCGCAGCATAACCCGTTCCTGCTGCACCATGTCATCAACGATAAGCCGGTACTGCCCGCCACGGCGGCGATTGCCTGGATGTCGCACGTCGCCGCGGAACGTTTCCCCGGCTATCGGGTGACCGCGGTGGACGCCTTTTCGGTACTGAAAGGCATCGTGTTTGACGGTAGCCAGCGCGAGGACTGGCAGGTGCAGTGGCAGCCCACCGCCGGCTATCAGCCGGGCGATGAGGCGCTGGCGCTGGAGATGGTGATTCTCAACGATCACGGCGAGAAACACTATCAGGCGAAACTGACGCTCGGCATCAAGGCGCCGGCTTCGCAACAGCAGCGGGTGACGGTGGATCTGAACCAGCGAATCGGGCTGGAGCAGCCGGTGTACGGCGATATGCGGCAGGGCAGCCTGTTGTTTCACGGCGAAGCGTTCCGCGGCATTCACGAACGGGTAAGCATTGACGATGAAAGCCTGACGCTGTTCTGCCGGCTGCCGGAGGCGACGACCACCGGGCAATTCGCCACCACGGCGTTCGATTTCTTCGTCCATGACGTCGGCCTGCAACTGCCGTTGATGTGGCTGATGCTGCGTTCCGACAAGGCGGGTTTGCCGTCGGCCATTGGCCGCATTGAACATCTTGCGCCGGTACCGGCCGGTGTGCCGTTCTTTGCCTCGATGCGTATCGTTAAACAAACGCTGTCGTCGTTTATTACCGATATCGTCCTGCATGATGAACAGGGGCATATTTACAGCCGGTTAAGTCAGGTGGAATTTACCGCGTCATCAGCATTAAGGAAATTATTCTGCTATTCGCAGGCCGAGAGCGTCATCGCAAATAAATGACCGTTTAATTAAATCGAGCCAACCGGTTCCTGAATAGATGCCCAATAGATTTCGAGTTGCAGCCAAAGCGGCTGCGACTTAAAAGATGAAGGGCATGCGTGAGCATATTCAGGATCCCCGGCTGATATTCAGGAGTGATGTTTTCATGGAACCGATAGCCATCGTTGGGCTGGGATGCCTGTTTCCTGGCGCGGATAACCCTATGGCGTACTGGGAAAACCTATGCCGGCAGAAGGATAGCGCCTCGCCTGTGTCCGAACAGGAGTTGGGAACGTCGCCGGATAATTATTATCATCCGGTGCCAGGCACTGCCGATAAGATTAATTACAATCGCAACGGTTATGTCAGGGATTTTATATTTAATTCTGAGGGGTATTATTTATCGCCCGACGAATTGAATTCTCTGGATGCATTATTTAAATGGACCCTGTATGCCGCAGAACAGGCGCTGAGTCATAGCGGGTATCGCCATAATGAAGCACTCCTGAAAAAGACCGGGTTAATTATCGGTAATATCGGCATGCCGACGCATGCGGTAAAACGTTTGATGACGCCTTTTTATCATCAATTGCTGCAGCCCTATATTCAGACGCTGCTCCATCGCCCGGATTTCCGGTTTGACGCTATCTGGCCGCCGGCCGCGTATGATGACGCCAACCTGATCACCGGCGGCCATAACGCCACCGTGGCGGCGCTGGCGCTGGGGCTGGCCGGGCCGAGCTTCGCCCTCGACGCCGCCTGTTCGTCGGCGCTGTACGCCATCAAACTGGCGTCGGATTATCTGGAAAGCGGCAAGGCCGACCTGATGCTGGCCGGGGCGGTGTGCCACGCCGATCACATTTACATCAATCACGGCTTCAACGTGCTGCAGGCGTTCCCCAAACAGGGGATCTCGATTCCGTTCGACCGCGCCTCGGAAGGGCTGAAAGCCGGCGAGGGCGCCGGTATCGTCGCTCTGAAACGTTACCGCGATGCGGTGCGTGATAACGATACCGTCTACGCGGTGATCGAGTCGGTCGGGCTGTCCAATGACGCCGGCGCCAAGCACATGCTGGTGCCGGATATTCAGGGGCAGCGCACCGCGCTGGCGCGCGCCTATCCGGACGGCGATACCCGCATTGACTATCTGGAATGCCATGCCACCGGCACCCCGGTCGGCGATCAGGTAGAGCTGGCGTCGGTGGAAGGGTTTTTCGCCACCCACGGCGCGCTTCCGCTGATCGGCGCCAACAAGGCCAACAACGGCCACATGCTGACCGCTTCCGGCATGGGCAGCCTGCTGAAGGTGGTGTTGTCCCTTAACCACGGTCAAATCCCCGCGACGCCCGGCGTAACCGAGCTGGTCAACACCCCGGAAGGCAAACTGACGCTGGACCATGTGGTGCGCAGCACCCGCGCGTGGCCCGCCACCGGCAGGCCGAAGCGTGCCGGTATCAACGCCTTTGGCTTCGGCGGGGTTAATGCCCATCTGGTGGTGAGCGAAGACCACGCCGGGTTGCGCGCCCGGCATGCCGCGCCATCTCCGACGGCGCAGGTCCAGCAGCCGCTGGCGTTGGTCGGCATCGGCGTACACCTGGCGCATACCCAGCAGAGCGAACAACTGGCGCAGGCGCTAAAGCAGGGCCGGCAGTTCTTTACCGACCTGCCGCGCACCCGCTGGATCGGCATGGAACAGCGGCCGGACGTGCTGGCGCAGCGCGGGGTGTCTCAGCCGCCGCAGGGCGCTTATATTGAACGTTTCGACTTTGACTGCAAACACTTCAAGCTGCCGCCGAATGTGGTTGGCCCGCACCTGTTGTCGCATCTGTTTCTGCTGCCGGTGGCCGAGCGCGCCTTTCTGGACGCCGGTTATGCGCTGGACGGCAGCCGCCGCAATATCGCGGTGATTGTCGCCGGCGGCGTGGACTACGGCTGTCTGCGCTATCAGGCGCGCAATGAAATCGGCTGGCAACTGGCGCAAAGCCTGCAACGTTGCGGCATCTCGCTGTCTGGCGATGATCAGGCCGCGCTGGAAAGCATCGTGCGCGACGGGCTGTTTCCGGCGCCGTACCCGGAAGGGATTACCGGCGGCATCGGCAATATCGTGGCGTCGCGGCTGGCCGCTCACCTGCGGCTTAACGGGCCGACCTTCTCGTTGTACAGCGAGGAGAGCGCGCCGTTCAAAGCCATCGAACTGGCGCAGTTCATGCTGGCGCGCCAGCAGGTGGACGCGGTGCTGATCGCCAGCTGTAGCTTTGCCGGCGGCGTGGAAAATGTCCTGTGGGACCACCAATCGTTGCAGGCCAATCAGGATGTGGGCGACGGCGGCGGCGTTGTCGTACTCAAACGCGAGCAGGATGCGCTGCGCGACGACACCGCGATTTACGCGCTGGTGGACGGCCTGGCGATCGCCCATGCGCCGAACCGTTCGCTGCCGTTCAAGCCTGCGGTACAGACGCTGGCGGAAAACATGACCGCCGCGCTGGCCGCGGCCGGATGCGACGCGCATCAGGTGGCGTATGTGGAAGCGTACGCCGGCGCCCGTCCCGGCGAGCTGGAGGCCGAGTGCGCGGCGCTGCGTCAGGCTTACCGCACCGAAGATCGTGCCACGCCGCTGACGCTGGGCACGCTGAAAGCGCATTACGGGCATTTGTCCGCCGCCAGCGGGCTGTTGGGGATCATCAAAGCCGCGTTGCAGCTGTCGCAGGCATACCTGCCGGGGGTGCCGGACTTCACGCTGGCCGAGCCGCTGCGCGCCGCCGCCTCTGGGTCAGGGTTACAGGTACCGCGACAGGGGGCTGACTGGCCGACGTCGGCGCAGGGACCGCGTCGGGCGGCCATCAGCCACATCGGCGTCGATCGCGCCTATAGCCATCTGATTCTGCGGGAGCCGACTCAGGGGCGGCGGGCCAGCGCCGGCCATATTGCGTCGCCGGCCAGCGTATCGCTGAATGTGAGCGTCTTTACCGGCCGCGATAAGACGGTGGAAGAGATTGTACTGAGCGAGGCGGCGATCGCTCGTTTTGCCGCGCTGGCGGATAACGCGCCGGTTACCCGGCTGCCGCCCGTCGCGCTGAGCGTCACCTCGCGGGTGCCGCACGACACCGCGCACCAGTGGCGTCACGCTTACACCCAACTGCGTTATCTGACGCTGGAAAACACCTTTCACCGGCTGATCGCCCGCCAGTTGGGCGTCGAGCTGGCGCCGTCCGCGCCGGTGTGCCCGCGCCCGGTGCTGGATTATCAACAGCTGCTGGAACTGACCGACGGCAGCATCGCCCGTGTGCTGGGCGATGCATATCAGGAAGCGGACAGCTACCCGATCCGCACCCGTATGCCGTCGCCGCCTTACCTGTTCGTGTCGCGCATTACCGCGCTGTCGGCGCAAAAGGACCGGTTGGAGCCGGGCTTTATCGAGTGGGAATACGATATTCCCCCCGATGCCTGGTACGTGGTGGACGGCAAGGCCCCGGCGTTTATGTCGCTGGAGTCGTCTCACGCCATGATCGTGGCGTTTACCGTCATCGGCTGCGACATGATGTTCAAGGGGCAACTGTGCTACCGCGCGGTGGACAGCCAGACCACGGTCTACAGCGAGATGCCCGTCGCGGGCGAAACCCTGCGCGGCCGCGTCAACATCACCTCGGTGGTGAAAGCGGGCGGGGTGGTGCTGATCGGTTACGAGTATTTCTGCTACGTCGATGACCGGCTGGTGTTCAAGCTGGTAGCCAACTCCGGTTTCTTCAGCGCCCGCGACATGGCGCGCGCCAAGCATCTGGATACCGCCGCCTACTTCCGCGAGACGATCCCGTCCACGCGGTTTACGCCGCCGCTGCGCTGCGACAAGACCGCGCTGTCGGACCGCGAGGTGTCGGCGCTGTTGCAGGGCGACGTCGCCGCCTGTTTCGGCGCGGCCTACGCCCGGCCGGGAATCGGCCACATCTGCAACCCGCATACCCGCATGCTGGACCGGGTGGTGTCGATGTCACGCGACGGCGGCGCATTCGGGCTGGGCGAGATGCTGGGCGAGGTGGATATCGACCCGGATCACTTTGTGTTCAAAGCACACTTCAAGAATGACCCGGTCATGCCCGGCACCTTCCTGGTGGAAGGGTGCGAGCAGATGGTCAAGGTGTTCCTGCACTATCTGGGGCTTAACTCGCAGCCGCACCTGACGCCGCGCACGCTGTGCGACCACCACTACAGCGCCCGATTCCGCGGTGAAGTGAAGTGCGAGCGCGACGTACTGCGCTACCGGCTGACCTGCAAATCCGTCAACGCCCGCTACGCGGCGGATGGACACACGCTGGAAGACATCGCGCTGACGTTCATTGTGGAAATGCTGTATCGCGGCAATGTCATCGGGCTGTGCGACAACCTCGGCGCCGGATTCAGCCGTGACGCGTCGGACGCCGCCGCCACCCACCCTCACACCACGCCGCTTCAGGTTGACGCGGCCGAACCGATAAGCCAGGGAAGCTGACTATGAGTACACAACACAATACGGCCAGTTCGTCGGCTGTCGCGGGCAAGCCCTTGCTGGGCGGCGAGGCGCTTTACGCGCTGGAAACGCCGCTGGCGGTGGTGGAGTACGACCGCGACGTGCGAATTGAAGCCGGTCATGCCGCGCCGCCAGACGGGCGACTGATTGGCCTGCTGCCGCCGATGGGGGCCGACCGTCTGGGCGACCGGCAGTTCCAGCGCGACTATGGCGTGCGTTTTTCCTACTACGCCGGGGCGATGGCGAACGGCATCCACTCCAGCGACATGGTGGTGGCGCTGGGGCAACAACAGATTCTGGGGATGTTCGGCGCCGGGGGGTTAAGCCTGGAGCGCATCGCCGCCGAGCTGGAGCAGATTCAGCGCCAACTGCCCGCCGGGCCGTTTGGCGTCAACCTGCTGCATAACCCCGGCAACCCGGCGTGGGAGATTGGCTGCGTTACGCTGCTGATCGAACGCCAGGTACGGGTGATCGAAGCTTCGGCCTACATCAACCTGAGCGCCGCGCTGGTGTACTACCGCGCAGCCGGGCTGACGCGCGGGGCTGATGGCCGTATCCAGCCGCGAAACCGCATTATTGCCAAGGTGTCCCGCCGCGAGGTGGCGCAGCACTTCCTGCGCCCGGCGCCGGAAAACCTGCTGAAAAAGCTGCTGGATGACGGGCTGATTACCGCGCAGCAGGCGGAGCTGGCGCGTCAGGTGCCGATGGCGGACGACATCACCGTGGAAGGCGATTCCGGCGGTCATACCGATCAAGGGCTGCTGGCGTGTATTTTCCGCTCGGTGGTGGCGTTGCGCGATGAGATGCAGGCGCAGTGCGCCAGCGGCTGGCGGGTGCGCATCGGCGCGGCCGGCGGCCTCGGCACCCCGCACGCGGTGCTGGCGGCGTTTGCGCTGGGCGCGGCTTACGTGGTGACCGGGTCTGTCAATCAGGCCTGTGTCGAAGCCGGCACCTCGGATGCGGTGAAACAGATGCTGGGCAAGGTACAGATTGGCGATGTCGCTACCGCGCCGTCCGCCGACATGTTCGAGCTGGGCGCCAAAGTGCAGGTGATGAAGCAGGGCAGCATGTACGCGGTGCGCGCCCAGAAGCTGTACGCGCTGTACAAGCAGTACGACCGGCTGGAAGACATCCCCGCCGAGGATGTCGCGCAGATTGAAAAACAGATCTTTCACCAGTCGCTGGCGCAGGTCTGGCAGCAAACGGTGACTTACTTCGAGCGCAATCACCAGCCGCAGGCGATCGTCAAAGCTGAACAACAACCGAAGAAAAAGATGGCGCTGATTTTCCAGTGGTATCTCGGTCAGTCGTCCCGCTGGGCTATCAACAGCGAGCCGTCGCGCCAGCTGGACTATCAGGTCTGGTGCGGGTCGGCGATGGGCGCGCTCAACGAATGGCTGCGCGGCTCGGCGCTGGAAGACGTGGCGCATCGCCGCGTCGGCGACATAGCGGTACTGCTGATGCAGGGCGCCGCTTACCTCAACCGGGTGACCGGGCTGTCGGCGCTGGACATCGCGCTGCCCGACACGCTGCAACGGTGCACCCCCGACGATCTTCAACGCTGTGGCGTCAGCGCCATCGCGGAATCTCAACCGACGCTGTCATTTCAACCACAAACAGGGAGTACCAAGATAATGGATGCGGAAACCAAACTGACGTTAGACCAATCCAAAGAATTCTATAAAAAATGCTGGGAGCTGATCCCGGGCGGGACCCACTACAACTTTGGCGATCCGGAACGCCCGCTGGTGATCCCCTTCAATCGCGGCCGTAATTCGCGGGTGTGGGACCTGGACGGCAACGAGCATCTGGACCTGTTCTGCAAGTTTGGCGCCCTGATTACCGGTCACCATAACGAGGCTTACAACGAGGCCCTGATCAATTACATGCACAAGGTCACTTCGGTCGATACCTGCGATCTGGAAGTGGAGGTGTGCGAAACGCTGATCAAACACATCCCCTGTGCCGATATGGTGCGCTTTTGTCTGAGCGGGACCGAAGCGGTGCAGAACGCGCTGCGTCTGGCGCGCGGCTTTACCGGCAAGACCCGCTTCATCCGTTTCCACGGCCACTATCACGGCAACGCCGACAACATCATGGGCTGGCGCAAAAAGCAGGACCTGAGCTGGCCGGTGCCGGAGCAGTTCAAGGGCGACCTGCTGGATACCTGGGGGCGCGCTCCCGGCGCGATTGAAGACCAATCGTTCATGCTGCCGTGGAACGACATTGATGTGTTGACCGCCACCATCGAGCGCTATCACGGCGAAATCGCCGCGGTGCTGATGGAACCGTTGTGCATCAACGGCGGCGGTATTTTCCCACGCGAAGGCTACCTGGAGAAAGCCAAGGCGCTGTGCGAGAAGTACAACATCGTGCTGATTTTCGACGAGGTGATCACCGGGGTGCGCGTCGGTCTTGGCGGCGCGCAGCAACTGCTCGGCGTCACGCCGCACCTGGCCACCTTCGGCAAAGCGCTGGCCGGCGGCTCCATGCCGGTGTCCGCGATTATGGGCCGTCGCGACATCATGAACCTCTACACCCGCGGCAAGGTGATCCACGCCGGTACCTTCAACGGTTACCCGCTGGGGCTGGCGGCGGTGAAAGCCACCTACGACCTGATCGAACAGGACCCGGGCTGCTATGACCGCATGGCCGACGTGATGCGCCAGATCTCCGGCGCATTCGTCAAAGCCGCCGAAGCCGTGGATTTGCCGCTGGTGATTCAGGGCATGCCGACCGCGCTGGTCTACCACTCGCAGTCCACGCCGGTAGACCGCTCCGAAGGCTACAGCGACAAGGTGAAATTCTGCGACATCATCATCCGCGAAATCTCCAAACGCTATGGCATCCAGTTCTCCCCGCTGTCGCGCATGTACTCCAACCTGCTGATGTCGCAGGACGATGTGCGCTTCTTCGAGGAACGCATTTTTGACGCGATGGAAAACGCCCGCAAGGTCATCGACATCACCTTTAAAGAGGGGGTGGAAGCATGAGCCAGCAGGTCGCGGTTATCACCGGCGCGGCCGGCGGCTTTGGCGCGGCCATCACCCGCACCTTGCTGGATATCGGTTATCAGGTAGCGGCGACGGACATCAGCGCATCACGGCTGGAGCAACTTCACCAACAACTGGGGCAGCCCGAGGGGCTGCACCGGTTCACGATGGATGTCACGCAGTTTGATTCGGTCAACGCCGCGGCGCAAACCATCGCCGGGCAACTGGGATCAACCATCACGGCGCTGGTCAACAACGCCGGGGTGATCGAGCGCAGTTACTGCCTGTCGGCCCGCGGTCTGCGCGATACCGAAAAGGTGATGGCGGTGAACCTGACCGGCGCCTTCAACTGCACCGAAGTGTTCGCACGTTACATGGCGCGCCTGAAGTACGGGCGCATCATCAACATCGCCTCGGTTGCCGGCATCTGGGGCGCGGCGGGCGGTTCAGCCTATGCCGCCTCCAAAGCCGGGCTGATCTCCGCCACCGAGTCCTGGGCGCGAGAGCTGGGGCCGATGAATATCAGCGTCACCGCTATTGCTCCCGGTATCTGCCGCACCGAGATGCTGGCGAAGTTTGTCGACCCGCACATGATTGGCTCGCCGGAGGAAGACAAGATCATCCGCAGCATTGTGCCGGTCGGGCGTTGGGGCACGCCGGACGACGTCGCCGAAGTGGTGGGGTTTCTGGCCAGTTGCAAGACCAACTACCTCAACTCCACGGTGATCCCGCTGGACGGCGGGATGCGGGTCGGGACGCTATAGGCCGGCGTCATACAACCACAAACCACAGTTATGCGTATGTCATGCGCGTGTTTTGACGGCTTTTTTTGATGGGAATAACGGGAGGTCATTTATGTCAGCAGGGAGCGTATCAACAGGGGTCGCGCCAGCGGTAAAAAACCTGTTTCTCACCGGGGCGACCGGTGTGCTGGGCGGGCGGTTATTACTCGAAATCCTGACCGCCACGTCAGCCAATGTGTTTTGTCTGGTGCGCGCGGACTCGGTAGCGCAGGCCAGAGCGCGGTTGGAAAGCGTCCTGTTTTCCTATGACGTCGAGCGGACCTGCGCCGGGCAACTGGAGCGGCTGATTCCGGTGTTGGGGGATGTCGCGCAGGCGCAACTGGGGCTGAACGCGCAGGATTATCAGCGGCTGCAGGCCACGACGGATCGGGTGCTGCACTGTGCGGCCAACGTCAGCCTGGTGGCGTCCTACGGCAAACTGCAGCCGGTCAATGTAAAAGGCACCCAGCAGGTGATTGATTTTTGCCTCGGCGGCGACATTCCGCTGCTGTACGCCTCCAGCTTCAGCGTGGTGGGCGACAAGCTGTATCAGGACGGATTCGAACTACAGGAAACCGACCTCGATTTCGGGCAGAACTACCGCGACATGGACTACGAACGTTCAAAATACGAAGCGGAAAAGGCGGTGCATCAGGCGGGAGAGCGCGGGTTGCGCTGGGCTATCGTGCGCCCCGGCAATATTTGGGGCGACAGCGCCAGCGGCCGTTATCCGCTTAACGAAACCCGCGTCAAAGGCATCTATTACGAGATGATCAAATCGCTGGTGGAAACCGGCCTGACCTTTCGTTCTTCGGAAGATTTCGACATCACGCCGGTAGACTATGTGGCAAAGGCGGCGCTGTACGCCAGCCTGAACAGCGATGACTTTCACGGCAAAACCCTCAATCTGACCAACCCGGAACCGATCACCTACGACGATATCGTGATTGCGCTGCGGGAATTCGGTTACCAACTGGACGTGGTCATCAACGAAGACTACTTCGAAGCCCTGACGCAAAACCGCATGTTGCGCGACGGCAAACCTTATCGTTCTTCGTTCACCGACCTGATGGCGCTGTTTTACAGCAGCGGCGATATCACCGAAAAGGCCAAATACGCCACCCGGCTGACCCGGCAGTGGCTGGCGGGCAGCGGCATTGTCTGCGCCGCCTGCGACCACACATTGCTGTTCCGCTATTTCAATTACCTGATTGAGGAAGGATTTATCGTGCCGCCCGAACAGCAGCGCGTGCGGGCGACGATTGTCGAGCACACCCGCCAGAGCAGTTTCCTTGAACAACTGTTCGATGCCGACCTGCGTTAGTTGCGCGCCCAGTCATTTTATGGAGGAAAGATAAATATGAAGGATTTGACACTGTCGCTGGTCCAGATGGACATCGTGTGGGAGCAGGCGGCGGCTAATCGTCGCCGGGTGGAAAAATTGCTGAAGCAGTGCCAGGGCAGCGACGTGATCGTGCTGCCGGAAATGTTCACCACCGGATTCAGCATGAAGCCCAAAAGCATTGCCGAGCGCATGGAAGGGAAGACCCGGGACTGGATGCAGAAACTGGCCGCCGAATATCAGGCGGCGATAGTCGGCAGCGTGATCATCGAAAACGACGGTCATTACTACAACCGGCTGCTGTGGGTCACCGAAGAGTGTGTGCAGTACTACGACAAGCGGCATCTGTTTACCTATGCGGGCGAGCATCAGGAGTACACCGCCGGCGAAGTACAGAGCATTGTCGACCACAACGGCTGGCGTATTGCGCTGTTCATTTGCTATGACCTGCGTTTCCCGGCCTGGTCGCGCAACCTGAACGGCAAATACGACGCCGCCATTTATATCGCCAACTGGCCGGCCGGTCGTTCCCACCACTGGCAAACCCTGCTGCCGGCCCGCGCCATCGAAAACCAGAGCTACGTGATCGGCGTCAATCGCGTCGGTCAGGACGGTAACCAACTGAACTACAGCGGCAACACCATGCTGGTGGATCCGCTGGGGGAAACCCTGTTGAACGGGGAGCCGCAGGAAGCGGTATTCACCGTCACCCTGTCGCGCGAGCACCTGCACGGCGTCAGAGAACGGTTCCCCTTCCTGAAGGATGCGGATCAATTCGAGTTCAGACAATAACGTCTTCTATCTGGTGAGTGTTGCAGGGGCTGCTCATGGCTATTTCTGTCGAGTTTGAAAATATCGTTACCCGGTTTCCACAGCATCTGGCGGTGGTACAGGGGGAGCGTCAGTTGACCTATCAGCAACTGATGGAACATGTCGCCACCCTGGGTCAGGGCATTCTGGAACAGGGCGAAGACCACCCGTTTGTCCTGACCCTGCTGGGGCAGGACGTGAATCTGGTGACCGCGGTGCTGGCTGTCCGTCATGCCGGGCGCACGTTTGTGCCGCTGTCGCCGCAACTGCCGGAAAAACGGCTGGCGCTGCTGGCCGGGCGCTTTCCCGACGCCACGTTGATCACCAGCCGCCACCACCTGCCCAAGGTGGCGGCGCTGGGAGGGGAACGCCGGGTGGTGCTGGTGGATGAGGACGGCGTACCGGAGCAGTTGCCGCACGGTTACCTGAAACAGCCGATTGAGCAGCCTCATGCTTATGTCTATTTTACCTCCGGCTCGACCGGCACCCCGAAGGCGGTGCTGGGGCGGGACGAGAGCCTGTTGCACTTTATTCACTGGGAAAGCCGGGCGCTGGCCGTGACATCGCAGGATCGCGTCAGCCAACTGACGCCTCAGATGTTCGACCCGTTCCTGCGCGATCTGTTTCTGCCGTTGCTCAACGGCGCCACCCTGTGTCTGCCGCCGTCGTCCGAGCTGATTTATGACGCGCCGCGACTGCTGAACTGGATCCGCGAGCAGCGGATCAGCGTGATGCATCTGATTCCGTCGCTGTTTCAGGTGCTGCTGGAAAGCCCGGCGGCGTCGCAGGCGCTGGCGCAGGTGCGTTGCGTCGCGCTGGCCGGGGAGATGCTCAAGGGGGCGCTGGTGCGGCGTTTCGCCGACTGCGGCCTGCCGGATACCCGGTTATTCAATTTCTACGGCCCGACCGAATCCACGCTGGCGAAGGTGTGCTATCCGGTCTCGCCCGCGGATGTGGATCGCGCCGTGCTGCCGGTCGGCCAGCCTATCGACGATACCCGGCTGCTCATCGTCAACAAACAGTTGCAGCCGCTCAGTCAAGGCGTCGTGGGGGAGGTGTTGATTGTCACCCCCTGGCTCAGTGCCGGCTATCTGGAGGGGGATAACCGTAGCTTTATCACCCTTAACAACGGGGAAAGCGCTTACCGCACCGGCGACCTCGGCATGATCGACGCCGACGGCAACCTGATTTTGGCCGGCCGCAACGATACGCAAATCAAGATTGACGGCCAGCGGGTGGAAACCGGTGAAATCGAAGGCGTTCTGGAACGTCACGAACAGGTGCGTCAGGCGCTGGTGATGGTGGCGACAACCCCGCAGGGCGCGCGGCTACAGGCGTTTGTGGTGGCGCAGCCGCAAAGCGACCTGCGCCAGGAAGCGTTGCGGGACTGGTTAGCGCATTATCTGCCGGCCACCTGGGTCCCGGCCCATCTGCATATTCTCGATCTGTTTCCGCGTTTGCCGAACGGCAAAGTGGACCGCAAAGCGTTACAGGCGCTGTATCCGCTGGCGGCGGCCCGCACCCTGACCGGCGCGGCGCCGCAAGACGAACGTGAGCGCGCGCTGGCGACGATTTGGCAATCGGTGCTGCAACTGGACGCCATCAGCCGGGATGAGGATTTCTTCCAACTCAACGGCAGCTCGCTGCAGGCTATCCGCATGATCGCCCGGGTGCGCGAAGAGATGGGGCTGGAGCTGGCGTTCAGGGACCTGTATCAGGGCGCTACGCTGGCGCAGTGCGCCGCCGCGCTGCGTGAACCGGCTCCGGACCTGCAGGCCGACCACGAGGCATCCGCCACGCTCAGCGTCGAACAACAGGGATTGTGGTTGATCCAGCAGAGCCAGCCCGACAGTGCGGTCTACAACATGGCCTACCACGCGCCGTGGCAGGGGCCGCTCAACCTGGCGGTGCTGGAACGGGTGTGGCAACTGGCGCTGCAACGGTTCGACGCGCTGCGCACTACCTTTTTCGCGCAGGATGGCGAACCGCAGGCGCGGGTGGAGCCGTCAGCCGCACTGCGTCTGGAATTCGTCGACCTGTCGGCGCAGAGCGGCGACGCCGCCGAACGCTGGCTGGCGGAGGCGGCGATGCGGCCGTTTGCCACGTTTCAGGCGCCGCTGCTGCGGGTCGGGTGCCTGCAACTGCGCGAGCAGCACTACCACATCTGCGTGGTGATGCACCACATCATCGCCGATGAGGACTCGGTGCAGCGCTTGTGGCAGTGGGTGCTGCATCACTATCGCCGGTTGATGGCCGGCGGTCAGGCGGACGCGGTGGCGCCAGAGCTGGACGGCCAGTATGGGTATGCCCGCCAGCAGTATCGCTGGCTGCACAGCGACGCCGGGAAGCAGGCGCACGACTACTGGCGGCAGCAACTGACCGGCCCGTTGCCGCTGCTGCAACTGCCTTACGATTATCCGGCGCAGCCGGTGCAGCATTACCACGGCGGTCACGTACCGTTCAGCCTGTCGTCATTGCAGAGTACGGCGCTGCTGAACGTCTCCCGCCAGTATCGCGTCACCCCTTATCTGTGTCTGATGACGCTGTACAGCGCGTTTCTGTCGCGTTACTGCCGTCAGAGCGACATCCTGCTGGGCACCCCGGTGTCGCGCCATCATCAGGTTGCGCAGGACAATCCGTTCGGCTTGCTGTTTTCCGTGATGGCGATGCGCCATCAGGTGGATAAACGCCACCCGTTCGCGGTGCTGCTGGAGCAGGTCAGAAGCCGCTTTGTCGAGGCGTTACAGCACCCGCTGCCGTTCAACCTGCTGCCTGCGCTGCGCGAGGAAGCGCGTACGCCGGGCATATCGCCGCTGTTTCAGGCGTTTTTTGTCTGGCGCGAGGCGGCGCAGGCGGAACAACGCATCGGCGCGGCCAGCGTTAGCCCGCTGCATTCGTATCCGATGCCGACCGCGAAATATGAGCTGACGCTGGAAATGTGGCCGGAGGGGCAGCGTATCCACGGCAGCTTTGAATACGCCAGCGACCGTCTGGCGCCGGCGACGGTCGCGCGGCTGGCCGCCAGTTTCTGCCGTTTTATCGAGTCGTTTCTGGAGCAGCCGGAAAGCGCGCTGGGGGCGTTGCCGCTGCTGACCGACGCCGACCACCGGCAACTGCTGCACTGGAATCAGACCGCCAGATCGTTTGACGATCAGCTCTGCTGGCATCAGTTGATCGAACAACAGGCGCAGCGGACGCCGGCGCTGATCGCGGTGGAGTTCGGGTCGCAGACGTTAAGCTATCAGGAGCTCAATCAGCGCGCCAATCAGCTGGCTCACCTGCTGGTGGCGCAGGGCGTGGGGGCGGAAGTCACGGTCGGCATTAGTCTGGAGCGTTCGCCGTGGCTGATGGTGGCGATACTGGCGGTGATGAAAGCGGGGGGCGCCTATGTGCCGATTGACCCGGATTATCCGCTGAATCGCAGCCGCTACGTGATCGAAGACGCCGGGCTGCATCTGCTGCTGACCCAGCGAAAATTCGTGGAACATTATCAGGATGTTCCCTGCCGGCGCCTGTTGCTGGACGATCTGGAACCGGTGTTGCCGCAGCAGCCGGTCGATAACCTGATCAACCGTTGCGGCGTCTACAATACCGCCTACATCATCTACACCTCGGGGTCGACCGGCCAGCCCAAGGGCGTGCCGATCCGCCATCACGGCGTGTGCAATCTGGCGCTGGAGTTCCCGGTGCTGATGGACATCGGCGCGGGCGAGCGGGTGCTGCAATTTGCTTCCACCAGCTTTGACTCTTCGGTCTGGGAGATCAGCATGGCGCTGTGCCACGGCGCGACGCTGGTGATGGCGCCGCGTCTGGCGTTGATGCCCGGTCCGGACCTGCTGGAGCAGTTGACCCGTCTGAACATCTCTTATGTCACATTACCCGCGTCGGCGCTGGCGGCCTTGCCATACGCGCCGTTGCCGGCGTTGAAAGTGCTGATTGTCGCCGGCGAGGCGTGCGGCGTTGATCTGCTGCGCAAATGGGGCCGCGGCCGCCGCTTTCTCAATTCCTACGGTCCGACGGAAGCCACCGTCTGCGTCACCAACGCCGAATTGTACCCGGATGAGGGGCGCATCCACATCGGCAGCCCGATGTCGAACACCGAAGTGTGGATTCTGGACGAATTCCACCAGCCGATGCCGATCGGCGTGGCGGGCGAGCTGTGCATCGGCGGTATCGGGGTATCGGACGGGTACATCAACCAGCCTGAGCAGACCGCCAGCCGGTTCATCGTCCACCCGCTGAGCGACAAAGCAGGCGCCAGGTTGTACCGTACCGGCGATCTGGCCTGCTACCGCGAGGACGGCACCCTCGATTATCTGGGGCGAATCGACCATCAGATCAAGATTCGTGGTTTCAGAGTCGAACTGGGCGAGATTGAGTCCGCCCTGCGTCAGCACCCGGCGGTAAAAGAGGCGGTGGTGATGGTGCGGCCGGATTATCTGGCGGCCAGCGCTATCATCGCCTATGTGCTGCACGACGACGGCCGGGAGCCGGACCTGTCGGCGCTGGCGGATTCGCTGTCGGCGCGGCTGCCGTCGTTCATGTGCCCGTCCTGCTACGTGTTGATGACCGCCTTCCCGCATCTGCCCAACGGCAAGATCGACCGTAACCGCTTCCCGTTGCCGGAACAGCGCGATGCCCCGGCGGTAACGCCCGCCGCCAATGATGCCGAGCAGGCGATCATCGACGTCTGGCGCGAACTGCTGGGGCATGACGCCATCGGGCGCGATACCTCGTTCTTCGCTGCCGGCGGCCATTCGCTGCTGGCGGCCAAAGCGGTGGCCTGGCTGGCCGAACGACACCATATCAACCTGCGGGTCAGCGATATCTTCACCTGGCGCACCCCGATGCAGTTGGCCGCCAATGCGTCGCGGCAGGAGCGCGAGAGCCTGCTGCTGGCTGAACCGGCGCCGGCCTCGCTGCCGCTGAGCAGCGCCCAGCAGCGGATGTGGTTCCTGTCCCAGCAGGTGGCGGGGGATAACAGCTACCTGATCGGGCAGATCAAAACCTTCAGCCAGCCGGTCGAGGCGTCACGACTGTTGCACAGCCTGCAGCAGCTGTGGATACAGGCGCCGGTACTCAATACCCGGTTACGGCTGCAACAGGGCGTGGCGGAGCAGTATCTGTCGGATGAGCCGCTGGTGTGCGCCCATGAACGCTGGTCGCCGGGCGACCGGTCGGCGTGGCGCGATGCGCTGCAACAGTACGCCGAACAGCTACTGGCCCAGCCGTTCGAGATGCTGGACGGCCCGCTTTACCGGCTGACGCTGGTGGAGTCGGCGCAGGGCGAGGTCGCGCTGGTGCTGGTGCTGCATCATATTCTGGCGGATGAACAGTCGATGGGCCTGCTGGATGAGCGCCTGCTGGCGCTGTATCAACAGCAGCCGACCGTCCCGGCGGCGGTGAACTACCTGCAATACACCGCCTGGGAGCGGCGGGAAGACGTGCAGCGGCACTGGCAGTCGCAACTGCGCTATTGGCAGCAACAGTTCGCCGTGCTGCCGCCCGCGCTCAATCTGGCGCCGGCCGCGCTGGCGGGCGATAGCCAACGTACCGCGGGGTACGTCACCGTCGCTATGCCGCCGGAACTCGCCGGCGCGCTGCGTCATCTGGCGAAACAGCGCGACACCACGTTGTTCAATCTGCTGCTGGCGGCGTTTCAGATCCTGTTGCATCGCCACAGCGGCGAGCAGGATGTGGTGGTCGGCACCCCGGTGACGTTGCGCGACTGGCCGTCGCTCCAGTCCACCATCGGTCTGTTGCTCAACACGGTGGCGATTCGCCAGACGGTGGACGGCGAACAGACGCTGGAGCAGTTCATGGATGCCAGCGCACAGGTTTGCGCGCGGGCGCTGGCCAATAAGGATGTGCCGTTCGACCGGGTGGTGGATGCCGTGTTGCCGGCGGGCGAGCGCCCATCTTCGCCGCTGTTTCAGGTCATGTTTGTCTATAACGCCGCGCAGGATAAACCGACCGGGTTGGCGATAGATAATCAGCCGATCGACACGCCGCAGGCGAAATTCGACCTGACCTGTTTTGTGCGGGAAGACGAGCGGCAATTACACCTGGTGCTGGAGTATCGCGTCGCCTGTTTTAACGCCGCCCGTATTCGCTCGCTGGCCGACCATTACCTCACCGTGTTGCAACAGCTGATCGATACGCCGTCGCACACCATCGGCCGGTTGCCGATGCTGCCGCCTTCCGAGCAGGCGCTGCTGCGCGATACCCTCAATGATACCGCGCAGGCCGTTGACGCGCCCTGGGTGCATCAGCAGTTCGAACGGCAGGCGGCGTTGCGGCCGACGGCGGTGGCGCTACGCGTCGGCGATCACGCCATCAGTTACCAGCAGCTTAACCAGCAGGCCAACCGCATCGCCCACGCGCTGTTGCGACAGGGATTCGGCGTCGGCAGCCGGGTGGCGGTATACCTGCCGCGCTCACCGGCGCTGGCGGCGGCCATTCTCGGGGTGATGAAAAGCGGCGCCGCCTGGGTGCCGGTGGACGTGCGCTATCCGGCGGATCGGGCCAGTCTGATGATGCAGACCGCGGAAGTTCAGGCGGTGCTGACGCAGTATGACGTGGACATCGCCGCCCTGACATTGCCGCAGGCGGTGGTGCTGGATGTGGCCGCCTTGCCGCCCGACGACGACGCGACGAACCCGCTGTTGGCGATCGACGGCGAACAGCTGTGCTATATCCTGTTTACCTCCGGCTCCACCGGCGTGCCGAAAGGGGTGATGATCCCGCATCGCGGGCTGCGGCACTATCTGGACCATGCCTGCCGCGACTACGGTCGTCACGGCGGTCAGGGCAGCACGCTGCACGCCTCCATTTCTTTTGACGCGACCCTGACCAGCCTATTCCTGCCGCTGCTGTGCGGTCAGACGCTGCATATCCTGCCGGACGAGGATGATATCGGCGCGCTGGTCGATCTGTGGCAGCGGACGCCGGGGCTGACGATGGTCAAGATTACCCCGGCGCACCTGGAACTGCTCAGCCAGCAACTGCCCGCCGGGGCGGCAGGCCATGCCGCGATGCTGGTGGTGGGGGGCGAAAGCCTGTCCGCCAGCGCGTTGCGCTTTTGGCAGCAGCACGCGCCGCAGGTGCTGATCGTCAACGAGTACGGCCCGACGGAGGCCACGGTGGGTTGCTGTATCCATACCTTCGCCGCCGGTGAGACCGGCGGTGACGGCGCGGTGCCGATAGGCCGGCCTATCGCCAACACCCGGCTGTATCTGCTGGATGCACAGCGCCAACTGGTGCCGTTCGGCGCGCCCGGCGAATTGTACATCGGCGGCGACGGGGTGGCGCTGGGCTATTACCAGCGGCCCGACCTCACCGAACAGCGCTTTATCCCCGATCCATTCAGCGCCGACCCGGCGGCGCGGCTCTACCGCACCGGCGATCGCGCCTGTTACCTGCCGGACGGCAACCTCTGTTTTCTGGGGCGCACCGACAATCAGGTCAAGCTGAACGGCTACCGCATTGAACTGGAAGAGGTGGAAGCGCAACTGAGCGCCTGCGCCGGGGTCGTTCAGGCGGCCGTCGCTATCCGCGAGGTAGAAGGGCGGCTGCATCTGGTGGCCTGGCTGGTGGGCGATCGCACGCAGCAGGCCGCCATCCGCGGCGAGGTTGCCGGGCGTTTGCCGCGCTTCATGCGCCCGACCCAGTGGCAATGGCTGGCGTCCTTGCCGCTGACCGGCAACGGCAAGGTTCATCGTCAGCAACTGCAAAATCTGCCGTGGCAGCAGGCGGCGCGTGAGCGGCATCAGGCGCCGACGTCGGCGCTGGAACAGCAGTTGCTGGCAATCTGGCAGCAGGTGCTGGGGCGTGACGATATCTCCACCCATGATGACTTCTTTGCGTTGGGCGGCGACTCGATCCTCAGCCTGCAAATCGTGTTCCGGGCGCGGGAAGCCGGGCTGGCGCTGGCGGTGGATATGCTGTTCGACGCGCCGACCATCGCCGCGCTGGCGGATATCCTTATGCCCCGGCAGACGATGGTCGCCGATACCGCGCCGGTGACCGGCGCTTACGATCTGCTGCCGGTGCAGCGCTGGTTCTTTGCCCATCACGCCGAGCGTCCGCATCACTACAACCAGTCGATGTTGTGGCGGCTGCGCGATGACGCGGCGCCGGCGCATCTGCAAACGGCGCTCACCTGGCTGGTGAATCAACACGATGGTCTGCGCGCGCGTTTTGACGGCGCGCAGGCGGTGATAGGCGAACCGGTCGAGCAGGTGGAACTGGAGCTGGTGTCGCTGGATGACGCCGGACAACTGGACGCCGCCGCCGCCGCCGCGCAGGAAGGGCTGGATATCGCGCAAGGGCCGTTGTTCAAAACCCTATTGTACCGTGCGCCGCAGGGCGTCTGGTTGCTATTCGTCGCGCATCATTTGCTGGTGGACGGGGTTTCCTGGCGCATCATTACCGACGACCTGAGCCAGGCCTACCAGCGGTTGGCGCAGGGGCACGCGCTGGCGGCGGTGGCGAAAACCGCGTCGCTGCCGCGCTGGTCGCAGCATTTGCATCAGTATGCGCGCAGCGAAGCGGCACAGCAGGAAGACGCCTTCTGGCAGTGCTATCCGGCGCTGAGCGAGGTGCGGTTGCCGTGCGATAGCGCGCCGCAGGCGACGCCCGGCCGTGGGGAAGATGCCCGTAAGCTGGCGCTGAGCCTGCCGGAGAGCACCACCACGGCGTTGGTCCAGCATACCCATGCCGCTTATCGCACCAATCCCGGCGACCTGCTGCTGACGGCGCTGGCGCTGACGTTGCATGAGTGGAGCGGGCAGTCTCGCCTGCGCATCGATACCGAAGGACATGGGCGCGAACGGCTGCACGAGGCGCTGGATGTCAGCCGCACCGTGGGCTGGTTCACCGCCATCTATCCGCTGCATATCGAGCTGGATCGGCCGGATGATACCGGCTGGACGATTCGTCAGGTGAAAGAAGCCGTTCGTCAGGTGCCGCATCGCGGCGCCGGCTATGGGATTCGGCTGGCGGCGGCGTCGCAGGTGCATGACGCGGCGGATATCTGTTTTAACTACCTCGGTCAGTTTACCCAGGGGTTTGACGCCCCGCCGTTTCAGGGGGAAGCGCGGCTCGATTTGGCGAATCGCTATGCGCCGCACAGCCCGCGGGTCTGGCCGCTGGAGGTCGACAGCTACGTGCTGGACGGCAAGCTGCATCTGGAGTGGACGTGGAACGGCCAGTGCTATCGGGACGCGACCATCCGGCAACTGGCCGAGCGGATGCTGACCTGGGTGCGGCAATTGTCGCAGCACTGCCGGCAGCAAACCTCAACCCACTGGACGCCGTCGGATTTCCCGCTGGCGGAGCTGAGCGCCGGCGCGCTCGATACGTTGCAGCAACGCATCGGCGACATTGAGGATATCTACCCGCTGACGCCGATGCAGGAGGGGATGCTGTTCCACTCGCTGACCAGCGACGCCTACCATGAGCAGATCTGTTTCGATCTGCCGGCCAGCGCGGACATCGCCGCGCTGCGGCAGGCCTGGCAACGGGTCATACAGCATTACCCGGCGCTGCGTACCACGTTTGAACTGCACAGCGGCAGCGAGCCGTTGCAGGTGGTGCGCCGTCATCTGCCGATGGACTGGAACACGGTGATGCTCAACCGTGCGGATGCCCGCCGGCAGGTGCTGGACGCCGACCGCGCTCGCCGTTTCGACCTGCAACAGGGGCCGTTGCTGCGTCTGACGCTGATCGACGTCGGACAGGCAGGTCAGCAACTGTTGGTCAGTCATCATCACGCCATTCTGGATGGCTGGTCAGTCCGGGTGGTGATGGACGCGGTAGCCCGCTGCTGGGACAATCCGGACGCGGTATTGCCGCCGCCGCCCTCATTCCGCCGCTATGTGCGGCAGATCCGTCAGCGCAATCCGCAACGGGACGCTTACTGGGAGACGCAAGCCCGGCGGATGAGCCGCACGCCGCTGCCGCTCGGTCTGCCGCTCGGTCTGCCGCTGCGGCAGGCCAGCGAACGCAAGCAGGTGCTGCCGTTCACGCTGGACGAAGCAACCACGCGGCGGCTGTCGGACTTCGCCCGGCGCGAACAGCTTACTGTCAGCACGCTGGTGCAGGGCGCCTGGGCGCGCTTGTTGCAGGCCTGCGCCGGCGGTGAAACGGTCTTGTTCGGCATGACCATCTCCGGGCGTCACGCCGCACTGGCAGGCATGGATCAGATGGCAGGATTGCTGATCAATACCGTGCCCACCGTGATTGACTTACCCGCCGACCGGCCGGTCAGCGACTGGCTGCGTGACGTGCAGCAGCAACAGCGTCAGAACGAGCGTCATGGCGATGTGGCGCTGACGGATATCAAGTCCGCCGCCGGCCTGAACAGCAGCGACGCCCTGTTCGATACGCTGCTGGTGTTCGAAAACTACCCCGGCGCGGGCGAGCAGGAAGCCCGGCTGTTCCGGTTTGCCGACGCGCATGAAAGCACCAACTATGCGCTGACGCTGGTGGCGTCGCTGCATGAGCGCCTGCACGGCCAACTGGTGTATGACGACGGTCTGTACGAAGAAACCACCGTGCGGCAACTGGCGGAGGGGTTGCTGCGTATCCTGACGCAGCTTGACGCCGCCGCCACGCTTGCCGAGGTGTCGGCGTTGACCGACGCGCAACGCGCCCGGTTGCTGAGTCAGTGGCAAGGCCCAGCCCAGCATGTCGGCGCATCGAATGTCTATGCGCGGTTTGTCGAACAGGTGCAGTACGCGCCGTATGCCATCGCGGTTGTGGATGGCGAAACGCAACTGAACTACCGGCAGTTGCGCCAACGCGCCGAACAGCTGGCGATGCGGCTGCATCACGCCGGGGTGCGCGCCGGCGATCGCGTAGTGGTCTGGCTGCCGCGCAGCGTCGACTACCTGAGCGCCATTCTGGCGGTAAACCGGCTGGGCGCGTGCTACATCCCGGTGGATAGCCAGTGGCCGGACGAGCGCGTCAACTGGCTGTTGCAGGATTGCGATGGCCGGGCGCTGATCACCGACGCCACGCTGCGCGCACGCCTGACGCCGCCGGCATCGATAACGGTACTGGACGCGGCGCAGTGCCCGTGCGCCGATGAGATGGCGGTGACGCTGCCCGGCGAATCGCCGGCCGATACGCTGGCCTACATCATCTACACCTCCGGCTCTACCGGTACGCCGAAGGGGGTGATGATCGACCATGCCAGCCTGGGCAACTATCTGCAGGACGCGATAGCGCGCTATCGGATTGATGCGGACACCGACAGTCTGTTCCATTCCTCCATCAGTTTTGACGCCACCCTCACCAGCCTGTACCTGCCGTTGCTGGCCGGCGGCTGCATCCACATCATCCGCGAGGATGGCGACATCGCCGCGCTACAGCAGGCGATCCGCGCCAGCGGCGAACGGGTGCTGCTCAAAATCACGCCGGTACATCTCAACCTGCTGGAAAACCAGCTGACGGCGGACGACAAGCGTCGCGTGTCGGCGCTGGTGGTCGGCGGCGAGGCGCTGAACAGCGCGGCGGTGCGGCGTTGGCTCGATGATGCGCCCGACAGCCCTATTTTCAACGAGTACGGCCCGACGGAAACCGTGGTGGGCTGCTGCGTACACCGCGTCACGGCGCGGGAGCTACAGCACGGCGGCAGCGTGGCGATTGGTTTGCCCATCGGCAACACCCAACTGCTGATTCTGGACGAGCAGCAGCAACCGGTGCCGCAGGGCGCGGCCGGGGAGCTGTATATCGGCGGCGCCGGGGTGGCTCGCGGCTACTGGAATCGCGCCTCGCTGACCGATGAGCGGTTTCTGGAACTGACCACGCCGAACGGGCGGGCGCGGTTTTACCGCACCGGCGACCGCGTCTGCGCCGATACTGCCGGCACGCTGCACTATCTGGGCCGCTGCGATCGACAGATCAAGCTGCGCGGCTACCGCATCGAGCCGGGCGAAATCGAGGCGCAGCTGTTGCTGCACCCGCAGGTGATGCTCAGCGCCGTGCAGTACCTGCCGCAGCGGGAGGCGCTGGCGGCGTGGGTGGCGTTGCGCGAGGGCGCGGAGGTCGACGAACCGGCATTGCGTCAGTTCCTGGCGAGCCGCTTGCCGACCCACATGGTGCCCGGCTCGATCCAGGTGCTGGCGACGATGCCGCAAACCGCCAACGGGAAGGTGGACTATCGTGCGCTGCCGGCGCCGCAGTGGGATACGCAGACCGAGGGCGCGGCGCCGCAAACCCCGCTGGAACACTCGCTGCGCGATATCTGGCGCGAGGTGCTGAAACACGACCGGATCGGTTGCGATCAGAACTTCTTTGCGCTGGGCGGCCATTCGCTGCATGCGTTGCGTATTGCCGCCCGTATTGAGCAACAGCTGGCGCTGCGGGTTTCGCTGACCGACCTGCTCCAGTACCAGACCATTCAGCAACTGGCTGAAAAAATTAACGCGGCCGATACCGCACCGGGAACGGTGACCTCGGCTATTAAACGCGTCGCCCGCGTGCGGCGCTCAGATTCCTCATCCACCGCGGTGTAAACAAAGAAGCACGGAGGCAAAACATGCAAGAGACCTTTTTTCAACACCCTGCATCTTTGGCGCAGAAGAGATTATGGTTACTGCAACAACTGGAGCCGCAATCGGCCAACTACCATATTCCGACCTTGCTGGAATTGAACGGGCCGGTGGACCGGGCGGCGCTACAGCAGTCGGTCGACTGGCTGGCGGCGCGCCATGAGTCATTCCGCACCGATTTCGCCTTTGAACAGGACGTCTTGTGGCAGCGTTGCCATCAGCACTGCGCGCTGCCGGTCGACTGGGTGGACGTGTCGGATTGCGATGACGCGCAGCAGCAACAGCGGGTGGCCGCCGAGCGGGACAAGAATATCGACCTGCATCAGGGGCCGCTGGCGCGCTTTACGCTGTTTGATTGCGGCGAACAGCGCTATCTGTTGCTGATGGTGCTGCACCACATCATCTCCGACGGTTGGTCGGCGGGCATCATCAGCCGGGAGCTGGCGGAAGGCTACAACGCCGCCCGCCGCGGCGAGGCCCTGACCCGCCCGGAGCTGGATATCCAGTACATCGATTACACCGCCTGGCAACAGGAGGAGATGGCGCAGGAAAGCTATCGACAGTCGCTGCGCTGGTGGACGGAACGGCTGCGCGGCATTGAACCGATTGCCTTTCCCACCGACCACGCCCGCCCGGCGCGCATCAGCACCCGCGGTAAAACCCTCGGCTTTCGTCTGCCCGGGGAACTGAGCCGGAAACTGGCGCAGCTGGCGCGGCAGCGCAACAACACGCTCTATTCCACCCTGCTCAGCGCATTTTATCTGCTGCTGCACCGCTACAGCGGCCAGACCGATCTGGCTGTCGGTACGCCGGTGGCCGGTCGCGGCCAACTGGCGCTGGAAAGCGTGGTGGGCTTTTTCGTCAATACGCTGGTCTACCGCATTGACCTTGACCGGGAGCAGCGTTTCGACCAGTTGCAGCAGCAGGTTTTCGAGACGGTGCTGGCCGGGCTGGAACACCAGCAGGTGAGCTTCGACCGACTGGTGGAGGCGATCAACCCGCCGCGCGACCTCAGTTATTCGCCGTTGTTTCAGATCATGTTCTCGTTTGACGAATACGAGCAAAGCCAGTGGCGGTTTGACGGCATCGACAGCCAGCCGCGGGTAACGCTGGGCGAGCATGCCAAATACGACCTGACGTTATCGATGGAAAAACAGGGCGATGAACTGCTGGGCGCCTTCGAGTACAGCACCGACCTGTTTGACGACGACACCATCGCGCGTCTCAGCCGTAATTTCATGTTCCTGCTGTCGGAGATCGTCGCGCAGCCCGAGGCGCCACTGCGCGCCTACCAGTGCGTGACGCCGGAGGAAAAGGCGCTGTTGTTGAATGACTGGCAGCGCGAGCGCGAGCGCCACCCGGTCACCGCCACGCTGCATCAGCAGTTTGAACGGCAGGCGGCGCGCCGCCCGCAGGCGGTGGCGCTCAGCGGCGAAAACGGTTTGCGCGTCAGTTACCGGCAACTTAACCAGCGCGCCAACCAACTGGCCCACTATCTGCTGAAGATGAAAGCGCAGCCGGGGGAGCATCCGTCGCGGGTCGGCCTCTGTCTGGAAAGGGACGACAACACGCTGGTGGCGATTCTGGCCATCCTCAAGGCTGGCATGACCTACGTGCCGATCGACAGCAGCCACGCTCAGGCGCGTATTCATTACTACGTGCAGGACGCCGGGCTGAACTGGGTAATTGGCGGCGAGCCGTTCCGCCATCTGTTCGCCGGGAGCGACGCCGATTTCATCAGCCTCGACAACGAAGCCGGGCTGATTGCCACCATGCCGGAAACCAACCCGGAGGTCGCCGTCACGCCGGACGACCTGGCGTATATCATTTACACCTCCGGCTCTACCGGCAATCCGAAAGGGGTGGAGATCCCGCACGCGAACGTGCTGCGGCTGTTCAGCGCCAGCGAACGCCATTTCCAGTTCAGCGAAGCGGATGTGTGGACGTTATTTCACTCCTGCGCGTTCGACTTTTCGGTGTGGGAAATCTGGGGCGCCCTGTTGTATGGCGCCCGTCTGAGCGTGGTGCCCTATTGGGTGACCCGCACGCCGGCGCGTTTTCGCCAGTGGCTGGACGATGAGCGCGTCACGGTGCTCAACCAAACGCCGTCCGCGCTCTATCAACTGATCGCCGCCGATAGCCAGGCGCCGGGACGATGCGATAGCCTGCGCTACATCGTGTTGGGGGGCGAGGCGCTGGAGCCGGCGTCGCTGCGGGCGTGGTTCGACAAATACGGCGATGACCAGCCTGAAATCATCAACATGTACGGCATCACCGAAACCACGGTACACGTCACCTGGCGCAAAATTACCCAGACCGATGCGCAGCAGGGCGGCAAAAGCCCGATCGGCGTGGCGCTGGATGACCTGCGCATCTATCTGCTGGACGCTCAGCGGAACCTGGTGCCGCTCGGCGCGATTGGCGAAATGTACGTGGGCGGCGCCGGGGTGGCCAGAGGCTATCTGCACCGGCCGGAGCTGACCGCGGAGCGCTTTATCCCGCTGCGGGATATTTTCCCGCCAGACCCGTTATCTCAAGATCCATTACCACAGCACCAACGCGGCGAGCGGGTCTACCGCAGCGGCGATCTGGCCCGCTTCCATGCCGACGGCTCGCTGGAATACCTCGGTCGTAGCGACCATCAGGTGAAGATTCGTGGTTTTCGTATCGAACTGGGCGAAATCGAAACCACCCTCAAACGGCTGCCGCAGGTGGAGCAGGCCATTGTGCTGGCGCAGCGCGACGAACAGCAGCAGACCCGGCTGGCGGCGTACGTGGTCAGTGACGAGTCGTGCACCACGGAAATGCTGCGCGCCGGATTGAAGGAAACGCTGCCGGATTACATGCTGCCGTCGGTGTTTCACTTCCTGGAGACGCTGCCGTTGACCACCAACGGTAAAATCGACCGGGCGGCGCTGCTGGCGCTGCAACAGGACCGGCCGCAGCTCGCCAGCGAATTCGTGGCGGCGCGCACCGAGGTGGAGCGTCGGTTGGTCGATCTGTGGCGTCAGGCGCTGCAACTCGACGCCATCGGCGTGCATGACAATTTCTTCGCGCTGGGGGGCGACTCGCTGCGCGGGGTGCAACTGGTGGGGCGCGCCAACGATCTGGACTGGAACCTGTCGCTGGTGGACCTGTTCCAGCATCAGACCATCGCCGAACTGGCGACGCTGATTGAGCAAACGCTGTCCGGGCAGCGCGGCGGCGTAGCGCGCACCGAGCCGTTCAGCCTGATTTCGGCGCAGGATCGGGCGCGGTTGCCGGATGAGGTGGTGGATGCCTATCCGCTGAGCCGTATGCAGGCGGGGATGTTCTACCACATGCAACTGACGCCGGACGCCAACGTCTACCACTGCACCGGCACCTCCCATCTGCGGCTGTCGCGGCCGTTCGATCAGCAGGCGTTCCGTCAGTCGGTGCAGGAAGCGGTGGCGCGTCATGACGTGTTGCGCACCGCGTTCGATCTGGAAAACTACAGCCAGCCGCTGCAACTGGTGCTGCGGCATGCCGAACTGCCGATCGTGTTTGAAGATTTGCGCCACCTCAGCGCCGACGAACAGGAAGCCCGCATCAAGGCGTTGCTGGAGTCGGAGCGGGTCACGCCGTTCGACCTGCTCAACCCCACGCTGCTGCGTTTCTTCATCTACCTGCGCGACGACACCAGTTTTCAGTTCACGCTCACCGAGTGTCACCCGGTGTACGACGGCTGGAGCTACCATTCGCTGATTGTCGAGATTTTTAACCGCTATGCGGCGCTGACCGGCGTCAAAGACTGGCTGCCGGACGCGAAAACCGGCATCGAATACCGCGATTTCATCGCTCAGGAACAACGGCTGATCAACGACCCGCTCCAACAGCAGTGGTGGCAAGAGAAGCTGGCGGACTGCACCTTGCTGAAACTGCCGCGTAAGGCGGGCGCTCAGGGGTACGCGGACATACCGCCGCGCCTGCGCTCGATATCGCTGACGCTGGACGCGGAGGTTTATAAAGGCATCCGCCGGTTGATGGCCAACCTGGCGGTACCGATGAAAAGCGTGTTGCTGAGCGCTCACCTCAAGGTGATGAGCCTGTTCAGCGGCGAAAACGACGTGTTGACCGGTATCCCCACCAACGGCCGTCCGGAGGCCAAAGGCGGCGACCAACTCTACGGCCTGTTCCTCAACATCCTGCCGTTCCGGCAGCAATTAACCGAGAACAGCTGGGGGGAATTGATCCGCCAGACTTTCGCCAACGAGAGCGGCATGATGCCGTACCGCAGTTTCCCGCTGGCGGACATCCAGCGGCACTTCGGCCCGCAGCCGCTGCTGGACGAAGTGCTGTTCAACTACATGGATTTCCATGTCTACGAACGCCTGTTGCCGGAGCTGGGGTTTGAAGTCGCCAGTAACCTCAATAGCGATGCGGTGCACGAAGGCACCCACTTTGCGCTCAATGTGCATTTCCAGCACTACACGCTCACCTCGTCGCTGGTCAGTAATCAGGTCTCCATCCAGTTGGACTACAACGAAAACCTGCTCAGCCATGAACAGGTCCGGCATATGGCGGATTGCTACCGGGCGGTGTTCCGGGCGATGGTGAGCGACGAGCAGGCCATTCATACGCGTCAGTCGTTCCTGACCGATGCGCAACGGGCGCAGGTGGCGGCGTTCAGCCACGGCAAACCGGGCTATCAGGGAACGGATACGCTGGCGGCGCTGTTCGCCGAACAGGTGGCGCGTCAACCGGATGCCACCGCGGTGATTCTGGACGAGCGGCGGCTGAGCTACCGCCAACTGGACGGCCACACCACGCAGCTGGCGCACTGGCTGGCGCGGCAGGGGGTGAAAAAAGGCGATCGCGTCGGGCTGTGGCTGGGGCGCAGCATCGAGCTGGTGGCGGCGATTCTGGCGCTGACCAAGCTGGAGGCGGTGTACGTGCCGCTTAACAAGGAAGACCCGCTCGCCCGGCGTCATGAACAACTGCAGGACGCCAACTGCGTACTGATGCTGGCCCGCCAGGGCGACGAGGCGCAGGTGCAGCAGACGCCGGTGCCGGTGCTGTATCTTGGGGAACAGGGTCCCTGGCTGTCGATGCCGCACACCGCGCTGCCGGTTTCGGCGTATAACGCGCTGCCTGCCTACGTGATGTACACCTCCGGCTCCACCGGCAAGGCGAAAGGGGTGCTGATTGGTCAGCGCGGCATTCTGCGGCTGGTCAGGGAAGTGGATTATGTCGAGCTGGAGCCGTACCAGCGTTTTCTGATGCTGGCGGCGGTGAGTTTCGACGCCTCTACGCTGGAGATGTGGGGGCCATTGCTCAACGGCGGCGCCATCGTCATCTACCCGCATGACGGCGTGGACATTCCCCGGTTATCGCAGTTGATTCAGCAGCACGAGGTGGAATGCCTGTTCCTGACGACGTCGCTGTTCAACCTGTTGGTGGATGAACAACCGCAGGCGTTGCAGGGCGTCAGGCAACTGCTCAGCGGCGGCGAGGCGATGTCCGCCAGCCACGCGGCGCGTATACAGGCGCTGTACCCGCAGCTGGAGCTGGTGAACGGCTACGGTCCGACGGAAAACACCACCTTCACCACCTGCTATCGCTACCGGGCCGACGCGGTGAACGACGCGCAGGGCATTCCTATCGGCCGCCCCAACCCCGGCAACGAGGTGCTGATTCTGGACCGCTTCATGCAGCCGGTGCCGGTGGGCACGCCGGGCGAACTGTACATCGGCGGCGATGGTCTGGCGCTCGACTACCTCAATCAGCGCGAACTGTACGACCGGTTGTTTGTGGCGCATCCGCAGCAACCCGGCCGTCGCCTGTACAAAACCGGCGATCGCGGCCGCTGGCTTGAAGACGGCAACATCGAATACCTCGGTCGTCTGGATAATCAGAACAAGATCCGCGGTTATCGCATCGAACTGGGGGAAATCGAGTCGGTGCTGTGCCAGCATCCCGGCATCGAACGCGCCGCCGCCGTGGTGGTGAGCGATGGACCCAAAAAGCAAATCGTCGCCTGTGTGGTTCGACTGGCGGACAGCCAGCCCGACAGCCACGCGCTGCGCACCTTCCTGCTGGAGCGTCTGCCGCGTTACATGGTGCCGGGCCGGTTTAGCTTTGTCGATTCGCTGCCGCTGACCATGAACGGCAAGCTGGACGTGGCGAGCCTGAAACAGAGCCTGCAGGCGCCCGTCACCCTGAAACCGCAGAGCGACCCGCTGGTCGGGACGATTCAGGCGGTGTGGGCGGAGGTGCTGTCCATCCCGCTGCCGGATCAGCAGGAGAACTTCTTTGATCTGGGCGGTGACTCGCTGCTGCTGGCGCGGGTGCACCTCAAGCTGGTAGCCATCGGCTTCCCGCAGCTGAGCGTGCTGGACCTGCTGAACTTCACCACCATCGAACAACTGGTGCAGCACATCCGGGGCAACAAGGCGGCGCAAACGCGGGATCGCCAGCAGGTGGAAAGCAGTATTCAGGAAGGGCGGCGTCGTTTGTCCGCGTTGCAGGCCAAAAGGAGCATGGGGTAAATGGAGATGGTGCAATCAACCCACGGTTATGAACTGGCGATTATCGGTATGGCCGGGGTATTCCCCGGCGCTGACGATGTGGCGCAATTCTGGCGAAATCTGGTGGAGGGGGTGGAGTCGATCCGCACCCTGAGCGATGAAGAGCTGGACGCCGCCGCCATTCCGGCGGCGCTGCGTCAGCAGGAGGATTATCTGGCGCGGGCGGCGGACCTGGCGCAACCCTGCGCGTTTGATGCGGCGTTTTTTGGCTATTCGCCGCGGGAAGCGGAAGCGATTGACCCGCAACAGCGGGTATTTCTGGAAGTGTGCTGGCATGCGCTGGAAAACGCCGGTTACGCGCCGGACAAGTTCGACGGGCAAATCGGCGTCTATGCCAGCAGCGCCGAGAGCAGTTACCTGATCCATTGCCTGCTGGACCGGCCTGACGTGCTGCGCCGCGTGTCGTTGTCGGAGCTGCAAAACGGCAACAACCGCGATTTTGTCTCCACCCGCGTGGCGTACAAGCTGAATCTGCACGGCCCGACGATGACCATCGGCGCGGCCTGCGCCAGCTCACTGGTGTCGTTGCACTTCGCGTGTCAGGCGTTGCTGATGGGCGAATGCGATATGGCGCTGGCGGGAGGGGTGCATATCGGCATGCCGGATAAGGGCGGCTACCGGTTCGGCGACAGCGGAATCCTGTCGCACGACGGTCATTGCCGCCCGTTCGACGCCGACGCCAGCGGCATGATTGGCGGCGATGGCGCGGCGACGGTGGTTATCAAGCGGTTGCAGGATGCGCTGGATAGCGGAGACACCATCACGGCGATCATCAAAGGTTCGGCCATCAGCAATGACGGTTCGCGTAAGCTGGGTTTCAGCGCGCCGTCGGTGGCCGGGCAGGTGGATGCCCTGCAACGGGCGCTGCTGGCGGCGGACGTGCCGGCCAGCAGCATCGGCTATATCGAGGCGCATGGCACCGGCACCCATCTGGGCGACCCGATCGAGGTCAAGGCGCTCAAGGAGGCGTACCAGATTGACCACCCGGTGCCGCAAAGCTGCGCGGTGGCGTCGGTGAAAGCCAATATCGGCCATCTCGATTCGGCGGCGGGCGTGACCGGGATCATCAAGGCGGCGCAGATGCTGCGCTACGGCTATATTCCGCCCGCCATCAGCTTTACCCGTCTTAACCCGGAAGTCGTGCTGGACGGCACCCAGTTCTATATCCCGACCGAAGGCAAAGAGTGGGGCGGCGACGAGGTGCGCCGCGCCGGGGTGAGCGCGTTCGGCATCGGCGGCACCAACGCCCACGTCATTCTGGAGGAGTCGCGCTTTGTCGGTTCGTCCGGACCCGCGCCGCAGACGCAATTGCTATGCTTTTCCGGCCATACGCCGACCGCATTGCGCGACAACATCGCCCGTTTTCATTACTGGTTCGCCTCCACGCCGCAGGCATCGCTGGCCGATGCCGCTTATACGCTCCAGCAGGGGCGTAGCGATCTGCCTTATCGCTACAGTCTGGCGGTGGAAGGCCGTGAGCAGGCGCTGTCGCTGCTGGTGCAGGCCAGCCCGGCAACGGCTAAGGTCGCCAAAGAGAAAAAGGCGTTGGTGTTCATGTTCAGCGGGCAGGGTTCGCAGTACCCCGGCATGATGGCCGGGGTTTATCAGCAGGCGCCGGTATTCCGTGAAACGGTGGACCGCTGCGCTGCCTTGCTGCATCCGTTGCTGGGGCTGGATATTCGCCCGTTGTTGTTTGAGGCCGACGGGCAGGACCAGGGTTCACCGCTGTACCAGACCCGCTTTACCCAACCGGCGCTGTTCGTCGTCGAATACGCCCTGAGTCGCCAGTTGATGGACTGGGGGATCGTGCCGACCGCCTGCATCGGGCACAGCATCGGCGAATACGTGGCGGCGTGTCTGGCCGGGGTGTTTAGCCTGGAAGATGCGCTGACGCTGGTAAGCCGACGCGGCGAACTGATGAACGCCATGCCGCCCGGCACGATGCTGGCGCTCTCGATGCCGGCGGCGCAGGCGCGTGAGGCGCTGATTGACGGCGTGACGCTGGCGGCCAGCAATGCGCCTGAATTTTGCGTGGTGTCCGGCCCGGCCGAGGCTATCGACCGCATGGCGCAGCGCATGGAAGCGCGCGGGGTTGAAACCAAACGGCTGCATACCTCCCACGCCTTCCACAGCCCGATGATGGACGGCTGTCTGGAAGCATTCCGGCGCGCATTCGACAGCGTGACCCTGCAGGCGCCGCAGCTGCCGTTTATCTCCTGCCTGACGGGCGACTGGGTGAGCGATGAGCAGGCGACCGACCCGGATTACTGGGTGCGCCAGCTGCGCGAACCGGTCGCCTTCAGCGAAGGGATTGCCAGCCTGTTGGGTTACGGTCCGTCGCTGCTACTGGAAGTCGGCCCCGGCAAGGCGCTGACCGGACTGGCGACGCTGCAACTGGACGGCGAGCGCTCGGATAGTCGCGTGCTGGGCATGCAGCCCGATTTTCGCCACCGCGAGAACGATTATCGCCAGTTGCTGAGCGCGCTGGGGCAACTGTGGCAGTGGGACGTCAAGCCGGACTGGCGCGCGTTCTACCGCCACCAGTCCCGTTGCCGTATCCCGTTGCCGGGCTATGCCTTCCAGCGTCAGGTGTACGATCTGTCCCGGCTTGCCGCCCCGGCGACAACGCTGTCGTCGCAGGCCGCTCCGGCCGGTCAGCGCCTGCCGCTGGAGCAGTGGGCCAGCCAGCCTTGCTGGCATCAGAAACCGCTCAACGCCGCGCCGCGCGTGACCTGGCGCGGTCGCGGCATCGTGCTGTTCATGGATAAAACCGGGATGGCGGAACGGCTGGCCGGGCAACTGGAACAGCAGGGCGCGCGGGTGTGCCGGGTAACGGCGGGCAAACGCTTTAGCCGTAAAAATCCGCTGAATTGGGTGATCGAACCCAACGCGCCGCAGGATTTGGCGGCGCTGGCGTCCTCGCTGGAGAAGCAGAAATTCCCGCTGGATCACCTGATCCTGTGCTGGCCGGTGTCGCGCCGGGCGTTGCCGGTGCATACCGCCATCGGTCACTACGAAACCCTGCTGAGCATTGCCCGCCAGTTTGCCGGCGCCGAGCGCCAGACGCCGCTGTTGCTGCATGTGGTGTCCAATGGGCTGCATGCGGTGACGCCGACGGATCGTTGCGACCCGGCGCGTTCGCTGCTGGTGGGGCCTTGCCGGGTGCTGGAAAAAGAGTTCGAGCAAGTGGTGTGCCGCAGCATCGACATCGATGCGCCGTCGCGCGTGCTGTTTGCGCCGGCATTTGACCGCAATCTGGCGCCGCTGCTGGCGGAGCTGGGCGCGCCGGGCGACGAGCAGTTTGTCGCGTTGCGAGGCGGGGTCCGCTATATCCCGAGTCTGGAGCAGGTGGTGGCCGAACCGGCGGACGAGGCGCAACTGCCGGTGCTGACTCACGGCCGTTATCTGCTGACCGGCGGTTTCGGCGGCATCGGTATGACGGTGGCGCAGTGGCTGGCGCAGCACTACCGGGCGCACGTCATCCTGCTGGGGCGAGGCGACGTACCGCCACAGTCGCGCTGGCAGCAATGGCTGGACGAACACGACGACAGTAATGAGAAATCGCTGAAAATCAGGCAGCTACAGAAAATTCAGCAGTTGGGCGGCACGGTGACGGTGATCGCCGCCGATCTGGGTAACGCCCGTCAGGTGACCCAGGCGCTGAAAGCGGTCACTCATGCCCACGGCGCGATTCATGGCGTGTTTCACTGCGCCGGGGTGGCGGATGGCCGCCTGATTCAGCAGCGTACCCCGGCGGATTCGCTGGCGGTGTTCAAGGCCAAGGTGTGGGGCACGCTGGTGCTGGAGCGCTACTTCCAGCGCCGCCCGCTCGATTTCTTTGTGCAGTGTTCGTCGCTGGCGGCGGCGGTCGGCCCGATGGGCCAGGTCGCCTACTGTTCCGCCAACGCCTATCAGGATGCCTGGGCCACCGCCCGCAGTCGTCGCAGGACGCACACCCGTTACCTTTCCATCGGCTGGGACTCCTGGCAGGAAGTCGGAATGGCGGTGGACAGCCTGAAAAAATGGAACAGCGGCGACACCGAGGCCGTGATCCGTCACGGCATCCGGCCGCAAGAGGGCTGCGAACTGCTGGCCCGGCTGCTGGTTCGTCAGGCGCCGCAGTATGTGATATCGACGCGCGGGCTGCCGCTGCCTGACGCCGATACCCCGGCTGAGGACGACGCGCCGGCGGAGGAAACCGGGCAGGAAACCAGCCTGTACCCGCGTCCGCCGCTCAGCAACGCCTATCTGGCGCCCCGTGACCACATCGAGCAGACCATCGCCCGCATCTGGCAGGAAAAAATGGGGCTGGGGCCGATTGGCGTTGACGATGACTTCTTCGAACTGAACGGCCATTCGCTGATGGCGGTGCAAATCATCGCCCAGATCAAGCAACAGCTGAAGGTGGCGTTCCCGGTGGGCTTTATCTATGACTATCCCACCATCGCCAAACTGGCCGGGCAGGCGCGATTGCGTCAGGAACCGGCCCAACCGGCGCTGGAGGCGAGCGTATGAGTAGCCTGAATTCGTTTTCGGCGTCATCGGAGCATGTCGTGAACGCGGCGGCCTCAGGGGCGGCGGTGCCGCTGGTGTATGCCCAGCACTGCTTCTGGTTTGTGGCGATGACGCTGGGGGACACCGCCAACAATCAGTCCGGTATTCTGATTGAAGGCGACCTGCAGCCGGAACTGCTGGAAAAAGCGCTGAACTGCCTGATCCACCGTCACAGCAGTTTGCGTATGGCCTTCAGCCACTGGACGCCGGTGCAACAATGCCGGGCGTTCCACGGTTTTGACCTGTCGGTGATCAAGCTGGATGGGTGCGGCGAAGGGGAACGCCGTCGGCGTGTTTCAGACATTTCGGCAAGGTTTATGGCGCAGCCGTTCGCGCTGGACAAGCCGCCCCATCTGCGGGCGCAACTGTTCCAGTTGCAGCCGCAACGCTACCTGCTGCTGCTGAGTATGCCGCACATCATTGCCGATGGCGGCGCCTTTCACTTGTTTGAGCAGCAATTATGGCAGGTTTACTCGGCGCTGAACGCCGGCCGCACCCCGCACGATAATCAGGACGCGACGCCGATTGAGCAGTGGGTGGCGCAGGAGCGTGTGCAAAGCGACGAGGCGCTGCAGGCCGAGCTGGCGTTCTGGCGTCAGCATCTGGCGGGCTATCGCTACGCCCACTTCCCGCTGTCGTTGATCAACCAGCGGGAATTGATCGATCACCAGTGCGATATCCCGCTGGCAGACAGCGATATGGAACGCATAAAGCAGCTGGCGCGCCAGCACCGCATGAGCGTGCAGATGGTGTTGCTGGCGATCGTCGGGCAGGTGGTGCATCAGCTGAGCGGCGAGTCGCGTTTTGCCCTCAATTCGGTGCTGGAAGGGCGCAATCAGCCGGGGTCCGAGACATTGATGGCGCCGCAACTGCGCGCCATGCCGGTACCGATGGATTTTAGCCAGCAGCCGGATCTCGCCGCTCTGCTGGAGCAGGTGCGGCAGAATGTGCTGCAAGCCTATGAGCATATGCACTCGTGGAGCCTGCCGATCGGCATTCTGGCCCGCCAGCGCTGGTCGCACAGCCCCCGGCTTTTGGTGACCGGCATCGAATGGTTGAGCCGTCTTTATTGCGGCATCGCCCGCAAGGCCCGGCTCTATCCGCGCTTTCTGGCGGATTTCCTGTTCATGGAGCCCAAACCGCCCCGCTGGTGGTGGGCGCGCGATCCGGCGTGGCGGGCCAAAGGCGTGGCCGACCCGCTGATCAACATCAACGTGTTGCAGGATGCCTTCAAGACCGACGCGCCGCAGGCGCAGTCGGCAACCCTGGCTATCCGCCACTGCCGGGAATCGGACTATTTTACCGACGCCGACATCGCCACCCGCTGGGAAAGCGACACCATCAATATCTACATTACCCGCGGGGCCGACCGGCAGTTAAAACTGCACATCACGTGCTGCTGTTTTAATCAGGACGGCATGGATCGTTTTTTACAGTTGCTCCGTCAACAGCTCTCTTCCCTTGGTTAAATGAGCCGGACATTCAATGGATATGAAACAGAAAGAGAAAGTGATCGAGTTTGATCAGGTGGTGAAAACCTACAAGGACCATCAGGCGCTAAAGGGGGTTTCGCTGGATGTCTACCGCGGCGAGTTTCTCGGCCTGCTGGGGCCGAATGGCGCGGGCAAAACCACGTTGGTGGAAATTCTTGAAGGGTTGAAACAGCCGGACAGCGGCAAGGTCAGGATTTTGGGCAAGAGCTGGAGCAGGGACAAAGACTGGCTGCGCCACCGCCTGAGCGGCGTACTGCAGGAAACCCTGTTCATCAACAAGCTGAAAGTGGAGGAAACCCTGTCGCTGTTCGCCAGTTTTTACCGTTGTTCCCGCCAGCGCATGAAAGAGGTGATGGAAATGGTGGAACTGACGGCAAAACGTAAAACCTATGTGGAAGGGCTGTCCGGCGGCGAGCGCCAGCGGCTGGCGCTGGGGGTCGCCATCCTCAATGAACCGGAAATCATGATCCTGGACGAACCGACCACCGGGTTGGACCCGCGTATTCGCCATGATACCTGGGATATTTTGCGCAAACTGAACAAAGAGAATAACGCCACCATGATTCTGACCACGCATTACATGGAGGAAGCGGAATACCTGTGCGACCGCATTTGCATCATGAATCAGGGGGAGATCCTCACCCACGGCACTATGGACGAACTGCTCAGGAAACACTGCGTGGGTGAGGTGATTGAATGCCGGGCCTCGCATCCGGAACGCTTACAGACGTTGCATCAGCACCCCAAAGTGCTGCGTTACCACTATGACGCCACGACGCATCGCATCAATTTGCTGACCTTTAACGCCACCCAGTTTCTCGGCGATTTACTGGCGATAGCGAGCGAAGCGCGTACCGACATCATCGAACTGGTGGTGCGGAAAAAAACGTTGGATGACCTTTTCATGACGCTGGCGGGCAGGGGGTTCCATGAATAATGCACTGTTTTCGTTGATGCTGACGCAGTTTCGGCAGTACTTCCGCGAACCCCAGATTCTGTTCTGGTCGTTCGGGTTTCCACTGCTGCTGGTGTGGCTGCTGGGGGTGTCGTTCTCGATGCAGGACATTCCGGAACGGCATATCGGCATCCTGTTGCCGAAGGATGCCGGGCAACAGGCGCAGATCCGCGCCTGGGGGCAAACGCTGGCGGAAAAACCGCATGAAATCGCCTCGATCGTCAACCGGGCGGAGGTGAAGCGGGAGAATACGGTCAAAATCAAGTACACCGTTAATTACTATCAGGATTACAACGACATCATTCTGGCGCTCAAGCGCGGCGATATTCAGATTATCGTGGAAACGCTGACGGATAAGGACCAGACGCAACGCCGTCTGTATTATCTCGATCCGCAGAATAGCGAAGCGATGCTGACCTACTACCTGCTGAATGAATCGGAACAGGCGTTCGGTCAGGCGGTGGCGCAGAATCTGTCGGTGCTGGATACCCCCGGCTTGCGGTACATCGATTTTCTGGTGCCGGGATTACTGGCGATGGCCATCATGGAGACTTGTCTGATCGCCGTCGGCTGGGCGCTGGTGGAGAAACGCATCACGCGGGTGACGCGGCAGATGTGCATCACGCCGATGAGTCCGTCCATGTTCCTGCTGGCGCACATCCTATCCTGCTTCATTATCAATTTTATCGAGATCCTGATTATCTACTGGTTCGCCAAAATCTATTTCGACGTCAGCATTCAGGGGCAGTTTGGCGCGTTCCTGCTGCTGAATCTGGCCGGTAATCTCTGTTTCTCGGGAATTGCGGTGCTGGCGGCGTCGCGCGCCAAAAAAGCGCAGACAGCCAACGGCTTGCTGGAAGTGATCATTCTGGTGCAGGTGCTGGTATCCGGCATTTTCTTCAGCTACAAGAATTTTCCCGGCGCCGCTCTCATCGACCTGTTGCCGCTGACCATGCTGGCGAACATGATGCGCCGGGTGTTCATCGAAGGTGCGGGTGTGGTCGCCGTGTTGCCGGCCGCCGCCGTGCTGTCGGCGATCGGGCTGGTCAGCTTCGCGGTCGGCAAGCGTATTTTTCGCTGGTATTGATAGTGGCAACCCGGCCTTGTCATCCGTTTTTACTTAAGCGGGTTGTCAGCAATCTGAGGCGCTATTGCGCCTCAGTCTTTATTGCCTCAGCTCTTATTATTGCGGGCAGCGGGTATCGGCAATAAAACGGGTTTGATCGGCGAGATAACCGGCGGTGAAAATCTGGCGCGGGAAAAATAATCCCAGCGTCCAGGATTTTATCAGCGACTCCTCTACCGATTTATCGACCATATTATGGGTTGACGGCGGGTAATATTTTACCGTCAGCTGTCCCGGTCGCGTTAATAACGCCTGATAAGTGTTACGGGTGTTATTAACGTCCACGTTAATATCTTTGCCGCCCAGCATTAATAATACGTTGGTGTGTATATTTTTCAGGTCGTCGGTGGCGTCGGCCTGAAAGTTTTTCTGAATGAACGTCCAGCGGTCCGGCGTTAAATCAATTTTTCCCGGCATATCCTGCTGATATTGCGCCAGCGTTTTTCCCTGCTGCAAATAACGCAGAATGATCGCATTGCGCGATACCGCCTGTTCAATCGCCGGCGCGGACGCGTGCTGGTCCTTCATGCTGGCGATGGTGTTGTATTGCCCCTGCTGCAGCCAGTTGATGGCGGGGGAAACGGCAATCATGAAACAGACCTCCGGGTCGAGGCGCGCGACCTTGGGCAACACCCAGCCGCCCTGGCTGGCGCCCCACAAACCGATGCGCGTGCCGTCCAGTTGCGGGTTGGCTTGCACCCAGCGAATAGCGGCCATCACCTCATTGGCGCGGTCGTCCATATTTTGCAGCAGCCAGTTGCCCGGCGCGCCGCCAACGCCGGGTTTGTTCCACGACAGGCTGGCGTAGCCCGCTTTGGCGATCGCTTCCCACATCGGGCGATAAAAACCGCCGTGGGTCGCTTCAATCGGCCCATCGCCGTGCACGAAAATCACCACCCCCGGCTTTTGGCCGGGCGGCAGCGTGGCCGGCATCGCCAGAATGGCGTTCAGCGGTTGCATCGGGGTAGGAATAGTGACTTTCTCTTCCCGTATTTTGTAATAGTTCTGATAGAGCAGAAAACTGAGCAGGGTGAACGCGATGGCACAGGTAATGGACAGCCAGCGTGGCAGACGAAAAAATTTATCCATGATTTTTTCAGTTCAGCGTCAGGGCAAAGGAATCACAGCGTAAATGATTTCGACGAAGCGGGGAACGTGTATTATGCGACATGTTGTTATCCTTTATAAAATTAATATATACCCGTCATACTTCAAGTTGCAGGCGTATTGGTTTTATTCCGCGTCCATCCATGAGTTTTGCGCTTTAATGGGGGCACGGCAAGCCGCGTTGTTGCCTTCCCGCCGCCCGAATTATTTATGCAGATTAAATGATGTTTAACGGTGCATGCTTTACCTGATAGTTGTTTATCCGTTATTTCTTTATGCATGGTTTCTTTATGCATGATTTCTTTCCGTCACCTTGTCAGCGCGGTGGGACATACGGTTGGGGGATAAAACCGATGCCCCGTTTTCCGCGTTATTGCCAGTGCGGTGGCCTGCCGGTTGTGCCGACAGACCACCGTCGCCGCCGTGGATTAGCCTTCGTCCGACGCCGTCGGCGTTTTCATGGCCCGGCGGGCTTCGCGCCAGCGGTCGTAGCGTTCCTGCACGCCCATGACCGCCACGAAGAACACCGGCACGAAGAACACCGCCAGCACGGTGGCGCTGACCATACCGCCGAATACGCCGGTGCCGATGGCGTGCTGGGTTTCCGCGCTGGCGCCTGACGCCACCATCAGCGGCACCACCCCCAGCGCAAACGCCAGCGAGGTCATCAGGATCGGGCGCAGACGCAGGCGCGCCGCCGTCACCGCGGCGTCGACCAGCTCATGCCCCTGTTGGCGCAGCTGTCTGGCGAACTCGACGATCAGGATGGCGTTCTTGGCCGACAGCCCGATGACGGTAATCAGCCCTACCTTGAAGAACACGTCGTTCGGCATATCGCGCAGGATGACCGCCAGCACCGCGCCGAGCAGCCCCAGCGGCACCACCAGCATTACCGACAGCGGAATCGACCAGCTTTCATACAGCGCCGCCAGCACCAGAAACACCACCACCATCGACAGCAGCAGCAACATCGGCGCCTGCGCGGCAGATTGCCGTTCCTGCAGCGACTGCCCGGTCCATTCCACGGTGAAGCCGGGCGGCAGCTGCGCCGCCAGCCGTTCCATCTCCGCCATCGCCTTGCCGCTGGATACGCCCGGCGCGGCGCTGCCGGAGATTCTGGCCGCCAGGAAACCCTGATAGCGCGTCAGTTGCAGCGGGGTGTCGCTCCAGACCGGCGTCACCACTTCTTTCAGCGCTACCATGCCGCCGGCGGTGTTGCGCACATACAGCCTGAGCACATCGTCCAGTTGCATACGCGCCGGCGCGTCGGCCTGAATGATCACCTGCTGCATGCGGCCGGCGTTCGGGAAGTCGTTCACGTACAGTGAGCCGATGGCGGCGGACAGCGTATCGCTGAGCGTACTGAACGACACGCCGAGCGCTTCCGCTTTTTGGCGATCGATATTCAGCCGCACCGTGCTGCCGGGCGGCAGGCCGTCCGGGTAGACGCCGGCGACGATGTGGCTCTGCGCCGCCAGCGTCAGCAGCCTGGCCTCCGCCGCCTTGAGCGCGTTGTAACCCTGACCGGCGCGGTCCTGCAGGCGCAGGGTAAAGCCCGATGAGGTGCCCAGTTCATCGATCGCGGGCGGCATCAGTATCATGGCGGTACCTTCACGAATCTGCGACATCGCCTGCTGAGCCTGTGCCACTTCGCCCTGTGCGGTGGCGCCGCCGCGTGCCGACCAGTCTTTCAGCGTGGTGAACGCCATCGCCGCGTTGGGGCCGGAGCCGGAGAAGCCGAAGCCGAGAATCGACATGTTGGACGCGATGCCGGGGCGCGAGGCGATGTGCTGTTCGTAGCTTTTGACCACTTCCAGCGTACGCGCTTCGGTGGCGTCCGACGGCAACTGGATCGAGGTCATGAAGTACCCCTGATCCTCTTCCGGCAGAAAGTCGGACGGTAATTCCCGGAAGATCCACGCCAGCGCGCCGGTCAGCGCGGCAAACAGCAGCAACATGCTGCCGGAACGGCGCAACAGCGCGCGGGTGCCGGCGGCGTAATGCTGCGTCAGCTGTTCGAAGCGGCGGTTAAAGCCGCCGAAAAAGCCGCGTTTCTCATGATGACCGTCGGCAACCGGCGTCAGCAGCGTGGCGCACAGCGCGGGCGTCAGCGTCAGCGCCAGAAACGCCGAGAACAGGATCGATACCGCCATCGACAGGGTAAACTGCCGGTAGATGACCCCCACCGAGCCGCTGGCGAACGCCATCGGGATAAATACGGCCGACAGCACCAGCGTGATGCCAACAATCGCGCCGGTGATCTCCTTCATCGCCCGGATAGTCGCCGCTTTGGGCGACAGCCGTTCCTGCGCCATCAGCCGTTCAACGTTTTCCACCACCACGATGGCGTCATCCACGATGATGCCGATCGCCAGCACCATGCCGAACATCGTCAGCACGTTGATGGAGAAACCGGCCGCCAGCATCACCGTGAAGGTGCCGAGCAGGGCGATAGGCGCGACAATCGCCGGGATCAGGGTATAACGCACGTTTTGCAGAAACAGGTACATCACCAGAAACACCAGCACCATTGCTTCGGCCAGCGTTCTGACCACCTGCTCGATGGAGATTTTGACGAACGGCGCGGTGTTGAACGGCAGCGAATAGCCCATTCCGGCGGGCATGGACGGTTTCAGCTCGGCCATACGCTGCGCGATCGCGGCGGCGGTACGCACCGCATTCGCGCCCGGCGCCAGTTGGACGGCGGCGGCGGTGGCGTCTCTGCCGTTTTCACGTACGGAAAAGCCGTAGGATTGCGCGCCCAGTTCGACGCGCGCCACGTCGGCCAGCACCACCCGCGAGCCGTCTTCCCTGGCGCGCAGCACGATGGCGGCGAATTGCTCCGGGGTTTCCAACTGCCCTTGCACCGTCAGCGGAATGGTTACCCGCTGTCCCGGCAGAGAGGGCGCGTCGCCGACCCGTCCGGGGGCGATTTGCGCGTTCTGCTGGGTGATGGCGGTCGACAGGTCGTTCATGGTCAGGCCGTAGGACAACAGCTTGTTCGGATCGACCCAGATGCGCATCGCCTGTTCGGCGCCGAACAGCTGGACGCGCCCGACGCCGTCGACCCGGCGCAGTTCCTCGACCACGTTACGCGCCATGTAGTCGCTCAGCGCCACCTGATCGAAGCGCCCGTTCTCGGAGGTCAGGCTGACCAGCAGCAGAAAGCCCGATGAGGCGGACTCCACCTGCAACCCGTTTTGCCTGACGGTCTGCGGCAGCCGGGGTTCGACCGATTTGATGCGGTTTTGCACGTCCACCTGCGCCAGCTCCGGGTCGGTACCCGGTTTGAAGGTGATGCTGATCTGCGCCGAGCCGGAGGTGTCTACCGACGACTCGAAATAGAGCAGGTTTTTGACGCTGGACAGTTCACGTTCGATCAGCCCAACCACCGCATCATTCATGGTTTGGGGCGTCGCGCCGGGGTAAGAGGCGGTGATGGACACCGTCGGCGGCGCCACCGACGGGTAACGGGCGATCGGCAACTGGGGAATGGCGATGGTTCCCAGCAACACGATGAACAGGGCGATCACCCAGGCAAATACCGGGCGATGGATAAAAAATTGCGGCATGGTGCATGGCTCCTTTGCGGTTAGCGTGACGCCACATCAGTGGCGGACGGCACTTTTTTCCAGTGCTGGGTCGTCACCCAGGCGCCGTCGCTCAGTCTTTCCCCGCCTTCGATCACCACCTGTTGGCCGGCGCTGAGTCCGGCGCGGATGCGATACTGCCGGTTGACCAACTCGCCCAGCTCGACCGCGACGGCATGCGCCTTGTTCCGCTCATCAATGACCCAGATTTTGGCCTCGCCGGCGTTGCGCGCTACCGCCTGTTGCGGCACCAGCAGGGCGTCGGCGTGGTGACCGAGCGGGACGCGGGCGCGGACGAACATGCCCGGCAGCAGTTGCCGCTGCGGGTTGTCCACCAGAATGCGCAGCAGCACGTCGCCGGTGCCGGCGTCCACATTCACGCCGGAAAACAGAATGTGCGCCGACATCGGGTAAGGCTGGCCGTCGCTGCGCAGGATCACCGCCGGTACGCCGTCGCCGCCGCGGTCGCGGCTGGTCAGCATCTCCCGCAGTCGCTCCAGCGAAGAGGCCGGTTGCCGCACATCGACATACACCTGATCGATCTGCTGGACCCGCGCCAGCGGATTGCTGTCGTTGGTGCTGACCAGCGCGCCTTCGGTGATCAGCGCCTGATCGATGCGGCCGGCAATCGGGGACTCGACGGTGGCGAAGGTCAGGTCCAATTGGCGGCGCGCCAGCGTGGCGCGGGCCTGCGCCACATCGGCGGCGGCCTGGTCGCGCTGGGCTATCGCATCGTCGTAGGTCTGTTGGCTGATGGCGCCGGTGCTGAGCAGCGGCTTGAGACGGGTGACCTGAATTTGCGCCCGGTTCAGCACCGACTGGGCGCGTTGCAGCGCCGCGCCGGCGGTATCGACGTCGGCTTTGAACGGCGCGGGGTTAATCTGGAACAGCGGCTGTCCGGCGCGGATCTCGGCGCCCTGTTCAAACAACCGGCGTTGGATGATGCCGCCTACCTGCGGGCGGATTTCCGCCGTTCGCACCGCGGCGACCCTGCCGGGCAGATCGTCGGTCAGGGTGATGGGCGCGGGCGTGGCGGTCAGTACGGTGACCTGCGCCGGCGGCGGTTCGACCGCTACGTCGGCTTGATCGCAGCCGGTCAGCAGCATGCCGACCAGCGCCAGTATCACGCCGTGGCGACACAGTTGTTTCAGTGAAACGGGTAGACGGGCGTTTCCGCCGTTCGGCTCCGCCTGACCGGGCGTTGCCAGAAGCAGGGCCGACAAAATGCAGGCGGCCGGGTATTGATACGGTTTCTTGGTGTTCATATCACTTCGTAATCCCTGTTTACCGGCCATAGGGAGGCCAGACTGCGGGAGTGTGCGCCCGCTGTGTGCGGTTTCCGTTGGGGAAAGATGGAGATATGATGGAGGACCTGCATTTTTTTATTATGAGCTGACCGATGACCGTTCATACACAATCCATGCCGATGGCTGACGATACTCATGGATTGGTGCTTATCGCCGAAGATGAGCCAGAAATCGCCGATATTCTCCGGGCTTACCTGACACGCAGTGGTTTACGCACCCTCCATGCTGCGGATGGACACAAAGCGCTGGAGCTCCATCTCTCCATGAAACCGGATCTGGTGCTGCTGGATGTGCAGATGCCGCAGGTTGATGGCTGGCAAGTGCTGGCGGGGATTCGTCTTCGCGGCGATACCCCGGTGATCATGCTGACCGCGCTGGATCAGGATATCGACAAGCTGACGGGCTTGCGGATTGGCGCCGACGATTACGTGGTCAAGCCGTTCAACCCCGCCGAAGTGGTGGCGCGGGTACAGGCGGTGCTGCGCCGCGCCGGCCTGCGCGCCGAGCGTCAGCCGCAGCGCTTCCTGCGCACCGGCATCTTTCAGATCGATCTGGAAAACCACGAGGTGGTGGTGGAATTCAATGGCGTCGCCCAGCCGCTGGAGCTGACGCTGACCGAATTCCGGCTGATCGCCCATATGGCGCGCGCGCCGCGCCGGGTTTTCAGCCGTGAGGAACTGCTGGTTTCCTGCCTGCCGGAAGGGGATTCGCTGGAGCGTACGGTGGACAGCCACATCAGTAAATTGCGTAAGAAACTGGAGCGGCTGGGGTTGACCGGCGTACCGTCCAGCGTGCGCGGCGTCGGTTACCGGCTGGGGGAGGCAACATGAAGCCGATGGGCAGCCTGAGCCGCCAGATTGTGCGTTCCATGACGCTGCTGGCGCTGTCCGTCACCCTGCTGATGGTGGTTGGTTCCTACATCTTCTATTCGCTGATGCTGGCTATTTCGCCGGAAAGTCTGTCGCTGAACGATCAGTTGATGCCGACGACGATGGAATGGTTCTGGATGGTGGGCACCACGCTGCTGGCGCTGGTTATCGCGGTGGTGCTGGCTATCCGGCTGGCGCGCCGCATTCTGGTGCCGTTGAATTCGGTGGCGCACAGCCTGCGCCAAATCGCCGAAGGCGAGCTGAACGCGCGCGCTGAAACCGACGATTATTCGCTGGGCGAAGCGGCGTTGCTGGTGCGTGACTTTAATACCATGGCGGAGCGGCTGGAGCGCATGGCGCAGGAGCGGGCGTTCTGGAATGCGGCCATCGCGCACGAACTGCGCACGCCGGTCACCATTTTGCGCGGCCGGTTGCAGGGGTTGACCGAAGGCGTGTTCGAACCTGACATCGGGCTGTTCCGCAACTTGCTGACGCAGGTGGAAGGGCTGGGGCGGCTGATTGAGGATTTGCGGGTGGTGGGGCTGGCGGAAAGCGGTCATCTGGAGCTGCGCTGGACGCGAACCCGCCTGTCTGACGAGGTGACGGCGGTGGTGAGCGCGTTCGAACCCGCGCTGCAGGGCGACGGATTTACCCTGTCGCTGGCGCTGGAAGACCAGATGGTGCAGTGCGACCCGGTGCGGATTCGTCAGGCGCTGCTGGCGTTGCTGGAGAATGCGCAGAAACATGCCGACCCCGGCCGGTTATGCGTCCGGGCGGGCGTGGATGGCGGACGGGCGTTCCTGAGCGTCGAAGACGGCGGCCCCGGCATCGACCCACAGTTAGCCGAACAGATTTTTGAGGCGTTCCAGCGCGGCGAACAGTCGCGCGCGGGCAACAGCAAAGGCAGCGGGCTGGGGCTGGCGGTGGTGCAGGCGATTGCTCAGGCGCACGGCGGTCAGGCGAGCTGCTGTCCCGCGCCATCCGGCGGCGCGTTGTTCGAGCTGCGCTGGCCGGCGGCCGGCCGCATCAGCGGACTGTCGTCCGGCGGGCCATCGACCAGTGGGCCATCGACCAGTGGGTCATCGATTAGTGGACAACCGCTCGGTGAGCAATCGATCGGTGAACCGTCGAACGGTGGGCAATCGGTTAGTGGACAATCGATTAACGGACAATCGGTTAACGGGCCATCAGGGACGGTCTGACGGCAGCGACGCGCCGGCTTTCAGCCAGGCCACGGCGCTGTCTTATCTGGACCACATCGCGCGCCACGGCGTGCGGCTGGCGGAAATTTCCCAGTGCGGCCATTTCCCGATGTACGCCAACCCGGTGGCGATGTGGCGGGCGATCGCGGATTTTTATACCGACGTGGCAGCCGACTGACCGCCGGTTTGGATCAAACCGGCTGGCGCAGGTGCGCCAGCAAATTGGCGGCTTCGGGCTGCAGCGTGGCGCCTGACTTGATGCCCAGCCACAGCTTGCGGGTGGCCCAGCTATCGGTCAGACGGATCGCGTGCAGCCCCACGCCGAGGATTTCCGGACGGATCGCGCCTTCGGGCAGGATGCTGATGCCCAGCCCGGCTTCGATCATGCGGCACACGCCGTCAAAGCTGCTGACCTGAATGCGCAGACGCAGCATTTTTCCGTGCTCTTCGGCGGTGTCCTGCAACAGTTTCAGCAGCGAACTGCCGTTGTTAAGACCGACGAAATCGTACGGCAAGGTGTCGGCAAAGGTGATTTCCCGCTGTTCGGCCAGCGGATGGCGGGGCGACACCAGCACCACTAACTGGTCTTCCCGGTACGGGATCTTTTCCACGCCGGGGGAGGGCACATTATCGGCGAAAATGCCGAGATCGGCCTGCCCGGTGAGCAGCGCCGTCACTACGGTTTCGCTCAGTTTTTCTTCCAGATTGATGCGCACCAGCGGATGGCGCTGCAGGAAATGCGCCAGATCCTGCGGCAGAAATTCGATGATGGCCGAGGTATTGGCCCAGATGTGCACATGCCCGCGCACGCCGGCGGCGTAATCCTGCATCTCGCCGGCCATGCGCTCCACGCTGCTCAGCACCTGACGGGCGTGGTGTACCAGCTCTTTTCCCGCCGCCGTCAGCGCCAGACCGCGCGGCATCCGGATGAACAGCGTGCAATCGACGGTGCGCTCCAGCTCCGCCATGCGTTTGCTCAGGGCCGACAGCGTCATGTGGAAGGCTTCGGCGGTCTTGGTCAGGCTGCCGATTTTGGCGACCTGCAAAAACAGGCGTAATGACTGCAGGTCAAAATGCGCGGGATTGATCATGGGAAGGCGACGGTCCTCGAAAGCACAGGCATCACAGCGTAGCACACCGGCGACCCTTTCCTGTCAGGAAAGGGTGATTGACGATTGAGGAATTATCAAAAGGGTCACCTGCGCCTAGGATGTCATCATATTGTCTCAATTACAGGAAACGCGTTGTTGATTAGTCATATTGACCATATTGTGCTGACCTGCGTGGATCTGGCGGCGACGCAGCATTTTTATACTCAGGTGCTGCAACTGCGGCAGGAAACCTTCGGCAACGGCCGCATCGCGTTTTGCTTCGGGCGGCAAAAAATCAATGTCCACGTCAGCGGAGCGGAGTTTGCGCCGCACGCTCATGTGCCGGCGCCCGGCGCGCTGGATCTCTGTTTTATCGCCAGCGAGCCGCTGGAGCAGGTGATGGCGCATTTGCAGCGCTGCAACTGGCCGATTATCGAAGGGCCGGTGGAGCGCACCGGCGCGACCGGGAAAATCCGCTCGGTTTATCTGCGCGACCCTGACCTGAATCTGATCGAAATGGCGGAATATCTCCGCCATGACGTGGTTTGATCATAGAAGACGCGTTTTATTCAACTCATGATTTCTAAAAACGATGTAACAGGATGTAGTTGCTGTTTATGACCAGTTTGCTGATGACTAATGTGGTGTTGTGTTTGATTCTGGGGATGGGACTTGGGGTGTGCGGCGGGATGCTGGGAATTGGCGGCGGGCTGATCGCCATTCCGGTGCTGGGGATGCTGTTTGGCATGAACCAGCACCTGGCGCAGGGAACGGCGCTGATCATGATTACCCCGAACGTGCTGATCGGTTTTCTGCGCTACCGGCAGCGCAATAAGATCGATACCCGCATGACGCTGATGCTGTGCGCCTTCGCCACGGTGTCGGCCTATCTCGCCGCGCATATCGCCTCGGCCATTCAGGTGGATAATTTGCAAAAGGCGTTCGCCATTTTCCTGCTGGTGCTGGCGGCGTATTACATCTGGCAGTGGATCAACAGCCAGCGCAGCCGTACGCCGACCTCGGTATTGTCCAAACGCTACCTGCCGGCGCTCGGCGTGGCGAGCGGCTTTATGTCCGGCATTTTCACCGTCGGCGGCGGGCTGGTGGTGGTGCCGGCGCTGGTGACGCTGTTCGGTTTCACTCAAACGCAGGCGCAGGGCATCGCGCTGGCGCTGGTGGTGCCCGGCGCGCTGGCGGCGTTGGTGTCTTACACCCAGGCCGGCAATGTCGACTGGGCGACCGGCATCCCGCTGGCGGTAGGCGGCATTCTGAGCGTGTCGTGGGGCGTGGCGCTGGCGCATAAGTTGCCGGTGGCGGTATTGCGGCTGGCGTTCTGTCTGGTGCTGGTGGGCGTGGCGCTGGTGATGCTGGTGACGAAATAACGTGCGGGAACGGCGTCTGACGGGTGGCGAAGCCCGCCCGTTGCCGCTACAATCCGGTCATCGATTAACCTACGGATAAACATAAGGAGGACCATCATGCTGCGCTGTGAAATGTTTAACACTTCACATCCTTTTGGCGATCGCCGCTGCTCAAGCGTTATCGATATCGTGCTGCGATAACGGTGGCTTGAGCGAAGCAAACCGCATTTCTCCTTCCCTCGGGCTTACCGGGTTATCGTCAGCGATGTGTTGACGAGGCATTTTTATGCCTATAACTCTTGAGTAAGCAATGAGCACTTTACTGACAGTACACGCCCTGAGCGTGGATACTCCTTTCGGCACTCTGCTGAACGACGTTTCTTTTACCCTGAACAAAGGCGACCGTCTCGGTCTTATCGGCCATAACGGCTGCGGCAAAAGCACGCTGCTAAAACTGCTGGACGGCACGTTGACGCCGGCTCGTGGTAGCGTAACGCAAGCCCATCATTGCCTGTTGGCGCGCGTTGAGCAGCATCTGCCGGCGGCGTTGCATCCGCTGACGATGCTGGAGGCGGTGCTGGCCCGTCTGCCCGAGGCTGAACGCGCCAGCGAGCGCTGGCGGGCCGAAGCCTTGCTGGCGGAGATGGGATTCGGCGAACGGGACTGGCTGCTTTGCGCCGGCACCCTGAGCGGCGGCCAGCACACCCGGCTGCTGCTGGCGCGGGCATTGATCACCTCGCCGGACCTGCTATTGCTGGACGAGCCGAGCAACCATCTGGATTTGCCGACGCTGTTGTGGCTGGAGCAGTTCCTGCAACATTGGAGCGGCAGCTTTGTGCTGGTTTCCCACGACAGCCAACTGCTGGATAACGTCACTAACGGCAGCTATATCCTGCGCGACCGGCAGTTGCATTACTTTGCGCTGCCCTGTAGCGCCGCCCGGGCGGCGCTGACGGAGCGCGATCGCAGCGATGCGTTGCGCCACAAAGCGGAACAGAAGGAAATCGACCGTGTTACCGCCAGCGCCAAACGGCTGGCCATCTGGGGCAAGGTCTACGATAACGAAGATCTGGCGCGCAAAGCCAAGCAGATGGAAAAGCACATCGAACGGCTGAAGGATGAGCAGACCGAGCTGACCGCCGGCAGCCAGTGGCGGCTGGCGCTACACGGCGAAGCGCTGGCCGCCGATCGTCTGCTGGAAATGACGGCGCTGGCGGTGAGCCCGGCGGCGGCGTGCCCGCCGCTGTTTACCCTGCCGTTGCAGCGGGTGAAAAGCGGCGACCGGGTGGCGATTATCGGCCGCAACGGTTGTGGTAAGTCATCGTTGCTGCGTCTGCTGTGGCGGCAGTACCAGCAGCCGACGACGGACGAGGCGATTCGCCTGCACCCGCGCGTTCGGCTGGGGTATTACGACCAGACGCTGCATCAACTGCGTGACGACGATACGCTGTTTGATGCGCTGGCGCCGTTCGCTCCGCTGGCGCAGGACCGCAAGATGGCGCTGATTAGCGCCGGCTTTCCGTGGTCGCGCCATCAGCAAACGGTCGCGACCCTGAGCGGCGGCGAACGCGCCCGGCTACTGTTCGTCGGGCTGTCGCTGGCGCGCTACGGGTTGCTGATGCTGGACGAGCCGACCAACCATCTGGACATGGAGGGCAAAGAAGCGTTGGCCGACACGCTGCAAACCTTTGGCGGCGGCGTGCTGCTGGTGACGCACGACCGGGCGCTGATTAGCCAAAGTTGCAACCGTTTCTGGCTGGTTGAGCAGGGTGAGTTGAGCGAGTGGCACGACCTGGATCAGGTCTATCAGCGTCTGGGCGTGCAGCCCGAAGACGCGGCGGTACGTTCGGCGCAACCGTTAGCGGCGCAGCCGGAGCATGGCGATGCGGCAGACGTGCTGCTGGCGCAACTGGTTGAGTTGGAAAACCGGCTGGCCGAGGATCTGGCGCGTAAGGCAAAACACCAGAAACCGGCGCTGCAGGCGCAATGGCGTGAGCAGATCGACCGGCTTAACGCGCGGCTGGGGCTGGAGTAAATCTGACCTTGCCCCCTCGTTAGAGGGGGCAATAATGGGGAGGTGAATCTCGCATATGCCTTCGCGGTCAGCCTGATCAGTCACGCAGCGCGGTTATCAGCAGTCTTCAATAATCAGGTACGCCGCATTCAGCGGCCCGTGTACCCCCACTACCTTGATCAGTTCGATATCGGCGGTAGAACTGGGGCCGGCGATCAGGTTGATGCACGACGGCAGCGGTTCGCCCTGTTGCGCCCGCCGGCGCAGGTGCTGCGCCAGTTGCGCCACGCGTGGCAGCAGGCAGCTTTTGCGCACAATAAACAGCGTGGACTCCGGCAGCAGGCTGATGGCGCGCCCTTGTTGCGGTGTGGAGAATAACACTACGCCGCCGGATTCGGTCAGCCCGTACTCGGCGTACACCACCCCGACGCGGGCCTGCGTCGCCAGCCGTAGATTTTCCTCGCCGGCCGTCGGGTCCCAACACTGCGCCTGATACAGCTGCCGCAGGTGGTCGGTTACGCCCAGCTCCGCCAGACGCGCATCGCCGCTGACCAGCACCGGCGCGCCGCCATAACGCTGGCACAGCCGCCCGGCGGCCTGCGCCACTTCTGCCTGCGGGGTCAGCTCACAATGGGCCTGCATCACGTTGCCGGCGTAGTCGATAAAGGCATCGCAGCGTTGTTGCGGCGTCAGCTCGGTCAGGCGGGTACGGGCCGGGTCGTTGTCCAGCGGCGGCAACGGCGGCGGCGTTTGGCGTGGCTCGTGGCCGAGCCGGCGGGCCAGGGTAGATAGAAAGGCGTCGCGGTTTTCCATTAACGTTTCTCCTTGGTCTGGCGCTGATGCTGTTTGAACCAACTGCGGAAGCTTTCGCCGTCGGCGTTCGGCAGGTCGCGGGCGGCGGTCCATTCGCTGATGGCGCCGATGTTAAACGGCATCTTGCCGTCGCGAATAAGCCAGCGCGCGGCGTGCGCGCCCGCCACCATGCCGACTTTCCACATCCCCGGATGGCGGTTGGCGTAGTTGAACAACCGAACGGTGCGGCGCTCGGCGGCGGGCGTCATGCCCTGTTCCGCCAGTACGCGCCGGTGTTGCAGGATCAGCGAGGACAGCGGAATACGCACCGGGCAGACGTCGTCGCAGGCGGTGCACAGCGAGCAGGCGTAAGGCAGGTGTTTGAAATCCTCATACCCGCCCAGCAATGGCGACAGCACCGCGCCGACCGGGCCGGGATAGATAGAGCCGTAGCCGTGGCCGCCGATATGGCGGTAGGCGGGACAGGTGTTGATGCAGGCGCCGCAGCGGATGCAACGCAGAATGTCGTGGAACGGCGAGCCCAGCACCTGCGAGCGGCCGTTGTCGACGATCACCAGATGAAACTCCTCCGGGCCGTCAACGTCGCCGCTGCCTTTGGGGCCGGTCAGCCAGGTGTTGTAGCCGGTCAGCCGGGCGCCGACCGCGCTGCGCGCCAGCATGGTGAGGATCACGTCCAGCTCGTCAAAGGTGGGCACAATGCGCTCCATCCCCATGACGGCGATGTGGGTGCGGGGCAGGGTGGTGCATAGCCGGGCGTTGCCTTCGTTGCTCACCAGACTGACGGTGCCGGTTTCCGCTACGGCGAAGTTGCAGCCGGTGATCCCTACCTCGGCGCTGAGGAAGTCTGCACGGATTTTCTGGCGAATAACGCGCGTCATCGCTTCCGGCGTTTCCGGGCCGTCGTAGCCCAGCCGCTGTTGCAGTACGCGCTGAATTTGATGGCGATCCTTGTGGATGGCGGGCACCACTACGTGGGAGGGCGCGTCTTTGTCCAGTTGCAGGATGTACTCGCCCAGATCGGTTTCCACCACCTCGATCCCGGCGTCCTGCAGCACGGCGTTCATGCCGATTTCCTCGGTCACCATGGACTTGGATTTCACCACTTTGCGTGCCTGTTTGGCTTGCGTCACCTGCAGAATATACCGGGTGGCGTCTTCGCGCGTTGCGGCAAAAAAGACCTTGCCGCCGTTGGCGGTCACCTGTTCCGACAGCTGGTACAGGTAGGCATCGAGATTATCGAGCACGTGGGCGCGAATCTGCGCCGCCCGCGTGCGCCAGACATCCCACTGGCCCAGTTCATCGACCATTTTCTGGCGGTTGGCGCCGATGCGTTCCTGCGCGTTGGCGACCGCCTGACGCATGATAGGGTCGTCGATCTGCTGACGGATACGCTCGCGAAACGGCAGGTTGCTGGTTTTGAGGTACATGGCGTCTCCTTAACGGCTCATCAGCACTTCGGCGATATGCAATACCTGAACGGCGTGCCCTTCACGCCGCAGCCGTCCGCCGATATTGATAAGGCAACTGACATCGGCGCCGATCAGGTAGTCCGGTTTGGCTTCCATGATGTGCGCCACCTTTTCTTTCACCATTTCACCGGAGATCTCCGCCATTTTGACGGAAAAGGTGCCGCCGAAGCCGCAGCAGGTTTCCTGCGCATGAAACGGCAGCAGTTCCAGACCGCGCACCTGACGCAGCAGCGTCAGCGGTTCTTCGCGCACGCCCATTTTGCGAAACAGGCTGCAGGAGGGGTGATAGACCGCCTTGCCCGGCAGGCGGGCGCCGACATCGGTGACGCCGAGCCGGTTGACGATAAATGAGGTGAGGTCGACCATCCGGCCGGCGACCCGTTCGGCGCGGCGGGCCCACTCCGGCTCTTCAGTCAGCCAGTCGGCATAATGGCGGATGGCGTTGGTGCAGGACCCGGCGGGCGAAATAATCGGGTCATCGTTCTCTTCCAGCGTGGCAATCAGCGTTTTCATGCCCGGCAGCGCGTCGCGGATATACCCGCTGTTGATGGCAGGCTGCCCGCAGCAGCCTTGCCGCTCGGGAAAGTTAACGCGACAGCCGAGCTGTTCCAGCAGCAGCACGCTGTCACGCGCCATGCGCGATTTGAGCGCATCGCCGATGCAGGTGACAAAGAAATTAACGTTCATGTTGTTTTAGCTTCCAGTTTGTATGGGTTAACGACGTATCGGTTTAAACAAGCGGTTTAAAAATAAGTATGGTGCTTATCGTCATGAGTTCACTGGCCCGCACCTACGGCCTGAACACTCAGCGCGGTACGCACAACCCGTGTGTGACGCCCCGGCTAAAGAGGACTTGCCATAGCTGAATGTTTCTGGCCCGAAAAGCGCCGGCGCAGGCGGTCAGGTAATAACTAAACATACGCCGGAATGCGGGCGAATAATCGGCGGCCAGTTGCGGCCAGGCTTCGGTAAAACGAGCCAGCCAGGCCATCAGGGTTTTATCGTAATCGGCGCCGAAGTTGTGCCAGTCTTCCATCACAAAATAGGGTTCGCTGGTGTTGGCAATCTGTTTAATGGATGGCAGGCAGCCGTTGGGAAAAATGTATTTATTAATCCACGGGTCAACGTTATGAGCGGTTTTATTCGAGCCAATGGTATGCAACAGGAACAGGCCGTCCGGCTTCAGGCACCTATCCGCCACCTCAAAATAGGTAGCGTAATTTTTCGGCCCCACATGCTCAAACATGCCGACGGAGACAATGCGGTCGTACTGCTGGCGCAGATCGCGGTAATCCTGCAACAGAATATGGATATCCAGCCCGCAACAGCGCGCTTCCACAAAGGCTTTCTGCTCCGCGGAGATGGTGACGCCATGTACGGTTACGCCGTAATGCTGGGCGGCGTACACCGCCAGTCCGCCCCAGCCGCAGCCGATATCCAGCAGCGTCATGCCTGGTTTGAGCTGTAGTTTTTCGCAAATCAGCGCCAGTTTGTCCTGCTGGGCGTCGCCAAGCGTGTCGGCCTGTTTCCAGTAGCCGCATGAATATTGCATGTAGGGGTCGAGCATGTGGCTGAACAGGTCGTTGCCGAGGTCGTAGTGCACTTTGCCGACCTGCCAGGCGCGTTTGCGGGATTGCAGGTTGACCAACCGTGCCAGTGCGATGCGCATCAGATCGCGCCAGCGTGACGGGCGTTGTTCATCCAGCCGGGCGGTGAGTATCCGGTGAAAGAACATATCGAGCCGCGGACAGTCCCACCAGCCTTCCATGTAACTTTCGCCCAGACCAAGAGAACCCTGCTGTAATACTCGTTTGAAAAAGCGTGAATCGTTAACCTGAATATCCCAGGGTTCGGCGCCGTTAATGGTAATGCCGGCCTGATTCAATAATTCCTGCGCAATACGCCGCCAATCATTTTTCTCGCTGATATCATCAACGATGCATACATTACTCATGATGTCTCCCTTAACAGTAAATTCAATTGGTTATCGCTAGTGCTAATGACTACTGAGGTACTGTTGTTTCGGATGACATCGTGCTGCTGTCGGCAAAATGACGTATTCCATCAAAAGACGGACAATGCGTGACTAAAAACGGCGAACGGCCGTGACATAAAAATAATGTCGCTTCCATGAGTTATTCCTCAATCCATTTTCTGGTTTGAAAAATCGTACAATCACAGAGAATTTGTTCATCAGGTCATGAGCTGGCGCCTGCTGAATAGATGCTGATTATCGGGCAAATTGGGCTGGCCTGCGTTACCCTATTGAGACAAACTTCATCGAGTAGAGGCCAGTCTGTCATGTCCCGTTCGTTTGTTTCTCCCCCCCGTTTGCCGGTGGCCGGGCAACCCGCGCCGGTATTGCTCACGCTGCCGCGGCCGGTCTACTTTCGCACCTACCCGCTGGCGAAGGAGACGGAAGTGGCGCTGCATCAGCACCCGTTTGTCGAATTTCTCTATGCGCGGGAAGGGGGAATGCGGGTGGAGATTGAAGGCAAGACGCTGATCGTACCGGTGCTGTACGGCGTCTGGATTCCGGCGCATGTGCCGCACCGCGTTCTGGCGAGCAGCGACGTACTGCTGGAAAGTCTGTATATCGAGCCGGATTACGTGGCTATCGACCACAGCGGCTGCAAGGTGGTGCTGGTCAGCGATTTCATCCGTGAGTTTATCCACTACGCCACCGGGCATGTGCCGGAACAGTACGACCACGACGGCGATGACGCCAGGCTGGTGCGGGTGCTGACCACGTTGCTGCGACAGCTGCCGGATGCCGGGTTTTCGCTGTCGTGGCCGTATTCGGCCACGCTGATGCGGGTATGCCGCGATATTCAGCAGACGCCGGATGCGGCTCACGGCATTGAGGAATGGGCCGCGCGCACCGGGATGTCGGTGCGCACCTTTTCACGCCGGTTCAAAAAGGAAACCGGGGTGGCGTTTAGCGAGTGGAAGAAACGCATGCGGCTGCTGGAGTCGGTGGTGATGCTAAAGAACAACCGCAGCGTGACGCAGGTGGCGCTGGAACTGGGGTATGCCAGCACCGCCTCGTTTACCTTCGCATTCCGTCAGATGTTCGGCGTGCCGCCGACGCGCTATTAATTCCCGCTTTTTCGGTCTGCGGTCAGACCGCTGACAAACCCTATGAGTTTAAAATAAAGGGATTTTCCGGCGTTAAAACTGTGCTGAGGTGTGCGACTTCGCCGGGTGAGCGGCATGGATGCCGCGAAAGCTCGTGTCGCGTCGGGAACGCGTCACGGGCGGCCCGAACAGCGAAGGCGAACGCCGAAGGGACCGCGAAGCGGCACAGTTTAGCCCTCAGCCAGTGGTCAAGGAGAGGTGGCGTCTGAACCTCTCCTTGTCGTGCGAGCGATGCAATGGCAGAGAAATGACACCGTTTATCCCGCACGAAACTATTCACTTACCGGACAACATTCACCGTTCATAAGACAACATGGCTGTTTGTTAACAGCCCCACCTGCTGGATTAGCGCGCGAGGGCGACCAACAGCGGAAACAGCAACGGCGCCATGAGCGAGGTGATGATGCCGCAGATCACCAGCGCCAGCGAACTGAACGCGCCTTCTTCATAATCCAGTTCGGCGCAGCGGGCGGTGCCGAGCGCGTGCGAGGCGGTGCCCATCGCCAGCCCGCGCGATGCTTTGGTGTGAATCCGCATCGCATTGAGCAGCGTGTGCCCGAACACCGCGCCGAGGATGCCGACAAAGATCACGCACACCGCGCTGACGGCCGGGATGCCGCCGATGCTGCCGCCCACCGCCATCGCGATCGGCGTGGTGACCGATTTGGGCAGGATCGAGGCGGCAATCGCCGGCGTCGCGCCCAGCCGCAGCGCAATCCAGGTACCGGTGACCATCGCCACTACGCTACCGAGAAAGCAGACGGTGATGATCGACTTCCAGCGCATGCGAATCTGGTGCAGTTGTTCGTACAGCGGAAACGCCAGCGCCACCACCGCCGGTTGCAGCAGGCTGTTGAGCACCGAACTGCCCCGGAAATAGCGTTCGTAAGGGATGTGGCTGACCAGCAGAAATGCGATCAGCACCACCATAGAAACCAGCAACGGGTTTAACAACGGCGTATTCAGTCGCATGGACAGGCGGCGCGCCAGAAAGAACACCAGCAGCGTCAGCGGCAGCGACCAGACGATATCATGCAGCATGGTCGGCTCCTTTTTCCGCATCGGCCTGATGGTGAGCCGGTTTACGCCCGTGGATCAGATGCGAGCAGCTGCTTACGGTGATCAGCACCACCAGCGTACTGGCGGCGCAGGAAATGATGACCGGCGCGAACTGGGCGCGCAGCAGGCCGAAATACTGCATCACGCCGACGCCAATCGGCACGAACAACAGCGCCATATAGCGGATCAGCACATGGCACCCCGGTTTGACCCACTGCGCCGGGATAATCTGCAACGACAACAACAGAAACAGGAGCAGCATGCCGATGATGCTGCCCGGCAAGGTGATGGGCAACACGGCGGACACGCCGATACCGAGGTATAAACAGGCATAAATCAGTAAAAACGCCCGGGCCTGGTGCCAGAAGCGGGTAATGAACGTACGCATGAAATTGTCTGCCAGCGGATGAAGGTGAATGGATAACGGCGTTGATTATCGCGCCTTCCGCTGTGGCTGGTATTATCAAATCAGGACGATGTTTATCGAAATAAAGACAGACGAGCAATAAAGCCAAATCACCCCTGTGCGTTCTTCTTCAACGCATCGTACAGCCGCACCAGCTCGGCCAGCGAGTCGGCGTTCATTTTGCGCATTACCGCCGCACGCCGCACTTTCACCGTCACCTCGCTGACGCCCAGTTGCGCGGCGATTTGCTTGTTCAACTGCCCGGTCACCACCTGTTCCAGCACCTGCTGTTCGCCGGCGGTCAGGCTGTCGTGGCACGCCTGTAGTCTGGCCTGAATATCGGCCTGACGGCGTTGTTCGCCATCCCGCTCCAGTCCTTTCTGGATGGCGTCGAGCAGGTCCTGCTCGCGAAACGGTTTGGTCAGAAATTCCAGCGCGCCCGCTTTCATGGCGCGCACCGACATCGGAATGTCGCCGTGGGCGGTAATAAAAATCACCGGCAGCGTGATGCCGTGGCGGTGCATGTCATCCTGAAAATCCAGCCCGCTCATGCCCGGCATCCGTACATCCAGAATCAGGCAGCCCGGCCGGTCAGGGCGGGGCGCGCTGATAAACTGTTGCGGCGACTCGAACGCACGGCTCTCCAGCCCGACCGATGCCAGCAGGTCTTCCAACGCGGCCCGCACCGATGCGTCATCATCGACGATATACACGATCGGCGCGTGTTCATTCAGAATGGTGTTGTTCATGGCGCTTTTTTTCCGTCCCCGGCAGGGTGAAGTAGAAGGTGGCGCCGCCGTCGGTATTGGCGCTGGCCCAGATCCGGCCGCCGTGGGTTTCGATGATTGATCGGCTGATGGTCAGGCCCATGCCCATGCCGGTCGATTTGGTGGTGAAAAAGGTGTCGAACAGCCGCTCGCTTTCTTCCGGTTTAAACCCGACGCCATGATCGCAGACCGCAAAGCGGATATCACCGCTGTTATCGCGGTCCACGGTGACCGAGAGCGCGCGTTGTTCGGTATTGGCGGCGTCGATGGCATCCACCGCATTCAGAATCAGGTTCATCAGCACCTGCTGAATCTGGATCTTGTCCGCCAGAATGGGCGGCAGCCCTTCCGTCACGTTGAAGCTAAACAAAATACGCTGCTGTATCAGTTCGGTGCGAATCAACAGCAGCATTTCGTCGATGGTATCGGTGATGTTCAGCCAGGCCTTGTGCGGGGGCGTGCGGCTGGCGAATCCGCGGATGCGGGCGATAATTTCGCTGGCGCGGTTGGCGTCGTTGATGATGCGCTGTACCGCCAGTTCCGCGCGCGCCTGATTGGCCGGCGTGGCGTTGAGCCAGCGCAGGCAGGCGTTGCCGCTGGTGACGATGGAGGCCAGCGGCTGGTTAACCTCATGGGCGATCGACGCGGTCAGTTCGCCCATCAGGTTAACGCGGGAGATCTGCGCCAGCTGGGCGCGCGCTTCATGAAACGCGTTGATGGCGGCCGACATTTTCAACGCCAGATAGGTCGACAGCGTGATCGCCAGCAGGCTGATGCCGCAGTTGATCAGGCTGGATTCGCTGCCGTCGGGCTTGCTGAGCTTATAACTAAGCAGCGTCAGCACGATGCACAGCGCCGCGATGGCGGTGACGCCGCGCGGGGTCAGAACGCGCACCGCCAGCAGCACGATGGCGATCTGAAACACCCCCACCGCGATCTCCAGCTTGGTGAGGGTATCCACCACCGCGATACCCACCGCCATCAGCACCAGCGGAATCACCCGCAGCGTTGCGGCAGCGTGGCCGACGCGCGTTTTCTCACTCATCGTCAAGGACCCTTTTCTGTGTCGATCCCACCGCCGGCGGCGCGTGATTACGACGGGTTTTCCAGGCTGAACTGGTCGTGGGTTTCGTCATAGGCGAACAGTTCCGCGTAACGTCCCCATTGCGTGACCGAATTCAGGGTTCGCGCCGCGTCGATTTCCGACATGAAATCCTCCAGTTCGTCGCGAAAGCGGCGGGCTGGGGCGGTGCGCGACGAACGTTCGTCCAGCACCCGTCGGATGTGCGCGACCAGCGGCACGTAATTGAGCAAATGCTGGGCGAACAGCTGTTTGCGTTCATCCACGCTGGCGTCGGCGTAGCGGCTGGCGGCGGGCAGCAGCCGAATGTCGCCGCCCTGCAGCTCGGCGAACCGCAGCAATTGCAGGATCTCCGCCACCGGGAACAGTTCATCGGCGGTGTACTGCAACGCATTCGCCAGCTCGGGCAGGTCGGCCTTGCCGTCATACGGCGCGGCGTGTACCGCCTCGATCAGGCCGGCCAGCGAGTTGGTGGACACCAGCGGCAGCACCATGCCCAGCCCGGCGCCGGGGAAAATCCCCTGTCGTGCGGCGCCTGCGCCGTTATCTGAAGTCATTTTAACGTAAATATCTTCAACCAGCGCGCGAAACGCCGGGTCCTGGCGGTTGCGCGGCTGCGGCAGGTCGACGCGGATTTCATAGGCCACCCGGCCGGGGTTGATGGAAAACAGGATGATGCGATCGCACATCAGCACCGCTTCTTCGATATTGTGCGTCACCATCAGGATGGACTTGATCGGCATTCGGCCTTCGCCCCACAGGTCCAGCAGATCGGTGCGCAGGGTTTCGGCGGTCAGCACGTCCAGCGCGGAAAACGGCTCGTCCATCAGCAGGATGTCCGGGTCCACCACCAGCGCGCGCGCCAGCCCGACGCGCTGACGCATCCCGCCGGATAACTCTTTGGGATAGGCGTTTTCAAACCCGTCGAGGCCGATCAGGTCGATGGCCGCCAGCGCCCGTTTACGGCGCTGCTCCACCGGCACGTTCTGCGCTTCCAGCCCGACTTCGACGTTTTGCTGCACCGTCAGCCAGGGAAACAGGGCGAAACTCTGGAACACCATGCTGACGGTAGTCGGCCTGCCGTCCGGTCCCGGCGGAAAATCCACCTGACCGGCGCTCGGCGTGAGCAGCCCGGCGATCGAACGCAGCAGGGTCGACTTGCCGGAACCGGAGCGGCCGAGCAGCCCGACGATCTCGTTGTTGTCCAACGTCAGGTTGACGTCGTCCAGCACCAGCCGCTCGGCGCTCCCGGGTTTGCCATACAGATGCCGGACGTGTTGCACCTTCACCAGGCAGTGTTGTTGATGGGCAGTCATGAGGTTCTCCTTACCCGAGACGCAGACGGCGTTCGGCAAATTGGTACAGGGGGCGCCACAGCAGGCGGTTAAAGGCGATCACAAATACCGACATCACCGCGATGCCCAGCGCGACCCGGGGAAAGTCGGCCGCGGTGGTCGCGTTGGCGATGTAGGCGCCAAGGCCGGTCGCTTCCAGATGCTGTTTCCCCCAGGAAATGGATTCGGACACGATGCTGGCGTTCCAGGAACCGCCGGAAGCGGTGAGCGCGCCGGTCACGTAGTAGGGAAAAATGCCGGGCAGCGCCACCTGACGCCACCACTGCCAGCGCCGGATGCCGTAAATGCGCGCGGCTTCCAGCAGGTCGGTCGGCAGGGCGGCGGCGCCGGCGATCACGTTGAACAGGATGTACCACTGGGTACCCAGCACCATCAGCGGCGACAGCCAGATATCTGGATTGAGGTTGAAGCCGGCAATAATGATGACCGCGAATGGAAACAGCACGTTGGCCGGAAAGGCGGCCAGAAACTGCGCCAGCGGCTGCAGGCGTTCGGCGACGCTGGGCTGCAGACCGATCCACACGCCGATCGGCAGCCAGATGACGCTGGCCAGCGCGATCAGCACCACCACCCGCGCCAGCGTCGCCAGCCCCATGCCGAACACTGCGATGACGTCCGCCATGCCGAGCGACGCGCCGATGTATTGCACCAACTGCACCACGCCCGCCAGCACGCCGATAACCACCAGCGCCAGCCACAGCCGGTCGGTGATCTTGCTGTAACGTGGGCCGGGCGTGTGGCGTAAAAACCGTGGCATCGGCGGCCAGCGCAACGCCGCCAGCGTGTGCAACGGCCAGCTAACTACTCTGGCGATCGCCGTTGAAATGTGGGTGCGGCGGATCAGGTCGTAGACCCAGGAACGCGGTCTTTTTTGCGAGGCGGTCTGCTCAAAACGGAACTTATCCGCCCAGGCCACCACCGGCCGGAACAGCAATTGATCGTAAAGCACAATCACCACGGTCATGGCGACGACCGCCCAGGCGATGGCGGTCAGGTTTTCCTGTGCGATCGCCAGCGCCAGCCAGGAGCCGATCCCCGGCAGGCTGACGGTGGTGTTGCCGACGGTGATCGCTTCCGACGCCACCACGAAGAACCAGCCGCCGGACATCGACATCATCATGTTCCACACCAGACCGGGGGTGGCGAACGGCAACTCCAGCCGGATAAACCGCCGCCAGGGCGAGAAACCGAATTGCTGGCTGACCTCGCTCAGATCGCCGGGCAGGGTGCGCAGCGACTGGAAAAAACTGAACGCCATATTCCAGGCCTGACTGGTGAAAATGGCGAAGATGGCGGCGCACTCCACCCCTAGCTGGCGGCCGGGAAACAGCCCCATGAAAAAGGTAACGGTGAAGGTCAGAAACCCCAGCACCGGCACCGATTGCAGGATATCCAGCGCCGGGATGATCACCATCTCGGCCTTGCGGCTCTTGGCGGCCAGCGTGGCGATGACCAGCGTGAACAGCAACGACACCCCCAGCGCCACGAACATGCGTAGGGTGGTGCGTAGCGCGTATTCGGGCAGCAGGGCGATATCGAGCCTGACCGGGCTGGCATCCAGAATGGAGAGCGGCAGGCTCATTTGTTCCATGCCGTACACCACCAGTGCGGCCACCAGCGCCAGCAGGGTGAAAAACAGCATGTCCGCCCGGTAGGACGGCGCGGCATGCCGCCGGATAGGGCGCGCGGCCTGGTCAGTCATAATGCTCTGAAGTGGATGATGCATGATTTTCCTCGCGGTAATGTCAGGCATTAGCCGGAAAAATGTCTTGCGGCAGATGTCGTGTCATGTTTCCGAAATAATGCACGGTCATTACAGTACGCTGTCGCAATACAACAGTCGGTCGGTTTTATTCGCTGATGAATGATGGCGAAAAATATAATAAGCGCTAAGGTGCGTCCATGATTAAAAAGTATAGGCCATCTATACCAAAGTATATTCCAGTGAGACGATTGCATAATTGAAATAGCAGTGGATGGCTTTTAGTCTTATTCCCGGCTGATTTATCGCTATGAATGGTTTTATTTTATGGCGGTTGTCGCTAAACATTACCTTAATGATACTCAGCTGGAACGGTTTTGATGATGTTTGTTTGTATTTCTAATGAATTTTTCATGAATCCGCAGGGAATTAACGGATTTGGCGAATAACATTAGTGGCATTTTAATTTCAGGGGGAATAAACATGAACCTGACTATTTTCGCATTGAACTTACTGTTGGCGATGGCGCTGGGCGCTATTATCGGCGCCGAACGTCAGTGGCGTCAGCGGATGGCGGGGTTGCGCACCAATGCGCTGGTCGCCACCGGCGCCGCCGCCTTTATTCTCTGCTCTCTGTCGTTTGAGCCGGTGAGCGCCGGGCGGATTGCCGCCCAGGTTGTCTCCGGCATCGGTTTTCTGGGCGCGGGCGTGATTATGCGCGACGGCATGAATGTGCGGGGGCTGAATACCGCGGCGACATTATGGTGTTCGGCGGCGATTGGTTTGTTATGCGGATTAAGTTTGTATTGGGAGGCGGTAATTGCAGTCATGATTATTCTGTGCGCCAATATATTATTGCGTGAGTTTGCTCAGCGCATGAATCAGCATCCACAACCGCCGGAAGCCGATCGGGAAACCCGGTATCGGGTCGAAGCGATTTGCGGTTCGCAGGATGAAATTATTATCCGTGCGCTGATATTACAGGCGATTAATCTGGTATCGCTGCATCTGCATTCATTACGCAGTTCGGATATGGATAAGAATTTAATGGAGGTCAGCGCGGAAATTATCGCCAGAACCTCGTCGCAGAAAGATATTGAAGCTATCGTTTGCCGCATCAGTCTGGAAAAGAATATCAGTTCGGTAAAATGGAGTATGGTGTCGGCGCTGCCGGAATAACCCGGCGGCCGTGCGACGCGTGAATCGTGAATCGTGAATTATAGGCGGTTTCTCGCTGACGGCCGCTATCAATCGGTTACATTATGTTGGGTGTACATGCCTGCCGGATGGAGTGAGGGAATGACGATTTATTGAAAGCGGAGTAACGGCATTAGCCAACGTGGTGGAACAGGACGGTCAGGGCTGGTTCAGGGGCATGTCGGCGCGTCGTTTCTGGCTGGCGCCGTTGCCAGCCAGCGATGTCGCCACGGACTAGCGATGTCGCCACGGACTATAGTCGTCTGGTGCGCCCCGGCGCGGAAAACGCCGGGGCGCGGTGATGATTACGCCAGATCGAAACGATCGAGGTTCATCACTTTGGTCCAGGCGGCGACGAAGTCGTGTACAAACTTCGCCTGTGCGTCCGTACTGCCGTAGACCTCGGCCAGCGCGCGCAGTTGCGAGTGGGAACCGAAGATCAGATCGACGCGGGTGCCGGTCCACTTCAGGTCGCCGCTAACGCGATCGCGCCCTTCAAACACGCCTTCCGTTCCTGCCGCCGCTTTCCACGTCGTGCCCATGTCCAGCAGGTTCACGAAGAAGTCATTGGTCAGCGCGCCGGGCTGAGTGGTGAATACGCCGTGCGATGCCTGGCCGACATTGGCGCCCAGTACGCGCAGACCGCCTACCAGCACCGTCATTTCCGGCGCGCTCAGCGTCAGCAACTGCGCCTTATCCACCAGCAGCGCTTCTGCCGCTACGCTGTAATGGCCTTTCAGGTAGTTGCGGAAGCCGTCGGCGATCGGTTCCAGCACCGCGAAAGACTCGACGTCGGTTTGTTGCTGCGACGCATCCATCCGCCCCGGAGTGAAAGGCACGGTGACCGCATGACCGGCGGCTTTCGCGGCTTGCTCCACCCCGACGGCGCCGGCCAGCACGATCAGGTCGGCCAGCGACACTTGCTTGTTGTCGGACTGGGCGCGGTTGAACTCGTTCTGGATGTTTTCCAGCGTGCTCAGGACCTTCGCCAACTGGTCCGGCTGGTTGACCGCCCAGTCTTTCTGGGGCGCGAGGCGAATGCGCGCGCCGTTGGCGCCGCCGCGTTTGTCGGAGCCACGGAAGGTGGACGCCGAGGCCCAGGCGGTCGACACCAACTGGGACACGCTCAGACCGGAAGCCAGCACCCCGGCTTTCAGGGTGGCGATATCCTGCTCGCTTATCAGGGTGTGATTAACCGCCGGGATCGGGTCCTGCCAGATCAGCTCTTCGGCCGGAACGTCCGGGCCGAGATAGCGGGCGCGCGGCCCCATGTCGCGGTGCGTCAGTTTGAACCAGGCGCGGGCGAACGCGTCGGCAAACTGTTCCGGGTTCTCGTAGAAACGACGGGAAATTTTTTCGTACGCCGGGTCGAAACGCAGCGACAGGTCGGTGGTCAGCATGGTAGGCACGTGGCGTTTGGACGGGTCATGCGCGTCCGGCACTTCACCGGCGCCCGCACCGCCTTTCGGTTGCCACTGATGGGCGCCGGCCGGGCTTTTGGTCAGTTCCCACTCGTAGCCGAACAGGTTCTGGAAGAAGTAGTTGCTCCATTGGGTCGGCGTTTGCGTCCAGGTCACTTCCAGGCCGCTGGAAATGGTGTCGCCGCCTTTGCCGCTGCCAAATTTGCTCTTCCAGCCCAGACCTTGTTCTTCAATGCCGGCCGCTTCCGGTTCCGGGCCGACCAGCGCGGCGTCGCCCGCGCCGTGGGTCTTGCCGAAGGTATGGCCGCCGGCGATCAGCGCCACGGTTTCTTCATCGTTCATCGCCATGCGGCTGAAGGTTTCGCGGATGTCTTTCGCGGCGGCGACCGGATCCGGGTTGCCGTTCGGGCCTTCCGGGTTGACGTAAATCAGGCCCATTTGCACCGCAGCCAGCGGGTTTTCCAGACTGCGCTCGCCGGAGTAGCGCTTGTCGCCGCCCAGCCAGGTGGTCTCCGAGCCCCAGTACACATCTTCTTCCGGTTCCCACACGTCCGGACGCCCGCCGGCAAAACCGAAGGTTTTGAATCCCATCGATTCCAGCGCCACGTTGCCGGTGAGGATCATCAGGTCGGCCCACGAAATTTTCTGGCCGTATTTTTGCTTGATTGGCCACAGCAGGCGGCGCGCTTTGTCGAGGTTGACGTTATCGGGCCAGCTGTTGAGCGGTGCGAAACGCTGCTGACCCGCACCGGCGCCGCCGCGGCCGTCGCCGGTGCGGTAGGTGCCGGCGCTGTGCCAGGCCATACGGATAAACAACGGACCGTAGTGACCGAAGTCCGCCGGCCACCAGTCCTGCGAGTCGGTCATCAGGGCATGAAGGTCTTTTTTAACCGCATCGAGGTCGAGGCTGTTAAACGCCTCGGCATAGTTGAAGCCCTTATCCAGCGGGTCGGACAGGGAAGAGTGCTGGTGCAGAATTTTCAGATTCAGTTGATTCGGCCACCAGTCCCGGTTGTCGGTGCCGCTACCGCTGGCGGTAACCGGCGTACTCTGGTGATGGAATGGGCATTTGCTTTCAGTTGTCATGCGTTCTCTACCTCATGCTCATGTGTCCCCATCGACCCGGCCGAACAAAACCGCCGGGTAGTGAGCTGTGGACAGGAAATTGCTCGTAATGCTGGCATTGGGTGCTGCGTCAGTTTCTAACGCAATAATTTGAATTTCATCGGATAATTCTCGTTCGCCAATCCGTGGTTTATACCCGTCATACTTCAAGTTGCAGGTGCGTTGGCTGCCCTCGCTCACCCCGGTCACTTACTTATGTAAGCTCCCGGGGATTCACTCGGTTGCCGCCTTTCTGCAACCCGAATTATTTTGGGTATAGAACCTATCGCAATAGGCAATGCTACTTGCCATTTGGGATCCGGACAGTGCTCGACATCCTCATGTACTGCGCGGCTTCCCGCATCCAAACCGGCTGTGCCGATTACGCCTATTGGGATAGGTTCTTCGCGTCCTTCGGTTGAAATTCACTATTCATCTTAGTCAGCGTCTGGTCAGAGATGAAATCGAATTACATGAATATTGTGATAGATAGTAGCTATTTAACCGTGAAGATTAATAAGTAAAGCAATTGTTAGTACTCGGTATGCAGGCGCGTAACATGGCAAACCGGGCCGCCGGGAACCAGGGATGTTGTGCGGGTACGGTGTTGAGGCAGCGTATGCTTTTCCGGCAGCGTTTGTTTTCATCTGTATCTTTCATTTCAATGATTAATGAATTACGTAGGGATGTTTCCTGCTTCTGTACCGTTTGCCGATGTCATTTATAGTGCGGCCACACGATCAATCGGTATTTTTACTCTGGGCTGCGTCCGCTAATGCGGCGTGACAATCGTTGGTGATGATTTCACTGCGGACACAGCCTCATTTCAGTTGGCGCGGTTTATGCTCAAAAGACATTCTACAGGTGTGGGTGTGACCTATTTTCAGGGTCGCTTTGTTTTATTGTGTGTCGGTATCAGTGTCTGCCTGGTGCTGTTGATGGCCCGCGTCGGGTATTTGCAGGTAGTGGCAAGCCTGCAACTTGAGAAAGAAGCCAATCAGCGTTCACTACGTGAATTGGTGATGCAACCGCTGCGCGGCAGCATCACCGATCGCAACGGTCATCCGCTGGCGGTCAGCGTGGCCTCCAATGACGTGGTGGCCGATCCGATTCATGTGCTGGAGAGCGACCCGACGCTGGCCGGTGCGCAGTGGAACGCGCTATCCACCGCGTTATCGCTGCCGCTCAGCGCCATTAAAGACAAGATTCAGGAGAATGCGCACCGTCACTTTCTCTATATCGGACGCCGGGTCGAAGCTGGGATAGCTGATTACGTGCGTCAATTGCATATCGGCGGCATCTCGACCCCGGCCGATGCCAGCCGCTACTACCCGATGAGCGATGCGGTATCCAACCTTATCGGCATCGTCGGGCTGGATGGGCAGGGGCTGGACGGCATTGAACGGAGTTTCAACAAGCTGCTGCTGGGCAAGCCGGGATTGCGGGTTTACCGCAAAGATCGTTACGGCAACGTGGTCAGCCTGATGGCCGACGATCCGGCGCAGCAGGCGCCGACGCTGACTCTGAGCATCGACAGTTATCTGCAGTTCGTTCTCTATTCGCACCTGCGTGACGGCGTGCAACTGAACAAGGCCGATTCCGGGGCCGCGGTGCTGATTGACGTCAACACCGGGGAGATTCTCGGTATGGCCAGCTACCCGTCCTACAACCCCAATAATTACGAAGGCGAGCCGCAGAAGAACATGCGGAATGTGGCGATGTCGGACAGCTTCGAGCCGGGGTCGACCGTCAAACCGCTGGTGGTGATGGCGGGGCTGCAACGCCATCTGATCCGGCCCGATTCGGTCATCGACACCACGCCTTATCCGGTTAACGGACACCTGATTAAAGACGTCGGGCACTGGAGCCGGCTGACCATCACCGGCATTTTGCAAAAATCCAGCGATATCGGGGTGTCGCATATCGCACTGGCGATGCCGGCAAGCGTGCTGGTCGATCTCTATCATCGCTTTGGGCTCGGTGTTGCCAGCGGATTGGGGATCGAGGGTGAAACCAGCGGCTATTTTCCGCTGCATCGTGAGCGCTGGTCCGACATTGAACGCGCGACCTTTTCATTCGGCTACGGGCTGCGCGTCACGCCGCTGCAGATTGCGCGCGAGTACGCCACGATTGGGTCATTCGGCGTCTTCCGTCCGGTTTCCATCACCAAAGTGACGCCGCCGGTGCTCGGCACCCGGGTGATCGACGAGGATGTGGCGAGGACGGTGGTACATATGATGGAGAGCGATGCTCTGCCCGGCGGCAGCGGGGTAACGGCCGCCGTTCCCGGCTATCGTCTGGCGATTAAAACCGGTACGGCCGAGAAAATGGGGTCTGATGGCAAATACGACGGCGGTTACGTCAACTACACCGCCGGGGTGGCGCCGGCCAGTCAGCCGCGGGTGGCGCTGGTGGTGATGATCAACCATCCCGACGCCGGCAAACACTTCGGCGGGTCGGTCGCCGGCCCGGTCTTCGGCCACATCATGGGCGACGTGCTGCGCCACATGGATATTGCGCCAGACGCGCTCACCCAATAAGAGCCTATTGGGATAGGCGCTAAATCATTGCCGTTAGCCGCGCCGGCAGTCGCATTTGCCGGCGTTGGCGCGTATTGGCTTTCATGATCTACCTCAATGAAGTATGAGATTTTTATAAAAGTTCATACGCGGGGCGGGTATGCCTTTCTTTCACGGTGTACTATTTCTTTCTGCGCGTAGGGCGTAATTAAATAAAGGCGGAACGCAGTCGCAGCTTTTTCTGGGTGAGATTCACTTGTCGTAATAATAGGGCTACCTGTTGTGACACTATTAACGGATGATATTACGTGTGATGGTTTACTCAATGAGGTAAAGCATTACTGGAGCAAAAGGGCGCAAGGATATAACGATGTTAATGTCTCTGAATTAACCGGCGGCAAACGCCTGTTATGGCAGAACGTTATTTTACATCACGCCCCGAAAAAGCCGGTATTAACGATACTGGACGTCGGCACCGGGCCGGGTTTTTTCGCCGTCACGCTGGCGATGGCGGGGCATCGCGTTACCGCGGTGGATGCCACGCCCGCCATGCTGGCGCAGGCTAAAAATAATGCCGATTATTATGGCGTCGACATCACATTAGCGACGGCGGATGTCCATACGCTGCCGTTTCCCGATAATCATTTCGATGTGCTGGTGACGCGCAATGTCACCTGGAATCTGAAACAACCGCTGGCCGCCTATCAGGAATGGCGGCGGGTATTGGCGCCCGGCGGTCGGTTGATTAATTTCGATGCCAATTGGTACGCGCATCTTTTTAATGCCGACGCGCGTGACGGCTATTTGCGCGATCGACAGAATGCTCGCCGTCTGAAGATTAATGACCACTATGCAAACACGGACACGGTAGCGATGGAAAATATTGCCAGAGCGCTGCCGTTGAGCCGGGAAATACGCCCGGAGTGGGATCGCCATACCCTGCTGGCGTGCGGTTTTAATCAGGTTTTCATCGATGAAAATATTGCCGAAAACCTATGGGATGACGAAGAGAAAATTAATTACGCGTCTACGCCGATGTTTATGGTTGTTGCGGAAAAATAAACGGCTATGCCCGTCATAATTCAAGATGCAGGCGCGCTGGCGTTTCTTGTTTATTTTCAGGGTGAGGGTGATGTTTAGGATACGGCCAATAACGCTGGTGGGGCTAATACTGTGTTGGTTCTCCGGCATATTCCCGGCGTGCGCCGGCGCGACTGAGAATCAACTGGCGTACGCCAGCACCAAAGATATTCGTGATATTAATCCTCATCTCTACGCCGGCGAAATGGCCGCCCAGAATATGGTGTTTGAATCGCTGGTCATCAATACCCCCGACGGGGTGAAACCCTGGCTGGCGGAAAGCTGGACGATATCTCCCGATGGCAAACACTATATTTTCAATTTACGCCGCGATGTTCGGTTTACCGATGGCGAGCCGCTGACGGCCGATGTCGTCAAACAGAACATTGACGCGGTGCTGGACAATTATCAGCGCCATGCCTGGCTTGAACTGGTGCAGCAGATCGATAAGGTCACCGTGCTGGAGCGTTACCGCGTCGACATCACGCTTAAACATCCTTATTACCCGACGCTAATCGAATTGGGGCTGACCAGACCGTTTCGTTTTGTGTCGCCCCGGGCGTTTATCGGCGGTAAAACCAAAGACGGGATAACGGGTTATGTGGGAACCGGCCCCTGGGTGCTGGCGGAACATAAACCTAATCAATACGCGCGGTTTGTCGCCAACCCCGATTACTGGGGAACCCGGCCGCGTCTTGATAGCGTCGTGTGGCGTGTGATACCCGATCGGCAGTCCATGCTGATGGCGTTGCAAAAAGAAACGGTCCAGCTCATCTTCGGCGCCGACGGCGATATGCTGGATATGGACAGCTTCGCCGCGCTGCAGACCTCGGGAAAATACCAGACGTTGATGAGCCCGCCGGTCGCCTCCCGCGCGCTGGTGCTGAATAGCGCTCGTCCCATTACCGGGGATAAAGCGGTGCGTCAGGCGTTGCAGTACGCGATCGATAAAGCGGCGATCGCCGGCGGGATTATGGGCAATAGCGAGAGCGTTGCCGATACCCTGCTGTCCCGCCGTGCGCCCTATTGTGATATCGATTTGCCGGTTTATCGGTTTAATCCGCAGCAGGCGGCAACATTGCTGGAGGCGGCCGGCTGGCATCTGGCGGCGGGAAAAACGGTGCGGGAAAAGCAGGGTAAGGCGCTGGCGCTGATGCTGTCCTATAACCGCAATAACGCGGCGGAAAGGGAAATTGCCGAGCTGATTCAGGATGACCTGAAGCGGGTCGGCGTGCAGCTGACTATTTTGGGGGAAGAAAAGCAGGCTTTTCTGGACCGTCAAAAATCGGGCGACTTTGACCTGCAATATTCGTTGTCATGGGGAACGCCTTACGACCCGGCTTCGTATATTTCGTCGTTTCGTATTCCCGCCCATGCGGATTATCAGGCGCAGAAGGGATTACGCCGCAAGCCGGACATCGATAACCTGATTGGCGAAATATTGCTGACGCCGAATGAAAAACAGCGTCAGGATCGCTATGCACAATTATTCACCTTGCTGACCGATGAAGCGGTGTATATCCCGCTGACCTATTCAAGAACCAAAGCCATCTATTCGCCCAGGCTGAAAGGGGTGGCGTTTAACTCATCACAGTATGAGATTCCCTTTGAGAACATGCATTTCTGAGCGCCAGGCGATATCCCCGCCGGGGCAATGCAGAGGAAAATGGATCTGATGCGTGCTTATTTCATCAAACGATTATTCATGACGGCGCCGCTGGCCGTGGTGATGTCGTTTCTGGCTTTTTCGCTGCTGAATCTGGCGCCTTCCGACCCGGCCGAAGTGGCCTTGCGCGTGAATGACATCGTGCCGACCGACGCGGCGGTGCAACTGATGCGTCATGAGTTAGGGCTGGATCGGCCTTTTCTCCAGCGCTATTTATTATGGCTCTGGAAAGTGCTGCACCTTGATTTCGGCACCTCGTTCATCACCCGACAGCCGGTGTGGCATGAGTTTATGCAGGCGCTGCCCGCCACGCTGTATCTGGCCGCGGTGTCGCTGTTGATGATCGTCACGCTGTCGCTGACGTTGGGCATCGCCTGCGCGGTAACCGAAAATACCCCGTTCGATAAAGGGGTCCGCAGCGTGGTTTTCCTGACGGTCGCCATCCCCAATTACTGGATTGGTTTGCTGTTGATGTGGGGACTGGCGGTCAACATGGACCTGTTTCCCATCGGCGGTATGCAGGAAGAACGATCGGTCATTTTGCCGTCATGCACGTTGATGCTGGGATACCTCGGCACCTATATCCGCCTGATCAGGGGCGGCATGATCGGTAATTTGCAGCAAAACTACGTGTTGTACGCCAGAGCGAGGGGGCTGCCTGCGCCGTTGATTATCGGTAAACATGTGCTGGTGAACTCGCTGCACGCGGCGTTGGTGGCGATAGGCATGAGCATTCCGAAACTCATTGCCGGCACGGTGGTGATCGAAAATATCTTTGCCTGGCCCGGCGTCGGCCGCTTGTGTCTTTCCGCCATCTTCAATCGTGACTATCCGATGATTCAAGCCTACATGTTGCTGATGGCGCTGCTGTTCCTGGGGTTTAATTTTTTGACCGACGTGTTGCAGGCCAAACTTGACCCGCGCATCAGGGGTGAACGCTAATCATGGCGTGGAATATCGGAAAAAAAATAACGCAGGATCGACTGGCTTTGCTGTGTTGTCTGTTGCTGCTGACGGTGTTGATTTTCGGTATCTTCGCGCCGTATATCGCTCCGCATGATCCGGCGTTGACGTCGGTCAGGCATAAGTATCAGGGCGCCAGTCTGCTCTATCCGCTCGGCACGGATAACCTGGGCCGGTGTGTGTTTTCGCGTCTGGTCTTTGGCGTGAGAACCACGGTGTTTTATAGCGTAGCGGCCATGATGTTGACCGTGCTGACCGGCGCTATCGTCGGCCTGATCGCCGGCTATTGCAAAGGCAGAATCGACGGGTTTTTGATGCGCGCTTGCGACGCCATGCTCTCTTTTCCCGGCGAAGTGATGATTTTCGCCATCGTGGGGATTATCGGGCCGGGGATGCAAAATATCCTGCTGGCGGTGGTGCTGGCGAAATGGGCCTGGTATGCGCGAATGGTCAGAGGGATGACGCTGCGGTACGGCAGTAAAAACTATGTCAATTACGCGCGTGTTATTGCCGCGCCTTCCGCCTATGTCATGCGCAGGCACTTATTGCCGGCCGCCGCCGCCGACCTGGTTATTCTGGCTTCCGCGGATATCGGCAGCGTGATATTGATGATTTCCGCGCTCTCTTTTCTGGGGCTGGGCGCTCAGCCGCCGCTACCGGAATGGGGCAATATGCTCAGCGAGGCGAAAAACGTCATGCTGACTCACCCGACACAAATGTTGCCCGCCGGCATCGCCATTGCCGTGGTGGTCGCCGCCTGTCATGTGGTCGGCGATTTTTTGCGCGACGCGCTGGATCCCACTGGTTATGTCAGCCGCGCAGAAGCAGTGAAGAGTAAGCCACGATGACGCCGCCGGTATTGCTGGAGATTAACCGGCTCTCGGTTGCCGATACGCGAAAAGGCCGAATCCTGCTCAACGATATTACCCTGACGCTGCATGAACGCTGCTGTACGGCTGTCGTGGGAGAGAGCGGGGGTGGAAAAAGCCTGTTATGCCGAAGCGTGCTCGGCTTGTTGCCGCCCTGGCTGCGCGTCAGCGGCGAAACGGTTTTCCGCGGTTGCGATTTGCAACGTCTCTCGTCCAACGCGTGGCTGACCATTCGCGGCAAACAGATCGCGCTGATCATGCAGGATGCCGTCAGCGCGTTTGATCCGCTGTATACGGTGGGCAACCATCTTGATGAAACCCTGAAACGGCATACCCCGTTAACGCGCGCGCAGCGCCGGGCCCGCGCGAAAGAGATGCTGGAAAACGTCGGGCTGCGTGATGCGGCCGAATTACTGGCTAAATATCCCCATCAGCTGTCCGGCGGGATGCTGCAACGCGTGATGATCGCCATCGCGCTGGCGTCGCAACCGGCGTTGATTATTGCGGATGAACCGACCACCTCGCTTGACGGCATTACCCAGTATCACATCGTGCAGCAGTTTATCCGCCTGCAAAAAAGCAGTCATAGCGCCATGCTGTTCGCCTCTCATGACCTGGCGCTGGTCAGGGCGCTGGCGCAGTATGTGGTGGTGATGAAAGACGGCCGGATCGTTGAGCAGGGTGAAACCGAACGGATATTCGCCCACCCCGAACAGGATTATACGCGCGGCCTGATTGATACCCGCAGACGACTCAGTCTGGCTTTCAATCAGGTGATGGGGAAATGACGCATGTTGCTTGAGGTTCGGCAGGTTGAAAAAAGCTATTGGGAAAACCGCGGACAGTTTTTCTCGAAAAGAAAACGCACGGTGATAAAAAATGTCTCGTTCTCGCTTGAGCACGGCGATTGTCTCGGCGTTATCGGCGAAAGCGGCGGCGGAAAAAGTACGCTGGCGCGCCTGATTAGCGGGCTAGAACGGCCCGACCGGGGGGCAATATTATTGGCGGGCGAGCCGGTCTTTTCCCCCGAAAACAGAAGGCGCCGCATTAGCGCCGTGTTTCAGGATTATACGTCGTCGATTAATCCGCTGATGACGGTGTATCAGGCGCTGTCCGAACCGCTGCTGCTGCAGAAAACCACCGGCCGGGCCGGGCGGGATCGCCGAATAACCGAATTATTAGCACTGGCCGGGTTAGCGCCGGAATTCAGCGGGCGTTATGTCCATGAATTGTCGGGCGGCCAGATTCAGCGCGTCTGTATTTGCCGGGCGGTGGCGACGCATCCGCAGTTGCTGGTTCTGGATGAAGCCATCAGCGCGCTGGATGTGTCCTCGCAGGTGCAGATTCTGGATCTGCTCATCGACCTGAGAAAGCGGTTTAACCTTTCCTGCCTGTTTATTACGCATGATATACAGGCGGCGGCGTACCTGTGCAATAACGTGATTTTTTTCCGCGAGGGCGAAATCGTTGAAACCTGCGCCGTTAACGATTTATCCACGGTTTCCCATCCATACTCAGCATCGCTGCTGCAAGCGGTCATGACCTTTCGCTAACGCGCGATGGCGTTATGTCGGCCGCATGACGCCTGCACGCCGGCAGCGCCACGGCTCACCTTGCCAGAGAATTACCCTGCCAGAGAATTACCCTGCCAGAAAATCACCGGACCGGGCATCGCCGCTTCGGCACGCCGCGTTGGCGTTTCGGTGGGGAGAATGTGCGTGAATAAGAATCGATATTGACATTTTACTGACTAGGCATTAATTTCACTTTCAATTAATGCCTAGTCAGGTTTTTATGTAATGAACAATACCGTCAATGACACGCTTTACCCGATTGGCTTGCTGATCCACCTGGCAAACCAGTTCAAAGATAACCTGCTGAATGACTATTTTGCCGACAGCGACATCACCGCGTCCCAATTCAAGGTGTTGATCAGTATCTATAAAGGCTTCACCAGCCCGGTGGATGTGAGCAAAAACGTGATGATGGACGGCGGCGCGCTCAGTCGCATGATTGAACGGATGGTGAAGCGGGAGCTGATTTTGCGGCAGCCTCATCCCAACGACAAACGTCAGGTGATTCTGGCGCTGACCGAAAAAGGGCAGGCGATCTGCCAGCATTTCGAGCAGGAGGGGATGCGGATTGTGCTGGCGCAAACCACTGCGCGCCTGACTCATCAGGAAGCGGAGCAGCTGATGCGGCTGCTTATCAAGATGTTGCCGGATGACGTGATAGCGCGTTATTCCCCTCACTTAACCTACCCACAATAATAAAGGCCACGACTTTCATGGATACCACCTCCACGCCATCGGCGCCGCGCAACGGCCGCCGTAAACGTCAATTCGCCATCCTGCTGCTGGTGTTGCTGCTGGCCGCGGCAGGCGGCGGGGCCTATTACCAGCTTTACCTGCGTTTTTACGAAACCACCGACAATGCTTATGTGGGCGGCAATCTGATCACGCTGACGCCGCAGGTCGGCGGTACCGTAACCCAGGTCAGCGTGGACGACGGCGACTATGTGGAAAAAGGGCAGTTGCTGGTGCAACTCAGCCCAAGCGATACCCTCATCGCGTTGCAGCAATCGGAAGCGCAGTTGGCCAGCGCCGTGCGTCAGGTGCGCGGCCTGTATAGCACCGTTGATAACTATCAGGCGCAGGTCGCGTCCAGACAGGTGGCGCTGCAACAGGCGATTGGCGACTATAACCGCCGCAAAGGGCTGGTGGCGAAGGGCGCTATTTCCGCCGAGGATTTGGCGCATTATCAGGATGCGGTCAACAGCGCCCGCAGCGCGCTGGATGCGGCCGAACAGGCGCTGCGCACCAATCAGGCGATGGTCGATAATACCGTGCTGGACGACCATCCCGACATTAAAAACGCGGTGGCGGATCTGCGCAGTAAATATCTGGACTGGGCGCGCAGCGCCATCGTCGCGCCGGTCAGCGGCTATGTCGCCAAACGCGCGGTTCAGGTCGGGATGCGCGTCAGTTCCGGCGCGACCCTGATGACGATCGTGCCGCTCGATCAGGTATGGGTGGACGCCAATTTCAAGGAAAGCCAGATGCTGCAAATGCGGCTGGGGCAGCCGGTGACCCTGACGGCGGATATCTATGGCGACAAAACGGTATACCACGGCACCATTCAGAGCCTGGGGATCGGCACCGGCAGTGCGTTCTCGCTGCTGCCGGCGCAGAACGCCAGCGGCAACTGGATTAAGATCGTGCAGCGTCTGCCGGTGCGCATCGCGCTGGACCCGGAAGGATTGAAACAGCGCCCGCTGCGTATCGGCCTGTCGATGCTGGCTAGCGTGGATCTGCACAACACCCAGGGCGAACTGCTGCCGGCCGCGTCGAACAGTGCGCCGCGCTATCGTACCGATGTGTACGACGATCCGCTCCTGCAGGCCGATAAACTGGTGGCGAAAATTCTTCGCGACAACAGTCAGCCGTTGACGAGCTCGCGTGGCTAAGGCGGCGGTGATGAACGATAAAGCCGCCTTTACGCCGCCGAATCCGGGGTTGGCGACGCTGGCGATATCGCTGGCGACCTTCATGCAGGTGCTGGATTCCACCATCGCCAACGTGTCGCTGCCGACGATTGCCGGCAACCTCGGCGTCAGTTCGGATCAGAGCACCTGGGTGATTACGTCGTTCGCCGTGTGTAACGCCATTTCTCTGCCGCTGACCGGCTGGCTTGCGCGCATCGTCGGTCAGCGGCGGTTGTTTGTCGTTTCGGTGCTGCTGTTCAGCCTGGCCTCTTTTCTGTGCGGCTTCTCGCGCAGCATGATGGAACTGATTGTTTTCCGGGCTTTGCAGGGCTTTTTCGCCGGGCCGATGTACCCCATGTGCCAGACGCTGCTGCTGATGATTTTCCCGCCATCGCGCCGCAACATGGCGCTGGCGTTACTGGCGATGGTGACGGTGGTGGGGCCGATTGTCGGCCCGATTACCGGCGGGTGGATCACCGACAACTACGCCTGGCCGTGGATTTTTTACATCAACGTGCCGATCGGCCTGTTCGCCGCCGGGGTGGTGATGGCGCAACTGCGCGACTGGCAGGACACGACGGAGCGCGCTCGCGTCGATTACGTCGGCATCGGCCTGCTGGTTCTCGGGGTCGGCCTGCTGCAGGTGGTGCTGGATAAAGGCAACGACCTGGACTGGTTTGCCTCCTCGGATATCGTGACGATGTCAGTGATTTCCGCCATCGCGCTGGTGTCCTTTGTGCTCTGGGAGCTGGGAGAGCGCGACCCGCTGGTCAACCTGAGGCTGTTTGCCGATCGGAATTTCACTATCGGCACACTATCGCTGATGTTCGGCTACGCCGCGTTTTTCGCCATCAATGTGATTTTGCCCCAGTGGCTGCAAACCTGGATGGGATACACCTCGACCTGGGCAGGACTGGCGGCCGCGCCGATGGGCATGTTGCCGATGCTGCTCACGCCGATTATCGGCCGTTACGGTAACCGGGTCGATTTGCGCCTGCTCGCCACGTTGTCGTTTGTGATCATGGGGCTGTCGTGCCTGATGCGCGCCCAGTTCACCATCGACGTCGATTTCATGACGGTGGCCGGCGTACAGCTGTTTATGGGGATTGGCGTAGCGTTCTTCTTTGTGCCGTTGACCTCCATTTTGCTGTCGAGCCTGCACGGCAAGGATGTGGCGGAAGGTTCCGGGCTGGCGACCTTTCTGCGCGTGCTGGGCGGCAGTTTTGCGTCGTCGCTCACCACCTGGATCTGGTCGCATCGCGAGATCTATCACCACGCGGTGCTGAGCGAAAGCGTCTCCGTCTACAACCCGGCGGCGGTGGATTACCTCAATCGGATGGGCGGCATCAGTCAGACCACGCTGGCGCAGTTGGACAAAACCGTGCAGCAGCAGGCGTGGATGGCGTCCACCATCGATTATTTCCATCTGCTGGGCTGGGGGTTTATGGGGCTGGTGGTGATCATCTGGTTCGCCAGACCGCCGTTTACCAAAACAGGGCCGGCCGCCGCCGGGCATTAGTCCGCGGCGCCGCCGATGGGTGAATTAATGCCGGTGCAGGTTCGTTATCGGCGTGAGTTTCGATGTTTCTGATGTTCAGCAAGGGGGTTCTGCCATGATGTTATCAACGATGCCGTCCATGATGAGATTTACCGCCGATCTAATTGGCTGGATAGAGAGTCATCTTGAAAGCCCGCTGATGATCAATGACGTCACCGCGAAGTCGGGCTACAGCAAATGGCATTTGCAGCGCATATTCAAGAAAGAAACCGGCGTTTCGCTGGGGTCGTATATTCGCAGCCGGCGGTTGAGCAGGGCGGCGGTCGAGCTAAAGCTGACCAATCAAACCATTCAGGACGTGGCGCTACGTTACTGTTTTGATTCCCAGCAGTCATTTACCCGTACCTTTAAAAAACATTTTGGGATGTCGCCCGGGCATTATCGTAAAGCTTTACGTTGGGATTTCACCGGCCTGCAACCGTCATTAGACGCTAGCGTGGACTGGCTGCCGATTCCCGAAGTGGTTGATTTACCTGCCAGACCGGCTAACACCTCCTTTTTTGAGCATACCCAAAGTATTGATGACTTTATTTCGGCAAGCGATATTCCGCAAAGAATAAAACTATGGGAACAGACCTGTCGTCGATATAGCGGACCGGAGGTGGTGATCTATTCTTTTTCAACCTTTATTCCGGATGCCAATCGGGTTAACCGCCATGTGCGAATGGAATACCATATTAGCGCCGTCGACCCGTACAATAGCGTCGATGCTGATAATGACTACAGGCAAATGCCGGCCGCGACAGAGCGCTATTTGCGCTTTCTGTTTTCCGGAGATGTGGAGGAATATACATCGTTTTTGAAGACGATCTACCATCATATTTTACCCGGCCGGTCTTATACCCGCATGAATGGCGGCGATCTGGAGGTTATTCATTGCAGGAAAGACGCGCAAGGCGGGATGGATAAAGACTATTTTGAGGTGGAATATTATGTTCCGTTTGATCGAAAATAAAAGATAAACAGTGAGTCTGCATTATTCCTCTGGGGAAGGGGAGCGTTGCCAGTCGGCGGTAATAACCGGTGGCGACTAATTAGTAGAGGGGTAACAGTAAAGATTAGTGATATATAAGTCTCTGCGTTTAACCGCTTTTGTCATAAATGCTACTCCGTGTGGCTATGTATTTTTACGTTAAAGTAATTTCCGTCATGATTTTTTACGACATAATATCCGATATTTAGCGTGTCTTATTCATCTCATGCAATAAAAATATGAGAAGTTTTTATCTGATCGTTAATACTTTCCAGTAAACAGGACGAACAACATGGAGAAGATAACGTGACGAATAGAAACTATACAATTGGCGATTATTTATTGGATCGTCTGGCGCAGAGTGGTATTCAGCATCTTTTTGGCGTTCCCGGTGACTACAATTTGCAATTTCTTGATCATGTCATCAGCCATCCCGCTATTTCCTGGGTAGGTTGCGCCAATGAACTCAATGCCGCCTATGCCGCCGATGGCTACGCCCGCTGCAAATCCGCCGCGGCATTACTGACGACGTTCGGCGTTGGAGAATTGAGCGCGATTAACGGTATTGCCGGCAGCTATGCCGAATACGTTCCCGTCATTCATATCGCGGCGGCGCCCAGACAACAGTCGCAACAAAAAGGCGAACGCATGCACCATACGCTGGGGGATGGCGATTTCCGCCACTTTCTGCGCATGGCGGCCGAAGTCACCGCAGTCAGCGCCAGCCTGAGCGTCGACAACGCCACGGCAGAAATCGATCGGGTTGTTAGCGCCGCGCTCAGGCTTCGCCGCCCGGTCTATTTGTTTTTGCCGTTAGACGTGGCTGCGGCGCCAACCGACGATCGCCCCTCTCCGCTGGCTATGCCGGACCCCTGGTGCGATGAGGCTTCGCTGAACGCGTTCATCGCAGCGGCAACCGCGCTGCTGGACCGCGCCGGGACGGTTTCGCTGCTCGCGGATTTTCTGGCGCACCGCTTTGGCGCATCGGCTGCCTTACAACGCTGGCTGGAGCGTGTGCCGTTACCGCATTCAACCTTGCTGATGGGAAAAGGCACGCTGAATGAGCAGCATCCGTGCTTTATCGGCACGTATGCCGGGGGCGGCAGCAGTGAAAGCGTCAGGTCGCGCATTGAAGACGCTGACGTCATCATCAGCGTCGGCGTTCTGTTTGTCGATACCATTACCGCCGGGTTCAGCCACCGAATTCCCGCGGAAAAAAACATTGATATTCAGCCGACGTTCGCACGGGTAGGGCATCAGACATTTCCTGCCGTTCCGATGCTGAAGGCGATTGACGCGCTGGAAACGATCACCGCGGCGCAAGCGGCCCGCTGGAACCCCGGCTTTATTACGCCGCCGGCGCTGCCTTCCCCGCAGGCGAAAAACCGACTGGACCAACGCGAGTTCTGGCTGCAAATTCAGCATTTCATTCGCCCCGGCGACATCATCGTGGCCGAGCAGGGAACCTCCTGCTTCGGGGCGGCGATGCTCACGCTGCCGCAGGGGTGCCAGTTTATTGCCCAGCCGTTATGGGGATCGATAGGCTACACGTTGCCCGCCGCGCTTGGCGCCAAGACCGCCTCACCCGATCGCCGGGTCATCCTGCTGATTGGCGACGGCTCTCTCCAGCTTACCGTGCAGGAGCTCGGTTCGATTATTCGCAACGAACTCAGCATGGTGGTGTTTGTGCTGAATAATCAGGGCTATACCGTCGAACGGGCGATACACGGCCCGAAACAGCGCTATAACGACATCGCGGCCTGGAACTGGACGCAGCTTCCGATGGCGCTTGGCTGCGATGAAGACAAGGTGTTCATCAAGCAAACCCGTACGCCAGACCAACTGGCTCAGGTTCTGGCCGACATTGAGGGAGAGCATCGCCTGTCGTTTATCGAGGTGGTTTTACCTAAGATGGATATACCGGATTTACTGCACACCATTTCTCAGTCGATTGAAATGCGCAACACCGTGCAGTAATGAAGGGACGCGATTATGTGCATGGGACCGGCGCTGGCGTGCCGAATTGCGAAAACCGTGCATCGGATAATCATGGCGCTGTTTCAGCGGGCGATTTCGGTTTTATCGGATGGTGCCTGATGACTGCGAAGGTATACTGCATCGCAGTTTTCGATCACAAAAGAGTAAGCGTGTTATGACATTAATCAAACGTGCAGTGAACATCGTGGGTGTGGCCGCTCTGATAACGGCAGCGAGTTACGTTCAGGCGGCCGGCTGGCAGGATTCCCTTTCCAGCGCTGCCAGCCAGTTAAGCCAGAACGGCGCTTCATCCGGCAACCTGAGTGGGCTGACCGGCTTGCTTAATGGCGAAACTCAGTCGTTGAGCGCCGGCAGCATGAACAATGCGGCGGGTATCCTGCAATATTGCCTGAAACAGAAGCTGGTTTCGGCGACAAACACCGAAAATGTCAAAAACCAGTTGCTGAATAAACTGGGCCTGAGCTCGCAACAGGAGCAGCAGAAACAGACCGATTATGTGCAAGGGTTGGCCGGCCTGCTGAATACGGGGGAGGGGAAACAGGTAAACCTGAGTACGTTGGGCAATACCCCGCTGGCGGAAAAAGTCAAAGCCAAAGCGTGTGATATCGTATTAAAGCAAGGCGTGAAGTTTCTTTCCTGACGGAAAATCCCCGACCAGCGCGCGGCATTGATAGCGTCTGGTCGGGGTAATGCGCCATGGTTAGTGACCGTATTTAAAATTAAAGCCTAGCGCATCGCCAGTGGTATCGTACTCGCGGAAGTTATATATCAACGGCTTCCATTTTGACGAATCGATGGCGTCGTTGTGACCCAATAGATGGCTTTCCACCCAGATATTCAGAATATCAAGCTCAACGAGTATAAAACGCCCTTTGTCCGTTGTGCTTACTGTTTTGCATTCCGCCTGAAGTGGGCATTCAACTACACGCGGTGGTGCAATTCCAGCTGATTCTTCCGTGTGAAGCCCGGTTCTGGCGAATTTATCGTGACATACCTGAACGCCCCATTTGATTTGGCTTTCAGATAACGTATCTCCACCTGTCAGCTTACCGATTTCTTCCACTTTTTCCCAAAGCGTAGAATCAGGGATATTGATGACCGCATCGGACCCCGATATTAGGTTGCTGTGCGTCTTGCTGCCTTTGCTGACCCCGATAATAATTTTATCGCCAAGAGAGATCGAAGAGGAGACGGGGGCGATATTGGTATTTCCGTTACGGCTGTCTGTCGTGGTGACAAGAAAAACCGGGAAGCCGTAATAAAATGAACTTAATTTCACATTCTTCTTCATTTCAGCATGGAACCCATTATGTGAAGGCTTAGATGGCGTCCATTTCTACTCTTCCAGCTCGTCTTTAACAATAACCACAATTGAGTATTTACGGGGTATGCGTGTTGCGCTGCTGTGAAAAATAGATCGGAAAAAATAATCCACAAACCCGAAAAGAGGTATATGATATGCATCATATTACTTTATCCTCCCATCACTTTTAAACTGGGAAAAATGAGGTTAAAACATGCAACGAATCGTAATACCTGCTAATTATGTTCATACACGAACAACACCTTTTTGGACCAGGGACACTGCGCCTGCGTCTATTTGGCAGCGACACCTGGATGCGGGTACCCGCCAGGGCGTTTACCCGCGTTTATGCGTGATGCAAGGGGCTATCCGTTATTATGGTTACGCTGATGAGACAAGCCCTGATCCTGTTGACACCTTGACGATAGAAGCCGGGCAGTTTGGCGTATTCCCGCCCGAAAAATGGCACCGAATAGAAGCATTATCTGATGATACGCTATTCAACGTTGATTTTTATGTCGATCCAAAAATTTTGATCGAAGGCTGAGGTGTTAATAATGGAAAGCGAAAATAAAGGGTATTCCTTAGCGATAGCTAATCGCGATAATAGTGAAAAAAAAGAAAAGATTTTTTTGAAACCCATGTCTTTATATGTGCCGGACGTCGCGGCTCAGGCGGTTGCCGCGCTGATCGACGAACTGTCGGAAACAAGTCAAAAGGGTAAAGATTTTGTGCTGACCGTTACCAATCAAAATAATGGCGTGTCAGTGGATAAAGATTTCGCTGCTCTTTCTGAACTGAAAGACCCGGCTATTGCCGCCGATGCCGTCAAAGAACTGATTAATATTGTGCGAGGCTACGAGTCAGACGAGGAAACTAACGTTTGCGGCTGGTAGCGGGCCGTGTTGAGGTAGTAAATACTCCTTATATATCTATTCGATGTGGAGGGGTATTGTTCAGTCAATCTCCGTTTAAGTATTATTGCGCTGTGATCCGCGGCTTTGTTTCGGAATTCTAAATTCACTGGGCCTGTAATTTGTGGTCATAGCGCCATCTTTTATTATCCTGGATGCCAGGGCTGCTCAGTAATGCCTGATTCATGAGTCTTATTCATAAAGCCATTCTGTAGCGCATGATTATCATCGGGTTCAATGCCGGTAATATAGCGCAAAGAATTTACGCTTACATGACGGATATGACTCAACCCCAGATGCGATCGAAAAAAATCCCAGAGCTATTTTTTATTGCCATTCTTAGCGCCCTGATGGCGTTTACTTCTTTATCGACAGATATTTACCTGCCTGCCATGCCGATCATGGGGAAGGATTTACAGGGTGATGTGGAACTGACCATTACTGGCTTTTTAATCGGCTTTTGCATCGCACAGCTGATTTGGGGGCCATTAAGCGACCACTGGGGGCGACGGACGCCGCTGTTTATTGGCATGGTGCTATTTATCATCGGCTCCGTGGGCTGCGCACTTTCAACGACTATTTCGCAGATTGTTTTCTGGCGTATCTTTCAGGCGCTGGGCGCATGCACTGGGCCGATGCTGGCTCGTGCGATGATCCGCGATCTATTTAGCCGTATCCGGGCCGCGCAAATGCTCTCTACGCTAATCATCATTATGGCGATTGCGCCGATTGCCGGGCCGCTGCTCGGCGGGCAATTGATCAAAGTGACGTCATGGCACTCGATTTTCTGGCTGCTGGCGGTGATTGGCCTGCTCATGTTCATTTCATTATATTGGCTGCCTGAAACGTTAGCCGAAGACAAACGCGTAAAGGCTTCTTTATCCAGCGCCTTTCACAACTATTATGCATTGCTGACGAATACCGCTTTTATGCGTTTCACCCTGTGCCTGACGTCCTATTATGTCGCCGCCTACGCTTTTATTACCGGGTCAGCCTTTGTCTACATCACTTACTTCGGTATCGACCCACAACATTACGGCTGGTTATTTGCGCTGAATATTGTCGGCGTGGTGGGAATGAGTATCGTGAACCGCCGTTTGGTTCAACGTTATCCGCTTGAGAAGTTGCTTAAATTTGCCGTACTGATCGCCACCGCCGCCTCACTCGTTCTTGCGTTAGGCACGAAACTCAATATCGGCGGGATGATCCTGATTGTGGTCTCGGTGTTTGTTTTCTTTGCGATGAACGGGATTATCGCTGCAACATCGACCGCCGCCGCGCTTGATACCGTGCCAAACATTGCGGGTTCCGCGTCGGCATTAATCGGCTCGCTACAATACGGTAGCGGCATTATTTCCTCCTTGCTGCTTGCCCTGTCGGGGGACGGCACGCCGTGGACGATGGCCTGGATTATCGCCTTGTTTACCGCGATCAGCGCGGTAATTGCGTTGACCACTCGTGTAGCGAAAACGGCCGGTTAGCTATTTTTGTCGAAGGTTCGGGATAGCGCCTGCGGCCATATATCGCGAGCCAAACGAGAAAAACCGCTGGTCATTGAATGCGATCAGGAAAGAAAAACGACAGAAACGGTGACCCGTTGGTTGGAGGTGATCCGTAGCTGACAGCAGCCATCAATAAACCGGGAAACAGGATGCGGAGCTGGTGGGCGTTTTTACCGGGCGGGTATAGATGAGAGGGCGAGGGTAACCCGCTGTCTGAAAAAAACGCTGTCTTTCGACAGCGGCTTGCAAACGATGTATTCAATTAAGTCATTCTGATGGCGCGGTTTCGTCTTTGCCTCTTACATCAAACGCTTTCAGGTAAAAATCCTTTGTATTTCAGCGTTTTTTAATTTCGGTAATGTAAGTGACGGCAACGTGATCGGCAAAATTCGGGACATCCTCAAAAGCTTCTTTACCGGTAGGCGAATTGAAGGCGGCAACAGCCGCTTCGATTGAGTCAAACCACAGTTCTGAAAAGCCGTCTACCGGTGACTCTGGGTATTTTTCACGATCGATAGGATTCAGCACATACCCTTTTAAGCCGGGCAGGCGCAGGGCAATTTCGGTGTGGATCTTATCCCAGTGCTGCACAAATTCTTCAAAGCTCTGACCGTTCTTGCGGGTGATAAAACCCACGTGTTTAAAACCTGTTACTGACGTCATCATGTTCTCTGCTGTTGATTCAATCGGGGCCTGGCCCGCAAATGACCGGGGACGGCCATGCCTTATCACTGTCTCAGCCTGACGATTTTTCGTTTCGGGGCATCACAATAAATCCGGAAATAACTATGATTGTTTTTTATTTCATGATAAATCGGGTTTCATTCGCTTCTGTGTGGACATAGATTCAACAATCACGGTGAGAGGTTAAGGATCCCGTGATGCGGGTTCAGCCTGGGACCAGCCGGCGTCCTCTTTCAATCAGGCATGCACACAGACTGGGTATGAGGCACGTAACGGAAAATTGAGTATGCGTACAACCGATCATCTGGGCGGCATTACTGCTTTTGTTACCACTGCGCAGCAGGGGAGCTTTACCGCAGCGGCTGAGCGGCTGGGCCTGACCAAATCGGCGGTGGGAAAGAGCGTTAGTCGCCTTGAGGATCGGCTTGGGCTGAAGCTGTTCCAGCGATCCACGCGCCGTCTCAGCCTTACGCCGGATGGCGAACGCTTTCTGATCAGTTGCCAGAGCGCAATAGATACCCTTGAGCAGGCAGAAGCTGAGCTGACGTCTCACATTTGCCGACCTGCGGGCAGGCTCAGGGTGGATTTACCCGCCGCATTCGGCAGACAGCGCATTCTTCCGCTGCTACTTAAAATCACCCGCAGCTACCCTGAGCTGGCGCTGACCGTCACCTTCAGTGAGCGATTTGTGGACCCGATCGAAGAAGGTATTGACCTGCTTATCCGTATTGGCGAGCTCGCCGACAGCAGTGGTCTGGTGGCGAGACGGCTAACAACCCAGAAACTGGTCATCTGTGCTTCGCCGGATTATCTGCTTAATCACGGTGAACCCACCTCGGCGGATGAACTGAGTCAACACCATTGTGTGGTGGGATTTCGCCGAAATCAGCCGATCTCCTGGCTTCTGAAGGAAAATAACGGGCAAATAACGCGCTATACGCCAACGCCTACGCATGAATTTGCCGACGGTGACGCGATGCTGGCCGCTACGCTCGCCGGATGTGGTTTGTCTCAGTTGCCGCTTTGGCTGGTCGGTAATTACCTGGAGCGCGGCGAGTTGAAAGCGGTTCTTGCTGGTCATTCCGGCGGCGAAATGCCGATCAGCGCACTATGGCCCAAAAGCCGTCAGCTACTGCCCAAAATACGCCACGTGGTTGATGCGCTGGTTAAGGCAGCGGAAGACGGCCAATTGGATTGATTGCTGTTCTTCAGCGGCTATGCCTGAATAGTCTGTCGTGTGGATTACCGGGATACAGACACTGGAGTACCCTGAAGCCAGTTAAATGCCCATCATTTTGCCCAGGTAGAGCGATGCTTACCCGGACCGGAGGATGAAGCGTATTGCGTGACGATGGATCATGATAACGAGCGGATTATCTGCCCTTTGCGCTGGCGCTGATCGCACCAGATGGTGAAGACCCCAGCCATGACGACGATAGACGCGCCGAGAAGCGTGGCGTGTCCGGGCAAGCTGTCGAGAAACAAATAACCAATCACCATAGACCATACCAGCGTCGTGTAATCAAACGGCGCGAGTAGCGAGGCATCGGCATAACGCAGACTAAGCGTGACCAGAATTTGCGCCAGTCCGCCAAACAAACCGCAGCCCATCAGCAACGCCCACTGCCAGCCGGTAGGGCGCGCCCAGCCCAAAAGGGCCGTCGAGAGGCCAATCAACGTGGTCATCAGCGAAAAATAAAAAACGATCGCTCCCGGCGTTTCGACGCCATTCAAGAAGCGGATTTGCACATTGGATGTCGCGGAGCAGACGGCGGCCAGCAGGGCAAATACCGCCCCCAGCGCTGCGTCGTCAAGGGTGAAGCCGGATGCCCGTAACGCGTGACCGAGCGTGAGGTTTGACGACAGCATAATCACAATGCCGCTAAAGCCGACCAGGACCGCCAGCCAGCGATAAAAGCGCACCTTCTCTTTCAGCAGCATCGCGGCCATAAGCACGGTAAATAACGGTGCGGCGTAACTGATGGCCGTGGCGTCGGCCAGCGAGATATAAACCAGCGCCAGATAGTTGAAATACATGCCGCCGGTACCGGAGAAACCGCGAATAAAATGGCCGAAGATATTGTGGGTTTTGATGCTGTTGATGACGCTGCCTTGTATTTTCAGCCACAGCAACAGAGGAAAGAGCGCAACGAACGAGCGGAAAAAGATGACTTCTCCGGTGGGTATGGCGCCGTTTAGCCCTTTGACGCAGGCCAGCATTAATGTCGCGCACAGCGCCGACATTATTTTCAGCAACATCCCAAGTTTGGCATTCATGGTCTTACCTTTACTACATGCAGGTGTGGATGAGCCCTAACCTTAGAACGCCCGCAACGTGCGTCGATAAGATAATTTCCCTCTGCCTGAATAACCTTTTCTTATTACCCGATGCTGTCGATGCGGCGTGATATTGGTCATATAAATTGTGTATCTCGCAACACGGTTTCCCTCTTATGCCGTCGAAAGCAAAGCCCGTATATTTCAGAGAATACGGGCTGCCATACTGGGTGGGTCTGGTAATAAAAGTCGTGTATTCAACGAATTAATACTTTGGGGGAAACATCATGACCGTGAAAAAATTATCTGCCGCGCTGGCGTTGCCACTTGTATTCGCCAGCGTCGGGGCGAAGGCGGACCTGCTTTCAGACATGACTGCCCGGGGGGATTTGAGATGTGCGGTTTATTCGGATGTCCCGCCTTTTTCATCACCGGATGCGAATACACGTCAGTTGGTGGGAATGGATGTTGACCTCTGCAATGCGCTGGCGAAGCAAATGGGGCTGAAGCTGACGCTGGTGCCGACATCGGTAGAAGCCCGCATCGCGGTGATTGCCACCGGACGCGCCGATGTGCTGATCGCCAACCTGGCCTACACGAAAACACGCGGTAACCAAATCCAGTTCAGCGACCCATACTACGTGGCAAAAGAGATGCTGCTGGTGAAAAAAGAGAACGCAGATAAAACCCTTGAGTATTTCAAAGGCAAACGCATCAGCGCGACCAAAGGAACTACCTCTGAGCAGTCGATCAACATTAAAGGCGGTAAAGCGGTCACCTTCCAGGACGCGGCTTCCGCGTTTCTCGCGCTTGAGCAAAACAAGGCGGTGGGCTTTGTTACCAACACGATGACCGGCATCAAAATGATCTCACAGGCGAAAAAAGACGGTATTGAACTGGCGATGATCAAAGAACCGATGGCGCTGGAACCCATTGGCGTGGGTATGAAACGCGACGAACCTGCGCTGCTTACCGCCGTCAACACCGGCCTGAAAACCATGGATGACAATGGCGCCATCGACAAAATCTGGGACACCTGGATTGGGCCGAACACCGAATACAAAATGGTGCGCGAAGAGCGCGTGCAGCCTCTGTCGAACCTGAAATTTGAACCGCTGGAATAAGTTATGGCCTGGTTAGAGCAACACGCGTCGGTTTCTCTGGGGGCGGATGTCACCCTCTCGACCATGGGTAGCCGGGCCTGGCTGGTGGAAGCGCCAGGCGCATTTAGCCTGGCCGCCCAACGGCGCATCTGGTCACTGGCGCAAATGCTCTCTCACTGTGACGACGTCGAAACGCTGATTCCCGGCGTCACCAATTTACTGGTATTGCTCAAACGGACTCCGGAAGAGGCGGATGCCTTCCCGCAGCGGCTGCGTGAATACTGGCGACAGGCACAGGAAGTGCACCCGCAGGGGCGGTTGATTGAAATTCCGGTTCACTACGGCGGCGCGCTGGCAAGCGATCTGGAAGCGGTCTGTCGTCATACCGGTTTTGGCGAAAACGAGGTGATTCGCCGCCATTATCAGGGGCAGTACACCGTTGTCGCGCTGGGTAGCGCCCCCGGTTTCGGTTATCTGCATGGCCTTGATCCGCTGCTCGCCACGCCGCGTAAAAAAGTACCGTCGCTCAATATGCTAAAAGGCACGGTCACCATTGGCGGGGCGCAGACGGGCGTATCGGTGCTGACCGGCCCCAACGGCTGGAACGCCATTGGCTATGCGGAGCTGGAAGTCTTTGACCCGTACGCGGCCAGTCCCGCATTGATGGCGCCCGGCGACAACATCCGTTTTTTACCCGAAAGGATAGAGCTGTGATTGAAATTGAGCGCACGGGTGCGCTGAACACGGTGCAGGATTTGGGTCGCTTTGGCTTTCGCCACCTTGGGGTGTCGGTGAGCGGTGTGATGGATCCGCTGGCGCTGCGGGCGGGCAATGCGCTGCTGGGTAATGACGATAACGCCGCCGCCGTTGAGGTGCAGATGTTTCCCTTTCGCGTCCGTTTTCAACAAGATACGGCGATTGCGCTAACGGGGGCGGATTGCCGTGCGCGGCTTGATGATGTTGACCTGCCGCCCTGGTGGGGCTGCCGGGTTGCCAAAGGACAGGTGCTGGAGATGCGCTATCCGCGTTCCGGCTCGCGCGGCTACCTCTGCGTGGCGGGCGGAATCGCGGTTCCCGAGGTGTTAGGTTCGCGCAGCACGGCGCTGCGTGGCGGGTTCGGCGGCGTTGACGGGCGTCCGCTGCAGGCTGGCGACACCTTGCCGTCAGGCGCTTGCCGGGCGACCTTGCCGCAGGGCGGGTTGGGCATCGAGCCGCCTGAACTGGCGCTGCGCGACGCGTTCCCGGCGGCGAACAATGGCGTGGTAGCGGTGCGGGCGATTCCGTCCGGCGAATATGCGCTGTTCGCAGCCGATCATGCGCGTTTCTGGCAGCAATCCTGGCAAATTTCCAGACAAAGCAACCGTACCGGCTACCGGCTTTCCGGAGAACCGATTTACCCTTCGCGCACCATTGAGATGCGCTCGTACGGGCTGATCCCCGGTATTGTGCAGGTTCCCCCCGCCGGGGAACCGATCATTCAGTTAAGCGACGCCAATACGGCAGGCGGATACCCCAAAATCGCCTGCGTGATTGAGGAAGATTTATGGCGGCTCGGACAGCTACAGGCCGGACAGTCGATTCAATTAATTCAAAGCGATGCGAAGCAGGCCATCGTTGCGCGGCGGGCGATTGAACGCTGGCTGGCGCAGCTGCGTGATTTTTCGCGTTCTTTGACCGCGTGAACGGATAACGACAGATGATGAAAATAGATGTGAACTCCGATATGGGAGAAGGGTTTGGTGTCTATCAACTGTGTGATGACGAAGCCCTGATGCAAGTGGTTTCATCGGCGAATATCGCCTGCGGTTTTCATGCGGGGGATCCGGCCATCATGACGCAAATGGTACGGCTGGCAAAACGCCGGGGCGTGGGCATTGGCGCGCATCCTGGCTTGCCGGACCGGTTAGGGTTCGGGCGTAAAGAAATTGCCTTTAGCCCCGATGAGATTTGCCAGCAGGTGATTTATCAGATCGGCGCGCTGCAGGCGATTGCCAGAACCGAAGGCGTGAGCGTGTCGCATGTCAGTTTTCACGCGGCGATGGGCAATATGATTAATCGGGATGAGGCGCTGGCGCGGCAGGTGATGCAGGCGATTTCTCACCTTGACCCGGCTCTGATTATCTTTTGTCAGGCGGATACCATTATTGAGCGTGCAGCCCAAAGCGTGGGCCTGCGGAGCCTGACGCTGTTTCTGGCCGACCGCGCCTGCGACGCGGCAGGGCGTCTGGTGCCGCGCGGCAAGCCCGGCGCGGTCATTAAAGAAGAAGGGGCGGTGCGCGGTCGGGTGCGTCAGTTCCTGCAGGAAGGCACGGTCACCAGCATTGAGGGGCACCGGCTTGCCGTGCGCGCCAGGTCCATTCTGATTCATAGCGATACGCCGGGTTCGCTGACGCTTGCGAAGATTGTGCGCAGTGAGATTGAGGCCTGCGGGGCGGCGGTGGCGCCGGCTGCGGAGGTGTTGCAGCAGTAGCCCTGTCGGTGGTTTGTCGGGAAGGCGCGGCGCTTACCCGACATGCCAATACCGTTTCAACCGCAAGATCAACCCGACAGATTACGTAATTGCATGATGACAGAAGGAGTGCCTTCAAATATGAACGGGTTGAGGAACATTCGCCCCCAGAACAAGCGCCGGTCTACTTCGCTTAATGCAACTTCGTCACACACCTCTGTCCAGTTTGTGCGCACAGCGTCAATGCACTGGATAATGATCCTGATGGCTTCCTGTTCGTTCAGCAGGAATTTGGGTGCGGCTCTCAGACAGACAGAGAGATTACTCATGCGGTTTTCACCTGCGATGAGCATCGCTTGCGTCGCCTCATTACCTGAACGGCTCTGAGGGCAAATGTCATAGGCAGGAGTTAGACTCAGTGTCTTGCCATTCCAGAACGCTGCATGATTTCTGGCATGATCGTCGGTATTGCCACAGATGATATTGAAAATCAGACGATTGAATAGCTCGCGCAATGTTTCCTTCGGCGCGTCGAAGCGCTGGCGGATAATGTCTGTTAAATCCTCGTAGCTTGCATATCTCGCCATCATTTCATCCAGACCAAAAATAGTCAGGGCCGACACCATCAGACGACGCTCCCATCCCATATCTTTCTTCATGCGATCAAATCGCTCGACCAATATGACATCCTTACCTGCAGTATGACGAAAGCGTACAGAAGCGACGTTTAAACCGGCTCTGACCGCCAATTTCATGGCAATGTATTCCGCCTTCACTACATTATAAGTATCCGTTGAAGAAGAGAATTTAGCGATGAACTTACGGTCGTCAGATTCGATCATTGCTTTTGGTCGCGCTCCGCCAAGCGAACTGCCATGAAAAAGCGCAAGGTCCAGTTCCGGCGTGAGAGGGATACCATTTTCAACCATGGCCGCCGCTTGCATCAGCTCTTCAAGAGATGCGCTCTGGGCCGCTCGTGGGACATATTGTGTCGCTGATAATTGAAAATCGAGCCCGCCTATTCTGTCAGAGCCAGATTCGAGTAAGTATGTCAGTTCGTCCAGTTTATCGGGATCGGCATCCTTGCTCTGGGTACCAACCAGCCTGTTGAGAATGACACGTCGGCCCCATGCATCAGGCGCTGCATCGCGTAGAGCGCTGGCTTGCTGTAGGTCCGGACCCGGTAAAATGGCGCCACGAACCAGAGGGAGTTCTGGCCCATAGATAGATATTGCGTCTTCACGCTCCAGATAGCTACGCCCGTAATTGAAGATAAACCGATTGCCGTCGCGGTTTAATACGCCAGCAACAACAGGTTGAGTCGCGCCTGGCAACCAGATCCATACGTAGGCCTGCCTGGCATTATTATCAGAAATCATCATTTATCTCTTTTCGGGAGCGATGTACTGCACGTGGCATAAGTGACAGGGTTTTCTCTGCGTTCGCTATATGCATTGTCATTGCCACGTGCTCGGGCGTAAAAAGCGGAACTCCGATGATAGTGGCAAGCTCAAATACTGCGCCGATTGTACACCCCATATCGCCTTCTTCGGCACGATAGACAAGCCCCCGGGATACCCCTGCCCGCTCGGCGAGTTCCTCGACGGTGAGTTTGCGCTCAATGCGCGCAGTGCGAATCATCAGTCCAAGTAATCGAGCCGCATCACTGCTATAGCGAGAATATGTTCGAGTGGCCGGCTTTGCCATAACTTACCTCGTGTTTCATTAATAGGTCATATTGCATAATTATAACCCATTTATAGAGCATGGTGGCAAAGTGATGATAATGACCTTATTCCATTAATAGAATATTTTTCCTGTATGTGACCGGTTAATGGAACAAAGCCGCCTGTGGAACAACCGGCGGTTTATTTTAATGTCGGGTGGGAGGGAGCGTTCGTGTAGCCCCGGTCAGCGCCAGCGCCGCCGGGGAGGGAATGTGAAGCTTACCGGCATCCTTCGCAAAACGCGGCGAGGCGCTCGCAACCGGTCTGCAGGCGCTCCATGCTGGTGGCGTAAGAGAGGCGAATATAGGGACTGATACCGTAGGCCGCGCCCTGAACGGTCACCACATGCTGCTCTTCAATTAATGCCATCACAAAATCGGCATCGCTGGCAATCAGTCGCCCGGCCGCGCTGGTTTTTCCGATAAACGCCGCGATATTCACAAACAGATAAAACGCCCCCTGCGGCTTATGGCACGTCAGCCCCGGAATGGCGGCCAGTTTCGCCAGCACAAAATCGCGGCGCTCGCGGTAAATGGCGGCGCGCTCTTTGAGTAAATCCTGCGGGCCATCCAGCACGGCGATGGCCGCCGCCTGCGCCAGCGTCGTAATGCCGCCTGAGTTCTGGGTGTTCACATTGCTCATCGCTTTGATAAGCGGCGCGGGACCGCCGCAAAAGCCCAGACGCCAGCCGGTCATGGAATATGCTTTCGACACGCCATTTACCGTCAGCACGCGGTCGTACAGACGCGGTTCCACCTGCGCCAGCGTCAGGAAAACGCAGTCGTCATAAATCAGGTGCTCATAAATATCGTCGGTCAGGATCCAGACGTGCGGGTTATCGAGCATCACATCGGCGATGCCCTGCAATTCTTCGCGGCTGGCGACGGAGCCGGTGGGATTGCTGGGATAGTTCAGCAACAGCCATTTGGTTTTGGCTGTTATCGCCGCGGCGATATCCGCAGGCAGCGGCTTAAAACCGTTTTCTTCATGGCAGGGCACGGGGATCGGCGTGGCGCCGGCGAATTTTACGATGTCCGCATAGCTAATCCACGACGGCGTGGGGATCACCACCTCATCGCCGGGGTTAAGCGTGGCCATCATGGCGTTGAAGATTATCTGTCGGGCGCCGCCGGCGGTGATTATTTGACTAACGTCGTAATCCAGGCCGTTGTCGCGTTTGAATTTGCGCTGGATAGCCGCCCGCAGCGCCGGTGTTCCGTCGGTGGGAGGGTAGCGCGTGTCTCCGGCGAGGGCGGCGGCATGAGCCGCTTCAATCGCATGCATGGGGGTGGGAAAGTCCGGCTCTCCGGTGGAAAGCCCAACCACATCAATACCCTGCGCGGCGAGATCCCGCGCCTTTTGCGTCATCGCAACGGACGCTGAAATGACTATGTTTTTAAGTCGATCGGCAATTTCTGGCATATCACAGGTGTTCCAGTTGGTTCAGCGGGAACCGCGCTTGCGCACGGTGGAGGGTGATGCATGTCTGAGGATAGGGAACCGGCCTGGCGGGCGGATAATACCGCTTTGTTGTGGGGACATAATACAAAGCAATGACGGAGACCACCGTAAGACACTGCAACGATGCAATGCCATGCCCGTTTGCACCGCAGCGGTGCGGGGTGCTCACGGTGGAATGCGGCCTGGGCGGCAGTTGCACAGATTATGCGCTAATCAAACCATAAGTAGCCTGTGTGGTTCCGCAATCATTAGAACTGGCACATCCATTGCTTAATTGATGAGAAAGCCATCACTGGAGAAATGCCATGAATCTACGTCGCCTGAAATATTTCATCAAAATTGTCGATGTGGGCAGCTTAACCCAGGCGGCGGATATTCTGCATATCGCTCAGCCCGCGCTCAGCCAGCAGCTTGCGACGCTGGAAGGGGAGGTGAATCAGCAACTGCTGATCCGTACCAAACGCGGGGTAACGCCAACCACCGCGGGCAACATTCTTTATACCCATGCCCAGGCGATTTTGCGCCAGTGCGCGCAGGCGCAGAGCGCTATCGACCGTTCGGGAATGGAGCTGTGCGGCAACGTTTCCGTGGGCCTTGCTCCCGGCACGGCGGCGCAGCAGCTGGCTATTCCGCTGATGAAAGAGGTGCAGCGCCAGCATCCTGGCATTGTGCTCTACTTCAACGAAAACTTCGGCACTACCTTAAGCGAGCTGATCATGAACGGGAGGATGGATATGGCGGTGATCTACGATAACCGTGCGATCCACGGGCTGCGCTTTATTCCTTTAATGAAGGAGCACCTGTATTTTGTCTGCCCGAATAGCCTTGATAAGCCGGTAAAAGAGATTGCGCTTGCCGATGTGGCGCGCTACGACCTGTTCGTGCCGCGCATTTACAACATCATGCGTAAATGTGTGGATGACGCCTTTGTTAAAGAAGGGCTGGATTACCGGGTCGCCTGTGAAATCGAGTCGCAAACTACGCTCAATGCGGCGCTGGCGGCGGGGCTGGGCTGCACGATCATGCCGGAGTCCGCTGCGCGCGCGATGCTGAAAGCATCCGATGCGTGGATGGCGAAAATTATCGAACCGGATGTACATGCCTCGCTCTCGTTTTGCATCTCGGATCATTTGCCGCTCTCGGAACCGGCGGAAGCGGTGAAATCCATTCTGCTTTCACTGGTGTCGAACCGCACGCCGGACAACCGTCCCTTAACGCTGGTGAGTTAATAAGTCTCCCTTATTACCGTAAAGCGAAACCCTCTTACTGGCCGGCAGCGTACACGGGATAGAGTGAAGACATTCACCGAAAACACTAGCCAGTAACCGGGTCCGGATATGGAAAAAACGCTCACACTTAAGGTGTTACAGCAGCTGGCGCACAGTCTGCGCGCCACGTCAATTTCGCATGTTTCGCTAAAGGGCAGAACGTGGTCAGTTCATCTCACCGCTTCTCCCCGCATTGCGCCGCCTCCAGCGACAGAGAAACCTTCTTGCCTAATGCCGCCGTTAACGCCGTTATGCGCCCCTGCTCCAGGGCGGGTGCTGCTGCGCCATCCGCTTCTTGACGGCAATTTCGCTGCGCCGGGCGTAGCGGTTAACCCACACGATTTGCTGGCGATAGTGAAGGTAGGCGCCCTCTATTTACCCGTGCGAAGCCCGGTGTCAGGGCGGCTGATTTCCTTCGTCGTCAACGATGGTGACGTCGTGGGATTTGGTCAGGAAATCGCGAAAATTCAAAACCATGCCCCTCTGGCATCAGGATTATAAGTCCCCCTTATCGCCTCAAACCATTTATGTCTTATACCGCCGGGACATAACTGAATAGAGTCAAAAATACGCAATAAATACGATGCGGCATTGATGACCGCAGTCATGACAGGAGAGGCAACATGCCATTTTCAGATTACAAAGTCGCACTGGTGACTGGCGCGTCCGCCGGTATGGGTGAAGCGATTGTTGAACGTTTATGCCAGGAAGGCATCACCGTGCATGCGGTTGCCCGCCGGCGGGAACAACTGATTGCGCTGGCCGATCGCACCGGCTGCATTCCTCATGCGCTGGACGTGGCCGACCTCGATGCGCTGACCCGCCTGTGCAGCGATTTGCAGGTTGATATTCTGGTGAATAACGCCGGGGTTTCGCACCCCGGCTCCATTCTGAATGCCAGTGAAGATGTGATTGAAACCCAGTTGAACGTTAACCTGCGCGCGGTATTGCATCTGTGTCGCCTGCTGGTTCCGGGCATGGTGGCGCGCGACTGCGGCCACGTCATCAATATCACCTCCATCGCCGCTATTTATAACTTTAACGGCAACTCGGTGTATCACGCGACCAAGGCGGGCGTGCATGCCTTGTCGCGACAACTGCGCGTTGACTGCTACGGCAAACGCGTTCGTATCACGGAGATTTGTCCGGGGCGTGTGGCGACCGATATTTTTGGCAACGTGTCCGGCGATCATGAGGACGCCCGCAGGCGTTTTATCGATGGCTTTGAGCTGCCTCAGGCAAAAGACATTGCAGATTGCGTGGCCTTTGCCGTTAGCGCACCGGTGGCGGTGAATATCGGCAATATAGAAATCACGCCGACGCTGCAGGTTCCCGGCGGGCTTTCTACGATGCGTCCCGGCGAAAGCGTAGTCTGAGCGGGTTTACAGGAGGCTCATTATGGCGCTCGATTTTAGTGCTGTGTTAACAGGCCATTATGGCGGGATGATCGTGCAGGGCGCGACTATTACGCTGGAACTGGCGCTGGGCGCCTGGCTGCTGGCCATGTTTATCGCGCTGCTGCTGCTGGTTGTCCGTCTGACGGAAAACCGCTTCGCTACGCGGCTGGTGGCGGCTTACATCTCCTATCACCGTAATGTGCCCACGCTGATCCAATTGATGATGTGGTATTTCGCCATTCCGACGCTGCTGCCGGAATCGGTGCAGAGCTGGATCAACGCGTTCAATGCCGAGTTTCTTTTCTCGATGTTCGCATTGGGGTTATGCCAGGCGGTCTACTTCTCCGAAGATATCCGCAGCGGCCTGCGCGCCATACCTGACGGGCAGAATGAGGCCGCGCGGGCATTAGGAATGAGCTATATGCGGGCGATGGGGGCGGTTATTTTGCCGCAGGGGATCCGCAACGCGCTGCCTGCGCTGATTAACCATACCGTTTTGCTGTTTAAAAACACCAGCCTGGCGATGGTCATCGGCGTGACCGAACTGACCTACGTCACGCGCGACATTGAAAATCAGACCTTCCGTACCTTCGAAGCCTATGTGATTGGAACGCTGGGATATCTGGCATTTTCACTGTTGTTGATGGGACTGGGCGCGCTGTTGGGGCGTCATTTTCAACGCGTGTATGCGAGGTAATCGCTATGTTTGACGTTTTAACTATTTTGCACGACCACAGCATGCTGTTCCTGATGGGACAATACCCGAACGGGCCGCTGGGCGGCGTGCTTTGCACGCTGTTAATCTCGCTGTTGGCGGTGGCGCTCTCCTTTCCGCTTGGCGTGCTGGTGGGGCTGGCTCGCCTGTCGCCGTGGCGCGGGTTACGCTGGGCCGCCGCCTGTTGGGTCTACACGCTGCGTGGTATTCCGCTAATGATGGTGGTGTTCTGGACTTACTTCTGCGTACCGCTGCTGATTGGGCAGAATATCAGCGGCTTTTCCACCATGCTCTGCACGCTGGTTATCTACGAAAGCGCATATATCGCCGAGATTGTCCGCGGCGGTATTCAGGCGCTGCCCCACGGCCAGTACGAAGCTTCGCGGGCGCTGGGGATGAGTTACCTGAAAACCCTGCGGCTGGTGGTTTTACCGCAGGCTTTGTTCAATTCTCTGCCCAGTCTGGTGAGCCAACTGGTGTCGATTATCAAAGACAGTACGCTTGGCTATGTCATTAACGTGCCGGAACTGACCTATGCGGCAAATCAGGTTAGTAATCAGTTGTTGACCAAGCCGTTTCAGGTGTTCGCTATTGTCGCCCTAAGCTATTACATCATCTGTTTTAGTCTGACGTGGCTGGCGAATAAGCTCGAAAACTATATTGCTAACAAACGACTCAACGAACAACCACCGCAGGGAGAAGCGCAGAACAATTCCCTTTTCTTCGCCAACCGCAATCTTAATAAGGAAACATCATGATCCCGATGATTTTGTTTAATCAGGTCAACAAGTGGTACGGCGACTACCATGCGCTGACCGATCTTAGCGCCGAAGTCAAAGTGGGTGAAGTGGTGGTGGTGTGCGGGCCGTCCGGCTCAGGTAAGTCCACGCTGATTCGCACGGTCAACCGTCTTGAGCCTATTGAGCAAGGGCAGATTCTGTTTGATGGCGTAGATATTCACGGCAGCAGCACGCGATTGAATCAGCTGCGTACGCGTATTGGGTTTGTTTTCCAGAACTTCAATCTATTCCCGCATGTGTCGGTGATGGACAACATCATGATGTCGCCAGTGAAAGTGCTGGGTACCAGACGTTCCGAAGCGCGCAAACATGCCGGAGAATTGCTGGAGCGCGTCGGATTGTCGCACAAAGCCAACGCCTATCCGGCGCAGCTTTCCGGCGGGCAACAGCAGCGAGTCGCTATTGCCCGAGCGTTGGCGATGAAGCCGCCGGTGATGCTGTTTGATGAACCCACATCGGCGCTGGATCCGGAAATGGTAGGGGAGGTCTTAAGCGTGATGCGTTCGCTGGCGCAGGAAGGCATGACCATGATGTGCGTTACGCATGAGATGCATTTTGCCCGCGATGTGGCGGATACCATCTGGTTTATGGATCAGGGCGAAATTCTGGAAAAGGCCAAGCCGGAACAATTCTTTAGCGCACCGCAGCACCCTCGCGCAAGGCGTTTCCTGAGCGATTTACTGAACTGATGGCAATATAATCTCCCAGTCCGCTTCCAGCGGGTAAATCCTGACGGTGAGCCTATCGGATAAAAACGCCATTGATGAGATGGCGTGATAAAAGCAAGAAGCCTGCTTAGTTCCCTAAGCAGGCTTCTTAAATTTGGCTCCTCTGACTGGACTCGAACCAGTGACATACGGATTAACAGTCCGCCGTTCTACCGACTGAACTACAGAGGAATCGCTTGAACGGGGCGCATGATAACGGGGTCTGCTGTGCATGTCAAAGGTGTAAACCACATTTTTGACGCGTTTGGCGAGGGAATGCGCAATATGCCGACTTTTTCACACGATCGTCTTGATTGAACGGCGTTTTACGTTGTGTCGCCGTGCTAAAACAGCGGGCCGACAGTAGCGTGAGGCTGCCGGCCCGGCGGGATTATTGCAGCCGCAGTTGCAACTGGTAACGGTAGCGGGGCGCGGTCAGCAGGAAATCCGACGCGACGCTTGGGCTCCAGGAGTCGTCGCCGCCGATGCCCATGTGAAATCCGTCCAGATTGAGCCAGGTGCCCGGCTCCGGTTGCAACAGATGCTGATGGGTGCAATCCATCAACTGTCGCAGGCTGTAGCGGCCGATACCGAAGTGGAAGTCGCCTTCAATAAGCCAGTTGCCGTAGCGCAGTTCCCGGGTGTGGCAGCGCAGGCCGTTTTCCGATGGGAAAATGTACGGCGTGTGCATCGCTTCCAGCGGTTGCTGCCAGCGGCCGTGCAGCGCGGCGAGGCGGCGGTCGGGATAATTTTCGTGCGGACCCAGCCCCAGCCAGCTTACCTGTGGGTTGACCGCCGCCAGTTGACCACAGAGGCCGATGCGCGCCAGCGGCGGCAGGTGACGGGCAACGTCCACGTCGACATTCACCGTCAACACGCCTTGTGCGTCAATACGCCACTGTTTGCGACTGATGAACAACACCTTTTGCTGGTAATGGCCGACGTGTTCGGTGGTGATCAGCACGCTGTCGCTGAGCGTGTCGGCGCGGATCTGTCGGCAGTCGGTCTGGTATTGATACAGCCCGGCCAGCTTCCAGCGCTCCACCCAGGCGTTCGGGTCGATGCGGTCCACTTCGCTGATGCCGATGTCGTTATCCAGCGGCGCGCGCGTCAGATTGTCCTGTAACGGGCTGAGCAACTGCGGCTGCCCGTCGCGCCACCACTGCGTCAGCAGACCGCTACGTTTGTCGAAGCTCCAGCGTTGCTGGCCGTGGCTGATATCGAAGCAGTCATCATCCCGAGTCAGGGTTGGACATGCGCCGTCGGCCTGGCGTGACGCCGGGTACGCCAGCGGCATCGGCAGCGGCCATTGATCCCAGGCGCAGCGGTGCCCGGCGGGCGACCAGTCAGTCGCGTTCGGCTGAACCACCTCCACCGTCAGCCACATATCGGCGTGGTGTTGCGGCGCAGGCAACTGTTCGAGCAGAGTGAAGGTCTGGCAGCCCTGCGGTGCGATAGTGAGCGGCGCCACGCCTGACGCCAGTTGGACGTCATCCTGCATGATGCGCCAGCGCAGCTCCTCGTTATCGCTATGACGGAACAAGTATTCGCTGGTGACGGTCAGCGTCAGCGGGTTGTCCTCATGGCGGGTGAACTGGAAAAATTGCTGGGCGCGCTGGGCTTCGTACAGCGCCGGATGCGGCGTGCGGTCGGGGAACACCAGACCGTTGAGGCAGAACTGACGGTCGTTGGGTTTATCGCCGAAATCGCCGCCGTAAGCCCAGTGTGTTTTACCATCCTGCTCACGCACCAGCGCCTGATCCACCCAGTCCCAGACGAAGCCGCCTTGCAGCCGCGGATACTGACGGAATGCCTGCCAGTAACGGTCGAATCCGCCAAAGCTGTTGCCCATGGCGTGCGCGTATTCACACAGAATCAGCGGCCGGTTTTCTCCCGGCAGACCGATCCATTTTTTGATCGACCACTTCGGCACCGCCGGGAACGGCTGGTCCTGATCCACCCGGGCGTACATCGGGCACAGAATATCGGTGGCGGGCGTGTTGGCGCCGCCGCCTTCGTATTGCACCGGCCGACTCGGGTCTTGCTGTTTCACCCATTGGTAGAGTGCGCTGTGGGTAGGGCCGTAGCCAGACTCGTTGCCCAGCGACCAGATGATGATGCAGGGATGATTGCGATCGCGCTGTACCATGCGGGTGACGCGCTCGGCGTAAGCCGGCAGCCAGCGCGGGTCGTCGGACAGGCGGCTCATTGGCTGCATGCCGTGAGTCTCGATGTTGGCTTCGTCCACCACGTACAGGCCATAACGGTCGCATAGCCGATACCACAGCGGATGATTGGGATAGTGAGAGCAGCGCACCGCGTTGAAGTTGTGCTGCTTCATTAACAGAATATCCTGCCGCATGGTCGCCTCATCAATGGCCTGACCGCGTTGCGGGTGGTGTTCATGGCGGTTGACGCCGCGAATCAGCAGCGGCTGACCATTGAGCAGCAGCAGGCCGTTACGGATGGCGACCTCGCGAAAGCCGATGTCATAAGCTTCCGCTTCCGCCAGCGTGCCGTCGGCGTGCTCCAGCGCCACCACCGCCCGATACAGATTGGGTTCTTCCGCGCTCCACAGCGCGGGCCGCTCCACCTCCAGTTGCAGGCTTACGCGGTCATGGTAGGCGCCGCGTTCATCGATCGCCGGCGTGCCGAACGGCGCGCGGCTTTCACCCACCAGTTGCCCGCCGCGCCACAGCTGCACATGCAGTTGCCACGCCTGCGCCTGTTCTTCCGACAGATTAGCCTGCGCGGTAACGCACAGCGCGCCCTGCGTGTAGCTGTGGCGCAGCGGGGTGGTGATCTGCACATCGCGCAGATGCACCGCCGGTTTATGCAGCAGGTAGACGTCGCGGTAAATGCCGCTCATGCGCCACATGTCCTGATCTTCCAGATAGGTGCCGTCAGACCAGCGTAGCACCATCACCGCCAGCCGGTTTTCTCCCGGCTGCAGGCAGGGCGTCAGGTCGAACTCCGCCGGTAGCCGGCTGTCCTGGGAATAGCCGACCCATTTGCCGTTGCACCACAGGTGAAAGGCGGAATTCACGCCGTCGAACACGATGCGGGTCTGGCCCTGCGCCAGCCAGTCGGCGTTAACTGAGAATGTGAGCGAGTAACAACCGGTGGGGTTGTCTTGCGGTACGAACGGCGGATTGACCGGTATCGGGTATTTGATGTTGGTGTAAATCGGCGCGTCGTAACCTGCCAACTGCCAGTTAGATGGCACGGCGATAGCGTCAGCGTCGGTCAGATCCTGCATCAGCCACTGTTCCGGCACCGCTTCCGGGCGTGGGAAATAGCTGAAGGTCCATGCGCCATTCAGCCACTGACGCCGCTCGGAAGGCTGGTCGTCACGCGCAGCGTCGAGACTGCGCCAGCTGGAAAACGGCGGATGGGCGTCCAGCCGGCGAGCGTGAGGACAAGCCGGGTTTTCCCAGTCGCGTCTGGCCAGAATATCCGCCAGCGAGATGCCGGATAGAGGAACGTAAGCGGAAGCAGTGGACATAAAGCAGGCTTTCCTTTGTTGGCTGAAAGTGAGTGGCTGAAATCGCCCGACTGGCGGATGAACAAAAATTGTTATCCGCTCACAATTTTACTGGCAGGATCGCGGCTTGCCGGGCGTGAGTAAAGCGCAAGGACGCCGGAAAGTGGCGTCGATCACAAAACCAATCGGCGTTGGGGAATGGATTAGCGTTGTAACTGCCGCGCCAGTGTAATCAGCTGTAGCGCTACGTCTTGCGGCGACAGGATGGAGGGTTGCCAGGCGGCGGTGGTCTGACGGGGGATCAGCGTGGTTTTCAGCCGCAGCGGGGCGGGGGTGTGCGGGTGTTGCAGGCATTCCAGCAGCCGGTTGACGCTTTCCCGGCCCAGTTGCCGGAAGTCCTGACGGATGGTGGTCAACGGCGGCTGGAAATAGGCGCTGTCGCGGGTGTCGTCAAAGCCGATCACTGAGATCTGTTCCGGTACCCGCAGACCATACTCGTGGATGGCCCGCAAAACGCCCAGCGCCATTTGATCGTTGGCGACGGCAATGGCGGTCGGGCGAACCGCATTCGCCAGCAGCAGATGCGCCTGCTGATAGCCGGAACTGGCGCTCCAGTCGCCTTCCGCCATAGCGCAGGGCGTCAGCAGATGGGCCGCAAGCGCCTGTTGCCAGCCTTCATAACGCAGCCGGGCGGATACCGAGCTTTGCGGGCCGGCAAGCAAGGCAATCCGGCGATGGCCCAGCTCCACCAGATGATCGATAGCCAGTTTGGTGCCCTGATGCGGGTCGAATATCACGCTGGGCAGGTCGGCGGCGGGGGAGGTGTCGAGAAACAGCGCCGGCGTGGCGGCGCACAGCTGGTGGATTTGCTCCGCCGCTTCCTGTTCCAGCGGCACGTTGACGATCACGCCGTCCACCCGTTGCGCCAGCAGTTCATTGACCGCGCGCTGAACGTCATTGCCATCGACGGCGCGCAGCATGGATATCACCACGTTGAATCCCAGTTCGCTGGCGGTGGTTTTAATCGCGGCGGCAATTTGGGAGGGCGCGTGCAGCGACAGGTCGATGGTCGCCAGCCCGATGGTGGTGGCGCTGCGGCGCGCCAGTTGCTGGGCCACCCGGTTGGGGATGTAGTGGAGCGCGGCCATTGCCTGCTCCACTTTTCCCCGGGTTCGGTCTGAGACATGAGGCGCTTGATTCAGCACCCGGGAGACTGTCTGGTACGATACCCCGGCGTAAGCCGCCACGTCATTGAGCGTTACTGGTTTCGCTTTCATGGTTCTCTGTTAATCAGTCCCTGTATTGTCACCTGACGTTATCATAACAAAGGCTGGCGACAGTAGACTGCGACCGACAGAGAAAAATTACGCGGCGACCGGTGGATGCGTTACCTGCTGGTAATACCAGGCGATGGTTTTTCTGATCAGCGCATCGGTGGCATCCAGATAGGCGTCTGGCTCGGCGACGGCTTCCGGCTCCAGAATCAGCGGCAGCTCGGTACAACCCAGAATGATTTTTTCCACGCCCCGCTGCCGCAGCGAGTCGACCACCGGCAGCAGCAGCGCCCGGGCTTGCGCGGCATCGCCCGCCTTGTAGGCGTAGATACTGTTCATCACCGCGTCCTGCTGCTCGTCGGTCGGTAATGTGCAGCGCACCTGTTGATCGGCCAGTGCGTGCTGGTAAATTTCGCCGCGCACGGTGGCGGTGGTGGCCAGGATGGCGACGTGACGGACGCGCTGTTCAGCCACCTGCTGACAGGTAGCGTCAATAATGCTGATCATCTCCAACTGGGTATACCGCTTCAAATCCTCGAACCAGTAATGCGCGGTGTTGCAGGGAATGATGATGCAGGTCGCGCCGGCTCTCTCCAGAATTTTCATGTACTCCACCATTTTCTTCAGCGGTGAGGCGCTGTGATTGAGAATACATTGGGTACGATCGGGAATATCCGGGATAGAAACCGCGATCACCGGAATATGTTCCTGATCCTTTCTGGCCGGAGTATGCCGGATGAGTTTTTGCATGGCATCCACGGTCGCACCGGGTCCCATGCCGCCAAGAATGCCGACTACAGGATTCACGTTTTCCGCCTCATTGATGGTGATGTTGGAGTGGAAAAATCATCGCACAGCGCCCGGAAATGTGAATTGCGAAATTCCCATCCTCTATGTATGTTTTGCATAACTGTGCTGGCGTTATGCGCGTAATGCGTTTTTCTGAAAGGTGAGTGTCGATGCTAAATAACATTGAAACCAAATGGTTATACGATTTTATCGCACTGGAGGAGCACCGCAGTTTTACGCTGGCAGCCGAGACGCGCAACATTTCCCAGTCGTCATTCAGCCGACGAATCCGGGCGCTGGAAGAGGCGGTGGGGTTCGATATTTTCGACCGCGGCGCCCAGCCGTTGCAACTGACCGAACCGGGCAAGATTTTTCACGCCCATATCCGCAACACCCTCGACGATCTGGAATACCAGATTCACAAACTGCACGGCGGCAGCCATTACAAGAACAAGATCACGATTGCGGCGGCGCATTCGCTGTCGGTGTTTGTGATGCCGGAACTGCTTAAAACCGTGCCGGATCGGCAGGAGAAGATTTTCTATGTTGAATCCATCGATGTGGATGATGCGGTACTCAATCTGAAAGAAGGGCGCAGCGATTTTATTTTTTCGTTTTACAACGAGGAACTGATGTCGGAGCCGTTTCGCCATACCCGCATCATGGATTCCACCCTGTACCCGGTTTGCGCCTGCGATGCGGCCGGCAAACCGTTGTTTGACATCCGTGCCGCCGGGCTGCCGCTGCTCAATTACACCGACACCAGCTACATGGGGCGTCAGGTCAACCGCTATCTTTCCACGCTGGCGCCCGAGCGGTTTACCGTGAGTTTTGTCTCCTCGATGAGCGACTTGCTCAAACGTATGGCGAAGCAGGGCCACGGCATCGCCTGGCTGCCGGATTATTCCATCCGCGATGAACTGGCGCACAAGGAGCTGACGGTGCTGAAACTGGATCAGGCGGTGATGAAGATGCAGGTGTATCTGTACCGGCTGGATGCGCGGCTTAACGTGGCGTCGGAGTCATTCTGGCGGGCGATGACCGCGCCGCGTTCGGCGCAATAAAAAACAGCGGCCGCAGGGCCGCTGTTTGACGAACTAAGCTGTTTCCGGGAACGGTCAGGCGTCTTGTCTGGCCTGTTGCAGCGCCACTTCCGCCTCAGGCTCTTCCTCGTCGTCGGTGATGTCTTTTTCCAGACTGGCCACCACGGCGGTCGAGATACTGTTGCCGATAACGTTGGTCGCGGTGCGGCCCATATCCAGGAACTGGTCGATACCCAGAATCAGCAGGATGCCGGCTTCCGGCAGGTTGAACATCGGCAGGGTGGCGGCTACCACCACCACGGAGGCGCGCGCGACGCCCGCCATACCTTTACTGGTGATCATCAGCGTCAGCAGGATCAGGATCTGCTGGGTCAGGCTCAGGTCAATATTGTACGCCTGAGCGATGAACAGGATAGCGAACGACTGGTACATCATGGAGCCGTCCAGGTTGAAGGAGTAACCCAGCGGCAGCACAAAGCTGGTGATCTTCTTCGGTACGCCGAAACGCGTCAGGGCATCCATGGTTTTCGGGTAGGCCGACTCGCTGCTGGCGGTGGCGAACGCCAGCATGGTGGGTTCGCGAATCAGACGGGCCAGCACCGCGATGGAGCGGCCAAGGAAGGCGTAACCGACCAGGAACAGCACCGCCCACAGCAGCGCCAAACCAAGATAGAACTCGCCGATCAGCTTGCCGAAGTCGTAGATCAGGCCCAGACCCTGAGTGGTGATGGCGGACGCGATGGCGGCGAACACGGCGATCGGCGCCAGCGCCATCACGTAGTCGGTCACGCGGAACATCACTTTGGCCAGCTCTTCGATGGTGGACAGAATGAAGTTGGCCTGTTTGTTATGGTGTTTGACGTAAGCCAGCGCAGAACCGAAGAACAGCGAGAACACCAGAATCTGCAGGATTTCGTTGTTGGCCATCGCTTCCACGATGCTTTTCGGGAAGATATGGCTGATGAAGTTTTTCAGCGTGAAACCATCGGTATTCAGACCGGTGGTGACATGGTTGACCGGCGCGACCAGATTCATGCCGACGCCCGGCTGGAAGAAGTTCGCCAGCATCATGCCGATCAGCAGCGACAGGAAAGACGCGGTAACGAACCAGGTCATAGCTTTCAGGCCGACGCGGCCCACGGCAGAAGAGTTGCCCATGCTGGCCAGACCGGAGACCAGAGTGGCGAACACCAGCGGCGCGATGATCATCTTGATCAGGCGCAGGAAGATGTCGGTGACCATATTGAAGTAAGACGCCACCTCTTTGGCGCGGGCACCGTCCAGATAGGTGTGGCATGCCCAACCAATCAGAATACCGAGCACGATCGCCAAGCATATCTGTATTAATAACTTCTGCCTTTGCATATTAACCTCATGTTGATGAATGTATTCAGACAACACACAGTGTTATTGCAGCGTAGCGGTCAGAGATGTCGTGAGACATACGCAGGCCGATACCCTGATTTGTTTGTGGGGTGTTGTGTCTGCCGCGCGAAATATTACAACGAAATCGGATTTTTGCCCTTTTTTTCTGCTGATAAAATGAAATGCATCACTGAATGAGGTCAAAAATGCGTTATTTCCCTGTTGACTATGGGTAAAAACCAGATAAATAATAGGTGTATTTATTTCTATAATTTTATATTTATCAATTGGTTGTGTTTTTTATGTCGTGAGACGACAGGCGCTTTTTAAGTTAATCATAACTTTTTCTTATATCATCATCTGAGTCAGCAATAAATCCAATAATCGCCGTTGAACTATTTTTATCCATTCACGATTTTATTATTGGTTGATGACATGAGTGATTAATAAACAGTAATTACCCTTCTATTCATGAAAATATAATCTGGCGTAATACGAAAAAAACGTATCGCAATTGAATAAAAACAGCAGCAATTTTAATGACCTGCTTTAATTGCATTGAACGGGCGGGTAAATGTTATTTTCTTCTTTCTGGATGTAACTGAAATGTTGGATTTTGGTTTTTATATGACGGCGTTTTAACCAATTCAGCACGATAATATACACAAAGACAATATTACCTCAGCAAGCATCGGTAATGGCCGCTGTATAAAATACACCCACAATAGTAAACGGTTCTTATTATTATCTGGCGCGACAGGCGATAATCGCTTATCCGGTAACCGCTTGTTGCCGGCGTGCTCCGGTTTAGCACGATTCAGATCAAGCTATTGGTGAGGCGACGTGTCATTTCGTCAGTGAAGCTCTTACACTATTTCCCCACACTATCTATGGAAATTGGATTACGGTGGTTATGGCGACACGACTGACAGACTCTCCGTCCCGGCTGTCTATTCTGTGGCAGGATGCCTTGCTGAAAATTTCTCAGTCACTGTTGCAACAGCGCAGCATTCCCGACCTGTTGCGGGCGCTGGATGGCGTGTCGTTTTCAGTGGTGCGCTTTGGCCGGGTCAATCTGATCCTGCTTGATCCGCTGCATAACCAGATGAATTTCTACCGCTACGATCGCGAATCCGGGCGTACCCAGTGCAGCGAAGAGGCGGTTCTGCTGGCGAACGGTCCCGGCGGAGTGGTGTGGAGCACCCAGACCCCGCTGCACTGCGATCGCACGCACTTCCTGCGCGATTTTCCCCACCTGACCGACCAGCCGGCCTACGCCGGACTGAGCGATTATTGTCAGTTGCCGCTGTGTGGCACGCACCGCGGGCTGGGCGGAGTGGAATTCCTCAAGACCGACGGCAGCCGTTTCACCGATAACGAACTCGACTTTTTCCAGGCGCTGGCTGGAGTGGTGGCGCTGGTGGTGGAAAACATTAGTGAACGCGAGCAGGTGCTGCAAGAAGAGGAGCGGTTGCGCCATGAGCGCGACCATCTGCGCATTCTGGTGGATGTCACCAATACCGTGATTTCCAAACTGGAGCTGAAGGCGCTGGCGCTGGAGGTGTCGCGCGAGATCCACCGTTTCTTCGGCATTGATTTTATCGCGCTGGTATTAAAAGAAGGCGAGGGCGAAGCGCAAGCGCTCAAGTATCTCGCCACCGTCTACCCGCAGGCCGGCGCGCCGAAAACGGTGCAAGGCGAGGTGGAGCGGGCGCAAACGCTGGCAGACGGCGTGATGGCGCAGCATCAGCCGCTGCTGGTACGGGTGGCGGAGCGCCCCCAGGCCGGCGAGCCGCGCCCGCTCAGTCAGTGGTTTGACCATGCGTTGTCTCATGTCTGCCTGTTGCCGCTGGCGTTTGGCAACCGGACGTTGGGGGTGCTGGAGCTGGCGCACCGCTCAGCGTTGGCGGTCAGCGAAGCGGATCTCCGGCTGCTGCGGCAAATTGCCGCGCGTATCGCTATTGCGCTGGATAACGCGCTGGCCTATGAGCAGATCACCCGCATGAAAGATTCGCTGGTGCATGAGAATTTCTACCTGACGGAACAGCTTACCGAGCATATTCATCAGCGCAGCGGCGACGAGTTCGGTGAAATCATCGGCCGCAGCGCCGCCATCCGGCAGGTGCTGGAACAGGTGGAGATGGTGGCGGCCAGCGACAGCACGGTGCTGATTTTGGGTGAAACCGGCACCGGCAAGGAGCTGATTGCCCGCGCTATACACAGCCTGAGCCAGCGTAAAGCCCGGCATATGGTGAAAATGAACTGCGCCGCCATTCCGTCCGGCCTGCTGGAAAGTGACCTGTTCGGCCATGAAAAGGGCGCGTTCACCGGCGCCACCAGTCAGCGTCAGGGGCGGTTTGAACTGGCGGATAACAGCACGCTGTTTCTGGATGAGGTGGGCGATATCCCGCTGGAATTGCAGCCCAAATTGCTGCGGGTGTTGCAGGAGCGGGAGATAGAACGGCTGGGCGGCAGCAAAGTCATCGCGGTGGATGTGCGGTTGATTGCCGCCACCAACCGTGACCTGAAACAGATGGTGGCGGACCGCGAGTACCGCAGCGACCTGTATTACCGACTCAACGTGTTTCCCATCGTTATTCCGCCGTTGCGCGAGCGGCCGGAAGATATTCCGTTGCTGGTGAAGTTTTTCACCCGCAAGATCGCCCGTCGCATGAACCGCACTATCGACAGCATTCCGTCCGACATGCTGCGTCAGCTGAGCTGTTTACCGTGGCCCGGCAACGTGCGGGAACTGGAAAACGTGGTGGAGCGGGCGGTGATCCTGACGCGCGGCACCACGCTTAATTTGCAGATAGATGAATTGCAGCATCATCTGTCGCCGCTGGAGGTGCCCAAACCGGCGCACCGCGACTTTACGCCGCCGCCGCCGGTGGCGGCCGAGCCGTCATCTGGGCAGTTGGATGCCGAAGAGGAATCGGAACGCGAGCGGATTATCCGGGTATTGCGGGAAACCAACGGCATCGTCGCCGGTCCGAAAGGCGCCGCCGCCCGGCTTGGGCTTAAACGCACCACATTGTTGTCGCGGATGCAACGCATGGGGATTTCCGCCCGGGAAATCGAAGGGATTTCCTGATTAAGGCGATGAGGTGGTGAGAGGGTCTGAAAAAAACCTCCTCCCCGACCGGGGAGGATGGCGAAGGATCAACCCGCGACTTCCGCTTCTTTACGCAGACGGGCTTTCAGCGCGCTGTACTCCTGTGTGACGTAGTTCTCCGCCCAGTTCTGGTCGGCGATCGGTTCCAGTTTCACCGCGCAGTGTTTGTATTCCGGTGTTTTAGCGATCGGGTCCACTTCGTCCAGCGTCAGTTCGTTACAGGCGCCGATCCACCACTGATAGGTCATGTAAACCGCGCCTTTATTGATGCGCTCGCTGACCATCGCCCGGCTGATCACTTTGCCGCGGCGTGACGCCACCCACGTCAGTTGCTGATCGCGAATGCCGAGGCGTGCGGCGTCTTCCGGGTTCATCTGTACGTAACCCGGTTCGTCCGCCAGCGTTTGCAGCGCGGTACAGTTGCCGGTCATGGAACGGCAGGAGTAGTGACCGACTTCGCGCACCGTGGAAAGCACCAGCGGGTAGTCGGCGTCGGTCTGCTCCATCGGCGGGTGCCATTCTGTCGCGAACAGCAAGCCTTTACCGTTCGGGCGGTCGAACTGGTTACCGGCATACAGCCACGGCGTGCCTGGGCTGTCTTCGGTCAGACACGGCCACGGCACATAGCCCAGACCGGCCATTTTCTCGTAGGTGGCGCCGTAGTAGAGCGGGCACAGATTGCGCAACTCATCCCAGATTTCCTGAGTGTTGTTGTAATGCATCGGGTAACCCAGAGCGGTTGCCATCAGGCTGATGATTTCCCAGTCCGGCTTGACGTTGCCCTTCGGCTCCACCGCCTTGTAGAAACGCTGGAAACCACGGTCGGCGGCTGAATACACCCCTTCATGTTCGCCCCAGGACGTCGCGGGGAAGATCACGTCCGCCACGGCGGCGGTCTTGGTCATGAAGATGTCCTGAACGATCAGCAGTTCCAACTGGTTGAAGGTTTCGCGCACCACCGACAAATCCGGTTCGGTTTGCAGCGGATCTTCGCCCATCAGGTAATTGGCTTTGATCTTGCCTTCCTTGATCATGTGCGGCACATCGGTCAGCGAGTAGCCGATACGGTCGGACAGCGACGGTACGCCCCAGGCTTTGGCAAATTTTTCGCGCAGGTCCGCGTCGGTGACTTTCTGGTAGCCGGGGAACTGGTTCGGCAGGGCGCCCATGTCGCAGGCGCCCTGTACGTTGTTCTGACCGCGCACCGGGCCGACGCCGACGTTCGGGCGGCCGAGGTTGCCGGTGAGCAACGCCAGACCGGACAAGCCTTTCACCACATCCACGCCCTGCGTCCACTGGGTGACGCCCATGCCCCACAAAATGGTGGCGGACGGCGCGGCGGCGTACAGGCGAATGGCGTCGCGAATCAACTGCGGGTCGAGACCGGTGATGTCCGCTACGTATTCTGGCGTGTATTTCGCCACCAGATTGCGGTATTCCTCGAACCCTTCGGTATGCTGGGCCACGAAATTCGCGTTATACAACCCTTCATTGATCAGCACGTTGGCGAAGGCGTTGACCAGCGCCATGTTGGAGCCGTTTTTCAGCGGCAGCCACAGGTCGGCGATACGCGCGGTTTCGATATGGCGCGGGTCGCAGACGATGATTTTGGCGCCGCGTTCTTTGGCCTTGATGATGCGGCGCGCCACAATCGGGTGAGAATCGGCGGCGTTGTAACCGAACACCAGAATGCAGTCGGTGTGTTCGATTTCGCAGATCGAGTTACTCATCGCGCCGTTGCCCAGCGTCACCTGCAGACCGGAGACTGACGGGCCGTGGCAAACGCGGGCGCAGCAGTCGATGTTGTTGGTGCCGGTGACCGCGCGGGCGAATTTCTGCATCACATAGTTGGTTTCGTTGCCCGGCCCGCGGGAAGAACCGGTGTGCATGATGGCGTCCGGGCCGTATTTTTCTTTGATGGCTTTCAGGCGGGAACTGGCGAAGTCGATGGCTTCGTCCCAGGACACTACCTCAAACGGCGCGCCTTTCTGACGGCGGATCATCGGTTGCTTCAGTCGCGGGGTTAACAGCTTGGTGTCGTTGAGAAAATCCCAGCCGTAATAGCCTTTCAGGCATAGTTCGCCTTCGTTGGTCAGGCCGTTGGCGCCTTCCGCGCCGACCACTTTACCGTTTTCCACCAACAGGTTAATTTTGCAGCCTGACCCACAGTAAGGGCAGACGGTAATCACTTTCTGCATGACATTGCTCTCCTTCATCGTACCGGCGGCACGCTCAGAATTTCATTTCCGCGGCTTCATCAAGTGCTGCGCGCCGCTGTTTACGTTGAATCATCTCCTGAATGTCTTCCCGACTGATCAGGCGCAGGGCTTTGGTCGGGCAGACTTCGACACAGGCCGGGCCGTTGACGCGTCCTTCGCACAGGTCGCACTTGTGCGCCTCCGCCTTGATGCAGTTACCCAGTGTCTGATAATGGCTGATACGCGCCACCGGTTTACTGATCACCGTCATGGCGCCGTACGGGCAGGCCACCACGCAGGTTTTGCAACCAATGCATTTTTCCTGCTGCACCCGGATATGATCGCCGGCGTGTACGATCGCCCCGTTGGGACAAACATTGGCGCAGGGGGCGTCTTCACAGTGGCGGCATTGAATCGTGGTGCTGACATTCAGCCCCTTCACCACTTTCAGGCGCGGTGTGAAATGCTCTGGCGACAGCGACGACGGGTTACCGTCGCTGTGCGCCAGCACGCAGGCGACTTCGCAGGTGCGGCAGCCAATACATTTCCTGGGGTCTGCTAAAACGAACCGGTTCATGACAGGGTCTCCTTCCGCGGCTCTGATGGACTAAGGGTTATGTCGAAGGCTCGGCCGCCGACACATCGCCACATATAAAGCAGGGTTTATGCCAGAATGAATGCTTATGGTTTATCAATTTGATTTATCAGAGATTTAAAGTGAGTTTTTGGGGAAAAGACAGCCTGTGACCGGCCGGTGACGAGTGTCAGTCGACGAGGTTCGGCAGATTTGACGACGTGTGCCCGGCGCGATGCAGGCCGCAGCAACAGGCAGAGAAAAACCAATCTGTTGCGAAGCGTGTTCCAGCTCTGAAAACTGTCTATCGAGGTTAGAAAGTCTGGCCCTTATTGTGTCTTCAGCGCGATGGCGCTTTACCCGCACATTTCAGCGGCGCGCAATAGTTTTTTATTTTTCAGTGAAATCAACATGGAGCCTTTTACAGGCAAGAAGACGGGAATCGAATGGTTGTATCCTTTGGGATACGGTGTTACTCTGTTCATTGACAAGGAGTGCCAATGCCTGAGATTGACAGACTGGCAGGGCTGATTTTCCATTTGTACTTTTACGATGATGAACGGCACCACTTGCCGCACGTTCATGTCTGTTATGGCAACCATGAGCTGATCATCAGTATTCGTACTGGAACAGAGATCGAAGGATATCTGCCGAATAACAAGCGCAAGCTGGCGCTTGCGCATATCAGAGCCCATCGGGAACAACTGCTGAGTATGTGGGAGCGGGCGGTTGTGGGGAGAAATCCGGGAAAACTGTGAGGCATTTATGCATAAAATCGTGGAAGTTGACGTGATTGGCGACTTTTCGTTGCGCCTGACCTATGAGGATGGTTTGGTTTGCGACATCAATCTTTATCAATATGCCTCCAGCCCGGTATTTTCGAACGCCAGCCTATTTATCAAGTTTGGGCTGCTGCCGGATGGTTCGCTGGAATGGTCGCCGGATATTAAGATTTCCGCGTCGGAATTGCGGAAAAAAGGGGAGTATGTCAGCCACACGCTTGCGGTGCGAGAAAAGAACTTCGCTGATGTCATCTCTCGCGCCTTCTATGATGCCGTGATTGAGAACCGGCCGGAAATTCTGCAAGCGGCGTTGAAAATCGCGGTGGAAAAACATGGCAACAGCACAGTAGCCAAAGAGGCGGGGGCGAAAAGTCGCACCAGTCTGTATAAGTCGCTGAATAAAAATACCCATGTCAGTCTTGCGACGGTGGTCAGCCTGGCGCATACCGTGCTGCAACTGGAAGAGAAGTAAGCCGTGGGCCTGCCAGGGGCGGAGCTGGCGTCTGCTCCGCCCGTAGCCCTATCAGGGCCAATATCACGTCAATGCACGTGCGCCTTACGCCAGCACCTCAAACCCGCCGTTCTCCTCCCAGCCGGATAATCGCTGATACAGGGTGTCCACCGCCCGGGTTACTTCTAGGCTGATGGGAAAATAAAACGCCACCAGCGCAGGCTGGATGCCGACGAAAATGACCTCGGGAATGTCTTCCTTCAGGCTGTCGATCAGGTAGTTCAGCGGCAGGCTGTGGGTATTCATCAGCATGTCTTCGGCGATACGATCCGGATCGACGATGCGGATGGCGCCCGGCGCCAACCCCATGTCGGTGGCGTCCACCACCAGCAGGCGGCGAGGCTTCAGTTCCCGCAGCGTGTGAGCGGCATTTTCCGGAATGGCGCCGCCGTCAATCACCGACCAGCCCGCTACCGGTTGCTGACTCATGCGTTCCGCCAGCAGCGGGCCGGCGCCGTCGTCCCCCATCAGGGTGTTGCCGACGGTCAGCACCATGTTTTCGATATATAAAGGGGCTTCGGTGTGTAAAGGGTGTTCAGTCATCAAGGCGTTTCACCATTAGATAAATAGCCGGTTCCCGTTGCATCGCCGCCAGATAGTCCACCAGCGTAGCGGTCCATTCCGGGTAGCGATCCCCCGCCGCCAGTGCGGTGAAGGCCGCGCCCAGCAGCGCGGTGTGGGTGTGGTCAATGGTGATTTCGCCAAAGCGCAGCAAACCCAGCATCTTGCGGCGGGCTTCCTCATCACTCAACTGACCGACCCAGCCTTCGTACTCCGCCAGCGGGCAATGCAACACCTGTTTCAGGCAGTCGATGACGCCGACGTGATGGCCGATAGCCAGCGAGTAATACATCACCTGCTGCGCCTGCTCCGGTATCTTGTCGCGGCTGTCGAGAAACTTGCGGTTCAGGGCATAAAAACGAACGCTGCTCATGACAGGATCTCCCCGCGCAGCATGGCGTGATAAATCTGTAGCAGATGACCGACGATCTCGTTTAGCCGCGGGTCTTCATATTGGTTGAGCCAACGGGTGACGCGATGCTCAAAGCCTTCCAGCGGCTGGTTTTCCAGCAAGTCGAGGAAACGGTCGCTGATTTCCCGCCCCTGGCGATACCCCGCCATCAGACGGGCTTCCCGCTCCACCCGCACCCGCAAATCCAGCGGCACCGCCGGATGAATCAGCGCCGCTTTCTCATGTTCGGCCTGCTGGTGGTCGCTGCCGTGCAGTTTCTGCTCCAGCAGCCCCAGCGCCACCGCAAAACCGTAAATCGTCGCCGCCGGGGTCGGCGGACAACCGGGGATGTAGACGTCGATCGGCACGATTTTGTCGCTGCCGCCCCACACGCAGTACAGGTCGTGGAAGATGCCGCCGCCGCAACCGCAGGCGCCGTAGGAGATACAGATTTTCGGATCCGGCGCCGATTCATAAGCGCGCAGCGCCGGGCTTCGCATGGCGCGGGTCACCGCGCCGGTAAACAGCAGGATGTCGGCGTGGCGCGGCGACGCCACCACCTTGATGCCGAAGCGTTCGGCGTCGAACAGCGGCGTAATGGCGGAGAAGATCTCGATCTCGCAGCCGTTACAGCCGCCGCAGTCCACGCGGTAGACGTAGGCGGAGCGCTGGATATCTTTCAGCAGCGTCTTTTTCAGCTGCTGGGCCTGTTCGTCGAGCGTAATCGGGGTGGTGTGGTAGTGATCGACCCCGTTGGGCAGCATACTCATTGCGCATTCCCCTTGTGAGTGGTCGGGGCGGGCAGGTGCTGACTCAGCCGCACGTTGCCCTGATGGTTCATGTTCTGTTTGCGTTTGCAGTCCGGGCAGGTTTCGAACTGGTGGCGACGCGCCTCCACCTCGTTTTCCGGCACCCCGGCGTGCGCCAGCAGCGCCATCGCGTATTCCACCTCTTTCTGCGGCGCGAACGGCCGCTGGCAGACATGGCAGTTCAGCAGTTGGAAGGTGGCGCGCTGGTACAGGTCGGCCTTGCTGGCGACCGCCATTTCGAACTCCTGCGACAGCACGATGGCGCGGGTCGGGCACACTTCTTCGCAGCGGCCGCAGAAGATGCAGCGGCCGAGGAACAACTGCCAGGTGCGGGTGCCGTTGTCCAGGTCGTTAGCCATCGTCAGGGCATTGGCCGGGCAGGCCATGGTACAGGCGGCGCAGCCGATGCACTGCTCCGGGTCGTACTCCGGTTTGCCTCGAAATCCGGCGGGCACCGCCAGCGGCGCGAACGGGTATTTCACCGTGCTGTTGCCCGCCTTGAGGATGGTTTTGAACAATTTAATCATGGGGCCTCCCTCATTTCAGCGGCGAACGGGTGCGTTCCAGTCCGTAGCGCTCGATCTCTTTGTACGGCACGGTGGTGACTTTCTTCTTGCGGACATCCACCAGCGTGACGCGGTCGGTACAGGAGTAGCAGGGGTCGAGGCTGCCGATGATCAGCGGCGCGTCCGACACCGTGTTGCCGCGCAGCATAAAGCGCAGCACCGGCCAGTTGGCGTAGGTGGCGGCGCGGCAACGCCAGCGGAACAGCTTCTGGTTGTCGCCGGTCATGCTCCAGTGGATGTCTTCGCCGCGCGGCGCTTCGGTAAAGCCCAGCGCGAACTTGTGCGGCTGATAATGGATGTGCTCGTTGAGGATCGGCCCGTCCGGCATGTTGTCCAGCCCGAATTCGATCATCGCCAAAGAGGTGAACACTTCACGCACCCGCACCAGTACGCGGGAGTAAACGTCGCCGCCGTCGAGGTGATGCAGCTCCATCGGCAGGTCCAGATAGCCGGCGAACGGGTGGTCGACGCGCACATCGCGCTGAAAACCGCTGGCGCGAATCATCGGCCCCACCGGGCTGTAGTCGCGCGCCACCTGACGGTTCAGCACGCCGACGCCCTGGGTGCGTTGCGCCATGTTGGCGGTGTTGAGCAGCATATCGGTCAACTGCGTCACCTCTGCGCGCATTTCACGGATCAGCCGGATGGTCTTCAGCCGATCTTCTTTCAGGATGTCGCGGCGGATGCCGCCAATCAGGTTAAGACCGTAGGTTTTGCGCGCGCCGGTGAGCATCTCGGCGATCTGCATTGATTTTTCGCGCACCCGGAAGAACTGCATGAAGCCGGTGTCGAAACCGACGAAATGGCTGGACAGCCCGATATTCAACAGGTGACTGTGCAGGCGCTCTACCTCCAGCAGAATGCTGCGGATGGTATGGGCGCGCGCCGGCACCACTACGCCCAGCGCGTTCTCGATGGACGAGGTATACGCCACGCTGTGGGTGAAACCGCAGATGCCGCACACCCGGTCGGACAGAAACGTCACTTCGTTGTAGCCCATGCGGGTTTCCGCCAGCTTTTCCATGCCGCGATGGACGTAGAACAGGCGGTAGTCGGCATCGATAATCTGTTCGCCGTCGACAAACAGCCGGAAGTGCCCCGGTTCGTCGGAGGTGATGTGCAGCGGACCGATCGGCACTACCCGGGTGTCGCCGGTGGCGTCGTTGACGAAGGTGTAGGACTCGTCGTCACGGGTGGGGGCAGGGCGCTGGCGGTAATCCATCGCGTCTTTGCGCAGCGGGTAGAGTTCGTCCGGCCAGTCGTCCGGCAGCACCAGCCGGCGCTCATCCGGCAGGCCGACCGGGATCAGCCCGTACATGTCGCGCACCTCGCGCTCTCCCCACACGGCGGCGGGCACGCGCGGCGTCACCGACGGAAACTCCGGCACCGTTGGGTTGACCAGCGCTTTCACCACCACCCAGCACTTCTCGCCCTGTTCCATCGACAGCACATAGTAGACGGCGAAATGGCCGTTGAGGGTACGCTCGTCGTTGCCGAACAACACCGACAGCCAGCCGCCGTGCTGGTAGTAGAGATATTCCACCACCTCCGGCAACTGGTGCAGTTTGACGGTGATGGTCAACTGATTGGCGGTTTGCCGTTCTTCTTCCAGAATCGCCGTCGGGAATTGCTGTCTGACATGGGCGACGTAATTAGCGCCTAAATTTTCAGCGCTGGTCGCGGCGGATGAATTAATCACGGTACATCTCCTGACGGGAAGGGGTTAACGATGACGCAGGCGCCGTGTCCGGCGTGGTAGTACCCAATGTGGTAGTATCCAACGTGGTAGTACCCGACGTGGTAGTACGGGCGCTCAGCGACGGCCAGCCCAGACTCGGCGGCGTTGGCTCGCCGGCATGGCTGCCGTTTAAAACAATGGCGGTGGCCTGTTCCAGCAAATGGATGACCGGCTGCGGAATGCGGGTACCCATCACCAGCATCAACACCAGCAGAATCAGCATCGGCGCGGTGGTCAGCCAACCCAGTTCGCCTTTGCTGACCGCTTCCGGCTGGCTGCCCAGCACGCTGGTGGCGATCATGCGAACCAGCCCGGCCAGCACCACGGTCAGCAGCGCCAGCAACACCAGCACCAGCGGCAACTGACCGGCGTGGATGCCGGCGGTCACCGTCATGAACTCGCTCAGGAACACGTTGAACGGCGGCATACCGCCGAGCGCCAGCGCGCCGCCGGCCAGCAGCGCGCCCGTCACCGGCGCGACGCGCAGGATGCCTTTCACCGCGTCCATATCACGGGTGCCATATTTCAGCAGTACGTTACCGGAGCCGCAGAACAGCAGGGTTTTCGCCAGACTGTGGTTCAGGGTGTGCAGCAGCGCCGCCAGAATGCCGAGCGGGCCGCCGATGCCGAGCGCCACGGCGATCAACCCCATGTTTTCCACGCTGGAGTAGGCCAGCAGGCGCTTCATGTCGCGCTGTACCAGAATCAGGAACGCGGCGACGGCCACCGACAGCAGGCCGAACACCAGCAACAGCCGTTGCGGAAATTCCGGGCCGATGGCGGCGCTGATCAGGATGGTGTAACGCACGATCACCAGCAGCGCGCAGTTGAGCAGCACGGCGGAGAGCAGGGCGCTGGTGGGGCTGGGCGCCTCGCTGTGGGCGTCCGGCAGCCAGGCGTGCATCGGAAACAGGCCGGTTTTGGTGCCAAAGCCGATCAGAATAAAGATGAACGCCAGATGCATCAGCGTGCTGTCCAGCTCGCCGGCGTGTTGCAGCACCTCGGTCCAGAAAATGGCGTTGCCCGGTTCCGCCATCACGTTGGCGGCATTGGCGTACACCAGCACCGTGCCGTACAGGCCGAACGCGACGCCGACGGTACAAATAATGATGTATTTCCACGCCGCTTCCAGCGACGAGCGTTGGCCGTACAGGCCCACCAGAAACGCCGAACTGAGCGTGGTGGCTTCAATCGCCGCCCACATCAGGATCAGGTTGTTGCTGGTGATCACCAGCAGCATGGTGAACAGGAACAGGTGGAAGAAGCCGTAGTAGTGGCACAGCGTGGTGACGCTAATCTCGCCGCCGTCGACTTCGTGGCGCATGTACCCCATCGAGTAGAGGCCGGTGAGAAAGCCGATTACCCCGAGAATCGCCAGAAACAGCGCGCTCAGGCTGTCGAGATGCAGCCAGCGGTGGGCCGCCAGCAGCTCGCCCTGCTGGTACACCGTCCATACCGCCAGCAATGCCGTCAGCAGCAGCGCGCTGATGCCGAGCAGATGAATCAGGCTCACCAGCGCACGCGCCGCCGAGCCGGTAAAGCGGCAGGCGAACGCCAGCAGGGCGGCAGCAAACGGCACGCCCAGCAGCAGGGAAAAAAGATCCAAAGTCGTCATGTGATTATCCTTTCAGCGCGGTCAGTTGCTGAACATCCAGCGTGTGCAGCGTGCGGTGGATTTTGCGTGCCATCAGCGCCATCACGATGACGGCGAAAATGGCGTCGGTGGCGATGCCGATCTCCACCAGCTCCGGCGCGCGGTAGGCCAGCAGCGCCAGCGTCAGGTGGGCGCCGTTTTCCATCAGGCAGTAGCCGAACACCTGTTTGAGAATGTTGCGCTGGCTGACGATGCACAGCAGGCCGATCAGGAAGTGGCCGAGCGATACCGCCAGCACCGGTTTAAGGTCGTTGACCATCGGCAGTTTTACCGGCGCGACGGCAAAGTAGCTCAACAACACAATCAGGGTGGCGATCAGTATCAGGGTCGCGGTGCCGATTACGCCGCCGTCGGCTTTCGGGTCAGCCAGCCGGCAGAAGGCGAAGCTCATAATGGCGGGCACCATCACCACCTTGGTGATGAAGGCGGTCAGCGACCACAGATACAGCTCGTGGGAGCCCAGCAATCCGCCCAGCGCCACAAAGATCAGCACCAGCACCAGCGACTGCAACGCGTACAGCGCGGCGGACACCGTGGGTTTTCTGGCGGCGATCACCAGCAGCGAGGTGATGATCAGCAAACCAGCCAGATTATTGACGAGAAGAGATCCAGTCATGGGAGTTCCTTATTTCAGCCAGAGTGCGGCGATAACGCTGGAGCACAGCGACATCACGATCAGCACCAGCAGCACCAGATTCATCGACGCCGGCACCGCCGTGGCCGACGCTACTTCCTCAGACGGCTCGCCCGGCACGGTGCGGCCAAACCAGTAGAGGAACCAGGCGAAACTGGCGACCGACTCCACCAGCGCGATGATCAGCAGCGGCAGCAGCCACACGGCGTCGTTTGAGAGCGCAAACCCGGCGGCGAACAGCGGGAATTTGCTGAAGAAGCCGTTGAACGGCGGCACGCCGGTGATCGCCAGCGCCGCCACGCAGAAACCCACGCCCAGCAGCGGCAGGCGCTTCATCATGCCGCGCAACTGCGGCAACATACGGGTGCCGCAGCTGTAGCTGAGCGCGCCGGCCACCAGAAAGAACAGGCTCTTGGCGTAAGCGTGGTTGAAGATGTAGGCCATACCGGCGTCGAAGGCCATGCGCGAGCCGAAAATAGACAGCGACAGCGCCAGAAAGATGTAGGCGAGCTGGGTGATGGTGGAGTAGGCCAGCAGCCGCTTCATGTCTTTTTGCGGCAGGTACATCAGGAAGCCGTACACCAGCGTGATGGTCGCCATGATGACGCCGACCACGCCGATGATGTGCGGCACCTCGACGGCGGACAGAATGGCGCGGGCGAAAATATACACGCCGACTTTCACCATCGAGGCGGCGTGCAGGTAGGCGCTCACCGGCGTCGGCGCTTCCATCGCATCCGGCAGCCAGACATGCAGCGGCAACTGGGCCGACTTGCCCCAGGCCGCGAACAGAATGCCGCCGAACACGATGATTTTGCTGCTGTCGTCCAGTTGCGCGATGGCGCTGAGCGCGAAAGTGCCGGTGGTGGCGAACAGCCAGGCCGCCGCCAGATACAGGCCGACAGACGCGATATGGGTCACCAGCAGCGCTTTCAGCGCCGAGCGCAGCGATTTCGGTTTCTGGTAGTAACCGATCAACGCCCAGGAACAGCCGCCGGTGATTTCAAAGAACAGCAACTGGCCGAGGATAGTGGATGACAGCGTCAGCCCGGCCATTGCGCCGATGAACACCAGCAGAAACGCGTAGTAGCGATTGCTGCCGTCGTGCGGATGTTCGCGGTTGCCCAGCGTCAGGTAGCAGCAGGAGTAGAGGCTGACCAGAAAACCGAGCGACACCACCGCAAAGCCGATCAACAGACTGATGCGGTCAAACACAAAACCGAACAGATCGGCCTGACCGTAACGGTAAAGGGTGACGACCTGGTCGGTTTTGCCGCCGTCGAGGTAACGCCAGGCCAGCAGCGCCATGCCGAGCGTCGCCAGCAGGGCGAATAGCGTACACACCCCTTTGGCGAAGCGCTGCGGCGCAAAGGCGACCAACAACGCGCCGAGAAACGGCAGCAGCAGGGTCGCAAGAGCAATATTCTCCATGATGGATGCCGACTCCTTATAGTCCGGTCAGGTAGAAAACGAACGCCAGCGCCGCCACGCCGAAGCCGAGCCAGGTTACCCGGCCGGTCAGCAGAAAGCGCCCACGCGCCAGGCTGTTTTCGATAATCGCGGCGATGACGAACACCACCACTAGCTTGATGATCAGCGCCAGCGTGCCCCACAGCAGGCTGACCGCCGTGAGCGTTTCGGCCTTGCCGAACGGCACGAAAATCGACAGAAACAGCGTGGCGACCACCACCTGCTTGAGGCTGATGCCCCATTTCACCAGCGCCAGCCCGGCGCCGGCGTATTCGGTCAGCGGCCCTTCCTGTAGTTCCTGCTCCGCTTCCGCCACGTCGAACGGGATTTTGCCCATCTCAATAAAGGTGGCGAAGGCACAGGCCAGCAGCGCCAGCGCGGTGGCGGTGGGGGACACCCAGTGGCCGCTCGCCAGTTTGACGCTGATGTTGCCGATGTTGGTGGAGCCGGCGACCAGCGCCACCACCAACAACGCCAGCATCAGAATCGGCTCGACCAGAATGCCGAGCGTCAGTTCGCGGCTGGCGCCGATACCGGCAAAGGTGCTGCCGGAGTCCAGGCCGGACAGGGAGAAGAAAAAGCGAAATACCGCAAACAGATACAGCAGGGTGATGACGTCGCCCGACGCGCCGAACGGAGAACTGTCGGTCACGGCCGGCAGCGTCATCGCCACCAGCAGCATGGTGGCGAGCAGGATGAACGGCATCAGGCGAAACACGCCGCCGCTATGCTCGGGCGCCACTTCCTGACGGCGCAGCAGCTTGAATATGTCACGGTAATCCTGCAGCAGGCCCGGCCCCTGCCGGGAGTGCATTTTGGCGCGGATCACGCGCGACATGCCGGACAACAGCGGAGCCGCCGCCATCAGCAGGACGGCCTGCAACAGCGCGCCCAGCAGCGGAAAAACGAGTGAAACGTAAGTCATGTTCCGGTCTCCTTAAGCCAGAGTGGCCAGTAGCAGGGCAACCAGCGCCGCCACCACATACAGGCAGTACACCCGGAAATCGCCGTGCTGAATCCATTGCACCGCGCGGCTGATGCGCTGCACGCCGCTGACCACCGGCATCACCACGTGGTCGTCCCATACCGGTTCGACGTACGCCGCCGCCTGCGTGGTCTTTTCCAGCGCCTGTTGCATCGCGGGCGCCGGATCGAGGGTTTTACGCACGCGGTAGAGCGGTGCGAACATCACCCGCAGCGGCTGGGTAAAGCTGCCGGCCGACGCCGACATGGCGGACTCGTAGCCGTAGCCGCAGGCCCAGGGCGTGCCCTTGTGGCGAAAGCCGAGACGCGGCCCGCGCAGCAGGCTGTAGAGCATCAGCGGCAGCAACGGCAGCGCCAGCAGCAGGATGAAAATCAGCGGCGTATTGAGACGGGTTTGCAGGTGGTCGCCGGGGAAGACGCCCAGCCCCGCGGCCATCATGACGGCCGGGGTGTGCGCCAGATCCGCCGCGATGCGGGTCATCACCGGCACCACCACGCTGGCGCCGACGCCGAGCAGCACGCACAGCAGCGCCAGCAGTAACATGGCGACCGTCATCGGCCAGGGGACCTCGCGGGCGTGAGCGGCTTTCTCACTGCGCGGCGCGCCGCAGAAACTGATGCCGTACACTTTGACGAAACACATCGCCGCCAGCGCGCCGGTGATCGCCAGCATCACGATGGCGATCGGCGCGGCCAGCCGCAGGCCGATGCCGCCGTCATGGCTGAGGGTGAACAGCGACTGGTAGGTAAACCATTCGCTGACGAAACCGTTGAGCGGCGGCAGGGCGGATATCGCCATACACCCGACCAAAAACGCCAGCGCGGTACGCGGCATCAGTCGCGACAGGCCGCCCATTTTTTCCATGTCTTTGGTGTGAACGCGGTAGATCACCGCGCCGGCGCCGAGAAACAGCAGCCCCTTGAACACCGCGTGGTTGAGCAGGTGATACAGCCCGCCCAGCAGGCCAAGCAGCGCCAGCAGCGGATGATGGGTGGCGATGCCGATCATGCCGACGCCGACCCCCATCAGAATGATGCCGATGTTCTCCACCGTGTGGTACGCCAGCAAACGCTTGATATCGTGTTCGGCCAGTGCGTACAGCACGCCCAGCACCGACGACACCGCGCCGAACGCCAGCACCACCACGCCCCACCAGGCTTCGGTAGCGCCCAGCAAATCAACACCGACTTTGATGATGCCGAATACGCCGATCTTGACCATCACGCCCGACATCAGTGCCGAGGCGTGCGACGGCGCGGCCGGGTGCGCGCGCGGCAGCCAGCCGTGCAACGGCAGCATCCCGGCTTTGGCGCCGAAGCCGAAGAACGCCAGCAGGAACACCACCGAGGCTTGCGGCGCCGACAACGCGGCGTGGCGGAAATCGGCGAAATCGAGGCTGCTGCTATGACGATAGAGCAGGAAGAAGGCAATCATGATCAGCACCGAACCGGCATGGGCGATCAGGAAATACAGCAACCCGGCGCCGACCGCCTCTTCATCCTGATCGGCGATCACCAGGAAGTAGGAGCTGAGCGACATCACTTCGAACAGCACAATGAAATAGAAGGCGTTGTCCACCACCACCAGCGCTACCATTGAGGCGACAAACAGGTTCATGAAGAAACCCATCGCCCAGGCGCCGCGCCCGCGGTACTCCTCCAGATAAGCCAGCGAATACAGGGCGGACACCGCCACCAGCAGCGAGATCACCAGCGTCATGAAGGCGGCCAGAGTATCGAAGCGCAGCGTGAGGTGAGCGAAGGCGTCAAACGGCCCGTCGAACACGGCGGTCAGTACGCCGCCGCCGAGCAGGACGGGCGCAGCCGCCAGCGCACCGGCACAGCCGCCCGCCAGCGCACACAGCCCGCTTAAGCGAATCGCCAGCGACTCCTGGCGGCACAGACATAACGACAGCAGCGCGCCGGCCAGATACAGCGTGAGCGACAGGCCCAGCCATTGCAGAGACGTCATCAATTGCAGCGGCATCATCATAAAGTTTGCTCCCTGTCAGTCCCTGCGGCGGGAAAAGGGATGTTGCCTTCCGGCCATTCCGCCGCCTGACGGCGTTTGGCGGCGATAGCGTCGTCCAGCGCGGCGTCATCCACCAGATACAGCGCGTGTGTCGGACAGACGCGCACGCACTCCGGCCCCTGTTCGCGGAAGTCGCACAGATCACATTTCACCGCGATGCTGCGCACCCCGGCGTTCCACGCCAGCATCGGATGAACCGACGGCTGACTCACCGGCACATCGGACAGCAGCGACAGCGGGATGTGGTGATCAAACGTAGTAGGGATTGCCAGCGGCGTGCTGCCGGATGGCGTGATGGCGCCGAACGGACAGGCGATGGCGCACAGTTTGCAGCCGATGCAGGTGTTTTCGTCCAGCAGCACGGCGTGGTCCTGATGCCTGATGGCGTTGACCGGGCACACTCTGGCGCAGGGCGCATCCTCACAGTGACGGCATAACACCGGCGCGGTGCCGTTGGCATCGCGCTCGACCGCCAGCCTCGGATGAGACTGCAGGCCCTGCTGGCGATGCACCTGCGTACAGGCCGCCATGCAGGTGTTGCATCCGATACAACGCGTTGGCTCCGCAATGACGAAGCGGTTCATAGCCATACCCTCCGGGGTGATAGAAATGTTTCCTGCGCCGGAAGCATATTCCATGCCATAAGAAAAACAGTGGAGTGATGGTTTTTAAAATCAGTCAGTTAGATAAAACCGCGAAATCAACGGCGGCTAGTCGAACCTGCCGCTCGACATTAGTGACGACATTTTGCCGCCGGTTTTTACCCGATCGTCGTCACCGCCGACAGCATCGGGCGGGGGTAAAAACTCGACACTTTTGACGAGCGTCGCCGGTTTTCTAAGGGATAACGGTAAGTTAGTTACAACATACTATGGCTCGGGCGCTTTCCGCTCGCGGCCGGCGCAGGATCAAGGCGGCTGGCACCGAATTTGCTTAGCATGCTGGCGTGACAAGTCGGCCTCAAACGGCAGGCGGCGATGGCGGGTTGTGCTTGCGGTCGTCCGGGTCGTTATGTGCGCGCTGAGAATCAGCAGGAGACGGTGCTGTCGCCGGAATGAGGTGACGAGCAAGTGTGGTCAGGAAAAACGGGAAATCGTTATGTGTCTGGGAATTCCGGGGCAGGTGGTGGAATGGGCGTCGGCGGATCATCAACTGGCGTGGGTGGATGTGTGCGGCGTGCGGCGCGAAGTCAATGTGGCGCTGGTGCTGGAAGACGGGCAACCGTCATCGCTGGTAGGCCAGTGGGTGCTGGTACACGTCGGGTTTGCCATGAGCCGGCTGGACGAGCAGGAAGCGCGCGATACGCTGGATGCGCTACGGCAGATGGAAGAGGTGGAGTCGGATGTCGGCGTTTTTCTGGCTAAGTCGGTCTGAGTTTGCTGATCCTCATACCGCTACACTTTCGCCAAACTATGTTTTCTTCTCGGAACGGGCTGGTCGTTTCCTTGAAATGGTGCACTTTATGCAGTAACTGCCGGATTGAGCGGTGCAGATGGCGGCAGGAAGGCTCAGGTTTGTCGGAAATAAAGTACTCCCCTATTTAAAGACAAAAATGGATCAACTCGATCTCGTCAGGAAATAACATTTTGGCTTTAATGGAGGCTTTTCAGTAAAATAAGACACTCGGTGGGATTTTGGGATTAGCATGATCATGCATCGTATTGGATTCTTCGTTTGCAGCGGCCACGAGGTACTTGATCTTGCCGGCCCACTTGCAGCGTTTGCTCATGTGGCTAAGGTTGCCGGGTATAGCCCGTACGAACTGTATGTAATCTCGCGATTCGGGAACCCGATCGTGGGTAATGCGGGTCTTGCACTTGAGACGAAACCGTTTGGGGTACATACATTTGACACCGTCATATTTGTCGGGGGAAATATTGACGCCATGCAGTCGCCTGAGAACATAGACGCGGCCAGGCAATTGAGCACCAACGCCTCGCGGATAGCAAGCGTATGTACGGGCGCGTTTCTGCTGGCTGAAACCGGTTTGCTGGATGGGCGTCGGGCAACGACTCATTGGCGTCATGCCGCCCAGCTACAGTCTGCCTTTCCGCGCATCACGGTCGACGCTGATAGTATCTTTATCGCTGACGGACCAATCTGGACATCGGCAGGGCACACGGCTGGAATCGATTTATCGCTCGCTATGATTGAAAAAGATTTGGGTGCTGAAATTACACGCGCTATTGCCAGGCATTTAGTTGTTCCCTATCGTCGGCCTGGAGGCCAGTCTCAGTTTTCAGCTATGTCACAAATGGAACCTGAGTCGGACCGTATTCGCATGGCGCTGAATTTTGCCAGAGAACATCTGGATGAAACGTTGCCTATAGAGCGTCTCGCAGAAGCAGCCAGGCTAAGCCCACGGCAATTTGGACGGGTGTTTCGCCGTGAAACGGGAGAAACACCGGCTAAGGCTGTCGAACGCTTACGTGTTGAGGCTGCCCGATTGCGACTGCAGGATGGTAGCGAACCCATAGAGCAAATCGCCCTTGCCGTGGGGTTCAATGACCCCGAGCGTATGCGACGTGCTTTTATCAAACTTCTTGGACACCCGCCGCAATCAATAAGAAGAGCTGGCAGAATGGATAGAGAACTCTGAGCTTATTTAGGCTCCAGCGCCTACACCATAAATTATATAGCCGCATCTCATCCGGTTGCTGCCGGTTGTGACAGCCTATCTTAGATCTGTTGAGGAAATGGCGGATTGAGTAATGGTTAGACCACGACTGTAGTCCTGCGCATTCAGCAGTTGGCCCTTATTTAATGACAGGAATTCGTGCAAGGCCCTTGGTGGCACCAGGCAGTACTTTTTCAACCATCGCAAGCACCTCCGGCGAAGCACTTCTTGGGTGACCGGAACTGAATTGCGGAGCGGGATCATATTCGATGACAAGCTGTGTGAATTCGGCATGCTGCTTTCCCTTCAGCTTTTCGGCAACATGAAGCGCAAAATCAATACCTGACGTTACACCTCCGCCGCTCATAAATCGGCCGTTGTCATCCTCAACGAAACGATCCGAAACCGGAATGGCGCCGTATTCTGCCAGTCTGTTGACGAAAGCCCAATGGCAGGCACTTCGTTTGCCTTTAAGGACGCCTGCCGCAGCAAGCGAGAGCGAGCCTGTGCATACCGACGTTATATATTTAGCGTTTTTAGCCAGTCGGCCTATCTGAGCCAGATACTCAGGGTGCATGGCTTCAGTCATATCTGAGCCACCAGGTACCATGATCAAATCAGTCTTAAATATATCTATCAGTCGCTCTGTATTGCCGTACTTAACGCCGAATTCGAGAGTTACGGTTCCTCCGTTGAGACTGGCATAGCGAACGTTTGTATTTGGCAGTCGGTGAAAGATCTCGCTGGGGCCGGCAAAGTCGAGAAGCGTACCTCCATTGTATACAGCAAAAACAATGTTGAGAGGTTCGTTTGAAACCTGGCCCCTGCTGCTTAATTGAGCGCCAGGGGCGTTATTTTTAATATCATCTGTCATGGTAATTATCTCCAGGGTTGAGATTCCTTGCAGTCTTGCTGGGTCAGCGGAAAGCCTTCACAGAAAATCCTGTTTGGGAGTGATCAAGCCAGAGGAGCGATGCGCAATCCCTGTGATAGCGCTACCCTGGCCCGATCTTTCGTTTCATTCTGGAAGTGATAGGTTGTGGCGTAAAGGACGTAAATACCTTAAAAAAGGACATCAAGAGGGAAGGGTTAACTAAATGGTTGAACCTAATACCGCTACACTTTGCCAGACCCTGTTTCCCTCCGGGGAATGGACTGGCTGTTTTCATGAAGTGACAAACTTTTTCAGTCACTGCCACATTGAGCGGCTCTAGTGATTATGACAGCCGGGCCGGGTCGTAATTTACAAATACCAGACCGTGTCTCTTTTATCGGCATGGCTACTGCGCAAAGGGCGTGCCGGCGCCGCAGTTCATTGAAGATGCAGCCTGTTTATACTGCCAGGCGACACCGTTATCTCTTAATAGCGGTGTCGCGGCTGGCAGCGTCAGGCGCCGGTCATATCGGGAGAATGCCGGGTGACCACCGGCTCAAGCTTGATACGCATGGCGTAAATCACGCCGACGATCAGGCACAGAATACCGACGGCGGTCATCAGCGGCGGCCACGACTGGCGCAGTATAAAGGTATACGCTAGCGCCGACAGGGTTTCAAACACCAGCAACGGCCCTACCAGTACGGTGGGCAGACGCTGGCTGGCGGCATTCCAGCACAGGGTGCCGAGCCAGGAACTGAACAGGCCGATGACCGCTATCAGCGTCAGGAAACGCCACGGCTGCGGGCCGAACGGCAGCGTAAAATCCGGCGTCGTGACAGCGAGATAACTGTTGACCAGGATGAATCCGGCCAGCGCGATCGGCAACGTCGCCAGCCCCTGCGCGGTGGCCCAGGTGGCAGGCTGTCGATCCGGGTTCTGACGCAGCCAGCGCGCGTTGCGCAGCGGATACCATGTCCAGCAGACGAGCGCCAGCAGCGCCAACGCTATACCGACAAGGTAACGCCCGGCCGGCACATCGGCCGCTTCGCCGTTCAGTTCCGCCATATTCACCAGCAGCAAACCCAATGCAATCAACAGTAACGCCGGAACCAGCCGCCGCCAGGGCATACGTCCGTCGTGACGGCCGTACAGCAGGTTGGCGCTTACCGCCATCACCACCGGCAGCGTGCCGATCAGCATACTGGTGATCGGCACGCCGATGCGTTGAATCGCCGCGGTCAGGAACAGGTAATAAAGTAAATTGCCTACCGCCGCCAGTTTGAATGCCTCCAGCCAGTCGCGGCGCGTCAGCTGTAGCAGCCGTTTTCGGTCTATCCATGCCAGCGGCAATACAATCAGCCCGAATGCCAGGTAACGTCCGGTGGACAATTGCATGGCGGGGTAATCCGGCACCAGCAAGGGCGCGACAAACACCAGTCCCCACATCAGCCCGGCGGACAGGGCAAAAAAGATCCCACTTAGCATGTTTTTTCCTGTTGATACGGCTATGTTCCTGCAATCACTTATATATACCCGCCATCACGCACATTGCGAAAAGCAACCGCGGACTGCCGTTGCACGACGGGGTGAAATACGCCGTCATATCACAAAAAGTTATAAATAGTAAATTTTCCTTATTTGTACGGAATAACAATACTTCGTATGAATAGTGATAACAAGAACGACGGACAAGGGACAAGGGCGTGAACTTTCAACAACTGAAGATTATCCGTGAATCGGCGCGGTGCAACTATAACCTGACCGAAGTCGCCAATACCCTGTTCACTTCCCAGTCTGGCGTGAGCCGTCACATCCGCGAGCTGGAAGAAGAACTGGGTATTGAGATTTTTATCCGCCGCGGCAAGCGTCTGCTGGGTATGACGGAGCCGGGCAAAGAGCTGCTGGTCATGGCCGAACGTATTCTCAACGATGCCAATCATATTCGGCGGCTGGCGAACCTGTTCAGCGACAACGACGTCGGGCAACTGGTGATCGCCACCACTCACACGCAGGCGCGTTACAGCTTGCCGGGCGTGATCAAGGAGTTTCGCGCGCTTTATCCGCAGGTGCAACTGGTGCTCAATCAGGGTACGCCGGATGAAATCGTGGCGATGCTGGAATCCGGCGAAGCGGACATTGGCATCGCTACCGAGCAGTTGATGAACGTGAATTCGCTGGCGGCATTTCCTTACTACCGCTGGCATCACGCTATTCTGGTGCCGGAAGGGCATGCGCTGGCGGACGAGCCGGCGGTCACGCTTGATAAGCTCAGCGCGGTGCCGCTGATTACTTACCGGCAGGGCATCACCGGTCGTTCCCGTATCGATCGCGCGTTCGCCGCCGCCGGCCTGACGCCGCATATTTCCATCAGCGCGCAGGACTCGGATGTGATTAAGACCTACGTCGAACTGGGGCTGGGGGTGGGCATCGTCGCCGACATGTCGTTTGACGCGACGCGCGATCCCGGACTGGTGCGGCTGGATGCGCGCCATCTGTTTGAAGCCAGCACGGTCTGGCTGGGTCTTAAACGCGGGCAGTTGCAACGCAATTACACCTGGAAGTTTATTCAACTGTGCAACCCGGAGCTGACGCAGGATGACATCAAGGCTCGGGTGTTCGCCGAAGACAACGAAGCGGTGATCGATTATCAAATCTGACGGCGGCGATTCAACCGCCAGTCCCCGAAAATCCGGCCGCGTGTTGTTGCTGCGCGTCCGGATTTTTTTGTGATGGTCATCGGCGCTGGGGCAGCCGGCACACAGTGATGAAACGCATAATTATGAAAAGTTCCCTGAATGAAGCGCTTGATCTCAGGGGGAGGGGATAGTAGCATGCCGCGGCATAACAACAGGTTATGCTTTTTTATTTTCTTTTGCGATACAAATAGTTGCGCATTTTAAATGCATAACTATTTGATTACGCACTCTGTTTTGGTGAGTCACATGTTTGCCTGTGGATCACGTAATTGTGCAAAAAACAACCTTCACCTCTCCCCTTATCTGTCGTAGTTCAGCAGTTAGCTGGAATGTCCGATGGCAGTGGTTTCACCATCGGCAAGTAGTCGCAGGGAGCACAGACAATGGATTCGTATCATGAAAAAACAGAAAGTTAGCCTTGCCTGGCAAATTCTCATCGCGTTGGTCATCGGTATTGCCGTCGGAGCCTGGTTGCATGAAAACCCGGCCAATAAGCAGTGGTTGATCGCCAACGTCCTGAGCCCGGCCGGGGATATTTTTATTCGGTTGATTAAGATGATTGTGGTGCCGATTGTTATCACCACGCTGGTGGTGGGCATCGCCGGCGTCGGCGACGCCAAAAAACTGGGGCGCATCGGTTTCAAAACCATCCTGTATTTTGAAGTTATTACCACGCTGGCGATTGTGATCGGCATTACGCTGGCCAATGTATTCCAGCCGGGGCACGGCATTGACATGTCGATGCTCACCCGGGTGGACATTTCCCAATACGAGAAAACCACCGAGCAGGTGCAAAGCGGTTCGCACAGCCTGGTGAGCACCATTCTGTCGTTGATTCCGCCCAACATTTTCGCCGCGCTGGCCAAGGGCGAAATGCTGCCGGTGATCTTTTTCTCGGTGCTGTTCGGCCTCGGGTTGTCGTCGCTGGCGCGCGAACAGCGTGAACCGCTGCTGAACGTGTTTCGCAGCGCGTCGGAAACCATGTTCCGCGTCACCAACATGATCATGCGCTATGCGCCGGTCGGGGTATTTGCGCTTATTTCCGTTACTGTCGCCAACTTCGGTTTCGCCTCGCTGTGGCCGCTCGCCAAGCTGGTGATTCTGGTCTATATCGCGATTTTGTTCTTTGGGCTGGTGGTGATGGGCGCGGTGGCGCGGCTGTGCGGGCTGCGCATCATGACGCTGATCCGCATTCTGAAGGATGAGTTGATCCTGGCTTACTCCACCGCCAGCTCGGAAACGGTGCTGCCGCGCATTATCCAGAAGATGGAAGCCTATGGCGCGCCGAAAGCCATCACCAGCTTTGTGGTGCCGACCGGTTATTCGTTCAATCTGGACGGCTCCACGCTGTACCAGAGCATCGCCGCCATTTTCATTGCCCAGTTGTACGGTATCGATCTCAGCCTGTGGCAGGAACTGGTGCTGGTGTTGACGTTGATGATCACCTCCAAGGGCATTGCCGGCGTGCCGGGCGTCTCCTTTGTGGTGTTGCTGGCGACGCTGGGCAGCGTCGGCATTCCGCTGGAAGGGCTGGCGTTCATCGCCGGGGTGGACCGCATTCTGGATATGGCGCGCACCGCGCTTAACGTGGTGGGCAATGCGTTGGCGGTGCTGGTGATCGCCAAATGGGAAGGGCAGTTCGATGAAGAGAAGGCGCGTGCGTACGAGCAGGAACGGGCGACGCTGGCGACACGTCCCGCCGGTCAGGAATAATCCTGCCGCGTGATGTCAGACAACCGGGCCCTGGCCCGGTTTTTTTACGTCGGCAGGTCGCCGTCTTTCAGCCTGTGCAATCGTCAGCGGCGACGAAGTTGAATTGAATGATGCATACTGGCGGCTGGCAAATCTGGCTGCCCGAGCTTTCGGGTATGGAATAGCCATCCACACGATGGATTTTTTCATGTGGCGATGGCGAAGAGAGGTGTTATGGATTTATCCGATGAAGTGATTCACGACCTTAACGATATCGCAAGTTGGCTGGCGCTGGATGATTTCCCGCAGGTGAAAACCATGAATCCCGACCTGATGATTATCGCTGGTCATGCCATTTTACCCAACATTTTCGGCGCGTTGACGTTGGCGAAGAAGGCGGATATTCCGGTCTTGTTGAGCGGTGGGATCGGCCATTCAACGGTGCTGTTACAGCAGGCGGTGAAAAATAATTGTCTGACCGCTGCGATCGATACCGCGGATAAAAGCGAGGCGGAAATGCTTGCCAGCATCGCCATGAGCGTATTCGGCATCGCCGCGGAGAAACTATTTATTGAAAGCGCTTCCAGAAACTGCGGAGAAAACGCCGACTTTAGTCGGGAATTGGTGCTTGATAAAGAGATAGCGCGTCAGGAAATTATTCTGGTGCAGGATCCCCTGATGCAACGGCGCACGACAGAAACTTTCCTGTTCAGCTGGAATAAGAAAGGGATGGACAGCCGGTTTATCAGCTGGCCGGTGTTTACCCCGTCGCTCATCATGATTGGCGGCGAGCCGATGATTACCGGCGGGCAAATGCCGGAAGTGTGGGAAATTGAGCGTTATACCGCGATGGTTTTAGGCGAGGTTAAACGCCTGAGAGATGATCAGAATGGCTATGGGCCGTCAGGCGCCGGTTTTATTGGACATGTGGATATTCCTGATGAGGTCACGCGGGCATGGGAGCGACTAATGAGCAATCAGTCGCTGAGTGAGAGAGTCAGATAACCGTTCTGAACCATGCTGACAGGCCACGCCGGTGTGGCCTGTTGTTTCGGCTGTACTCGTAATGAGGCGTGACAGCATTTCACCGCAGCCCGGTGCAGAGAATGGCGGGACGCAGCCTGAGCGCTGATGGCTATAACCGATAACGACTATCTTGTATAGTCAGTCGTATTTCGGTAATACGCTCAGGAGTTATCCCATGAAAATCGCGCTGGTAGGGGCAGGCAAAATTGTGCTGTCCTGTCTTGATGCACTGAAAAACATTGAAGGCATTGATATTGCTGCCTTATGCGTCCGGCAGGGAAGTCTGCAAAAAGGCGAAGCATTAAAAAGCCAATATAATATCCATGCGATTTATACCGATTATGATGCCCTGTTGCAGGATAGCGACATTGATTTTGTTTATCTCGGGATACCCAATCACCTGCATTTTTCCTATTCCCATAAAGCGCTGTCCGCCGGAAAGCATGTTATTTGTGAAAAGCCGTTCACGTCGAATTATGCGCAATTACTGGAACTGGTCACGCTGGCGAAATCAACAGGGCGTTATCTTTTTGAGGCCATCACCTCGATTCACACGCCTGGTTTTCATTATCTGGCGACTCATGTCGCCGACATCGGTGAGATTAAGCTGATACAGGCGAATTACTCGCAATATTCAAGCCGCTATGACGACTACCTCAACGGTATCGTGCATCCTGCATTCGACCCCGCCAAATCGGGCGGCGCGCTTTACGATATCAACTTATATAATATTTATGATGTCTGCGCCTTATTTGGGGCGCCGGAGAGCGTGAGCTATAGCTGTAATAAGGGACACAACGGCATCGACACTTCCGGTATTCTGGTCATGAATTACGGGAAATTTATTGCTGTCTGCACCGGTGCGAAAGATTCGGCCAGTCCGGGTTATTTAACCGTTCAGGGAACGGCTGGCTATGTGAAAATTACCGATATACCGAGTGTATGTAAGCATGTTGAATTTTCGACAGCGGGAACGCTGATAAAACATGACGACACGACGGATAAAAATCACATGATTTATGAATTTGAGGCGTTCAGGGATATCGTCAACGCACAGGATATGTCCCGGTGCCATCAATTGCTGGATATTGCTCTTATCGTCTCTAATGTGCTGGAGCAGGCCAGGGAATGTTGCGGTATTCATTTCCCTCTCACCGAAGAATAAGCCCGCCGCCCGTCAGTGCAGCGGCGGGATGAGTACAGTCAGCGCGGTGCCGACACTTTGTCCTGTGTTTGCGTTTCGAAGTCGCTGGCGTCGTGACGCTCATGCAACTGGGTGGCGGGATCGCCGCTCAGGCGGTTGACCATGCGGCCGCGCTGAACCGCAGGACGGGCGAGAATAGCGTCCGCCCAGCGCTGCACGTGCGGATATTCGTGAACCGACAGGAATTCGGCGCCGTCGTAAAGCCAGCCTTTCACCAGACCGCCGTACCAGGGAAACGCGGCGATATCGGCGATCGTATAGTGAGAACCGGCCAGATAGTCGCTTTGCGCCAGCCGCTGATTGAGCACATCAAGCAGGCGTTTGGTTTCCATCGCGAAGCGATCGATAGCGTATTCGATCTTGATCGGCGCGTAAGCGTAGAAATGACCGAAACCACCGCCAAGATAGGGCGCGCTGCCCATCTGCCAGAATAGCCACGACAGGCATTCGGCGCGTTCGGCGGCGTCGGTCGGCAGGAATTCGCCAAATTTCTCCGCCAGATAAAGCAGAATGGCGCCTGACTCAAACACGCGCACCGGCTGCGGCCCGGAGTGGTCCACGAGCGCCGGGATCTTGGAGTTAGGGTTGGCTTCCACGAAGCCACTGCTGAACTGCTCGCCGTTGCCGATTCTGATTAGCCAGGCGTCGTATTCCGCGCCGCTATGACCCAGCGCCAGCAGTTCTTCAAGCAGGATGGTCACCTTCTGGCCGTTTGGCGTCGCCAGCGAATAGAGCTGGAGCGGATGACGACCGACCGGCAGGTCTTTGTCGTGCGTGGCGCCGGCGATTGGGCGATTGAGGCCGCCGCTGGCTGTATTCCAGGTCCAGACTTTCGGCGGGATGTATTCGGATGAGTGGGACATGGCAAACCTCCTGATAATTACATTCGTCAGAGAAAGGGCGGTTAACGCAATGGACGTTCCATCATAACCCACGCTTGCACCGACGGTCGTTGCCACTGGTGCCGGGCGTATTCTTCCAGCCGCTGTGGTACGGCATCGCCGTTCATCACCAGCCGGTTTAGCATGAGTGCAAGATCAAGGTCGGCGATGCTCCATGCGTCGAACAACGTCAGCGCGCCTGCCGGCAGCAGTTTATCCGCGATCGTGAACAGCTTTTCCGCCGCCTGTTGCGCTGGTGCGGACAGCGGCGCCGACGTGGCGTCGTAGAACATCGTTTCCGATGAGCGCTCCTGCCGGATGGGCATCAGGTCCGTCCGTAGCCATGCCTGTATCTGACGCGCCCGCGCCCGCTGCTGTGGAGACTGAGGGTAGAGCGGCGTGCCGGGGAACGCCTCGTCAAGGTACTCGGTAATCGCCGACGATTCGGACAGCGAAAAACCGTCGTGAACCAGTGTCGGCACCCGGCTGGTCAACGATGCCGCGGCATACTCCGGCGCGTGCTGCGCCTTGTTACCCAGGTCTACCGTTGACAGTTCGAACGGCAATGCTTTCTCGCGCAGGGCAACGAACGCCGACATTGCAAACGGGCTGACGAACTGGGCGTCGACGTAAAGGTGCAAAGGGGTGGATGTCACCGGGTGTCTCCTGTTTTCATGGCTGGCGTATATGAGTCGTAGCTGGTGCCCCGTCATTTATGTGTGATCACGTATGTGTGATCACGGCAGGCGAGCATTCCTCGGTACGCCTCGGCGCAGGACACCGTTTAATATCCTACCCCAAACAATCTGGCATGCGATTGCGATTGTTCCCTTACCGGCGAAAGTGGTGGCATTGATTTAGTGAAATCCCCCAGAAATTGGCATTGGCTGCCAAATGACGTTGAAGGTCGCCATAATCAAACCCGACGGCGCGCCGACCAACGAGCGATACCTTATCTGGCATAAGCGTACAGTCAACAGGTCGGGTGCTGCGTATGTGCGGGATGACATTATCAATGCATTTGCGGGGATTAACCCGCTTTCTGATTGAAGCGCAGCATTAGTGCGCCTCGGTCGTGGCGGGTTCCGCCGTAGCGGCCAGCGCCTGCCTTAACGCGCTGCGGTCTACGGCGAACGGCAGCCGGGCGGCGATATCGGCCGGGATAGTCACCTGTGCGGCAACGAGGTCCCAGCGTGCTTCGTCGGTCAGGCCCAGCGCCTGCGGCGTCTGCGGGCTGTCGTAGCGGCGCAATTGCGTCAGTAGCTCCTGACTGTCGAATCCGTGGCGTGCTTCCAGTTGCGCCTGTACTGCCAGGCCAAAGCCGACCTTTTCGCCGTGCAGCCAGCGCTTGGATTCCGGCTGGCGGGTCAGGCTGTTATGAATGGCGTGTGCGACGCCCAGCCGGGCACGCTCGTCCTTGACGCTGTTGGCGATACCGGCCAGCGCAATCACCGCGTCGATTACCCGGCGCAGCGCCGGCGTCGCCTGTTGTCGCTGGTTGTCCGCCAGCGCCTGCTCACCGTCCGCGTCAAAAATATCGACCGCCAGCCGGGCGATACGCGCGTTGATCTGCAGCGACAGGGCATCGTCGCCGTGCCGTAGGTAGGGCTGAAATTCGTACCATTTGGCGAGCGCGTCAACAATGCCGGCTTTCAGATAACGCACCGGCGCGCGGGCAATCACGGTGCTATCCACCAGCACCCACACCGGCAGGCGACGCAGACTAAGCCGCCCCTGATGCATGCCGTCGCGGCTGTACAGCACGCTGATGGGCGACCAGGCGGCGCAGGTGGCGGCAACCGTCGGCACGGCGATCATCGGTAACGCGCCGGACTGGTCGGCCACCGCTTTGGCGGTATCCAGCACCTTGCCGCCGCCGACGCCGAGAATCAGCTCCGCGCGTTCGATGTGCGCCTGTTCGCGCAGCGCGGCGATACTCTCTTCGGTGCAATAGCCTTCGAGAAATAAGGTCCGGTAGTGCAAGCCGTGTTGCCTGAGGCTGGCTTCCAGCGTGGCGGCAGTGTGCCGCCAGGCGGTTGGGCTGGTGATGATCAGCACCCGTTTAGCCAGTGGTTGAATATAGTCGCCCACCTGGGCGAGCAAGCCGTCCTGATTGAGGTACGTGTCTGGAACCTGTATGGCGATCATGCTCTCGCTTCTCCTGTCGATTTTTCTGCGCAGCCTAGCGCTGCATACCCCATTTGCGGACGGTCAGGCGCTCCAGCGTGGAGAAGATCAGCCCTTCCACCAGTAACCCGATCAGGATCACCGAAGCCAGCCCGGCGAACACGCGGTCGGTATACAACTCGTTGCGGTTCTGGAAGATGTACCATCCCAACCCGCCTTTGCCGCTGGAGGCGCCAAACACCAGTTCGGCGGCGATCAACGTGCGCCAGGCAAAAGCCCAGCCGATTTTCAGCCCGGAAATGATCGCCGGCAGCGCCGCCGGGATCAGCATGTGAACGACGTAGCGCCAGCCGGTCAGGCCATAGTTGCGCCCGGCCATGCGCAGGGTGTCGGAAACGCCGAGAAAACCGCTGTAGGCGTTGAGCGCCATCGGCCACATCACCGAATGCACCAGCACGAAAACCAGACTTTTTTCACCGAGGCCGAACCACAGCAGCGCCAGCGGCAGCAGCGCGATAGCGGGTAATGGGTTAAGCATCGCGGTGAGCAACGCCAGTAAGTCGCGCCCCAGTTGCACCGACACCGCCAGCGTACTGAGCAACAGCGCCAGCACGCTGCCGATGACATAACCTTTCAGCAGCGTGCCGAGGGATACCGCTATTTTCTGCGGCAGTTCGCCGCTCAACATATCCTGACGGAACGCCTGTAATGTCTGGAGAAAGCCGGGCAGCATCAGGTCGTTGTTCTGCCAGCGGGCGGCGACTTCCCACAACGCCAGCAGCAACAGCACCAATATCAGCCGACGCAGTAAGGTGTGTTGCGCCAGCCGGGTCAGCCACGGCAGCGGCGCTTCCAGCGTGTCGGGCGGCAGCGGCGTCAGCTCACGCTGATACTCGGGCCTGACCGGGGGAGATGTATTCATGGGATACCTCAGGTGAAGCCGATGCGCCGCGAGAGGCCGGCGTCGACGGGAATAACAGATCGTGGATACGTCGGGCGGTGTGCTGGAAAGCATCGCCGCCGGCATCGTTCAGCGAAAACTGATGGCAGTTGATTTCCGCCCGCACCCGGCCGGGATGAGGGGACAACAGCAGGATCCGGCTGCCGACCACCAGCGCTTCCTCAATGGAGTGGGTGACGAACAGCAGCGTGAAGCGCACCTCTTCCCACAGCGCCAGCAATTCCTCCTGCATCTTGCGGCGGGTGAGGGCGTCCAGCGCAGCGAAGGGTTCATCCATCAGCAGGATTTTCGGCTGCATCGCCAGCGCGCGGGCGATCGCCACCCGCTGCTTCATGCCGCCGGACAACGTGTGCGGGTAGGCATCGGCGAATTTCGCCAGCCCGACCTTGTCGAGAAAGTGCAATGCCCGTTCGCGCGCTTCTGATTTGGTCAGTGTGCCGCTGGCGACCAGCGGGAACAGGGTGTTTTCCAGCACGGTTTTCCACGGTGGCAACTGGTCGAATTCCTGAAACACCATCATGCGATCCGGACCGGGGCGGGTGACCGGCTGGTTTTCCAGCTGGATACTACCGCCGACTGGCGACAGAAATCCGCCGATCGCTTTCAGCAGGCTGGACTTGCCTCAGCCGGACGGCCCCAGCAGCACGAAGCGCTCCGCCGGGAACACGTCAAAACTGACGTCATGGGTCGCCTGTATCTGCGCGCGATGGGTGCGGTAACGCAGGTCAACGCCGTTGACCTGCAACAGCGGATGCAATGGATGAGCGGACATCGCAATCTCCTGTAGCCGGATAGTTAACTGCCCGGCTGATCGTGGATTTCATTGAAGAAGTAGTCTTTCCATGACGCGGCCTTGTTTTTCAGTACGCCAAGCTGTTGCAGTTTTTCGGCGTATACCGACGTTCGTTGCGGCACGATGGTGAAGTTCACCTCCGGGTCTTCGACGATGCGTTTGACCAGCGGTAGCGGCAGGCGCGAGTTTTCCACCCGGATATAGGTTTCAGCGGCGGCGGCCTTGTTGGCGTTGATAATGTCGGAGGCTTCTTTCAGCGCGTCGTAAAAGGCGCGGTAGGTTTTCGGGTTTTCATCGTGGAATTTCTGGGTGGTGTAGAGCACGTTGAAGGTGCCCGGCCCGCCCAGCACGTCATAGGAACTCAGAATCTTGTGCACGTTCGGGTGTTCCAGCGCCTGATACTGGAACGGCGGGCTGGAAAAATGGGCGGTGATTTCCGACCCGCCGGCGATCAGCGCCGCGTTGGCGTCCGGGTGCGGCAGGCTGACGGTAATATTGTCGAAGCGTTTGTAGTCGCCGTCGCCGAACAGTTTGGCGGTTTCAATCTGCAACGTGCGCGACTGAAAGCCGACACCGGCGGCAGGGGTGGCGATACGGTCGCGGTCGCTCAGGTCGCGCAGGGTTTTCACCGCCGGGTTATTGCTCAGCAGATAGTTCGGCATCGACCCCAGTGAGGCGATGGCGCGCACATTCTGTTTGCCCAACGTGCGGTCCCATAGGGTCAGCATCGGCGGCACCCCGGCGGACGCCACATCCAGCGCGCCGGACAGCAACGCCTCGTTGATCGCGGTGGCGCCGGACAGCGTGCGCCAGTCGACCTTGATGTCCAGCCCTTGCTGTTTACCGTGTTTCTCAATCAACTGCTGGTCGCGCACCACATCCAGAATCAGGTAGCCGATGCCGAACTGCTGGGCGATGCTGATGCTGCCCTCCGCCTGTGCCGCCAGCGGCGCTGCACCCAGCGCGAGCATCAGTGCCAGTAGCCAACCGCGTTTGACGTGGCTGGAGGATGTATTCTGCCCGGTCGTGTTTTCAGCTCGATTTATTTTTACGACCCGGTTTATTTCTACAACCCGGTTTATTTCTATGAATTGCATTTCCACTGGCGCCATCGGTATAGTCTCACAGTTAATTATTTAATTAATAAAAGTCGGCGATCATTTTTTCATTTCTAACCAGATAATTTTCGCATGCTATTTTTATAATCCCCGGCGGCAAAGCTTATTTGGAAATAAGTTATTTAAATTCTATTTATAGTTATTTTTGCTAAGTAGGGTCGATATTCTGCTAAGCAATAATATTGCTATGGTTTCCCGTATTATTCACTTACCCCGGTTTCCGCGAGGATTATAGTAAAACCTTTCTGATTTACGGGGACCCGGAGCATGCCTGTCTTTTCTCACGATTATTTACGTCATTATTTGCGCGAACGCCTGAACGAGGCGGAGGTGAACGCGGAGGTGGCCGGTCTGGTGGCGGATAATCTGGTGGAATCCAGCCTGAAAGGCCATGATTCTCACGGCGTCAGCATGTTGCCGCGCTATATCGCCGCGATTCGCGAAGGCGGGCTGGCGCCGCATGCGCAGGCGGAAAAGACGCTTGACGCCGGGCCGATGCTGGCGTTTTCCGGGCAGCATGGCTTCGGCCAGGTGGTGGCCCGGCAGGCGATCGCTCAGGGGATTGAACGTGCGAAACAGCAGGGCGTGGCGGTACTCAGCCTGGCGGACGCGCACCATCTCGGGCGTATCGGCGCCTGGGCGGAACAGGCGGCGCAAGCGGGGCTGGTGTCGCTGCATTTCGCCAATGTCTACACCCGTCCGATCGTCATGCCCTGGCAGGGGCAGCAACCGCGTTTCGGCACCAACCCGTTCTGCGCCGGGATCCCGGTGGCGGGCGGCTCACCGGTGATTCTCGATTTTGCCACCAGTGTGATTGCCGGCAACAAGGCGCGCATCGCCTGGAACGAAGGCCGATCATTGCCGTCGGGGCAAATTGTCGACAATCAGGGTCAGCCATCGGTGGACCCGCGCTGGCTGATGGAAGAGCCGTTCGGCGCGCTGCTGGCGTTCGGCCAGCATAAAGGTTCCGGTCTGGCGCTGGTGTGCTCGCTGCTTGGCGCGGCGCTGACCGGCGGGGCGACTGAACGCACCGCCACGGGTCAGGGTAAGCAGATCATCAACAGCATGCTGTCGATACTGATCGACCCGGAACGGCTGGGCGGCGCGGCCAGCTATCAACAGGAAATTCCGGCGTTGCTGGATTGGGTGCGTCAGTCGCGGCCCGACGGCGAATTGCTGCTGCCCGGCGATCCGGAACAGCAGGCGTATCGCCAGCGGCTGGCGAACGGTATTTTCGTCGACGACACCAGTTGGCGGCAATTAGCCGAGCTGGAGCGTCAAGTGGCCTGATCCGGCGACCAGTCTGTGCGCCGCGCTTATTTTTATTACTTTGCTCAACCTGCGTTTCGCCTTATTTCATGACGTTCTCTACAACACATTTTTATGGTTTCGTCTGTTCATTATCGTGGCCGAAATAAGATGAAAAAAGAGACGACTAAAACACATCGATTATTTTCCAAGGAGCAGAATATGCATCTCGCCCGTTTTCCCCGTTTGTCGCTGGGCCATTTCCCCACGCCGCTGGAACCGCTGCCGCGTTTATCGGCTTATCTCGGCGGCCCGACGATTTATATCAAACGCGATGACGCCACCGGGCTGGCGACCGGCGGCAATAAAACCCGCAAACTGGAATTTCTGCTGGCGGAAGCGTTGCAACAGGACGCCGACATCATCATCACTCAGGGCGCCACTCAGTCCAACCATGTGCGCCAAACTATCGCCGCCGCAGCGAAGCTGGGGCTGAAAACCCAGGTCCTGCTGGAAAAGCGGGTTGAGGATTACGGTATTGATTACCAGCGCTCCGGCAACGTGTTGCTGGACAAGTTGCTGGGCGGCGACATTGTCGATCATCTGCCGGCCGGCACCGACATGCAGCAGGCGATGGAGGCGCTGGCGGCGACGTTGCGCGAACAAGGCCACCGGCCTTATGTGATCCCCGGCGGCGGCTCCAGCCCGACCGGTGCGCTGGGGTATGTCGCCTGCGCCGAAGAACTGTTGTATCAGTCCAGCCAGCAGCGGCTGCGCATCGATCATATTGTGCACGCCACCGGCAGCACCGGCACTCAGGCGGGGCTGGTTACCGGGCTGACCGCCAGCAACAGCGGCATTCCGGTGCTGGGTATCAGCGTGCGGGCGCCGAAGGCGAAACAGGAAGAGAATGTCTGGCTACTGGCGCAGCGCACCTGGCAGAAACTGGGGCTGGCGGGCGAGGTGCCGCGCGAGGCTGTTCAGGTCAACAGTGATTACGTCGGGCAGGGATACGGTATCCCCACCGCCGGGACGCTGGAAGCCCTGAAACTGGCGGCGCAGTTGGAAGGGATTTTGCTGGACCCGGTCTATTCTGGCAAGGCGCTGGCCGGGCTGATCGATCTGGTGCGTAAAGGGCAATTTGGTAAAGACGACACCGTGCTGTTTATTCACACCGGCGGAGCGGCGGGACTGTTTGGTTACCGTCAGGCGTTCGAGCAGCAGGAAGGCTGGTGATGCCGACGCGTTTTCTGATCGGGGTGCTGGGCGGGATGGGGCCGCTCGCCACCGTCGATCTGTTGCAGAAAATCATCGCCGCCACGCCTGCGGAGCGCGACCAGCAACATGTACCGATGGCGGTATGGAATGTGCCGCAGATTCCGGATCGCCAGCGGGCGCTGGCCGGGATTGGCGCATCGCCGTTGCCGGCGTTGTTGGACGGCGTTGAACACCTCAACCGGCTGAACGTCAGTCACCTGATCATTCCCTGCAATACCGCGCATCACTGGTTTGATGAACTTCGCTCGGCCAGTCGTGCGCCGGTGTTGCACATCGCCGACGCTACGCTGGCGCAGACGCAGCTGGCGTTGGCCGGCACGCCGTCGCCGCGGGTGGGAGTAATCGCCACCCACGGTACGCTGGCGGCGGGCTGGTATCAGCAGCGGCTGGCGGCGTTGGATATCGAAACGGTGCTGCCCGACGAACAGGAGATGGATAATCTGTTCGTGCCGGGTTGTTATGCGGTGAAACGTGGCGAAGTCGCAGCGGGCGGAGCGCTGTTCGGGCAATTGGCCGATCGGCTGGCTGCACGCGGCGCCACCCAACTGATTCTGGCCTGCACTGAAGTGGCGCCTGGGCTGGCGGCAGCGCAGTCGTGCTGGCTGGCGCGCAGTATCGACAGCACCGAGGCGCTGGCCCGGCGCTGCGTCGCGCTGTGGCGGGAACAGGCGGACCTGTAACGAGAAACCGCCCGACGGCTGGGACCGAACGGGCGGTTGGAGGGAGAAACGTCCGCTGCGCCGATGTGCCCGGCGCAGCGGGATAACTCAGTAATACCCGTACATGGCGGCGAACACCCAGCCGAACACGCAGGAGGTGCTGACGCCAATCAGACCGGGCAGGATGAAGCTGTGGTTAATCACAAACCGGCCGATGTGGGTGGTACCGGAGCGGTCGAACTGGATGGCGGCCAGATCGCTGGGGTAGGTCGGCAGAATGTAGTAACCGTAGCAAGCCGGCGCGGACGCCACGATGTACGCCGGGTCAACGCCAATCGCCAACGCTACCGGCACGATTGCGGCCAGCGCAGCGGCTTGCGAGTTGACGAACTTGGACACCAGCAGCAGGATCAGCGCATACGCCCACGGATACTCTTTCACCAGCGAGCCCAGCGTATCCTTGATTTGCGTCAGGTGCGCGCCGAACATGGTTTCGGCCATCCAGGCGATGCCGTACACCGCGACAATCGCGATCATCCCAGAGCGGAACACTTCGTTTTTCGAAATCGACCCCGGATTGGTTTTGGTGGCGATGATGATGACGGCGCCGGACAGCAGCATGAACATCTGAATCACCAGCACCATCGACAGCGGTTTACCGCCGAAGGACGGACGCAGGCTTTCCACCGCACCCAGCAGTGCTACCGCAGCGATAGTGGCAAGGAAGATCCACATGGCGACCCAGTTGCTGCGCGGCAGTTTGCGGTCCAGCAGGGTGGCGGTGTCGCCGTAAACGTATTCGCGGTTTTCCGGCACGGAAATGAATTTCTGGAAGTCCGGATCCTTGTCCAGGTCTTTACCCCTGAACCAACTGAAAATCCCGATGGCCAGAATACCCAGCAGGGTAGAGGGAATCGTGATTGCCAGTAAGTCCAGGAATTCAAGGTGCTTGCCGTGGAAGGTGAATTTACCCAGCATGGCGACCAGCGACACCACCGCTACCGATACCGGGCTGGCGATGATCCCCATCTGCGCGCCGATCGAACTGGCGGCCATCGGCCGTTCCGGGCGGATGTTGTTCTTGATGGCGACGTCGTAAATAATCGGCAGAATGGTATACACCACGTGGCCGGTGCCGCACAGAATCGTCAGCGTACAGGTCACGAACGGCGCAATGATCGACACATATTTCGGGTTGCGTCGCAGCATTTTTTCCGCCACCTGCAGCATCACATCCAGCCCGCCGGAGGCTTGCAACGTAGCAGAAGCGGCCACCACGGAAATGATGACCAGCATCACGTCGACCGGCGGTTTCCCAGGTTCCAGTTTAAAAATGAAAACCAGAATGACGAGCCCGATACCCCCTAATAATCCGAGCGCGATACCACCTTTTCGCGCGCCGTAAAACAGGCAGATCAGGACTATGATAAGTTGAATGATAAAGTCCATAGATTCCCCATTGCTCAAAATGACGAGTTAATTAATTGAGATTGGATTACTGTCGTCATGGGTACTATAGAGATTATTCCGTCTGTTTTTTCTTGATCTAAATCTACTATTTCAATTGTTTCTTTCCCTGATGGCGAATTAACGGGAGGTGCGGCGAGAATAAAAAACGTCTGATTTTTTTAGTTTATTAATTATAAGATTAATTTTATAATTCTTAATAAAGATGAGTTGTCGTGAATTTGTTTCATTGGTTTTGTTATTGCAGCGGTTTGTTTTAGCAAGTGTTTTATTTTTGTTGTGTCGGTGTTTTTTTATGGTTGTGTTTTTGCTCCGGTAGAGTGAGTGGAGTGAAAGCGAACACCGTTTTAAAAATGTAATAATAATGGATCTTTATAATAAAACTATGATTTTAAATGGTTTTATATAAATGTCATTCCTGATTATCACTCTATTTTTTAATGTCAACCGAGTGTGGAGGTGACTGGGAATAAATGATAATAATTCCCAGCGGTCCTGAGTGCGTTATTTTATAAATCTACCGATGGCATCACATTATTTCATTTGTGGGTAAAATGACTATGACGAAGAACGATTAATAGTTTTTCTGGTTATTAAAATAAAACAGTCATGCGTGTTTTTGTCTATTAAGCGTGCGTCACGCATCATTACGGGGTTCAGCCTAAAGTCTGTTGAAACAGGAATGACAGGTCAGCATTCATTTTGCCCCGCAGGCGCCGACCCATTCGGCTATCGCCGGGCAGCCGTTCTCACGTTGCAACCCATCAATCACCCCCTGTCGGTCTTCCGGCGTTCTGTTCTGGCTGACTTTCCATTTACCGTCGAGTGTCGCGATCGGGGTTTCCAACCCTACGCTGCCGTTAAGTTGGGCGATGCTCTAATCGCGCCCGTCTGATGTTATTGATGTTGTTTCCCGGTCACGCTCTCTTTGCAATCTCTCAGCTACGCTTGAAGGGTTCAGCTACGCCTGAAGTAGGGTAAATGCGGTTTTTCAGCGGCGCGCGCGTCGTCGCCGTGAAGATGGCAGGTATTTTGCACTATTTGGCACAGAGGTCTTTTACACGAGTGTTTCGCAATACAACCGCTACGGTACGTCTACAGCTATCGCTTCGAGGGACAGGGTATGCACGACAATTTACTGACTGACATGTTGATTGACGGAAAACGGGTGTCGGGCAAAGGGGAGCCTTACACGGTATACAACCCGGCGACCGGCGAAGCCATCGCCGCCATTGCGCAGGCGGACCTGACACAGGTGGATGCCGCGGTAATGGCGGCGGACGCCGCGTTTGCCCATTGGGGGCAGACCACGCCGAAAACACGCGCCGCGCTGCTGCTGAAACTGGCGGACTTGATTGAGGCGCACGGCGAAACGCTGGCCCGGCTGGAGTCGCTAAACTGCGGCAAACCCTATCACGCGGCGCTGAATGATGAAATTCCAGCGGTGGCGGACGTGTTCCGCTTCTTCGCGGGGGCGGCGCGCTGCCTGAACGGTTCGGCGGCGGGCGAGTATCTGGAAGGGCACACCTCAATGATTCGCCGCGATCCGGTCGGCGTCGTCGCCTCTATCGCCCCCTGGAATTATCCGCTGATGATGGCGGCGTGGAAGCTGGCCCCGGCGCTGGCGGCGGGGAACTGCGCGGTGCTGAAGCCGGCGGAGCAAACGCCGCTGACGACGCTGTATCTGGCCAGCCTGCTGGCCGACCTGTTCCCACCGGGCGTGGTCAATATTTTGTTCGGACAGGGACGAGAAATCGGTGATGCGCTGACCGGCCACGAACGGGTGCGCATGGTATCGCTGACCGGTTCGATCGCCACCGGTTCGCATATCATCGGTAATGCGGCGGCCAGCGTAAAACGCACCCACATGGAACTGGGCGGCAAGGCGCCGGTGATTGTGTTTGACGATGCCGACCTGGAGCAGGTGGTGGACGGTATTCGCAGTTTCGGTTTTTACAACGCCGGGCAGGATTGCACCGCCGCCTGCCGCCTGTATGTGCAGCGCCCGGTGTATGAACAACTGGTGACGAAGCTGGGCGAGGCGGTCGCTACCCTGAAGATTGGCGCGCCCGACGACCCTGCCACCGAACTGGGGCCGCTGATTACCGCCGAGCAACTGGAGCGGGTCGCCGGTTTTGTCGATCGCGCCCGCGCGCAATCACATATTCGGCTGATCACCGGCGGGGAGCGGGTGCCCGGCGGCGGTTACTATTTTCAGCCCACGGTTCTGGCGGATGCCCGGCAGGAGGACGAAATCGTCCAGCGGGAAGTGTTTGGCCCGGTCATCTCCATTACGCCGTTTGACGACGAAGCGCAGGTGGTGGCGTGGGCTAACGACTCACGCTACGGGCTGGCGTCCTCGGTGTGGACCCGCGACATCGGTCGCGCCCATCGCGTCGCCGCCTGCCTGGAATACGGCTGCACCTGGGTCAATACCCACTTTATGCTGGTGAGCGAGATGCCGCACGGCGGCCAGAAGCTGTCCGGCTACGGCAAGGACATGTCTGTCTACGGTCTGGAGGATTACACCGTGGTGCGGCACGTCATGATCCGTCATTGACGGTATGACGAGTATGGACCGGTGACGAAAAAGTGCCCGGTGCTGGGGCGGATTGCACAGCAATAGTGCGTCCGCCTTGTTTTTTGAGCGTTTTTTGCTCTTTATAAGGCTGCTAACGGCAGGGGGTGATACGAAATATATTATTTTGTTTATAAAGTGTTTCAAAAATAGACAATGGCAGGAGGAAATCGTGATTTCCAAATCGGGTGGGCAAGTGGTGCGTTATATGCATTACTTAAATTGGTATCACGTGATACCTCACCCCCAAGGAGCTCATTTTGTCCAGACCACTGTCACATCTTAACCCGCTAGAGTGTTCTCAGCAGGCCCTTGACTTGATTATGAGCGATACCCTATCCGCCGACGCGATGGCGGCGCTCAACCATGAAACCCTTAACGCTTTTCGTGAATACGTCAATCCCGGTTTTCTGGAGTACAGAAAATCCGTCACCTCCGGTGGCAGCTACGGTGCGGTAGAATGGCGCGCCAGCGGCCCCAACACGCTGCTTGATACGCAGGGCAATGAATACCTCGACTGTCTTGGCGGCTATGGCATTTTCAACGTCGGTCATCGTAACCCTACGGTGGTGGCGGCGGTGGAAAAACAGCTGTCCAAACAGCCGCTGCACAGCCAGGAACTGCTGGACCCGCTGCGCGCCATGCTGGCGAAAACGCTGGCGGCCATCACGCCCGGCAAGCTGAAGTACAGCTTCTTTAGCAACAGCGGTACCGAGTCGGTGGAAGCGGCGCTGAAGCTGGCGAAAGCCTATCAGTCTCCGCGCGGCAAGTTCAGCTTCATCGCCACCCACGGCGCGTTCCACGGCAAGTCGCTGGGGGCGTTGTCTGCTACCGCCAAGCCGGTGTTCCGTCGCCCGTTCATGCCGTTATTGCCGGATTTCCACCACGTGGCGTTTGGCGATATTCAGGCTATGCGGCAGAAAGTCGAACAGTGTCAGCGCAACGGCGAAGGCATCGCCGCGGTGATTCTGGAGCCGATTCAGGGTGAAGGCGGGGTAATCGTGCCGCCCGAGCAGTATCTGCCCGCCGTTCGCGCCTTGTGCGATGAAATTGGCGCGTTGCTGATTCTGGATGAAGTGCAGACCGGCATGGGGCGCACCGGCAAGATGTTCGCCTGCGAGCACTATGGCGTACAGCCGGATATCCTCTGTCTGGCCAAGGCGCTCGGCGGCGGCGTAATGCCGATTGGCGCGACGGTCGCCACCGAAGAGGTGTTTTCGGTGCTGTTTGACAACCCGTTCCTGCATACCACCACGTTTGGCGGCAACCCGCTGGCCTGCGCGGCGGCGCTGGCGACGGTCAACGTGCTGTTGCGCGACAATCTGGCGGAGCAGGCGGCGCGTCAGGGGGCGTTTTTGCTGGCTGGGCTGCGACGGCTGGCGGCGGCGTACCCGGACCTGATCGTGGAAGCGCGCGGTAAAGGGCTGTTGCAGGCAATTGAATTTAAAGAAAACGCGATTGGCTATGCCTTTGCCAGCGAACTGTTCCAGCGCCGGGTGCTGGTGGCGGGCACGCTGAACAACGCCAAGTCGATTCGCATCGAACCACCGTTGACCATCACCCACGAACAATGTCAGCACGTACTGCAGGAGGCTGAACGAGCGCTGGCGAGGCTACGGGCAACCGGTGTGGATGACGCCAAACCCAAACCTATCAATAAGGAACTCGCACTCCAGTGAACACCCACCCTTATGCGTTCAGCCCGGTGCTGAGCCGATACGTTAAGCCAGTCTGATTATTCGACTGGCTTTTTTTTGGCAAATCTGTCGGGTATTGAGGCGAAATTAAAAATTATATTCGCTGAGATTGTCTGCTATCGGCTGATTTCCCTTGTACTTATGTCTGCGTTCGTTCTGCTGCTTTTTCGCCGGCTTGCAGTATTTATCCACTTTCCGCTCAATGTCCCGCTGGCGTGATTTAGGCAACGCGCTGTCCCACTCTCCGGAGAAATATTGGCATTCCTCCGCGTTATTTAAAAAACGTTGCACGTCATCAGGAAAATGAACGGTATTCGCTAACGTAACCTGCCACGGTAACAGGAAAAAAAGGATGGTGATTCTTGAACTGTTGTCACGGATTCTCTGCATTTTATTCACTTATATTGGGAGAGGTAAAGAAAACTGTTGCAAATCAAAATGACAAATATCGATTTGATATCGACTGATGTTTCAATAGTGTTGTTATAGAGGTAGTAATCACATGGTTCTTACCATAGAATTGAAAATTAGTAATTTTAAACTTGGTGATTGATGTGGTGAGATATATTGTCAAGTTTCTAAGGGCGCTTGCAAGCGATATTTTATGGGGTGTGATTCCCGTTATTCTCATTGTAATGTGTGCCGTTATCACATTGGAGTTTTTTCCAGAAGTATGGGGGCGATTAACGTTAGGATTTACAGCAGTGGTTTTGGTCTGTGTTTGGTATAGAAAATAACAGTGGTATAGCTATGCTACTGGGTTTTCCTCACATAAGCGTTTTTGTCTCACGAATTATATACGAAAATGTCTACCGTGCTATGTGATTATGCAATTGATTTATATTTTAATGAGGATTCCTGATGTTGCGTGATCTTTTTAAATTTGGCTTGCTAACAGGCTTGGATCTCTATGCAATTGCGACGTGCGCAAAGTAAAGGAATGTTGTTAAGATTCTTTGTTAACTTCCCTTCAATACGTGCAGCTGTCTGCAATGGGGAATACCTTAAACGACGTGGCCGTCTCAATCCTGACTGGGATCGCGCATTGTTTCATCCGGGTTGGGGAGAGGTGCCGATGGTTGGGCTAAAAGGTACTGTTTACTGGTTTGTGGGGTTTGATAAGGAGCATCTTCCTGTCGAGTTGCAGCCGTTGTGGAAAGATGCCTGGCTTGTATTAACTCTGGTTTGATTCAGTGCAGCACACAATCAAATCTTACAGTCAGCTTTGAGCTGTGAGTTCAACCGATGGATGCAACACACTGGTTAACCGCTCTGTGAGTGATTCATAGTCTAGCGTTTTTCTTGGCCTCTCCTTCTTTACGAAGAAATGACTTCAGTGATATAATATATAAGGAATAATTGATTTTAGTTTCTAAATTTTGAACCAATAAAATTCATATTTCTGGAAATTAAAATTGGTATATAAAAATGAGGAAATATATGAAATTGAATCCTGAAAAATACAATAGAAAAATCACCCTACTATGTCCTGTATGCGGGAATTCAGAGATGGAATATGTTGAAGAGTCTGAGATCGTCAAATGCGTAGGATGCGGAAAGGTATTCACTAATGATGAGTTAATCCAAGAAAATGGCGTAAGCATTGATGTATATGTCGATGAAATAAAAGAAAAATTAACGAAAGATATACAAAGGCAGTTTAAAGACACACTGAAGAAAGCGTTTAAAGGAAGTAAAAACATAAGGATCAAATAATGACGACAAGTGACGTTATCGCTTTAGCTGCGCTTGTAGTATCAATCTACACCATCATATCATCCGAAATTAAATCAAGAAAAAACAATATAGAGCAGAAGGTTATCAAGGATGAGCAAGATAGATTACGTAAGCTTCTTCTGGAAAAAGAAACAAAGTCAGCTATTAATGAGATGAAAGCTGAGCTTGGTGCTCGCCTCGTAAAAATAGCCAGGAATGATTACAGGCTAAAAATATACAACAGAGGTAAAGTCGAAGCTAGAAATGTTGAAATTCATTTCCCTGATAACGACGGTGATGAATACCTTGTATTGTCTGATGTAGAAGACAAGTTCCCATATGAGATATTGCACCCGCAACATGGGATTGAGATCATAGCGGGACTAAGTTTCGGAAGCAAAACCAAATATCGAATAAAACTCATATGGGATGATGATTATAAGAGAGGAAATGAAGAGGATTTTTTCATTTCTTTATAAAATAATTCACATGATTACTTTATGCCAAAGAGGCTGCTGTGGAAGATATTTTCGCAGAAGTCTTTTTAATTTTTCGGACATTTGAACTTAGCTTTGACAAGTATTGTATCATCAAATTTGGCGATGTAAATGCATGCCCTGCATGTAGTAAGTAGCTGATTAGAACTTTATTTAAATTACGTGGCTGGGATTTTACCAACCATGCATTTAATCATCAAAGATTATTTGGATTATCCATCATTCTCAAACCAGCCCAATCAGTTACCTCTGATACAACTAGGCTATCGTCACTATCAATGAATTTTTGAAAGTGATCTCGTAAATTTTTTGATTCACCAGATGTAGGTCGAGTTAAACACCAGTTAGACTCAGGCATACGCCGAGCACCAAGTCTTTTTAATTCATCAATAATTTTTGAATAATCTTTGTTTTTAACCAAATCATAACTCATAAAATATAGTGCCATGATGTCCCTCTGTAAGTATCCCACCAAACCGAACCATTCACTTTTAGAGATCTTCCGACATACTGATTATGTCCCGTTGAGGAGATCGCTATGCGCAAAGCCCGATTTACCGAGCACCAGATCATCGCCGTTTTGAAGTCCGTTGAAGCCGGACGTACCGTCAAAGACGTCTGCCGCGAAGCGGGAATATCCGAGGCTTCGTACTACATCTATGGACTACCTCCGTTTTGCAAGCACTGATTCTGGTTTTGGGTTGTTGCTTACATCTATCCGGCATCAGGAAAACCTGTGCCCAAATGGGTAATCCGCACACGATCGCCTCAACAACTGGACGGCCTCTGAGGCCAGTATAAAAATCAGGTTCCGATTGTGCAGGTGCAACCTGTCACCATTTCTCAGTACACTGCAACTTTTCTGGCTGGGAATTAACTTCCGGCTGCCTGATATTCTGTATCATTTCTCAGCATCGACCAGATTATTCTCGCGTTCTTGTTAGCTACCGCCACGGTCGTTTTATTAAACCCTCGCCGTTCCCTCAACTGATTAACCCACTGATGCAGACAGCTATCATTCTTATTCGTGGCAACCCTGACGACAGCGCGGGCACCATGAATAAAAAGAGTCCGCAGATGCTTGTCGCCTTTTTTCGTCATATTCATGAGAACTTGCCTGTCACCACTTGAGTGTTGCCGGGGAACCAGACCAAGCCACGCGGCGAAGTGACGACCATTTTTAAATTCAGTTCCTTTGCCAATAGCGGCAACAACAGCCGTTGCCGTTTTAGGACCAATACCTTTAACTTTGGCAATGCGCTGGCAGGCTTCAGATTGCCTGAACACAGCCTCTATTTCTTTATCAAAAAAGTTTATGCGACGACCAAGATCGTTAAAGAGATCATAGAGTTCTGCAATCGTCCTGCGCATTCTGGTACTGAGACCATTTTCTGCATCTTCAAGGATCAGCGGAACTGCATGACGAACTCTTGAGATCGCTGCACCGATTGTTATTCCCCGGTCGAGCAGCAGTCCTCTGATTTGACAGACGGTTGCAGTACGATGATTGACAATACGTTGTCTTGCACGGTGCAGAGCCTGAATATCCTGCTGTTCGGGACTTTTAGGCGGAACAAACTGCATCGTGGGTTGCATAAGGGCCACAGCTATCGCCTGTGCATCATTACCGTCATTTTTTTGCCCGCGAACAAAAGGTTTTACATACTGTGGGCTGATGACTTTTACTTTATGTCCCAGTTTTTCAAACTCGCGTTGCCAGTAAAATGCCCCTGTTGACGCTTCGATACCAATCAGACAGGCAGGAATATTTGCCACCGTCTGGAGTAATTCTTTTCGGCCGGTACGTTTTGTATAAACCGGTTTGCCAGCCTGGTTTAATCCGCAAAGCTGGAAAACATTTTTAGCCAGATCAATACCCAGAAATACGATATTCATGGTGACTCTCCTGTTGAGCATATTTCGTACAGTTAACCGCAGGGGGAGGAGGTAGTCCATCCCATTAACTGGAAAGCGAAGTTTGGCGGAATGGAAGCCTCTGATATCAAAAAGATGAAAGATCTGGAGGACGAAAACCGGCGACTGAAACAGATGTTTGCCGATCTCAGTCTGGAGTGCCGGGCACTCAAAGATGTTATTGAAAAAAAGCTTTAAAACCAGCGATAAAGCGTGAGCTCGTCAGTTATCTGACCGCGCAGTTTACGATGAGCATCCGCCAGGCATGCAGGACGTTATCGTTGAGCAGGACGGTCTATTTTTATCAGCCTGACACCCGGCGTGATGAGCCGGTCATTCAGGCACTGACCGACATGGCGGAACGCTATCCGCGATACGGCTTCAAGAAGTTGTTCCAGAAGCTACGCAGGCAGGGGCATGCATGGAATCACAAACGCGTTCATCGTATTTATTGCTTACTGAAACTGAATTTTCGTCGTAAAGGAAAGCAACGTTTGCCCGTGCGTGATCCAGCACCATTGGCGACGCCGGAACACCTGAATCAGAGCTGGTCAGTGGATTTTATGCATGATGCGCTGGTATGCGGCAGACGTTTTCGTACGTTTAACGTGGTGGATGATTTTAATCGTGAAGTGCTGGCGATAGAAATTGACCTGAATATACCGGCACAACGCGTTGTTCGGGTGTTGGACAGGATAGTGGCAAACCGAGGGTATCCGCTAAAGATGCGGATGGATAACGGCCCGGAGCTGGTTTCGCTGACGTTGGCACAATGGGCGGAAGAGCATGGTGTAGCACTGGAATTTATTAAACCGGGCAAGCCGACACAGAATGCCTTTATCGAACGTTTTAACCGGACGTACCGGACAGAAATACTGGATTTTTACCTATTCAGGACACTGAATGAAGCGCGGGAAATTACGGAGCGCTGGCTGCATGAATATAACAGCGAGCGTCCCCATGAATCGCTGAATAACCTGACGCCGGAGGAATATCGGCTGATGGCTGAAGACCCGGAAATCTCAAAAAGTGTGTGGAACTAAAACGGGTGCGCTTACACCTCGTTATATGCTTTTTAGCCTAGCCCAAAAGTGATGAGAATAACCCTAATCACAATATACAGTGCCATTCATTACATTACCAACCCACATTTAGTTGATCGAAATCAAATAGTTAACAAAAGCACCAAGGAATGCTTGTTTGGTTTTTGGCAAGGGATTACTGTCGATTTATGTACAACAAGAAAGGAGGAAGATGAATGCCTAAGTCAGACTGGGACTATGTAAATACCTCACAAGATTACGAACTTAACGACCTTCTAAGCAAGTATGGATATAGAGAAACAGCAGCGAACAGAAAATTACTTAAAGATAATCTACCGGCGAACACAAAACACGGTGATGTCGCTAAATTAATTCACAATATCAGAGGATTAGAGAAAAAATAATCGGTTCGCATAATGACGTTGTGCTCAAGAGGCCGCTGCAGGATTCGATTTTCGTAGCGGTCTTTTCAACCTTGCTGACATGCGGACATCTGAACTTGGCTTCGACATACTGACCTGCTCCCAATAGATTAATCTTGCACAATATTAGCAACGTCCGCTCCTGACACGAAGCTGTCAAGCCGAAAGTGTTAGGGGCAGCTTTGAGCGAATTGCGGACATAACGCGCGCATTTACGGCTGGTTTAGATCGCAGCAGAAAAACAGTCCGACAACATGCGCTTGTTAGGCATTTTTTAAGTACTCCCGTTGAATTTTATTAGTAAGTTCAATCCTCTGTATCTCGCTTGGGGTAAATAGCAACTGCACAAAACCCTCTTGTGCGGCGTGTAAAAGCCCAGTATCTTCTATTTTTTCTTCCGCTTTTAACCTATATTCTAATTCATGGATGAGCCGTACTAATTCTTTACCTCTAGAGGTCAGTGGTGCCATAAAAGATGGCTGCATTGCACGATCATACCAGTCAATCATACAGTCAGAGAAATCAACATCAGCTATACGCTGGTGCACGATGAACTTTATATACTCAAACAGAAAATTATGTTCTGAGTCGCCCACTCCGACACCAAAAGGTGAATTTTGATTATGCAATTCAACTTCTGCCACGGTCATTGCTACATCCATACTAAAATATAAAGAGCGACAGATATTAGTTAAGCCGGAGCAGAAAAGATTGAAATATGAGACAGGAAATGAAGCATTGTCACTTTTAGACTTAATCAAATAGTCAAGAACCTCTTCGACCGACATGAAGTCTTGATCTATGACCGCAAATCCTTCAAAGAGTGTTTTAGCACTGGTAGATTGTAAGACATTTGATTTGGGTATGGTAATACCCTTTACATCTGTTGGCTTGGCAACTCTTAACACTTGGCGAGCATCTTGCCAATAACTTAAATTAGTATCTGGGTTGTGAATAATTATGAGTACAGGCAACGGAAATATTTCCCAGTAAAATCGGTGCTTCTCTTCTGGGTGGAAAACCCAATCTCCGTTGCTTTCCTTAAAAAAGGATGGCCCTGACTTTATTTGAACAGCTATCATCCTTCCCGTGGCAAATCCCTCGGGGCTAACATACTCAATCTGACCATCAATTCCAACGTCAGCCATTGGAGTTTCACGCCAAATCTGGCCAATTTTTGCTATAGCTTCTGCGACAGCATTTACACCTAATCTTTCTTGAGAATTAGTCTGGTTATATTTGGGTAAATTCATATTTTCCTCGATTGCTTAATGCCGGCCCTAGTAGCTACAGAATCTGGCACAGAATTGCGCCAGTAATTTAAGTAACAGGTTTTGCGGTCCGTTGCTTTTTTTGCCTTCTTTTGTGATTTCCACTCAACCCAAATTAATAACTAACTATCTATTTTTAAACAGTTTTCACTCAATCCGAGAAAACAATCCCGACAAAATCCGTACTATCTATTTGCCAGTTGTTCGAAAATTAATTCATTGTCATTTGCTGTTTTTTTACCAGTGATTTTGAAGCTTTTTGGGGACACTGTAAAGCTACACCGGACTGCGTTTGTCCGCTTCACGCCCTAAACCACAACGTGTCAGCTCAAATCTGAGCGAATAAACGTTCATCGTTCACTACCCGCCCCTCTATTAAATTAACTCGCCTCACCCCCTGTCCTTTTTCCTTCACTATTTCGTCATCCACGCTTCGCCAGTCTGTCACACAGCTTTGCCAACATAATCGCCAATCCCCCTGATTGAAGCGATGTACCGCGTTGCCCGCTGGCAGCACTCCGGTCGCGCTTCGTAGCTAACCGATCCGTGAGCGAATGTCCGCCCGGAAAGGCTCCCTGCGAGCAGGAGTTTTTTTATGGACATGATATCTAGACATCCTACCACTGTGTATCAGGCCATCGCCGCCCGGCTGGAAGAAGAACTGCGCACCGTCTACCGCTGCGGCGACTATCTGCCGTCCGAGCAGCAACTGGCGGCGCACTACGAGGTTAATCGCCATACGCTGCGGCGTGCGGTGGACGAACTGGTCAACAAAGGGTTGGTACAGCGTCGGCATGGCGTCGGCATTCTGGTGCTGATGCGTCCCTATGACTATCCGCTGCATGCGCAGGCGCGTTTCAGCCAGAACTTGCTGGAGCAGGGCAGCCATCCCACCAGCGAGCGGTTGCTGGCGGTGTTGCGCCCGGCCAACGCCGAGGTGGCGGCGGCGCTGGGGCGGGAAGAGGGCGATGAAGTGATCCACCTGCGCACCCTGCGTCGGGTCAACGGCGTGCCGGTATCGGTGATCGATCACTACCTGCCGGAGTTGAAATGGTGGCCGTCGTTACAGCGTTTCACCAGCGGCTCGCTGCACGATTTTCTGGCCCGCGAACTACAGCAATCCCTGACCCGTCGCCAGACCCGCATCAGCGCCCGGGCGTCGCAGGCGAAAGAAGCGCAATTGCTGGAAGTGGCGCGGCAAACCCCGCTGATGTGCATTCGCACGCTCAATATCTGTAGCGGCAGCGGCCGGGTGGCGGAGTACTCCGTCAGTCTGGCGCGCGCCGACATGATCGAACTGACAATGGAGCACTGAATGGCAACCCAAACCGCAAGGCAACGCTGGCTGTCGGTACTGGCGCACAGCGACCCGGATCAACTGCGGCGCCACTGGCAACCGCTGAGTCTGCATCCGATCTGGCAAACGCTACGGGCGCCTGAAACCGGGCTGGCTCGTTTGCAGGCGCGTATCGGCGCTACCGGCAATCGCTTCGTGCTGGGTGATGTCACCGTCACCCGCGCGGTGGTGCGGTTGGAAGACGGTACCTGCGGCTACAGCTACGTCACCGGCCGTAACAAGCCTCACGCCGAACTGTGCGCGTTAATCGACGCCCTGCTGCAACAACAGGGGACGCAAAGCGCGCTCTACCAACAACTGATCGTGCCGCTGGCCGCTACCCGTGACGAGCTGCGTCAGCAACGGGCGCGGGAGATTGCCAGCAGCAAGGTCGATTTCTTTACGCTGGTGCGGGGAGATAACGCATGACGCTACTGGCAGGATTTTCCCATCCCTGGCGCGATGCGCAGTACGCGTTTCGCCGCATTCTTAAAGCGATGAGCGAACCGGGTGTGGTGGTGTCGCTGAATCACGATATCGGCTGGGATGGCTTATCGCCGTCCGCCACCGCGGTGGCGCTGACGCTGATGGACCGCGAAACGCCGCTGTGGCTGGACCCGGCGTTGTCGCAGGAGACGTTGTTGACCAACCTGCGGTTTCACACCGGCGTGAAGCTGGTGGAACGCGAGGCGGCGGCGTTCGCGCTGTTGCCGGTCAGCCGGGAACTGTCGCTGGACGGTTTTACCGCCGGCGACGAGATGACGCCGGAAAACAGCGTCACGCTGGTGCTGGAGGTGCCCGCGCTGGGCGGCGGACGCGCCTTGCGCCTGACCGGGCCGGGGATTGCCGAAGCGCGCATGATTGCGCCGCAGCTACCCGCCAGCGTGCGGGATTATCTGGAACAGCGCCCGCATCCGTTTCCCGCCGGGCTGGACTTCATTTTTACCTGCGGCGGCACGCTGATGGCGCTGCCGCGCACTACGCATGTGGAGGTGTGCTGATGTATGTCGCGGTGAAAGGGGGCGAAAAAGCCATTGAGGCCGCTCATCAGTTACAGGCTAACCTGCGGCGCGGCGACACCCGGCTCCCAGAGGTGCAGACGGCGCAGATTGAACAGCAACTGGGGCTGGCGGTGGATCGGGTGATGACCGAAGGCGGTATTTACGACCGGGAACTGGCGGCGCTGGCGATCAAGCAGGCCAGCGGCGACCTGGTGGAGGCGATTTTTCTGCTGCGCGCCTACCGCACCACGCTGCCGCGGCTGGCGGACAGCCTGCCGCTGGATACCGGCCGCATGCAGCTGGAGCGGCGTATTTCGGCGGTGTACAAGGATCTGCCCGGCGGGCAGGTGCTTGGCCCCACTTATGACTATACCCACCGGCTGCTGGATTTTGTCCTGCTGGCGGAAGGCGAGCCGCCGCTCGCGCCAAAGGCGCAGGAACCGCTGGCGGACCACTGCCCGCACATGTTCGCCATGATGACGGCGGAAGGGCTGGCGGCGGCCGAACATGACGACGGCGGCGAGCCGCTGGATATCACCCGCGATCCGCCCGCCTACCCGATGCCGCGCAGCGCCCGGTTACAGCAACTGGCGCGCGGCGACGAAGGTTTCCTGCTGGCGCTGGGCTATTCCACCCAGCGTGGTTACGGCCGCACCCATCCGTTCGCCGGCGAGATTCGCACCGGTTATGTCACGGTGGAGATCGAGCCGGAAGAACTGGGCTTTGCGCTGGAAATCGGCGACATCCTGTTGACCGAATGCGAGATGGTCAACGGTTTTACCGTGCCGGAGGATGAGCCGCCGCACTTTACCCGCGGCTACGGGCTGGTGTTTGGCCGCGCCGAGCGCAAGGCGATGGCGATGGCGCTGGTGGACCGTGCATTGCAGGCGCCGGCCTATCAGGAGCCGGTCGGCAGCCCGGCGCAGGACGAAGAGTTTGTGCTGTCGCACGCGGACAATGTCGAGGCGGCCGGTTTCGTCTCCCACCTCAAGTTGCCGCATTACGTCGACTTTCAGGCTGAACTGGCGCTGCTGCGCCAGTTGCGCCAGTCACCGCAGGAGGAGCGCGATGAACACGCTGAGCGGATATAACCCCGGTTATCTGGACGAACAGAGTAAACGCACGATTCGGCGCGCCATCCTCAAAGCGGTGGCGATCCCCGGTTATCAGGTGCCGTTTGGCGGGCGGGAAATGCCGATGCCCTACGGCTGGGGCACCGGCGGCATACAACTGACCGCCAGCCTGATCGGCGATGACGACGTGCTGAAAGTGATCGATCAGGGTGCCGACGACACCACCAACGCGGTGTCGATCCGCCGTTTCTTCCAGCGGGTCAGCGAAGCCGCCGTCACCGAACGTACGGTAGACGCCACGCTGATCCAGACCCGGCACCGCATCCCGGAAACGCCGCTGCGCGAAGACCAAATCCTGATTTATCAGGTGCCGATCCCGGAACCGCTGCGCTTTATCGAGCCGCGTGAGACGGAAACACGCAAAATGCACGCGCTGGAGGAGTACGGCATCATGCAGGTGAAGCTGTACGAAGACATCGCCCGCTTCGGCCACATCGCCACCACCTACGCTTACCCGGTCAAGGTGAACGACCGCTACATCATGGACCCGTCGCCGATCCCGAAATTCGACAATCCGAAGATGCACATGATGCCGGCGCTGCAACTGTTCGGCGCCGGGCGCGAGAAGCGCATTTACGCCCTGCCGCCCTATACCCGGGTGGAAAGCCTCGATTTTGACGACCACCCGTTCAGCGTTCAGCGCTGGGACCAGCCCTGCGCACTGTGCGGTTCGCACGACAGTTACCTCGACGAGGTGGTGATGGACGATCAGGGCACTCGCTTGTTCGTCTGTTCCGATACCGATTATTGCCGCGAGCGTCAGGAGGCCGGGCACCATGAATCACATTAATCAGGCTGGCGTGGATCAGGCTGTCGTGCCGGTTGCGGGCGCCCCCGCTGGCCGCGACGACGAGACGCCGCTGTTGCAGGTACGCAACCTGACCCACCTGTACGCGCCCGGAAAGGGGTTTTGCGAGGTGTCGTTCGATCTGTACCCCGGCGAAGTGCTGGGTATTGTCGGCGAGTCCGGTTCCGGCAAGACCACGTTGCTGCGGGCGATTTCCGCCCGGCTGACGCCGCAGTCCGGGCAGATTGACTACCAGGGCCGCTCGCTGTACGCGATGAGCGAAAGCGATCGTCGCCGCCTGCTGCGCACCGAGTGGGGCGTGGTGCATCAGCATCCGCTGGATGGCCTGCGTCCCCGCGTGTCGGCGGGCGGCAACATCGGCGAACGGCTGATGGCGGTCGGCGCCCGTCACTATGGCGATATTCGTCGTCAGGCCGGTCAGTGGCTGCAGGATGTGGAGATCCCGCTGTCCCGGCTCGACGACCTGCCCACCACCTTTTCCGGCGGGATGCAGCAGCGGTTGCAGATCGCCCGCAATCTGGTCACCCATCCGAAGCTGGTGTTCATGGACGAACCGACCGGCGGGCTGGATGTGTCGGTGCAGGCGCGATTGCTGGATCTGCTGCGCACGCTGGTGCGCGACCTCGGTCTGGCGGTGGTGATTGTTACCCATGACCTCGGCGTGGCGCGTCTGCTGGCGCACCGGCTGTTGGTGATGCGCGAGGGCAGGGTAGTGGAAAGCGGCCTGACCGACCGGGTGCTGGATGATCCTCATCACCCTTACACCCAGTTGCTGGTGTCGTCGGTGTTGGGATAAGCGTGAATGGCGATGAGGTGAAACATGACAACCGAAGGCACGTCCATGACGGTTCTGCGCGTGGAAAATCTGAGTAAAACTTTTGTACTGCACAACCAGCACGCCGCCCGGCTGCCGGTGTTGCATCAGGCCAGCCTGACGGTGGCCGCCGGCGAATGCGTGGTACTGCACGGCCATTCCGGCAGCGGCAAGTCCACGCTGCTGCGGTCGCTGTACGCCAACTATCAGCCGGACAGCGGTCAGGTATGGGTGCGCCACCGCGAGGCGTGGGTCGATCTGGTGACCGCCCCGGCCCGGCAGGTGCTGGCGGTGCGGCGCGACACCATCGGCTGGGTCAGCCAGTTTCTGCGGGTGATCCCGCGCATTCCGACGCTGGAGGTGGTGATGCAGCCGCTGCTGGAACGCGGCGAAGACCGGGCGGTATGCGAAGCGCGCGCCGACGCGCTGCTGACCCGGCTCAACGTCCCGCGCCGGCTATGGACGTTGGCGCCCGCCACCTTCTCCGGCGGCGAGCAGCAGCGGGTCAACATCGCCCGCGGGTTTATCGCCGATTATCCGTTGCTGCTGCTGGACGAACCGACCGCCTCGCTGGACGCCGCCAACCGCGACGCGGTGGTGGAACTGGTGGAGGAAGCGCGTGCCCGCGGCGCGGCGGTGGTCGGCATTTTCCACGATGCGCAGGTGCGCGCCCGCGTGGCGGACCGCCTGCATCACATGACACCCGTAACGCAGGAGCTCACGCCATGAGCGCGACGACTCAGATCAGCAATACGACCCGGATTATCAATAACGTGCAGTTGGTGTTGCAGGATGAGGTGGTCAGCGGATCGCTGGCCTGGCGCAACGGCGCGATCGAGGCGTTTTCCTCCACCCCCAGTCAACTGCCGCAGGCGCTGGACGGCGAAGGCGGCTGGCTGCTGCCGGGGCTGGTGGAGCTGCATACCGACAATCTGGACAAGTTTTTCATGCCGCGCCCGAATGTCGACTGGCCGGCGCATTCGGCGATGAGCAGCCACGATGCGCTGATCGTCGCCAGCGGCATCACCACGGTGCTGGATGCGGTGGCGATAGGCGATGTGCGCGACGGCGGCCACCGGCTCGATAACCTGCGTCGCATGATCGACGCCATCGTTCACAGCCAGCAACTGGGGGTGAACCGGGCGCAGCATCTGATTCACCTGCGTTGCGAATTGCCGCACCACACCACCTTGCCGCTGTTTGAAGCGTTGATGAACACGCCGGAAGTGGCGCTGGTGTCGCTGATGGACCACTCGCCGGGGCAGCGGCAGTTCGCCACGCCGGAAAAATACCGCGAGTATTATCAGGGCAAATACCACCTGAACGATGCCGAGATGGATGCGTTTGAAACCGAACAGCGGGCGCTGTCCGAACGCTGGTCGACGCCGAACCGGCTGGCGATTGCCGCGCATTGCCGCGAGCGCGGCATCGCGCTGGCCAGCCACGACGACGCTACCGCTGCGCATGTGCATGAATCGCTGGCGCTGGGCAGCGTGATCGCTGAGTTCCCCACCACCGAGATGGCGGCGCAGGCGTCGCACGCCAGCGGCATGAAGGTGCTGATGGGGGCGCCCAATATCGTGCGCGGCGGCTCCCACTCCGGCAACGTGGCGGCGTCCCGGCTGGCGGAGCAAGGGCTGCTGGATATTCTGTCATCCGACTATTACCCCGCCAGCCTGCTGGATGCGGCGTTTCGCCTGGCGACGGATGAGCGTAATCCGTTTACGTTGCCGCAGACGGTGGCGATGGTCAGCGCTAATCCGGCGCAGTCGGTCGGGTTAGACGATCGGGGGCGGATTGCCGACGGGCTGCGCGCCGATCTGGTGCTGGCGCACCACTCGCACGGTCAGGTACGGATTCGTCAGGTGTGGGCGCAGGGGCGACAGGTGTTCTGATGGCGCGGCTAATCTGGCTGACCGGCGCGTCCGGCTCCGGCAAAGATTCCCTGCTGGATGCCCTGCGGCAGACGAATCCGCCGCGCCTGCTGGTGGCGCATCGCTATATTACCCGCCCGGCGCAGGCCGGCGGCGAAAACCATATTGCGCTGAGCGACGCGGAGTTCGCGCAGCGCCGCGAGTGCGGTTTGTTCGCATTGCACTGGCAGGCGCACCACTATCAGTACGGCATCGGCATTGAAATCGACCTGTGGCTGTCCGCCGGGCTGGATGTGGTGGTCAATGGATCGCGCTTTCATCATCAGCAGGCGCAAACGCGCTACGGCGACCGCTTATTGCCGGTGTGCCTGCAGGTCTCCCCGGAGGTGCTGGCGCAGCGTTTGCGTCAGCGCGGGCGGGAAGATGACGCGGCGATCGCGCAGCGGCTGCAGCGGGCCAGCGAGATGCCGGTTCCGGCGGCGTGCCGGCGACTGAATAACGATGGTGCGCTGGCGCAAACGCTGCTGGCGTTTCACACCCTGTTAGCGGCTGAAAAATGAGATTGCTGATACCCCCCTTTAGCCCGGGGGGAGTGTTTTTTTCCGGCGTCAAAAACTGTGCTGAGGTGGGCGACTTCGCCGGGTGAGCAGCATGGATGCTGCGAAAGCCCGTGCCGCGTCTGACAAAAACGCCGGGAGCGTTTTTGAACAGCGTTTACGCTGGCCCGTAGGGCGAGCCCCAGGTATGGGGCGAGTAAACGCGTCACGGGCGGCCCGAATAGCGAAGTCGAGTGCCGAAGGTAGCGCGTAGCGCCACAGTTTAGCCACCAGCCAGAGGTCAAGGAGAGGCGGCGATGAGCCTCTCCTTGTCGTGCGTGCGATGACGTTACAAAGAGATCATTGAGGTCATCACGCACGAAACATTTCACGGCGTTGACATCTATTCGCCAATAACAAAACAACACGGCCGTTTGTTAACAGCCTCAAAAGTGGAGCTAATGTTATGGAGCTAATGTTTATGGGGACCGGCGACGCGCAGCAGGTGCCGCTGACCGGTTGTGAGTGTATCGCCTGCGAGCGGGCGCGGTTGGATCCGCGCTTTCGGCGCGGACCGAGCAGCATGCTGGTTCGGTGCGACGGCGAGGCGACGCTGCTGGACGCCGGCGTCACGCAACTGGAGCAGCGCTTTGGCGTCAACGAGATTCGGCGCATCCTGCTGACGCACTACCATGTCGACCATGTGCAGGGGCTGTTTTCGCTGCGCTGGGGCATCGGCGATCGCATCCCGGTGTTCGGTCCGCCGGATGAACAGGGATGCGACGACCTGTACAAGCATCCGCGTCGGCTTGATTTTCAGCTGGCGATGACGCCGTTTCAGGCGGTAACGATGGGGGCGCTGCGGGTCACGGCGCTGCCGCTCAATCATTCCAAACCCACCTTCGGCTATCTGCTGGAACATGGCGGGCAGAGCGTGGCCTACCTGACCGACACCTGCGGTTTGCCGGACGATACGTTGGATTTCCTGCGCGGCAAACGGCTCGATCATATGGTGATGGACTGCACCCAGCCGCCGCGGGATAGGCCGCCGCTCAACCACAGCGACCTCAACACCGTGCTGCGGGTGCGCGAACAGCTGCGGCCGACGCAAACCTGGCTGACCCACGTCAGCCACGAAACCGACGCCTGGCTGATGCTAAACGACCTGCCGGACGGGGTGCGCGCGGCGGCCGATGGGGCATGGATCAACGTGTAGCGACGAAAACCGCAACTGAATAAGCTGAGACGGGAAGATAGCGTCAGTTCCCGCTCAGAAATCAGTCGACCGGATAGGTCTAAGCCGGAATATGTTGCGGCGTGCCCGTGTCGCGGTATTGCTGCGGCGTCATCTGCCGGAAACAGCGACGTCACTGCGTTGAGCATTATCCAGTGCTGTGCTCAGCGTCTCTTTTGTCATCCGTACACAATAAGTCGGCATTCCCCGCTCAAAGCGCCATCCTTCGGCGAGAGCACCTGCATCAACGACATCGAAACCAAAAGCTTCGTATAGTTCGGTGACCAGCCGTTTACCTGTCGCATCATCTCCGGCAAGCGGTAGCGCCCGGCGCGTCGGCGCGCCAGAGGGAAGCCCGTCACTTTCAAGCTGTGTCATGGGGATGGCGTTAAATGCTTTTGTTATCAGCGCGCCGGGCAAATAGCCGGCCAGAAGCTCGCTGGTAGTGGTTTCCAGTCTGTCCAGCGCCTCAACTTGCCCATCGCGTTCAGGATAGTAGTTGACGGCGTCCACCACCGGTTTTCCCCGTAGTTCCGCGACAGGAAGCTGGCTGATAGCCGAGAGGGGAACCGCGATGACGACGATATCGCCAAAAATGGCGGCTTCGGTGGCGGTGCCGACGTCACAGCCAACCATCGGCCGGAGACTGAACAGCGTCTGTGGACCGCGTGAGTTGCTGAGCATCACCTGATGGCCGTTTTTAATGGCAAGCGTTGCTATTGCCCGTCCGACGAAACCTGCGCCAATAATGCCAATCTTCATCGTTTTTTCCTTTTTCGTGTTGAGATAACAAGAAAATAGTTCCCTACAAATCGGAGATAAAGCGCAATATAAAACATAAATAAACAACAAAATGGAGGGAATGGTGGATAGGCTGACCAGCATGAGCGTTTTTGTGAAGGCGGCGGAGCTTGGCTCTTTTGCAGCGGCAGCCGAGGCGTTGAGTCTCTCTGCGCAAATGGTGGCGAAACATGTGGCCTGGCTGGAAGCACGGCTCGGCGTCAGATTGCTGAATCGCACCACGCGCCGCCAGAGTCTGACCGATATTGGCCGCAGTTATTACGAACGGTGTCGGATGGTACTGGCTGAAGCAGAAGCCGCCGATGCCATTGTGCTGGACATGAAGGCCACACCTTCCGGTGTTATTCGGGTAAACGCGCCGGTGACCTTTGGCTCGTATACTCTGGCCCCTTTTCTTACACACTATCTCGGAAATTATCCGGATACGCAGGTGGAACTGACGTTGAGTGATCGTCTGGTCGACCCGATTGAAGAGGGTTTTGAAGTCATCATTCGCATCGGTGAACTGGCCGACAGTTCAATGCTGGCGTGGCCGCTGCGGCCTTACCGTTTAATCGCCTGTGCCTCGCCAGACTATGTCGCGCGCGAAGGTTTACCGGCAGTACCGGCTGAGCTCGCACATCACGCCTGCCTCGTTTACGGAATATGGTCACCCGCCGCCCCTTGCCGTTGGGTGTTCCATCGAGCGGGCAAGACCGAAGAAGTCAGGCCGCAAGGCCGGTTCCGCTCAAATGACTGGAAGGCGTTGCTACATGCTGCGATAGAGGGTTATGGCGTCACGTTAGGTCCAGAAGATGTGCTGCGCGAAGAAATCCGGCAAGGGCGTCTTGTTCAGGTGTTGCCTGAGTATGAAGGACCTGCTCGCCCTATGCATGTGCTGGTGCCGGCAGGGCGGCGGCAGACCGTTAAAATTAAAAGCGTTGTCGACGCGCTCAGAATGCGCTTCGGGGAGTCGGCGTAATTCCCTCATCGAAAGCGGCGACAGAAACGGTTATGAGGCGAGGTGGAATGTCCGTGAGTTCATTTTTTAATCATAAAGCTGTCATCAGGTATTCATCTGCGCTGCGCTTAATAACGTCCATATTGTTGACTAAACGATGACGAAACTCATGGCACAGGCACTGTTGGCATCCGAAAGCGCTACTCCACTGCGCGCACATCATTTCCAGACGCAACCGCAGCAGACCATTCTGTCGGTGCGTCAGCTGTGTAAGGCCTATTCCGGTCAGCAGAAACGGGTGCTGGAGAACCTCAGTTTTGATTTGCACGCCGGCGAGATGGTGGCGGTGATTGGCCGTTCCGGCGCCGGTAAGTCCACCTTGTTGCACGTGATGAACGGCACTATTCCGGCCAGCGAAGGGCAAATCCTGCGCTATCCTGCCCAGCACGATGGCGGGCAGGGCGACACGCAGGACATTCTGCGTTTCAGCAGCCGGCAGATGCGCCAGTGGCGCAGCGAATGCGGCATGATCTTTCAGGATTTTTGTCTGGTGCCGCGGTTGGATGTGCTGACCAACGTACTGCTGGGCCGCCTGAGCCGGACCTCCACCCTGAAGTCGTTCTTCAAACTGTTTTCCGATGAGGATCGTGCGCACGCCATTGGGCTGCTGCAATGGATGAACCTGTTGCCGCAGGCGTTGCAGCGGGCGGAAAACCTGTCCGGCGGCCAGATGCAGCGCGTCGCTATCTGCCGCGCGCTGATGCAGAACCCCAAAATCCTGCTGGCCGACGAGCCGGTGGCGTCGCTCGACCCGAAAAACACCCGCCGCATCATGGACGTGTTGCGACAGGTGAGTGACAACGGTATCACCGTGGTGGTGAACCTGCACTCGGTCGAGCTGGTGAAAGAATACTGTACCCGGGCCATAGGCATCGCTCAGGGCCGCATTCTGTTTGACGGCCCGCCGTCAGAACTGACCGACAGCCTGCTGCGTACCCTGTACGGCGACGATCTGCAGCCGGTGCATTAATTCATTAATTCCCTTTTTGGCACTGCCCGCGTCTCGGTGGTTTTAACGCGGACGCAGGATTTTTCGACATCACATCGCTACACCTTGGCATAACGACAACATAGGCAAAACTGATGAAAAAAACCTTCACGTTGACCACCTTGCTGGCCGGTGCGGTAGTGTCCGCCAGCGTATTCGCCGCGGAAACACCGAAAACGCTGAATCTGGGCATCCTGGGCGGTCAGAACGCGACTCAGCAGATCGGCGATAACCAGTGCGTTAAACAGTTTCTCGATAAAGAGCTGAATGTCGATACCCAATTGCGCAACTCATCCGACTATGCCGGGGTTATTCAGGGGCTGTTGGGCAAGAAGATTGATCTGGTGTTGAGCATGTCGCCGTCGTCGTATGCGTCGGTCTACATCAAGGACCCCAACGCGGTGGATGTCGTCGGTATCGCGGTGGACGACGTCGACCAGTCGCGCGGCTATCACTCGGTGGTGATCGTTAAGGCCGACAGCCCGTACCAGAAGCTGGAAGATCTGAAAGGTAAGGCGGTCGGTTTCGCCGACCCGGATTCCACCTCCGGCTACCTGATTCCCAATCAGGCGTTTAAAGAGAAATTCGGCGGCAGCACCGATAACAAGTACAACAATTTCTTCTCCAGCGTCACCTTCTCCGGCGGGCATGAGCAGGACATCCTCGGCGTACTGAACGGCCAGTTTGACGGCGCGGTGACCTGGGCGTCGATGATTGGCGACTACAACACCGGCTACACCAGCGGCGCGTTCGGCCGTCTGATTCGCATGGACCACCCGGATCTGATGAAACAGATTCGCATCATCTGGCAATCGCCGCTGATCCCGAACGGCCCGATTCTGGTGAGCAACGCGTTGCCGGCCGACTTCAAAGCCAAACTGATTACCGCGGTGAACAAGCTGGATAAAGAAGATCATACCTGTTTCATCAAGGCGATGGGCGGCAAACAGCACATCGGCCCGGCCAGCGTGGACGATTACAAAACCATTATCGCCATGAAGCGTGAATTGACCAAAGGCAACCGCTGAGGGTGGCGCGCCGGGTCGTCAGGCTCGGCGTTTTCCCGACCGGCGGTGCGCAACGGCGCAACATTGACGGACTGCGGCACAGGCAGGATGCCTATTTTTTCACACTGTTGCGGTTCCAAACCCATCATCGCTTTTCCACCATTCAGACCAAACTCATGCTGAACCCTGATTTTGAACGCTATTACCAGCGGATACGCACACGGCAGAAGCGCGAGTCGCTGATATGGACACTGGTGCTGGTCGTGCTGTACATCGGCGCGGGCGCGTTGTCCGAATTCAATCTGCATACCCTGTGGACGTCGTTTCCCCACTTTTTTGACTACCTGATCGAGACGCTGCCGGTGCTGCACTGGCCGCTGCTGTTCGCCGACGGTCATACCGAAGGCTCGCTGGCCTACTGGGGATACCGCCTCAATATCCAGTTGCCGTTGATCTGGGAGACGCTCAACCTGGCGCTGGCGGCGACGCTGCTGTCGGTGGCGGCGTCGGTGGTGCTGGGGTTTCTGGCGGCCAACAATACGCAAAGCCCGCCGGGCGTGCGTTTTACTCTCCGTGCGTTGCTGGCGTTTCTGCGCACCATGCCGGAGCTGGCATGGGCGGTGATGTTCGTGATGGCATTCGGTATCGGCGTTATTCCCGGCTTTCTGGCGCTGGCGCTGCATACCGTCGGTTGCCTGACCAAGCTGTTTTATGAAGCGATTGAAAGCGCCTCGGAACGGCCGGTGCGCGGGCTGGCCGCCTGTGGCGCCAGCGTGTTGCAGCGTATGCGTTTTGGGCTGTGGCCGCAGGTCAAACCGATCGTGCTGTCCTACAGTTTTATGCGGCTGGAAATTAACTTCCGTCAGTCCACCATTCTTGGGCTGGTGGGCGCCGGGGGCATCGGTCAGGAACTGATGACCAATATCAAGCTGGACCGCTACGATCAGGTCAGCATGACCATGCTGCTGATCATCGTGGTGGTCTCGATTCTGGATGCGCTGTCCGGGCGGTTGCGGCGGCAAGTGGTGGAGGGCGGCAAATGAACATGACCCCGTTGACGCCGGCGGACATCGCCGCGATGAAACAACAGCACCCGGCGCTGTTCAGCCAGCAACGCCGCTACTTGCGGCGCGTCGGGCTGATGGCGGCGGCCGTGCTGCTTTACTATCTGGCGTTTCTGACGTTTTTCGGCATCAGCGCCGAACAGTGGCTGCGCGGCTTCAGCGAGCTGGGGCGCTATTTTGTGCGTATGTTCGTGTGGCATGACTTTCTCGACTGGCCGTTCGGTTACTACCTGTCGCAGGTATTCATCACCATCGCCATCGTGTTCGCCGGTACCCTGACCGCTACGATAGTGGCGCTGCCGTTGTCGTTCCTGGCGGCTCGCAACGTGATGCACGAACCGATGTTGCGGCCGGTGGCGTTGCTGGTGCGTCGTTTGCTGGATATCTTGCGCGGCATCGACATGGCGATCTGGGGGCTGATTTTCGTGCGGGCGGTGGGCATGGGGCCGTTGTCCGGCGCGCTGGCGATCCTGATGCAGGACGCCGGTCTGCTCGGCAAGCTGTACGCGGAGGGGCATGAAGCGGTAGAACGTTCACCCAGCCGCGGACTTGGCGCGGTCGGCGCCAACAGCCTGCAAAAACACCGTTTCGGCATCTTCACCCAATCGTTTCCCACTTTTCTGGCGCTAAGCCTGTATCAGATGGAGTCCAACGTGCGGTCGGCGGCGGTGCTGGGGTTTGTCGGCGCCGGCGGCGTCGGGTTGGTGTACGCCGAAAACATGCGACTGTGGAACTGGGATGTGGTGATGTTCATCACCCTGATTCTGGTGGCGGTGGTGATGCTGATGGATGTCTTGTCCGCGCATTTGCGCCGGCGCTACATCATCGGCAAGCCGTTGCCGCTGTTTGAGTCGGAGACATCAGCGCGCTAAGCCGCTTTTTTGTTTCTCAACAGCGTTTGCCAAAAAGCGTTTATCAGCGAACCGGTTTGTCGAGGCGAAAACCGGTTTTTATCGCTGGCCGCCCCGTCTAATGCCGGATAGCGACGGATTCCGTCTGTTCCATGCCAAATCGCCGCCATTGGCAGCATATTTCCGCTGGAATTGCCTCTCGGCAAAATGCAGATTTTATTTAGCGCATATTTTGTGATTTGCGTCACAAAATCGTTTTTTCATCTTACCGGCGATTCCCCCGTTTTTAGGCGATAGCGTGTTGCCAAAACCCTCGCGCTGTATGCATTTAGTGAATATAGCGTCATTAATTGTAAGGATTTGGTTATGAAAACTGTCATTTAAATAACACTTGAGCGTCATTATTGTTAATGATAATTGTTGTCATTATCAATATCACAGGGGGTGAAGACGATGTCAGAGACACAGTTTGCGGTTACGGATCATGTGCAGAGAACCAATGCAGATTATCTGGAGCGACAGGGATGGTTTGAGTCGAATGTTCGAAGTTATCCGCGCAAACTGCCGCTGGTGATCCAGAAAGCGCAAGGCGTGTGGGTGACGGATGTAGACGGCAATCCGTATCTGGACTGTCTGGCGGGTGCCGGTACGCTGGCGCTGGGGCATAACCACCCTGAAGTGGTGGCCAGCATCCAGCAATTTCTGGCGTCGGGCCTGCCGATGCATACGCTGGATCTCACCACGCCGCTGAAAGACGCCTTCTGCGAAACCCTGCTGGCGCAGCTGCCCGGCGGCGAAAACCAGTACTGCCTGCAATTCTGCGGCCCCTCGGGAGCGGATGCGGTTGAGGCCGCATTAAAACTGGCGAAAACCTATACCGGCCGCGGCGGCATCATCAGCTTCTCCGGCGGCTACCACGGCATGACGCACGGCGCGCTGGCCGTCACCGGCAATACCGGTCCCAAGGATGCGGTGCAGAATCTGATGCCCGGCGTCCAGTTCCTGCCTTACCCCCATGAATACCGCTGCCCGCTGGGGATTGGCGGTGAGGCGGGCGTACAGGCGTTGAGTCACTATTTCACCACGTTTATCGAGGATGTCGAGCGCGGCATGTCGTTGCCGGCCGCCGTCATTGTCGAAGCGGTGCAGGGCGAGGGCGGCGTCAACCCGGCGCCGGCCAGCTGGCTGCAAACGCTGCGCGAGGTGACCCGCCGTCACGGCATTCTGCTGATTGTGGATGAAGTGCAGGCCGGATTCGCCCGTACCGGCACGCTGTTCGCCTTCGAACAAGCCGGCATCGAGCCGGACATCATCGTGATGTCGAAAGCGGTGGGCGGCGGCTTGCCGATGGCGGTGCTGGGCATTCGCCGCGAGTTCGATGTCTGGAAACCGGGTACCCATACCGGCACGTTCCGCGGTAACCAGATGGCGATGGCCACCGGCAAAACCACCATCGAGATTCTGCTGCGCGACAAGCTGGCGGCGCAGGCGACTGCCCGCGGCGACTGGCTGAAGCAGCAGTTTACCCAGTTACAGACGCGTTTCCCCTGCCTGGGACAGGTACGCGGCCGCGGCCTGATGCTGGGAATTGAAGTCGTGGATGAGCGCCGGCCAACGCTGGCGGGCGGCTGTTATCCGCTGGATGCCGAACTGGCGGTCGCGATTCAACAACACTGTTTCCGCCAGGGCTTGTTGCTGGAGCGGGGCGGACGACAGGGTAACGTGGTCAGGCTGCTGCCGCCGCTGATTATTACCGAGGAGCAGTGCCGCAGCGTAGTGGAGCGCTTCGAGCGCGCGTTGATCGAAGCCGTGGCGCAAGTCCGTCATCCATAATGCCAGAGGTAAGTATATGGTCCGTAATGATAATGACGACGAGATAATAAAAAGAAAACGTAACCGGCGTTATTACGGATATAGCCTGAGGCTAAACAATAATATTAACGACGTATGCTGGCGGAACCGCCAGCGTTTATTTACTGGGAAGATAATAATGAGGTTGAATGAATGAAGGTTCGGGCATTATATGCGTTGACGCCATTATTTTTATTTGCACAGGCTAACGCAGCAGACAGCACAAACAAAAATGACAACGAAATGGTGGTGACGGCATCCCGAACGGATACCGAGAAAAAAGATTCACCTCAGGTCGTGACGATTATTACTAAAGAGCAGATCGAACAGCAGCGCCAAATTACCAGTGATTCTTCCCAGATATTAAGCAACTTATTGCCGTCAATGGCGCCGAGCCGTCAGAAAATGAGCGGTAGCGGCGAGACCTTCCGCGGCCGCGCCCCGTTGATTCTGGTGGATGGTATTCCGCAATCCAACCCGTTGCGTCCTACCGGGCGTGAAATGCACACCATCGATTTCGCGATGGTGGATCGCATCGAAGTGATTCACGGCGCCAGCGCCAGCAACGGCATCGGCGCGACCGGCGGGGTGATCAATATCATTACCCGCCGCCCGGAGCCAGGCTCGTTCAACCAGCACTTCAGCGTGGAAACCACCTCGCCGACGAAAGTCAGCTCGGACGCCATGAGCTACAAAACCACCTACGGGTTCAGTGGCCGTGAAGAGTATCTGGATTACCTGTTTTCAGTCAGTTACGAAGATCAGGGATTGTTCCTGGACGGGAAAGATCGTCCTATCGGGGTTGATAACACCCAGGGCGACCTGATGGATTCGCGCGCTTACGATGTGATGGCGAAAGTGGGCTACTGGCTGGATAACGACCAGCGGATACAGTTCAGCCTTAACCGCTATCAGATCAAAGGCAAGATGAACTATTTAGGCGTCGCCGGCGACCGTAATAACGGCATCCCGACCACCTCGATATCCGGGCGCCCGGTCGGCGATGCGCCGATGAACAGCGTCTGGACCACCAGCGCCACCTACGATAACTACAATCTGGCGGGCATGAAGCTGAACTCGCTGGTGTATTACCAGAATTACGAGTCGCTGTTCGGCGCTGACAATTCCGCATCTTTCCAGGATATCCGCATTGCGCCGCTCAATCAGCTGTACGATCAGTCGCGGGTGACCTCCAGCCGCTACGGCAGCAAAGTGGCGTTGACCAAGGATGATATCTGGGACGATTACCTGAAAGCGACGGTCGGGTTCGATACCCTGTTCGATACCGGCAAACAGGATTTCTGGCTGACCAAACGCCTGTACGCGCCGCAGATGGAATACACCGATCTGTCGCCGTTTATGCAGTTTGATATCCAGCCGATCGAGTCGCTGAAAATCACCACCGGGGTGCGCTACGAGTACGCGCGTCTGGATATCGACAGCTTCCGCACGGTGGCGGCCAGCACCGCGCGTGCGCCCAATAACAGCGTGGATGTTCAGGGCGGGCGCCTGAGTTTCAACAAGACGTTGTACAACGTCGGCGCGGTGTGGACCACGCCTTATCAGCCGCTGAGTCTGTTCGCCAACTACTCGCAGGGCTTCGGTATTCCGGACGTGGGCCGTACGTTGCGCGGCATTAAAACCGCCGGTCAGTCGGTCAGCATGCTGCCGCTGGAGCCGATTGTGACTGACAACGTTGAAACCGGCTTTCGCATTCAGAAGGACCCGGTGGAGTTTGAGCTGAGCTACTATCGCTCGACATCCAAGCTGGGCGAGCGCGTGGTGGATGTGAGCGGCACCTTCCAGAGCGAACGACAGAAAACCCGTATCGATGGCATCGAGACGTCGCTGGGTTACAAGGTGAATGACGATCACCGTCTGAAACTCGGTTATTCCCATATTCAGGGCTGGTATGACAGCGATGGCAACGGCAGTCTGGACGGCAAGCTGGACGGGCTGAATATCCCGCCGGATCGCCTGACCGCCAGCTGGTCCGCCAACTGGACGCCACAATGGTCATCCTTTATTCAGGCTAATTATGCCTTTGACAGAATTATGGATAACCGTCAGCAGGACTTTAACGGTTATCTGCTGGTGGATGCCGCCGTCGGTTATAAATTACCGAAAGGTAAAATTAATCTGGCGGTCTCCAATCTGTTCGACAAGGAGTACATCACATATTACTCGCAAAGTGCGATTGTGAACTCCCTGCGTTATTTCTCCGGTCGGGGAAGAACCGTGACATTAGGATACAGCGTTGACTTCTGATAATAACCCCGCCGTAAGGCGGGGCATTATTCAGTGATTTATTCAGGATATTTAACCTTCGCCACGAAATAAGAGCCTATCCCACTAGGCGTAATTGGCGCCGCCAGTTTGGACTCGGACAGCGCGGAGAAACCGGAGCGTACACGTAGTACGTGAGGATTTCGAGCACTGCCCAGGGCCAAAATGGCAAGTGAAATAGCCCTATTGGGATAGGCTCTACACCACCGGCCGATTGTTATTCTTACGGAGCAGAGATGAACAACCGAAATCATGATGTTTTGTCCACAATGATAAGCGAAAAAGCAGCCTTACATGGGTTACTGAATTGTCTTATCAAAGAGTTCGCGATACCGGAAGGGTATTTGCGATATGAATGGCCAGACGAAATGAAAGGGATCCCGCCGGGGGCCTATTTTGATGGTGCAAACTGGAAGGGCATCCCGATGATGATCGGCTTGCCCGACCAACTGCAACTGTTTGTCATGGTAGACCGCCGCGACACCTTCGGCAGCCAACATTACCTGTCCGATGTTTACCTGCGTCAGGCGCAGAGTGAATGGCAATGCCCCGATTTTGAACGTCTGGTCGCACGCCTGCTGGCCGCATGCGAGCAAATCGCCGGAAGGAAAAACCCGGAGTTGTACGAGCAGATTCTCCAGAGCCAGCGGCTGGTGAGCGCTATTGTCAGCCACAACGGCCGTCAGCGCGCGGACGCGCCGCTGCAGCACTATCTGCAGAGCGAACAGGGTTTGTGGTTCGGCCACCCCAGCCACCCCGCGCCCAAAGCGCGTCTGTGGCCGGCGCATCTTGGTCAGGAACAGTGGGCGCCTGAATTCCAGGCCCGTGCGGCGTTGCATCAGTTCGAAGTGCCGGTGGACGGATTGCACATCGGCGCCAACGGCCTGACGCCGCAACAGGTGCTGGAGGGGTTCGCCGACCAGCAGTCAGCCTCTATAGGGCACGCCATTATCTGTATGCACCCGGTGCAGGCGCAGCTGTTTATGCAGGATGAGCGCGTGCAGCAGCTGTTGCGCGATAACGTGATCCGCGATCTGGGGCAGAGCGGCCGCGTCGCCAGCCCGACCGCCTCTATTCGCACCTGGTTCATCGACGATCACGATTACTTCATCAAAGGTTCGCTGAATGTGCGCATCACCAACTGTGTGCGCAAAAACGCCTGGTATGAACTGGAAAGCACGGTGCTGATCGACCGGTTGTTCCGTCAGTTGCTGGATCAGCATGCCGACACGCTGGGTGGGCTGGTCGCCGCAGCCGAACCCGGCGTGGTGAGCTGGAGCCCGGTCGCCGCCAGCGAGTCGGACAGACACTGGTTCCGCGAGCAGACAGGCGGCATCCTGCGCGAGAATTTCTGCCGTCGTACCGGCGCGGATCGCAGCATTATGGCCGGTACGCTGTTTGCACGCGGCGTGGATTTGCAGCCGATGATTCAAACCTTCCTGCGCACGCACTATGGCGAGGCGCTGGATGACAACGCGTTGCTGTACTGGTTCGATGACTACCAGACGCAACTGCTGCGCCCGGTACTGTCGCTGTTCTTCAATCACGGCGTGGTGATGGAGCCGCATCTGCAAAACAGCGTGCTGGTGCATCAACACGGGCGGCCGCAGCAGGTGCTGCTGCGCGACTTTGAAGGCGTGAAGCTGACCGACGATCTTGGTGCCCGCTATATTAGCGACGACATCCATCCCCGTGTGCGTCAGTCGCTGCTGTACTCGCGCGAGCAGGGCTGGAATCGCATCATGTACTGCCTGTTCATTAATCATCTGTCCGAAACCATTCTGGCCTTGAGTCAGGGACGTGCGCATCTGGCGCCCTTGATGTGGCAACGGGTGCGACAGCAACTGCGTGCCGTTCAGGGGGAACTGAAACAACCGTCGCCGGAGCTGGACGCACTGATCGCCGGCCATCCGGTGGCGTGCAAAACCAACCTCAAGGTCAGGCTGGCGGCCGAAGCCGACCGTCAGGCCAGCTATGTCCGATTGCCGTCGCCCTGGGGTAAGGCCGTGCAGCACGGCAGCGAAGTACCGTCTGGTGAAGTACAGCATGGTGAGGTGCAGCATGGCTAAGCTGCCTTTGCACGTCCACGATGTGATTGTCCGCCTGCAACAGCAGCATGCCGACCCGCTGGCGGCGTTTGTGTACGACCTGACGGCGCTGCGCCAACACGTCAGCGAAGTGATGGCGGTGCTGCCGCCGGGTGTGGAACTCTATTACGCCATCAAAGCCAACAGCGAAAAACCGATTCTGGACGCGATCGCGCCGTTAGTGCATGGCTTTGAAATCTCGTCAGGCGGTGAAATCGCGCGTGTGGCCGGTTGCGACACGCGCAAACCGTTCGTGTTCTCCGGGCCGGGCAAACTGGACTCGGACTTCGATCTGGCGCTGGAACAGGGCGTGGAAGCGGTTCATGTGGAAAGTCGCCACGAGATTGCCCGCCTGCAACAGCGGGCGAAGCAGCATGGCGTGGTCCAGCCTGTGTTCATCCGTATCAATCCGGAACTGGCGTCGTCGCTGACCAGTAAACTGGCGATGGCCGGAACGCCGACGCCGTTCGGCATGGATGAGGCCGACCTGGCGGACGCGGTGCGGGAGGTGGATAACGCCAGCCACCTGCAACTGAAAGGATTTCATGTCCACGCGATGTCGCACCAGATGGTGGTGGCGCGGCACCAGCAATTGCTGGATCTCTACCTGACGCGCTGGCCGCAGTGGAAAGCGCTGTCCGCGCATCCGCAGCATATCACCCATCTGAACGTGGGCGGCGGCATCGGCGTGCCGTATCTGACGCCGGAGCGTTTCGACTGGCCGGCGCTGTGCGATTACCTGCGCACGCGGCTGGCGCAACAGCCGGACGCGCCGATAGTCCGCTTCGAGCCGGGGCGTTTCATCAGCGCCTACTGCGGTTATTACGCCATTGAGGTGCTGGATAAAAAGCGCAGTCACGGCAAACATTTTCTGGTGTGCCGCGGCGGCACTCACCAGTTCCGTCTGCCGGTGGCGCAGGGACACGACCATCCGGTGGTCCATCTGCCGCTGGCAGCGGCGCCGACGGCCGGGGAAACGCGCGACTGGACGGTGGTCGGTCAGCTGTGCACGCCGAAGGACGTGCTTAGCCGCGACCAGCGCCTGACCGACGTCAACATCGGGGATCTGCTGGTGTTGCCGCTGGCGGGCGCCTACGGCTACAACATTTCTCATGCCGACTTCCTGTGTCATCCGCGTCCCGTGCAGTATTTCATCACTGACGACGGTATGACGGTGGATGCGGCCGGAGCGGTGCGCCGTGTGGAATAACGCTATTCCCCGTTGGCTGGTGGTGGTCAATGTGCTGCTCGGCACCACTACCGTCAGCCTGAATAACAGTACGCTCAATCCGGCGTTGCCGGCGTTTATCGAGGTGTTCCAGATCGGGCCGCTGCTCGCCACCTGGATCGTGGCGGCGTTCATGGTCAGCATGGGCATGACCATGCCGTTGACCGGCTATCTCGGCCACCGGCTGGGCAACAAACCACTCTACCTGCTGGGCGTGGCGCTGTTTATCACCGGTTCGTTGCTGGGGATGATGGCGGATTCCATCTCGCTGGTGATCGCCGCCCGAACGGTGCAGGGCATCGCCAGCGGCTTGATGATCCCGCTGTCGCTGACGCTGATTTTTTCGGTGTACCCCAAACAGGAGCGGGGCGGTATTACCGGCATCTGGGGCGCTATCGTGATGCTGGCTCCGGCGCTGGGGCCGCTGTGCGGCGGCATCCTGCTGGAGTGGTTCAGCTGGCGGGCGCTGTTCGCCATGAATATTCCCATTGGGGCGCTGGCGCTGCTGATGGGGCTGGTGGTGTTGCCGAAAACCGCGCCGGGTGAGCGCAAACCGTTCGATATGACCGGTTATCTGCTGGTGTCCGCCGGCATCGGGTTGCTGATGATCGGCGCCGGACGATTGCACCATGCCGCGGCGCTGGCGAATCCGTTCAACCTGCTGATGCTGCTGGCGGCTACGGTTTGCCTGGCGGCTTTTGTGCGCGTCGAACTGCGTAAGCGCGAACCGCTGCTTAACCTGCGTATTTTTCAACTGCACGGCTATCGACTGAGCGTGGTGATCGCCGTGGTGCAGTCGGTCGGCATGTTCGAGTGCCTGGTGCTGTTGCCGATGCTGGTGCAGATGGTGATGGGCTACAGCGCTATCTGGACCGGGCTGGCGCTGTTGTGCACCGCGCTGTTCGCCAGCCTGTTCGGCAAGGTCGGCGGCAGCCTGCTGGATCGCCACGGCCCGTCGCGGGTGGTGGGCGCCGGGGTATTGCTGACCGCGCTGGCGACCATCGGGTTAGGCATGGCGGGCGCGCAGACCTCAATTGGCGTGGTGTTCGGCTGGATGATGCTGCGCGGCGCCGGGCTGGGGCTGTCCTACATGCCGGTCACCACCGCCGGGCTGAATGTGCTGCCGGAAACGCTGGTCACGCAGGGCGCCGCCATGAACAACATTTCGCGCCGGCTGGTGTCGTCGCTGGCGATCGTGGTGGCGTCGCTGTATCTCGAATTCCGGCTGGCGGGCAGCGGGCTGGCGCACGAAGCCGTGCGCGCCGCGGCCATTAGCGAAACCTTTATTGCCACCGGCATTTTGATCGTGCTGGCGCTGCCGTGCGCCCTGCGTTTTCCCACGGCAACCGATGAGGCGGCCGCCTCCGACGAGTCCGGCGCGCCAGACGCGCTGACCGGCGTCAGAGGGCCGCGCTGATGTTTAGGTCGTGCCCCGTAATGACGTGTGACCGGCGCTGGCGGTCACTGCACGACGGGGTCCAGCCTACTGTTTCTTCAGGCCGGGCGCCGTCATGTTTCGAACCGACGCCACCCGTTCAGTCTGACTCAACCGACACACTGACAAGGTAATAGCATGGAGACATTATCCCCCGCCGTATTTCAGGACATCGCCTGCGAGTGGCTGCCGCAAATGGATGCGCAGCGTTATCAGCTGGTGGAACAGCGTGTGGTCGGACAGCTGCTGCAGACGCTGCTGTACGAGGATGTGCTGCCTTATCGCCGCACGCCGATCGGCGACGGCAACAGCCAGTTTGCGATAACCGGGCGCGATGCGCAGCAGGTGCCGGTGGAGTACCGGTGCAGCGGGCTGTTTAGCGACAGCTTCTGTCTGATCCGCCTCGACTACGCCAGCGTGCGACGCATCGGCCCTGACGGCGACGCGCAGTCGCCCAACCTGCACCAGATGCTGGAAGAACTGCTGGGCGAGCAGGAGAATAATCCCTTCCTGACGCGTTTTGTACAGGAACTGGAGCAGACCCAACTGAAGGATTTGCAGTCGCGGGCGCAACATTATCAACCCGGCAAACCGGCGCATCAGCTCAGTTTCGACGAACTGGAACGCCACTTTATGGACGCCCACAGCTACCACCCCTGCTACAAATCGCGCATCGGCTTCAGCCTGCAGGATAACGCCCAATGGGGGCCGGAGTTTGGCCAGCCTTTCGCCATTGTCTGGCTGGCGCTGGCGAAGCAGCGGGCGTCCGCCAACCATTCGACCAAACTGGATCTGGACGATTTCCTGCAGACCGAATTCGGTGCGGCGCGCTGGCAGGCGTTTGGCGAACAGCTGGCGCGTCAGGGCCGTAAGCCGGAAGACTACCAACTGGTGCCGGTGCACCCGTGGCAGTGGAAAAACGTGATTGCGCCGGTGTTTTATCCGGAGCTGGTCAGCGGCGAGCTGATTTACCTCGGCGCGTCCGATGACCGCTGGCAGGCGCAGCAGTCTATCCGCACGCTGGCTAACGTGACGGAGAAAACGCGGCCTTACGTCAAGCTGGCGATGAGCATGACCAACACCTCCAGCACCCGCATTCTGGCACGGCACACGGTAATGAACGGACCGATTATTACCGACTGGCTGCAGCAGTTGATCGACACCGACCAGACCGCCCGCAACCTGAAATTCGTGATTCTCGGCGAAGTCGCCGGCGTGAGTTTCGATACCCAGCCGCTGCCCGCCACGCGTATGGCGCAGGCCTACGGCGTGATGGGCGCGATCTGGCGTGAAAGCATCCATCAGTATCTGCAGCCGGACGAGCAGGCGGTGCCGTTCAACGGTTTGAGTCACGTCGAACACCGTTACGACGGCGGCGAGCAGGCGCCGTTTATCGATGCCTGGATTCGCCAGTACGGGCTGGAAGCCTGGACCCGACAACTGTTGCAGGTCACGGTGTCGCCGATTATCCACATGCTGTACGCCGAAGGCATCGGTATGGAATCGCACGGTCAGAATATCGTGCTGATAGTGCGTGACGGCTGGCCGCAGCGCATTGCGCTCAAAGACTTCCATGACGGCGTGCGTTATTCGCCGGACCATCTGGCGCGCCCCGCCATGCGCCCGGATCTGGTGCCGCTGCCCGCCAGCCACGCCAAAATCAACCGCAACTCGTTCATCCTTACCGATGACATCGACGCGGTGCGCGATTTTACCTGTGACTCGTTCTTCTTCATTTGTCTGGCGGAAATGGCTGTCTTCCTGCGCCAGCATTATCAACTGCCGGAAGCGCAGTTCTGGGAAATGACGGCGGAGGTGGTGCTGCGTTATCAGGCCGAGCACCCGCAACATCGCTCGCGCTACACCTTGTTCGATGTGTTCGCGCCGACCTACGAGGTGGAGGAACTGACTAAGCGCCGGTTGCTGGGCGACGGCGAGCGCCGCTTCAAATCGGTGCCGAACCCGCTGCATCCGTTCAGGCCGTCGTCATGCTAAGAACCAACCAGCTCAAGCGCAAGCTGGCGGCCGGTACGCCGGTATACGGGCTGATTGCCTCGATTCCCTCGCCGGTGTCGGTGGAGTTGATCGCCGAAGCCGGGTTCGATTTCGTGATTATCGACAGCGAACATGTGCTGATTAACCCGGAAACGGTGGAGAACATGATCCGGGTGGCGGAAAGCTACGCGCTGACGCCGCTGGTGCGGGTGGCGGATGATAACCCCAAGACCATGCTGCGCCTGCTGGACGGCGGCGCGCAGGGCATCGTGCTGCCGATGGTGGAGCAGGCTGAGCAGGTACGCGCGGCGGTACGCGCCTGCCATTACCACCCGCAGGGCGAGCGCAGCCTGAACAGCGGCCGCCCCGGCGCATTTGGCAAGCACAGCCTGGCGGAATACGTCGCGTTGGCAAACCGGGAAATCATGCTGGTGGCGATGATCGAAAGCGCCGGGGGCGTGCGTCAGGCCGAGGCGATCGCGGCGGTAGAGGGGTTGGACATGATTCTTGAGGGTGCGGCGGATCTCTCCCAGTCGCTGGGGATGCCGTGGCAGACCGCGGCGGCGCCGGTGCAGACGGCGCTGGCCGAGGTGCGGCGGGCTGCCGACGCGCATGGCTTGACGTACTGCGCTATTCCCCGCCAGCACGACGATCATGCACGCTGGCGTGAGCAGGGCGTGCGCGCATTTGTATTGGGCGACGAGCGCGGTATCGCGTTTCGCGCTTTACAGGCCAGACTGGCCGCAACGATTTCAGCAGAAGGAAAGTGATCCGATGGAAAGTAATGCGATGGAAAGTAGTGTGATTAAGAGCACGTCTCACTACAAGGACGCCGGCCACAGCGTGATGCAGGATCTGGTGGATTGCCTGCTGGCCGAGGAGTTCTTTGGCCCGCAGCCGCTGGCGTTGTATACCACCGATGAGTGGCGGCAGCAGTATGGGCAACCGGCGCCGTTTGGCGCGCTGGATAGCGCGGCCCGCCTGTGGCGCTGGTGCAGCGATGAACGCGAACAGCGTCATCTGGTGGTGGCGCTGCGCTCCGGTATTACCCAGCGCTGGGAAAAAGTACCGGGCACTAAGGTTTATGCCTGGCAGCAGGGCGGCGATGACTGGCGTGAGCTGGAGCCGGAGAGCTTCATGAATCTGGTGTTCGCCGGTCAGCATGGCGAAGAAGAGCAGGCTGGAGAAGGTAATGCCAAAGGGCAGGCGTTGTTTCTGGATGTGCTTAACACCAGCGTCGAGCAGACCGCGCTGTCGCGCGAGCACCGCATCGATACCGATAACCTGCTCACACGCGGCAACGCCGATTTCTTCCATGTGATGGAGCAGTGGGCGTCGTTGCGCGATCGTCCGTTCCATCCGACCGCCAAGGCTAAACAGGGGCTGAATGCGCAGGAGTATCGCCGGTACGTGGCCGAGTTCGCCGAACCGGTGGCGCTGAACTGGGTGGCGGTGGCGAAAAATCGCCTGCAATGCGGCGACGGCATCAGCGACGCGATTGACTCGTACCCGGCGCATTACCTGCTGCCGCAGGCGGAGCAGGCGGCGTTGCAGCAGGAACTGGCGACGCGCGGCCTTGCTGAGAGCCATATCGCGCTGCCGGTACACCCGTGGCAGTTCGACCACATTCTGGAAACCCAACTGGGCGACGCCTTTCGCAACGGCGACTGCCACCGGCTGGATTTCAGCGCCGCCCGCTATCTGCCGACGTCGTCACTGCGCTCAATGACGCCGTGCTTCGCCAGCGCCGATTACCTCAAGCTGCCGATGGCGGTTTACTCGCTGGGGGCATCGCGCTATCTGCCAGCGGTGAAAATGATCAACGGCGGACTGAGCGAAGCGCTGCTGCGGCAGGCGCGTGACAAAGACGCCGTGTTGCAGGAACGGCTGTATCTGTGCGATGAAGGCAAGTGGTGGGCGTTCATGCCGCCGCAGGCCACGCTGTTTGACGAAGCGCCGCGCCACCTGTCGGCGATGGTCCGCAGTTATCCGTCGGCGCTGTTCGACGATCCGGATTACCGCCTGTTACCGATGGCCGCATTGGGTACGCCGCTGCCGGGCAACCGCCGTCATTTCTTCGACGACTGGCTGGCGTATCGCGGCTTGCCGACGAACGCTGATTCGGTCTTGACATTGTTTGCTGAGCTTTGTCATTGTTTCTTCGACATTAATTTCCGCATGTTCCGGTTGGGGATGCTGGGCGAGATCCACGGTCAGAATGCGGTGCTGGTATGGAAAGCCGGTCAGGCCCACGGTCTGCTGCTGCGCGATCACGACTCGCTGCGCATCCATGTGCCGACGCTGGAGCAAAACGGCATGCAGGACCCGGTGTACCGTATCAAGCAAGGCCATGCCAATACGCTTTACCACGAGCGTCTGGATGACCTGCTGTTCTGGCTACAAACGCTGGGTATTCAGGTCAACATGCGGGCGATTATCGAAACGCTGTCGCTGACTTATGAGATAGACGCCGTGACGTTGTGGGGCGTGATGCGCGCTGAAATCAACGGCGCCATTGATCGCGCCGGTTTCGCCGCCGATACGCAGACAATGCTGAAAACCCGGTTGTTCGACGTACCGAACTGGCCGCAGAAACTGCTGATCACTCCGATGATCGCCCGTGCCGGCGGACCGGGCAGTATGCCGTTCGGTAAAGGGGAAGTGATTAACCCATTCCAGACGATTATTGGAAAATAGATTGTCATTAACTTTTTTAGTGACGAGCTTGCAGGATATACGCTGGTTTTTTGGGCGTCAAAAACTGTGCTGAGGTGGGCGACTTCGCCGGGTGAGCCGCATGGACGCGGCGAAAGCCCGTGCCGCGTCTGACAAAAACGCCGGGAGCGTTTTTGAACAGCGTTTACGCTGGCCCGTAGGGCGAGCCCCAGGGATGGGGCGAGTAAACGCGTCACGGGCGGCCCGAACAGCGAAGGCGACCGCCGAAGGCACCGCGTGAGCGGCACAGTTTAGCCCTTAGCCAGTGGTCAAGGAGAGGCGGCGTTTGAGCCTCTCCTTGTCGTGCGTGCGATGAGGTTGCAAAGAATTCACTCAGTTTATCAAGCACGAAATGTCGCACGGTCCCGGCATAGTTCACCGGCAACAAAAATAATACGGCTGTTTATTAACAGCCCCAACTGTCCGTCAACAGTTCAACCTGTAAGGTAGATCACACAGAATCGTGAATGAGTATTTGCTTTCGCGCCGCAGGTTGCTGCGGTTGTCGTTAAGCCTGTTGCCACTGGGACTGGGCCGGCCTGCGCTGGCCCAGTCCTTGTTTATGCCGCAACGGGTCATCACCCTGTTTCAGGGCGCCACGGATACTGCGGTGGCGCTGGGGATTACGCCCGCCGGCGTGGTGGATTCGTGGAGCGAGAAGCCCATGTACCGCTACCTGCGTCAGGCGCTGGCCGGGGTGGCGCATGTGGGGCTGGAAACCCAACCCAGTCTGGAAGACATCGTGCTGCTGAAGCCCGACGCCATCATCGCGTCGCGCTTTCGCCATCAGCGGCTGGAGCCGTTGTTGTCGCAGATTGCGCCGGTGGTGATGCTGGATGAAATCTACCAGTTCAAAAAAACGGTGCAGGTGATGGGGCAGGCGCTTGGGCGTCAGGCGGTGGCCGATCGGTTGCTGGAGGACTGGCAGCAGCGGGTGAGCTGGCTGCGCGGGCAGTTGCAACGCAAGTTCGGCGGCGACTGGCCGCCGACCGTGTCGATACTGGATATCCGCGAAGACCATATCCGCAGCTATTTGCCCGGCAGTTTTCCCGGCTCGGTGCTGAGCGAACTGGGGTTTGGCTGGAGCAACGCCAGCCTCGCCCAGCCGGGCGTCTCGCTCAAACTGACCAGCAAAGAGAACATCCCGGTGGTGGATGCCGACATCTTTTTCATTTTCCTGCGATCCGAGAGTCCGTCTGTGCAACGCAACTATGAGTCCCTGATTCGTCACCCGCTGTGGCAGCAGTTACGCGCCCCGCGGCGCAATCAGGTGTGGGTGGTGAACGGCGTCACCTGGAGTCTGTCCGGCGGCATTCTGGGCGCCAACATGATGCTGGACGACATCGCCCGGGTCACCGGTATCGCCGGAGGCACGTCATGAGTCATGCCGTGATACCGGCCGGGAAGCGGATGGCGCCCGGTCAGGTGCTGGCGGGCGGCGGCGTTTGCCTGCTGGCGCTGGCCGTCCTCAGTCTGATGGTCGGGCCTATGTGGATTGCGCCGTCGCAAGTGCTGGGCGCGCTGTGGCATCCGGATCCGCTCAATGTCAGCCATATTCTGGTTACCTCTACCCGCCTGTCGCGCACGCTGATCGCCATCGTGGTGGGCGCCAGTCTGGCGGTGGCGGGCGCATTGATGCAGGTGCTGACCCGTAACCCGCTGGCGTCGCCGGGGCTGTTCGGCATCAACGCCGGGGCGATGTTTTTTCTGATTGTCTGTGTGTCGCTGTTTCCCAAAGTGGCGATGTCGGTGTGGCTGTGGTCGGCGTTTGCCGGCGCGGCGGCGGCCGGGTGTCTGGTGTGGTTGATCGGCACGATGGGCAAAGGCAGCCTTAACCCGCTGCGCATGGTGCTGGCGGGCGCGGCCATCACCGCCATGTTCGCCGCCTTCAGCCAGGCGATGCTGGTGGTGAATCAGGAAGGGCTGGATACGGTACTGTTCTGGCTGGCGGGCTCGGTGGCCGATCGCGAGCTGGCGACGGTGCTGCCGCTGATGGGTTACTGTCTGGCGGCGCTGGTCGGCGCGCTGCTGCTGTCGGGGCAGGTCAACGTACTGAACGCCGGGGAAGCCATAGCCCGTGGGCTGGGGCAGCGCACCGGGCGCATCCGGCTGCTGATGAGCCTGCTGGTCGTGGCGCTGGCCGGCGGCGCGGTGGCGATGGCGGGCAGCATTGGTTTTGTCGGTTTGATTGTGCCGCACATGGCAAGAAAACTGTTGCCCGCCGACCACCGCTGGCTGCTGCCCGGCTGCGCGCTGCTGGGGGCCGCTTTGCTGTTGCTGGCGGATATTTTGGCGCGTGTGGTGATTGTGCCGCAGGAGGTGCCGGTTGGCGTGATGACCGCGCTGTTCGGCGCGCCGTTCTTTATTTTCCTGCTGCGGCGCGGAGGTCGTTATGGATAAGCATGGGGGGATGAGCCATGTGCTGGTATGGCGGCAGGGGCGTTTTTCCCGCCAGATCAACCTGACCACCGTAGGCCGGGTTGCGCTGGCGTTGCTGCTGGCGCTGGCGGTCATGGTGGCATCGCTCGGCGTCGGCAAACTGATGCTGTCGCCGTGGGAGGTGCTGCGGGCGCTATGGTCGTCGCAGCCGGAAGGCGCGGCGCTGATCGTGCAGCAGTTACGGTTGCCGCGGGTGGTGCTGGCGGCACTGGTGGGCGGCGCGCTGGCGGTGTCCGGGCTGATTTTGCAGGCGATGATCCGCAATCCGCTGGCCTCGCCGGATATTCTGGGCATCACCAGCGGCGCCAGCGCCGCGGCGGTGTTCTACCTGTCGTTTCTCGCCACCACGCTGGGGGCGCACTACCTGCCGCTGGCGGCGATGATCGGGGCCGCGACGGCGGCGCTGGCGGTGTATTGGCTGGCGTGGCAGGCGGGCGTATCGCCGCAGCGGCTGGTGCTGACCGGCGTCGGCGTGTCGGCGCTGTTGATGGCGGCGACCACCTTTATGCTGGTGTTCAGCCCGCTGACCACCACGCTGTCGGCTTACGTCTGGCTGACCGGCAGCGTCTACGGCGCCAGCTGGCGCGAAACCCGTGAGCTGGGCGGCTGGCTGCTGCTGATTGCGCCGTGGCTGGTGTGGCTGGCGCGTCAGGTGCGGGTCCAGCAACTGGACGATGGGCTGGCGCAGGGCATCGGCGTGCGGGTGCAGTGGCTGCGTCTGGCGCTGTTGTTGCTCAGCGTGGCGCTGGCGGGCGCGGCGATTGCCTGGGGCGGCGCGATGGCGTTCGTCGGGCTGATCGCGCCGCACATCGCCAAACGGCTGGTGGCGCCGACCTTTGCCGGGCAGGCGGCGATGGCGTTTCTTTGCGGCGCCGGGCTGGTGATGGTGGCGGACCTGTGCGGACGAACGTTGTTTTTGCCGCTGGATCTGCCCGCCGGGATTTTCGTATCGGCGCTGGGCGCGCCGTTCTTTCTGTATTTATTGATTAAACAACGTCATTAAGGAAACGGATGATGACCGCCATTACCAGCCGGGAACTGACCCTCGGCTATGCCAGCCAGACCATTATCGACAATCTGGATATCCAGCTGCCGAAGGGCAAAGTGTCGGTGCTGATTGGCAGCAACGGGTGCGGCAAAAGTACGCTGCTCAAATCCTTCGCCCGTTTGCTCCGGCCGCTGAGCGGGACGGTTGTCCTCAATGGCGAGGATATCCACCGCAAGTCCACCGCCGAGGTGGCGCGCGAACTGGCGATTTTGCCGCAGATGCCGGACGCGCCGGAAGGCATTACCGTGAAACAGCTGGTCAGCCTGGGGCGCTACCCTTACCAGAACTGGTTGCAGCAGTGGTCGCAGGAAGATGAGCGGATGGTGAACCTGGCGCTGGCGCAGACCGGTACCCAGCAACTGGCGGAACGACCGGTGGATGCCTTGTCCGGCGGCCAGCGTCAGCGGGTATGGATAGCGATGACGCTGGCGCAGGACACCGAGGTGGTGCTGCTGGACGAGCCCACTACGTTCCTCGATCTGGCGCACCAGATCGAGGTGCTGGATTTGCTGCGTGAGTTGAACCGCCAGCACGGCAAAACCATCATTATGGTGCTGCACGACCTCAATCTGGCCTGCCGTTACGCCGACCACATGGTGGCGGTACACGATCGCACCGCTTTCGCACAGGGCGCGCCGGCTGAAATCCTCGACGAAACGCTGGTTAAAACGGTGTTCAATCTGGACTGCCGTATCATCCCCGACCCGTTTTTCCATACGCCGCTGTGTATTCCGTTCGGGCGCGAGAAACCGCGGGAAGACGCGCCGATGGCGTGAAGCCGGAAGTTCAACCTGTTGCAGGATAGACGATGAATTATCACATTATTCCCCGCGTGCCGCCGCTCAGTGATGACCTGCTGGCAGGCTACCGCCACATCAGCACCTCGACCCTCGGTCATTTGACGGAGGCGGGGTATTTGTCCGGCATCCGGCCGCTGCTGCCGGACGTGCAGATGGTCGGCAACGTGGTGACGGTGAAACTGTGCCCGCCGGACGGCGGCGTATTACGTGAGGCGCTGCTGCTGAGCCAGCCCGGCGACGTGCTGGTGATTGATGCGTCTGATGAGGAAGAACGCGCCTGCTGGGGCGAGCTGCGCGCGCTGGCGGCTCGGGTGAAAGGGCTGGCGGGCGTGGTGGTGGCCGGCGCGGTGACCGACTCGCGCGCGCTGCGTCAACTGGGGCTGCCGGTGTTCTGCAAAGGCGTCAGCGCCATTACCACCCGCACGCTGGGAACGGCAGGGGCGGTCAATGTACCGGTGACGGTGGCGGGCGTGACGGTGCAACCCGGCGATGTGGCGATCGGTGACGACGATGGGGTGTTTATTCTCAGTCCGTCCGCTGCCCGTGACTGGCTGGAGAAGGCACAACACAAGGAACTCACTGATACAGAACGGCGGAACGCACTGCGGCGGAAATGGGGAAAATAGCATCCAAAACGTTATGCAAAATGGTATGGTTTTTTAGGCAAAAAAACCTGCCGAAGCAGGTTTCAAAATAAAAGGTTAGCGAATGGATGAAATCCGCTCTAACGCTGCCTGAGCAAGAAATCCTGAGCGGCTCTTAAATTCCGGGTTACTCGCTACGCAGCGGTCTATACGGTCAATCAGCGACTTCGGCAGTGTGACGTTGATTTTTTCCGCCCCTCCCATCAGCCGAGTGACATCGATATCAACAACAGCCCAGGTGTAACCGGTGTACTCCGGTGTTTTCGCCAGCACACCTACGGATGACACGGCGGGAATATCCTGGCCCATCTCGATCAGCAGCTCTATGTGGCCGGTGATCGCTTCTTTAGCATTGGCGATAGCCTCATCAAGTGTATCACCTGCGGAGAAACAGCCCGGCAGATCGGGCACTGTCACGCCGTATGCATGAGTATCGTCGCCTGTTTCAATGGCAATTGGATAAAACATAATTCAGCCTCTTTGAGTCAGTGAGGATGATATCCCCGCTTGTTTTCTGATGCTTTTTACCGTGCCTATCGGTAAATCCTTCTTAGGGTGTGGGATGGTCACTAATCCTGGTTTGGTTGGGTGGGTAAAATGGTGATGACTGCCGTTAACCCTTACCAGCTCCCATCCATCGGCCTTGATTTCTGCTATCAACGTCCTGCTATCCATCCTTAAACCCTGTAGTCCTGCCATGAAGAAAGAATAACTCTGATAACCCCAAAAAACAACTTTATAGAGTCATTAGGGTTATATTTCTTATCACCTCAGATGCGGCTTTATGACTTGTCGTTCAACACCCTGCGCGTGCAAGGCTCCCGCAATGATGCACAGGCTAATTGTGTCTTTGTGTGCAGATTTTTTTGCACCTTATAACCATAAATAAACATTAATTTTTTTTAATTGTTTTTTTCGATATTGCTTGAGAATGCTATTTGGGAAAACCATATGAAGTATGCGCAATTGGCGTGGTGTTTTGAGGAAAAAAGCAAATGGCTTCATTAAATATGGGAAGTGAGCGCTACGAGTTAACTTCTGAGGAAATTGATCGTGTTGTTCCAAAAACTGTCGGAAACTACGCCTTGGGGTATATCAGTAAAGATAAGTTTATAGTGCGGTATGTAGGTCGCTCTGATAGTGATGTAAATCAACGGCTAAAAAGCCATATTGGTAAGCACCCTTTATGTACACATTTCAAATTTTCGACAGCCTCGTCACCCAAAGTTGCATTCGAAAAGGAATGTCAGAACTGGCATGATTTTAATCCACCAGAAAATCAGATTCACCCGGATCGCCCAAGCAATAGTAAAAACTGGAAATGTCCTGTAGAAGACTGCGAAAAAAATCAGTAGCATCATGTAAGGGCCATCGAGTGGCCCTTCTTCCTTAACTGGCTATCCTAGCCATCTAGCATTCTTACCGGCTACTCACAACCCGCAATCTCCCTATCCAAGTTACTAACAGTAACGACAACCTATTCCTGTTGCCGTTCTGGCTGAATGCGTTACAGGCCCCGTCAGATCGTGAAACGCATGACTGACCAGCAAAAGGGGAGGTATGCAACGCCAGATCGCTGGATCTCTATGTTGCTGAGATCCCAGCCGATTGAATGGGTGAAATCGGCAATACTGGCGTGCTGTTCGTCCCCCACCTCAGTTATTCCACATCCTGCACGGCGGTATCGGTGATCAGTGATGCCTGCCGGGCGTCGGCGCATTTCTCCCACCATGCCGGCGTTGTCGTCGGCGCTCCCAGTGTGACGACTTCCCCCAGCATCGGCATGATGATCGGTAACTGTCGCTCTCGCGCCAGTTGGCTGCTGCTGCGCACCGGGTCGGCCCAGTCGTGAAAGGCCAGCGCGAACATACCCCAGTGGATCGGCATGAACTGGCGGGCGCGCACGTCCTGCACCGCCTGCACGGTCTGTTGCGGGTGCATGTGTGAATCCGGCCAGCGGTGGTTGTACTGGCCGTTTTCCATCAACGCCAGATCAAACGGGCCGAAGCGTTCGCCGATATCGCGGAAGTGCTCGCCATAGCCGGAATCACCGCTGAAAAAAATACGCTCCCGCTGCCCCTGAATCACCCAGGACGCCCACAGCGTGGTGTTGCGCCCAGACAAACTGCGGCCAGAAAAGTGGTGCGACGGCGTGGCGGTAAAGGTGATGCCGTTGAGCGTATGGGACTGATACCAGTCCAGTTCCTGAATCCGCTGTGCCGCAATGCCCCATTTTTGCAGATGTTCGCCCACTTTTAGCGGGGCGATAAAGCGGGTTGTGGTATCGCGGAAGGCGCGAATGGTCTGCTCGTCAAGATGGTCGTAGTGGTCGTGCGACAGCAGGATGATGTCGATATCCGGCAGCGCTTCGCGCGTCAGCGCCGGCGGCTGAAAACGGCGGAACATAAAGCTGAACGGTGAGACGCTGGCGGAGAACACCGGGTCAGTCAGAATTCGAACGCCATCCAGATTGAGCAGCAGGGTCGAGTGCCCGAACCAGATAAATTTGAGGCGTTCGTCGGCGGCGAGGAACGCATTGAGGTCGGGGGATACCTCCGGCAGCCGTTTGTTCGGCACGCGCCCCTTGCGCTGAAACCCGAGCCGCCACAGCAGCGACAAACTTTGCCACAGGCTCATCCGCGGCGCAGTAGCCGGACGCAGGTTAAAGAAACGCCCGGTTTCGGGAGAATAATGCTTTGCTTGCGGGTCCGCCATAAGGCCTCCGGATCAGTGCAACTGTGGTTACAGGTTATATCAGCGTATGGATATAGATGTGGTGCCAAAAGCGTCAGGATTCAAGGCGTACCCCCATTTTCATCGCGGGCATGCGTTATGGCTGCGCGCCGTCTGCCGGCTGATCGTGCCGGAACATCCGGTCCCAGTGGTTTATCAGCAAAACCGGCTGTTGACGGTATGTTGCAAAATCGCGTCAGGCCGGTTTCTTCACGCCATTGCCGAACGGCGCGATTGTTACGCATTCGTAGCGATAGGTTATTGGTATGGGTAATGGCGGGTGGGCGGTGATGGTGAGATGAGGTGCTGATACCGAAAAAAATAGGGGGCGAAACAGCGCCACAATGTCGATTAAATAAGCATTTTAATCGTTATGTATTTAATTGCATAACGAAAATTCGTCTGCCAATACCCATAAAGGGGGTGAATGTACCATTAAAACCGTAATTTTTGATTTTGCTCAAAATCTCCTCGTGGCGTGTTGTTAGATTTCCCGCAACAAAAAAAATACATAAATTTTATAGGGAAAAGCATGCAAGTTAATCGAAGGGGCTTTTTTAAAGTCTGTGCCGGGGGAATGGCTGGGACGACACTCGCTGTCTTAGGGTTTACGCCAACGGAAGCGATGGCATCGGTCCGTCAGTACAAGCTGCTGCGGGCGAAGGAAACGCGCAATAACTGCACTTACTGTTCCGTCGGCTGCGGGCTGCTGATGTATAGCCTGGGCGACGGGGCGAAAAACGCCAAACCCGCCATCTTTCACATCGAAGGGGATCCGGATCATCCGGTCAGTCGCGGCTCGTTATGCCCGAAAGGCGCCGGTCTGGTGGACTACATCCACAGCGAAGGCCGCCTGAAATACCCGGAGTACCGCGCGCCCGGTTCGGACAAATGGCAACGCATCAGTTGGGATGACGCCATTGACCGCATCGCCCGCCTGATGAAAAAAGACCGCGACGCCAATTTCGAGCGCGTCAACGCCAAAGGCGCGCTGGTCAACCGCTGGCTGACCACCGGGATGCTGTGCTCTTCCGCCGCCAGCAATGAAACCGGCATTCTCGACCAGAAGTTCGCCCGTTCGCTGGGGATGGTCGCCATCGATTGTCAGGCCCGCCTGTGCCACGGCCCGACCGTTGCCGCGCTGGCGCCGACCTTTGGCCGCGGGGCGATGACCAACAACTGGGTGGATATCAAAAACGCCAACGTGATTATCGTGATGGGCGGCAACGCAGCGGAAGCGCACCCGGTCGGTTTCAAATGGGCGGTGGAAGCCAAAACCCACAATGACGCCAAACTGATTGTGGTCGATCCGCGCTTCAACCGTTCCGCCGCGGTCGCCGATTTGTACGCGCCGATTCGCGCCGGTTCCGACGCCGCGTTCCTGCTGGGCATCGTCAACTACCTGATTACCCACGACAAGATTCACCACGAGTATGTGAAGTCTTACACCAGCGCCAGCCTGATCGTGCGTGAGGATTTCAGCTTCGACGACGGCCTGTTCAGCGGCTATAACCCACAAACTCGCCAGTATGACAAGAGCAGTTGGCAGTACGAACTGGGGGCGGACGGTTTCGCCAAACGGGATATGACCCTGACCCACCCGCGCTGCGTGTGGAACCTGCTGAAAAAACATGTTTCCCGCTACACGCCGGAGATGGTGACCTCGCTGTGCGGCACGCCGGCGAAAGCCTACGAAGAGATTTGCCAGTCGCTGGCGGACACTTGCGTACCCAACAAAACCGCCACCTTCATGTACGCGCTGGGCTGGACCCACCACACCAACGGCGCGCAGATTATCCGCGCGGCGGCGATGATCCAACTGCTGCTGGGCAACATCGGCATGGCGGGCGGCGGCATCAACGCGCTGCGCGGCCATTCCAACATTCAGGGCTATACCGACCTGGGGCTGCTGAGCCTCAATTTGCCGGGTTACATGCCGCTGCCGTCCGAGAAACAGGGCGATCTGAAAACCTATCTCAGCCAGATCACGCCGGACACGCTACTGCCGGATCAGGTGAACTACTGGAAAAATACGCCGAAGTTTTTTATCAGCATGATGAAGAGCTTCTGGGGCGACAACGCGCAGGCGTCCAACAACTGGGGCTATGACTGGCTGCCGAAGTGGGACCGTAGCTATGACGTGATGGTCCAGACCGAACTGATGCTGGACGGCAAAATGAACGGCTACATCGTTCAGGGCTTTAACCCGCTGGCGGCGTTCGCCAACAAAAACAAGGCCACCGCCGCGCTGTCGAAACTGAAATACATGGTGGTGATCGACCCGCTGGCTACCGAAACCTCCACGTTCTGGCAGAACCACGGCGAGTTTAACGACGTGAATTCGGCTGACATTCAGACCGAAGTGTTCCGTCTGCCGTCCAGCTGTTTTGCCGAAGAAAACGGCTCCATCGCCAACTCCGGCCGCTGGCTGCAATGGCACTGGGCCGCGGCCGAGCCGCCGGGTGAAGCGCTGCACGACGGTAAAATCCTCGGTCGGCTGATGATGCGCCTGCGTGAGCTGTACCATGAAGAGGGCGGCGTCTGTCCGGAACCGGTGATGAACATCAACTGGAACTATCAGGACCCGGAAGACCCGACGCCGGAAGAGATCGCCCGCGAAGGTAACGGCATGGCGCTGGCGGACGTGTTTGATGACAAAGGCAATCTGGTACTGAAAAAAGGCCAACAGCTGTCCGATTTCTCGCAACTGCGCGACGACGGCACTACCGCCAGCTTCTGCTGGATTTACGCCGGTAGCTGGACCGACGCCGGCAACCAGATGGCTAACCGCGACAATACCGACGTCGGTCTGGGCAGCACGCCGGGCTGGGCCTGGTGCTGGCCGCAGAACCGCCGCATTTTGTACAACCGCGCGTCGGCCGATTTGCAGGGCAAACCCTGGGACAGCAAACGCAAGCTGTTGGAATGGAACGGCCAGAAGTGGAAGGGCATCGACGTACCGGACTTTGCCGCCACCGTACCGCCGGGCAAAGACACCATGCCGTTCATCATGCTGCCGGAAGGCGTGGCGCGGCTGTTCTCGCTGGACAAGCTGGCGGACGGCCCGTTCCCGGAACACTACGAACCGATAGAAACCCCGCTTGGCACCAACCCGCTGCACCCGGCGGTGGTGTCCAACCCGGCGGCGCGCCTGTTCGCGCGCGACGCCAAAACCATGGGCAAGGCGAGCGATTTCCCGTACGTCGCCACCACCTATTCCATTACCGAGCTATTCCGCCACTGGACCAAACACGCGCGGATGAACGCCATCATTCAGCCGGAGCAGTTTGTCGAAATCGGCGAGAACCTGGCGAAAAGCAAAGGGATTCAGGCGGGCGACATGGTGAAAGTGTCCTGCCAGCGCGGTTACATCAAAGCGAAAGCGGTGGTGACCAAGCGCATCAAGACGCTGACCGTGGCCGGGAAAGCGATCGAAACCGTCGGCATTCCCTGTCACTGGGGATTTGAGGGCGCCACGCGCAAGGGATTCCTGGCGAATACCCTGACGCCGAGCGTCGGCGACGCGAACTCGCAAACGCCGGAGTACAAGGCGTTCCTGGTCAATGTGGAAAAGGTGTAAGGGTAAAACGTTATGTCAATGCAATCTCAGGATATTATCCAGCGCTCGGCCACCAGTAGCCTGACGCCGCCGCCACAGGTTCGGGATGATAAAAGCGAAGTCGCCAAACTGATCGACGTCACCACCTGCATCGGCTGTAAAGCCTGTCAGGCGGCCTGTTCCGAATGGAACGACATCCGTGATGACGTCGGTCACAACGCCGGGGTGTACGACAATCCGGCCGATCTGAGCGCCAAATCCTGGACGGTGATGCGCTTCTCCGAAGTGGAAAGCGAAGACCGTCTTGAGTGGCTGATCCGCAAGGACGGCTGTATGCACTGCGCCGAACCGGGCTGCCTGAAAGCCTGCCCATCGGCGGGCGCCATCATTCAGTATGCCAACGGCATCGTCGATTTTCAGTCCGAGCACTGCATCGGTTGCGGCTATTGCATCGCCGGCTGTCCGTTCAACATTCCGCGCTTAAACAAGCAGGATAACCGCGTCTACAAATGCACGCTGTGCGTGGATCGCGTCAGCACCGGACAGGAGCCGGCCTGCGTGAAGACCTGCCCGACCGGCGCCATCCACTTCGGCACCAAGGACGAGATGAAGCAGCTCGCCGCCGAACGTGTCGCGCATCTGCAAAAACGCGGCTACGACCAGGCCGGCCTGTACGACCCGCAGGGCGTCGGCGGCACCCACGTGATGTATGTGTTGCATCATGCGGATAAACCGTCGCTGTACCATAACCTGCCGGACAACCCGAAAATCTCGACGCCGGTCAACCTGTGGAAAGGCATTCTCAAACCGCTTTCGACGCTGGGCTTCGTCGCCACCTTCGCCGGGTTGATGTTCCACTACATCGGCATCGGGCCGAACACGGAAGAGACCGCGCACCCGCATGAAGGGCAACCGCACGAAGGAGAAGATAAGCATGAGTAACCCGAAAATGATTGTGCGCACCAAATTTATTGACCGTGTCTGCCACTGGATTGTGGTGATCAGCTTCTTTATGGTGGCGCTGTCCGGCATCGCGCTGTTTTTCCCGACGCTGCAATGGTTGACGCAGACCTTCGGTACGCCGCAGATGGGACGCATCATGCACCCGTTCTTCGGTATTCTGATTGTGGTGTGTCTGGTGCCGATGTTCTTCCGCTTTGTCGGGCATAACATTCCGAAGCTGCGTGATTTGCCGTGGTTCCTCAACATCATCGAGGTGCTGAAGGGTAATGAGCATGAAGTCGCCGACGTGGGCAAGTACAACCCCGGCCAGAAGATGATGTTCTGGAGCATCATGGGGTTGACGCTGGTGCTGCTGATTACCGGCATCATCATGTGGCGCCCGTACTTCGCGCACCTGTTCCCGATCGACGTGGTGCGTTACGCCATTCTGCTGCACGCCACGGCGGCCATCGTGCTGATCCACGCCATCCTGATTCACATGTACATGGCGTTCTGGGTGCGCGGCTCGATCAAAGGGATGATCGAAGGCAAGGTATCCGAGAAGTGGGCGTTGAAACATCACCCGCGCTGGGCGCGTGATGTGATCGCCAAGGCCAATAAAGACAAGAAATAAGGCTCCCTTCTCGTAGTGCCTTTCATGGCAGGCGAAGGGGTTTCCGGCGTTAAAAACGGTGCTGAGGTGGACGACTTCGCTGGGTGAGCCGCATGGACGCGGCGAACGCCGAAGGAACCGCGAAGCGGCACTGTTTAGCCCTCAGCCAGTGGTCAAGGAGAGGTGGCGTTTGAGCTCACTCTGTTTCATGTCGTGATAGCTAATCACGACATGAGCAAGATACAAACCTCTCCTTGTCGTGCGAGCGGTAATATTACAAAGGAAAGATTGGCTTTACCTCGCACGAAATCATCCACAGTCCAGACGGATAATACCATTCACAAGACATCCAGCTGTTTGTCAACAGCCTCTCACATCCCCCCTTGCGGCGATTTGTGATAGTCTGGCGCGTAACGGAATTCAGGGTGGGTGGTGCGCCATGTCACTGAAACAGATTGCAAAAACGCTGGGGCTGTCGGTCACTACCGTCAGTCGGGCGCTGAACGGCTACGATGACGTGGCCGCCGAGACGCGTCTGCGGGTGGAAGAGGAGGCGCGGCGTCTCGGCTATCGCCCCAATACCTTTGCCCGCCGCCTGAAAATGGGCCGCATTGATGCGGTGGGTCTGGTGTTCCCGTTGCAGCCTGCGCCGCTCAGCAATACGACCTTTATGGAGATGGTGGCGGAGATCAGCCATGAATTGTCGAAGCAGGAGATTGACCTGCTGTTGATCGCCGACGAAGAGCAGTCCGACCACCCTGCGTTTTTGCGCATGATTGAAAGCCGCCGGGTGGATGCGCTGATTGTCGCCCACACCCTGCAACAGGACTCTCGCCTGCAGTATCTGCAATCGATCCGCTTTCCGTTTCTGGCGCTCGGGCGCAGCGACCTGCCGTCGCCCTATGCCTGGTTCGATTTCGACAATCAGGCTGGCGCCGCGCTCGCCGCCCGTCACCTGATCGCGCTCGGCCATCGCCATATCGCCTTTCTTGGCGAACACCACCCGCAGTCGTTCATTGTCCAGCGGCGCGCCGGTTATCTGGACGCGCTGGCCGCCGCCGGTATCGACCGGCGCGACGAATTGCTGCGTCAGGTCGCGCCATCACGGCGGGAAGGATACCAGACCACCTTGCAATGGCTGGCGCTCACGCCGCCGCCCACCGCCATCGTTGTCGACGGCAGTACGCAGGGGGAGGGGGCAGCGCTGGCGTTGCGCGACAGCGGACGCCTGCAGGGCGAGCAGGCGGTATCGCTGATCGTCTATGACGGCCTGCCGGCTGACTCGCTGGTGGAGATACCGGTCACCGCTATTACGCAGGCCACCCGCGCGCAGGTCGGGCAGCAGATCGCCGATATGGTATTTCGCCTGCTGGCGGGAGACGATCCTGCGTCGTTGCAGGTCTTGTGGCAACCGCAATTGCGTGCCGGGCAGACCGATAATCCGCCGCCGGCGCAGGCCGGATAGCCGTTCCCGCCGACGCGTTCATATCATCGCTTTCATCGTTCGCTTTTTAACCCGATCACAAAACCAAAACGTTTCGGTTTCTATCCGAAACGTTTCGGAATACAACTAACCTCATCAATCGTTCAGGAGGATGAGGATGGATACGACGCTGATTCGTCTCGCCAGTCCGGCGACGGACGTGATTGTCCGCTGCCGGCCGGCGGCGGAAATACTGTACTGGGGGCCGCATCTGGCGACGTTTTCACCGCAGGATGCCGACAGCCTGTCGCGGCCGGTGGCGAACGGACGGCTGGATGTGGATGTGCCGGTGACGCTGGCGGCGGAAACCGGACGCGGGCTGTTCGGCTCGCCGGGGATCGAAGGTCATCGCAACGGCCTCGACGCCTTTGCGGTGCTGGCCACCGTTGAGGTACGGCAACCCGACCCACAGCAATTGGTTATCGTGGCGGAAGACCTGCAGGCCGGCCTGCGCCTGACCACCGAATTACGGCTGCACGCCGACAGCGGGGTACTGCAACTGCGTCACAGCCTGACCAATCTGCATCCGGGCGACTGGCAGGTACAGCGGCTGGCGACGACGCTGCCGCTGCCGGAGTCGGCGGCGGAGGTGATGGCGTTTCACGGCCGCTGGGTGCGGGAGTTTCAGCCGCATCGCACCTTGTTGTCGCACGGCAGTCTGGTGCAGGAAAACCGCCGCGGGCGCACGTCGCACGAATATTTTCCGGCGATGATCGGCGGCGAGCCGGGGTTTGCCGAGCAGCATGGTCAGGTGTGGGGCGTACACCTTGGCTGGAGCGGCAATCACCGGCTGCGCGCGGAAGTGAAAACCGACGGCCGGCGACTGTTGCAGGCGGAGGCGCTCTATCTGCCCGGCGAAATCGCGCTGGCGCAGGGGGAGTCTCTGACCACGCCGTGGCTGTACGCCGCCTATTCCGGGCAGGGGCTGAACGGCATGAGCCAGCAGTTTCACCGGTTTTTGCGTCAGGAGATTATCCGTTTTCCGCACGGTAAGCCGCGCCCGGTGCACCTCAACACCTGGGAAGGGATCTACTTCGAGCATGACCCGGCCTACATTATGCAGATGGCGAGTCAGGCGGCGGCGCTGGGCGTTGAGCGCTTCATTATCGACGACGGCTGGTTTCGCGGCCGCGACCATGACCGCGCTGCGCTCGGCGACTGGTACGTGGACCAACGCAAGTACCCGCAGGGGTTGATGCCGGTGATAAACCATGTGCGGGAACTGGGCATGGAGTTTGGTATCTGGGTGGAGCCGGAGATGGTCAACCCGGATTCCGATCTCTGCCGCGCCCACCCGGACTGGCTGCTGGCGCTGCCCGGCTACGCTCAACCGAGCGGTCGTTACCAGTACGTGCTCGACCTGTCTAACCTCGAGGTCTTCGATTACCTGCTGGCGCGCCTGAGTTGGCTGTTGGGCGAGCACCCTATCGATTACGTGAAATGGGATATGAACCGCGAGCTGGTGCAACCGGCGCATCAGGGACGGGCGGCGGCCGACCGCCAGACGCAGGCGTTTTACCGTCTGCTCGATGTGCTGGGCGAGCGCTTCCCGCAGGTGGAGTTTGAGTCCTGCGCGTCCGGCGGCGGGCGTATCGATTATGAGGTGTTGCGGCGTTGCCACCGCTTCTGGGCGTCCGACAATAACGACGCGCTGGAGCGGCAGACGATTCAACGTGGTATGAGCTACTTCTTTCCGCCCGAGGTGATGGGGGCGCACATCGGTCATCATCGCTGTCATGCCACCGGACGCCGGCACGGCATTGCCTTTCGCGGCCTGACGGCGCTGTTCGGCCATATGGGCATCGAACTGGATCCGGTGCGCGCCGATGCGCAGGAGCAGGCTGGTTTTCGCCATTACGTGGCGTTGCACCGGCGTTACCGCGCGCTGCTGCACACCGGCTGCCTGTGGCGGGTCGACATGCCGGACGCCTCCACCCAGGTGCAAGGGGTAGTCAGCGCCGATCGGCGTCAGGCGCTGTTTCTGGCGGCGCAACTGGCGATGCCGGATTACGCGCTGGCCGGGGTGCTGCGCTTCCCCGGCCTGGACCCGCAGGCTCGCTATCGGTTGACCGTGGTGGATCATCCTGACCTGAAGCCGGTGATTGAAGGCGGCAGCACCATGCGCCAGTTACCGGCGTGGATGGCGACGCCGGCGGAATACAGCGGTGAATGGCTGATGAAAGCCGGGCTGCGCCTGCCGATCCTCAACCCGGAAACGGCGCTGCTGCTGGCGTTGGAACGTCTGTAATACGGCGGGAGAGGGCGACCTCTCCCCAGTCTGGACCCTCTGAGGATAATAATATGGACATCAGCCACCCGACCCCACGCATCACCACCCACAAACATAATCGTAATTTCTGGATTTTCGGCCTGTTCTTCTTTCTGTACTTCTTCATTATGGCGACTTGCTTTCCGTTTCTGCCGGTCTGGCTGGCGGAAGTGATCGGCCTGAACAAAACCCAGACCGGGGTGGTGTTTTCCGCCATTTCGCTGTTCGCCATTCTGTTTCAGCCGCTGATGGGCGTATTGTCGGACCGGCTGGGGCTGAAAAAACACCTGCTGTGGGTTATCGCCATCTTGCTGTTTTTGTTCGCACCGTTCTTTCTGTATGTGTTTGCGCCGCTGCTCAGGGTCAACAGCCTGCTGGGGGCGATGGCGGGCGGCGTGTATATCGGGCTGGTGTTTTCCGCCGGTTCCGGCGCGGTGGAAGCCTACATTGAGCGCGTCAGCCGCCAGAGCGGTTTCGAGTACGGCAAGGCGCGCATGTTCGGCTGCCTGGGCTGGGGGCTGTGCGCCTCGACGGCGGGCATGTTGTTTAACGTCAACCCGGCGCTGGTGTTCTGGATGGGGTCCGGCGCGGCGGTGATTCTGCTGGTGTTGCTGCTGATAGCCCGTCCCGAGCCGCATCCGACGGCGCAGGTGATGGACGCGCTGGGCGCCAATCAACCGCAAATGACGCTGAAAATGGCGGCCGGGGTATTTGGCGATCGTAAACTGTGGATGTTTGTGCTGTACGTGGTGGGGGTGGCCTGCGTGTATGACGTGTTCGACCAGCAGTTCGCCAACTTCTTCAAATCGTTTTTCGCCACGCCGCAGCAGGGCAATCAGGTATTTGGCTTTGCCACCACGCTTGGCGAACTGGCTAATGCCGTCATCATGTTCTGTTCGCCGTGGATCATCAACCGCATCGGCGCCAAAAACACGTTACTGGTGGCGGGGACGATCATGACGGTACGCATCGGCGGGTCGGCATTCGCCACCACGGCGGTGGAAGTCGTGGCGTTGAAAATGCTGCATGCGCTGGAGGTGCCGTTCCTGCTGGTGGGTGCGTTCAAGTACATCACCACCACCTTCGACACCCGACTGTCCGCCACCATCTACCTGATTGGCTTTCAGTTCGCCAAACAGTCGGCGGCGATTTTCCTGTCGGCGATGGCGGGGAATCTGTATGACCGCATCGGTTTTCAGCACACCTATCTGATTCTTGGCGCGATCGCCCTGACGGTGACTATTATTTCGGCGTTCACGCTATCCGGCTCGCGCGCCAAGGCGCAGCCCGCGTATCGCACAACGCTATCCTGAAATCTGACAGGACAAGGTCTGCCGTCTGACGCCGGCCTTGTCCGTACTTTCATCGCGGTGTGCGGGACGCTGCGCAAGCTGCACGAAGTATTGCCGGATACCGGCCAATCAGAGCGCCTAATTCTTAACCGTATTGATGGTCCAGATATCCTGCGACAGCCGGCGGTCCAGCAGGTAGGCGTACGGCATGTAGAAATAGCCGTTCTCCCCCACGTCTTTTCCCCACGAATTTCGGAATTTGAATAGCTGAGTGGCGTTGTCATACCCCACGCACAGCACCGCATGACCGCCTTCCGGTCTGTCCTTGCCGGAGGGCAACGGCACCACCACCGGCAGATTTTTCAAATCAACCCAACTGGAGTACACGGTAAAACCGAACACAAATGGAAAGCCGCAGGCCAGACAGTTTTGCAGGTGCGCCAGGTCCTGGTGCAGCCGCTGATAGTTGGTGATGGTATATTTCTGCGCATCCTGATAGCAGCGCGCCGGTGGCTTGGTGGCGGCCGGCGCGCCGGGCGGGAACTCGCCGCCGTCTTCCTGCGGCGGCGTCGCCACGTAGGGCCACTCGTCTTCCGGACAGACGCCGAGTTTGTGCAGGGTTTTGATACCGTCGCGCAGCATGGCGCCGGAGTCGTGTTTGACGTCTCCTTCAATGGTGCGTTCGTTGTAGTAGATAAATAGCCGGGAAGGCGTGAAGTTCGGCCTTTCACCGATTTTTAACCGGCTGAATTGTACGGCGCCCGCCAGCGCGTTAGCGGTACAGGAGCCGATGGGGCCCTGATCGTACACTTCGAACGTCGGGGTCAGGTCTACTTTGGCCGGCAAGACTTTCAGTACGCTTGGGTCCGGCGCGTAGAAATGGTCGCGGATATCCGGGATATCAGGAATGTAGCCCAGCAGGGATTTACGTCTTTTGGTTAGCATGATAATCCACCTCGTGGTCGTAGGGTTCCCGCCCATTGTTGACGATGCGCTTGATACAGCTATCGGAATGGGTTGAGAGATCGTGACCGGCTGATAACCGTCTGTTGCAGGATATGACCCCGGAAAATCCGGCATCGTCCGTCAGCGTCGTTCGCCTGCCGCTGACGGCACAAAATGCGGTTTGCGCCGGTAACACCGTGGTTTGTTTCGTTACATCCTGTCGAATGCGCATCGGTCGCGCGGGCGTTGGTGGTATGCGATGAAATTATCGTGATGAAAGATGGACATAAAGTGACGCAGGTGGCCCGCGCCGATTACGATAAGCCGTCGTCGGAACGCTATGATGAATGCCTCAAACGGGCGGTGCCGGAATTGCGGCTGGGCTGGCTGGAAGAGCATGAGTCCTTACCGGCCGACGTGTTGCGGGCAGAATAGTTGCGGGCGGAATAAACGGAACGCCGTGGCGACAGACCGCTAGCGTCATCGCTTATGCGGGCGAGCGAGGGCGTTGCAACGCAACATGGCTGTTTATTCTGCGCAGCGTCGCTTATCGTACGTGCATGGACGGGTTGGTAACAAAAACAATTGGGCTGTTGGTTAACAGCCCCGGCGTCAACGACGCCTTTTCTATTCTTAGGGAATTACAGAGGAACAACATGCCTGCACCCATCAGATATGTTCAGGACAGCAGCCAGTTGCCGGATCAGGCGGACGTGGTGGTGATTGGCGCCGGAATTGCCGGCGCGGCGGCAGCGTATGAACTGGCGAAAAAAGGCGTCAGCGTGTTGCTGCTGGAAAAAGGGCTGGTCGGCGGCGAGCAATCCAGCCGCAACTGGGGATGGTGTCGGCAGCAGAACCGCGACGAGCGCGAATTGCCGCTGATTATCTACGCGCTGCGCCGCTGGGAGGAACTGCAACAGGAAACCGGCGAAGAGTTGGGATTCCGCCGCTCCGGCCTGCTGTACACCACGCAGGATCAGACGGAGATCGACGCCTGGGACAAGTGGGGCAAGATGGCGAAAGGCTATGGCGTGCGCAGCGACATCCTGAATGCCGAGCAGGCCAAAGCGATGACGCCGGGCAGCATCACCGCGTGGCTGGGCGGGGTGTCGTCGCCCACCGACGGTCATGCCGAACCGGCGCTGGCCTGCGCCGGGCTGGCGATCGCCGCCCAGCGCCTCGGCGCCAGCGTGATCCAACAGTGCGCGGTGCGCGGGCTGGACATCAGCGGCGGGCGGGTCAGCGGCGTGTGGACCGAGCGCGGGCGGGTGAAAACCTCAACGGTGATTTGCGCCGGCGGCGTCTGGAGCTCGCTGTTCTGCCGTCGTCACGGCATCGAACTGCCGCTGGGCAACGTGATTGGCACCGCGTTTCGCACCGCGCCGATCGAGCAGGCGATCGGCCTGCCGTTTTACACCGCCGCGTTTGCCTGCCGCCCGCAGCTGGACGGCAGCTATACGGTGTCGGTGTCCGGGCGCGGCCGGCTGGAGCCGGGTTTCCAGAGCCTGCGCTACGCCCGTCAATTTTACCCTACCTTCCGCGCCCGGCGTAAAAACCTGTCGTTCCGGCCGGGCATCAAACCGTTCCTGTGCGGGCCGGAGGCGTGGGCACGCTGGTCATTCGACGGCGTTTCGCCGTTCGAGAAAACCCGCATTCTCGACCCGGCGCCGGACATGGCGATGGTGAGCGAAGGGCTGGCGGCGATGCGGCGTGAATACCCGGCGCTGGCCGCTATCCGCGCCGTACAGGCGTGGGGCGGCATGATAGACAGCACGCCGGACGCCATTCCGGTGATTTCGACGGTGGAGAGTCTGCCGGGGCTGGTGTTGTCCGCCGGGTATAGCGCGCACGGTTTCGGCATTGGACCGGGCGCCGGTCGGCTGGCGGCGGATCTGGTGACCGGCGAGACGCCGGTGGTGGACCCGACCCCGTTCCGCTATGCCCGACTGGTGGACGGTTCCGGGCTGAAGGCACCGGGCATGATGTGAGGACCAGACATGACGATAACGTTACGCGCCATGACGGCGGCGGATGCCGACTACGGCTGGTCGCTGACTCAGCAGATGAACTGGCCGCACCGGCTGGAAGACTGGCGGGACGCGCTGCAACTGGGCGAAGGGCTGGTGGCGGAAGACCGGGGGCAACCGGTGGGCACCGCGCTGTGCTGGCGCTGGGGGGACCGCTGGGCCACCATCGGTCTGGTGGTGGTGGACGGGCAGCAGCAGGGGCGCGGCATCGGCCGGATGCTCATGGAAGGGTTGTTAGCCGGCCTTGACGGCTATCAGGTGCGGCTGCACGCCACGGCCGCCGGGCAGGGGCTGTACGCCCGGCTGGGATTTGCGCCGGTGGGCGAAATTCATCAGTACCAGTGTCCGCGGTTGCCGGCGTTCGCCGCGCCCGTATTGCTCGATGGGCAACGGCTGCGGGCCGCCGCGCTGGATGATGCGCCATACCTGACGGCGTTGGATCAACAGGCGCACGGGCTGGCGCGTCCGGCGCTGATCGCCTGGCTGCTGCGTCAGTCGGCGCAGAGTCGGGTGCTGGAACAGCACGGCCGTACCGCTGGTTTTGCCGCGCTGCGCCGTTTTGGCCGCGGTTACGCCATCGGCCCGGTGATTGCCGACAGCGCGGATAACGCCCGTCGGTTGATCGGCGCGCTGATGGCCGAGGTCAGCGGCGAATTTGTCCGTATCGATAGCGATGCCGCGCTCGGGCTGGGAAGCTGGCTGGCCGACTGCGGGCTGCAGCAGGTGGACGCGCCGGTCACCATGATCCGGGGTGCGCCGTGGCAGCCGGAGGCGGGCGGAATGCGCGCCTGGGCGCTGATGACGCAGGCGATGGCGTAATGAACATTCTGTATAAGTCGATGGCAGAGCGTGGGCGGCTGTGGGCGGAAATCATCGCCCGCCGTTATCCGCAGGCGCGTTTCTGGCAGTGGCCCGAGGTGCCGGACCCGGCGGCGGTGGACTATCTGGTGGCGTGGGACGCGTCGGCGGACCTGATCGCCAGCCTGCCCAATCTCAAGGTGTTGTTTTCGGTAGGGGCCGGCGCCGATCAATTCGACTATGCGGCGCTGCCGCCGTCGCTGCCGGTGGCGCGAATGGTGGAACCGGGCATCGTCAGCGGCATGGTGGAGTACGTCACCTTTGCCGTATTGGGGCTGCACCGCGACATGCCGTTGTATCTGCAACAGCAGCGCGAACAACGCTGGCAGGGACATCCGCTGGTGCCGGCGTCGCAACGCCGCGTCGGCGTGATGGGGCTGGGCGAGCTTGGGCAGGCGGTGGTGACGCAGTTGCAGTCGCTTGGTTTCGCCTGTCGCGGCTGGAGCCGCACGCCCAAATCCTTGCCGGGCGTGGCGTGTTTTGCCGGCGACGCGCAGCGGGCGGCGTTTCTGGCCGACACCGACATTCTGGTGTGCCTGCTGCCGCTGACCTCTGCCACCCACGGCATGCTCAACGCGTCGCTATTCGACCAGTTGCCGGCGGGTGCGGCGTTGGTGCAGGTCGGGCGCGGCGCGCAGCTGAACCACGACGATCTGCTGGCGGCGCTGGATAGCGGTCGCCTGCGGGGCGCAGTGGTGGATGTCACCGATCCGGAGCCGTTGCCGCCGACGCATCCGTTCTGGTCGCACCCGGCGCTGTGGCTGACGCCGCATATCGCCAGCCAGACCCAGGCGGACAGTGCGGTGAGCGCGTTGATGGACAACATCGCCCGTTTTGAGCGGGGCGAGCCGATGGTCGGCGTGATCGACCGTCAACGAGGGTATTAAACATGACGGATAACGAGCTGGCGGCGTTGCGCCGCGATCGGCACGCGCACCCGGAGTTAGGGTTTCAGGCGCATCGTACCGCTGAACGGGTGGCGGATTTTCTCGCCGCCTGCGGGCTGGAAGTGCATACCGGCATCGGCGGTACCGGCGTGGTGGGCGTACTGCACGGCCGAAACCGCGACCATTGGGTCGGGCTGCGCGCCGACATGGACGCGCTGCCGATGGACGAGCAGAGCGGGCAACCGTGGCGCAGTCAGCACAGCGGCGCGCACCATGCCTTTAGGCATGACGGCCACACCGCCATGCTGCTGGGCGCGGCGCGGCAACTGGCGGCTTATTGCCATACTGAAGCCCGTTTTTCCTCAGGACCGTTCTTTTTCATCGAAACCGTTATTTCATCAGCCCGGTTATTTTTCATCAGAGAGATGACGCATGCCGATTTGCCGTTGCCCTGACCCCGTCGTTCGCCTGACCCACATCGTGGTATTCGCCCGGTGGCGCCATCGCGACCGGGCGAATAGGTGACAGCATGTCCCGGCCTGCGCCGGGGCATGGTTTATTTCCCCATCATATCGGCCAGTTGCTTTTCATCGGGCAGACCAACGACCTGTTGCAACGCGTTGTCGGCATTCATGTAGTAGATCGCCGGGGTGGCGTTGGCGCCCAGCTCGTCGAGCAACTGCTGGTTGTACTGCAGTTTTTTCACAATCACCGTAGGTGTGGACTCCGGGAACGGCGGCACGGTTTTCCCGTTTGATAACTCAAAGTCGCGCCAGGCCTGGGCGGGGTCTTTCGCGCTGAGGATGGCGGCGGCGTAACGGCCGCTGTCCGGACGGATGATGCCGACCAGCAAGGTGCGGATCTGGACCTTGCCGGACTCCACCCAGGGTTTGGCCATTTCCCAGAACTGCTTGCAGTACGGGCAGAACGGGTCGGCGAACACCACGATGGTGCGCGGGGCGTCGGTTTTACCTTCGGCAATCCACGGCGCGCGCTCCAGTTTTTTCCACATTTCCCGCCCCGCCGGCAGGTAGAGCGTTTTTTCAATCAGCTGTTCGCTGAGATTGTTGCCCTTCTCGTCGTACATGTAGCCAGAAATGGCGTGCTTGCCATCCGGCGTCAGGTAAATCGTGACGCCCATTTTTTGATATTCGCCCAGCCAGCCTTGTAAACCGCCCGGCGCAGAAAAGGGTTTGATGAGTTTAATCCCCTGCTTTTCGAACTGTTTGACGGCTGGGGGAATCGGCTTTTCGGCCTGCGCCGATACGGCGGCAAGCAGGGCGGACAGCAGTAAGTAACGGTATTCCATCGTGATATCTCGATAAATTTCATGCGTTGAATGTCATTGTGCCCGCGGAATAAAACCGGGGGGACGGTTAACTCATTCACGAAAAACGCAATGCTTCAGGTGTATGCGCAGTAGCGGCGGGAAAAACAGGTGGGCGACCGGAAACGTCAGCCTGATCTTTACCCGCGGAGCCACGGCGGCAAACACCAGGGTGAGGAGCGGGATAATGTGTTCCATCAGCAGCGGCTGCACCATCAGCAGCGAATGCGCGCTTAGCTGGCAGGGCGTTATGGCGGCGGGCGGATCCTCGCTTGGTGCGAACGCCGACGCCGTCGCGCTAATAGGGTTCGCCAGCAGCAGTTGCAAACTGGCGACCCGCTGTATCAGGCAGGTCAGCATGCTCAGGCAGGCAAGCGCTAAAAAAAGGTTTCCGACAAGCTGGCGATTTCGCATGGTTATTCCGCGTTGTGGCGCGCGTTGAGGGTAGTGAAACGCACTAATCATAGAGCAGTCTGCCGCAATGGCAAGGCGCTGAACGGTAAGGCGCCGAACGGTGAGGTGAGGTCTGGTTCGCCGCGAGCCAGACCGTGCGGGCGACTGGCCTGATTACTCTTGGCGAGGCTCGACCTGACCGGGAAGGCCCACCAGCGCAGCGACGAGCGCCGCCACCGTCGGCCAGGCCGACAGGGCGTCTTGACCACTGAGCAGACGGTCATCGATCACGCCCAGTAAGCCGCGCAGAATGAACGTGGCGGTCAGGTGCGCGTCAGTTACCCGCCACGCGCCGGCCCGGTGCCCTTGTTCCAGTATGGCGATGAACTCCCCCATAAACGCTTCATCGCTGGCGCTCCACAGAAGGTAGTCGGCGCCGCTGAATACAATGGCGTGCAATTCTCCCAGCTCAAGATAGCTTTCGATCGCCGCCTGCACCCAGCTTTCCAGTTGGGATGCGTAATCCTCTTTGGCGCAGCGTGCCAGCGCGCCGTTGATATGCTCGTGAAAGCGCCGGATAAACTCAGCGCGCAGCGCATCCAGCAATGCGCTTTTGCTGTCGTAATGGTGGTAGAAGGTGCCTTTCGACAGTCCGGCCACGTCAACAATCTCATCCACCGTGGTGGCTTCAACGCCTTTTGCCGCAAATAGCGCCATGGCGGTATCCAGTAGCTTACGGGCGCTGCGGCGTCCCCGCGGCTGGGTTTTTCTTCCTGTCGCGGCGTGTTCACTCCGTTCAGACAGCGTTTCCTGCGGCAAAGGCTTCTCCTTCCATCGGTAGGACCGGGCCGCGTAAAGCGCGCGCCGGTGACGTATACGGACGGTATTTTGCACTGAAAATAATTCTTTGACAAAAAACCGACTGAAAGTACAAAATCGGCGTAATTAGACTGTCAGTCTGTTTTCTCTGGAGTAGATATGAATCACCATTCACAGCACGCGCCGTTTGCCCATACCGACAGGCACAGGTCCTGGAAGATCGTTATTGTTACCGTGGTTGTACTGGCAGTGATTGTTTCTCTGCTCTGGTTCTGGCGCGTCAGCCGCAACATCGCGTGGGGATATGCGCCGGGCGCGCCCGTCAACGTTGTGGCGCTGAAGCTTCAGGCCGCCCCGGTGCCGGACCGTTTCGATGCGTTAGGCAATCTGCGCGCCGTTAATCAGGTCACGCTGGCCAGTGAAACCGCCGGGCGGGTGACGGCAATCGGTTTTGATTCGGGCATGACCGTCAAAGCCGGCGCGCCGCTGGTGCAACTGGATGATGCGCCTGAGCGCGCCGACCTTGTCGCCGCCAACGCCGCCGCCGTCTTCGCCCAGCAGCAGTATCAGCGCGCCGGTAAACTGGCGGAAACCGGCGCCATCTCGACGGAAGTCCTGCAACAACGCCAGTCCGAGCGCGATCGCACCGCCGCGCAGGTGATGCAGCTTGAGGCGCGGATCCGCCAGAAAGCGATTCGCGCCCCGTTCAGCGGCCAGTTAGGGCTGCGGCAGGTCGACGCCGGTCAGTACCTGAACGCCGGCGATACCGTGGCGACGCTGACGGCGCTTGATGCGCTGTATGTGGATTTCACGGTTCCACAGCAGATGTTGTCCCGCATCCGGCCCGGTCAGGATGTGGATGTCATCAGCGACATGCCGGACGTGCCGGCGTCGGTGGCGAAAGTGACGGCTATCGAGCCACAGGTCGGGACGGATACCCGCAACGCCACCGTTCGCGCCCGCCTGAATAACGACGCGCAGCAACTGCGCCCCGGCATGTACGTCACGGCGACGGTGATATTGCCGGACACGCCCGACGGGCTGCTGGTGCCGGCGACCGCCATCATGACCTCGTCGTCCGGGGATGCGGTGATCGCCGTGCGCGGCGAATCGCCGGAAAAAGGCGGCAAGGCGGAGTTCGTACCGGTGGCGACGGGGCGTCGGCTCGGCGATCGGGTCATGATCACCCGCGGCCTCAAGGACGGAGACGTGGTGGTGACGGAAGGGCAGTTGCGCATCCAGCCGGGCGCCGACGTCAACGTAGTGCAAAAACCGGCGGCCGCTGTCGCCCGCCCTGATGCGGGTAAGGAGTAAGCATGCGGTTTACCGATATCTTTATCCGGCGGCCGATTTTATCCGTCGCGCTCAGCATTCTGATCCTGCTGGTCGGCGTCGCGTCGCTCTTTTCCCTGCCGATGCGCGAATACCCGAAAATGGAAAGCGCCACCATCGTGGTGGACACTAACTTTCCGGGCGCTACGCAAAATGTCATGCAGGGGTTTGTGACGACGCCGATCGCGCAGTCGATTGCGACCGCCAACGGCATTGAGTACCTGTCATCGACGTCGACTCAGGGCAAGAGTCAGATCAAGGCGAAGCTGGTGCTGAACGCGGATGCGGACCGGGCAATGATGGAGATTCTCGCCAAGGTGCAGCAGGTGAAATATCGCCTGCCGCAGGGCGTTAACGATCCGGTCATTTCCAAAATCACCGACGGCGCCTCCGCGGTGCAATACCTGGGGTTCGCCAGCGAACGGCAGAGCATCCCGGAAATCACGGATTTTATCACCCGGGTGGCGCAGCCGTTGATCACGTCGGTTCCCGGCGTAGCGTCCGCCAGTATTGAAGGCGGGCAGACGCTGGCGATGCGCCTGTGGGTTGACCCGGTCAAACTGGCGGCCCGCGGCCTGACCGCTTCCGATCTGGCCGATGCCCTGCGCGCCAATAACGTGCAGGCGGCGCCGGGCATGCTCAAGGGCGACGTGACGCAAGTTCCGATTATGGCCGCGACGGACCTGCGCAGCGTTGACGATTTCCGCGCGATGGTGCTTAAGCGGGCGGGTAACGGCATCGTGCGTCTGGGCGATGTGGCGACGGTGGAACTGGGTGGGCAAAACTACGACAGCAGCGCGTTAACCAATGGGACGCGCACGGTGGCGCTGGCGATCTCACCGACGCCGGACGGCAATCCGCTGGAGATCGTAAAAGGCGTGAAAGCCCTGATTCCCGACCTGCAACGCGCCGCGCCGCCGGGCATGACGGTATCCAGCCAGTTTGATACCGCAGGGTTTGTGAATGCGGCTATCGATGAGGTGATGCATACCCTGCTGGAAGCGATCGTGATTGTCATTGTGGTCATCTTCCTCTTCCTCGGCTCGCTGCGGGCGGTGATTATTCCCGTAGTGACCATCCCGCTGTCGCTGGTGGGAACGGCGATGCTGATGCTGGCGTTCGGCTTTTCCCTCAACCTGTTGACGCTGCTGGCGATGGTGCTGGCGATTGGTCTGGTGGTGGATGACGCCATCGTGGTGGTGGAAAACATCCATCGCCATATTGAAGACGGACTGTCTCCGCCGCGGGCGGCATTGCTGGGGGCGCGTGAAATTATCGGCCCGGTCATCGGGATGACCATCACGCTGGCTGCGGTCTATGCCCCGATCGGCCTGATGGGCGGGTTGACCGGCGCGTTGTTCAGGGAATTTGCCTTCACGCTGGCCGGCTCGGTCATCGTGTCCGGGATTGTGGCGCTGACGCTGTCCCCGATGATGAGTAGCTATTTGTTGAACGCCAGCGTTTCGGAAGGGCGTCTGGCTAAACGTATTGAGCATGCCATGCACGGGCTGGCTGGCCGTTATGAGCGGCTGCTGGCGCGCACGCTGCATGCCAGCGCTGCCGTGTTGCTGGTATGCGCCGCGGTGCTGGCCGGGATCGTGCTGCTGTTTATGGGGCTGCAGAAAGAGCTGGCGCCGCAGGAAGATCAGGGATACGTGTTTGTTCAGACCCGTGGGCCGCAATACGCCAACATTCATTACACCGAGCGCTATGCGCATGATGTGGAGCACCTGTTTCGCGCGCTGCCGGATTACCAGAGCAGTTTCTTTGTCAACGGCACCGACGGGCCAAGCTATGGTTTCGGCGGCGTGATCCTGACGCCGTGGACGGAACGGCATCAGAACGCGACCGGGGTGCAGGCGACGCTGAATGCCCGCAGCGGCGAAATCACCGGCGTGTACGCCACGGCGTTCCAGCCGCCGCCGTTGCCGGCCGGCACCGCCGGATTCCCGGTGCAGATGGTGGTGCGCTCGCCGGACGATTTCCGCAGTTTGTACGGCGCGGTCGAGCGCATCAAAGGCGCGGCCTGGGGCAGCGGGCTGTTTGCGTTTGTCGACAGTAACCTGGCGTTTGACAGCCCGGAAGCGAACCTGACGATCAACGCCGCCAAAGCGGGGGAAATGGGGGTCAGCATGAGCGCCATTGCCGATACGCTGGCCGTGCTGGTCGGGGAGAATTATATCAACCGGTTTAACTGGTTCGATCGCTCCTACGACGTGATTGCGCAGGTGCCGCAGGCACAGCGCATTTCCCCGGAGGATCTCGGCGGGTATTACGTGCGCGCGCAGTCCGGCAAGCTGGTGCCGCTGTCTACCGTGGTGGACGTGCATATCCAGCCGGAAGCCAACCGCCTGCCGCAGTTTAACCAGATGAACGCCATCACGCTGTCGGCGGTGCTGATGCCGGGGGTAACGATGGGGCAGGCGGTCGAGTTCCTGCAAAACCAGCCGTTGCCGCCGGGGGCGAAAATCGACTGGCAATCCGACAGCCGGCAATATGTCAAAGAAGGCAATCGCCTGACGGTATCATTCGCGTTTGCGCTGGTAGTGATTTTCCTGGTGCTGGCCGCCCAGTTTGAAAGCATGCGCGACCCGCTGGTGATTCTGGTGACCGTCCCATTGGCGATCTGTGGCGCGCTGCTGCCGCTCTGGCTGGGTTACACCACGCTGAATATCTATACCCAGATCGGGCTGGTGACGCTGATCGGCCTCATTTCCAAACACGGGATTCTGATGGTGTCCTTCGCCAACGACATTCAGAAGCATGAAGGGCTGGGGCCGCTTGACGCCATGCACCGTGCGGCGGTTATCCGTATGCGTCCGGTATTGATGACCACGGCGGCGATGGTGGTGGGGCTGGTGCCGTTGTTGTTTGCCAGCGGGGCGGGAGCGGCCAGCCGTTTCGCCATCGGCATTGTGGTGGTCACCGGCATGTTGATCGGCACGTTCTTCACCCTGTTTGTACTGCCGACGATTTATACCCTGCTGGCGCGTGACCACCGTGCGCACGCCGCTTCTGAGCGCATGCGCGAGCTGGCGCAGGACGCGGGTGATGTGTAAGGCGCTGATGGCGTACTGCACCGCGTTGGTCAGCGGATGCCGCGTCGGGCCGGATGATGTCCGGCCTCCTTCTCTGCCCGGCTGGCGCGTGTTGCGTTAGCGTCGATGCCCGCGCCCAGCGCGGTCATGGGAACAGTCTGGACTGGTCCGCCTGCATGGCTTCGGCAATCAGGCGGAAGTCATGCTCGCTGATGGAGAACAGGCCAAAGCGCAACGCGTAGCCCCAGTTCGTCCTGCCGGCGGTGAAATCAAGGCGGTCCAGCAGCGGGCGGATGGGCGCTTCCACGCCGCCTGCCCAGTCGATGTCGCGGCGATGCGGCACAAAGCCGTCTCCCATATCGAACCGGTAGGGATCGCCGCGTTTTATGATGCCGATGGCGGTGAAATGCTGGTGGCGTTCCTTCCCTTTGAAAGTCTGGTTGGGTGAGTAATAGACGAACCCGTCGCCGGGCTTTGCGCGTTTCAGCGCGCTAAGTTTGCCGTGGCAAACCTGAATGTAACCCCCGTCGAGCGCGTATTGGACGTGTTCGGCGGAAACTACGCCGACCCAGTAGTGGCGCGGTGGGTTCTGGTCATGGGTAAATAGCGCGATTGGGGCATGGGATGACATGGCGTTTCCTTCTCGATTGAGTCCCAGAGAATGTACACGCGACAGCTGACAGCTGTTGTCAGCAGTGATGGTCAGCAGTGATGGTCATCAGGCCTTTCCGGCGCTGATTCCAGCCCGCACCGGCTACTGGGTCCGTATCGGCTACTGCTACTGAATAGTGCGGTTGCGCCCCTCGCGTTTGGCGGTGTAGAGGTTTTTGTCCGCCAGCGGAAATAACTGATGCACCGTATCCACCAGATATTTGCCCGGCGTCGGCGCATGCGCGATGCCGATGCTGACGGTGACCGGCACCTGCTGCTGGTTGAACATAAACGGGGTGTGCTGGATGGTCTGGCGCAGCCCATCGGCCAGCCGGTAAAACGCCGACGGGCTGTGATTGAAGCAGACCACGGCGAACTCTTCTCCGCCGATGCGGCTGACCAGCCCCGGCGTGGGAATGGTCTGTTTTATCACGGTCGCCACCTGACGCAGGATCTCATCGCCGCAGTCGTGCCCGAAGCTGTCGTTGATGTTTTTGAAATGGTCGATGTCGATCAGCATGATATTGACCGAGCTCTGCAGCGATTTGACGCTCTGGCCCTGTGCCGTCAGCGCTTCGGTAAAACCGTAGCGCGACAGGGTTTCGGTTAGAAAATCATGGCTGGCCTGTTGCAGCAGACGGGCGTTCAACTGGCGAATGGTGCGGGCGTTGGTCGCCATCATCAGCGGGCTGAAAATGGTGGCGGCAATGCCGATGCGGGCGATGGTGACCTGATGCATAAACAGCGGATCTTGCGAGCCATACAGCGCGTAAACATGTTCCGCGGTCAGAATCAGCTCGGCGGACCCGATACACAAGGTGATCAACCGAATCAGCCACAGCGGATAGACGATGGCGCACCAGGTCAGCGCCGGTAACGGAAACGCCAGAATGGCGACCGGGCCGAGCAACGGGGCCACGCAGATCGACAGCAGCAACAGCAACAGCGGCAGCGCGTCCGGCAGCCGCAGCGCCGGGAAACGCAGCGGGATTTGGCTGCGCAGGGTCAACAGCAGCGGCAGGAACAGCACCGCGGTGTAGAACTGGTCGCTGAACCAGTTGAGAAAGTTGCTGCGAAACACCGCCGCCGGGAAACGGGGCCAGGGTTGTTGCGCCAGCGCGCCGACGATACCGCAGGCCAGCGCCGCGATCATGCAGGCGACGAAAACATACAGCGAACTGATCATGTCGGTTTCCCGGCGGGCAAGGAAACCGGGCCAGTTGAGCAACTGGGTGAGGACGACGATAAAGGCGATATTGGCGGAATTGATGGTAAACGCGGTCAGTCCCCAGCCGTAAAACAGCGAGTCCTGCAGGATCATCGCCGCGTAAGAGACGGCGTAGTACCAGGGCGTGTTCAGATACCGGCAGCGGTAAAACAGCGCGGCGATGATGATGTTCACCGGCCAGAAGACGGACAGGTCAAGCTCGGAAAGCCGGGCGTGCGCACCGATGTTGCAGCCAATCAGCGTCACCATGAAGACATTCAGGCTGTTTAACCCGGTGCTGTCGTTTTTAAATAAAGCCAAATTCAGATGCATGCCGTCAATCCACTTTCCGTTTATAGCCTTCCCCTGGCGCTATGTCGCTGGCGGCCTTTGCTGCGTTCTGGCAGCGGTGGGTCATGCGTAGAACCGGTATGATACATCGTTATAGATAAAAGGTATGAAAAAAGCCTGTTTAGCACTGTTTCCCTTCTATTCTATTTCTGACAATTCGTAACGAGCAAGCAAACGAATATGAGGTAGTGTTTCCCTTTGTGATTGGCGCTGGCCCGCGCCCGGCGGCATCGGCATGCGATAAATAAGGGGATGGTCAGGATAGGAGAGCAACGGAAAGAATATAGCGATAGATCATCGCGTTAGCAGCCATCCGGGCGGCATCGACGATAGGCTTCTCACTAGGTTCGCCGCACGGATTTATACTTTTTAATCCTGTCACAGTGATACCGGGCATTAACTTTTTCTCACATTAATTGTTCCGTCAATAAACCTACCGTAATGACAATCGTCAGGCCGCCGGCGATCCGGCTGACGATTGGACGCACCACTTTCCGGATGACCCGGCGCTTATGCGATAAATAACGGTCATGCGGGAAGCGCGATTTCGGGCGTCAGCGGAAACGCCAGGCGGTCAGACGCCGTTCCGCCAGCGTGATGAGCCGATAAAACAGCGTGCTGACCAGTGCTATCAGCACCACGCCGGCGATCACCCGTTCCGACTGGAACAGTTGCTGGGCGCGGATCATCATGCTGCCGAGGCCGTTGCCGGAGGAGATGAAGTATTCCGCGCCGATGGCGCCGACCCAGGCGTGCATCAGCGACAACCGTAGCCCGGAAAACAGCGCAGGCAGCATCGCGGGCAGCGTCAGCCACCGTAGCCGCTGCCACGCGCTGAGGCGCAGCACGTGGGTGGTTTCCAGCAGCGACGGCGGCAGATGGCGAATGCCCTGATAGCTTGCCAGCAGCGCGGGGAAAAACGCCGCCAGCGCGATGAATACCACTTTGGCGCTCTCTTCCAGCCCGAACCAGGCGGTGAGCAGCGGCAACCAGGCAAACAGCGCGACGCTGCGCAGGGCGGAGAGCAACGGCGTCAACAGGCGATCGGCAACGCGGCTGCGGCCTAACAGGCAGCCCAGCAGACAACCCAGACCCGCCCCCAGCACGAACCCCGCCAGCGTGCGTGACAGGCTGGCGCTCAGCGCGGATGTCAGTTCTCCGCTGCCAAACCCGGCCAGCAGGGCGGTCACGACCTCATCGGGTGCGGGCAGAAACGCGGCATGCACCCAGCGCTGATAGGTGACCAGTTGCCAGAGCAGGCACAGTAGCGCGGGCAGGCACCAGCCCGCCAGCGAGTGCCAGGCGGCGCGCGGCGTCGGGCCTTCGTGACTCAGCACCGGCGCGGGCCAGAAAATCCAGCGCCGCTCCAGCCGTTGCAGCGCCTGCTCGCCCGCCAGACCGAAAGCGCCGATCGCCAGAATGCACACGAACACCAGATCCAGCATAAACAGCTGGCGGCTTTGCACCATCAGGTAACCCAACCCTTCGCTGGACGCCAGCAACTCCACCGCGATCAGCGATACCCAGCCTTGCGAGAACGCCAGCCGCGTGCCGGTCATCACATACGGCAGCATGGCGGGGATCACCAGCCGACGCAGCCGGGTCAGCCAGGGCAGGCGCAGCGTGCGCGCCAGCTCGTAGAGCGTCTGCGGCGTCTGGCGGATGCCGGCGCAGGTGCAAAGCGTGACCGGCACCGTCACTGCCTTGATCAGCACCACCAGTTTTAGCGCTTCGCCGATGCCCAGCGCCAGCATCAGCAGTGGGATCCAGGCCAGCGTCGGGATTTGCGCCAGCACGTTGAACAGCGGCATGCATAGCCGGTCCAGCGTGCGGCTAAGGCCGAACAGCACGCCGAGCGTCAGGCCAAGCGCGATGCCGCCCGCCAGCCCGATCGCCAGCCGGGCAAGGCTAACCCGCAACTGGGGCGCCAGTTCCTGCGGGATGAAGTCGCGGGCGCTGTCGGCCACCGTGGCGGGGGAGGGCAGAATTTGTTCCGACATCCAGTCGTAGTGGCTGGCGAGCCACCAGCCGCACAGCAGCAGCAACGGCATCAGCAGTGCGCTGCACACCGCCGACAGGCGGGCGGTCGGCCACGGCGGGGTCAGCGTTAGTTTGGGCATCGTCGACATTATGATGGCGCGCCGTGGTCACTTACGGGTTAGCAGCGACAAACGAGTGATGCCCGCTTTTTCCAGATCGGCCAGCAGCGCGGCCACCGCGCCATAGTTGGCGGCGTCTTCCGCCTGCACCTGCACCACCAGCTCCGGATTGGCGGCTTTGGCCTGTTGCAGGCGCGCCGTCAGCGCCTCGCGGGGCAGGGCTTCCTGGTCGATAAACAACTGCTGCGATGCATCAAGGCTTACCACCAGCGGGCGTGGCGAGTCGGCCGGCGCCACCGCCGTCGTTTTAGGCAGACGAATCGGGATACTGTTGGTCAGCATCGGCGCGGTGACGATAAACACCACCAGCAGCACCAGCATCACGTCCACCAGCGGAGTAATGTTCATTTCGCTCATCACCTCGTCATTGTCGCGGGAAGCAAACGCCATGATTACACCACCTCCCGGATCGTCTGCACCGCATAAGGCGCGGCCGGTTGTTCCGGGGCGAGGCGGAATTCCTGCGCCTGCGCCACGCTGTAAATGTCATGGGCAAAGTCGTCCATGTCGGCCACTTCCAGTTTCAGTCGGCGCAGAAAATAGTTGTAAATCAGCACGGCGGGCACGGCGACGGCGATGCCGATGCCGGTGGCGATCAGCGCATTGCCGATGGGGCCGGCGACGGTGTCCAGACTGGCGGAGCCCGACTGGCCAATGGTCTGCAAGGCCGCCATGATGCCCCACACGGTGCCGAACAGGCCGATGAACGGCGACGTGGTGCCGATGCTGGCCAGCAGTGCCAGGCCGGTTTCCAGCGAGCGGCGCTCGCGCTGAATTTGCTGCTGTAACGCCCGCTCGACCCGGTCTTGCAGATGCGCGACCGGTGTAATGCGGTCTTTCACCCGTTCCAGCGTCAGTTGCGTGGCGCGCGCCAGATTCGCCAGCGCGCCGGGATGGGCGACATCGCGCAGCGCGGTATCGATGTTTTCCTGTTGCCAGAACAGCTGGCGGAACTGTTGATTACGCCGCCGTTGGCGGGCGTACTGCGCCAGCTTGAGCAGCCCGATGGACCAGGTGACTAGCGAGAAAAACAGCAACAGCAGGATTACGCCCCCTTCCGGGGACAGCAGAGCGATGTGTTCGAGCGTCATAATAATGGATGCCTCTATGAGTTCAGGGTGAAATCGACAGGAACCACGACCCAGCCGCTTTCCGGCTGGTCGCCCCGGCGGGCCGGTACGAACGACCAGTGCTGCACCGCCTCGCGGGCGGCGTCGTCCAGCGCCGGGTAGCCGCTGGAATGTTGTAGACGAATGGTTTGCACCTTGCCGTCCGGCCGTACCTGGACATTAAGCAGCACCGTGCCTTCCCAGCCGCGGTTGATCGCCACATCCGGGTAAGCGGGCGGCGGGTTGCGCAGATACGCCGCGCTGGCGGAAGGCGGCGTCACCGTTGCAGCCGCCGCCGGTGCCGCGGCAGGGGCCGCCGTGGCGGTACTGACGGGCGCGCTCTGCGGCGCAGGCGTCGCCGGCTGGCGCGGCGGCGACGGTTTTTTAGCGAGAGGTTTGACCGGTGTTGGCGTCTTCCGCGCCGCGGTTTCAGTGGCGCGCGTTGGTTGTGGCGGCGGTGGCGGCGTCAGCGCCTGCTCATCCACTGGCGGTTCGACCGGCGCGCTATCGGTCGCTGGCGTCGGTTCCGACGGTGCTGTTTTTGTCGGTATCGCTTCGGGCGGTATTGTGTCAGCCGGCGTCGCTTCGGCCGGCGCGGCGGCGAATTCGATGGTTACCGGCAGCGGGCGCGGCGGAACCAGCGTCGGCGACGGATGCAGCGCCAGCGGCACCAGTACCGCGGCGTGCAACGCCAGCGCCAGCGTGAGGGTGAGCCACGTTTCCGAACGCCGCCCGGACAAAGCCGTCGGCCAGACCGGCGCAATCGCGCGGGCGCTAGCCGGTCGGGGGGCCGCGCCGTTGCCTGATGTGTCCGGCCAGTTGACGCTGGCAGCCCCGGCGTACAGGGGATGAGTCATGATGGCGTTACTCCTCAACTGAATAAGAGCCTGACCCGTCTGGGCCGTTCAGGCGGTATGCGTTACTCGCCGATGATGTGCTTTACGCGTCAATGAGGCCGGCGTAGCGAATATTCGCGTGGCTGAGCGCCTGGTGGATCGGTTTTTAGCAAAAATACCGGGCCATAAAATAAATAACGGCGTTGTCGATTTTTAATCATTTGCTTTTGATGTCAAATGCCATATCTCTATATCAATATGCCGTCTTTTATCGGTTGAGCCTGAATGGAATTCCTGCAGCGTCAGCCGTTATTTATGTTATTTCCCCGCTCAGATGGCATTTACCCTAATCGTCGGCGGGAAAAAAAGGCTAATGCATCATCGGTATAGTTTTTTTGCGTTTGCTGCATGAGGCGGACAACGCCGGTATTTCCTGTTTTAGTTAATTCATAAAAATACAAATGACATTTTTATATTAGCCAGTTTATTTCCCACCCTTTAAATGTTGCCGAAGCAAACACAACAACAGGGTCCGCTGATGACTTTTCACGCTGGGGGAAACATGAAGCAAACGGGAAAACACTGGTTACTGTCCGGCCTGCTGGCCTTAACGGTGTTCTGGCACGCGGGAGCGCAGGCGGCCGGCGCCACCGAGATCCGCATTGCGGTATCGGATATCGGCGCCGGTTCTCAACCGAGCGGCGGCGGGCTGGTGGATCTGATTTACAGCCAGAAACTGCTGGAGCGGGAGTTCGCCCGCGACGGCATTAGCGTGCGCTGGCTGTTTATCAAAGGCGCCGGACCGGTGATTAACGAAGGCTTCGCCAATCATCAGATCGACATGGCGTATCTGGGCGATCTGGCCAGCATCATCGGCCGTTCGCGCGGTCTGGATTCGACGGTGATTGGCGCGGCGGCGCGCGGCGTCAACCACTATCTGGCGGTGTCCCGCGGCTCGCCGATCCGCCGGCTGGAGGATCTGAAAGGCAAGCGGGTGGGGCTGTTTCGCGGCACCGCGGCGGAACTGTCGTTCGTCACCGCGCTGCACTCCCGCGGGCTGAGCGAATCGGATATGAAAATCATTAATCTGGACTTCGCCGCGGCCAGCGCCGCGCTGGCCGCCGGCCAGATTGACGCCACCTGGGGCGGCAGCAACGCGCTGGCGTTGCGCGATAAAGGGCTGGCGGATATCGCGGTATCCACCCGCGATTTGCAGGGCGCGGGCCAACTGACCGGGCTGATTCTGGTCGCCGGCGATTTTGCCCGTCAGAATCAGAACCTGCTGACGCGTATTATCAAGGTGCAGAAAGAAGCGTCCGCGTGGGCCGGTCAGCCCGCCAACCGGGATAATTATATTCAGTTGCTGGCGGCGCAATCCGGTTATCCGGAAAAATTGCTGCGTGAAGATTTAGACGGTATGCCGCCGTTATCCCAATTATTATCGCCGGAACTGGACCCCGCTTTTGTCGCTATTCTCAAACAGTCCGTTGCACTGGCGTATGACGCGAAATTAATCCGTAAATCCTTTGCGGTGGAGGAATGGCTTGATAGCACATTTTTAAAACATCAGCGCTGATTTTTTTTCATTCATTATTTTTTCTCTCCGCCTTATTTATTGTCGCGCTGGCGCGGCAAGGGCGGCTTTATTTAAAAACTGGGGTGGATATGCGCAATAAAAAAATGATGTTCTGGCGATACCCGGTCGTTATCGGCAGCGTGCTGGCGATGCAGGGGATGGCGCAGGCGGCCGATACGCCGACGACGATGGCAAATGCCGTGGCGACGCCGGACGCCGCGACCAGTGCCGAAGCCACGGCGGCCCCCGCCCAGGCAGTGCGGCTCAAACGGGTACAGGTCAATGCGCAGCGCCGCCAGGCGCAGCAGCAAACCAGCCTGGCGTCGGTGGTGGAGGGGAAGGTACTGGAGCAGGATCGGCTCTACCGCTTTGAAGACCTGTCACAGGCGGTCACCGGCGTGGATATCGCCGCGGCGGATGCGCTGGATACCCGGGTGACCATTCGCGGCATCGGCGACGGCGGCGGCAGCGAAATCAACATCGGCATGCCGAGCAGCGTCGGTCTGTTTCTGGACGGGGTCTACCTGTCCCGCCCCGGTATGTTGTCCAACGACCTGCTGGATATCGATGCGGTTAGCGTGCTGAAGGGGCCGCAGGGTACGCTGTACGGCTTTAACACTACCGGCGGCGCGGTGGATATCCGTAGCCGCAGGCCGACGTTCAAACCGGAAGTGTCGCTGGAACAGTCGTTCGGCCAGCGCGGCTACGTGCAGTCCAAACTGATGGCGTCCGGCGCGCTTAGCGATAACTGGGCCGGGCGCATCAACCTGTCGCACACCGAAAAGGGCGGCTACGTCTACAACGTGCAAAACGGCCACCAACTGGGCGGCAGCAACAGCAACGGCGTGCGCGGTCAGTTGCTGTACCAGCCGGATGACGGCTTTAGCCTGCGTATCATCGGCGATTACAGCGAGGCGACCAGCTACCCGGTGATGTCGCTGGTGGACAGCTACCCGGTCGGCGGCGTGGATCAGTTCCGGACGCGCGCGGCGGCGGTCGGGGCGCGGGTGGTGGACGGCCGTCAGGTGGCGCTGGACGACGAAACCAAAAACCGCGTCGCGCAGGGCGGCGGCTCGGTGGAAGCCAACTGGCGGCTGCGCAACGGCTATACCCTGAATTCGCTGTCATCGCTGCGTTACTTTCGCTTTTTGCCGGGCACCGCCGACGGCCTGAGCATTCCGCTGTATCAGGACAGCGGCGCGGATGCCCGCGACCGCACCTGGGGGCAGCGCTTGTGGGTGGATTCGCCCAAAGGCGGTCTGGCGGATTATTCGTTCGGGGTGGATTACTGGGGCGAGAATCTGGATACCTTCGCGCATGACCGTTACTACAATAATGCGCGCGTCACCCGCTGGTACGGCAACACCAGCAACACCGGCAAATTCGTACAACGCTTCGGCTCGCTGGAAGACACGGTGTATTCAGCCTTCGCCCGCAGCACCTGGCATCTGGGCGACCGGTTCGACCTGACCACCGGCGTGCGGGAAACCTACGAGAAGAAAACCGGCACCTTCCGCCGCATCAACAAAAACGATTTCGACTCCGGCGATCTGTCGCAGAGTAATCACCTGCCGTCCGCCACCGTCAGCCTTAACTGGTACGCCACGCCCAACGTGACGCCGTACCTGACGCTGGCTTACGGCGAAAAGGCCGGCGGCCTCAACATCTCCTCCGGGGCGGCGAAGCAGGCGGGCATCGATAGCCTGTATATCAAACCGGAGAAAACCCGCGCCGCGGAGCTGGGGGTGAAAACGCACTGGCTGCAACGCCGGGTGGAATGGAACACCGCGCTGTTCTGGAATGAGGTCAGCGAGTTCCAAACCACGGCCTACGACGAAGAAACGCTGAGTAGCTATCTGGTGAACGCCGGTAAATTCCGCTCGCGCGGCGTGGAGTCGCAACTGGCGTTGCGCCCGGTCGATGGGTTGACGGTGAGCCTTAACGGCACCCTGCTGGACGCCAGCTATCTGGACTTCAAAAACGCCAAATGCCCGCCGGAAGTGACGCTGGCGGCCAACCCGCCCGCCTCCTGCGACCTGAGCGGCGAGCGGGTGTTCAGTTCGCCGAGGCTGACCTACAACGCCCGCATCCGCTATGAGTGGCAAGCCTTCAATAATCTGCAGGCGTTTGTGGCCGGACGATGGGCCTGGCGCAGCTGGGCATACGGCACGGTGGACAACTCCGACTTTACCCGCATTCCGGCTTACGGCGTGCTCAACCTGTCCACCGGCGTGAGCGGCAAACAGGACGGACACGCCTGGCGCGCCACCCTGTGGCTGAATAACGCGCTGGATAAGACTTACTACCGCACCGTCAGATCGGGCGATTACGGGTCGGCGTACGGCGTACTGGGCGAACCGCGCACGCTGGGGATCACGCTGGGTTATGACTTCTAAGGATACGCCGATGCCACTGCATGATACCTCGCGCCGTCGTTTCATCCGTAACGGCGCCCTGCTGGCGCTGTCGGCGCCGCTGTGGAACCGGGCGCTGGCGGCGCGCGCACCGGGCGGCGGCGCGGCTGCCGACGCTACGCCAACGGTACGGCTGAACTGGCTGGAGCGGCAACCGCCCGCCAGCTTCGGCGGCGTGACCTGGGGCGTGCCCTGGCCGCAAGGGCAGGTGCCTGCCGACAGCGGGTTCGTGCTGCGCGAAGACGGCCAGACGGATCGCGTGTTGCAGAGCTGGCCGCTGGCCTACTGGCCGGACGGCTCGCTGAAGTGGTCGGCCCATGCGCTCGGCGGCGGGCACGCGCCCGGCCACGGGCTGTCGCTGCGGCCCGCGCCGCCGGTTACCGGAACGGACGCCGCCCTCGTCACCGAAACGGCGCAGGACTGGGTGGTGGATACCGGTCGACTGCGTTGTCAGGTGCCGAAAAACGGCGAGCGGTTGATCGGTGAGCTGTGGCAGGACGGCAGGCTGGCGCTCGGCAACGGTCGGCTGGTGTTGCAGATCCAGTCCGGCGAAGGGACGGACGGGCCACTGACGGTGGAGACGTTTCAGGGGCACGCCGCGCGCGTCACGCTGGAGCAGAACGGGCCGCAGCGTGCGGTCATCGCCCTGCGCGGTGTGCATCGCCATGCCGGGCAGGATGGCGTCACCCGTCTGCCGTTTGTGGTGCGGCTCTATTTCTATGCCGGTTCGGCGTCGCTGCGCCTGCTGCACACCATTATTTACGACGGCGATGAGCAACAGACCTTCATCAAAGGGCTGGGGGTGGCGTTTGATGCGCCGCAGCAGGGTGAACTGCACGACCGCCACGTGCGGTTCACCTCGGCGCAGGGCGGGCTGTTTCGGGAGGCGGTGCGCGGCCTGACCGGCTTGCGGCGCGATCCGGGCGAGGCGGTTATCGCGGCGCAACTGGCCGGAAAGGCCACCCCGCCGGTCGCGCAGTTTCCCCCGGCGGTGGGCAAGCGGCTGGACTACATTCCGGCGTTTGGCAGTTACCGGCTGACCCAGCATCACCCCGACGGCTACCAGATCCACAAACGCACCGCCGCCGGGCAGGGCTGGCTGCTGTCCGCCACCGGGCAGCGGGCCTCCGGCAGCGGCTATCTGGGGTCGCACGCCGGCGGGGTGGCGTTCGGTATCCGTCATTTCTGGCAGAGCTACCCGGCCTGTCTGGAGATTCAGCGCGCGCATACCGATCTGGCCACGATCACGCTGTGGCTGTGGTCGCCGTATGCGGAACCGATGGATCTGCGCTTCTATCACGACGGCATGGGGCAGGCGAGTTTCGAACAGCAGCGCGAGGCGCTGGAAATCACCTACGAGGATTACGAACCGGGGTTCGCCACCCCGGAAGGCGTCGCCCGCACCAGCGAACTGTTTCTCGATGTGCTGCCCGCTATGCCGGACAGCGACACGCTGCTGGCGCTGGCCCGCCGTCACCAGCAACCGCCGCTGCTGGTGGCCGACGGCGCCGATTTACAGCGCGCCGGCGCGTTTGGCCCGGTATGGTCGCCAGCCGCGCCGGGGCATCAGCCGCCACCGGCGCTGGACGCACAGCTGGCGTGGTATTTCGATTTCTATCAGCAGGAAGTGGAACAGCGGAAATGGTACGGCTTCTGGGATTTTGGCGACGTGATGCACACCTACGATAGCGATCGCCACGTCTGGCGTTATGACGTCGGAGGCTATGCCTGGGATAACTCGGAGCTGAGCACCGATCTGTGGCTGTGGTACTACTTTCTGCGTAGCGGGCGGGCGGACGTGTTCCGCATGGCGGAAGCGATGACCCGCCACACCGGCGAGGTGGACGTACACCATGCCGGGCGCTTCCAGCCGCTTGGGTCGCGCCACAACGTGCGCCACTGGGGCGACAGCGCCAAGCAACTGCGCATCTCCACCGTGGCGAACCGGCGTTTTCTGTATTACCTGACCGCCGATGAACGCATCGGCGAGCTGATGGATGAGCAGGTGGAGGCGCTGCGCACGCTGCAACGGGTGATGCCGGGCCGCAAGATCGGCCAGCCACCGCCTGCCGACGAGCGTCTGGTCAGCCTCTATTTCGGCACCGACTGGGGCGCGGTGGCGGCGGCCTGGCTGACCGCCTGGGAACGGCGGCATGATGCGGCGATACGCGATCGTCTGCTTAACAGTATGCGGTCGATTGCGGCCCAGCCGCACGGCTTCTTCACCGGGCTGGCGGAGATGGACCCGGATACCGGCGTGTTCCGGCCTGCCGCGGCCGATCAACGGTTTATTTCGCATCTGAGCGCGGTGTTCGGGCTGGCAGAGGTGTGCGCGGAACTGTTGCAGGTATTGCCGGACCCGGCGTTCGAGCGCGCCTGGCTGGACTATTGCCGCCTGTACAACGACCCGGCGGCGCTGAGCAAGTTTGTCGGCCAGCCGGTGAAAAAACGCAATCTGGTGCAGGGCCATGCCCGGCTGAGCGCGTTTGCCGGCTGGCGTCAGCACGACAAGGCGCTGGTCCGGCGCGCCTGGCGCGAGTTTCTGGACGGCGAGGGCGGCATTGTCCACCCCAACCGGCGGGTACGGCTGATAACGCCGCCTGCGGTGCTCTACCCGGTGAAAGAAGCGGAGATCGACTCGTCGATCGATCAGCGTTCCGGCAGCGCCGCCGACACCAACCTGTCCACCAATGCGGTGGCGCAGTGGGGGCTGACCGCCATCGCCATGCTGGCGCTGGCGGGAGACGCGCCGCCCAGATAGCGGTATTTCAGCCAGCGACAGGCCCGATAACGACGAACGCCAGATAATTACGCCCGCCGAGGCGGGCTTCAACAGGACATCATCAGGACATTATCAATGACGGACACAGGCTATAGCGCACAGAGCACGGTTATGGAAAGTCACGCCGGTCAGGCGTGTACCGCCGCCACGGAAGGCGGCTCCCAGCGGGAATCAGGTATTCATCGGGAATCAGACGCCCGGCAGTTCTCGCTGCAATGGGCGCACTCCGCTGACGGAAAGCCACTGCGCTGGCGGGTGGAGCAGGAAGAGCCGGCGCGCACCCGTATCGACATTGACGAACACAGTTTGACGCTGGATACCGCCGCCGGGCTAACGGTATGGCTCGACCAGCCGCTATCCGGCAGGTATCGCATTAGCTATCTGCGCGAAGTGCTGGTACAGGGGCAACCGAACGATCGGCTCTCCGATCTCAATCAATTTTGGGCGGCGCGGGACCCCGCCCGCGCTTCGTTGTTCACCCGCCACGGCGTGTTGGGCGAATACGATAATCTGGCGCTGTATTACGTGGGCATGGGCGGTAACTGGAACAGCACCACCCGTTTTCGCTACTACAACGGCCACGGCGAGCGGCAACTGCTGGGGGAATTCACCGATGAAGCGCATCTGTTGCGCGCCGGGCATCGTTATCGGGTGACCATCGAGGTGGACCGCACTGAAACCCGTTTCCTGATCGATAACCAACTTTACTTTCGCGCCCACTATGCCGAGCCGCCCGCCAGCGGCTATTTTGGCTTGCGGACGGTATTTTCACGGCAGGCGATCAGCGAATTCAGCGTTACGCCGCTGTAGAGGCGCTGGCGCGATGCGGCGCCTGATCCACCTGCAAAAACATGGCGATCAGCCGCTGCGACAGCCACGACAGGCGGGAGTCGGCGCGGCTGACAATGCCGTAATGGGTGTAGAACTCGTCGGTGTCGTCATCCAGCCCGGTGATTTTCAGCATGTGGATGCCGTCCGGCGGCTGTTGCAGCGGTCCGTGACGGTGATTGGTGGTGCCGATGGCGTCGGACTGGCGGATCACATCCAGCAGGCTGTAGCCGTTTTCGCACTCAATGCCGGTGCGGATATCCTGTTGACCGCTCAGCCGCACCAGCGCCTGACGCAGGTTGGGCGGGCGCACGGTGGCCGCCAGCGGGTAGCTGAACAGTTGCTCGACGCTGATTTCATCAAACGCGGCCAGCGGATGCCCCTGACGACAGCAGAAGCCCCAGCGGTGCCGGCTCAGCGGCTGCACGTTATAGCGAGCGTCCAGCTCGAAATGGCGGGTATCGGCCACGATAAAGACAAACTCTTCCGCCATCAGGCGTTGCCCCAGCGCCTGCCAGTTATCGACCCGGAACACCAGCCGCACCCGCGGATACTGGCGGGAGAACTCGCCGATCACCTGCGGCATCAGCCAGGCCGCCGGCGCCGGGCCGCAGCCGAAATGCACCTCGCCGCTCTCTTTTTCGCTGAACTGCTCGATGTCGTTTATCAAATCTTGCGCGTGGCGGGTGAGGCGGCGGGCGTGCTCCAGCACCAGCAGCCCTTTCTTGGTGGGTTCCAGATTATGGTGACGGTCAATCAGCCGCGCGCCCACGCTCTGTTCCAGCGACTGGATGCTACGGCTGAACGCCGACTGTGAAATGTTCATGGCCTGCGCCGCCGAAGTGAAATTCCGGTGCTCGATCAGCGCAATAAAGTGGCGTAACTGACGCAGGTCGATGTTCATGGCATTCAGGGCAATGTTGTGCGGCGGACAGACTGAACAGGCTATCAGCCTGGCGCCCCCATCAACAAATAACCAATAGGGCGGCCATATTACGGGTTGTTATATGTCGCAAACGGTGCGTTCGGGCGGGAAGAGCATCCCTCCCGCGGGCGCGGGAGGGGCGGGGATTAGACGTAGGAATCGTCGTCGTCGTAGGAATCATCAGCCGCGTAATTGTCGTAGTCGCTGTTCTGCGGTTCGTCGCCGGCGTTGCTGTTCCAAAAGTTGTTGCCGGCGCCGTTGAACGTGTCCAGATTATTCGCGCCGAAATCCCGGAAGCTGTCGCTGACGTTACCCAGCGGATTCTCGTTGAGTATCGGGGTTTCGTTGATAATGTTGACGATCTCTTCCGGCTGCGAGCGGTGGAACATGCCGGTCAGCATGTCGGCCAGCACCACGCCGCCCGCCACGCCGGCTGCGGTCTGCAATGCGCCGCTCAGAAAACCGCCCGCGCGGGACGGCGCAGGTTGCGCATAGCCCGGTGCCGGCTGGCCGTAACCCGGCGCCGGCGGCGTATATCCCATCGGCTGGCTCGGTTGACCGTATCCGGCCGGTTGACCATAACCAGCCGGTTGCGACGGCTGCGGCGCGCTGCTGCGGTTGCCGCCGCCAAACAGGCCGGACAGAAAACCGCCGCTGCTTTGCTGCGGACGGGCAGCCGCTTCCTGCGTCAGCCGGTTGACCTCGGCTTCCAGTTCTTTCACCCGCTGATCCAGCTGTTTCAGCGCCGCTTCCTGAATAATCATCGCCTGCGCCATGTAGTAAGGCGCGGCCGGCTGCTGGCGAATGTGGTCATTGATTTGCTGTTCTGCCTTGAGATCCCGAGGGCCCGTGTTGGTCTCGGCTGTTTTCAGTCGGCTAAACAGACCATCAATAAGGCGTTGTTCTTCAGATTGCATAGGATTACCTCAAGAGATATTGGATTGCGGACCCGCCCGTTCAGGCCGGTCCTGCGGCTGTTTTGTCACACCCTTCGCCGCCATCCTACTGCGTTCCTCCGGGCTAATACATGATTGTCGGGTAAAGCTGCTTACAAATTTGTTACCAATTACGGCAAACCACGGCAAACCGATGCCGACCGCTCTGCCGGTTTCCGGCTTACCTTTGCCGCTATTGATATTTTACCTGCCGGGGGAAATGGTGATTAATACTTTACACACGCCGGGAGCCTGCCCGCGCTGGCTCTCAGGCCGCGCAGGCGACGCCGCTAAGGGCGCCGGACGCTCGCCGTATCAGCGAGGTGATGTCACGCTACACAGCGTGGCTTGCACGGTCTGAATGCGTCATTTGGGGGCCGTTTTGCCAACCGGTTTCCTATTTATCGACCAAGAGGAATCACCATGTCCCGTTTGTGTTGTTGCGGTTGCTCCATGCCGAAGATTTCGACATTTGTTAATTTCATTAATGGAGTCCGCCATGAGTCAACCCGTTTCCCTGCCTGTACTCGACTTTTCCCAGCTTGACGGCGATGCCCGGCAACGTGCCGGTTTTCTGCAACGCCTGAATCACGCCGCGCGTGAAACCGGCTTCTTCTACCTGACCCACCACGGCGTCGACCCGGAACTGCAACAACGCGTTCAACGGTTGTCGCGCGCTTTTTTTGCATTGCCGGACGCGGAAAAACAGCGGGTGGCGATGATTCACTCTCCCCATTTCCGCGGTTACAACCTCGCTGGCGCGGAGCGTACCCGCAGCGAGCCGGACTGGCGCGAGCAGTTTGATATCGGGGCGGAGCGCCCGCCGCTGCGGCTGTTATCCGGCGATCCCGCCTGGCGACGGTTGCAGGGGCCGAATCAATGGCCGGCGTCGCTGCCGGAACTGAAAATCGCACTGCTGGAGTGGCAGCAAACCCTGACCCGCATTTCGCTGCGCCTGCTGCGCGCTTTTGCTGAAGTGCTGGGGTTGCCGATAACCGCGTTTGATGCGCTGTACGGCGATAAACCCAGCGAACATATCAAGCTGATTCGCTACCCCGGCCGGGCGACGGCGGACAGCCAGCAAGGCGTTGGCGCGCACAAGGATTCCGGCTTTCTGACGCTGCTGTTGCAGGACCAACAGTCCGGTTTACAGGTGGAGGTTGAACCGGGTCAATGGGTAGAGGCGCACCCGCTGCCGGGTTCGTTCGTGGTCAATATCGGCGAACTGTTGGAACTGGCGACCGACGGCTATCTGCGCGCCACCGTGCACCGGGTGGTGTCGCCGCCGGCCAGTCAGGATCGGTTGTCGGTGGCCTTTTTCCTCGGCGCGCAACTGGATGCAGTGGTGCCGGTGTTTCCGCTGTCGCCGGCATTGGCGAAACTGGCCCGCGGGCCGGCCAGTGACCCCAACAACCCGCTGTTGCGCGAAGTGGGCTGGAACTATCTGAAAGGGCGCCTGCGCTCTCACCCGGAAGTGGCTAAACGCTACTACGGCGATGTGTTGCAGGCGCAGCAGCAGGCGGTTACCGCCTGAGTTCGGTTAGTCATCACAATGAAAATCATCAAGGGATAACAAAATGAAAAATCATAATTTTTTTGCTCTGACGGCGATGGCATTGGCAATGGGACTGTCGGTATCGGCTCAGGCGGCCGATGCTTTGCGGGTAGCGGCGGACCCGGTGCCGCATGCGGAAATTCTGGCGCAGATTCAAAAGGCGGATCCGTCGCTGAAGCTGAAGGTGGTTGAACTGAGCGGCAACGTGAACGCCAACGAATTGCTGGCCAGCGGCGACGTGGACGCCAACTACTTCCAGCACGTGCCTTATCTGCGCGATCAGGAAAAAGCGCTGGGCAAAAAATTCGTGGTGGCGGCCACGGTGCATATCGAACCGCTGGGGATTTATTCCCGAAAATACAAATCGCTCGGCGAGGTGAAGGAGAACGCCACCGTGGCGGTGCCGAACAACGTCACCAACCTCAGTCGGGCGCTGTACCTGCTGCAGGGGCAGGGGCTGATCAAACTCAAGGCGGGTTATAGCGACCCGTCGAAAGATCAGGCGACGCCGAAAGATATCGCCGAAAACCCGAAAAAGCTGAAGATTAAAGAGATTGAAGCGGCGCAGATCCCCCGTTCGCTGGATGACGTCGATCTGGCGGTGATCAACGGCAACTATGCGCTGGAAGCCGGGCTGGTGCCGTCCCGCGATGCGTTGGGGCTGGAAAGCGCCAGCCATAACCCATACGCCAATATTCTGGTGACTACGCCGGCGCTGCAAAACGATCCGCGCATCAAACAACTGGCGAAGGATCTGGAGTCCAAAGCCACGGCTGACTTCATCAGCCAGCGCTACAAAGGGTCGGTGATTGCGGTGGCGGGGCAATAACGCATGATTCGGATCGAACGGCTGGGGAAACGCTACCCGGGCTGCGCGCAGCCCGCGCTGGAGAATGTGTCGCTGACCATTCCGTCAGGGGCGGTGTACGGCATTCTCGGCCGTAGCGGTGCGGGCAAGAGTACGCTGATTCGCTGCCTCAATCTGCTGGAGCGGCCCACCTCGGGCCGTATTCTGATGGACGACTGCGATATCGCCAGCCTGTCGCCGCGGGCGCTGCGCCAGCAGCGTCAGCGCACCGGTATGATTTTCCAGCATTTCAATCTGCTGCATGCCCGTACTGTGCGGGATAACGTGGCGGTGCCGCTGGAAATCGCCGGGGCCGGCAAGCGCGAACGGGAGGCGCGCGTAACGGAGTTGCTGGCGTTGGTCGGGTTGAGCGACAAGGCGCAGGCCTATCCGTCGCAGCTGTCCGGCGGGCAGAAACAGCGGGTCGGCATCGCCCGCGCGCTGGCGGCCCAGCCGCGTTATCTGCTGTGCGACGAGGCCACCAGCGCGCTCGACCCGGAAACCACCGCGTCGATCCTGGCGCTGCTGGCCGACATCAACCGGCAACTGGGGTTAACCATTGTGCTGATCACCCATGAGCTGGAGGTGGTCAAAGCCATTTGCGATCACGCGGCGTTGCTGGAGCAAGGCCGGGTGGCGGAAAGCGGCGCGCTGCGAACGCTGCTGGCGGACCCGACTTCCCGCTTGCGACAGGCGCTGTTGCCGGATCTGGACGCCGAGCGCGCGTTTTTACGGCGGCACGGCGTAGAGGAGGGCGAATTGTGCAAAGTCGCCTGAGCTGGGAAGATTTTTTCCCGATTATGCTGAACGCGACGCTGGAAACCCTGTACATGGTGGGGCTGGCGGCGCTGTTTACCGTGCTGGTGGGGCTGCCGACCGGCGTGCTGCTATTTATCAGCCGCCAGTCGGGCATCATGCCGTTGCCGCGGGGGAACGCGGTGCTGGGCGGCGTGATCAACGTCGGACGTTCGCTGCCGTTCGTGGTGTTGTTGATTGCCCTGATTCCGTTTACCCGCTGGGTGGTCGGCACGACGCTGGGCAGCACCGCCGCGGTGGTGCCGATTACCGTCGGCGCGTTTCCGTTTTTCGCTCGCATTGTGGAAAACGCGCTGGCTGAGGTGGATCGCGGCCGGATAGAGGCGATTGTGTCGATGGGCGGCACCGTCTGGCATGTGATTACCAAGGCGTTGTTGCCGGAAGCTCTGCCGTCGATTCTGGCGGGCATCACGCTGACGGTGGTGATGCTGATTGGCTTTTCGTCAATGGCGGGGGTGATTGGCGGCGGCGGGCTGGGGGATCTGGCAATCCGCTACGGTTATCAACGCTTTAATCAGCAAGTGATGGCGGGAACGGTGATCGTTCTGGTGCTGCTGGTGCAACTGGTGCAGTCGCTGGGCGATCGACTGGTGCGGTCGCTGGCCTACCGGCGCTAATCACGGCTTTCCAACGGTACGCGCCTGCCCGGCGGGCGCTTATCCCCAGTTTCCCTGCCATTCAATCGATTGGCTGTGAGTAATTTTGATGATGTAATTTGCCTTATCCCCCGGCGATGGGACGAATCAAATAAAAATAAGGTATGACATGTTATTTATCCATGCAGGTGGACAGAATATAAATTAATCAGGTCGGATGAGTGGAGTGATTTCTAGGAATATTCCATATTCTTTTTATTTCCAGCTTTGCTTTAATCACTCCCGAGGCGGTTACCTAAACGCTTCAGTTATTAACCAGAGAATAAAACTTTATTTCCGGTTAATCGCAAATGACTTGTTAAAGGAAATTCATAATGAATATGAAACCCCTGTTTTTAGGCGTTATCCTGGCTGCTTCTTACGCACACGCGGCATCGACCGAAGTGAGCGCCAAACCGGTAACCGGAACGGCAGCCAGCGCGGAAGTGAAAACCACGGCCGCCACCGACGCCACAGCGAGTCAGGAGGCGAGCGGCAAAACGCTGACGGCAGCGCAACAGACGGCTGCCAGCACCGATGCCCAGATGAAAACGCACAACGAGAAAAAAGTCGTACATAAAAAAGCGGTAACGACGGAAAAAGAAACGGTCGCGTCGAAAAAAGCGGAAGAAGAAAAAGTAACCGGGCAGAAAATAACGGCGGAAAAAAAGAAACATAACGTTGATGAGAAAAAAACCACACCGATAACTTCCGCCAAAACGGAATAATGGATTATTGTTGTAATTAAAAATTATGCCAGTCACTGAAGGGAGTCAGTAATAACCGAAGAGGCATCATTGGGCTGGCGCCCTTATTTCCCGGCTGGTCATCGTCTGTTTTTTGCCTGATGCAGAGAACAGGTATGATGCCCAGCCGGGACTCATTAATATCGCCGTCGGGGCAGGCATCGGTGCCGGGTGTGTGCCAGCGCCGGCATTTCCGGACGATGTTAATACGCCCAGCGATGAAGCTGGGCTTGCGCTATTTGGGCTGGCGCTATTAATGTCAGACTTTCTGTTGTTCTTTTTCCGTTACGGTTGCGGTTTCAGGGACTATTTCCGCGCTTGTTTCCGGCACGGTTTCATTCCCGGCATCGTCTTGCGCTGGCTGCGGTTTTTTCTTACCGGAAAACAGTTTTCTGAAGATGGCGCCGACGGCGAAAATACCCACCAGAATGATTTTCCAGAATTTCACGAACGCCACGCCCATCATCGCCAGCAGGCCCAGTTTCTTGGCGGCAATCCCGCCGATCAGCGCCGCCAGGCCATATTCCGCGACGCGGTCGGTGCTGGCGTTAAAATCGCTGTAGCGCTTGCCATTGTTGAAGGTCACGGCATTGAGCAACTGCCGGGCTTTGGGTTTTTCTTCGTTGACGGTACCGCGATTGGTGACCAGATTCAGCGACAGATAGCCTTCGCGGCCGAGCAGATAGGTGTTGTAGTTGACGCCCTGATCGTTTTCCGCCATGTTGCTGCCTTCATCGCGCAACGCGGCGGACCAGACTAGCCGGTGGGTCGCCTGCTCGTAGTTGGGTTTTTCAATCCAGCCGAGGATTTCGATCGACGCAATGCCTTTCTTCACCCGTTCTTTATTAGCTTCACGGGTACCTTCTTTCAGGTTATCCAGCAATTCATCGGCATTCCATTCTTTGGCATCGTCATCCTTGATATAACCCGACGAGGTGTAGTCGATGGAAATAAAACCATCGATGTCAGGGTGCAACACCAGACCATAAAAATTACCGCCCACATAATTTCCCAGTTCGCGCATAAATACACGCGCTTCCCGCACCGGAATATAAACAAATCCCTGCGGAAGTTTCAGCACCGCCTGATTACCGAGGCCGATCTCTTTGGGGCCTTCAACACCGGCGCGTTGCATGGCTTCAACGGCGTTGTCCAGCGCGCTGTGAACCTGCGGCGCGGCATTGTCTGCGGCCATGCTGCGAAGAGAAAAGGAAAGGAGAAATATCAGCGCCAGCTGGCTGATTAAACGTACGGAGAGAGCCATAAATCATCCTGATTAATAATAAAAAGAGAGCAAATAGAAAAGCGGGGGGATATTACTCTCGTTATTAATCTATCTCAATTATATTCGCGATTACTTATTCAATCGTATTTATAATTATAAATAAAATAATCACTAATTAATAATAATGGCATGATTTGGTATCTCTCGGCCAACGGGACGCTTCCCGGCCAGCGTCGTGCCGGGAAGCGGGGCGATTAGCTCTGAATGTCGCCTAACCACTGGCGCAGCTTGTCCGCGCTCTGTGCGCTGGTCAGTCGGGCTTGTTCCTGACCGTCTTTCAGCCACAGCAGGGTGGGCAGCGAGCGAACCTGTAGCTGTGCGGCGTGCGGCACATGATGGTCGGCGTCCAGATAGTGGCAGGACAGACCATTGAACGCCACGTCGCCGATGACCGTTTCCAACTGGCGATACAGGCTCTTACAGTGCACGCAGCGTTCCGCGCCCACCAGCAGCAGTTGGTTGCCGGCGGGCAGCGACAGCGCTTCATCCGGCGCCAGCGATAAGGCGGTAAAGCGATGACGGTTGACGGCGAACAGTTTCGGGCTGCGTTTCAGCTCTTCGCTGTCGGTAGCGACGCACAGCGCATCGCCACCGCGCTTGTATGGCCGGGTATCGCTGACGGGAACGACGCTGGCGAAACCGGGCTGCGCGGCGCCAGGCTGACGCAGGCGGGTGTTGTCCGGCGCCTGCACCGGGGTTTCCTGCGGGCGCGGCAGTTGCGGCACCCAGTCGTACGGTACCCGGTAGGCGCGGTACAGCATGTTGGTGTTGACGCTCTTGCCCCAGAACGGCGAAATGTACTCCCAGACTACCTCATGGTCGGCCGTCACTTCGAACAGGCGGCCATTGGCGCCTTCGTTGATCAGCGTGTTGCCGTTCGGCAGGCGCTGGATATTGCTGATATACGGGCTGTAAAACCGGAACGCGTCGGTCGGGTGCGGAATACCGGCTTCGTACGGCGAATAGCGCCAGACGATGTCCAGCGTCACCGGGTTGATTTCCAGTACGCGCGAATAATCGCGCCAGGCGTTCTTCACCCCGTCGGCCGACGCCGGATTGGGGGCGCCGTAACCGGCCCAGCCGCCGTTGTCGAACACCAGAATATTGCCCGCGCCCGGCAATCCGGCCGGGATCATGTGCGCATGGTGTTGGCCGATGATCCAGCCCAGATGTTTCAGCTCCGGCGTGCTGTAATCCGGGCCGAGCCGCCACACGATGTCGCCGCTCTGCTTGTCGATGATGGCGATGATGTTGGACTCGCGTGCGTCCCAGATAATGTTGTCCGGATGGAAACGGGCGTCGCCCTGATCGAACCACGGGTTGGGGCCAAGGGTGGACATGGAGTTGATATGCATCCAGTCGCCCATGCCGCCGCCGCTGCTGCGCATATTAGGGTTGCGGTACAGCGCGGTTTTGGCGGCGTCGTCAAAGCCCAGTTCGTCGAAGTGATCGCTGCAGCGCCATTCCCACACCACGTTGCCGTCCCAGTCCACTTCGATGATGGTGTCGTCGAGCAGCAACTTGTCGCTGATTTTCGGGTTGTGCAGGTTCTGGTGCGCCAGAATCAGCGTATTGCCGCCGAGCGCCTGCGGTTCGAGACCCGGCGCGTAGTACCCCACCGGGTTGCCGCTGCGCTGGTAGTCGTGATGGGCGCGCGCCATCCACTCCGGCGGCAGATCCGGGTCGCTGATGTGTTCGTAACCGTTGAATTGCCAGACCCGGTTGCCGTCCCAGTCCAGTTGCACCACATCCACCATGTCCTGCATGCCGTACCGGGCGTCGCGCTGGCCGCTGTGGCCGAGAATATAACCGCCCGGCAGAATTTTATTGGGAAAACCGTGCAGGCCTTCCCACAGCCGCAGCGCCGCCCCGTTCATGTCGATCAAGACCGCGCCGGTTTCCAGCGCCTGGAAGACGGTGTAGCCGCCCCAGGCTTTGTCCGGATGATAAATCGTGGTGCCGGTCGGGTAAACGGAAGGGTGTCCCATGTGCTACTCCATTTAGTCAGTGATAAGCGTGGCGTCGGGCAAGGCCGAGGCGTCGGAGTGAGTCAGCAGCGTGAGCAGTTCGCTGCACTGCTGGTGGAAGGCCTGGCTGTCGCGCTGACGCGGATGCGGCAACGTCACCGTGGCGATGTGTTTCAGACGGCCGGGGCGCGGCGCCAGCACCACGACGCGGTCGGCCAGATAGACCGCTTCTTCCACATCGTGGGTGACCAGCAGGGTGGTGGTGCCTTCCTGCTGATGAATCCGTCGTAGTTCCTGTTGCATCTGTTGTCGGGTCAGCGCGTCCAGCGCGCCGAACGGTTCGTCGAGCATCAGAATGCGCGGGTTGCCCACCAGCCCGCGGGCGATCGCCACGCGTTGCGCCATGCCGCCGGACAACTGGGCGGGCAGGGCGTCGGCGAACTCGTCCAGATGCACCAGCCGAATGAAATGGTCGACCCGGCGGGTAAGGTCGGCGCGGCCGATCTTCTCGCTCGCCAGCCCCAGCTCGATGTTCTGGCGCACCGTCAGCCACGGAAACAGCCGCGGTTCCTGAAACACGATGCCGCGCTCGCCGCCGATGCCGTTAATCGGCGCGCCGTCCACCAGAATGCGGCCCTGATAGTCGTCATCCAACCCGACCAACAGGCGCAGCAGCGTGGATTTGCCGCAGCCGCTGCTGCCGACAATCGCCACCAGCTCGCCGGGATAAATCGCCAGCGAGAGGTCGTCGATGACCGTCAGCGGGCTGCCGCCGACGCGAAACTGTTTTTTCAGGCGGTCGAAGGCGACCACCGGTTGGGGGCGTGGTTGCGTCATTGGGTGTCTCCTGTGGTGCGCCAGCGGGTCACGCGGCGTTCCAGCCGCTGGCCGAGGTAGTCGATCAGCGCGCCGGTGACGCCAATCAGCAGCATGCCGCTGAGAATGATGGGCATATCCAGCAATTGCTGGGCGTTGATCATCAGGCTGCCGATCCCGACGCCGGACGACATGAAATATTCCGCGCCGATGGCGCCGAGCCAGGCGTAAATCATCGCCAGCCGTAGCCCGGTGAACAGCGCGGGCGCCGCGCCGGGCAGGATCAGTACGCGCAGGCGGCGCAACCACGGCAGGCGCAGCACCTGTGCTACTTCCTGCAAGGCGAGGGAGCGCTGGCGCACGCCGCGATGACTGGCGACCAGCATCGGAAAGAACGCCACCAGCGCGATGAAGATCACCTTGCCGCCGTCGTCGTTGCCGACCCAGGCGGTAATCAACGGCAGCCAGGCAAACAGCGCTACCTGACGCAACAGCGTCAGCGTCGGGGTAAATACCGCCTCGGCGCGCGCGCTCAGCCCCAGCGCCAGCCCGGCCAGCAGACCGGCGCTTGCGCCGAGGGCGCCGCCCGCCAGCGCGCGCCACAGGCTGTGGCGCATGGCATCGGGCAACGAACCCTCTCTCACGCCATGCCAGATAGCGCGGAGCACATCGCCGGGCGGCGGCAACAGCAGCGCATCGATCCACCTGTGATAGCTGGCCAATTGCCACAGCGCCAGCAATAGCAGCGGCGCCGCCAGCCCGATGGCCTGACCGGCGGGTACGGCGTGCAGCCGACCGACCGGTGGATGCGGCCAGGCGATCAGCCGTTTGTCCAACTGGTTGATGCCCCATTCCATCAGCAGGCCGGTCAGCCCGATGACGGCGATGCACACCAACACGATATCCAACTGGAATAGCTGGCGTCCCCACACCATCAGATAGCCGATGCCCTGCGATGAGGCGAGCAGTTCCACCACAATCAGCGACACCCAGGCTTGCGACAGCGCCAGCCGCAGGCCGGTAAACCACACCGGCAACGCGGCGGGCAGAATCAGCCGGGTCAGACGAGTAAGCCGCGGCAGGCGCAGGGTGCGCGCCACGTCGAGCAAGTGTGGCGGGACGTCGCGTACGCCGCGTTGGCTGTGCAGCGTCACCGGCACGATCACCGCTTTGATCAGCACCGCCAGCTTGAGGCCGTCGTCGATGCCGAACAGCACCATAAACAGCGGGATCCACCCAAGCGTGGGGATTTGGGCCAGCGCGTAGACGGTGGGATACAGCAGCCGTTCCGCCCGCACCGATGCGCCCATCAGCGCGCCCAGCAGCGTGCCGGCCAGTACGCCGGCGGCAAGCCCGCTCACCAGACGGTGCAGGCTGATCAATAACTGACTGAGCAGGTCGCCCTGCAACAGAGCGACGGCCGTTGCCGCCACCCGCGACGGGGCAGGCAGGATTTGCGGCGGCATCCATCCCTGCAGGCTGCTGAGGCTCCACAGCAGCAACACCGCCAGCGGCAACAGCAACGGCGCGGCGATACGCCGGGTTTGACGCGGCGTGAGCGGGCGTGTCGCCTGCGGGGCTTTCACAAACCAGGATTTATGCATGACCAATGGCTTATTCATTTTTCTTTGTAAGCTCAGTCAAAACGAAGAGATAGGGTATAAAAACCTGATTTCCCGGTGATACGCCAATGCAATAAACCGATATTGCGCGTGCAAGAAATGCATATGACCCGCTACCCGGCACCGGTGCTGATTTATGCTTTTTTTTGCTGATAAATCATGGAAATGTTATTTACGGCGCACCGGTCGCGTTCGCTAGTTTCTCGCCATTGAAACCGCCTGCAATGAGTGGAGAAAATCATGCAACAACAACAAGATCGTCATCGTTACCGTGGCTGGCGCCGCCTGTTTAAAGGCGCGGGGCTGGTGCTGTTGACGGTCGCGGCGCTGGGGAATTCAGCACGGGCGCAGGAGGCCAAACCGACGGAAATCCGCATCGGGCTGCCGGATCAGAGCGCGGGCAGCAAGCCGTTTATCGGCGGACCGCTGGGGTTGGCCTATATTCGCCACAGTCTGGAACAGGTGTTTGAACCACAGGGCATCAAGGTGCATTGGTCGTTCTTTAAAGGCGCGGGACCGGCGGTGAACGAAGCGTTGGCCAACCAGCAACTGGATGTGGCCTACCTCGGCGATCTGGCGGCGATCATCGGCCGCTCCGGCGGGTTGCCTACTCGGGTGCTGCTAGGGTCGCGCGGTTCCAGTTCGTATCTGGCGGCGACGCCGGAGTCCGGCATTCAGCGTATTGAGGATCTGCGCGGCAAACGGGTGGCGGTCTACAAAGGCACCGCCGACCAGCTGTCGTTTGAGCGGGCGCTGAAAAGCGCCGGGCTCAACGAGCGGGATATCCGGGTCATCAACCTTGACTGGACCGCCGGCAAAGCGGCGCTGGCGGCCCGGCGCGTCGACGCGGTGTGGGGCGGCGTGTCGCTGCTGGCGCTGCGCCCGCAGGGGATTCGCATTATTACGTCCAGCCGCGACCTGGGTTGGGCCAATACTACTCAGGCAGTCGTGCTGGCGACGCAGGATTTTATCCAGCGCTACCCGCAGGTCACGCAACAACTGGTGACGACGCTGGTGCAGGAAGCGCATTGGGTCAGCGACCCGGCGCATCTGGCGGACTATATCAAACTGATGGCGGACCAGAGCCAGATTCCGGCCGTGCTGTTTGAAGAGCAGTTCCGGCCGGATTCGCTCAACCTGCAAAGTTCACCGCGTCTGGACCCGTTCCTGCGCAGCAACCTGCAGGACAGCGTGCAGCGCGCCGGCACAGCCGGATTAATTCGTTCCGCTTTTTCGGTGGAGGAGTGGCTGGATAATCGCGTTGTCGATCAGGCACTGAGCGATCTGAAACTGGAACCACAGTGGCCGGCGTATGACGCCAGCGGCAAACCGCAGTAATGCTTTATACGGGAACGGGCTGGCGTAGCCGGTCCTGTTCCAGAATGGCGTCGATCATCAGTTGCGCTAGCGGCGGCAGCGGTTTTTGCAGGCTGGAGATAATGCCGAACCGGGTCTGCATCTGCGCCCATTCCGCGGGTTGTTCGGTGAGGGCGATCTCCACCAGTTGATGGCTATCGCGGCCGAGCGCAAATCCGTCCTCGCTGGAAAAACTGATGGCCTGGGTGTGGCGCAGCACGCTGAACACCGAATGGATGTGGTCGCACTGAATCTGCGGGCGATAGTCCGGCTGGCCGGTCAACGCCGCCAGCACCTTACGCATGCCGACCGGCAAATAGGGCGACGCGAGCGGAAAGCGCAGCAGGTCGTCGGGCGAGACCTGCGTCTGCTGCGCCAGCGGGTGGTCGCGGTGGCAGATGAAGAAACAGCGGCGCGGGTTGAGCGGCTGCACCCGCAACTGCGGGTCCAGTTCGGCTTGCCAGGCGTCGGCCACAAAAAACGGCCACTCTTCGGCCTGTAGCCGCTGATGCAGCGCATGCCAGTTGTCGACGCAGTAGGTGACGCGCGCCCGCGGCCGCAGCAGGTGGAAGGCGGATATCGCCTGCGGGATCAGCGCCGCCGCCGGTGCCGGGCCGCAGCCGAACGCCAGCTCGCCGGCGTCATCCTCGCCGAGTTGCCGCATGTCCTGAATCAGCTCCCACGACAGCGCCTGCATGCGCTGGGCGAAAGGCAGCAGCTTTTTGCCCTGCCAGGTGAGCGTGAACTGCTTGCTGTGCCGCTCCACCAGCGGGTGACCGAGGGTTTGCTCCAGCGTCTGAATGCTGCGGCTGAACGCGGATTGCGACAGGCAAACCGCCTCCGCCGCCTGCACAAAACTGCGGTGTTCCGCCAGCGCCAGAAAATTGCGCAGTTGTCGTAAATCCAGATGCATGATGTTCTCGCCCGGGCATGGAAATCCGGGCCAGCCTAGGCTGACGGGCGTTGGCAAAGCAATGAACAAAAACGCATAACTTATAACAGGTTATCTGTCGGTTTTGTCCGGGCGATAGATGGTGGAGACACCGGCTGGAATATCCCGCTCTTCCGAGACCCGCTTGCCGAAGCCTGCGGATCCCGGTCTGAGCAATCTAACTCAGCTTTATAAGCCGATGCATCCGGTGCGCTATCTCTTTATCCATGTGCAGCGTTGTCACCCTTTTAAGTCGCGAAGTATGGCGTCATTTTCTGGCTAATGCGGCAATATCCACGCTGCTCAACGCCCCCGACAAGATCCTGAAATAGTCATAACGCCCCTTTATATTGGCGTCGCGCGCGTACTGCGAGCGGCCAAGATAGGCCGACTCGGCCACACCAAGCTGATAGGGCGCTAGCGTAAATTTTTCATTACGTCCGACCTCTATGCCATCGATATAGACGATGCAGATATTGCCAGACAATGTCATCGCAACATGTACCCATTTACCGACGGGGAATGTGGTGTCTGCCGTCACGCCTTCGACCATATAACCATGTAGGATCGATATCCTAAACGTTGGCTTCCCGTTATTTCCAAATGGTGTCAGGCTGATCCAGCGGCGTTCGCCAGAACCAATGTCGAAAATCCTGCCCCACGAACGTGAATCGTCCGCACAGAATCTGGTTTCAATTGTGAAATCACCCAGTTTCGACAGGGGGCCATCCGGCAGTTTCAGGTAGCCATCTACGCCATCAAGCACCAGCGCAGTACCCGTGCCATCCGGTCCCGTTCCCCAACTGGCACCGCCTGACAGCGAACTCACTCCCCACTTGCCTGTGCTGTCTGCGGCAGTAATGCCAGAGCCTTCGTTCAACGCAAGATGGAATATTTCTTCCACCTGAATCGGTACTCTGACGGTGTCCGACGCCGCGGTTTCTCCCCCCGCAATGAACGCTTTCACGCGATAGTAGTAGCTCGCTGCCCTCGTAATATCGCTGTCCGAATAGGTCAAAAGATCAATGATGTCAGTCGCAATGACGGTGAACGGCCCATTAGCAACGGTGGCGCGTTCGAGGGTATAGCGCGTAGCGCCAACAACCCCCCACCAGGAAAGTTCTACCTTGTCGCCACGGCGGTTGGCAGTCAGGCCGGAAGGGCGCAACGCCGTCGTCTCAACGGCCAGGTCGCGTGAGAACAGTAACGTACCGTATCCCGTTCCGTCGCCCCCGCCGCCGTATTCCGGGTACACTTTCTGTACCTGTTTGAACACATAGGGCGTTGCAATACCTTTTCGCTTTGCATAGTGGTTATAAATAGCCTCCCAGCATGGCCGTTTATTCCCTTGGCTCGACGAGGAAACGGCTTCCATCAAGCCATGCCTGTTGCGGTAGTTCATCCAGGGCATTGCATAGAACCCGCCCGTTTCGTCGTTCAGGTTTGATTTCGCGACAAACTCTGCACCGGCAAGAAAACGGTTATTGTCGTATCCATAAATGTCATCGCCTTGATTCCACGCCATTTCACAGAAAGCCGCGCCCAGACTTATTCCTAGCGTAGTGTGTCCCTGATCGCGACCGCTTTCCTGCCATTGCCCAAGGTAACCGGGATGCACATGTACCACTGCTTGCATGCCGGCTCCGTTGCCCTGACCGTATTTGTAGTAGTCAATCGCTTCCTGATAGATGTCGGGGCGATCGCACAGCACGCCGATCGCCAGAATATTAGCTATCGCGCATTGGTCCCAATTGGCCCAGTAATTGGTGATATCCGCACCGTTATGCACATCCAGGAATTGCCTCGACATCGGATAGAACACCGTCAACATCATATTCTGGAAGCGCTCCAGGTCTGCTGCAGCCCACCCGGAATAGCTGCGCATGATTTCAGCAACGTTGGCAAATTGATAGCCGTAGATACCCGCGGCCAGCCAGCGATCGGCGTTGCCAGTGACCGTCTTTAGCGTGGAAGACCACGCATTAAGATACTTGATCGCTTCCTCTGCATACGCGGTGTCTTGCGTGATTTTCCAGCGTACCGCCAGACGGTAGGAACGCTGCACATCAACATACAGTAATGAAAAATTCTGCCCGTCACCTCCCCGCACAATTGTCTCAGTGGCGCGCGGGGTCGCCCCCAACTGTGAATAGGCATCTTTTACAAACGGTTCCCATCCATCTACCCAGGGTTTCTCACCGGTTGCCAGCTTCTTGCTTATACGGACGAAGTCATCTTCAGTGTGCAACAAGCCGGGATGGGTGAAGGTGCGGTTTTCTGCGTGAAGCGCCGGCGCAACGGTGCCCGTTGCTGCGGCTACGATTGCACGAGTTAGAAAACTGCTTCTAAATCGCCCCAGCAGCCCGCTGAATACGATACTCGCGCCAGCTTGCAGAAAGCGACGCCGTGGCATGGAGTCCAGTTGTTTTTGAGTAGTCACAGGCGTGGCGTCTGCTTCTGGTGTCGACGGAAAATCACGCTGCAGCGTGTGTGGTATTCTCTTCATGATGGACTCTCTCCCTGATTGATATGAATTAGCAGTGCTCTGCGGCAGTTCTTTCTCAATAATTACCTGTAAAACCTAAAAGTGGGGAATTCCATGCGCCACTTCGTAAACGTGGCGCGTGTCCTCCGTCTCTCGTGAGAATATAACGGTATAGTCGATGTGACTCTGCTTTTTTAGCGCACCTGTGAGCCATTCCTTTATTTTTAATGCAGGGTAACCGCATGCCGGATATTACCCGCCGGACAGAAATCATCTTGCTCGTCTGCTGAAGAATCGGCACTAAAAATAAAAACGACTTTCTGTGAAAAAAGCCGTTTTCGGATCGGTTCTAATCAAAATTTATTAATGGTTAACGGCACGATTGTTACATTTCTTGCCCTATAGAGAATGGCTCAAATACCTATTTCTGGAACCGAATGAACCAGTTTTCCTTTATAGTAGGTTTTTAATACTTTAGTTTTATGAACTTGTTTGATAGGAATTTTGAACAGATTCCGATCAAGCACGATAAGATCCGCGGACTTGCCAAGTTCGATCGACCCCGTATCCTTTTCCAGCCCCATCGCCTTCGCGCTGTTGATAGTATAAATGCGGATCGCTTCTGCCAGATCGACAGCTTCATCGGGCGCCAGCGTTCCAGGGACATCACCCAATGGGTTCTGTCGTGTTACCAAACCTTCAATACCGATCCACGGAGACGGTGTCGGACCACCTGCTGGCCAGTCAGAGCCTCCGGCCACCAGCGCCCCTGCGCGGAGCAATTTCATCGTGGGGACAAAATCTCTCATACGCTCCTCACCGACAGTAACAACGCTGGCTTGCGTCATATCCGATGGGAACCACAGCATCGGCGACAGGTCGGCTGCTACACGAAGCCTGGCGAAACGCGGCAAATCCTGTGGCGCAATCAGATGCGTATGGGCAATCTGATGCACAGGTCCATTCGGCCCATTGATTTTACGTACTTTTTCGACAGCATCTAACGCAAGCTGTAATGAACCATCTCCAGCCGCATGTAATTTGGTGGAAATACCTTGCTTGTCGAGCTTAGTCAGAATGTCAACTACCTGGTCTACCGTGTAGTGTGTTTCACCATGAAAATTATTGCCGTGGACATGGTCTGGAACATAAGGAGCGAGAAGCTTAGCCGTGTAAGCGGGCGGCACACCATCAAGGACGAACTTGAAGCGGTCGGGGAGGAAATTCGTCGTACGATAGACGTCGCGTCTGGCAAACAGTTCCATTCCGGCTGCGCCTTCATCCAGTAATGGGGTTGAGACGACAGAGGCCAAAATCTTCAGCGGTAAGCCTTCTGCCCGATCGATTTTGCTCCAGATCCGCAGATTCACTTCGGAGCTAACGGCTTCTTGCACACCCGTGATACCCAGAGAGACCATCGTCTTTGCTGCACCTCGTCCAGAGGTCAGGCGTTGCTCCTCCGTTCGGGCAGGAACAAGGCTTTGCACATGCTGGAAGGCAGGGAACTCCTGTAACAATCCGGTAGGTTCGCCAGTCACCGCATCTTTGACAATCACGCCGCCGGCAGGGCTGACGGACGCGGAGGTGATGTTTGCCAAACGCATCGCTTCACTATTGATCCAGCGGTTGTGATAGGAATCGTCACGCAGAATAACAGGATGCCCGTTGCTGACTTTATCCAGCCTGGCCAGTGCGTCGGCGCTCATAAGTTCAGACATGCGCGGGCTCCCCCATGATGAGCCGATAACCCATCCACCCGGTTCCACCTGTTTCGCACATTCGGAGACTCGCTTTAGCATCTCGTCCAGCGAGCTCTTGCCAGGGAAATTACAGGAGAATAGATCTTCGTATCCGCCATCCAGCGGGTGGGCATGCACGTCATTGATGCCGGGCATCGCCATTCCCCCTTTGAGGTCAACAACCTTGGTATTGGGGCCGATGAGGTTGGCGACCTGCGCATTGGAACCAATAAATACGTAACGACCATCGCGCACTGCAATCGCTTCAACCCACGGTTGATGCTGAGTGACGGTGAAAATATTGCCATTACGTAAAACCAGTTCGGCGGGTACGTTCTTTTCTGCGACGGCAGAAGAGGGAATAGAAAAAAGTAAACCTGCTATAGATGCAACAAATCCGACCCGTACCAGAAAATGGTTTTTTGTCGGTACGTTCGAAGCTAATGGCGGCTTCCTTACACACGTCAATTGGGGGCTACACCCTTCAATATTACCTACACTGGCTCTTGTCATATATTCATCTCCCTATGTATTTTTTACGCTATTCCACTAGCTGGGAGTTACATCCTCCATATATTGTTACAATCGGATAATACAAATTGAGCTATTAGTGATGTGAAGGCACAAATAGCAAAAACAGCGGTGCTATTCGAGAAATGTGGCATTCTTAGAGAAGCACTGATGTATTCCCGATAAACCCATGTTTGACTTATTGTGACTCGACATTAAGGTATTCTGGAGACGGTTTCGACATACTGTTAATAACAGGTATGTTTTGATTAACCTGTGTTTTTGCGCAATCTGTAGATCGCGTCAGGCTATGGGTGTTGTGTTTTCTGGGGAACTCAGTTCCCCAGCCATCCGGTGAAAGAGACGTTTCAGGTCTGCGCCAGCGCGCAGCTCACATCCAGAATTTCTTCCGCCGAGCCGCGGTTGAACAGGCCGATAAAATCACGCCGCACCGCCAGCAGAATCAGTTCGCCCTGAGCGTTGGCGGTCAACGCCAGACCGTAGTTTTCCATCTGGTCCCCGCGCGTTTGCACATACTGATTGAGCAGCTTGAACGGATCGGTTCGCGTCAGATCGCTGCCGTTCAGCTTGGTTGCCAGATAGTCGTGGCCCAACAGCGGCTGACCGAGCGACACCCAGTCGTAACCGATGTTAGCGCTTTGGGCGCGCAGCGTCTGGTAGACCTCGGGTTTCAGGCAGGAAATATGGATATGCAGCTGGCCTTGCGTGCGGCCGTACAGCGAGTTGATCGCCAGCCCGAGCGCGTCGTCCCCGATCGGTTTGCCCATTTGGCTCGACAGCCTGTCGCGGTAGCTCCAGGCGGCGGCAAAATAGGCCGGCGTACCGGGTTGCAGCAGCAATGGGCTTTCAATGCCGCTGATGCGATCGGTCGGGATCAGCAGGTCGTGATACGGTCCGCGCCGGTCTTTGAACAGGGCGTAATGACCTTGCAGATTGACGTCAAGACAAGGGGCGGGCGAGTTATTTTTCTGCTGGTTGGGTACGCACTGCTGGCTGACGAACGTCCACAACGCGTTGCCATTGCCGCGGCGGGCGAAAGGCTGCCAGAAATAGAGCAGTAGGGCGACCAGCAGCAGCGTAACGATCAAACCGAGAAGGTATTTCTTGCGTATCATGGCAGGATTCCGTGAAGGGTTGTTGCCGCATGGTTATTGATTGCAACGCAATTGTCGCAACGTTATTTGTTGCAAGGTGATTCGTCGTATGACGACAGGCTGCATTCGTGTGATGACGCGCCGCATAGTGCCGTGCGCAGATGGCGCCATGATGACAGCCGGCCGATGCCGATCAATCGGCCGACGCGCTCTCGCCGATCAACGTGCGGATAACCTGAACGACCTCTTCCACCAGCAGGCTGCGCGCATGTTGGGGCGGGAAGATCGCCAGATAGGCGACGTCAATCTTCGGTTCAAAGGGTTTGATCAGCAGCGTCGCTTCGCTGGTGCGGGCGGTAATGGCATCGACAATTCCCACCCCTAATCCGGCGCCCGCCATGACGCAGCAATGGCGCAGCGAGGTTTCGATCGGGCTTTGCAACGCCACATCCTGCGCGGTGATAGCCTGCGCCAACTGTTCCCGTAACACGGTTTTGCGCCCCGGCAGGATCGAGCGGTAGTGGTTCAGGTCGTCAAGGGTGATACCGGTGCGGCCCGCCAGCGGGTGGGTTGGCGCGACGACCGCGACCGCCTGGGCGACGCCCAGCAGGTCGGCCTGCAAGCCCTTGATTGCCGGCGTACTGTTGATAAAACCGATGTCGTACTGGTTGCTCAGCACCATTTCGGTGATCGCCAGCGTGCTTTCCACATCCATAGACAGCGCCACATCCGGGTATTTCTTCAACAGCGAGGGGAAAATGCGTTCGGTACAGAGGTTGGCGAGCGCGGACACCGCGCCGATGCGCAGCACGCTGCCTTTGGCGTGACGGATGTCGTCCGCCACCCGCAGAATGTGATCCAACCCCAGATACAGCCGTTCGATCTCCCGGAAAAGCTTAAGTGCTTCTTCACGGGGTTCGAGTCCCCGGCCATCCCGATCAAACAGTTTTAGTTTAACCGCGTACTCAAAATCCTTGATCAGCCGGCTGACCGCCGGTTGGGTGATATTCATGATGTTGGCGGCCTGTGTGATGCCGCCGGTCAGAATCACCTTATGGAATGCTTCAACCTGTCTTAAGTTGATACGGCTCATAGATGTTACCAACCATAATGTTTATTTATGAATTCGGTACAAAATACGATTTTTAATTATTTTAACCAACACGTAGACTCCATCCCGAAGGTTACAGTTTGTCATAGATTTGCACAAAGCGTGATAAACCCGAATGCGGGATGGATCCGAATTTAAAGGAGTAACCATGAAAGGAACGTTGTTTGTTGCCGGCCTGATGACGCTGATGCCCATCGCGCAGGCAGCGGATTTGACGATTGGACTGGCGTCATCCACCACCTCGATGGATCCGCAGTTTTATGTCGGCGGCGCTAACAGCGCAATGGCCCGCAATCTGTTCGACGGGCTGGTTAACCAAAACGAAAAACAACAAATTACCCCTGCTCTGGCGGTGTCATGGAAAGCTATCGACGACACCACCTGGCAATTTAAATTGCGACCGAACGTCAAGTTTCACGATGGCACCGATTTTAACGCCCGGGATGTGGTGGCCAGTGTGAAACGCATCGCGTTGGCGGCGAAAAACAGCCCCAGCGCTTACACGCCCTACGTGGCGGACATCAGCGAGGTTCGTGAAATCGACCCGCTGACGGTGGAAATCAAGACCAAAGGACCGGCGGCGCTGCTGCTCAACAACCTGAGCCGCATCGCGATACTGCCGGCGCGGCTGGCCGACCAGCCGACCGACGTGCTGAACGGCGGTAAAGACGTGATTGGCACCGGCCCGTTCAAATTTGTCTCCTATACCCCGGATGACAAGGTGGTGCTGAGCCGTAACGACCACTACTGGGGCGGCAAAGCCGAGTGGGACCAGGTGACGTTGCGCGTCATCAAGAACAGCAGCGCGCGCATTGCCGCGTTGCTGTCCGGCGATGTGGACATGATCGAAAGCGTGCCGACCGCAGACCGCGCGTCTATCGCGCGTCAGCAGGCTTTCGCCACGGAGTCGGTGCCGGGCAACCGCATTTTGTATCTGCACCCGGATCAGGACAGAGACGAGTCGCCGTTCGCCAAAGGCGACGACGGCAAGAATCCGCTGAAAAAAGCGGAGGTGCGTCAGGCGATGTCGCTGGCGATCAATCGCGACGCGCTGGTGCAGCGTATCCTCGACGGGCAGGGGCTGCCTTCGTCGCAGTTGGTGCCGCAAGGGTATCCGGGATATTCCGCCAAAATACCGGCGCCGGTTTACGACCTGGCGCAGGCGAAACAAAAACTGGCGGCGGCGGGCTATCCGAACGGCTTTACCCTGACGTTCCACGCCTCGAACGATCGCTATCCCAACGACGCCAAAATCGCGCAGGCGCTGGGGCAGATGTTCAGTCAGGCGGGCATCAAGACCGAGGTGGTCACCATGCCCGGCAACGTCTACTTCGCCAAGGCGGCGCAGCGTGAATTCAGCCTGGTGATGGGCGGCGCGGCGATTGAAACCGGCGAGGCGTCCGGCGTGCTGGGGCCGTTGCTGGAAACCTTTGGCCCGAATGCCGGCCAGGGAAACCGGGGACGGTATTCCAATGCCGAATTTGACAAGCTGCTGAATCAGGCTCGCGCCACGCTGGATGAACGGCAACGCGATGCTCTGCTGCAGCAGGCAACCGAATTGGCGATGAAAGAGCAAGGGGTTATCCCGCTGCTGTTTCTCTCCAATACCTGGGCAATGAAAAAAGGCTATAGCTACGTGGGCCGCACAGACGGCTACACATTGCCCTATTTCGTTCACAAGCAGTAAAACGGTGAGTTTTTCACCCGGCGCTGGTGGTGAATGAAAATGATGTATACCCAAATAATTCGGGTTGCAGGAAGGCGGCAACCGAGTGAATCCCCAGGAGCTTACATAAGTAAGTGACTGGGGGGAGTGAGGGCAGCCAACACACCTGCAACTCGAAGTATGACGGGTATAGTGCGATTTTTACGTTAACACCAGGGTTCTCCCATCAGGCCGTGTCCCGCTGCATTGCGCGGCGGGACACTCCGCCTGCCACTTTCAGGGTCACTCCATGAGCGAATTCTTCGGCGTATTTCCCTATCTGGTTTCACCTATAAAAGCGAATGGCGATGTGGACAAAACCGTCCTCGCCGAACTGGTCGAGCACCTTATCGCCAGCGGCGTACATGGTTTGACGCCGCTTGGCAGCACCGGCGAATTCGCTTATCTGACCGCAAAGCAGCGTTTTGATGTCGTCAGCACCGTGGTTGACGCGGCGCGCGGCCGGGTGCCGGTGATCGCCGGCGTAGCCGCCACCACCATTCAGGATGCGGTGGCGCAGACGCAGGCTTACCTCGGCCTGGGCGTCGACGGCATTCTGGCGATACTTGAGGCTTATTTCCCGTTGACCGATGCCGGCGTGGAGAGCTACTTTCGGGCGATTGCCGAAGCCGCGCATCCCACGCCCGTGGTGCTGTACACCAATCCTCATTTCCAGCGTTCCGACTTAAGCCTGCCGGTGATCGAGCGTTTAAGCCACGTGGATAACATCCGTTACATCAAGGATGCGTCCACCAATACCGGCCGGTTATTGTCGATCATCGAACGCACCGAAGGACGCATGCAGGTTTTCGCCGCCTCGGCCCATATTCCCGCCTGCGTCATGCTGATCGGCGGCGTCGGCTGGATGGCCGGCCCGGCCTGTATCGTGCCGCGTCAGAGCCTGGCGCTGTACGAGGCGGCCAAACGCGGCGACTGGCAACTGGCGATGGAACTGCAACGCCCGTTGTGGCGGGTGAATGAAATTTTCGCCAAATACTCGGTGGCCGCCTGCATCAAGGCCGCGCTGGAGATGCAGGGATTCGCGGTCGGCAACCCGATTGCTCCGCAACAGCCGCTGAATCATCACGCGCGGGAAGAGATCGCCAGCGTGCTGAAACTGGTGGGCGCTCTGTGAAGTCGATTCCCATCATCATCGATTGCGACCCCGGTATTGACGACGCGCTGGCGTTACTGAGCGCGTTTGTCGCCCCACAGCTGGCGATTCAGGGCATTACCGTGGTGAACGGTAATCAGCCGTTGCCCAACACGCTGCGCAATGCGCTGCAGATCGTCGAACTGGGCGAGCGTACCGATATTCCGGTGTTTGCCGGTTGCTGGCAACCGATGTTGCGCGAGCCGATCCACGGTCAGTTTCATGGCAAGAATGGGTTGGGCGACAGCGATTTTCCCGCGCCGCGTAAAGCGGCGGAAATGCAGCACGCGGTTAACTTTCTGATCGCCCGTTGCCGGGCGGCGGCGCAGAGCGGCGAACGCATTACGTTGTGCTCGCTGGGGCCGCTGACCAACCTGGCCAGCGCCTTCTGTATCGCGCCCGATATCGTGGACGGCATCGAACGAATTGTATCAATGGGCGGCGCCTGCCGGGAGCTGGGCAACCGCACCATGACGTCGGAATTCAACATGCTGGCCGACCCGCACGCGGCGCACATCGTCTTTTCGCAGGAACTGCCGATGACGCTGTTGCCGCTGGACGCCACCCATCAGGTGATTCTGACGCCGGAGCGCGTCAGCGAACTGGTGACTCACGCCGGGCGATTGCGCGCTCCGCTGAGTCAACTGATGGCGTTTTGGGATCGCAATGACGTTAAACGTTACGGCTCCCGCGGCGGGCCGCTGCATGACCCGCTGGTGATCGCCTGGGTATTGCGCCCCGATTTGTTCCAGACCGAACGGGCGCGGGTGCTGGTGGAGCATCAGAGCGAACTGTGTATGGGACAGAGCGTAATGGATATCTACGGTAAATCCGGCCTGTCGGCGAACGTCGATGTGGTCACCGGCGTGGCGGTCGACGAGGTGTTTCAGTTGTTCTGTCAGCTGTTTTCAGCTTATGGAACCGCGTGATGACACGTCAGCGAATCATTATTGACACCGATCCCGGCGTAGACGACGCCATTGCGCTGTGGCTGGCGCTGGCCTCGCCGGAACTGGACGTATTGGGTATTACGGTGGTGGCCGGCAACGTGGCGCTGGAGAATACGCTGGCGAACGCCCGGCGGATTGTGGCGCTGTCCGGTCGTGATGACGTGCCGGTGTTCGCCGGTGCGAAAAGGCCGCTGATCGGTCCGCAGCGCTACGGCAAGTACGCCCATATCGGCGCATTCAGCGATGAGCTGGTGCCGGCGGGCGAGTGCCGGGTCGTGCAGGAGCACGCGGTGGATTTTATCGTTCGCACCGCACGTCGGGCGGCGGAAGAACAGAACCCGATTACCTTTTGCGCCATCGGGCCGATGACCAATCTGGCGCTGGCGCTGATTCAGCACCCGGACGTCGCGCGCGGCATCCGTCAGGTGGTGACCATGAGCTGCGCCTTTACCGCGCTCGGCCACCGCACGCCGTGGGCGGAATTCAATATCTATGCCGATCCGCACGCCGCCCGCCGGGTATTCGGCAGCGGCATTCCTTTGGTGATCATGCCGCTGGACATGACGTTTCAGGCGCTGATTACCCAACAGGAGATCGACGTTTTGCAACGTGACGCCGGGCGGCCCGGTGAGGCCATCGCCCGCCTGTTGGGCGCTTTTGACCGCAGCGACATGGCGCGTTTCGGCCGCGAAGGCGGTCCGGTGCATGACGCCACCACCGTGGCCTGGCTATTGCAACCGTCGCTGTTTGCCGGACGGGAGGCGCTGGTCGGGGTGACCGTCGCCGGTGAAACCGCCGGGCATACCTGGGCGGATTTTTATGGCAAGCTGTCGCAGGCGCCTAATGCGCAGGTGATGCAGTCGGTAGATGAACCCGGTTTTCTGTCGTTGCTGGTCCGGGTGCTCAGCCGCTACGGCCGGCCGGATATCCCGGAGCGTCACGCGTAGAGCCTATCTCAATAGGCGTAATGGGCGCAGTCAGTTTGGACATGGCAGCGCGGAGACAACATGCAATGCATGTTGAACGGACAAAGCAATTGGTCCGGCCCAACGGGCGAGCGCGGCGAGTAAACCGAAGCGTACACGCAGTACGTGAGGGTTTCGGGCACCGCCCAGGGCCAAAATGGCAAGTAAAATCGCTCTATTGGGGTAGGTTCTTAACCCATCGCTAACCAACAAGGATGCGTCATGGCCCGCTTTTTACTCAGTCGTTTTCTGCAAACCCTGATAACGCTGGCGGTCATGTCGGTGCTGGTTTTCGCCGGCGTGTATCTGGTCGGCAACCCGGTGGATTTGCTGTTGGGCAGCAACGCCACCCCGGCCGAGCGCGAGGCGGTGATCCGCGCGTTCGGGCTGGATAAAACCTTGTGGCAACAGTACCTGCTGTTTGTTACCCACGCGCTGCAGGGCGATTTGGGCAACTCCTTCATTTTCAACCAACCGGCGCTACACCTGATTTTGCAACGCATGCCCGCCACGCTGGAACTGGCGCTGGTGGCGTTTCTGCTGTCGCTGCTGATCGGTATTCCGCTGGGGGTGTTCGCCGGCCTGCGTCCGGACAGCCTGGCGGCGAAATCGGTGATGACGGTGTCGATTCTGGGCTTTAGCCTGCCGACGTTCTGGATCGGCATGATGATGATCATGCTGTTCAGCGTGAAGCTGGGGTGGCTGCCGTCGTCGGGACGGGGCGACACCGTGACGGTGGCGGGCGTGCCGCTGAGCCTGCTGACGTCGGACGGCTGGCAGCACCTGCTGCTGCCGGCGCTCAATCTGGCGTTGTTCAAGATTTCGCTGATTATCCGCCTGACCCGCGCCGGCGTGCGCGAGTGCCTGCAACAGGACTACGTACGTTTTGCCCGCGCCAAGGGGCTGTCGGAGCGCCGCATCCTGTTTGTGCACGTGCTGAAAAATACGTTGATCCCGCTGATTACGGTGATTGGCCTGGAACTGGGCGCGCTGATCGCCTTTGCGGTGGTGACCGAAACCATTTACGCCTGGCCGGGGATGGGCAAACTGATTATCGACTCCATCGCGGTGCTGGATCGCCCGGTGATTCTGGCCTACCTGATGATGACGGTGGTGATGTTCAGCCTGATCAATCTGCTGGTGGACGTGCTATACGCGGTGGTGGATCCGCGCATCCGGTTAGGAGGAGGGCAATGAGCATGTCGGGACGCTCGGTACATACCCCATCCGCCGCGCCGGCGGCGCGTTCGGCGCTGGCGCGTACGCTGTCGATGCTGTTTCATGACCGGCTGTCGCGGCTGGGGCTGTTTACGCTGACATTGATTGTGGCGCTGGCGCTGCTGGCGCCCTGGATTGCGCCGCAGAATCCGTATGACCTGACCCAACTGATGATCATGGATAACCGCCTGCCGCCGGGTTCAACCGGCATGGGCGGGCTGACTTACTGGCTCGGCACCGACGATCAGGGCCGCGATTTGCTGAGCGCCATTCTTTACGGCACCCGCACCAGCCTGACAGTCGGCGTCAGCAGCGCGCTGGCGGCGCTGATCATCGGCATGGCCGCCGGTATGTTGAGCGCCTGGCTGGGCGGCAAAACCGATGCGCTGCTGATGCGTATCGTCGATATCCAGCTCAGCTTTCCGCCCATTCTTATCGCCCTGATTCTGCTGGCGGTGCTGGGGCAGGGGGTGGACAAAATTATTCTGGCGCTGGTGATTACCCAGTGGGCGTACTACGCCCGCACCATTCGCGCCTCCGCTCTGCTGGAGAGCCGCCGTAATTATGTGGATGCGGCGCGCGGCATGGCGTTTTCCGCTCCGCGCATTCTGTTTCGCCATATGCTGCCCAACTGCCTGCCGCCGTTGATTGTGGTCGCCACCATGCGCATTGCGTACGCCATCATGCTGGAGGCGACGCTGTCGTTTCTCGGCATTGGCCTGCCGATTACCGAACCGTCGCTGGGGTTGTTGATCGCCAACGGGTTTGACTATCTGCTGTCCGGGGATTACTGGATCAGCCTGTTCCCCGGCGTAATGCTGCTGTTGCTGATTGTGGCGATTAACCTGATCGGCGACGCCCTGCGTGATGCGCTGAATACCAGACAAGAGGAGTGAGGCGTGAATCAGCCGGTGCTGCGCGTTGAACAACTGAACACCGCTTTTCGGGTCAACGGTGAGTGGCTGAAGGTGGTGCAGGATCTGTCGTTTGACATTGGCGAACGGGAAACCGTGGCGCTGGTGGGCGAGTCCGGCTCCGGCAAAAGCGTCACCGCGCTGTCCATCATGCGTCTGCTGGCCGGGCCGCAGGTGCGCACCACCGGACGGGTGCTGTTCGACGGCCGCGACCTGCTGGCGCTACCGGTCCGCGAGATGCAGCGCATCCGCGGCAATCATATCGGCATGGTGTTTCAGGAGCCGATGACCAGCCTCAACCCGGTGCTGAAAATCGGCACCCAGATTACCGAAGTCTTGCGGCGCCATCGGGGAATGGACCACGCCGGCGCCCGGGCGGAAGCGGTGCATCTGCTGGAAAAAGTGCGCATTCCCGCCGCCCGCTCCCGGCTGGACGAGTACCCGCTCAGCTTTTCCGGCGGTATGCGCCAGCGGGTGGTGATCGCCATCGCGCTGGCCTGCAATCCCCGCTTGCTGATTGTCGATGAACCGACCACGGCGCTGGATGTCACCATTCAGGCGCAAATTCTGGCGCTGATCAAAACGTTGCAGGACGAGCAAGGCATGTCGATTCTGTTCATCACCCACGACATGGGGGTGGTGGCGGAAGTGGCCGACCGCACGATGGTGATGTACCACGGCGAAGGGGTGGAAATGGCGGACACCCGCCAGCTGTTTCGCGCGCCGCAGCACCCGTACAGCAAGACGCTGTTCTCCGCGGTGCCGCGACTGGGCGAAATGGCTGATAGCCGTCTGCCGCGGCGGTTTGCGCTATTCGGGCAGCCCGCGGCGGCGAGCGAACCGCTGGCAGACACGGTAACGCCGGGAGAGCCGGTGCTGGCGGTGCGCGATCTGATCAAGCGTTTTGACGTGAAAAGCGGCTGGCTACGGCGGGTGACCGGCCGGGTGCATGCGGTGGAAAAAGTTTCTTTCAGCCTGCAACCGGGGGAAACCCTATCGCTGGTGGGGGAGTCCGGTTGCGGCAAGTCCACCACCGGGCGCGCCATTCTGCGGTTGCTGGAGCCGAATGGCGGCGCGGTGTCGCTGTGCGGCGAGAACATGCTGGCGGCCGGTGCGTCGACGCTGGCCGGGTTGCGGATGCGGGCGCAGATGATTTTTCAGGACCCCTACGACAGCCTCAACCCACGGCTGACCGTGGGCAGCGCGATTGCCGAACCGATGATCAGCCACGGCCTGGCGTCAGCGCGACAGGCGCCGCAAAAAGTGGCGGAACTGCTGGAGAAGGTGGAATTGCAGGCTGACATGGCCGACCGCTATCCGCATCAGTTTTCCGGCGGTCAGCGCCAGCGCTTATGCATCGCGCGGGCGCTGGCGCTCAATCCGCAGGTGATTATCGCCGACGAAGCGGTGTCCGCGCTGGACATGACCGTCAAGGCGCAAATCGTCAACCTGCTGCTCGATTTGCAACAGCAACTGGGGCTGGCCTACCTGTTTATTTCTCACGACATGGCGGTAGTCGAGCGCATCAGCCATCGGGTGGCGGTGATGTATCAGGGCGAAATTGTGGAGATCGGCCCGCGTCAGGCGGTATTCAACGATCCGCAGCACCCGTATACCCGCCGCCTGCTGGCCGCCGTGCCGGTGCCCGACCCGGAAAAGCGCGTGCTCAGATCGACGCAGGCCGATGAACTGCACAGCCCGCTGCGCCCGGCGGACTATCAGCCGCCGACGCGCCGTTATCAGCAGGTTGGCGACGGCCATCTGGTGCTAGTATCCTGAGCGATGGAGCAGCGTGTGGTGCCTGCCGTACGCTGAGATGAAGCATCGCGTCGCCGGCATGAAGAGGCCTATCAGCATGAATCGCAGACGTTTTCTGACCGCCGTTACCCTTTCTGCCGTCGCGCTGAAAACCGGGGGCGCGTTCGGTGTGCCGTTGCCGACGTCGCGTCCCCGCATCCCACTGTGGGATGGATTGCCGCCGGGCGGCGGCGGACCATCCGGCGCGCAGCGGTTGAGCGCCAGGGGCGCGCTCAGTCAGATCGCCGCCCCTTATCTTGAGGTGTTTCAGCCGGAAAAACCCAACGGTCAGGCCATACTGGTGGCGGCCGGCGGCGGCTATCAGCGTATCGAAATGGGTAAGGAGGCCTGGCCGGCAGCGGCCTGGCTGGCGGCGCAGGGCTATACCGCCTATGTGCTGGCGTACCGCTTGCCCGGCGAAGGCTGGCATGACGGCAACCGGGTGGCGTTACAGGATGCCCAGCGCGCGTTGCGCCTGATTCGTCATCGCGAGCAGCGTGTCGGCGTGCTGGGGTTTTCGGCGGGCGGGCATCTGGTGGGCATGGCGGCGCTCAGGCATGACGCCGCTTATGCGCCGCAGGATGCGCGTGATACCCTCCCGCTTCAGGTTGACCATGCCGCGCTGATCTACCCGGTGATTACGCTGGAAAAACCCTATCAGCACACCGCCACCCACCGGGAGCTGGTGGGGCGTAACGCCACGCCGGCGGCGGAAGCCGAATGGTCGGTGCAGTCCTACGTGTCGCGGCGCTCGCCGCCGTTCTTTCTGGTGCAGGCGGACGATGATCCGGTGTCCGACCCGCACAATACCCTGATCATGGCGCAGGCCTGCCGACGTGCGCAGGTGCCGGTGGAAATGCGACGTTACCCGGTCGGCGGGCACGGTTTTGGGTTGGGTGAGCCGGGCACGCCGGCAGCGGCCTGGCCGGCGGCCTACCTGAGCTGGCTGCGCCGTCAGGGGTAATGCGTCTTCGGCGGTTTTCGCCTGGTGCCCTACAGGATTTTTATTTCCCGCCGCGGAGAATTTACAGAAAATTTATCCCTGCCGGCCAATAATCAGCCCGACGTTAACTGGGGCCGGCAGGGTGGTCGCGCTCAGCGCGGCTGATTATGCTCCTGCCTTGTCGACCCCGTCACTTATCTGATGAGGCTGATATCGTTATGCCATTACGCGTCATGAACGCCAACGTCGTTAGCGGACCATTTCCCGACCCGGTTGAGCGATGTTTTCGCGATGAAGTGGAAACCTACCTGAAGCACTATCCTGATACCGAACATGTCGACATCTACCTCCATGACCTGAATGGCTGCGTGCGCGGTAAACGTATGTCGGTCAGCACGCTGTTTTCTCTGGAACAGGGATGCTATTTCCCGTTGTCGGTGTATGCCATGAGTCTGGAAGGGCACGTCATCGAGCAGAGCGGATTGGGTAAACAGGTGGGCGAGCCGGACCGCTTGTGCCTGCCGGTCAGCGGCACGTTGCGGCCTTGCGCCAGCGATCCGGCGCGTCACGCCCAGTTGCTGTTGACCATGAAAAATGCGGATGGCGCCGCCTGCGAGCTGGAACCGCGCGTGGTATTGCAAAACCTGCTGCGCCGTTTTCATGACCGCGGCCTGTATCCGGTGGCGGCGGCCGAACTGGAGTTTTATCTGCGCGACCGCGAGCAGCCCGAACCGTCGCTCTCCCAGCCTTCCCACTGTTTTCTGGTCGATGAGCCGGAACCGCATGTTTACCTCCTTGATGAGATCGAACAGCACGCCAGAATGCAGCGTTTGCCGCTGACCGGAATCGTCGCCGAAGCGGACGCCGGTCAGTACGAACTCAATTTGCAGCATAGCGACAGGGTGCTGGAGGCCTGTGAACAGGTGTTGACGCTGAAACGGATGACGCGACAACTGGCGGAAAAATTCAACCATGCGGCCTGTTTTATGGCTAAGCCGTACGCGCATCTGTCGGGCAGCGGCCTGCATGTGCACATCAGCTTGCAGGATAGGAACGGCATCAACCTGCTCGCCGGTGAACCGGGGCAGGCGCTCAGCGAAACGATGCGGCGATCGCTGGCGGGGATGATGGCGCTGATGCCGGCGTCGGTAGCGCTGCTGGCGCCGAATGTGAACGCGTTTCGCCGGTTGCGGCAGGGCGGACATGCGCCGCTCCACGCATCGTGGGGATACAACGATCGCACCGTGGCGCTGCGATTGCCCTGTGCGGATCGCGATAATCAGCGTATCGAGTATCGTCTGGCCGGCGCCGACGCCAATCCCTATCTGGTGATGGCGGCCCTGTTGAGCGGTATGTGGCACGGTCTTGAGCATGACCTGCCGCTTCCCGGCAACGGGCGGCACGATGCGGTTCCGCTCGCGGAGCGCGTGGCGTTGCCGCGGTATCAGCAGGATGCGCTGGCGCTGTTTCGGCAGTGTTTGCCGCTGCAAGCGTTGCTTGGCCGCGAATTTAGCCAGCTGTGGCTGACGTGCAAAAACGCGGAGTTGAGCCATTTTGAGTCACGGGTGACCGAGGCGGAAAACGGGTGGCATTTATAGCGGCGTGCCCGGCGACAGGCGTGGCGGCCGTGACCCGGCGCACAAACCGCCACGCTGACCGTCTGCCGCAGGATTGTCGGGCTTGCGCCGCAGTCCACGATGCGTTACATCCTTCATTTTTATAACGTCAATAATACCGATAACGGTGCGCCGGTCTGGGCATGGATAGGAGTTTTTCGCGTGGGAACCATAACGTTAAACGTCAACGGTAAGGCAGGCGTTGTCCGTCTTAGTCGCCATTCCCGGTGGATGCTGGGGGCGATCGCCGCCGGTCTCATCACGTCGGCGCAGGCCGGCGAATCGTTTTGTCTGGCGGTAAAAACGCCGTCAAAATCCGCCCTGCTGTCGACCGCCTCCCGCCCGCCGTCGCCGCAACCGATACCGGTCATGCACACCGAAGGCACGCTGCCTCATCAGGGCATTTATGATATTTCCAACGCGGCCAAACGCGACTTCGGCTACATGCGCGATCTGGCGCTGGCGTGGCGCATGGCTGGGGATGCGGCGTCGCTGTCACGGCTGGCGGTCTATCTGGACGACTGGATCAAGACTTACCGCCTGAGCTTCAATCCTATTGATGAAACCGGCCTTGACGGGTTAATTGACGCCTATCAGTTGACCCGAAACGACCTGCCGGAGGCCACGCGGGAGCGTACCCGCCGTTTTCTGAACGACCTGACGACGGGGTATCTGCAACGGATGCAGGCGCATCAGCAGGATAAACGCGGCACCTGGAACAATAACTGGCAGAGTCACCGCGTCAAGCTGGTGACGATGGGGGCGGCCGCGCTGGACGATCCCCGCCTGATGGCGGCGGCGCAGCAGGCCTTTGTACGCCAACTGAACGCCAATGTCCGCGCCGATGGCGAAGTGCTGGATTTCAGCCAGCGCGATGCGCTGCACTATGTGGTGTATAGCCTGGAACCGCTGGTGCGCGCTGCGCTGGCCGCTCGCACGCAGGGGCATGACTGGCTTGATTTGAAAGGCCGTGACGGACAAAGTCTGCGCGCCGCGCTGGCGTGGCTCAAACCTTACGCCGACGGCGTGAAGACTCACGAAGAATTTGCCCGCACCACGGTGCGTTTTGATATCGAGCGTCGGCAGGCCGGGGTGCCGGGATTCGACGGATTATGGCCGGCCAAAACCGCGTCCGCCCTGTACTGGTCGGCCAGCCTGCTGGATGAGCGCTACCTGGAGATTGCCCGCAAACTCAATGCTACGCCGCCCCGATGGCTGTGGGCGGCGGCATCGTGCCGGTGAATTCGCCGGCGCCTTTGCGTGTTGACTGAAAGGATTAGCCAGCCAGTAACTGGCCGTAGCGGACGAGGTCGACGTTACCGCCGCTGATGATCACGCCGACGCGTTTCCCCCGCAGTTCGTGCTGGCAGGCGCGGGCGGCGGCGAAACCGAGGCAGCCGGTCGGTTCCACCACCATTTTCATCCGCTCGGCGAAAAAGCGCATTGCCGCGACCAGTTCATCATCACTGACGGTCAGAACATCATCCACGTTGGCGCGAATCAGCGCGAACGTATATTGGCCCAGATACTGCGTCTGAGCGCCGTCGGCGAGGGTGTTGGGCGTATCGATACGCACGATGCGGCCGGAACGAAAGGACTGCTGGCCGTCGTTGCCGGCTTCAGGTTCGACGCCGTACACCCGGCAGCCGGGCGACAGCCGCCGTGCCGACAGCGCCGAACCGGACAGCAGCCCGCCGCCGCCCAGACAGACAAACAGCGCATCCAGCTCGCCTACCTCTTCAAACAACTCTTTGGCCGCGGTTCCCTGACCGGCGATGACCTGCGGATGGTCGTAGGGTGGGATCAGCGTCATGCCGTGCTGTTGCGCCAGCTCGCGGCCGATAGCCTCACGGTCCTCCGTGTAGCGGTCATAAGTAACCACCTGCGCGCCGTACCCTTTGGTGGCGGCGACTTTGGCGGCGGGGGCGTCCTGCGGCATGACGATGGTGGCCGGAATCCCCAGCAATCTTGCCGACAGGGCGATCGCCTGCGCATGGTTGCCGGAAGAGAAGGCCACCACGCCGGCGGCTTTCTGCTCATCGGTGAATTGCAACAACGCGTTCATCGCGCCGCGAAATTTGAACGCGCCCATGCGCTGAAAGTTTTCGCATTTGAAGTAAAGTTCCGCGCCGAACGCATCGTTAACGGTACGGGAGGTGAGAACCGGCGTGAGGTGGGCATAACCAGCAATCCGGTCGCTGGCGGCGGCGACGTCGTCATAAGAAGGCAGAACAATCGGGTTCATGGCGGTACCTGTGTAAACGATTTATCCAGTTTTAAACAAAATGTCTTATTTTTTATAGCCTGTATTTTGGGCGTTGCCAACCGTTTTTGGCGGGCTGACGGCGTTGCCCGGCTGGGCGAGGGCCGGGCTGAATTTGACATAATGTCTATTTGTAAATATTTTATCCAAAAATGAGTCGATGAAAGGATAAACGCGATGACGCATCTGCCTGATTCGCTACTGTTTGAGCAGCTTGGCACCATTGCGGAAGGGCTGGGAGAGACGTTCGCGCCGTTTTGCGAAGTGGTGATCCACGATCTGAAAAACCCGGAACACGCCATTCTGGCTATCTACAACAACCTGTCCGGGCGGGAAGTGGGGCAACCGGCGACCGAACTGGGGCTGGCGCGTATCGCATCGCCGGAATTTCCCCGTATCGTGGCGAATTACGCCAACCAGTTCGCCGATGGTCGGCCGGTGAAAAGCACCTCGATCGGCATCAAGGACGCCAGCGGCGAGTATGTCGCGTCGCTGTGTCTCAATGTCGATATGACGCTGTTTCGCGGCATTCAGCATGCATTCGCCCGCTTCAATCAGGTCAGTACCGGCGTGCTTAACGAAAGCCTGGAACCGTCTGGTTCCGAAGCGATTCGTCAGCGCATCGATCGGTTTGCGGCGCGTCTGGCGACCACGCCGCGCGCGCTTAAAGCGCCGGAACGGCGCCAGCTGATCCAGGAACTGCGGGAAAATGGCTTGCTCGACGTGAAAAAATCCATGGAAACCATCGCCCAGCACCTGGGGATTTCTCGCGCCTCGGTTTACAGCTATGCCAAATAATCTCCGCGCGGCTAAATAATCCTCACCGGGCCGGATAATCGCGGCCCTGTCGGCAAACGCGGCGCGCCCGCCGCCTTTGCCGATGATGCGTGGGTGAGGTTAGGGCCAGACGTTAAGGTCAAAAGCGCCTGGGGCGCGCCGTATTCTCTTTACAGCATCGGCTGACCGTGAGCGCGATAACGAAAAAGAGTCCGCTGATCGCAATAAAAAGCCCCCAGAACCAGGGGACGATGTCACGAGAATGGAAATAGTCGAAAAGGATGCCGTTCAGGGTATAGCCGAGGCCGACGCCAGTCATCGAAAATAACCCCAGTAAGCCCATGACGGTGCCGTTGGCGTTTGCCGGCGCACGGGTTATTGCCTGAGCGTCTATCATTATCGTGAAAAATACCTCGGCAATGCTGAAGAAAAATATTCCAATGGCGTAAAAAACCAGTTGCAACGGGGAGTCTATTAATGACGAAATAGCAATCAAAATAAAGGCGACGGAAAAAACCAGAAAACCATAGGAAAGCTCAAGAGCGACTGTTTTTACTCTGCTGATAATAAACAGGTTTGAAAAAATTACGGTGATCGCGTTAATGGTAAATGTCATTCCGGATGCCAGTAATGAAATATTCAGAGAGGAATAAAGCGGAAAGACCAGTTCGAGAAAGGTATAGAAATAAAAAAAGCATAATTGCATTAAAAATAACGGCCGGATGTTGACCTGTCGAAGCATTGAGAGCCATTGCCAGGGCGATGCCCGTTCGCGATCGTTATGATAACTGCGGAAATTGGATAACGTAATCAGGTAGATTATCGCGACTACCACCAGACAGACGGCGTTGGCGTAGCACAGAAAAGCGAAATCGTAACCGATCATCAGGTAACCAAATAGCGGACCAAATGCCACTCCCATGTTGATCGCCAGACCGATAGACGCGAAGGCTTTCATGTCGCTGTCAATCAGTTCAAGCATGGCTTTCTTGCTGGCTATCATGCCGCATGCCAGACCGACGCCGTTGATCAACGCGGACGCGACCAGCCCGGCAAAGGTATGGGCATCCGCCAGCAGGATTAACCCGATGATACGCAAGGCAATGCCCAGCAGCGCCACCTTTTTGGCGCCGATGTTGTCGGCCATCATGCCGGCGGGTAAGGTGAGCCCTTTTTCAAGGGTGGCGCGTAGCATCAGTAATAGCGAAACCTGAAATACGCTCATCCCCAGGGTCTGGTATAAATACACAACGTAATAGGGGATAATAAAAAATGACGATAATACGGATAAGAATGTCCCTGATAGCAAAAACCAGGATTTATTGTGCAGTAATACATTTTTTGTGAATAAAAACTTCATCATGGATAACCCTGTAATTTTCAAACCTGTGGAAATTTTCTAATCTATGGAATGACTTTCAATGTATGGCATTATTTCAATCTATATGACGCCAGACGGCGGCGAAAATATAGATGGAGAATGTGGTGCATGAGCGTAAACGACGGAGTATTTCATGCTCTGGGATTTATCTTATTCATTTAAGCTTTTTGTTAAATCCTGTTCTCGGGTGTTTTTAAATGTGACCTTATTTATAAAGTTAATAACAGTGACGGCGCGGATGCCGCTGCGAGGTCTTTTTTCCGATAACCGTGGCGATGCATCGAATACCTGACCGGGCGGTGAGAAAGGTTGTTATTTAACCCTTTCCAGCGTGCGCGTTTTGTCATGCGCCGTCCCGACGGTTTGCGCGTCGCGCGGGCAGTTTGCCGGCAAAATGGATCAGCGCCTCGTGGTTAAACCGCGGCAGACGTTATGTCAATGACGCGGTTTAACCACTGCTCACAGGATGCGGAACAATTGTCACAGGAAAATGGTGGATAAATGACCGGTGGTCTATGCTTTTTAAAACAGGAAGATGCGACGGATGACGTGAGACACATATTTTTCTTTTTGATGGTGTATAAGAAGTAAGAGCTATTTGAAGCGCGCCAGCGATCGCGTAGAGTGAGGTGGCAGGGTATTGCCCTGATTTGCCTGCATTACTGATGTTGCCTTGTAACCACACAATTAATAATTATTTGCATTGAGGACAGAATGGATAAATTTCAAAGAGAGATTGAGGAGAGAACCAATCTTACCTCATCCAACAAGTTTGAATTGTTATTGTTCCGTTTAGGGTCGGCTACCGGTGAGGGGCCATCCGAGCTGTTCGGCATCAATGTGTTCAAGCTTCGTGAAATCGTTCCGATGCCAACCTTGACCAAGGCTGCGGGTATGACACCGCCGATGCTTGGCATGATTAATATTCGCGGGCAGATTATTCCCGTTATCGATCTTCCGGCGGTAGTGGGATGTGCTGCGAGTACCGGCCGCAATATCCTGCTGGTGACGGAATATGCACGCAGCACTCAGGCTTTTGCGGTCGAATCCGTTGATGACATTGTTCGTCTGGATTGGAGTCAGGTAAATACCGCCGAAGCAGGCGTCAGCAATACCTATATTACCAGTATTGCGCGTCTGGACAGCGATCCATCAAGTAACCGTCTGGCGCTGGTGCTGGATGTCGAACAGATTCTGCACGACATTATTCCGACCGAGCGCGAGATTAAGATTGAAAGCGTAGAAGCCAAAACCTTCAAACTGAAGCCCGGTGCGGTGGCGATTGTAGCCGAAGACTCCAAAGTCGCGCGAACGATGCTCGAAACGGGGCTGAAGGTGATGAATATTCCGTACATCATGCATATCACCGGGTTGGAAGCCTGGAACAAGATCAAGGCAATGGCGCAGGAAGCACAGGCGGAAGGTCGGCCGATTTCGGACAAGATTGCCTTTGTGCTGACCGATCTGGAAATGCCGGAGATGGATGGTTTTACACTGACGCGTAATATCAAACGTGATGATACGCTCAAGAGCATTCCCGTTATTATCCACTCTTCACTGTCCGGCACCGCGAACGAAGACCATGTGCGTAACGTGGGCGCGGATTCGTATGTAGCGAAATTCGAAATCAATGAACTGGCCGCCGCGATTCACAGCGTGGTGGACAAAAAAGTCCCTTCCTCCAAGTGATGTAACCGGTTCTCCACAGCCCTGACCTGTCCGGTCAGGGCTGACAGCGTAACCGCCCGGACTGTTTTCCTGAATGACCAATAACCTCCGCAGACGGTAATCCCCGCCGGTACCGTATTGCCCTGCCTGTTAACGGCGGCGTTTGCCGAGCCACCGCTTACCCATCCCGCGTTAAAAAGCGCGATGTCGATCACAATGAGTCAAAACCGGGCCGCAGGGGCAAACCGTGAGCGGACGCGCGTTGGCATCACGACGACCCGCGGCGCGCTATTAATCTTTACTCTAAAGCTAATGATTGCGATACCGGCTTTATTGAAGCGGCATCGGCCGGGGAACATACTTTAACCAGACCAAGGCAAATCAAAATGATGAGCTGAATCAGGAGGTTAATAATGTTGTCTGGGCAAACGTCACCGCGGCTCTGGAATACGCGCCGCAGTGAAAAACAACGGCGCAAGGCGTCGATACCCGTCCCGGGCAAGGTGCTTCCCACGGAACATCTTGCCGCGATGTTGGAAAAGCTGATCGCTCCCGGCGATAAGGTGGTGCTGGAAGGCAATAACCAGAAGCAGGCTGATTTTCTCTCCCGCACGCTGGCGGAGGTCAATCCGCAAAAAGTGCATGACTTGCATATGATCATGCCGAGCGTCGGGCGCAGCGAACATCTGGATATCTTTGAAAAAGGCATCGCCCACAAGCTCGATTTTTCCTTCTCGGGCACGCAGAGTCTGCGTATTTCGCAACTGCTGGAGGATGGCGCGCTGGAAGTCGGCGCCATCCATACCTATATCGAACTCTATTCCCGCCTGTATGTCGACCTGATCCCCAATGTGGCGTTGGTGGCGGGGTATAAAGCCGATCGCAAAGGCAACCTGTACACCGGCCCCAGTACCGAAGACACGCCGGCGCTGGTCGAAGCCGCCGCGTTCCATGACGGTATCGTCATCGCTCAGGTCAATGAGCTGGTGGACGACGAAACGGATTTGCCGCGCGTCGATATTCCCGGTTCCTGGATTGATTATGTGGTGGTCGCCGACAAGCCGTTCTTTATCGAACCGCTGTTTACCCGCGACCCGCGCTTGATCAAACAAGAGCACATTCTGATGGCGATGATGGCTATCAAGGGCATTTACGCCGAGCATCAGGTGCAATCGCTCAACCACGGCATCGGTTTCAACACCGCGGCGATTGAGCTGCTGCTGCCGACCTACGGCGAGCGTCTGGGGCTGAAAGGCAAAATCTGTAAGCACTGGACCCTCAATCCGCATCCCACCCTGATTCCGGCGATTGAAAGCGGCTGGGTCGACAGTGTCCACTGCTTTGGCGGCGAACTGGGGATGGAAGCCTATATCGCCGCCCGGCCGGACGTGTTCTTCACCGGCGCCGATGGCTCAATGCGCTCCAACCGCGCGTTTTGCCAGTTGGCGGGGCAGTACGCCGTGGACATGTTCATCGGTTCGACATTGCAGGTCGATGGGCTGGGCAACTCGTCCACCGTCACCAAAGGACGTCTTTCCGGATTCGGCGGCGCGCCCAACATGGGGCATGACCCGCACGGTCGCCGTCACGCCACGCCGGCATGGCTCGCCATGATTAACGAACCTGACCCGATGCAGCGCGGGCGCAAGCTGGTGGTGCAAATGGTGGAAACCTTCCAGGCCGGCGTCAAACCGACCTTTGTGGAAAAACTCGACGCGGTGGATGTGGCGAAAGCGGCCGGTATGCCGTTGGCGCCGGTGATGATTTATGGCGACGATGTCACCCATGTGCTGACGGAAGAAGGCATCGCCTATCTCTATCGCGCCGACAGTCTGGAGGAACGCCGGGCGATGGTGGCGGCGGTAGCCGGGATCACCGATATCGGGCTGGGGGTGGACGCGCAGCGCGTGGCGGAGTTCCGCCGCAACGGCAAGGTCGCCTACCCGGAAGATTTGGGGATCCGCCGTACCGAAGCGACCCGCTCACTGCTGGCGGCCGGCAGCGTGGCCGATCTGGTGGAATGGTCGGGCGGCCTGTACAACCCGCCGGCGAAATTCCGGAGCTGGTAATGAAGCCGCAGCGACAGTCCGACGCGCAGGGGTATGCGCAATGGCTGGCCGAGGCCGCGACGCGCTGCCTGATTGAGGAAGCGCGGCTCAGCCCCAAGCCGGGGCTGGTCGATAGCCGCGGCAGCGGCGCGCATCAGGATTTAACGCTCGCGCTGATGGAGCGTTCCGCCCGCAGCCTGACCGACACATTCCATACGCTGGCGCTTCAGAGCTGGCAACGCCCGGTGGATGCCGCGTTGCGCCAGTTGGTCGGTCGGGTAGGGCGCGAAGGCGAACAGCGCATGATGCTGGCGACCGGCGGCGTCAACACGCACCGCGGCGCGATCTGGGCGCTGGGGCTGCTGGTCAGCGCGGCGGCGATGCTCGGCGGCGTCGGCGACTCGCAGGCTATCGCGGACACCGCGGCGCGTCTTGCCCGCCTGCCGGATAGCGCCGCGCCGACGGTCTTTAGCAAAGGGCGACGGGCGACGCAGCGTTATCAGGTCCCTGGCGCGCGCGAAGAGGCGCAGCAGGGGTTCCCGCACATTACCCGACTGGCGCTGCCGCAGTTGCTGCATAGCCGCCGGCAAGGCGCCGGTGAAGACGCGGCGCGTCTGGATGCGCTGATGAGCATTATGACCTCGCTGAGCGATACCTGCGTGTTGTCACGCGCCGGGCTGGACGGGCTGGAAACGATGCAGCGCGGCGCGCGGGCGGTATTGGCGGCCGGCGGCATATCTCGTCCCGCCGGGCGGCAGGCGCTGGCGCAACTGGATGCACATATGCTGGCGCTGAACGCGTCGCCGGGCGGCGCGGCCGATCTGCTGGCCGCCACGCTATTGCTCGATGGTATCGCACAGCCATCTTTATACGATTAAGAGGGTGTTATGGAACACATTACATTGTCATTCCCGGCTACCCGCACGGCCAGCGGCAACGCGCTGGCGGGCGTGGTGGGGTCCGGTGATATGGAAGTGCTGTTGACGGCGAACGCCGGACAGACGCTCACCATCGACATCACCACATCGGTGGATAACAGCCGGGCGCGCTGGCAGGCGCTGTTCGACCGGTTAAGTTCGCTCGGCGGCCTGCCTGCCGGCGCCATGAAGATTCATGATTTCGGCGCCACGCCCGGTGTGGCGCGCATCCGTATCGAACAGGTTTTTGAAGGGGTGAATCATGCGTGACGACCGCAGTTTTATCGAACTCAAAGCGCGGGAGCGCGCCCGCGCGCTGCTGGATGACGGCAGCTACCGCGAATTGCTCGACCCGTTTGACGGCATCGTCTCGCCGTGGCTGGGGCCGCAGGGCATCGTGGTGCAGTCCGACGACGGCATGGTGGTAGCGAAAGGCACGCTGCAGGGCAAACCGACGGTAGTGATCGCTATTGAGGGTGCGTTTCAGGGCGGCAGCATGGGCGAAGTCTCCGGCGCCAAAATGGCCGCCGCGCTGGAGCTGGCGGCGGACGATCAGCGCAAGGGCATTCCGACGCAGGCGATCTTGTGTCTGGAAACCGGCGGCGTCCGGTTGCAGGAGGCCAATCTGGGGCTGGCGGCGATCGCCGATATCCACGCCGCCATCGTCGACCTGCGCCGTTACACGCCGGTGATCGGCATCATCGCTGGTACGGTGGGGTGCTTTGGCGGCATGTCGATCGCCGCCGCGCTGTGCAGCCACCTGATCGTCACCCGCGAGGCGCGTCTTGGGCTCAACGGCCCGCAGGTAATTGAACAGGAAGCGGGGATTGCCGAGTACGACTCACGCGACCGTCCTTTTATCTGGAGCATGACCGGCGGGGAAATCCGTCGCCGCAGCGGCCTGGCCGACAGTCTGGTGGCCGATGGCGTTAACGCCGTCAAACAGGCGGTGGATAACGCGCTCGCCAGCGGCGTTCCGGCGCAACACCGGTCGGATAACTATGCGTGGTATCTGGCGCGACTGACCGATGCCGATACGCGGGTGCAGGCCGACACGCAACAGATCCAACAGCTTTTCGGGGAGGTAAACCCATGAGTCACGTAGCACATCGCGGCGCGTTATGGCTGGAAACGCTGGCGCACGGTAAACCGCGACTGGCCGGGCTGTGCCCGTCGGTGCAGGCGGCTGACGGCGACATCGCCGGCGAACCGGTCCGTTTTATCGCCGTTGTTCCTGACGCGGATAACCACTACCCGCGCGCCGCGCAGGGCGAGGTGGGACTGCTTGAAGGCTGGACGCTGGCGAAAGTGGTGCATGAGACTATCTCCGCGGATCGGCACAGCGATAACAAACGGCCGATTGTGGCGGTGATCGACGTGCCGAGTCAGGCGTATGGCCGCCGGGAAGAAGCGTTCGGCATCCATCAGGCGCTGGCGGCAGCGGCGGGCGCGTATGCGCAGGCTCGCCTCGCCGGGCATCCGGTCATCGGGCTGATCGTCGGCAAAGCGATGTCCGGCGCGTTTCTGGCCCACGGCTATCAGGCCAATCGGCTGATCGCCTTTAATGACCCCGCGGTGCAGATTCACGCGATGGGCAAGGCCTCCGCCGCGCGCATCACGCTCAGAAGCGTCGAGGAACTGGAGAAACTGGCGGCCACTATCCCGCCGATGGCGTATGACATCCGCAATTACGCCACGCTGGGGTTGCTGTCGGCGTTGCTGGATATCAGCAATCCGGATGCGCCGTCCGCCGACGATTCGGCGCAGGTGATCGCCGCGTTGCAGCAGGCGATTGCCGACGCCCGTCGCGACCGCTCACTGAAAACGCGGCTGGGAGCGGACAACCGGCGCAGTTCGTCGCTGGTCCGCGAACGGATGCGGGCGCAGTGGTAAACCGCGTCCGCGGGTAAACCACGCGCCGGTGTAAGCGTCACCAGGGAACGTCACTCGGGGAGAAGCCTCGCACAGGTAATCAGCCCCACACAGGCGGTCAGCATCCTGGTTAACAAGGAGCGGCCGCCTGATATCGGTAAGCCAGTAAAGAGACCTGCCAGATAAAGGGTAATGGGCGTCATTGGATGCCCACGGACGCCCTTTGTCTGAAAAAACTATGCGGTGCTCCGCCACACGAATAATAGCGGGGCACGGCCTAACCATCGCGCTGGAACTCATGCTCTTTTATTACAGGTGAATACGATATGACTTATGTAATTGTTCATGCCCTCGCGCCGATTTTTATCATCATGCTGCTGGGGTTCTGGGCTGGCAAAGCCAAAATGGTGGATAACAAGAACGTTGCCCTGCTCAATATTTTCGTCATGGATTTTGCGCTGCCGGCGGCGTTGTTCAGCGCCACGGTGCAAACGCCCTGGTCCGGCATTGTCCAGCAGGCTCCGCTGATCGTGGTGCTGACGCTGGCGATGTGGGTAACCTATGCGGCCATTTATTTTCTGGCCGTCAAGCTGTTTCATAAAACGCCGCAGGACGCAGCGGTGCTGACGCTCACCGTGGCGCTGCCCAACTATGCGGCGCTCGGCCTGCCGATTCTTGGCAGCGTGCTGGGCGACGGTTCGTCTACCTCACTGTCGGTGGCGGTGTCCATCGCCTGTGGTTCGGTGCTGATGACGCCGTTCTGTTTGCTGATCCTGGAACGCGAAAAAGCGCGGGCGTCAGGCGGCAGCCAGACCTCTACGCTGGCGATGCTGCCGGTGCTGATGTGGCGGTCGGTGAAAAAGCCGATTGTGCTGGGGCCGTTGCTGGGCGTGGTGCTGTCCGCCATTGGTATTCGCATGCCGGAACTGCTGCTGGCGGCGATCAAGCCGCTGGGGCTATCCGCCACGGCGACCGCATTGTTCCTGACCGGCGTTATTCTTTCGGCGCGCCAGTTGAAGCTTAACCGCGTGGTCACCACCGCGGTGCTGGCCAAGCTGCTGGTACAACCGGCGCTGGCGTGGGCGGTGGTGCTGATGTTGGGGCTGCACGGCGCGGTGGCGATCACCGCGATTCTGATGATTGCTCTGTCCGCCGGCTTTTTCGGCGTGGTTTTCGGTAACCGGTTTGGCGTGCAGTCGCCGGATGCGGAAGCGGTGCTGCTGTTAAGCTCGGTACTCTGTATCCTGTCGCTGCCGCTATTTATTACGTTGACATCAGGAATCTAAAGCATGGTAACGACACGTCCGCACGATCTGTTATGGCTGGCGTCCCGCGAGGCGCTGGAAGGTATCGACGCGCCCTGGGTGGACAGCCAATGGCGACCGGCTTTGCCGGTGGTGGTGCGGCGTGACGTTGACCCGGCCGGGCGTATTCCGGTCGGGGTGCGCGGCATGCGCCGGGACCAGCGCGCTGCCGGGTGGGTGGCGGCGGCGCATATTGTACGCGCGGCGACCCCGGAAATGCTGGGTGAGCTGCCCGCACTGCTGGCATCGCCGTTTGTGTCGCAACCGCCGGTGCAGGTCGCGATTCAACTGGCGCAGCAGCACTGGCCGTGGCAGTGGGGGGTAACCGGCAGTACGGGATACGCGTTGGCGACGCAGATGCCGGTGCTGCATGCCGACAGCGACCTGGACCTGCTGATTCGCGCGCCTCGTGCACCGGACCTGGAAGCCCTGCGGGACTGGCAACGGCAATTGTCGTCGGGGTTGTGTCGAGCCGACACGCAAGTGGAAACGCCCAACGGCGGTTTCGCGCTGGCTGAGTGGTTGAGAGACGGGCAGGCGCTGTTGAAAACCGAGCGCGGGCCGCGGCGGGTCAGCGACCCGTGGGCAATGGAGTGGTGAGATGAAGATTCTGTTTACCTTCCCCGGACAGGGGGCGCAGCATGCCGGTATGTTGCAGTCGCTGCCAGCCGACACCGGGGTGATGGATGAAGCGGCGGCGGTGTTGGGCGACGAGGTTCGCCAGTTGGATAGCCCGCAGGCGCTGCGCCATACCCGCGCGGTACAGCTGTGCCTGCTGATCACGGGCGTTGGCTGGGCCAGAGCGCTGATGGCGCGCGGCGTGATGCCGGATATGGTCAGCGGCCTGTCGATTGGCGCGTTTCCGGCGGCGGTGATCGCCGGTGTGCTGCGTTTTGACGATGCGTTACGGCTGGTGGCGCTGCGCGGCGACCTGATGGAGCAAGCCTATCCGCAAGGGTATGGGCTCACCGCCATCATGGGGTTGAGCCAGTCGGAGGTGGAGGCGTTGCTGGTTGACAGCGGCGCGTATCTCGCCAACCTGAACGCCGAGCGGCAAATCGTGATTGCGGGCAGCGACGAGAACATGGCGCAGGTGGCGGAACGGGCGCTGCAACGCGGCGCCAGCCGGGCGCAGCGCCTGCGGGTCAGCGTGCCGTCGCATTGTGCGTTGCTGGATGCGCCCGCCAGACAGCTGGCGGCGGCGTTTGCTTCGCTGCAACTGTCGCCGCCGCAATGCGGCTACCTGAGCGGCAGTTCCGCCCGGGCAATCTGGCAGCCGGAACGCATCGCGGACGACCTGGCGCTAAACATGGCGCGCACCGTGCGCTGGCATGAGGCGATGATTGCGGCTGAAGAGCGCGATGTGCGGCTGGCGATTGAGATGCCGCCGGGCGGCGTGTTGACCTGTCTGGCGAAGCAGGCGTTTAGCCGTGGCGAGGCGTTTGCTCTGGAGCGCAGCGGCATCGATGTGGTGGTCCACCGCGCCGGCCAGCTTAGGGCGCAGGGGTAGCGTTCAGGCCGCGGGCGTACATGCGGCCTTCCGCCACCAGCGCCAGCAAATTCGGGTCATGCTCGCGGTTGCGGGCGAACACGATGGCGATGAGCTGGCGCATTTGGTAGGGCGGCGCCAGTTTCAGCAACTGTACATCGTTCTCGTACACTTTTTTCATCCGCTCGGGGATGAGGGTAAAGCCGACGCCGGCCTGCACCAGACTCAGCATGGAGAAAATGTCGTCCACCCGCGTGACGATCTCCGGCTCGAACCCGGCGATATGAAACGCTTCCTGAAAACCGGCATAGGTGGCGAACCCTTCGGACAGCGAAACGAACCGCTGGTGATGGAAATCACGCAGGTCGGCCGGCTGACGAGTATCCAGCTTCGCAGCGGCCGGCGCCGCCAGACAGATGTCATCCTCAAACAGCGGCAGGAATTCCAACTGGTTACGGTCGATGTTGCTGTCGGAGAGCGAGATAAGAATCGCGTCCAACTGTTGATCATCCAGCATGGCGAGCAGGCGCTGATTCGACCCCATGGTTAAATCCAGCTCCAGATCCGGACGGCGCAGCTTGATGCCCATAATCAGGCGCGGCACCGTTTCCAGCGTCAGCGAATACAGTGTCCCGATGCGCAAGCGCCCCTGACCAACCCCCGCGGTCTTGCGGGTTTCCTCCAGCCCCCGTTCCATCAGCAACATCGCTTCCTGACTGTACTCCAGCAGCGTATGCGCCGCCGGCAGCGCCACCAGATTGCGCCCTTTATGGATAAACAACGGGCAGCGTACCCCTTCCTCCAGCGTATGCAGCGCTCGATGTACGCTGACGCCGCTGAGCCCGAGGAGTTCGGCGGTGCGGGTGATGGTGCCGCTCTCCATGAACGTCTTGAAAATCTCAAGCTTGCGGAACGTGATGTCGCCGTCTTTTAACATATCGGACTCATTGCGTGATAGCGCGCAGATGTAAATGGGGTAACGGGTAGGGAATTGTACCTGCAATGCGTGGTAAAAGGGGAGTTAGGTTGCATCCTGCAATTAATTCAGTATGACTATCGTGCATAACTGGCTGAGTGTCGGATTGTGGCTGCCGTGTTCAAACCTATTTTACTTAACCTGCCGGATCCCGATATCTGGACGGGTGTTACGGTGGTTTCATCACCTGGTGGGTGTTGCTGTGAAATTTACAAGAAAATGAAAATACTGAAATGTGATCGTTAAATGTAAATATAAGGATTAAGCTTTCAACATAATACCCCCCTAGTGGAACACGAAATAATGGGGGGTAAATGTATGATCTTCAGTTAATGCTAGTCGGTGTGTTTGTCGAAAAGATTAAATGTTCTGAAAACTCCACCGGTATTTTTGTCGCGAAGAATAACTTTTGAATCAGCGTAAAATCCGATATCGATTATTTCAGATGAAACTATCGCATTACTTATGTTTGAACTTCTCATGATCTGAGTGATGGGAAGTCCCCAAAAATGATGGTCTTTATAGGTGGGGTTATAATTAACCGCACTGATTCCAGAAAGAGACGCCTGATAATCTACCTGAACTTTCATCGATCCTCTGGATGCGACCAGCTCTGCCGTAACGGCCTGGCCTGGCTGTAGAGTAACCTGCAAGCCGGATTCAGTTCCTAACGTTATAGTCGTAGATTGTTCACCGCCAATTCCCCACGACTGTTCATACGATATAGATGACTCGCCCCCGCCACCTGTTCCCAGAAAGGATATGCCATACTTAACTTTCTGACCTACAGTTAGCTTTCCTCCAGTATTCCAGCTGGATTTTACTGTGTTCTGAACACTTTGTGAGATTTTTACATTATAAACAGCAGGAACAGAACTGTTATTAACAAAATCCTGTTCCATAACAATGACCGGTGTTGAGTTTTGGCTTATGACCCTTGTGCTTACCGGCTGTAAGGTTCTCATAACCTGCTGCCAATTGTAGGTCTTATATAAATCCCCCCAGGGCGTAGGACTAGAAAGGTATGCGTCATTTGGTTTTTTGCCAAAATAAACTTCAACTGCCCTCTTTAACTGTTGATCGTTTAGCTGAAAAGTACCTCTTTCTTCATTGCTGATAACGGAAATATCATTTCCTGTAGCCGTGGCTATCGTTTGATGGTTGTCTGATGATGCAGTGATATCAACTTTTATTGACATGATAACGTTCCTTAATTTATGGGTTGTGAGTTTTCATCAACATGCATAATTAGGTTGTTTTCTTTTTTGTTTCGGATATTGATAGTGCTAATGCTATTACGCCGCGAATGTGTTAGTTGTCAGTCTACAAGTTGGATTATTTAATTCTTTTACATCAAATCTAATATTTATCAGCATAGGTGTGTTTTTTTATAACGACAAATTTAAATTTATTATTTTTTTGTTAGTCAGGAAAGAGTGTTAAGGCGTTAATTAAGTCGTTGCCATAATTTCAAGGAAAATAATTTATTTTCGTCAATGTAAAAATATCTCAGCAGGGCTGATATCGGGTGAGAAATTCTCTATTGAAGAAGGATTGTCGATGTCAATTTCTACGACTGTAGAACAACGTGACGTGATGTCCGTTGCTGCCGGAGCCTCGCTTGGCAGGCCCCAGCGAACCGTATCCGGTCAGTGTTGCGGTTTTCGCATTTTCGCGGCGCACTGCGCGATGATAAAAATCAGCGACTGAATCAGCACGATGCACGGCCCGGTCGCGCCATCAAGGAAATAGCTGAGCCAGGTGCCGAAAACCGACGAGAAGGTGGCGCTGGTTACCGCCACCAGCATCATGGCGCTGAACCGTTTGCACAGCACAAACCCGGTAATGCCGGGGGTGATCAACATGGCGATCACCAGAATCACGCCGACGGCCTGCAGCGCGGCGACGATGGTCAGCGACAGCAGGGTCAACAGGCCATAGTGCAGCAGTTTTACCGGCAGGCCGCAGACCTGCGCCTGCGTGGCGTCAAAGCAGTACAGCACCAGGTCGCGCCATTTAATCAGGATTACCGCCAGCACCAACAGGCTGATCGCCAGCGTTTGCTGCAGTTCGTAGCGGGTGATCCCCAGCACGTTGCCGAACAGGATATGGCTCAGGTGCTGCTCGGTATTGACGCGTGAAAACAGCACCAGACCGAGGGCGAACATGCCGGAAAACAAAATCCCCATCACCGTGTCTTCTTTGATGCGGCAACGCTCCTTCACATAGCCGGTAGCCAGCGCGCAAAACAAACCGGAGGCGAACGCGCCGATCGCCAACGGAATGCCCGCCAGCCAGGCCAGCACCACGCCGGGCAGCACGGCGTGGGAAACGGCGTCCCCCATCAGCGACCAGCCTTTGAGCACCATAAAGCAGGAGAGCACCGCGCACACCATGCCGACCACGCCCGCCGCCAGCATGGCTTTGACCATGAACGGAAAGGCAAAGGGTTCGGCTAACAAGGTCAACCATTCCATCTTATTTCCTCATCGCCAGACGGCGTTGACGACGGGCGGCCAGCAACCCGTGGCGGGGCGCGAAGACAAACGCCAGCAGGAACATCAGCGTTTGCAGTGAAACGATGATGCCGCCGGTGGCGCCGTTCAGGAAGAAACTCAGCCAGGCGCCCACGCCGCTGGTGACGGTACCGAGCGCAATGGCGATCTGCACCAGCCGCGGGAAGCGGTCGGTCAGCAGCCAGGCGGTGGCGCCGGGCGTAATCACCATCGCGATCACCAAAATGGCGCCCACCGTTTGCAGTGCGGCGACGGTGCAGGCGCTCAACAGGGTGAAGAAGATGATTTTCAGCCGCAGCGGCGACAGGCCGATGGTTCTGGCGTGGATTTCGTCAAAAAAGGTGACGAACAGATCTTTCCAGATAAAACACAGCACGATGAGTGAAATACCGATAATCAGCGCCACCTGCAAAATGTCTTCATCGGCAATGCCCAGAATATTGCCGAAGATGATCGACTGCACGTTCACCGCGGTCGGATTCAGCGAAATGATCAACAGCCCGGCGGCAAAAAACGTGGAGAAGATAAACCCGATCACCGCATCTTCCCGGATACGGGTCAGATGCCGGATGAAGGTCATGGCGAGCGCCGCCAGAATACCGGCGAAAAACGCGCCGGCGGCGTAGGGCAGCCCCAGCGCATAAGCGCCGGCCACGCCCGGCACCACCGAATGCGACAGCGCGTCGCCCATCAGCGACCAGCCTTTTAGCATCAGGTAGGCGGACAAAAAGGCGCAGGTGCCGCCGACGAGGCTGCTTATCAGGATGGCTTTGACCATGTATTCATACTGGAAGGGCGCCAGCAACGCATCAATCATGGCGTTTATCCTCATCATCCGCGGATGAGCGATGGGGCGGCGTCAGGCTGCCCTTGCCGTAAAAGACCGCGGGGCGTTCATCGTCCGTCAGCACCGTCAGCTCGCGGGCATCGGCGTCCTGATGCAGCTGTTGCCCCGACAGGCGCAGGTAACGCAGCACGCCGCCGAAGGTTTTCTCCAGATTGGGGTGGGTGAAGGTGCTCTCCGTCGGGCCGACCGCCAGCACGGTGCGGTTAATCAGCACCACCTGATCGCAAAACTCGGGCACGCTGCCGAGGTTATGGGTGGACACCAGAATCAGGTGGCCCTCTTCGCGCAGCGTTTTCAACAATTTGATAATCGCATTTTCCGTCTGCACATCAACGCCGGTGAACGGTTCGTCCAGCAGGATGATTTGCGCCTGCTGCGCCAGCGCGCGCGCCAGAAACACCCGCTTCTTTTGCCCGCCGGACAGCTCGCCAATCTGGCGCTGGTGCAGTTCCGCCATGCCGACGCGCTCCAGCGCCAGCGCCACCTGCTTTTTGTCTTCCGCTGACGGAATGCGAAACATCGACATCTTGCCGTAGCGCCCCATCATCACCACATCTTCAACCAGCACCGGGAAGTTCCAGTCCACCTCCTCGGTCTGGGGCACATAGGCGATGAGATTGCTTTTAAGCGCCTGCCTGACGGGCAACCCGTTGAGCGACACGCTGCCGGTGGTGGGGCGGACGATGCCCATAATGCTTTTGAACAGCGTTGACTTTCCGCTGCCGTTTACCCCCACCAGCGCGCAGATGGTGCCGCCGTGGAGCTGAAAACTGGCGTTATGGATGGCGGTGTGGCCATTGTTGTAGGTGACCGTGATGTCCTGCACGGTCAACTGTGCGTCTTCTGCGTGCCGGGTCATTGGTTAAAACCTTTTGCAATGGTGTCTACGGTGGTTTTCAACAGCGAAATGTAGTCGGGAACCGGGCCGTCTTTGGTCGACAGTGAATCCACATAGAGCACGCCGCCATAGCGCGCGCCGGTTTCTTTGCTGATCTGACGCGCCGGTTTGTCCGATACCGTGCTTTCACTGAATACGACCGGGATCTGGTGCTGGCGCACTTCATCAATAACATGGCGAACCTGTTGCGGCGTGCCCTGTTCGTCGGCGTTGATCGGCCACAGATACAGTTCTTTCAGGCCGTAGTCGCGCGCCAGATAGCTGAACGCGCCTTCGCTGGTCACCAGCCAGCGGTGTTCGGCCGGAATATTGTTCAGCCGAGCCCGCAGCGGTTGATCCAGCGCCATGATTTGCGCGGCGTAATTTTTGGCGTTGCGGTTATAGGTTTCCGTATTATCTGGGTCGTATTTCACCAGCGCCGCCCGGATATTTTCAATGTAAATCAATGCATTGTTCGGCGACATCCAGGCGTGGGGATTCGGGTTGCCGTTGTAGGGGCCTTCGTTGATCGCGATAGGGGCGACGCCTTCGCTGACGACCACGGACGGCACGCCCTGAATGTTTTCAAAGAACCGGCCGAACCAGCGCTCCAGGTTCAGGCCATTCCACAGAATCAGGTTTGCCGACTGCGTTTTGGCGATATCCCGCGGCGTGGGCTGGTAGTCGTGGATTTCCGCGCCCGGTTTGGTGATCGATTCGACGGTAGCGGCATCGCCGGCAACATGTTGGGCGATGTCCTGAATGATGGTAAATGTGGTGACCACCTTGAGTTTTGCCGTCGCCGGTAGCGAAAAACCGAACAGCAGCGCCAGCAGAGCCGCTGATAGCGCAGCAGCAGAAAAGGGAAACGGGAAGGATAACCACGTCTTGCGCATCTGAAAGGCCGTAAACATAACACTCTCCCAACAATGATAATGATAACCATTTTCATTCAAAATCAGCGCTATGTTAACAGACTACATTTAACACCTCAATAACACCACGAAGTAAATTGTTTTGGGTGTAAATGGTTGTAGTTTCATGCGCTTTCTGCGCGGGGGGAGTGGTTGTGCGCGATAAATACGACGATCAGTCCGCGCTGGACGAGTAAAACCAGTGCGGTTATAAGCGATGGCGGATATAAAATGCCGACAGGCCATCTGGCAACGAATATCATCTCGCTCCCGATGGCCGTCGTATTGCTTATTTCAGGTTGTTGCTGAAGAAATCGGAAATCTTATCAAACGGAATTTTATCCAGACGATCGTAGAGATCGACGTGGTTGGCATCCTTGATAATCATGAGTTCCTTCGGTTGCGCTGCCGCCTGATAGATATCTTCACTGAAATAACGCGAATGCGCATTCTCACCGGCGATGAGCAGGATCGGGCGCGGCGATATTTCGTTGACATAGGTCAGCAGCGGCATATTCATGAACGATAGCGGCGTGGTGGCCGTCCAGGCGCCATTGGAGTTCGGCGAGTTCTTGTGATAGCCGCGCGGTGTGCGGTAATACTCAAAAAACTCCTTGATGATCGGATTGGGGTTGCTGTCCAGTTTCTCCGGCAAAATGCGGGGACCGGCGGCGGGCGTGCCTTTCTGGGCGTCAACCCAGCGTTGCTGGCTCATTTGCTCCAGCATTTCGGTGCGCTGCGCGTTGGTCAGGCTATCGTTCAGGCCTTTCGCCATGGTGCGGGACATGTCATACATGCTGGTGGTGACAACGGCTTTGATGCGTTTGTCCACCGCGGCGGCGTTTAGCCCCATGCCGCCGAAACCGCATATACCGATAATGCCGATACGGTTGCGATCAACAAAGGGCTGCAAACCGAGAAAGTCGACCGCGGCGCTGAAATCTTCGGTATTGATATCCGGTGAAGCCACATTGCGAGGCTCTCCGCCGCTTTCGCCGGTATAAGACGGGTCGAAGGCCAGCGTAACATAGCCGCGCTCGGCCATGGTTTGCGCATACAGACCGGAAGACTGCTCTTTTACCGCGCCAAAGGGACCGCTGATCGCAAGCGCTGCCAGTCGCTGGTTGCCACGGTTTTTTGGCAAATACAGATCGGCGGCCAGGGTAATGCCGTAGCGGTTTTTGAAAGTGACTTTCCGCTGGTCGACTTTATCGCTTTTCGGAAACGTTTTATCCCATTCCTGAGTCAGTTGCAGGGCATCGCCATTGGCTGACGCGGAAGGGGACTGCGCCAGCACCGGCTGGACGCTGGTCAATACTGTCGCTACACAAATAGCGATAGCGTTTTGAATGAACGTATTGCGGGAAAGCAGGCTGTTCATGCGGATTATCTCTCGAATGATTACGGGATACCCCCTGATAAGGGACACTGACCTTATCAGGGGGGATGTCACAACTAAACGGCTACAACGCATTCTTCAGAATGGCGGTCACCACGTCCGGTGAATAGGTGTCGGCAATACCAAAGACACGGACGTTGCTCTGTACGTTTTCAACGATGCCCGGCAAAGCGGTTTCCTGGATACCCAGCTGTGGCAGACGCGTAGGAGTACCGATGGTGTTGAACCAGTCTTCCAGTGTGGCGATGCCTTGCTCGCCGGTATCGACGCCAAATACGTTGCGGGCAAATCGTTCGAACTGCGCCGGGTTGCGGTCGATGTACCATTTCATCCAGGCCGGGACCACCACCGACAGGCCGGCGCCATGCGGTACGTTGAACAGCGCGGAAAGCGAGTGTTCGATGGCGTGGTTGGGATAGCTAAAGCCCGCTGCGCCGGAAAAGGTCAGGCCATTCAGCGCCAAGGTCGCGGCCCACGCGAACTGTGCACGGGCGTTATAGTCTGTCGCATCAGCAAGCAACGCCTCGGTTGTCTCAATGACCGTGTTGATCAGGGATTCAACCAGCCGTGATTGCAGCTTGGGATGCACCGTCGCGGTGAAATAAACCTCGATCAAATGAGCGATGACATCCGAAGCGGAATACACCAGATAGTCACGAGGTACGTCCTGCATCAGCACTGGGTTGACGATGGATACCTTGGGGAACAGCGCGGGCGACGAGATAAAGAACTTCTCTTTGGTTTCGTCATTGGTGACCACCGCGCCCGGGTTCATTTCGCTGCCGGTCGCGGCCAGCGTCAGAATGGCGAACAGCGGCAGCGCCGACTCGACGGGGGCTTTGCCGGTAAACAAGTCCCAGACATCGCCGTCGTAGCGGACGCCGGCCGCGATCGCCTTGACGCTGTCGAGCACCGATCCGCCGCCGACGCTCAGAATGGCGTCGACCTGATGCGCTTTTGCCAGGTCAATCCCTTCCCGCACCTTCGAGATAACCGGGTTACTGACGATACCGCCGCATTCGATCAGTTCGATGCCTTGCCCGGAGAGACTCTGGCTGACGGTGTTGAAAAGACCGTTGCGTTTGATGCGCTCACTGCCGTAGCAGAGCAGCACTTTTTTAATGCCATGATCGGTCAGATGCTGACCAATCTGTTGTTCCTTGCCGACGCCGAATTCGATTTGGGTCGGGTTAAAGAAAGTGAAGTTTTCCATATTTACATCCTTTGAATCTGTCTGGTTGCTCATTTTGTCGCCGGACACAGGCTGAGGGATGAGCGGACTGAATCGACATATATCGGAACGGAGCGAAAACACGTGCTGAGGGATGACCGGGATTACGCTGACCGCTTAACGTTCTTGCAGGATGCATTTTTCGTGATCTTGTCAGCCCATCGATAGACAGATACTCCGCATTTATTGCCTGATCCTCCAACTGCCGGGATTGTCGATTGGCTCTATCGTGTCGTGAGGATATGCTGCGAAAAGGCACTGACTGGAGACGTGGTATGCCGAATCAGGAACAACAGATAAGACGACACGACGTCGACGCGGTCGGCGTGACGAGTGAGGCGATGGCGGAGGTTATCGGGCGATGGACCTCCGCTCAGACGGACTGTACCACCCCGATTCCGAGCCTGACGCTCTTTCGACGTGAAGCTCCGATGCCGCCGACCACCTGTTTGGTCGAGCCCAGCATTATCCTCGTGGTTCAGGGCGAAAAACAAATGCTGGTGGGCGGCGAAGCCTACTCTTATAACACCCGGCATTTCCTGATCACATCGCTGGATCTTCCGGCTAATTCGCAAGTGAACGTCGCCAGCCCGGACAAGCCCTGTCTGGGGTTGTCCATGAAGTTCGATCTTCGCATCATGGCGGAGCTGATCGCTCAGGGCGGTTTGCCGTTGCCCACGCAGCGGGCAAATGACAGAGGCATTGGTATCGGTACGGTCACGCCGGTGTTGATTGAACCCTTCAGGCGGATGCTGGATTTGCTTGATGAGCCCGGCTCGATCCCGGTGCTCGCACCGCTTATCGAGCGGGAAATCCACTATCGCCTGCTGATGAGCGATCAGGCCGCGCGGCTGTGGCAAATCGCGTCGGTAGGAAGCCAGGGACACCGGGTCTCCCGGGCTATCGACTGGCTGAAACTCAATTACACCGCAACGCTCCGGATTGATGAGCTTGCGGCCTATGTGCAGATGAGCACATCCAGCCTGCATCATTACTTTCGGCAACTGACTGCCATGAGCCCCTTGCAGTATCAAAAGTGGCTGCGGTTGAATGAAGCCCGGCGCCTGATGCTGAACGAGGATTTGGATGCGGCCAGCGCGGCCTTCGACGTCGGCTATGAGAGCCCGTCGCAATTCAGCCGTGAGTACACGCGCCTTTTCGGGGCGCCGCCCAAGCGTGACATAGACGGATTACGGCGCAAGGCGGATAGTGGGGGAGGCGACTCTCACCCCGGAGAGCCGGATAAGCCGCAAAAACCAGCGGGGATGGTTTCCCTTTCCGATTAATCAGCGTTATTGTTTTGGTCATCCAATGCCTGTTTCAGGAATCACGATGATGAATGATTCGTTCACTATCGACGAAGAGCATGTGCGGTTTACTACCCCCGATATCGCCTTGTCGATAGGATACCGCGCCATTGCCCGCCAGTTTTTCCGCCGCAAAATCCCGTCGCCTTATGAAGTGGAAATGGCGATCGCCACCATTGAAGACCAACTGCAGGCGACACCGGCGCTACGTCAGGTGGCGCAACATATTGCTTCTGCCGACAGTTATCTTAAAGAGATAGCCCGCAGCGCCGGCAGCCACGACATGCTGACTCAGCAACAAATCGAGAACGTGTTCAACCGGGTGGCGGATGTCATTTCCGGCAGCCCCTTTCACGACGGCGAATTCCCGGATGACACGGGCTTTATCAGCTATCTGGTCATTGTGCGCGAGCTATCGCATCATCTTAATATTCAGCAGATAACGTTGTTATAACGAGGCTACTCGTGAGCGGTATTCCTGCTCAATGTTTTATTTAGTATCAATAATAGGCAGCGCGCATTCCTCTTTACTGTTGGTATAAGCGCATTGCAAACAGAGATACCAATAAGAGTAATGGCTACAGGGTGTTTTTACTGGGCGGGTATAGATGAGAAGGGGAGTGAGTGTCTGAAAAGCAAAAAGCAGATGCCTTTCGACATCTGCTTTTCTAAATCTGGCTCCTCTGACTGGACTCGAACCAGTGACATACGGATTAACAGTCCGCCGTTCTACCGACTGAACTACAGAGGAATCGCTTGAACGGGGCGCATCTTATCCGTGGTGCCCGTAAGCTGTCAACGGGCAACATCGACATTCTGCGCTGACTGCTTGGCTTCTGTACAATCCGTAGGATTCCGCGTCATTCTGATGACAAATCAGCCAGTGGATGGCTCGCTTGCCAGTGCTGCAAGCGTTCCAACGTGCTTTGGCGGTAAAAACCGCAAAAGTGTTGGTATACCGCCGGGAATCGCTCCGCCAGCAGGTCTGGCGCGCTGAAAAAATACTCGGACAACACGGCGAAGCACTCCGCTGGATCGGTCGCGGCGTAAGGGTCCATACTGGCGGCGTCTTCGCCCACCAGCTCTATTTCCTCGCGCAGTTCCTCCATCGCGGCATGCAGCACCTGCTCCCAGCGTGCTACATCACGCAGCGGCATGGAAGGAACGCCAGACGGGCGTTCGTTGCCGCGCATATCCAGTTTGTGCGCGACTTCGTGGATAACCAGATTGAATCCGGAAAGATCGAACGAATCCTGAATCTCCAGCCAGTTCAGTACGATCGGTCCCTGATCCCAGCTCTGACCCGATTGTACGCTGGGGCCGCTATGCACCAGACCGAATTCATCCATCCACTCGCCATCAACCATAAAAGGTTCGGGGTGAATCAGTACGTCATGAAAGCCGTCAAGCCATTCGATACCCAGCTCCAGCACCGGGAGCGCAAACAATAGCGCGATGCGCTGCGCCATTAGCTCAGTCAGCGCCAGCCCCTGCAGCGGCACCAGGCGTTTCTGGCGCAGAAACTGCCTGGCCAGTATGACGATACGCTGGCGTTCAGTCTCAGCCAGCGGCGTTAACAGCGGGATTGACAACGCCTGCTGCCAGTCCGAAAAAGCGTCGGGGGTAGGGGATTTCCATTGCCACTTCATCATGGTGTTGCTCGCTAAGTCATCACTTGAATTCAAAGGCGTCGGTTTGTTCTTGTTAACATGCCATAAAACAGGGCATTATAGGCACCACTTTTACGGAGAGATGCCGGAGCGGCTGAACGGACCGGTCTCGAAAACCGGAGTAGGGGCAACTCTACCGGGGGTTCAAATCCCCCTCTCTCCGCCACTTAACCCTCTTTTAGTTCTTTGTCTTTTTCCTGTCTGAATTATCCTTTTCTTCCTGATATGTTGTTTTTCCTTTTCTCTCGCCATTACGTATGGCACAGCCTAACACTCAATTGGGTGATGTTTCTGGCAGAAGCGTCATGAAATCACCATTTTTACATCATGAATTATCATCGTTGATGCGTTGATTTATGGTAACCGGCCTAATCTCGTGGATTGCCGTCATTTTTTAAGTTTTTATCGTTCAACAGGGATAAATATTAATAGACCAGAATTGTTATTTCTGGTTGACGGCACAACAGTGAAAGCAAGAAGCCTAGTCATAAAGCCATTATGATCATGTTCGAAACGGTAGGTTTTCGAAAGAATCTATTTTATTTATTATCAAAGTAGGCGATTAAAATGACTGAAGAAGATATCTATCCATTGTTGGGTAAATTGGCTAATGGTCGTGTTTATGCGTATGCCGTACCGTGTTGCGATTATCATGCACCTCATCAGAAATGTCCGTTTATCCTTTTCTCATTGATCCAGGAGAATAATTACAATACCTCGCAACAGCTGAGCAGCCAGAAAGTCACCGTCACGGCAGATTGCTATGCTCATACGGTAGCCGAAGCTCGGGCCTTGCGTGAGCAGGTCGGAATGGCCCTTTCAGCATTGCAACCGAATAAAACCGTCGAATATAACGACTTCGATGTGGAATACGAAAAGTTCCGTATGACACTGGAGGTTGATATTTCTCGCTAACTATTTCCTCAGCGAGTGAATTTAATTTCCATCCTGGGTTAACTTCCATCCTGACATTGTGCTGGGCAGGTTTTTACTGTTTTATGGAATAAAGGACATAATTTATGTGGTATAAATCAGGTAGCTTATCTTTATTTTCTGGTAGTAAGGTTGTTCTGGGGAATAATACGATTTGGACAGATAAGAATAATGGCGTTATTGCCGGCGGCATGTTGCTGATTTTTGCTGATTGCAGCATTAAAATTTATGAAATTGCCTCAGTGGTATCGGATACTGAGCTGGTGTTGGTCAGCGAATATAGTGGTTGTACGGCAAATGGCGTGCACTACGCGATTCCGGCATTTGGCAGCAGTGACACGTTTGATCACGCCGCCTATGTGGCGCAGGTTGCGGCGATGCTGGCAGGTTATCAATCCCAGTTGACGCAGTGGAAACAGGTGCTGACCGAGCGCGGTCAGGTGACCCTGACGGACAGCAATGGTCAGAACGTGGTGGTGAAAACGCTGCCGGATTTGACCGACGCCGTCAGCCGGATGATGGATAAAACCCTCAATGGTGCGGATATCCCGGATAAAGCCCAGTTTGTCGCTAATCTTGGATTGAGCGATGTGGTGCATAAGTCCGACCTTGCTAATCATACCCATACTGCCTCGCAAATTACCGACTTCACCGACGCGGTGCGCAAGGTACTTGTGGCGACGCTGGCGGCTGGCCGGGGTGTTTCTCTGGCATATGACAACAGAAACAACCAACTGACCATCAACGCAACCGGGACGGGAAGCGATTCGGGCCAGGGGGGAAGAGGCTATACCGTGTCGAACCAACAAGGCGCGACCACGGGACAAGTTTTCTCATTCCCGATATCTACAGATAGCCAATGGGATTACAGTGCTGAAGCTTATGCGCTAAAAGAAGAAGCTGGCTTGAGTAATCAGACGGTGGTACTGGAAAGCTTTGATGCAACCAGTCGTAATGATTATCAGCAAACATCAGCGTTGGTCTGGGACGGTACGGTGAAACCCTACTCGGGTGAGACTTATGCTGTCGCTGCCGACGGTGATTACTATTCCCGTGAAATCAAGGCTGACGGTAAGAGTATTCAGATTTCTTCCATCAGCTATGCTACTCCGGTGATGGCAGCCAATACCTCCGCTGACGGGTATGTTGCCTCGGCATCCAGTGTCTATGATACCAGTGTATTTGCCTGGATGGCTTTTAACCGCAAGGTCGGGGGATATTATGACAATAACAAAGCGTGGTTTTCGGCCAAAAATAATTGGCCTGCCTGGCTGCGGATTGATTTTCCTCAGCCATACGCTGTAACCGAATATGAGATCGGCGTGCGAAATGATGGCTATCCATCAAACCCGGCGCATGATTCAGCACGCCCTACCAATTTTTCATTGCAGGGATCGAATGACGGTTCTACATGGACGGATCTGGATGTACAAAGCAATGTGACGTGGCAAACCCTGCCGCAGGTGAAGACATTTAAAATCGGTACGCCTGCTGCGTACAGTAAATACCGTTTATATATTACTTCATCTGATGGTGACGGGATCATTGTAGGGATTTCGATGCTGAACCTGTATCGAACGTCAAATGTATTATTGCGTGCCGGTAATGAGTATTTTAACGTCGTCAATCATGTTCTTGTACCGGTGAATGCGCCAACCAGTAAGGGGGATTTTGCCTCTGGCTTCCGTGAGTCCGGCATAATTGATGCAAGTCAGTTGAATGGCAAGCTGCCGTTGACTGTGGTTGCACCAGAACAAACACCGATCACGACATCTTATTTGCCGTATTCGCAGATTATGGTTTCGAAGGCGCGATATAACCTAAGTTCATTCAAAAAAGTGAACGCCATTACTGCCAGCTATACCGCAAAAGGCAATGGTAAATTGCGTGGCGCGGTCAGCCACGATGGAAGAGACTGGTATATCTGGAATGGTACTCAGTGGGAAAATATCGGCCAGTTGACGGTGGATACATCCGGTGCAACGACTCTGTTGGCAAAAGGCATGCCACTGGATGTCATGAATAAGATCGACAGCGTCGCCTGGTCGACCTGGATTGCGCCGAGTGCTGACGGCATTACCGATAGCGTTTTTATTGCCTATGCGTTTGATATTACTGATACCAGTAATGATACGGCGTCGCTTGATTCGCTAAATCTGAATGTGGATTATGTCTCCGCCTGGAAAAAACAGACCGAAGCCGAAGTGGAAATTCGCTGGTATCCCGATAAAGTGACGTTTAAAACCGTGGCGGCGGGTAACTACAAGCTGGCCTATCAACAGCCGTAATACCTGACTGTATCCCTAAATAACACGGGCGGACTGATATTCTCAGTCCGCTTTTTCATCTGTATGAAAAACCTTACCCACAGCTATCAGAAACTGACATTCAACCGATTATGCTGGCGTATCTAACCCGATTACTGGCCGCAAGGGAGGTTACCAATGGGTTTCTGGCGTATTCTGTTCACCATTATTCTGCCGCCGTTTGGGGTTTTGTTGGGCAAAGGTCTTGGCTGGGCATTCCTGTTGAATGTCGTGCTGACGTTGCTGGGTTACCTGCCTGGCCTGATCCATGCGTTCTGGATTCAAACGCGCCCTGAACGGCATTAGCCGGGAAAGAATGGCGATAAATAAAAATGCCCGGGAAACCGGGCATGTGAATTTCAGAGGGTATAGCGTGATTAACCGTGCAGGCGACGGGTAATTTCAGCAACGCGCGCGCCGTAGAGTTTGGCGGTTTCCAGATCGCCAGCCGGAATGGCATCGGCGCCGGCGTCGGACGGAGACTGAATCAGCGCACCGCCGGAACCACCGAGGTTGTTGGCGTCGTTGCGGGTGGAAGCCAGCGCGTTAGCCGGCAGTTGACCCAGGCTGACCCAGATGCCGCCGTGCTGTGCAGCCAGCGTCTGCAGATAAATCAGCGTCACTTGTTTGTCGCCGTTCAGGCTGGCGCTGTTGACGAAGCCGCCAAACACCTTGTCCTGCCAGCCGCGGGTAAACCAGATTTTTGAGCTGGCGTCGGCGAATTTCTTGAACTGCCAGGGGGCGTTGCCCATGTAGGTCGGCGCGCCGAAGATGATGCCGTCTGCGGCGTTCAGTGTTTCCCAGTCCGCGTCGGTGATATCGCCATTGCTGTCGATAGCGATCAGGCTGGCTTTGGCGCTTTCCGCAACCAGTTCAGCGATAAGTTTGGTGTGACCGTAGCCAGAATAGTAGACAACTGCAATCTTGCTCATAGCATTTCCTCAAGTATGGCCAGATAAAAACAGAACTTAAAAACGATAAATTCTGCTCAGGTATGGCGACATATTATCGCGTCAAATTTGCATAAACAATGAATTACCTGAAAGTGCCTAGGTTACTTTGTGGTAACCATATAACGGTAATATGATCAGGGATATTAATAGAATGCAGCGATGCCGCATCGTTTTAAAATAGATTATGAAGAATATGAATAAGTGATTCGGCTTTATATCCGTCGTACGTCACGTTGCAGATGTGCTGGCTTTATTACTCGGCCCATCCCTGGGCCTTACCGCTTTGGGGCCGTTGCCAGTAGCGTTCAACTCTGCTCCCGGCAGCGTTGTCGTTCATCCGAATCGCTTACCTGAGTAAGCGCATCGGGATTCACCGCAACTCGAATTATTTAGGGTATACACGCCTCCGCTGGAAAAACATGTCAGAGGAGGCGTATCAAATCGCTTCAATGAACCAGCCGTTGAATGCCGTCACGCGCCAGCGCGTAATTACCGCATTTTTGATAAAACTCCAGCGCCTTCTGCTTCATGCCGACACATTCCAGAATAACGCCGATATTATAATTGGCTTTATAGGAATTGACGCCCTCTTTATTCCCCGGCGGCATCTTTGTGCAGTGGATAAATAAATCAACCGCGTTTTGAAGCTGACCATTATTCATCATAATCAATGCTTTTAAAAACATAAAATCAGTAGATGAAAAATGGGATTCATACTGAAGAATATCCATGGCCGCCGCATAGTCGCCCTGATTGATCAGCGCATAACCATAGGTCTCGACCAGGTCTTCGGTATATTCGTACGTAAAATTGGTTTCAAAACGCAATGCCTGCCGGAAATAGTCAATCGAGGAGGGATAGTCCCGCTTCAGGTAATAACTTTTTCCCAGTTGAAACAGCAGATAAGGGTCGTCAGCCTGTGTTTCAAGCGCTTGTTTCAGCAGGGTGATGTTTCGCGAAATTTTATCGGTTTCCTGCAGTATTTCTTTTTTGTATCCCACATGATTCAGGCGTATCGGGGCTATAAATGAAGGGGCGGGCGGCGCGCTGATTTCCCGCGGCGTAACCTGTTCATGAATAATGCCGCTGTAATGATAACGATCTTTGCGAAATAAACGATTGATCGATTCCCGGACGGTCGTGGTATCGCTTCCTTCATCCAGATAATTGATGCGCTCCACGCGCCCGATCGCCTGCGGGTGTGCTTTTATCAGTGCGTATAACGCATCGATATCAATCGATTCGATTTCTTCATCGGCATCGATCACCAGCACCCAATCGTGACGGGCATAATCCAGCGATGCATTACGCGCGGCGGAGAAATCGGCTATCCATTCGAAATCATGGATATTGGTTGTGAACTGACTGGCGATGGCCCTGGAGTTATCGGTGGAACCGGTATCGACAATAACGATATCGTCAAAATGGGCGGCGATGGATGCCAGCGTACCGGCAAGATGCCTGGCCTCGTTTTTGATTATCATGCAGACGGAAATCATTATTTTCACCCGCCAGAAAAAGGTTAATGATGCCACGGCGACCAGAGGAAACCGTTGACGAAACATTAGTGCGTCAGTGTTGCCTCATTCATTGAAAAATGAAAGCGGCCGGCGATCAGAATAATGGAATCGGGCGCCCTTCGTCATTGACCGCCACAAAATTGAACTGACCGGTAATCACTTTGGTGCGGCCTTCGGCATACATCTGCTCCAGATACACCGATACATCGACCGTCAGGCTGGTGCGTCCGACCCGGCTGACCTGCCCGACCAGCTCGACAATGGTGCCCGACGGGATAGGGGTAGTGAAGTTGATCTTTTCGGTGGAAACGGTGACCAGTGGTTTATGGCAGAAACGGGTGGCGGTAATAAACGAAATTTCATCCATCCACGCCAGCGCGGTACCGCCAAACAGCGTCGAATGGTGGTTGATATTGGTGGGGAAGACCACTTTGGCGACCCGGGTGATGGAGTGCTGAATACGCTCTTCAATAGTTAAGGATTGCGTCATGATACGGCGACCTTGTGGATAATCAGAACATCGTCATCTTACATCAATTTCATCCCCGGCGGGATTTAGAGCCTATCCCACCAGGGCTATTTTATTTGTCATTTTGGCCCTGGGCAGTGCTCGAACGCCTCACGTACTGCGTGTACGCCCCGGGTTCTCCGCGCTGCCCGAGTCCAAACTGGCTGCGCCAATTACGTCTATTGGGATAGGCTCTTAGCTTGTTTGCCCGCAGATGTCGCAGTCCGGATTTTTCGGCAGTCGCATCTCACGAAATTGCATCGTCATGGCGTCAAACAGCAGCAGTTTACCGGCCAGCGGCTGCCCATAGCGGGCCAGTAGCTTGATGGTTTCCAGCGCCTGCAATGAGCCGATTACGCCGACCAGCGGCGCCATGACGCCGGCTTCGACGCAGGTTAGCGCGCCGTCGCCAAACAGACGGCTGAGACAGCGGTAGCAGGGTTCCTCCGGCTGATAGGTAAAGACGCTGATTTGCCCCTCCATCCGAATCGCCGCGCCGGATACCAGCGGCGTTTTTTGCATAAAGCAGAGGCGGTTGAGCCGATCGCGAATCGACACATTGTCGGTGCAATCCACCACGGCATCGTGTTGCATCACCAGCGCCAGCAGCGCGTCATCGTCCAGATTGTCCTGAACCGGCGTGATATGAACATGCGGATTGATGCCCTGCAAGGTCAGGCGGGCGGATTCCACCTTCGGCATGCCGATACGATCGTCACGGTGCAGCACCTGACGTTGCAGGTTGGACAATGAAACGGTATCAAAATCCAGCAGGGTCAACCGACCGACCCCTGCCGAGGCTAGATACTGCGCGGCGGCGCAACCCAGTCCGCCCAGCCCGACGATCAATACCCGTGAGGCTTTCAGGCGCTCCTGCGCATCAAAATCGAATCCGCGCAGGACGATTTGCCGGTTATAGCGCAGGGTTTCTTCATCAGTCAGTTCAGGCAACATCAGTAATGGCTCTGCAACAAGGCGTTAAACGGTTCTACGTCCACCCATTCGCCCGCTTCCACCCGGCCGCGCTCGGCTTCCAGCACGATGAAGCAGTTGCCCTGACTGAATGAACTGAACACGTGGGACCCCTGGTGCCCGGTGGTGCGCACTTCCAGGTCGCCCCCGGCGGTGCGGGCCAAAATGCCGCGCTGGAAGTCCAGTCGACCGGGCGATTTTTTCAACGCTGTCGCCGTCTTAACCCGAAAACGCGCCGGCAATGACCAGCCGGTATGACCGGACAGCCGTGCCAGCAGCGGTTGCACCAGTTGGTAAAAGGTGACGGCGGCGGACACCGGGTTGCCCGGTAGCCCGCAGAACCAGGCGTGGCTCAACTTGCCGAAGGCAAACGGCTTGCCGGGTTTGATCGCCAGTTTCCAGAAGCGAATATCGCCCAACGTTTCCAGCATCTGTTTGGTGTAGTCCGCTTCGCCCACCGACACGCCGCCGCTGCTGATCACGACGTCAGCCGCCTGATCCGCTTCCCGAAATACCTGACGCAGCGCCGCTGGGTCGTCACGCACGATACCGAGGTCGATCACCTCATAGCCCAGCTGTTCCAGCATCAGGCGCACGGTAAAGCGGTTGGTATCGTAAATCTGCCCGGCCTGTAACGGTTCGCCGACCGGCTGTAATTCGTCGCCGGTGGAAAACAGCGCTACTCGCAGACGGCGCACCACCTCGACCGTCGCAATGCCAAGCGACGCCAGCAACGGCAGTTCGGCGGCGCCCAGTCGGGTGCCGGCTGGCAGCACCTGCGCTTGACGGCGGATATCCTCACCGATGCGGCGGATGTTCTGGCCCGGTTTGACCGCGCGGGTGAAATGGACCCGGCCGTCGGCATCGTTTTCCGTGTCTTCCTGCATCACCACCGCGTCGGCGCCGACAGGAATCGGCGCGCCGGTCATGATGCGGATGCAACTGCCTGCGGGCCAGTCGGCGTCAAACGGTGCGCCGGCAAACGCTTTACCCGCCACCGGCAACGGCTGACCGGTCAGTTCATGACAACGCACGGCATAGCCGTCCATCGCAGAATTGTCGAACGGGGGCACGTCGAGGGGGGAGTTTACCGCGCTCGCCGTGATGCGACCGGCGGCCTGATAAATCGAAACCGTTTCTGTGGCGGTGAGTGGTGAAACCTGCGCCAGCATGGTTTGCAGCGCCTGTTCCAGAGAGAGTAAACCCGAAGTATCCATGACAGCTCCACAGGTCTGTTCGCCGCATCACTAAGCGGGCAGAACAGGCATCGTATTGAAAACAGGTATGGTATTGATGTGTCTATAGGTTGCCATTATGGCAGAAATCGCCGGGCGGGAGAATGAGGCGTGTCGGAGGAGCAGGGGATAAAAAAACGCGGCCGGAGCCGCGCTTGAAACGACGATCGCGCTGAACGCAGCGCGATCGGAAAGCGCAATCAGAAAGAGGTGCGCTTGTAGGTGCGGTACTGCGGCTGCCAGAAGTTGTGGGCAATCGCTTTTACCAGCGCGTCTTCGGATGTGACTTCCGCCACGCCCTGCAACTGGGCCGCTTTGGCGACTTCCAGAGCAATGTGTTTGGAGACTTCCTGAATGGTGCTGACTTCCGGCAGCAACGGACCTTCGCCCTGGCTTGCCAACGGCGAGCAGTCGGCCAGCGCGCGGCTGGAGGCCATCAGCATGCCGTCGGTGATGCGCTTGGCGCCACAGGCCAGTACGCCCAGACCGATGCCGGGGAAAATGTAGGAGTTGTTGCACTGCGCGATCGGATAAACCTTGTCTTTGTGCTGTACCGGGGCGAACGGGCTGCCGGTCGCTACCAGCGCCGCGCCGTCGGTCCAACGGATGATGTCTTCCGGACGCGCTTCCACGCGGGAGGTCGGGTTGGACAGCGGCATCACGATCGGACGGGCGCAGTGGCTGTGCATTTCACGGATGATCTCTTCCGTGAACAAGCCGGGCTGGCCGGATACGCCGATCAGGATGGTCGGTTTGCCGTTGCGCATGACGTCCATCAGCGAGATAGCGTCGCTGGTGATGTCCCACTTGGCCAGGTTTTCGCTTTTCTGCACCAGTTTGCTCTGGAAGTCGAGCAGGTTCGGCAGTTTGTCGGTCAACAGGCCAAAACGGTCCACCATGAATACGCGGGCGCGGGCTTCTTCATCGCTCAGGCCTTCGGATTTCATTTGGGCGATGATCTGCTCGGCGATGCCGCAACCGGCGGAACCGGCGCCGAGGAAGGCTACGGTCTGGTCGCGCAGCTGGCTGCCGGCCGCGCGGCTGGCGGCGATCAGGCTGCCCAGCGCTACGGCGGCGGTGCCCTGAATGTCGTCGTTGAAGCTGCAGATTTCGTCGCGGTAGCGGTTCAGCAGCGGCATGGCGTTGTTCTGTGCGAAGTCTTCAAACTGCAGCAGCACGTTCGGCCAGCGGCGTTTCACCGCCTGAATGAATTCGTTCACGAACTCGTAGTATTCGTCGCCGGTAATACGTGGGTGACGCCAGCCCATGTACAGCGGGTCGTTGAGCAGTTGCGGGTTGTTGGTGCCGACATCCAGCACCACCGGCAGGGTGTAAGCCGGGCTGATGCCGCCGCAGGCGGTGTACAGCGACAGTTTACCGATCGGAATACCCATACCGCCGATGCCCTGGTCGCCCAGACCGAGGATACGCTCGCCGTCCGTCACCACGATGACTTTTACGTTTTGTTTAGTGGCGTTTTGCAGCATATCGTCGATATGCTCGCGGTTGGGGTAGGAGATAAACAGGCCGCGGGCACGGCGGTAAATGTCGGAGAAGTGTTCACAGGCGGCGCCCACCGTCGGCGTATAAATGATCGGCATCATTTCGCTCAGGTGGTTTTCCAGCAGACGGTAGAACAGGGTTTCGTTGGTGTCCTGAATGTTACGCAGGTACACGTGCTTTTCCATGTCGTTCTTGAATTCCTGATACTGCCGCCAGGCGCGCTCTGCCTGTTCTTCAATGGTTTCCACCGCTTCGGGCAGTAGGCCGTGCAGGTTGAACTGGGCGCGCTCCGCCTCGGTAAAGGCGCTGCCTTTGTTCAGCAGGGGAAATTCGAGCAGGATAGGACCGGCATAAGGGATATAAAGCGGACGTTTACTTTCGTATTCCAATTCCATGACTTTCGACTCTTTGGGTAGCGGAAATCGGTTCGAAGAACCAACGAAACGATAGGATAACGCGGATCTTAAAGTACCCCAAAAATATGTACAGGGATTGTTAATTAAAATAATTACAGATGACTTGCATATGAAAAATATGTGGGGAAAGTCACATATTATCGCGCTTCTGCTGGAAAAAGAGGGGGGTTGGGGGGCCGGTCTTACTCACACGGTGTGAATTTTCCACCACCGAATCGACGCAGCGCCGCCATATGAACGCATGGCGGCGCGCTATGTTTTAGTGCGCCGGTTCGCGGCACAGATCGGTACAGCCGAATGACGCCAGCAACGGCTGGGCCAGACTCCACTGGCTGAGCGTCACATGGCTGGATTCCACCAAAACCGCCCGTTGAATGTCGCTGAACGGCTCGCTGGCCAGATTGACCAGATTCAACGCCGCCTGCAATGGCGGCAGGCTGGGGTTGAACGCGGCGTTTTCCGCATAACGCCCGGCGTAACGGCGACCGCGGCGGGTTTCCAGCGCGATGCCGCTGAATGCTTTACTGTACGGCGCGTGGCTGCGGTTGGCCGCCGCCAGCGCCAGCTGGCGCAGGGGATCGTCTGTCGTCAGCGTCAACCCGTTATCGATGTCATCCATCAACAGGGTGTTGATCGCCAGATCGCGCGGGCCAAACGCATCCGGCAGATAGTGGCCGAGCAGCGCGGGTGAACGCCCTGGCAGGCAAATACGCAGTTCGGGCGCGCTATTGAGTTCGTTCATGAACTGGCGGCAGTGCCCGCAGGGCGTGTAGTTCACCGTCACCGCCCGCAGCGCCGGTTCGTCGCGCAGCCAGGCGTGGCTGACGGCGCTTTGCTCGGCGTGGACGGTCTGTTGCAGCGGCAGGCCGTCGAACTCCATATTGGCGCCCCAGTAGAAGGCGCCGCTGACGCCCTGTGCTATCGCGCCGACGTGAAAGTGAGACACCGGCGTCAGCGCGCAGGCGGCGGCCAGCGGCAGCAGGGCGAAAGCCAAACTGTCGGCGTCGAGCTGGCTCTGGGCGCAAATGCTGCTGACATCGTCGGCGGTCAGCATGGCGGCAAAATCATCACGCGCCAGTATCGGCGCCAGCGTGGCTTGCAGCGCCGCAGGCAGTTGCGTGAAAGCGTCGTGGAAGCGTGCTTGCATGATGGTCTCTCTTTCCCGGTTTTCAGAGCATGTTAACCAGAGTCTGGTCAGACACGCGGCGATTATTTGTGATTATTATCACTTTTTATATGAAATACATGAAAAAGAAATCACAAATGCGAGATGTATCTCAAGTTTATCGGCCGCAGGTCCGGTTGGTATTGCGGCAGCGGTTATGAACCGCCGTCCGGCAATGCCGCTTCATTTTCCTGCTGAATGATCGCATCTATTTTTTGTGCGAGTCTTTTCGCCTGCTCAACCACCTCCGTTGCGCTCAACCCGTATTGATGGCTGAGTGTTTTCCAGTCATAGGCTCTGGATTTTCTTCCCTCAGGAAAGTGTTGATAGAGCAAGTCGGTGAAGGCGCAATGCGAAGAGGAGAAGGCTTCATTCAGGTAGGCCTCGGCATAAAACACCCGTAGGCCGAAGCGAGGATGACGGCTGTTTTCGCTTTTTTCTCTGAAAATGTTCACGTAGATAGGCCAGTACGTCTCCGCGCTGATTTCCAGCATGGCGTCGGTCGCAAAATTAAACCAGGTGCGGCTGATTTGCAGATTATTGCTGTACGAGCCGTCGTCACCCTGCAAATCCGGCAGGGCTTTTTTCATGTTAACCAGCACGCCGGCGATGCCGCGGGATTGGATCAGCTTGTCGCAAAGCGGGCGGTGCTGTTGCAGGAACAGCAGCATTTCGGCGTCGATGCCGGCAAATTTGCTGACGCGCCATTGGACAGGCGAGTGATTTCTTTGCTGGTAAAAGTGTTCCACCAGCGGCGCATAGCGGATTGCCAGCGTGGCGGAGAGCTCTGAGATTCTTTGCTCGGCCGGGCTTTGCCAGTCGGCCTGTTTCTGGCAGTACGACAACAGCAACTGCACCGCGGCATGATGATTTTCAGATTGCAGTCGGGCGCGGTGCGCCGCTTTATCCAGCCACTGGTAGTTCATAAATGCCCAGCGCTTGGCCTGGCTGACAAAATCGTTATCGGCTGACTGGTTAAACCATTTGTCGATGGCGACGAACAGGAAGTTATAGCCGTGGAAACAGGCGTTGCGCGCCAGCGCGTTTTTCACCGCGGCGTGATAGTCGTCAAGCTGAGCGACATCGGGGGTTGAGCCAGCTTTATTCTCTATCGTGACGATAAATTTGTTTTGCGGGTCGATCAAAAACAGGTCAAGACGGCGGCGACCCCCGTTAAGGTCGACAATGCTGAATTCCCGGCAGACAAACAGCGAACCAAAACTGGTCTGATGGATTAAGCCGGGGGTCCAGATATGGAAAAATTTTTTATTGTCGTATTTATGTTCGGTACTGGCGTAATAGGCGGCGGTCAGAAAATCTTTAATTATCGCGTCTCGCTGACCGTGGCCTTCATTCGGATTCAGGCACCAGGCCAACATATGGGAGTGTTGATTTTCCGTTAGCGAAATCACATCAAGGATGTCATCCGATGTCTTGAGCAGCTCTTGTAACTCGATGAAATGTTTATCTTCAAGAAAGGTATAAAATGTCTGTTCGTCCATGTGGCAGTCTGAATGTTTTCTTATCATGTGGCGGGATGCAGGCCGACCGGTGTTTCAAGGTGCGGACCTGCAATTTGGATGACGTCAGGGCGTCCGGTGGCATTAGCCCATCAGGCGCACGATCACCGGAAACAGAAACGGGGCGATTAGCGAGGTGATGATGCCGCAAATCACCAGCGCCAGCGAACTGAAGGCGCCTTCCTGAAAGTCCACTTCCGCGCAGCGGGCGGTGCCCAGCGCGTGCGACGCCGTGCCCATTGCCAGTCCGCGGGCGGATTTGGCATGGATTTTCAGTCGGTTGAACAGCGCGTGGCCGAGTACTGCGCCGACGATGCCAACGAAAATCACGCACATGGCGCTGATGGCCGGAATGCCGCCGATGGAGCTGGCGACCGCCATGGCGATCGGCGTGGTGACCGATTTCGGCAACACCGAGGCGGCGATTTCCCGCGAAGCGCCCAGCCACAGGGCGATGACGGTGCCGGAAATAATGGCGGTGACGCTGCCGATAAAACAGACGCTGATGATGGATTTCCAACGCGCGCGGATTTGATGTAGCTGTTCATACAGTGGAAACGCCAGCGCCACCACCGCCGGTTGCAACAGGCTGTTGAGGATGGCGCTGCCGCTGAAATAGTGGTTGTAGGGGATATCCAGCACCAGCAGCAGCGGAATGATCACCAGCATCGATACCAGCAACGGGTTGAGCAACGGCATTTTTAGCGTCATCGCCACCTTGCGGGCGCCAAAGAACACTGCCAGCGTCAGCGGCAGCGACCACCACAGATAATTCAGCATTATTTTTCTTCCTTCGTTTCTGTGCCGTTCCGGCTGCCGGCCTGCCGGTCGCCGTGCATCATCTGGGTGGTGTAGCCGACGACGATCATCACCACAAAGGTGCTGACCAGACAGGAAACGACAATCGGGCCGAACTGGTCGCGTAGCACGCCATAGTAGTTCATCACCCCGACCCCGATGGGCACGAACAGCAGCGCCATGTAGCGAATCAGCAGATGACAACCGGGTTTGACCCAGTTGGGAGGCAGAATCTGCGACGCCAGCAGCGCGAACAGAATCAGCATGCCGAGGATGCTGCCGGGAATGGTGATGGGGAGTAACGCGGATATCGCATTGCCGGCGAACAGACACAGATAAATCAATGCGAAAGCGCGTAAATACTGCCAGCAAAGCGTGATGGTATTACGCATAAGGGAAAATCCTGATTAACCGTAGAAGTGATGATAACGCTAATATTGTCAGTGTGCTACGAATCACAAAACGCGGAGTGTGGTTTTCCCTGGATGATCCCCTGCGGCGGGAAATGGTCGCCCCGGACGAACCGGGGCAACGCGGGTCAGTGGGGCAGGCCGTAGCCGAATGGGAACAACGGCTTATTGCTGTCGTACGGCAGGTCGGGCTGCTGTTTCAGCACCGCCTGCATGGAAGATGGCAGCTCGAAGGGCAATTTTGCGGTGTAAGCCGCGCCGGAAACCAGCCGGCTCAGCAGTACGCTATCGCTGACGCCGAAGTTGGCGATCAGCGCCCGGGTTTTGTCCACAACGTTGGTGAGGATCGCCGGACGTTCCATATAGACGGTGACCAGCGTCGGCACGCGGACGCTGGCGCGCACGATGGCCTGATAGTCCGGATTGTCGGCGCGAAACGCCAGCGACCCTTCATGGTGACGGCTGCCGAAGAAGAAGTTTTTGTGCGGCTGCTCGTACGGGGTATGAGTGCGAATCAGCGCCACGTCCGCCTTCTCCGGCGCATCCACGACGATAAACCCTGCCGCCTGCGCGGCTTTTGCGTCAATACCGTGCAGCCAGACCCGGCTGCCTGTACGCAGCGGCAGGAGATTGTTGTTCTGCAGCAGCACCAGCGCCCGCGCCTGGGTCTCGTCCGCCAGTTGCTGCCAGTCTGTTCTGCCGACGACATCGTTGGCCTGCGCGGCATTGACGTAAGGGCGCTCGAATAACCCGGTCTGGAATTTCTGCTTCAGGATACGGTTGACCGAGGTATCCAGCCGGGCTTCGCTCAGCAGGCCGTCCTGTACCGCTTTCACCAGCAAGGCCGAGTCGGTTACGCCGCCGAACTGATCAACCCCGGCGTTAACCGCCTTGATGAAACGCTCGGCGGGCGTCAGGTTTTCCACGCCCCACGGCATGCCGCGCGGCACCGGTTTTTCACCGGGTTTGACGCCGGTCAGGCAGTCCCCTTTGCAGTCGTTGGTGATCAGCCAGTCGCTGAGGATCACGCCATCAAAACCGTACTGGCCGCGCAGCAGGTCGGTGAGCAGGAAACGGTTGAAGCCGGCGCCGACCGGTTCGATCGGTTTGCCGTGCCAGCGGGCGTTTCGTAGAATGGAATAGGTGGGCATGATGCCGGCAGCGTGGGCTTCAAACGCGCCGGTAAACGGGTCGATATGCCATTGCAGGTTATTTTGACGGAACAGCGCGTATTTGCCATAGGCGTTGTGGCTGTCCCAGCCGTCCTGCGCCGCGCCGTAGCCGACCCAGTGTTTCACCACGGAAATCACGCTTTGGCCGTTAAGGCCGTTTTTGCCGTTCTGCATGCCGGTGACATAACCGCGCACCATCTTTTTGGTCAGATCGGGATCTTCGCCGAAGGTGCCGTCGATACGCGGCCAACGTGGTTCGGTGGACAGGTCGGCCTGGGGAGACAGGGCTTCGGTAATGCCGACTGCGCGGTATTCCTGACGCACGATATCGGCGAAGCGCCGCACTCGCTCCTCGTCGCCGATGGCGGCCAGACCGAGGGTTTCCGGCCATTTGCTGAATTTACCGACCGACACGCTAACGCCGACCAGCGACTGGAATGAGTTGCGCGGGTCGGTGCTGATGGTGGCGGGGATACCCAGCCGGGTGGCTTCCGCCAGTTGCTGCAGCTTGTTGTTTTCTTCCGCCATCTGGGCCGGGTTATCGCCGGAAAGCCGGGTAATAAAGCTGTTGACGTAGCGTTCGGCGATCATGGCTTTGGCCGCCGTGAGGTCGTACTGGGCGCCGGCGCCGGTGACGCTGCCGGCGGTGGGGGCGGATCCGTGCATCATCACCCCGGCTTTTTCCGCCAGCGTCATACGCGACACCAGGTCCGCCGCACGTTGCGCCGGCGGCAAACGCCAGTCTTCGTACGGATTGAGTTTACCGTCGCGGTTGAGATCCTTGAATTTCAATCCATTAACGGTGATCAGCGGGGCTTCGCGGGTATCAAGCACCGCTTGCTGCACAGCTCCCGCCAGCGGGGAAAACAGCAAGGGTAGGGTGGCAATCCAGGGCAGAACCACCGCGGTGTGCGGCGAGAATCGTGATTTCATGGTGGTCTTTCTCATTATGTGTGGGCCAGAGGAAAAAACAGCGAGCGCCCGTGAAGGTTCAACGCGACAGACCATCGGAAAAAGAAAAGACAGCCTGTGCCCGCTGAGTGGAATAACGGTGAACGCCAGCGATTAATTCCTGTCACGCTATGCCAGTCTTAATTGGGGGTTCAAGCGGGTAAATAGTAATTCTGAAGATGGATCAAAGAATTGGCGCAGGTGTTGCCGGTGGGTGAGAATTATTCAATCACCGTCATTGGTGATAATTTCTTATTGTGATTGTTTGATTTCAATCGCTGGGAAATAACAAGAAAGAGGACGAAAAGCGGAGTCGGCAAATAAAGAAAAATAAAACCGGGCGCTATTTGCGGCCCGGCTTTTGGCAGACGGGGATTTACCTCACGCCAGGTTCACCACAGCGCCGGATTGGAAACCGCCTGCCGAACCGCATCGGTCAGCGCCTGCAACTCGTCCGGCTGAATGATGAAGGGCGGCATGAGATAGACAAGCTTGCCGAACGGCCGAATCCATACTCCTCGATCGACAAAGAAGCGTTGCAGACGCGCCATATTGACCGGCTGGCGAGTTTCCACCACGCCGATGGCGCCCAGCACCCGCACGTCGGCAACGGTCGGCGCCTCGCTGAGCGGTAGCAATGCCTGACGCAACTGCGCCTCAATAGCGGCGACCTGCGTCTGCCAGCGGTTTTCCGCCAGCAGTGTCAGGCTGGCATGGGCCACGGCGCAGGCCAGCGGGTTGCCCATGAAGGTGGGGCCGTGCATGAAACATCCGGCCTCGCCGTTGCTGATGGTTTCCGCCACCGCGCGGGTGGTGAGCGTGGCGGAGAGCGTCATGTAACCGCCGGTCAGCGCTTTGCCAAGACACAGGATATCCGGCGTTATCCCGGCGTGTTCGCAGGCGAACAGGCGTCCGGTACGGCCAAACCCGGTGGCGATTTCGTCGGCGATCAGCAGAATGCCGTGCCGATCGCATAACTGGCGGACCTGCCGCAGATACTCGGGATGATAAAAGCGCATACCGCCCGCGCCCTGCACGATCGGTTCCAGGATCACGGCGGCGATGTCGTGCTGATGCTGCTGCAACCGTGCGCTGAAGTCGGTGATGTCTTCCGGCTGCCAGGGCTGGTCAACGCGGCAGCGCGGCGCGTCGGCGAACAGATGCGGCGGCAAATATCCCTGATAAAGACTGTGCATCGAATTATCCGGATCGCACACCGACATGGCGCCAAAGGTGTCGCCATGATAGCCGTGGCGCAGCGTCAGGAAGCGCTGGCGGCGTTCGCCGCGCGCTTGCCAGTATTGCAGCGCCATCTTCATCGCCACTTCCACCGCTACCGAGCCGGAATCCGCCAGAAACACGCACTCCAGCGCCGCCGGGGTCATCGCCACCAGTTGGCGGCACAACGCCACCGCCGCCGGATGGGTAATGCCGCCGAACATCACGTGCGACATCTGCGCCAGCTGGTCCGTCAACGCCTGATTCAGCCGCGGGTGATTGTAGCCGTGAATGGCCGCCCACCATGAAGACATACCGTCCACCAGTTGGCGGCCGTCGGCCAGTTGCAACCGACAACCGCTGGCGGCGATCACCGGGTAACAAGGCAGGGGAGCGGTCATGGACGTGTAGGGGTGCCAGATATGGCGCTGGTCGAAGTTCAGGTCGTCCTGATTCATACTGATGTAAACCAATTGGATCTCAATTTGGTTGACAGTATACCCACATAAATTACACTGGCGAGACTTTTTTACCCGGAGCAATGATGATGACCGAACGCGTAAACTGGACACTGGAGCAGGCGCAGGCCCTGTTCGATAAGCCGTTTCTGGAACTGATGTTTGAAGCGCAACAGGTGCATCGCCAGCACTTTGATCCCCGTCAGGTGCAGGTCAGCACGCTGTTATCCATCAAAACCGGCGCCTGCCCGGAAGACTGCAAATACTGCCCGCAAAGCGCGCGCTACCGTACCGGCATTGAAACCGAACGGCTGATGCAGGTCGAGCAGGTGCTGGATTCCGCGCGTCAGGCCAAAGCGGCCGGTTCTACCCGTTTCTGCATGGGCGCGGCGTGGAAAAACCCCCATGAGCGCGATATGCCGTATCTGGAGTCAATGGTGCGCGGCGTGAAAGCGATGGGAATGGAAACCTGCATGACGCTGGGCACGCTGCATGGCGATCAGGCCGAACGACTGGCGGCGGCCGGGCTTGATTTCTACAACCACAATCTGGATACGTCGCCGGAATTTTACGGCAATATCATCACCACCCGTACTTATCAGGAACGGTTGGATACGCTGGGCAAAGTGCGTGGAGCCGGCATCAAAGTGTGCTCCGGCGGTATCGTCGGCCTGGGCGAAACGGTGCGCGACCGCGCCGGACTGCTGGTGCAACTGGCGAATCTGCCGACGCCGCCGGAAAGCGTGCCGATCAACATGCTGGTGAAGGTGAAGGGGACGCCGCTGGCGGAAAACGAGGACGTGGATCCGTTCGATTTTATCCGCACCATCGCCGTGGCGCGTATCATGATGCCGGCCTCCTACGTGCGACTGTCGGCCGGGCGCGAGCAGATGAACGAGCAGACGCAGGCGATGTGTTTCATGGCCGGCGCCAATTCGATTTTCTACGGCTGCAAGCTGTTGACCACGCCGAACCCGAAAGAAGACAAGGACCTGCTGCTGTTCCGCAAACTGGGGCTTAACCCGCGGCAGACCCAAACCGAATACGGCGACAATCAGCAACAGCAGCATCTGGCCGAACGATTGCTGCATGCCGATACCGCTCAGTACTACAACGCGGCGGTGTGAATGGGCTGGCAACAACGGATCGATCAGGCGCTGGCGCAGCGGCAGGCGGAGGACGCCTACCGGGTTCGCTTGCCCAATGACGGCGGCAGCGGCCGCTGGCTGGTGCGCGAGCAGCAGCGTTATCTCAATTTCTCCTGTAACGACTATCTGGGGCTGAGCCAGCATCCGGCGATTGTGCGCGCCTGGCAGCAGGGCGCAGAGCGCTACGGCGTGGGCAGCGGCGGTTCCGGTCATGTGACCGGGTATACCAACGCGCATGAGCAGTTGGAACAGCAACTGGCGGACTGGCTGGGGTACGACCGGGCGCTGTTGATGATCTCCGGGTTTGCCGCCAATCAGGCGGTGGTGACGGCGCTGTTGACGGAGGGGGACCGTATTCTGGCGGATCGCCTCAGTCATGCCTCGTTACTGGAAGCGGCCAGCCTGTCGCCCGCGACGTTACGCCGTTTTCACCATAATCAGCCGGATTCGTTGCAGCAACTGCTGGAAAAACCGGTCGGCGGCCAGACGCTGGTGGTCACCGAAGGGGTGTTCAGCATGGATGGCGACACCGCGCCGCTGGCGGCGTTACATTCGCGCTGCCGCGATCATGGCGTCTGGCTGATGGTGGATGATGCCCACGGCATCGGCATCGTCGGCGAACAGGGGCGCGGCTGTAGCTGGCAGCAAGGGGTGAAACCCGAATTGCTGATTGTCACTTTCGGCAAAGCGTTTGGCGTTAGCGGGGCGGCGGTGTTGTGCAGCCAGTCGGTGGCGGAATACCTGTTGCAGTTCGCCCGTCATCTGATTTATAGCACCGCCATGCCGCCGGCGCAGGCGTGCGCGCTGGACGCGGCGCTGGCGGTCGTTCGCGGCGCTGACGGCGAGGCGCGACGTGCCGCGCTGGCGCAGGCGGTCCGTCGTTTCCGCGACGGTGCGGCCGGGCTGCCGTTTCGTCTGCTGGAGTCGACGAGCGCTATCCAGCCGCTGATCGTCGGCGATAACGCCTGGGCGCTGGCATTGGCGCAGCAACTGCGTACGCAAGGGTTGTGGGTGAACGCCATCCGGCCGCCCACCGTGCCGCCGGGCACCGCTCGCCTGCGCATTACCCTGACCGCCAGTCATCAGCCGGAGGATATCGACCGTCTGCTGGAGGTATTGTATGACGCCGGGTAACACGCTCTTGATGCCGCATCCTCCCCATAAACAGGCGATTGCCCGCGCCTTCGGCCGGGCGGCCGGATATTACGACCGCTTTGCCGCCCTGCAGCGCGAGAGTGGGGAACAGTTGATGGCGCTGGTCGGCGACCATGCCGGCCGCGAGGTGCTGGATGCCGGTTGCGGCACCGGCTATTTCAGCGACCGCTGGCAGGCGATCGGAAAACAGGTGACGGCGCTGGATTTATCGACGGAGATGCTGGCGATAGCGCGTCAGCGGCGGGCGGCGACGCGCTATCTGCAAGGCGATATCGAACATCTGCCGTTAGCGGATGGCAGCGTGGATATCAGCTTTAGCAACATGGCGATGCAATGGTGCGATGATTTCGACGCCGGGCTGGCTGAACTTTACCGGGTCACCCGGCCGGGCGGGGCGATTGCCGTCTGTACGCTGGCGGAAGGCACGCTGGCTGAACTGGATGCCGCCTGGCAGCAACTGGACGGCTCGCGTCGCATTAACCGCTTTATGTCGCTGGAGGCGATCGTCTCCTCCTTCCGTCTCTACCACGCTGATGTCTCGCTGGCGCCGGTGACCTGCTATTTCCCCGATGTGCTGAGCCTGATGCGTTCGGTCAAAGGGGTAGGCGCCACCTGGCTGCGTGACGGCCGTGACCACGGCGGCCTGAGCCGTCGGCAACTGACCGAACTGACCACGCGTTACAGTCGTCATCCGCAGGGCTATCCCCTGACGTATCAACGTGTTTTTGGAGTGATTTATCGTGACTGAACGCTGGTTTGTTACCGGAACCGACACTGAAGTAGGCAAAACGGTCGCCAGCGTGGCGCTGCTGCAGGCCGCCCGCCGCGCCGGATACCGTACCGCCGGGTATAAGCCGGTGGCCTCCGGCTGCGACGTGACGCCGCACGGCATCCGCAACAGCGATGCATTGCAGTTGCAGGCCAACAGCAGCGTGGCGCTGCCCTACGATGCGGTCAATCCGCTGGCGTTTCTGGAACCGACGTCGCCCCATATCGTCAGCGCCGCCGAACAGCGACCGATTGCGTTTTCCACCCTCAGCCAGGGGTTGCGCGAGCTGGGGCGTCAGGCGGACTGGGTGCTGATAGAGGGCGCCGGCGGCTGGTTTACGCCGCTTTCCACACGGCAGACCTTCGCCGATTGGGTACAGCAAGAGGCGCTGCCGGTGATTCTGGTGGTGGGGGTGAAGCTGGGGTGCATCAACCATGCGATGCTGACGGCGCAGGCGGTGCAGCAAGCCGGTTTGCGGCTGGCGGGCTGGGTCGCCAACGTGGTGCAGCCGCCCGGTCGTCACCATCACGCCTACCTGCAAACGTTGCAAGCGCGGATTCCGGCGCCGCAACTGGGGGAAATCCCTTACTTATCCGAGCCAATTCAGCAGGATATCGGCGATTACTTAAACATCACTTTACTGAGAGGTTAACGATTCTGAGTAAATGTTGCATGAGTCGCAGCTTTTCCCCCTCTTCTGGTTGAAATTGATAGAAAAAACCATCTTGAAAACAGGTGCTGAATCCACTGGGCCAGCAGTTTTTCTTCTTGCTAAGTCTGTGTCATTTAGCACTTTTTTTTATAATGATCGCCGGGTCAAACACGGAAATCTTGTTTAAAAGCGCCTTGCGCTTTCGTGGCGGAAAAAAACAGTAAAACACGCCAATACAGGAGGCGCGGGCGCTTGTGGGAGTTATCCACTATTTCTGTGGATAACCGTGTGCATTAGGGTTAGAAAAAACGCGCCAGCCGAGAGCTGGCGCGGGTTGCGCCTGGTTTGATGCTAATCTCCGCTTTTTTATAAAATCATTAAAAATCAAATAATTAATTAAAAGCAAGTCACTTTTATTGCAGCGGGACCCGTTTGAATAAATCACCGGCACTGGTCGTAGCAGCTAATTTGAGAAACGGCATTTCTGGGGATAAATGCATTATTTTTTGCTGGATTAGCGGCATCACTCTGTGCTAGTCAAGCAGGGCGCTATGGTTGTGCCGTCAATGGTTAAGAATTGCTTGATGCTGTTTTTATATCCAGTAATATGTGGCTGGCAAATCTGACCGGGGATTTTCATACTAGGTGTGTCTCTCCCTGTCGGCGACGCTGGCCTAACCCGCCGATGTCCGTTGCGTGATTCCAACCGTTTTTTATCCGGGTGTCTTATCCATGAGTAAAGCGTTCAAACTGCATTCTGATTTCAAACCCGCCGGCGATCAGCCCGAGGCGATACGCCGCCTGGAAGAAGGGCTGGAAGACGGACTGGCGCACCAGACGCTGCTGGGGGTAACGGGGTCCGGTAAAACGTTCACCATCGCCAACGTGATTGCCGACCTCAACCGGCCGACGATGGTGCTGGCGCCCAACAAGACGCTGGCGGCGCAGCTGTATGGCGAGATGAAAGCGTTTTTTCCGGATAATGCGGTGGAGTATTTCGTCTCTTACTACGACTACTACCAGCCCGAAGCCTACGTGCCGAGTTCGGACACCTTCATTGAGAAGGACGCCTCGGTCAACGAACACATCGAACAGATGCGATTATCCGCCACCAAGGCGCTGCTGGAGCGGCGCGACGTGGTGGTGGTGGCGTCGGTGTCCGCCATTTACGGTCTGGGTGACCCGGACTTGTATCTAAAGATGATGCTGCACCTGACTCAGGGCATGCTGATCGACCAGCGCGCCATCCTGCGGCGGCTGGCGGAGTTGCAGTACGCCCGCAACGATCAGGCGTTTTCGCGCGGCACCTTTCGCGTGCGCGGCGAGATCATCGATATTTTTCCGGCGGAATCTGAAGACATCGCCCTGCGGGTGGAACTGTTCGACGAAGAAGTGGAGCGGCTGTCGCTGTTCGACCCGCTCACCGGACATATTGTGCAGACGGTGCCGCGTTACACCATCTACCCCAAAACCCACTACGTCACGCCGCGCGAACGCATCCTGCAGGCGATGGAAGAGATCAAGGTTGAGCTGGCGGAGCGCCGTCAGGTGCTGCTCGCCGGCAATAAGTTGTTGGAAGAACAGCGGCTGGCGCAGCGCACCACCTTCGATCTGGAGATGATGAATGAGCTGGGCTATTGCTCCGGCATTGAAAACTACTCCCGCTTTCTGTCCGGCCGCGGGCCGGGCGAACCGCCGCCGACGCTGTTCGATTACCTGCCGGCCGACGGTCTGCTGGTGATCGACGAATCCCACGTCACCATTCCGCAACTGGGCGGCATGTACCGCGGCGACCGGGCGCGCAAGGAAACGCTGGTAGAGTACGGTTTTCGCCTGCCGTCGGCGCTGGACAACCGGCCGATGAAATTCGAGGAGTTCGAAGCGCTGGCGCCGCAGACCATCTATGTGTCGGCGACGCCGGGCAATTACGAGCTGGAAAAATCCGGCGGCGAGGTGATCGATCAGGTGGTGCGGCCGACCGGTCTGCTGGACCCGGAACTGGAAGTCCGCCCGGTGACCACCCAGGTGGATGACTTGCTGTCGGAAATTCGTAAACGTTCCGTCATCAACGAGCGCGTGCTGGTCACCACCCTGACCAAGCGGATGGCGGAAGACCTGACCGAGTATCTGGAAGAGCACGGCGAGCGGGTACGTTATCTGCACTCTGATATTGATACCGTGGAGCGGGTGGAGATCATCCGCGATTTGCGTCTGGGCGAGTTCGACGTGCTGGTGGGCATCAACCTGTTGCGTGAAGGTCTGGACATGCCGGAAGTGTCGCTGGTGGCGATTCTGGATGCCGATAAGGAAGGGTTCCTGCGTTCGGAACGATCGCTGATTCAGACCATCGGCCGGGCGGCGCGTAATCTTAACGGCAAGGCGATTTTGTATGCCGACAAGATTACGCCGTCGATGGAACGTGCCATGAATGAGACTCTGCGCCGTCGCGAGAAACAGCAGGCGTACAACGAACAACATGGCATCGTGCCGCAGGGGCTTAACAAGAAGATTGGCGACATCCTGCAGATTGGTCAGCCGACTAACGGCCGGGGCAAAGGGCGCGGCAAGAAAGCGGCCGAACCGGCGGCGCATTACCAGCAACTGTCGCCAAAAGCGCTGGATCAAAAAATCCGCGAGCTGGAAAGTCAGATGCTGGCCCATGCGCAGAATCTGGAATTCGAGGAAGCCGCCCGGCTGCGCGACGAGATTCACGCGCTGCGCGAACAGTTTATCGCCGCGTCATGATGATACCGGCGTGAGCGCTGTGCTGGCGTTGTCGCCCGGCCGGCGGCATGGCGAGGCAGCGCCTATATACAGATGCAGAACCTACACAGATGCAGAGCATATACAAAAGAGAGGCTGAGTGATGAATAATCCGATTCCTGGCGTAGACGTGCTGTTCGTGGCTGGCTTTGGGCCGGTAACGGTATCCGCTCCGGCTAGTCAGACGTTCTATCAGACGATGTTGAACCTGCCGCTAAAGCCGATGGAAGGCAATGACATCTACCTCTCCTGCGACGAGTTGGGCGGCGTGAAGCATTTCGCGCTATGGCCGCTGGCGCAGGCCAGTCAGTCTTGTTTCGGCAGTGATGACTGGCCGTCGGCGTATCCAAGGCCGCAGGGCTGGATGGAACTGGAAGTGGCGGATATCGCCGCCGCTACCGAAGCGGTCAAACAGCAGGGATATCCGCTGTTAGTGGAGAACCGGCTGGAGCCTTGGGGGCAGACGGTAACCCGCTTCCTCAGCCCGGAGGGTCTGCTGCTGGGCATGACCCATACGCCGTGGCTCAGAGAGTGAACCTCAGGCAGGGCATAGTCCCAGCGACTGTGCCGCCTGCTCCAGCGCCGCGCGCAACAGTACGCGGTCATGATGGTGCGGCACGTCCTGCGCTGCCAGCGGCTGCTGGATAATCAGGCGATCGTCCACCCCGCGGGTGTCCGTTCGGGGCGCGACGACCACGGCGTCAATGATGCGCCGGTCAATTTTGCTCTCGATAAGCTGCAGCTTCTGCGCCAGCGTCAGGCGGGTGGCGATTCGACTTTGTTCGTCCCCCAGATTACCGATGTACACCACCGGGGCGCGGGCGTCATGCAGCGCTTGCGCCAGATCGGTAAGCAGTAACGGCGGCATCAGGCTGGTGAGAAAGCTGCCGGGGCCGATCAGGATCAGGTCCGCCTCGGTAATCGCCGTCAGCGCTTCCCGTGTGGCGGGGGCGGCCGGGTAGAGCATCAGATCCTGCGGCAGGGTGGCGAGCTGGTCTACCGCCACTTCGCCGTACACCGGATTGCCCTGGGCATCAATCGCCAGCAGGTCTACCGGTTGTTCCGACATCGGAATCAGCAGCGCGTCCACCTTGAGCAGATTGCGGATCAGGTTGATGGCTTCCAGCGGACGCACGCTGAGGTGATCCATCGCCTTAAGCATCAGATTGCCAAGATTGTGGCCGGACAGTTCGCCGTTGCCGCTGAAACGGTACTCGAACATTGCCGACGCCACGCTGGGGGCGGTGATCAACTGGTTCAGGCAGTTCCGGGTGTCGCCCCAGGCGATGCCGCCTTCCGAACGGCGAATTCGCCCGGTGGAGCCGCCATTGTCGGTTGTGGTGACGATGCCGGTCAGCCGTGACCCCAGAAAGGAGAGCGACGACATGACGCGCCCCAGTCCGTGACCGCCGCCCAGCGCCACCACACGATCCAGCTCCGCCAATGTGCGATTCCCCATAAATACCCTTATCTTTCGGTTATCTGCCGTAAAAAGTAGCGGATATATACCACATCTTGGCCTGAAGCAGCATAAGCGCCGACAGAAATTTTCCACGCGTCTTCCCGGATGGTTAACGGTTGTACAGCCGGCGGCAAAAAAGCGCTGGGCGGCGGTGCAGGAAATGCCAGCCGGTTAACCAGAAAAAGGTTCGTCGACGGATAGATTTTTCAGCGGAAATCAGTGGTTAGCCGATAATCGTTAATAACAGGAAACCGGATTTTTTAAAATATGATGGCTTGATAAATAGTGTAATAAAGCATGCTGTTATATTTTTCATATTTATTGTTATGTTTATGTTTTTTAAGTTTGTTTGTATTTTTTATTTGCGAATTTTTTCACCGGTAAATAAAAGTCACGCACAGCGAAATCATGCTGTTATAGCGTAAACTGTTATGGAGTAAATAATACAGACTGTTTATGTCCATTTATTCCCGCCCATTCTAAGATCCTTGCCAGTGGTATTCCGCCATCAGCGTGAGTACGGCTGGCGCTGTTTCGTTCGGCGCGCGTCGGCGATAGCTCCTATTCCGGCCCGCGCCCAGCCGACAAGTAAATCGATAGCAGGACTGTTTGCAGTCCAGAGGTAAGACATGTTCGGACTCGATGCATTTCATCTGGCAAGGATCCAGTTTGCCTTCACGGTATCCTTCCATATCATTTTTCCCGCCATCACCATCGGGCTGGCCAGTTTTCTGGCGGTGCTGGAAGGGTTATGGCTGAAAACCAATAACCGCGACTACCGCGATCTCTACCATTTCTGGTCGAAAATCTTTGCCGTCAATTTTGGCATGGGCGTGGTGTCCGGCCTGGTGATGGCTTATCAGTTTGGCACCAACTGGAGTGGATTTTCCCAGTTTGCCGGCAGTATCACCGGCCCGTTGCTGACCTACGAGGTGCTGACCGCCTTTTTTCTGGAAGCCGGTTTCCTTGGCGTCATGCTGTTTGGCTGGCAGCGGGTAGGCCCGGGGCTGCACTTCTTCGCCACCTGCATGGTGGCGCTTGGCACCATCATTTCCACGTTCTGGATCCTCGCGTCCAACAGCTGGATGCAGACCCCGCAGGGGCATGAAATCCATAACGGCGTAGTGGTGCCGGTGGACTGGCTGGCGGTGATCTTCAACCCGTCCTTTCCGTACCGGCTAATGCACATGGCGACGGCGGCGTTTCTTGCCAGCGCCTTCTTTGTCGGCGCGTCCGCCGCCTGGCATTTGCTGCGTCACAACGACACGCCGGCGATTCGCAAAATGCTGTCGATGGCGCTCTGGATGGCGTTAATCGTGGCGCCGGTTCAGGCGCTGCTGGGGGATATGCACGGCCTGAATACGCTGAAATACCAGCCGGCCAAAATTGCCGCGATAGAAGGCCACTGGGATAACCCGCCCGGCGAACCGACGCCGTTGATCCTGGTGGGCTGGCCGGATATGGAACGCGAAACCACCCGCTATGCGCTGGAAATTCCTTATCTGGGCAGCCTGATCCTGACCCACAGCCTGGACAAGCAGGTGCCGGCATTGAAAAGTTTTCCGAAAGACGAACGCCCCAATTCGACGGTGGTGTTCTGGTCGTTTCGCATCATGGTCGGGCTGGGCATGCTGATGATCCTGCTGGGCGTTATCGGTTTGTGGCTGCGCTGGCGTCGCCGGTTGTATCAGTCGCGGCCGTTTTTGTGGTTCACCCTACTGATGGGGCCGTCGGGGCTGATCGCGATTCTGGCGGGGTGGTTTACCACCGAGGTGGGGCGCCAGCCGTGGGTGGTTTACGGTCTGCAGCGCACCCGTGACGCGGTATCGGCGCACGGCGACCTGCAAATGAGCATCAGTCTGCTGCTGTTTATCGCGGTGTATCTGTCGGTATTCGGCGTCGGGTATGTCTATCTGGTGCGGCTGATCAAGAAAGGGCCGCAAGCGGGAGAGGGCGACGCCGCATCTACCGGTGGGCCGGGGCAATCGTCTACGCCGGCGCGGCCGCTGTCCGCGGTACCGGAAACGCTGGAAGAGGGGAAATAACGTGGGTATCGAACTTTCTGTCATCTGGTTCGCCATCATCATCTTCGCCACGCTGATGTACATCGTGATGGACGGCTTTGATCTGGGCATCGGCATCTTGTTTCCTTTTCATCGCCACGCCGCCGACCGGGACCTGATGGTCAATACCGTCGCGCCGGTATGGGATGGCAACGAAACCTGGCTGGTGCTGGGCGGCGCCGGATTGTTCGGCGCGTTCCCGCTGGCTTACGCGGTGATTGTGGATGCGCTGACTATTCCGCTGACGCTGATGCTGGTCGGGCTGATTTTTCGCGGCGTCGCTTTTGAGTTTCGCTTCAAGGCGACGCCGTCGCACCGCCCGTTTTGGGATAGCGCTTTTATGTGGGGCTCGCTGGTCGCCACCTTCTTTCAGGGCGTCACCGTCGGTGCGGTGCTCAACGGCTTTGAGGTGACCGATCGCCATTTTTCCGGCCCGGTATTAGGCTGGCTGACGCCGTTTTCACTGTTTTGCGGCGTTGGACTGGTGGTGGCGTATGCGCTGCTGGGGTGTACCTGGCTTATCATGAAAACCGGGCAGAGGCTGCATCGCCGCATGTCGGCGCTGGCGCCGTCGCTGGTGGTGGCGTTACTGGCGGTGATCGCGGTCATTAGCCTGTGGACGCCGCTGGCGCATCCAGCCGTCAAACAGCGCTGGTTTTCGCTGCCTAATCTGTTCTGGTTCCTGCCGGTTCCGTTGCTGGTGGCGGCCTGTGCGGCGGGAATAGTGCGCGGCGTGCGTCGCCACGCGCATTATTCTCCGTTCCTGCTGACGCTGGCGCTGATTTTCCTCGGTTTCACCGGGCTTGGCATCAGCCTGTGGCCGATGATCATTCCGCCGTCGCTGACGCTGTGGGATGCCGCCGCGCCGCCGCAGAGCCAGGGGTTCATGCTGGTCGGCGCGCTGCTGATCATCCCGGTGATCCTGGGTTACACCTTTTGGAGTTATTACGTCTTCCGGGGAAAAATCCGGCCGGATGAGGGGTACCACTGATGAAGCTGTTTGCCGTACGAAACGTTGTCAGGGAAAGTGCAATCGACATGGCGACATCGCCAAAGCCGGTGCGGCCGCTGTGGCGACGGCTGGTATGGATGGCGGTGCTATGGAGCGCCAGCGTGCTGGCGCTCGGCGTGGTCGCGACGCTGTTTCGCCTGCTGATGACCGCCGCCGGGTTGAAAACGCACTGATTTATTTGCCGTAGTATCTGCCGTATTTTTTATCCGCACCCCATGCCTGCCGGTTATCCGGCGGGCAGGTTTCTTTAACCGGGCAAACCGGTTCATTTCGCGCGCCTTACCTCCAGAGGGGTAGGGGATAAGCGTCATCCTATGACTCAGGTCAGGAAAGCTGAGTGGATTTCCGCTATGCTGAGCGCAAAAATAGTGAATGAAATCCGCTATATACAGGACTATATACCGCATTTTCAGTGACGGATAACCTGATTTGGCGATAGACTTCATGAAGCAATCACGGTTGTTCGGCGTCGGTGAAGCGACGCCGGGAAATCAAACTCCTAGCCCCGGAGCCTAAGTTCGCGCGCAAGCGAGGATACGGTTCCCTGGCCGTGGCCGATGGTCACCAGGGTGCAGGGTAGAAATGCCCGCATCTCCCGTATTTGGAAAGGTGTTTATGGTGAGTCAACTGACCGATGCGTTTGCGCGCAAGTTTTACTATTTGCGCCTGTCGATAACGGACGTCTGTAATTTTCGCTGTACCTATTGTCTGCCGGACGGCTACCAGTCGAACGGCGCGACGCCCCATCGTTTTCTGTCGCTGGATGAAATCCGCCGCGTCGGCCGCGCGTTTGCCGATCTGGGCACCGAAAAGGTGCGCCTGACCGGAGGCGAGCCGTCTTTGCGCCGGGATTTTGTCGACATTATTGCCGCTATCCGCGAAAACCCGGCGATTCGCACGCTGGCGGTCACCACCAACGGTTACCGGCTGGCGCGGGATGTGGCGAGCTGGCGCGAGGCCGGGCTGACGGCGCTTAACGTCAGCGTCGACAGCCTGGATGCCCGCCAGTTTCACGCCATTACCGGGCAGGACAAATTTCGTCAGGTGATGGACGGCATCGATGCCGCCTTCGCCAGCGGATTTCGCCGGGTGAAAGTCAATACCGTACTGATGCGCGATGTCAACGACAGCAGCCTGCACACCTTTCTCGACTGGATCCGCACCCGGCCGATCCAACTGCGTTTTATTGAACTGATGGAAACCGGCGAAGGGCGGGCGATGTTCCGCCGTCACCATGTATCCGGTCAGGTGATCCGCGAGCGCTTGTTGCAACAAGGTTGGCAACAGCAGGCGCGGGCGCGCAGCGACGGCCCGGCGCAGGTGTTCTCGCACCCGGATTATCAGGGTGAAGTGGGGTTGATCATGCCGTACGAAAAAGACTTTTGTCAGAGCTGCAATCGGCTGCGGGTGTCGGCCATCGGCAATCTGCACCTGTGCCTGTTCGGCGAGCAGGGCATTCCGCTGCGCGATTTGCTGACGGATGACGACCAGCAGGAAGCGCTGAAGCTGCGTATTTCCGGCGGCCTGAGCAGCAAACGGCAATCGCATTTCCTGCACGACGGCAACAGCGGCATTACCCCGAATCTGTCCTTTATCGGCGGCTGAATCGGCCGCGCAATAGCGTTAAGGAGTGTTTATGAGCAAGGTCAGCAGCGAATTTATTCCTCTGTGCGTGGCGGTGATGACGGTGTCGTCGCGCCGCACCGCCGCCGACGATACGTCCGGCGATTATCTGCGTGAAGCGTTGCAGCATGATGGGCATCAACTGGCGGGCAGCGCGATTGTCAGCGAAAACCTGTACCAGATCCGCGCGCAGGTTTCCGCCTGGGTAGCCAGCGACGATGTACAGGTTATCCTGATCAACGGCGGTACCGGTTTTACGCCGGGCGACCTGGTGCCGGAGGCGGTCCGGGTGCTGTTCGACCGGGAAATCGACGGGTTTGGCGAACTGTTCCGCATGGTGTCGTACGAAGAGATCGGCACCGCCACCATTCAGTCCCGCGCCATTGCCGGTTTGGCTAACCAGACGGCGATTTTCGGCGTGCCGGGGTCGACCAAAGCCTGTCATACCGCCTGGGAGCGCATTATCCGCGAGCAACTGGATGCGCGCCAGAAACCCTGTAACCTTTATCCCCATTTGAAAAAGTAAGCTGTTATGTCACAACTGACCCACATTAACGCAGCCGGTGAAGCGGCGATGGTGGATGTTTCCGACAAGGCGGACACGGTGCGCGAGGCGCGCGCCGAAGCCTTTGTGGAAATGGCGCCGCAGACCCTGTCGATGATCATCGACGGGCGGCATCACAAGGGCGATGTCTTCGCCACCGCGCGCATCGCCGGTATCCAGGCCGCCAAGCGTACCTGGGAGCTGATCCCGCTGTGCCATCCGCTATTGTTGAGCAAAGTGGCGGTGGAGCTGGAAGCCCAGCCGGAGCACAACCGGGTGCGGATTGAATCCCTGTGTCGGCTGACCGGCAAGACCGGTGTGGAAATGGAGGCGCTGACCGCCGCCTCGGTGGCGGCGCTGACCATTTACGACATGTGTAAAGCGGTGCAGAAGGACATGGTGATCGGCCCGGTGCGGTTGCTGGCGAAAAGCGGCGGTAAATCCGGTGATTTCAAGGCGGAGGCATCATGATTACCGTGTTGTTTTTTGCGCAGGTGCGGGAACTGACCGGCACCGATCGGCTCTCGCTGTCGGCGGAATATCGGGACGTGGCGTCGTTGCGACAGGCGCTGTGCGCGCGGAGCGACCGCTGGGCGTTGGCGCTGGAAGACGGTAAGTTGCTGGCGGCGGTGAATCAGTCGCTGGTGGCGATGTCGCACCCGCTGACCGATGGCGACGAAGTGGCGTTTTTCCCGCCGGTAACCGGAGGCTGAGTGATGGAGACGCGTATTCAGGTAGGGGAAGCGCCGTTCAGCGTGGGCGACGAGTACGCCTGGCTGGCGGCGAGCGATGCGGACGGCGCGGTGGTGACGTTCACCGGCAAAGTGCGCAATCATAATCTGGGCGATCACGTCAACGCGCTGACGCTGGAGCATTATCCGGGTATGACGGAAAAGGCGCTGACGGAGATTGTCGACGCGGCGCGGCAGCGTTGGCCGATTCAGCGCGTGAGCCTGATTCACCGCGTCGGCGCGCTCTATCCCGGCGACGAAATCGTCTTTGTCGGCGTCAGCGGCGCCCACCGCCATGCCTCGTTCGAGGCGGCGCAATTCATCATGGATTACCTCAAAACGCGCGCGCCGTTCTGGAAACGGGAAGCGACGTCGGATGGCGACCGCTGGGTGGACGCCCGCGATAGCGATCGGCAGGCGGCGGAGCGTTGGTAATGGCAACGGCGGCGGATTGATTGCCGCCGCTGTATGATTTTCAGCGTAATAATTTCACCGTTGAAGAAAAAGCGATAAAAAGCAGTGAATTATAAATTTTGCATTAAAATAGTGTTAAGGAAACAATTAATAAGAATCATTTTTATTTCTATTTTAGTGCTACGATAATGAGCCGGCGGTTATGTTCCGCCTGATTCGCTTTTATTGTCATACAGTTAATTGCCATACAGTGAAAAGGATAATGGTATGAAACGGCGTATTGCTTCCCTGTTCCCCGCCACCCTGCTGGCGTCTTCCCTGGTGATGGGGTTCTCCTTCGGCGCGCAGGCTGAAGATGAAGGTATTGTGATTTACAACGCGCAGCACGAAAACCTGGTGAAATCGTGGGTAGATGGTTTTACTCAGGACACCGGCATTAAAGTCACGCTGCGTAATGGCGGCGACAGCGAATTGGGCAACCAACTGGTGCAGGAAGGCAATGCCTCTCCGGCCGACGTGTTCCTGACGGAAAACTCGCCGTCGATGGTGCTGGTGGATAACGCCAACCTGTTCGCGCCGCTGGACGCCGATACGCTGGCGCAGGTGGAGCCGCAGTATCGTCCGTCCCACGGTCGCTGGATCGGCATCGCCGCTCGCTCGACGGTGTTTGTCTACAATCCGGAGAAACTGACCGAGGCGCAACTGCCGAAGTCGCTGATGGACCTGGCTAAACCGGAATGGAAAGGCCGCTGGGCCGCATCCCCGTCCGGCGCCGACTTCCAGGCGATCGTCAGCGCGGTGCTGGAGCTGAAAGGCGAGAAAGCGACGCTGGAATGGCTGAAGGCGATGAAAACCAACTTCACCGCTTATAAAGGCAACAGTACGGTGATGAAAGCGGTGAACGCCGGCCAGATCGACAGCGGCGTTATTTACCACTACTACCCGTTTGTCGACGGCGCTAAAACCGGCGAAAACAGCAAAAATATCCGTCTGTACTACTTCAAACATCAGGATCCGGGCGCGTTCGTCAGCATCTCCGGCGGCGGCGTGCTGGCCTCCAGCAAGCATAAGCAACAGGCTCAGGCTTTCGTCAAGTGGATCACCGGTAAGAAAGGTCAGGAAGTGCTGCGTACCAACACCGCCTTTGAATACGCGGTGGGCGTGAATGCCGAGTCCAACCCGAAACTGGTGCCGCTGAAAGACCTGCAGGCGCCGAAAGTGGACGCCGCCAAACTTAACGGCAAGAAAGTGGTTGAGCTGATGACCGAAGCAGGTCTGCTGTAATGCGTCAGTGCAGGGCGGGAGTACAATAAGGCATATGGCCGATGTGGAATGGAAAGTCGCCGGCGTCGGTGTGACCCACCCGGTGCGACCGGGGGCGCGGCCATACCGGATTGCTGGCGGCGGCATGGCGCTGATGGCCTTGCTGTTGTCGTTGCTGGCGTTGCTGCCGTTGGGTTTCGTGGTGGGTATCACCCTTGAAACCGACTGGGAAACGATAAAAGCGCTGGTGTTCCGGCCTCGGGTCGGGGAACTGCTGCTTAATACCGTATTGCTGGTGGCGGTGACGCTGCCGCTCTGCACGCTGCTCGGGGTAGCGCTGGCCTGGCTGACCGAGCGTACCACGTTGCCGGGGCGCCGCGCGTGGTCGCTGTTGTTGACCGCGCCGCTGGCGGTACCGGCCTTTGTTCAAAGTTATGCCTGGATCAGCCTGTTGCCCGGCATGCATGGCCTGGCGGCGGGCGTGTTCCTGTCGGTTCTCGCCTATTTCCCGTTTATTTATCTGCCGGCGGCGGCGGTGCTGCGCCGGCTTGATCCCAGCCTGGAAGATGTGGCGACCTCACTGGGCGCCAGACCCTGGCGTGTTTTTTTTCGCGTGGTGTTGCCGCAGCTACGGCTGGCGGTGTGGGGCGGTTCGCTGCTGATTGCATTGCATCTGCTGGCGGAATACGGCCTGTACGCCATGATTCGCTTCGATACCTTCACCACCGCAATTTTCGAACAGTTCCAGTCTACCTTTAACGGTCTGGCGGCAAACATGCTGGCGGGCGTACTGGTGTTGTGCTGTCTGGGGCTGCTGTTGCTGGAAGCGCTGACCCGCGGACGCGCGCGCTATGCCCGCGTCGGCTCCGGCAGCGCCCGTAACCTGACGCCCTGGCGGCTGTCGTCGCCGGCGGCGCTGGTTTGCGTTTTGTTGCCGCTGGCGTTAACCGTGCTGGCGCTGGGCGTACCGCTGATGACGCTCGCTCGCTGGCTGTGGCTCGGCGGCATGGAGGTGTGGCGCAACGACGAACTGTGGCCCGCATTGCGCCAGACGTTGTGGCTGGGCGTCAGCGGCGCGGCGCTGGTGACGCTGTGCGCGTTTCCGATGGCCTGGCTGTCGGTGCGCCATCCGTCGCGGCTGTATCGCCTGCTGGAAGGCTGTAATTACATCACCAGCGCGTTGCCGGGCATTGTGGTGGCGCTGGCGCTGGTCACCGTAACCATTCATACCCTGCGGCCGCTGTACCAGACCGAATTCACCCTGCTGCTGGCCTATGTGCTGATGTTTATGCCGCGAGCGCTGATTAACCTGCGCGCCGGCATTGCGCAGGCGCCGGTGGAACTGGAAAACGCCGCGCGCAGTCTGGGATGTTCGCCCGGACGGGCGTTGTGGCGCATCACGCTGCGGCTGGCGGCGCCGGGCGCAGCGGCCGGGGCGGCGATGGTGTTTCTCGCCGTCACCAACGAATTAACCGCCACGCTGTTGCTGGCGCCGAACGGCACCCGCACGCTGGCGACCGGCTTTTGGGCGTTAACCAGTGAAATCGACTATATGGCGGCGGCGCCCTACGCGCTGATTATGGTCGTGCTGTCGCTCCCGCTGACCTGGTTGCTCTATTCTCAATCGAAACGTACGGCAGGTTTATGAATACGCTTGAACTTTATGGCATCGGCAAATCTTTCAATGCCGTCACGGTGCTGGACGGAATCGACTTGCAGGTTGCGCCGGGCAGCCGTACCGCGATTGTCGGCCCCTCCGGTTCCGGTAAGACGACGTTGCTGCGTATTATTGCCGGTTTCGAAGCGCCGGATAGCGGCACCGTGCGTCTGCAAACGCGCGTCGTGGCGGATGCGCACCAGTGGGTGCCGGCGCATCAGCGCGGCATCGGCTTTGTACCGCAGGACGGCGCGCTGTTTCCGCACTTTACCGTGGCGCAGAACATCGGTTTTGGGCTTGAGGGCAGTAAACAGGATAAACAGCGACGCATCGATGAACTGATGGCGATGGTGTCGCTGGACTCGCGGCTGGCGTCACTGTGGCCGCATGAATTATCCGGCGGCCAGCAGCAGCGGGTGGCGCTGGCGCGCGCGTTGTCTCAGCGCCCGACGCTGATGCTGTTGGATGAACCTTTCTCGGCGCTGGATACTGGCCTGCGCGCCGCGACCCGTCAGGCGGTTTCCGCCCTGCTGGCGGAGGCGGGCGTGGCGTCGATTCTGGTGACTCACGATCAGGCGGAGGCGTTGTCGTTTGCCGATCAGGTGGCCGTCATGCGGCAAGGGCGGCTGGTGCAGGTGGGATCGCCGCAGTCGTTGTATCTGCGCCCGGTGGATGAAGCCGCCGCCGCGTTTCTTGGCGACACGCTGGTGCTGTCGGCGCAACTGAAAGACGGGCGCGCCGCGTGCGCGCTGGGCGACATCGCGGTTGACGATAATCAGTCCGCCGGCGCCGCACGCATCATGCTGCGACCGGAGCAGATTCAGCTCTCGCTGGCCGAGCCGTCGGCGGCGCCGCAGGCGGTGGTGGCGAACATCGAGTTTGCCGGATTCGTGTCCACGCTGCGCCTGCGAATGACCAACAGCTCGCAGATGATCGAACTGAAAAGCGTCAGCCGGGAAGATATCGTCATCGGTTGCGGCGTCAATCTGACGGTAGCCGGGCGGGCGCATCGACTGGATTAGTTCCGGCGGCCGCCTTCACTGTGGAGCGCTGGCCGTGGTCACGCGCCGTGCGGGCGCATAGCCTGCATAAATTGCGATGACCGTTGAGGAAGCGTTATCCGTTGCGTGTAGCATTTTGTGTTAAGCTGAAAAACAGGTGGGCGTAAGCCCGTTCTGTTTCACTCAATGCAAAGGTTGCATCATGGATCGATTTCCACGTTCTAACGGTTCCATCGTCCAGCAGGCCGGCACCGGTCTGCAAACTTATATGGCGCAGGTCTATGGCTGGATGACCTGCGGTCTGTTGCTGACCGCGTTTGTTGCCTGGTATGCCGCTAACACCCCGGCGGTGTTGCAGATGGTGTTCTCCAGCAAGATCACCTTCTTTGGGCTGGTGATTGCCCAACTGGGACTGGTGTTTGTGCTGTCCGGCATGGTGCACCGCCTGAGCGGCGGCGTCGCCACCACGCTGTTTATGCTCTATTCCGCGCTGACCGGCCTGACGCTTTCCAGTATTTTCATCGTCTACTCCGGCGAATCCATCGCCAGCACCTTTGTGATTACCGCCGGTATGTTCGGCGCCATGAGCCTGTACGGCTATGTCACCAAACGCGACCTGACCGGCATGGGCAGCATGCTGTTCATGGCGCTGATCGGTATTCTGCTGGCCACGCTGGTGAATTTCTGGCTGAAAAGCGAAGGGTTGCAGCTTGCCATCACCTACATCGGGGTGCTGGTGTTTGTCGGCCTGACCGCTTACGACACGCAGAAACTGAAAAACATCGGTGAAGAGCTGTCGGTCGATGACCGGGACAGTTTCCGCAAGTACTCGATCATGGGCGCGCTGACCCTGTATCTCGATTTCATCAACCTGTTCCTGATGCTGCTGCGTTTGTTCGGCAGTCGTCGGTGAGGGTGTTGCAGATTACTGGCAACCCTTCTTAGTTACAGATAATGGGGCTTTCCGGCGTTAAAACTGTGCTGAGGCAAGCGACTTCGCCGGGTGAGCCGCATGGACGCGGCGAAAGTCCGTGCCGCGCCGGGAGCGCGTCACGGACGGCCCGAACAGCGAAGTCGAATGCCGAAGGTAGCGCGTAGCGCCACAGTTTAGCCACTAGCCAGTGGTCAAGGAGAGGTGGCGTTTGAACCTCTCCTTGTCGTGCGTGCTATGAAGTGGCAAAGAAACCACACCGTTTATCCCGCACGAAACCATTCACTGACCAGACATACATCTCCGTTCACAAAACAACACGGCTGTTTGTCGACAGCCTTAGAGTTTTGTTATTTCTTTTCGCTGTCATCCGTCGGCGGGGGGCCCACCTGGGTTAACTGCGGGCTGTGCGCCGGCAACCAGCCGACCATCGACGGGAAGCGTTTCAGGAAATGGAACACCACTACGTTTTTGAGCATCTGCCAGTACGAGCGTTTCGGTAGTTGCGCAGGGTCAACCCGTACGCAGTCTTCGCGAATAAGCTGGTGCAGGTTGTCCCGCAGTTGCTGGTTGAAGTCGCGGTCATTGATGATCAGATTGGCTTCGAGGTTGAGCGCCAGACTGAGCGGATCCAGGTTGCTGGAGCCAATGGTGGTCCAGTATTCATCCTGCAACGCGACCTTGCCGTGCAACGGCTGACGACGGTATTCATAAATGTCCACCCCGGCTTTCACCAGCCAGGGATAGAGCAGACGCGCGCCTACCAGAACGATCGGCATATCCGGCTGTCCCTGAATGATCAACCGTACCCGCACATCTCGTCGCGCGGCCTTGCGCATCGCCCGCAGCAGGCGATAGCCGGGGAAAAAATAGGCATTGGCGATCACCACCTCGCGTTTGGCTCGTCGCAGCATCAGCAGGTATTGACGTTCGATGTCGCGCCGGTGCAGACCGTTGTCGCGCCAGACAAACAGCGCCTGCGCGTTACCGGGGTGGGGGTTGCGCACGGCGCGGCGAAAGCGTCGCCGCCACCAGATGCGCGGCTCCTCATCATGGGCCAGCGCCGCCAGCACAAACCGGTAGATATCGTCCACTACCGGGCCGCGCACTTTAACGGCGTAATCCTGCTTGGCTTCCGGGCCGTAGTCGCTCAGGTGGTCGGCCGAGTAGTTGATGCCGCCTATCCAGGCGGTGTGGCTGTCCACCACCACGATCTTGCGGTGCAGACGCCGGAACAGGTTGGTACGCATCAGGCCGAACAGGCGTGGGCGCGGGTCGTAAAAATGGAAGCGTACGCCGGCTTCCACCATCGGTGCGAGAAAGGCGGGCGACAGGTCGTGCGAACCATAGCCGTCGGCGGTGGCATCCACGCTGACGCCGCGCTGCGCCGCCGCGATCAGCGCTTCCCGCAACGCGTAGCCGACCTTGTCCTCAAACCAGATGAAGGTTTCCAGCACCACCCGATTGCGGGCCTGACGGATCGCGTCAAACACGCTGGGATAGAATTCGTCGCCATTCACCAGTAGTTCAATTTGGTTGCCGTCGCGCCATTCGGTTTTCACAAATGAATCTCCACCGCCAGCGGCGCATGATCGGACAAGTGCGACCAGGGTTTGGACGGCAGCAACTTCGGTACGCTGGTTCGGGCGTTGCGCACATAGATGCGGTCGAGGCGCAGCAATGGAAAGCGAGCCGGAAAGGTCCGTGCCGGTTTACCGAAATGCTGACTGAATACCTCTTCCAGACCGGCGCTGCGTTTCAGCAGGGCGCTGGCTTTCATCTGCCAGTCATTGAAATCTCCGGCGACGATCAGGGGCACCTCGGCGGGTAGCGTCGCCAGCAGGTCGCACAATAATGTCATTTGCTGTCGCCGGTGCGAGGCGGTGAGCCCCATGTGTACGCACACGATGTGGATATGTAAATCCCGGTTGGGGACTTTCAGTACGCAATGCAGGATGCCGCGTTTGGCTTTTTCGGATACCGATACGTCCAGATTGCGATAGCTGAAAATGGGAAAGCGCGACAGCACCGCGTTGCCGTGCTCGCCTTCCGGGTAGACCGCATTGCGCCCGTAGGCGTAATCGTTCCACATGGTTTCCGCCAGAAACTCGTAGTGCGAGGTGTCCGGCCAGTGTTCTACCTGCAGCGGATGGGTGGAATGGCGGCCCAGCACTTCCTGCAGACAGACGATATCGGCGGAAACCGAGCGTACGGCATCGCGCAGTTCCGGCAGGATGAAGCGGCGGTTCAGTGCGCTGAACCCTTTATGGGTATTGATGGTCAGCACGGTGAAAGAAAACCCCAATGACGGTTGCGAGACGGTATCCATTGTTTTCCCTCGTTCCCAAGTAGCTGAATAATCAGTGTAGTCAGTGTTTGGCAAAGCGTCGCTGACGGCGGGCGCCGGCGGTTTGCGCCAGCCTAGCCAATCTTGCGCCGAAACAGGGCGTAGGCGGCGCTGCCGGTGGTGGCGGTGATTGCCAGCAGCGGCCACACCCCGCGCCAGACCACGGCCAGGCTGGCGTTTTTCAGATATATCTGTTTGGTAATATCGGTGAAATGGCGCACCGGGTTGACCCAGGTAAGCTGTTGCAGCCATAACGGCATATTCTCGACGGGCGACACGTAGCCGGACAACAGAATGGCGGGCATTACGAAGACAAAGACGCCGATGAACGCCTGTTGCTGGGTGGAACAGAGCGAAGAAATCAGCAGCCCGAACCCTACCAGCGACAGCCCGTACACCAGCATGCTGAGGTAGAACAGCAGCAGCGAGCCGGAAAACGGGATGCGGTAGGCGAGGATGCCGGCCGCCAGCACGATGCTGGCCTGAACGGTGGCGACAATCAGCGCCGGCACCGCCTTACCGACAAAGATCTGCCCGGTGGACAACGGCGAAACCAGCAGCTGTTCCAGCGTGCCCTGTTCCCGTTCGCGCGCCACCGACAGCGCGGTGACGATCAACACGCCAATGGTGGTGATCAGCGCCACCAGCGACGGCACCACGAACCATTTGTAGTCCAGATTCGGGTTGTACCAGTGACGAATCACCAGCTTGCTCTGGTGCGTCAGCGCCGGATCGTTCAACTGCTCTAACTGATAATCCTGCACGATCTGTTGTACATAGCGGGCGGCGATCTGGGCGCTGTTGGAGTGGCGTCCATCGAGCAGAAGCTGGATGCTGGTCGGCGTGCCGCTGACCAACTGGCGCGAGAAATCGGGCGGGAAGCGCACCAGCAGCAGCGCCCGCTGGTTATCGATCGTGGGCGCGATGTCCTGCGGGTTGTGCAGGGTGATGACCCGAGAAAAGGCGCTGGCGCTGGCGAAACGCTGCGTCAGCTCCACCGAAGCCGGGCCGTTGTCTTCGCTGTAAATGGCGAGCGTGGCGTCGGTGACGTCCAGCGTGGCGGCGAACGGGAACAGTAACACCTGCAGCAGCACCGGCAACACCAGAATGGCGCGGGTTTGCGGCTCGCGCAGCAATGACTGAAGCTCTTTGCGGATCAGCGTCCACAGACGATGCAACATACTCTTTTCCCTCATCAGCGTGCCGGCATACATCCGGCACGGCCCGGTGGATGAATTACCGCACCTAATCCAGTCGGCGGCGGGTTTTCCAGGCGGTCAGGCCGATGAAAAACACCGCGGACGTCATTAAAAACAGCAGGTTCATCAGCAGCACGCTACCGATATTCCCGGCCAGAAACAGGGTTTGCAGCGTGCTGACGAAATAGCGGGCGGGGATCAGGTACGACACCGCCTGTACCGGCACCGGCATGCTGTGGATTTCGAAAATAAACCCGGACAGCATTACCGCCGGCAGAAAGGCGGCGTTGAGCGCCACCATCGCCGCGTTGAACTGATTACGGGTCAGGGTGGAAATCAGCAACCCCATCCCCAGCGTACTGGCGAGAAACAGGCTGCTCAGGCCGAACAGCAGCCACAGCGAGCCGCGATAAGGCACCCCCAGCACAAACACCGCCACTACTACGCACAGGGCCATAGCGATCATCCCCAGCACGTAATAGGGGAGCAATTTGGTGAGCAGCAGTTCGGCGCGGGTGACCTGCGTTGAAAGCAGCGCTTCCATGGTGCCGCGTTCCCACTCGCGGGCGATCACCAGCGAGGTCAGGATCGCGCCGATCACTGTCATGATGATGGTAATGGCGCCGGGAATGATGAAATGCCGGCTGATGGCGGCGGCGTTGAACCAGTAGCGGGTCTGCACCTCAATCAGCGGTTGATAGCGGCCGCCGTGGTCCTGCGCGTATTGCTGCTGCCAGAGTTGCCACACCCCCTGAGCGTAGCCCTGCACGAATTGCGCGGTATTCGGCTCGCTGCCGTCGGTGATGACCTGAATCGGCGCGCGATCCTGCGGGTGCGCCAGCCGTTTGGCGAAGTCGGCCGGGATGACCACCAGACCGCGAATCTGCCCGGCCTGCATCCGTGCTATCAGCGCCGGGCGGTTATCGCTGAGGGTGACGGACAGAAAGGGCGAGCCGGTAAAGGCGCGCGCCAGGCTATCGGCCTCGGCGCTGTGTTGCTCCATCAGTACGCCGACGTTCAGGCGGCTGGAGTCGAGGTTGATGCCGTAGCCGAAGATGAACAGCAACAACAGCGGGATGACGAAAGCGATCAGCGCGCTGCTGGGGTCGCGCAGGATCTGGCGGGTTTCCTTCAGGCACAGCGCGCGTAAGCGTCGCCAGGAAAAACGTTTATCGTCAATTGGTGGTGACATGGCCGGCCTCCTGATCATAGGCCTGCACCAGCGTGATGAACGCCTGCTCCATGGTCGGCTCCGGCGCGTCGTCGCTGGCGGCCTGACGTTTCAGGTCATCCGGCGTGCCGCTGGCGATGAGCCGGCCGCGGTACACCAGCCCGATGCGGTCGCAGTATTCGGCTTCGTCCATAAAATGGGTGGTGACCATCACCGTCACGCCTTTGTCCACCATGCCGTTGATGTGTTGCCAGAACTCCCGGCGGGTAAACGGGTCGACGCCGGAGGTGGGCTCGTCAAGAAACAGGATGTCCGGTTCGTGCATCAGCGCGCAGGCCAGCGCCAGCCGCTGGCGGAAACCGAGCGGCAGCGCGTCGGGCGTTTGCTGGAAGATCGGATGAAAGTTGAACGCCTGCGCCATACTGTCCACCTTATCCTGCTGATGCTGGCCGCGCAGGCCGTAAACGCCGGAGAAAAAGCGCAGGTTTTGTTCCACGGTCAGGTTGCCGTACAGCGAAAATTTTTGCGCCATGTAGCCGAGATGCTGTCGCGCCCGGCCGGAACGGGTCTTGAGGTCCATATCCAGCACCAGCGCCTGACCTTCGGTCGGCGTCAGCAGGCCGCACATCATGCGAAAGGTGGTGGATTTCCCCGCGCCGTTCGGCCCCAGCAGGCCGAAGATTTCACCGCGGCGCACCTGAAAATTCACCCGGTCGGTGGCGGCGAAATCGCCGAATTTCTTGGTCAGGTTCCGCGCTTCGATCACCGTCTCCCCGCGGTGAGTGTCCAACTGCGGCAGAATAGCCGCCAGCGACGAGGTGGCGCTCGGCCCGCCGCCCAGCAGGTCGATGAACGCATCTTCAAAGCGCGGCGCGGTGTCCTGCACGCTGTCCGGCGGCAATTTGAGGGCGTGCAGCAGCGCGGCGCGATCCGCCTGCGGTTTCAGAATCAGCCGCACGTAGCGCCCCTGAATCACGCCGTCGCTCACCTGCGGCTGACGCAGCGCCTGTTGCAGTAGACGGCGGTGGTTGCTGCCCGGTTGGTCGAGCAGCAGGCAGCGGCCCGCCATCCGCTGCGTTAGGTCGGCGGGGGCGCCCCGGTAGAGCAATTCGCCTTCGTTAAGCAGCAGCACGTCGCGGCACTGTTCGGCCTCGTCCAGATAGGAGGTGCTCCACAGAATCAGCATGCCGTCGTCCGCCAGTTCATGCACCATCCGCCACAGTTCGCGGCGGGAGATCGGGTCGACGCCGACCCCCGGTTCATCCAACAGCAACACGCCGGGCTGCCCCAGCAGGGTGCAGGCCAGCCCCAGTTTCTGCTTCATGCCGCCGGAGAGTTTGCCCGCCAGCCGGGTGGTGAAGCGGGTGAGGTCGGTAAACTGCAACAGCCGATCAAAGGTGGCGCGCCGGATGTCGCCGGTGATGCCGCGCAGGTCGGCGTACAGCGTCAGGTTTTCCATCACGGTGAGGTCTTCGTACAGGCCGAATTTCTGCGGCATGTAACCGAGCCGGGCATGTAACTGGCGGTCATCGGCGATCGGGTCCAGCCCCAGCACCCGAATCGTGCCCGCGCTGGGCGTCAGCAATCCGGCCAGCATGCGCATCAGCGTGGTCTTGCCGGCGCCGTCCGGCCCCACCAGCCCGGTGACCGCGCCGGCGCGAATCTCGGCGCTCAACTGCGCCAGCGCCGGTTTCGTCATGCCGTCGAAGCGTTTTTCCAGCGCGTCGAGGCGGATCAGCGGCGGGTCACTGGTCATGGCGCGACCGATCCTGCACCAGCGTGAGGGTCACCGGCATCCCCTGACGCAGACCGTCGTCCGCGTCGCTGACGATGATGCGCAGCCGGTACACCAGGTCGGTGCGCAACTCCGTAGTTTCGACATTTTTCGGCGTAAATTCGGCGCTGGGCGACACAAAGCCGATTCTGCCGTGATAGGGGCGGTTCGGGCGGCCGTCGGTGTAGATCAGCACCTCGCGCCCGGGCGCGGCGCGGCCCAACTGGGTTTCATTGACGTAGGCGCGAATCCATACCGGCTGGGTCAACGACAGGGTAAAGACGGTGCTGCCGGCGCTCAGCATGCTGCCGGCTTCGGCGGCCCGGGTCAGAATCACGCCGGGAGAGGGCGCGTACAGGCGCGTATCCTGCAGACTGAGTTGCGCCTGCGCTTCAGCGGCCTGCGCCTGCGCCAGCGATGCTTCGGCGGCGGCTATTTCCTGCGGCCGGTTGCCGCGCTCATATTGGCTCAGCTTTTCCCGCGCCGCCTGCAACGTCGCCTGCGTTTGATTGCGGGTGGAACGGGCGTCTTCCAGCGCGTTGGCGGCCAGGGTGTGTTGCTTCCACAGGCCAAGCTGGCGCTGGTAGAAGCTGTTGGCGTAGTCGTAGGCGGCCTGCGCCTGCTCCAGTTGCGAACGCACCTGGGCGATTTCCTCGCTGCGGTAGCCTTCCCGCAGCAGCGCCAGTTGCGCCTGCGCGCTGGCTACGCTGGCTTTTTCCTGCCGTAGCGCGTTCTGCTGCGGCGCGTTATCCAGTCGGGCCAGCAACTGCCCCGGCTGGACAACCTCCCCTTCATCCACATTTAGAGCGGTCAGGCGTCCGCTGACCCGGAACCCCAAATTGACGCTGCGGATATCCACATTACCGTACAGCGTCAGCGGCGCATCCTGCTGGCTACGGTAGTGCATCAAGCCGTAGCCGGCGGTGGTGACGGCGAACAACGCCAGCACCAACCATACCCCTGTTTTTTTATTCATAGCGCTCCCGATATGACTTCGTGTTATTGCCGATCCCGCTATTACGACGACATCACTTAAGAATAATCCGATATTCAACAGATTGCCGTGTTCTGACTGACGGCGTGCTGATTCAGCGCGGATATGCGCTGCCGTGGCAGGAGAGAACCGGCTTTTTAATCAGTAAACGATTGATATCCATGAAGAGCACGGCCATTTTGCGCAGAATGCGGAGGATAAAATGTGATCGACAGATAAAAATTCCTCAAACAAGCGATTTTCTGTTACAATCGCGCGCAGTCACGCACCGTAGTTTGTGCCCATTCATCTGGAGTCAGCGTTGTAAGGCGTGTACGCCGACGCGGCGCTGAACCCATCTGTTGTCACCCTGAAAACTGCACCGGCGGATGCCGGGTAGGGTGAATCTGGAGTTGTTCTCGTTATGTCTTTTGAATCTCTCGGCCTGAGTGCCGATATTTTGCGCGCTGTGGAAGAACAGGGCTACCGTGAGCCGACGCCGGTTCAGCGTCAGGCGATTCCGGTGGTGCTGGAAGGGCGCGACCTGATGGCCAGCGCCCAGACGGGTACCGGCAAAACCGCCGGCTTCACCCTGCCGCTGCTGCAATTGCTGAGCCACCGTCCGTCGCAGGCGAAAGGCCGCCGTCCGGTGCGGGCGTTGATCCTGACGCCGACCCGCGAACTGGCGGCGCAGATCGGCGAAAACGTGCTGGCGTACAGCAAATACCTGCGTCTGCGTTCGCTGGTGGTGTTCGGCGGCGTCAGCATTAACCCGCAGATGATGAAGCTGCGCGGCGGCGTCGATATTCTGATTGCCACGCCGGGCCGTCTGTTGGATCTGGAGCACCAGAACGCGGTCGACCTGTCGCAGGTGGAAATTCTGGTGCTGGATGAAGCCGACCGTATGCTGGATATGGGCTTTATCCACGACATCCGCCGGGTGCTGGCGAAGCTGCCGCCCAAACGTCAGAACCTGCTGTTTTCCGCCACCTTCTCCGACGAGATCAAGGAACTGGCCGGGAAGCTGCTCACCAATCCGGCATCGGTGGAAGTGGTGCGCCGCAATACGCCGTCCGAACTGGTGACGCAGCACGTGCATTTCGTGGACAAGAAACGCAAGCGCGAACTGCTGTCGCTCCTGATCGGCAAACACAACTGGCAGCAGGTGCTGGTGTTTACCCGCACCAAGCACGGCGCCAACCATCTGGCGGAACAACTGAATAAAGACGGCATCACCGCCGCCGCTATCCACGGCAACAAGAGCCAGGGGGCGCGTACCCGTGCGCTGGCTAATTTCAAAGACGGCGACATCCGCGTGCTGGTGGCGACCGACATCGCCGCCCGTGGGCTGGATATCGACCAGTTGCCGCATGTGGTGAACTACGAGCTGCCGAATGTGCCGGAAGATTACGTGCACCGTATCGGCCGTACCGGCCGGGCGGCATCGACTGGCGAGGCGTTGTCGCTGGTGTGCGTCGATGAACACAAACTGCTGCGTGATATCGAGCGTCTGCTGAAGCGGGAAATCCCGCGGATGGAGATTCCGGGTTATGAGCCGGACCCAACGATCAAGGCCGAACCGATCCAGAACGGCCGGCAGGGCGGGCGCGGTGGTCGCGGCGGCGGTGCGCCGCGTCAGGGCGATCGTCCGCAAGGCGAACGCGCATCCGGACGCCCGCAGGGCGACCGTCCTCATCAGCCGCGTCGTGATGGCGCAGCGCGCCCGGCCGGACAGCGCCCGGAAGGGCAATCCGCCCGTCGTCGCCCGCCGCGCAAGCCTGCCGGCGGCCAGTAAGCGGGTTACCCGGCAAGGTCGGGTCGCTATCCGGTCACGCAGCAAACAAAATAGCTACCCGGTCGGGTAGCTATTCGTCGGCAAACCTTGTTATCCAGTCAGTTATCGCCCAGGTCGTCTTCCCATGATGAGAAGACGACCGTTTACGCGGCGGTTTTCGCCACCGGTTGCGGCCGGGGGCGATAAAACATCACCGCATTGCCCGCCAGAATCAGCAGTAAACCCAGCACGGCGTTGCTTCGCCATACGTACCCTTCGTACAGGGTGGAGGCGGAGAGCGCGACCAACGGAAACAGCAAGGTGGCATAAGCCGCCTGGCTGGCGCCGATACGCCCAACCAGCGCGAAGTAGGCGCCAAAACCAATCACCGAGCCGAACAGCGCCAGGTAAGACAGCGAACCGAGATAGCGCAGCGAGAATTCCGGCGTAAAGCGGTAACCCAGCAGCAGTGCGATGAAACCCATCGCCAGCGCGCCGTACAGCATGCCCCAGCCGTTGGTGGTCATGATGTCCCGGCCCATGCGTTGATGCTGGGCGCTGATGATGTTGCCGAGCGAAAAGCAGTAGGTGGCGATCAGGCTCATGCCGACCCCCCACAGCAATTGTGGGCTGCTGCCAAGTTGTAGCAGATCGTGCCAGAACAGCAGGATGATGCCGGCCAGCCCCAACGGCGCAGCCAGCTTCACGTTGCGGCTGAGACGGGTGCCGAAAAACAGCCGGCTGTTGAAGGCATTGAACAGCACCGCCATCGAAAAGATCACCGATTCCAGCCCGCTGGGGATCCAGGCGACGGCATGATAAAAGCAAAAGAAATTTATGCCGAAAACCGTCACCCCCTGAGCCATACACAGCAAATGCGCGCGGCCGCTCAGCGGGCGCAGGCGACGAGTCAGGATCAAAAACGCCATTAACAACGCCGAAGCGATGGCGAAACGCCAGAAAATCGACACTTCTGGCGGCACGCTACCTTGCTGTAGACTGATGGCGATCCAGGTGGTGCCCCAAATCAGCACCACGGCGCAATAAAGCAGGCTATTCATCGTCAGACTCCGCTAATAATCAATTTCACGAACAATCAATTTCACAAACAGTCAATTTCACAAACAGTCAATTTCACAAACAGTTTCACCGGTAATTCCGCAAACAATCCGCAAGCAACCGTAAACATTGAGTATCTGGGATTGGCAGGGCGGCGGCTGTCAGCAGCTTGCGGCGAGTAGCAGAATCCTGCGGTTTTTTATTTCAAACGGCTTCCAGCACCGACAGGGGGCGACCTGCGCCGCACCCCGCCGCAGCACGTTTTCCTTCAGATTACGCAGAATAACGCCAGGGCTATCGATCGGTGGTTGGCGGGGCGCCAGAGTCCGGCACGAGCCGTCGCCGCCGTTGGTAAGTGAGCGATTTCGTTCATTAAGATGGGTTCAGGGTTTATTGCGCAGTCTTCTTGTCCGGCAACGCTTCGATGGTGGTAATCGACGCATTTTCTTCATACGAGTGTCATCTGGAAAGGATAGGGTTCGCTCAGATTGTTGATCGATAACGGTCATGATGATGACAAGGAACCACCCTATGCTGACTCAGGCGGAAGAGCGTCAGGCGAAAATCGTTGAATTTTTGCGCGAAGAGAATTTTGCTGATTTGCGCACGTTAACGGATCGATTCGAGGTTTCGGTCGCCACCGTTCGTCGGGACCTGTGCGATCTTGAGGAAGCCGGATTGCTGCGCAGAACGCATGGCGGCGCGGTCAATATCAATCAGGTCGCGCTGGATGCGACGAACGAGGCCCGCGCCGTCTGGAATCAGGCGGAGAAGGCGGCCATCGCCGCCGCCGTCGCCGGCATGATTGCCGATGGCGACACCGTGCTTCTGGATGCCGGTACGACCGCGCTGGAAGTGGCTAAAAAGCTCGTTGGTCGTCGAAGTCTGACGCTGATCTCGAATGGCCTTGACATCGTTGCTGAATTTTCGCGCAGCGAGGGGCAGAGCATTTACTCGGTCGGGGGAGAATTTACCGCCACGAACCGCTCATTCAGAGGGCCGCTGGCCGAGTATTTCATACGGCAGTTCAATGTCGACAAACTCATCCTGAATGCCGCATCGATCGACGTCGACCGTGGTTTGATCTGCACCTCATCGCCAGTGAATGCGAGCGTCGCGCGAGCCATGATCGACGTGTCGAACCGCGTCATTGTTGTGGCTGACCACTCGAAATTCACGAAATCAAGCCTCTCGGTCATCACCCGGATAGAAGACGTGGGCGTCATTGTTACCGATGCCGGCGCCCGCAGCATCATCGACACCGTACCTGAGAAACTGCGCAAGAAGTTTGTCATCGCGCACTGAAATCCGGCCCTCTGGTCGGCGGACATGGGGATCCGGCTGAACCGCCCGGACTAATCCGGGTACGACGGCTCGCTTAAGTATCTTCCGGCACGCGTTTCTGTACGGGGGAAATCGCTGCCATCCCGGCGGTGATGGGTAGTGAAAAAAGAACAATCGCGGGCACGGCTCGACGGACCTGCTTACTTAAGGAGTGGTTTGGATGAAGATACGCATTTTTATTGCTATGGCGGCGTTGATCGCCGTCTCCCTTGCAGGCGGCGCGGCCGCTCAGGAAGACAATCGTCCTGAGTTACGGATCGCGGTTCAGAAAAACCCGGAGACGCAGGAGCCGGTTGACGCGGCGTCCAACGTCGCTTTTCGCAACAATCCCTCGATTCACGAGACGCTGCTGAAACTTGACCTTGATGGTCACTTCTCGGTGCAGCCGAACCTGGCGACCTCGTGGCGATGGGTAGACGACAAAACCCTCGACATCACGCTTCGCAAAGGCGTCATTTTCCATGACGGCCGTGAGATGACCGCTGACGACGTGGCCTTTTCGTTCGGGCCGCAACGTTTGACCGACCCGCAGGCACCCGGTTATCCCACCTATCTGACCAGCTTCAGCAGCCTTGCTCATGTCGAGGTTGTGAATCCGCAAACTGTCCGTTTCGTCACCAAGTTTAAGGATCCGATCTTGTTACAGCGGCTGGCCAGCTATGCCGCGGTGGTCATCAGCAAAGATGCCTGGGTCAAGATGGGCGGCGACTGGGCGAAGTGGAAGCAAAAGCCGGTCGGCGCCGGCCCCTACAAGGTTCTCGAATCCGTCGCTAACGATCATGTCACGCTGGTCGCTCACGACCGGTATTTCGGCGGAAAGCCCAACGCGAAGCGCGTCACCTTCAAGGTGGTGCCGGAAGTGTCATCTCGTATCGCCGGTCTTCTTGCGGGCGACTATGACATCGCGACCGATCTGCCGCCGGACCAGCTCGACGTGGTGAACAAGTCCGGCACTGCGACGATCGTCGGAGGTCCGGTTCCAAACAACCGCATCCTCTTTTTCGACAAATACAACCCTGCGCTCAAGGATCCGCGCGTGCGTCAGGCGTTGATTCTTGCTATCGACCGTCAGGCGATCGTCGACACCATCTGGAACGGCCTGACCGTGGTCCCGAACGGCGAGCAGTTCAAGGAGTTCGGCCCCATCTACCTGAAGGACCGGCCAAAATATGAATACAACCCGGAAAAAGCCCGACAGCTCCTAAAGGAGGGCGGCTACAAGGGCGAACCGATCACGATCCGCTCGCAGAACAACTATTACACGGCGGAAAACCCGGTCAGCGAAGCGGTCGTCGCCATGTGGCAGGCGGTTGGCGTCAACGCCAAACTGGAGTTTGTTGAAGCCGGTAAGCTCTTCGATAACGCCAGCGGTCGGACGACCGGCAACTGGTCCAGCACCGCGGTCATTGCCGATCCTTACGTTTCCATCTACTCGCTGTCGTTCGCCAGAACCGCAACGATGGGCACGCAGAAGATCTGGATCAATGACGAATTCGACGCTCTTGGCGCGAAGCTTGAACAGGCCGTAGCTCCGGCGGATCGCGCCAAAATCTTCTCCGACATGCTGGACATCATTGAATGGAAGGACCCAGGCATCACGGTTCTTCACCAGAACGCCGTCTTCTTCGGCGTCGCCAAAAAGGTGAAGTGGAAACCGCAGCACGCCTTCGCGATGGATCTGGGGCCGCAAAACCTGTCCTTCGTCAATGCCGCCGGGTGAGGTTGTCGCAATGCGCAAATCCGTTCTCACTATTCAAGACTTGAGCATTTCCTTTCCCGCCGCAAAGGGCAGGACGACGCCGGTTAAGTCGGTATCCTTTGACGTCAGGGAGGGCGAAATCCTGGGGATTGTGGGGGAGAGCGGTTCCGGAAAATCGCTGTCGTGCCTCGCCGTTGCCGGTCTGCTGCCGGCAACGGCCCTGGCTTGCGGTTCGGTCGCCATCGGCGGTCGGACGTTCGCCGCCGACTACCTGCAACAGGCGCTGGCGTCGAAACAACTTGCGCCGATCGGCATGATTTTTCAGGAACCGGTATCCTGCCTCAATCCGGTACGCACCGTTGGCGAGCAAATCGCCGAGGCGGCGCGAAGTGCCGGGCACGATGCGGAGCAAGCCCGCCAGATCGCGCTGCAACTCCTGAAAGACGTCGCCATCGACGAGCCGGAGAGGCGTTACCATGACTACCCTTCGCAATTTTCCGGCGGCATGTGCCAGCGCGTGATGATCGCCACGGCGCTGGCGCTGGAGCCGCAGCTCGTCATCGCCGACGAACCGACGACCGCACTCGACGTCACGGTTCAGGCTCAGGTGGTGTCGCTGCTGGTGTCGCTGGTGCGCAACCGCGGTATTGCCATGATTTTCATCAGCCACGACCTTGACCTGATCGCGGAGGTCTGCGATCGCATCGTCGTGATGTACGGCGGCGAGATCATGGAAGTCGGCACGACTGAAAACATCTATGAACGACCGAGCCATCCCTACACCCGGCTTTTGCTGGACGCGATGCCAGGGCACGGCGAACCGCTCACCCGACTGGTGGAAATGCCCCACAGCTGGCGGCTCGACGCTGCCGTATCCTTAACCTCAGCGGAGCGCTTACCATGAGTTTGAACGCGCCAGGCGGGACGACAGTCCTTGAAGCCCGCGATCTGAATTTCACTTACCCCGCTGGATTTTCTCTTCTGCCGGGCAAGCGGGCGGGTCACCATGCCGTCCGCGGCGTTTCCCTCGCGCTTGGTCAGGGTGAAACGCTCGGTCTGGTCGGCGAGTCTGGATGCGGGAAATCGACCCTCGCCGCTCTGCTGTGCGGCGACCGCCAGCCGGATAGCGGCACGCTGGAACTCTTCGACGCGCCCTTCGCGGGCTATCTCAGGCCGAATCGCCGGCGTCTGGCCCGCGTTCTTCAGGTCGTCGCACAGGATACGCTCGGCGCTTTCGACCCGCGTCATCCCATCGGTCGGCAGATTGAAGAGGTGCTGCTGATTCATGCTATCGGCAGCAAGAGCGAGCGGCGCGATAGGGCTAAAGAAGCGCTCGGCGCCGTTGCGCTGCCGGGCGCCATGCTGGATCGCTATCCGCATCAGATGTCGGGAGGGCAGCGGCAGCGCGCCGCCATCGCCCGGGCGCTGGTGACCGAACCCAACATCCTGCTGTGCGATGAACCCGTTTCGGCGCTGGATGTGTCGGTGCAGGCTCAGGTGCTCAATCTCCTGCTCGACCTTCAGCAGAAGCGCGGTCTGTCAATCCTGTTCATCAGCCACGATGTGCGCGTGGTGCGCCATGTGTCGCATCGGGTCGTGGTGATGCAGGCCGGTCGCGTGGTGGAAAGCGGGCCGACGTCAACCGTCTTTGCCGCACCGTCCGACCCTTATACCGCGAAGCTGCTTGCCGCCGTGCCGAAAGGCAAGCGTCGGGCAACGTCTGCGGATACGGCGTGCAGCCGCTCAATACTGGCGGAGGCGAGAGCATGCTGAACATCATGACCGGCTCATTGTTGCGCGCGATATTGACGGTTTTCCTGGTGGTGACCTTTACCTTCGTCATGCTTCGCATCAGCGGCGACCCGATGACGTCACTCCTCGGCGTCGAAGCCCCGCCGCAGGTGGTCGACATGCTGCGCCAGCAATGGGGCCTGGATCGTCCCGTGGCCGAGCAGTATTTCACCTATCTCGGCCGTATGTTGAGCGGCGATTTCGGTACCTCGCTGCGAAGCGGTCAGGACGCGCTTGCCATCATCATCGAGAAGGTTCCGGCGACGCTGCGGCTGATGGCGGCCGCGCTGGTGCTGGCGCTGGCGGCGGGTGTCCCGTTAGGTATCGTCGCGGCACGGTATCGCGGCGGCGTTGTCGACCGCGCGGTGATTAGTCTCGCCGTGCTGACGCACTCTGTGCCGACCTTCCTGACCGGCATTCTCCTGATCCAGCTGTTTGCCGTAAAGCTGCGGCTTCTGCCTTCTGGCGGCGGGGCGACGCTCGCCCACATGGTGATGCCCACGCTGGTGATCGGGCTTTACAATGCCGGCGTCATCGCGAGGTTCGTTCGCTCAAGCGCGCTGGAGGTGAGTGGGCAACGTTACATCCTCGCCGCCCGGGCGAAGCGTGTATCGGAGTGGGGGATCATCGTGAGGCATGTGATGCCGAACGCGGCGCTTCCCTTGCTGACGCTGCTTGGATTCCTGCTCGGCGGAATGATTGGCGGCTCCGCGGTGGTTGAAGCGGTATACGCCTGGCCCGGCGTCGGCTTGCTGCTGATCAGTTCGGTCGCTTCCCGCGACGTCGCGGTGGTTCAGGCGATTGTCATTCTCATCACCGTCGCTATGGTCAGCGCAAATCTGCTGGTCGATTTCCTGCATGTGATGGCCGACCCCCGCCTGCGCTACGCGAAACGTTCTTGAAGGAGGGACTCATGGCCGATATCTCCCCTGCGTCGCCAAAGCTGACTTCCGGCTTCTTCGCCAGACTCCCGCGCATTCATCCGCTGTTGGCGGTATGCGTGCTGGTCATCGTGTTTACCGTCGGTGTTGCGGTATTCGCCGACGCGCTGGCGCCATACGGCTTTGCGCAGATCGACCTGAGGGCACGCAAAATGCCGCCACTCCACGTCGTGGCCGGTTCCACGCACTGGCTCGGCACCGACGAGATGGGGCGCGACATTCTAAGTCGCATTTTCTTTGCGCTGCGTATGAGCATGTTGATATCGCTCGGTGCGTCGATCATCAGCATGATTATCGGTACGGCGCTGGGCCTCATCGCGAGTTTCCGGCGCGGTTTTGCCGACGCCATCATCCGGGTGGCGGTCGATTTTCAGGCGTCGATGCCGTTTATCATCATCGCCCTCACGGTGCTGGCGTTTCTCGGCAACAGCCTCACGCTGTTCATCTGCCTGCTCGGTTTGTTTGGCTGGGAACGGTTTGCACGTCTGACGCGGACCATGGCCGGGCTTGAACTGGCAAAGCCCTATATCGCCGCGTTGCATCGCAACGGCGCAGGCAGTTTTCGTATCGCGATGGTTCACGTACTTCCCAATATCCTTGCCGTCGTGCTGGTGACATTCACGGTGGTGATGCCTGAAATCCTCATTCTGGAGTCGTCGCTGAGTTTCCTTGGCCTCGGCGTACAGCCGCCACAGGTCAGTCTGGGGTCGTTGGTCGGCGCCGGCCGCGACTACATCATGACCGAGTGGTGGATCGCTATCGCGCCAGGCGTGGTCATCTTCGTCCTGTCGCTAACCATCAGTCTTATCGGCGACCAGCTACGCGACATCTTCGACCCGACGCTGAAGTGATCGAAACGCGCGGATTTCACCGCGCAGCGCCGTTGAGCGAAACAATGCTAAACGAAAGTAAACAGGAGGAAGCGAACATGAATCCGCTAAGAATGACGCCAGAGACTATACGTCTCGGCGGCCACCGCGGCCATAGCGCCGGGGCGCCGGAAAATACCCTCGCCGCGTTTAAACAGGCGTTTGAATACGGCGGCTGCGGCGTGATCTGTGAAACCGACCTCGGCATCACCCGCGATGGCGAACTGGTCCTGATTCACGACAATACGGTTGACCGCACCACCAACGGCCGCGGCCTGGTGCAAAACATGAGCTATGCCGAACTCTCCCAACTTGATGCCGGGCAATGGTTTAGCCATGAATTCGCCGGAGAGCGCGTTCCACGGCTCAAAGATGCGCTGCAGTTGGCCCGCGAGCTCGGCATCCTCTATCAGCTTGAACTCAAGTTATACGATCGGAATGAGGTGCTCTTCCCGAAGCTAAGCGCGCTGATTGATGAACTGGACTGCGCCGACCTGCTGCAATTTTCCTCGTTTGACTACGTTCAACTCAAAGCGGTGAAAGCGGCGATACCTGAAGTGCCGACCGTCGGCCTGATGCATTCGCGCTTGATCGACCCTGCCGCGCTGGCCCGGCAAGCCCATCTCGATGCGATGAACATTGAGATCTACCACTTTGCCAGCGGAGAGGCGCGCCAACTGCATGACGAGGGTTTTGCCGCATTCCTATACCTGCCGGGCCAGGAACACCAGAAGCGCAAGGACTACGGCGTCGATATCGAAGCTCAGGTGGTTCAATGGATTCGTGACGGCCAGTTGGATCAACTGCTTGGCGATGACGTTGCACAGGTGGCAAGGCTTAAACAGCAAGCTTGCGGCTGATACGCGCGCCGATGGCGCCGGAAATGATTGACCTTTCCCTGCGCCGTAAACCACACTGTTTGCCGCAGCCGTTGTTTGACGTAGACGGTATTTGCAGCAGACACGGCCTTGAGCTGGTTCATTTCGCTAACATTCATATATCGGCGATCGTGGTGGTGAGACATGTTTAGACCTAATGCCTTCATGCTGTCCATTCGCGGCTACGGCGCGCTGGAGGCGCCTCATCGTCACGACCACTCACAACTGGTTTTACCGCTGTCAGGTTCGCTCTGTATCGACATATCCGGTCAGAGCGCTCAGTTGGATCGCCGTCTGGCCGCCTATGTCGACAGGCATTCTCCCCATGCTCAGGAAAGCCGCGGGACCAACCAATTTCTGATCGTGGATGTCGAGCCCGGCCATCTGGATCCCCATGTGGCGGAATATCTGGCGTCGTGCCGGTTTATGCGCCTTGCGCCGGAAGCCAATCATCTGATCGATTATATGGGCGGGATGCTGACCAAAGGTCGGGTGCCTGAATCGCGGGTTCAACTGTGGGCGCCGCTGCTGTTGGATGCGCTGACCGGCGAGGGGGCGCAGCCGCGTTCACGGCTGGCAGGACTGATGGCGGCTATCGAAAGCGACCCGTTTCTGGACTGGACCACCGAGTTCATGGCGCAGCAGGCGGGGATGAGTGTCAGTCGGCTGCACGCCGTTTTCCGCAGCGAGCGGGATACCACGCCGCACGCCTGGCTGGCGCGCGTTCGGCTGGGCCGGGTGCAGCATTGGCTGGCGACGACGAATCTGCCCATCGCCGAGATTGCCTACCGGGGCCGCTACGCCGACCAAAGCGCCTTGACCCGGGCCATGCGTAAGGCGACGGGGCTGACGCCCTCCGCGTTTCGACAGCAGTTGCAGGAGTCTGGGCCCAAAGCACGCGAGTCTTAATCAAGACGTGGGTCATTCGCCGCGCGATACTCTCCGGCCAGTGCAAGTGCGGAGAATCGAAAGTGCGGAGAATCGTAGAGTGGATGGCAAAAGAACGTTAGCGGGCGTGGCATGCGGCATGGGAGCCGGTGCGTTGTGGGGGCTGGTTTTCCTGGCGCCGGAGCTGGTGCGCGCGTTTAGCCCGTTGCAGATCGCCATTGGCCGCTATAGCGCCTATGGCCTGATTTCGCTGATGTTGCTGGCGCCGCGCTGGTCGGCTCTGATGGGGCGGCTGACGCGCCGTGAGTGGTTTGCGCTGGGCTGGTTGTCGCTGGCGGGCAACACCCTGTATTACATTCTTCTATCCAGCGCGGTACAGATGGCGGGCATCGCCATCACCTCGCTGGTGATTGGTTTTATGCCGGTGGCGGTGACCCTCATCGGCAGCCGCGACCAAGGCGCGGTTCCGCTGCGCAGACTGTTGCCGTCGCTGCTGATGTGCGCGGCAGGCGCTATTTGCATCGGCTGGCAGGCATTGGGCGGGCCGGCGTCCGCAACCACAGGCGAGCAAACCATCGGCCTGCTGTGCGCGCTCGGCGCACTGATATCCTGGAGCAGCTTCGCCGTTGGCAACAGCCGCTGGCTGGCCCGCGCGTCATCTGTCTCGGCCCACGACTGGAACCTGCTGATGGGCCTCGTCACCGGCGCGCAGTCGCTGGTCCTGATTCCTTTAGCCATTATGTTTAACACCTACAGCCACAGCGGCGTCGCATGGGCGCAGTTCGCCGGCGTATCGGTGGGCGTAGCGGTGCTGGCTTCGATTGTCGGCAATCTATTCTGGAACCGGATGAGCCGGTTGCTGCCGCTAACGCTGGTTGGGCAGATGATTCTGTTCGAAACCCTGTTCGCGCTGATTTACGGCTTCCTGTGGGAGCAGCGTCTGCCCACCTGGCTGGAGGCCGCCGCCTTCACGCTGGTGGTTTGCAGCGTGATGTCCTGTGTCGCGGCACACCGGAAACCGGTACATCAGAGCAACGAGACCGGCTTAAACGCGCTGCTCTGACACGAGCCATCATCCTGTTTTAAATAAAAATCTTGAGGTGACCAGTTGAACGCCGCCATTACCATTGAACAATTTCTTGATGTCGACATCCGCGTGGGGACGATTGTCCGTGTCGAGCCGTTTCCACAAGCGCGCAAGCCTGCCTGGAAACTGGATATCGATCTTGGCCCGGAAATCGGCTGCAAACGGTCGAGCGCCCAGATAACCGACCTGTATACGCCCGATGATCTTATCGGCCGACAGGTGGCGTGCGTCGTCAACCTGTCGCCGCGTCGTATCGGGCCTTTTATCTCGGAGGTGCTGACGCTGGGTTTTCCGGATGAAAAAGACCGCGTGGTGCTGATAGGCCCGGAGAGAGCCATTCCTAATGGCGGGCGCTTGTTTTAATCTGTTGCCTGAGGTAGTACTTTTTATTACAGGGCGAGAGGTTTGCAAGTTAATAGGTTTACAGGACGGTAGGCATGAACCAATACGAGGCTTTCGAGGTGCTCCAGCGCCAATACAAAACCCGGTTGCAGGAAACGGTCACGCTTGCCAACGAGGTGCAACTGGCGATCTGGCAGAACAGCCACGATCGGGTCACGCTGGAAAACACCCATCACCACATCTTCAGCATGTACGTGCAGGACGGCTACGAAAGCTACCACAAGCGTCCGGATGGTTGGTTCAACGGCGGCGCGCCGGGGCGTTTTTGTCTGATGCCGAAAGAGAGCCAGTCCACCTGGGATATTCGCGGCAGCCTGCGTTTCGCCCACTTTTACTGTACCGATCAGCACTTGCGCCAGTTGGCGGAGCAAACCTGGGACCGCAGTCCGGCGTCGATCCGTCTTGATGAGCGCATTTTTATCGCCGACCCGGCGCTGGAGGCGCTGTATCGCCATTTTCTGCTGACCGGCAACTGGCGCGATCCGGCCAGCCAGATGATGCTGAGTTCCGCGTCTACGATGGTGATGTTGCATATGCTGCGTCAGTACAGCCAGTTGCAGTGGCAGGCGCCGAACAGCCGCGGCGGGCTGGCTCCGGCGGTGTTGCGGCGGGTAAAAGCGCGGATTGACGCCGGGCTGGGGGAGGCGCTGACGCTGGCCGAACTGGCGGCGGAAGCCGATCTTAGCGAGTTTCATTTCTCCCGCATGTTCCGCCAGAGCGAAGGCGTGGCGCCGCATCAGTATGTGATGAAGCGGCGGCTGGCGCAGGCGGAACAGTGGTTGCGCCACAGCAGCCGCTCCATCACCGATATCGCGCTGGCCTGCGGGTTCAGCTCCGCCAGTCATTTCAGCCAGCGTTTTCGCGCCGAATACGGCATCACGCCCTCGGCGCTACGCCAGCAATGTTCAGGCTGAAGGCTGCTGCGCCGCCAGCAGGCACAGCGTCAACGCCACCTGATAGGATTTGACGAACGACGGCACCGGCAGAAACTCAAAGCGTGAATGGAAGTTGTGCGCGCCGGTAAAAAAGTTCGGCGTCAGAATGCCTTTGGCCGACAGCGCCGCGCCGTCGGTGCCGCCGCGCATCGGAATTACCTTCGGCGTAATCGACAGCGTGTTCATGGCGGCGAACAACAAGTCCAGCGCCCGCCGGTCGTCTCCCAGCGCGTTGCTGATGTTGCCGTAGATATCGGCGATGGCGCAACGGACCTGGCCGGTAGGGTAGTGGGCGGCAATCTGCGCTGTGACGTCGCGAATCTGTTGTTTGCGCTGCTCGAATCCTGCCAGATCGAAATCGCGAATCGAGGCTTTCAGCACCGCCTCATTGGCGTTGGCGTGAATATCGTTGAACCAGACGTAGCCTTCGCGGCCTTCGGTGTGCTCCGGCGTGTGCCGGCGGTCAAACCGGCTGATGAAGTCGTGCGCCATCAGAATCGGGTTGACCAGCACGCCTTTGGCCGACATCGGGTGCGCAGTCACGCCGGTAAAGCGGATTTCCGCCGCGGCGGCGTTAAAGTTCTCGTACACCACTTCGCCCAGTTCACAGCAGTCGATGGTGTAGGCGAAATCGACGTCGAAACGCGCCAGATCCAGCGCCTTGGCGCCTCTTAGCCCGATTTCCTCATCCGGCACGAACGCCACCACGATATCGCCGTGCGGCTGATCGTCGCGCAGGTTTTCCAGCAACGTCATCACCACGGTGACGGCGGCTTTGTTGTCCGCGCCCAGCACGCTGGTGCCGTCGCTGAAAATAATCTCCTGATCGCGATAGGGCAGGATTTCCGGATGTTCGCTGACCCGCAGCCAGATGTCCTGCGCCGGATTGAGACACAGGTCTTCGCCGGTAAAGCGCAGGATTTGCGGATGAATGTCCGGCGACAGGCCGACATCCACGGTGTCGATATGGGTGATAAAGCCGATGCGCGGCGCGGACGGCGTGTTGCCCGGTTTCACGGCGGTAACGGTGGCGTGCTCGTCGATTTCCACCTGACTTAGCCCCAGCGCGCGCAGCTCTTCCGCCAGCAGGCGGGCCATCGCCATCTGGCCCGGCGTGCTCGGCAACGTGGCCGCGGCGGCGTCGCTTTGGCTGGTGACCGCCAGATAGCGGTAGAAACGGTCGGTCAACTGACGCGCCTGGTTATGGCTCATAGCGGATCCTTATTGGTAAACCATTCGAAAGATTAGGTATCGTTATTCAACAATAATCAAAGGCTTCGTTGTACTCAGCGAGCCGCCCGGAAGTCAATAAAAAGCGAGGATGGGGATGAAAAACGTAATAACGCGCGTTGCGCTGGCGGCGCTGACGCTGGCGGCCGCTCAGGCGGCGTGCGCCAAAACGCTGGTGTACTGTTCTGAAGGATCGCCGGAAAACTTTAACCCGCAGCTGTATACCTCCGGCACCAGCGTGGATGCCAGCGCGGTGCCGATCTACAACCGGCTGGTGGATTTCAAGGTCGGCACCACCGAACTGGTGCCGAGCCTGGCGGAAAGCTGGGACATCAGTCCGGATGGCACGCAATATACGTTTCATCTGCGCAAGGGGGTGAAGTTTCATCGCAACGCGCAGTTTACCCCGAGTCGTGATTTCAACGCCGATGACGTGATTTTCTCTTTTCAACGCCAGCGCGACCCTAATCACCCGTATCACAAGGTGTCCGGCGGCACCTATGCCAATTTCGAGAGCCTGTCGTTCCGCAGCCTGATTACCGCCATCGATCGGGTGGATGACTACAGGGTACGCTTTACCCTAAGCCATGCGGAAGCGCCGTTTCTGGCCGATCTGGCCTGGTATTTCGCCTCGATCCTGTCCGCTGAATACGCCGACCAGATGCTGAAGGCCGGGACGCCGGAGAAAGTGGATCTGGAGCCTGTCGGCACCGGCCCGTTCCAGCTGGCGCAGTACCAGAAAGATTCCCGCATCCTGTATCAGGCATTTCCAGACTACTGGCAGGGCAAAGCCAAACTGGACCGGCTGGTGTTCAGCATCACGCCGGACGCCTCGGTGCGTTACGCCAAGCTGCGCAAGAACGAGTGTCAGGTGATGCCGTTTCCCAATCCGGCGGAACTGGCGGACATGAAGAGCAACAAGGACATCACGCTGATGCAGAAAGCCGGGTTGAACATCGGTTTTCTGGCCTTCAACACCCGTAAAGCGCCGCTGGATAACCTCAAGGTGCGCCAGGCGCTGACGATGGCGATCAACAAACCGGCGATTATCGAGGCGGTGTTTCAGGGCACCGGCACCGCCGCCAAAAATCTGCTGCCGCCCGGCGTATGGAGCGCGGCAGCCGACCTGAAGGACTATGAGTACGATCCGGAAAAAGCCAGAGCGCTGCTGAAAGAAGCCGGGCTGGCGGAAGGGACCGCTATCGATCTGTGGGCGATGCCAGTGCAGCGGCCGTATAACCCGAATGCGCGTCGCATGGCGGAGATGATTCAGGCCGACTGGGCGAAGGTGGGGGTGAAAGCGAATATCGTCAGTTACGAGTGGGGCGAATACCTCAAACGGGTGAAGAGCGGCGAGCATCAGGCGGCGCTGATGGGCTGGACCACCGCCACCGGCGATCCGGACAATTTCTTCGGCCCGCTGTTTACCTGTACTTCCGCCAATGGCGGCTCTAATTCGTCCAAATGGTGTTACCCGCCGTTTGATAAGCTGATTACCGACGCTCGCGCCGAGCAGGATCACCAGAAACGCGTGGAATTATATCGACAGGCGCAGTTCGTGATGCATGAGCAGGCGCCGGCGGTGATGATCGCTCATTCGACTATCTTTGAACCGGTGCGCAATGCGGTGACCGGGTATGAAATCGATCCGTTCGGCAAGCACATTTTCTACCAGGTAGATATCCGGCAGTAATCTCAGCGCCGTAGCGGGAAAGCCGAGACTTTCCCGCTGGTTCTTGCGCTTGTCTCCATTGCGATGTTTCCTCATCGACAGTTTCTCTCATCGACAGCTTCTCTCATCGACAGTTTCTCCCGCCGACAGTACCATTGCCTGCCTTTTTTATGATGAGTCGAGTTATGCGTGTTTTGCTGGCCCCGATGGAAGGGGTGTTGGATTCCCTGGTGCGGGAATTGCTCACCGAAGTGAATGATTACGATCTGTGCATCACCGAGTTTTTGCGGGTGGTGGATAGCCGTTTGCCGGTAAAAGCGTTCTATCGCCTGTGCCCGGAATTACGCCACGGCAGCCGTACGCCGTCCGGCACGCGGGTGCGGGTGCAACTGCTCGGCCAGTATCCGCAATGGCTGGCGGAAAACGCCGTCCGGGCGGTGGAACTGGGCTCCTGGGGCGTTGATCTTAACTGCGGCTGTCCGTCGAAAATGGTCAACGGCAGCGGCGGCGGCGCCACGTTGCTTAAAGACCCCGATTTGATCTACCGGGCCGCCAAAGCGATGCGCGAGGCGGTGCCGTCCTCGTTGCCGGTGACGGTGAAAGTGCGGCTGGGCTGGGATTCCGGCGAGCGCCAGTTTGAGATTGCCGATGCGGTGCAGCAGGCGGGGGCCAGCGAGCTGGTGGTGCACGGCCGCACCAAGGAGGACGGCTACCGGGCGGAGCGCATCAACTGGGCGGCGATTGGCGAGATTCGCCGGCGTCTGCGTATTCCGGTGATCGCCAACGGCGAAATCTGGGACTGGCAAAGCGCGCAGGACTGCATGGCCGCCACCGGCTGCGACGCGGTAATGATTGGCCGCGGCGCGCTCAATGTGCCCAACCTGAGCCGGGTGATCAAATACCGCGAGGCGCGCATGCCGTGGCCGGACGTGGTGCAACTGTTGCAGAAATACGTGCGGCTGGAAAAGCAGGGCGACACCGGCCTGTATCACGTGGCGCGCATCAAGCAGTGGCTGGGCTACCTGCGCAAGGAGTACGACGAGGCGAGCGAGCTATTCAGTCGGATTCGCGCGCTGACTACCTCGGCCGATATTGCGCGGGTTATCGACGCCATCGGGTGAGCGGATATCGCGCTGCGAGGTCAGGGTCGTCGTAGTTTGAGTATGCGCATCCGATAGGAAAGACGGCGGGCGCGTTGTCGGCAGACCACTGCGTGGCGGTGACGATTTATTCGTGAAAAGAAAATTTACAACAATGTGTCTGTTTAATCGGCAAAACGCGAGCTGGCGGATTGAATTATTACGCTTTCGTATCTATACATGATTAGCGAAAAAACCGTTTTGTAATAATGACACGATGAAATAGCGGCTATTGGTGTAAAACACCGTGTTCCGTATTGCGGTCAATTCGAGGTAGCGCGAAAATCCAGTAATCGGAATTCAGCATGATGAATTCCGGTAAAACCGGACTGGTTGGCATTGACTGAGTGAGATTTCTTTTGCAAATCAATCATGATGAAAAATGAGGGATTTGTTTTCTGGTAAGGAATAATGGGGCGTCAGTTTAATCCGTTCTCTTTTTTAGCATGGTGCGCGCGCACTGTGCTTGTGTTTATGGTTCTCATTTCAGCAAAACGTGCCGATAAGATTGCCGGCTGGCGCAGCCCGCTTGCCGCTATCCGGGGCGAGTCCCGGTTTGCGTGCAGCGGTAGGCTGCAATGATTCGCTGTGCAGCGACGACAGCCCGAATAAAAAATTAGCATGATAATAATATTGTCTGATGACAAAGGTAACGTTGTCTGGACGCCCGTCCCTGCCCGTATTCATCCCATAATGAGACGCGTCAGAGAGAACCGATAAGCGGAGAAAGAACGTGCACGAGCATTTCAGAGGGAAATATGAAGTTGAATTGAAATTTCGTATTCAGGATATTAGCGCTTTTCGTGAAAATTTATTCAGCCACCATCCTGAGTCGTTTGTCTTCGAAAATAAGGAAAACGATATTTATTATGATTCAGCGGAAAAGAAGCTGGGGAACCAGAATATCAGCATGTTATTGCGCCGCATGGCGCCTTCGGGAATTAAGCTCTGGATTGTAAAAGGGCCGCGTACCGGACGCTGCGAGGCCGTCAACGTCGAGTCGTGCGACATGACGGACAGTATGCTGAGAACGCTGGGGTTCCTGCCGATTTTCGAAGTGAATAAAACCCGCAGCATCTATTTTCTCGACCGGTTCCATATCACGCTGGATTATATCGAGTCGCTGGGGCATTTCGTGGAAATCTCCTGCATGACGGAGGAAGAGGCGGAGCTGGATATTCTGGGCGAGCATTGTCAGGATTGCGCCTTGCGGCTGGGGTTGCAGATGAGCAGCATCGAAACCCGCTCCTATCGGCAGTTGCTGGGGTACTAGGCGCTATAGCGGGGCGTAATTAAGATAGCCATAGCGAAATATAACCGGAACGCCCGGTGCTGCCGGGCGAACTGAGCCGATCGCGGAATCGCGGATTAGCTATCGGACGGGGCGTCGTCGCCGTAATAGAGTTTGCCGATGCGGATGATATCGCGGCCCTGCGCTTTACGGTGTTTGTTGGAATCGCGCAGCGAGTAGATGCAACCGCAGTACTCCTGTTGGTAGAAGTGTTCCCGCTTGCTGATTTCAATCATGCGCGCCGAACCGCCGCCTTTACGCCAGTTATAGTCCCAGTACGTCATGCCGGGATAGCGGCCGGCGGCGGTGATGCCGCACTGATTGATCTGTTGCATGTTCTTCCAGCGGGAAATGCCCAGCGAGCTGGAAATAACCGAAAAGCCGTGTTCATGGGCGTACAGCGCGGTGCGCTCAAAACGCATATCGAAGCACATGGTGCAGCGAACGCCGCGTTCCGGCTCCCATTCCATGCCTTTGGCGCGCTCGAACCAGTTGTCGCTGTCGTAATCCGCGTCGACAAAAGGGACGCCATGCTTTTCGGCAAAACGGATATTTTCTTCCTTGCGGATCAGATATTCGCGCTGCGGGTGAATGTTCGGGTTATAAAAGAAGATGGTGTAATCGATGCCGGAAGCGGTGATGGCTTCCATCACTTCGCCGGAGCAGGGCGCGCAGCAGGAGTGCAGCAACAGTTTGTCGGCCTGATTGGGCAGTGTCAGCACCGGGCGCTGAAGGCCCGTAGTCTGTTCCTTGTCGGACACGGTCTCATCCTTTTTTGGTCGTCGATGGTCTGGATTGTCGTCGAGGCGTCGCCCGGTCTGACCGCCGGGGCGATACGCGCGGCCAGTATCCGTTATCATTAAGCGGATGACAACCGCCGACGGGCAGGCGGCGCGGCTGTCAAACTTTGTCACAAAGCTTTTTCGGCCGGCGGAGTGCACGCTTTCCTGGGGCGCATTATAATGCGTCGTTCTCTTTTTTCAGTTAACAGTACACTGTTTAAGCTATTGAATAATGAATAAAAAATTTCGGCTTTCCGCTGTAAGCCTGCTGTTGCTTTCCGCGCCTGTCTGGTTTGCGCCGCAGGCCGTCGCCAAAACGCCCGCGACACAACATGTCACATCCCGCCAGGAGATTGCTTCCGGCAGCGCGATGGTGGTGGATTTACGTAATAACGAGGTGCTCTATTCCACCAATCCGGATGTGGTGGTGCCGATTGCCTCGGTCACCAAACTGATGACCGCCATGGTGGTGCTGGATGCCAATCAGCCGCTGGACGAACGCATTTCCGTTGATATCAGCCAGACCAAAGAGATGAAAGGGGTGTATTCCCGCGTGCGTCTGGGCAGCGAAATCAGCCGCCACGACATGCTGTTGCTGGCGTTGATGTCGTCGGAAAACCGCGCGGCGGCCAGCCTGGCGCACCACTATCGCGGCGGCTATCAGGCGTTTATCGCCGCGATGAACGCCAAAGCGAAAGCGCTGGGCATGACGCATACCCGCTATGTGGAACCGACCGGGCTGTCGACCAGCAATGTCTCCACCGCCCGCGACCTGACCAAACTGCTGATCGCCTCCAAACAGTATCCGCTGTTGAGCCAGCTCAGCACCACGCATGAAAAAACAGCGGTCTTTACCCAGCCGTCCTACAGCCTGCCGTTTCGCAACACCAACCATCTGATCTATCGTCAGGACTGGAACATCCAGCTGACCAAGACCGGCTTTACCAATCAGGCCGGTCATTGTCTGGTGATGCGCACGGTGATCAACGGGCGGCCGGTGTCGCTGGTGGTGCTGGATGCATTTGGCAAGTTCACCCACTTCGCCGATGCCAACCGTCTGCGCAACTGGCTGGAAACCGGCAAGGTCAGCCCGGTGCCGGAAGCGGCGCTGAGCTACAAGAAACAGAAGTCGCTGGCGTCACGCCAACCGCACGGCGCCGACGTGACGGCCGCCGTGGACGAATAACCGACAGGATAGGGCGGCGTTACGGCGCCGCCCGCCAGTCCTGCACGATCTGACCCCATTCCGATACTTCTTCTTCATGACTCGCTTCGCGCCAGGTTTCCGCCAGCGCCTGCTGATACCATAACTGCATCGCCGGCTGTGCCAGCAGGTGCTGCGCGTAACGTTCAGCCTCGCCGGTCAGTGTCAGGCCATAGGTCTGTGCCCGGAACACCACCGGAGCGAAAAACGCGTCTACCGCGCTGAACTGCGCGCCCGCCAGAAACGGCCCGCCAAACCGCTGTATGCCTTCCTGCCATAACTGATTTAGCCTGGCGACATCGTTTTGCAACGCCGGGGTGATGGCGTGCAGCTTCACACGTATGCCGCAGCTCATCGAACACTGGTTGCGCAGCGTGCTAAAGCCGGAATGCATTTCCGCCGCGGCGCTTCTCGCCCAGGCGCGGGCGGCGTTATCCTGCGGCCAGACCGACGGGTGGTTTTCCGCCAGATACTCGGTGATAGCCAGCGAATCCCAGACGGTGATATCGCCATCCGTCAGGCAAGGCACTTTGCCGGTCGGCGAGAAGGCTTTGAAAGCCGTCTGAACCGGGCCGGTCGCAAACGGAGTCAGCACCTCTTCAAACGGGATATCCAGCGCTTTCAGCAGGATCCAGGGACGCAACGACCAGGATGAATAGTTTTTGTTGGCGATGTGCAACTGATACATGTTTTCCTCCGTGGAGAGATAAGGCGGTGAACCATATCGTCTAGATTTACCATGAAATCAGCGGCATGGCACCGCCTGATTGGCGGGAAAACCGTCTCAGGCCAGCAGCACCTGTCCGCACGCCGACTGCAACGCCGGGTAATCGGCATTGTGGACGCTGGCGCCGTCGGTAATCAGCATGTCGATGTCGGTGGGGGCGGCATAGAGGATGCGGCTGGTCACGCCTACCTTGCTGTGGTCCGCCAGCATGATGCGCTGTCTGGCGCAGCGCGCCATCGCCCCCGCAATCGCCGCTTCATGATGGGAGAAGCTGCTGGCGCCGGACTGACTGGCGATGCCGACCGGCGACAACAGCGCGATATCGGCGCGGTAGCGCTGGATTTCCGTTACCGTCAGCGCGCCGCTGGTGGCCTGTGCGGACGCGCCCATGTGCCCGCCGAGCAGAATCACGTCGTGCGGCAAGCGCTCGTCAGCGTCGCCGGCGGTGAGTTTCAACGCCACATTCAGGCTGTTGGTGATGATGGTCATGCCCGGAAGAGGGAGCAGCTCGCCGGCCAGCAGGGTGGTGGTGCTGCCGGCGTCGATAAATAGCGTCTGACCGGCCTTTAATTGCTGAACCGCCAGCCGGGCAATCGCCAGCTTTTCCTGTTCCCGCACCGTGTTGCGCACCGACAGCGGCGGTTCCGGTTCGGCGCCGGTCGCGACGATCCCGCCGTGCACCCGGCGCAGCACGCCCTGTGCTTCCAGTTTAAGGACATCACGCCGCACGGTTTCCCGCGACACCCCCAGATGCTGAATGATGTGGTCGGTAGTGACCCGGTTAAGGGACGACAGCAGCAGGCGGATACGGTGCAGGCGGGTTTCTTCAAGCATCAGCGGGCATTCTCTCGGTCAGGTGTCGGTCGCCGCCATTATAACGGCAAGGCGGCGGACGATCAGGTTCGACAGATAATAAGTCGGTTTGTGTAAATCTGTGCTTTTCAGCATAACAGGTGTGCAGATTTTGGCAATTGAGCGTGGGGAAACAGGCGGCACCGAACGATTTTGAGTTATTTGTTTGTTTTTAAATTTATTTTTATTGAGCGATAACGCAGTGGATTGGCGTGTGGTCTACGGTGTCGATGCACTTTTTTGGTGAATTTCACGCCGTAAAATAGTGCGTATTTTTGTATTTGTGTATTTTGTTGCTTTTGGTGTAGGGTATGTTCATCAAGCGGCGCCGGAGAGCCGGCGGCCATTACGCGTTGGGTACATTACTTTCATCTGGAGTCATCATGGCGACACGTTCAACCATCATGGATACCAACAGCTTCCGTGCGGAACATGCGGCGGCACTGACAGACGACATCCGCACGCTGACGGAAAAACGCGGCAGAGTGCTGGGCGATTCTTACCGGCTGTTCTACCGCAACCCGGTGCATCTGGTGCGCGGCGAGAAGCAATATCTGTGGGATGCAGCGGGCAATCAGTATCTGGACGTGTACAACAACGTCGCCAGCATCGGTCATTGCCACCCGGCGGTGATTGAGGCGGTGCACGCGCAGATGTGTCAGCTCAACACCCACACCCGCTACCTGCACGATCGCATTCTTGATTACACCGAGGACCTGCTGACGCTGGTGCCGCAGGCGATCACCAAAGCGATGTACATGTGTACCGGTTCCGAAGCCAACGATTTGGCGATTCGGGTGGCGCGCGCCTACAGCGGCGGCACCGGGATTATCGTCACTCGCGAGGCGTATCACGGCACCAGCGAGCTGACCTCCGGCGCGTCGCCGGCGCTGGGCAGCGGTCAGCCGATTGCCGTGACCACCCGGCTGGTGCCGGCGCCGGACCGTTACCGCGTGGACGCGCCGGATCTGGGCGTCTGGTTCGCCAATGAAATCCAGAAGCAGATCGATGACATGGCCGCTCACGGCATCAAATTCGCCGGTTTCCTCGCCGATTCGATTTTCTCCTCCGATGGCGTGTTGCCGGGGCCGGCCGGTTATTTGCAAGCGGCTATCGATGTGGTGCACGCCAACGGCGGCATCTTCATCGCCGACGAAGTGCAGCCGGGCTTTGCCCGCACCGGCGACGCCTTCTGGGGCTTTGCCCGTCACGACATCGTGCCGGACATCATCACTATGGGTAAACCGATGGGCAACGGTATTCCGGTATCGGCGCTGCTGGCGAAACCCGACGTGCTGGCGGCGTTTAGCGACGAAATTCCCTATTTCAACACCTTCGGCGGCAACCCGGTATCGATGGCGGCGGCGCAGGCGGTGCTGAAGGTGATCCGTGAAGAGAAATTGCAGGAGCACAGCAAGGTGGTAGGCGCACGGCTGCTGAAGGAGCTGGCCGGATTGGCGGATCGCCATGCCAGCGTCGGCGATGTCCGCGGCGCCGGGCTGTTTATCGGTTTCGAACTGGTCAGCGATCGCGACAACAAGACGCCGGATAAAACGCGGGCGCTGAACGTGATCGAACAGCTGCGTGAACAGCGGGTGCTGACATCGGTGGCCGGCCCGCACGGCAACGTGCTGAAACTGCGTCCGACGCTGGCGTTTCAGGAGCACGATATCGACTGGCTGGTCGGCGCGCTGGACAAGGCGCTGAGCGCCACCGCCTCCTGAAGTCTTCGCCCCGGCGCTCGGTGCGCTGAAAAATCAAAACCGGCGCTGTGCGCCGGTCAGACTGCTGACAAAGTCCTTAAGTACAGGATGAAGCATTTTTCTGGCGTCAAAAACTGTGCTGAGGTGGGTGACTTCGCCGGGTGAGCGACAGGACGTCGCGAAAGCCCGTGTCGCGTCTGGAACGCGTCACGGGTGGCCCGAACAGCGAAGTCGAACGCCGAAGGCACCGCGTTAGCGGCGTAGTTTAGCCATTCAGCCAGTGGTCAAGGAGAGGCGGCGTCTGAGCCTCTCATTGTCGTGCGTGCGCTGATGCTGCAAAGGGATAACTGATGTCATTCAGCACGAAACGTTGCACCGTTCTGACATAAATCGACGATAACACAAACAACAAGGCTGTTTGTCAACAGCCTCACCGGCGCTATGCGCCGGTTTTTTTCGCCTAGTGGGTATCCGGGAAGGCGGTTTCGTCCCGGCGAGCCATAGTCTCGTAGTTGGCCCATTTCTGCCGCGCCACCCGCTGCGCCGTCGCCATCATCCGTTCCGCGTCTTCCGGGTGCGCACGCATCAGCGCCTTAAAGCGCGTCTCGTGCTTGCGGTACTCAGACAACGGCAGGGTCGGCCGCAGGCTGTCGAGCTGGAACGGGTTGGTGTGCTGTTCGCGCAGCACCGGGTTGTAGCGGATCAGCGGCCAGTGGCCGGCCTGCACCGCCCGTTTCTGCTGCATCAACCCCTGACGCATATCGATGCCGTGGGCAATACAGTGGCTGTAGGCGATGATCAGCGACGGCCCGGGGTAGGCTTCGGCCTCGCGCAGTACTTCCAGCGTTTGTTGCGGATTGGCGCCGAACGCGATGCGCGCTACATAGACGTCGCCATAGGCGATGGCCTGCAACGCCACGTCCTTCTTCGCCATGGTCTTGCCGCCGGCGGCAAATTTGGCCATCGCGCCAAGCGGCGTGGATTTGGACATCTGCCCGCCGGTGTTGGAGTAGACTTCGGTATCCATCACCAGCACGTTGACGTTGCGTCCGGACGCCAGCACATGATCCAACCCGGAGGAGCCGATATCGTAGGCCCAGCCGTCCCCACCGATGATCCACACCGAGCGGCGCACCAGATGGTCGATCAGGCTTAACAGCGATTCCGCTGCGGGAGTCTGCTGCTCCGCCAGTTTGGCGCGCGCCTGTTCGAGGCGGCGGCGCTGCGCGACGATTTGGCTCTCCGTCTGCTGCGGCGCGCGGATAATATCGTCAACCAGATCGGCGCCAATCAGCGACGCTGATTCCAGCAACTGCGCTTTCGCTATCTCCATATGTTTGTCGGCCGCCAGCCGGAAGCCAAGACCGAACTCGGCGTTGTCTTCAAACAGCGAGTTGGACCAGGCCGGGCCGCGCCCTTCCTGATTGTGCGCCCACGGCGTGGTGGGCAGGTTGCCGCCATAGATGGAGGAACAGCCGGTGGCGTTAGCCACCATCATGCGTTCGCCGAACAGTTGGGTCAGCGTTTTGAGGTACGGGGTTTCGCCGCAGCCGCTGCAGGCGCCGGAGAACTCAAACAGCGGCTCAAGGAACTGCACGCCGCGAATGGTGGAGAAATCCACCGCGGCGCGGTCCGGCCAGGGCAGTTGTTCGAACCAGCCCAGCGCGGCTTTTTCCTGCGCCAGCACCGGCAGTTTGTCCACCATGTTGACGGCGCGGACCTCGGTTTCCCCTTCGTGATGCCGTACCGGGCAGGCTTCGACGCACAATCCGCAGCCGGTGCAGTCTTCCGGATACACTTGCAGGGTGTAGCGGGTTTCCGGAAAGCCGCGGGCGCTGATCGGCGCGGAGCGGAATCCGTCCGGCGCGTCATCAAGCTGGTCCTGATGGTAGAACTTGGCGCGAATGGCCGCATGCGGGCAGACAAACGAACAGTTGCCGCACTGGATACACAGGTCGTCGCGCCACTGCGGGATCTCCAGTGCGATATTGCGTTTTTCCCAGCGCGTGGTGCCGGTGGGGTAGGTGCCGTCCACCGGCAGCATGGACACCGGGATACGGTCGCCGCGGTCCAGCATCATCTCCGCGGTCACTTCGCGCACAAAGCGCGGCGCCTGTTCCGACAGCGTCCAGCCCTGATCGACCGACGGGCCGTCGCCCTGCGGCACCGTAACCTGATGCAGGTGCGCCAGCGTCTCATCCACCGCGCGGAAGTTTTTCTGCACCACGTCGTCGCCTTTCTTGCCGTAGGTTTTGCGGATGCTGCTCTTGATAAGCTCGATGGCCTTCTCTTTGGGCATCACGCCGGAGAGCGCGAAGAAACAGGTTTGCATGATGGTGTTGATGCGGTTGCCCATGCCGACGTCGTGCGCCACCGAGGCGGCGTCGATGACGTAGAGTGTGAGCTGTTTCTGCTGAATGGTTTGCTGCATCTCACGCGGCAGATAAGACCAGACGCTGTCCGCCGGGTAGGGGCTGTTGAGCAGGAAGGTGGCGCCGGGCAGCGCATAGCTCAAAATGTCGACGGTATAGACGAAGTTGAACTGATGGCAGCCGATGAAGTTGGCGGTGCCGATCAGGTAAGGCGAATCGATGGGCGTCGGGCCGAAACGCAGGTGCGACGTGGTGCGCGAGCCGGATTTCTTCGAGTCATAGACGAAATAGCCCTGCGCGTAGAATTCCGGCTGTTCGCCGATGATCTTGATGCTGTTCTTGTTGGCGCCGACGGTGCCATCGGCGCCGAGGCCGAAAAACAGCGCGCGGATCTGTTCGTCCGGCTCCGGTTTCCAGCTTTCGTCCCACGGCAGGCTCAGGCCGGTCACATCATCATGGATGCCGATGGTGAATGTCGGTTTCGCCTGCGCTGACTGTTGCTGCTCGAATACCGCACGCGCCATCGCCGGGGTGAATTCTTTCGACGACAGGCCGTAACGCCCGCCGCTCAGGCGCGGCAGCGACGGGCGCTGGCCCTGTTGCAGACTATGCACCAGCGCGGCCAGTACGTCCTGATACAGCGGCTCGCCTTGCGCGCCCGGCTCTTTGGTGCGATCCAGCACCGTGACCACCTCAGCGCTGGCCGGTAGCGCTTTTAGCAGCGCGTCCATCGGGAACGGCCGGTACAGATGAATGGTCAGTACGCCGTAGCGGCCGCCCTCGCGGTTAAGCCGATCCGCGGCCTGGCACAGGGTGGCCGACGCGGAACCCATCACCACCACCACGTGGCGGGCGTCCGCCGCGCCGTGATAGTCCACCAGCCCGTAATGGCGGCCGGTCAGCTCGGCGAAACGCGCCATGTGACGTTCGACGATACCCGGCACGCTGTCGTAGAAGCGGTTGACGCTCTCGCGCCCCTGAAAGTAGGTGTCCGGATTCTGCGCCGTGCCGCGCATCACCGGTTTATCCGGGTTGAGCGCGCGCTCGCGGTGGGCCCGCACCCGATCGTCATCGATCATGGCGCGAATCTGCGCATCGCTCAGCTTGCTGATTTTGTTAACCTCGTGAGAAGTACGGAAGCCGTCGAAGAAATGCAGGAACGGCACCCGCGCTTCCAGCGTCGCGCTGTGGGCGATCATCGCCATATCCTGCGCCTGCTGTACCGAAACGCTGGAGAGCAGGGCGAAACCGGTGGTGCGTGCCGCCATTACGTCCTGATGGTCGCCGAAAATCGACAGCCCCTGCGTCGCCAGCGAGCGCGCCGCGACGTGGAACACGGCGCTGGTCAGCTCGCCGGCGATTTTGTACATGTTCGGCAGCATCAGCATCAACCCCTGCGAGGCGGTAAAGGTGGTGCTGAGCGCGCCGGCCTGCAATGCGCCGTGCACGGTGCCGGCGGCGCCGCCTTCATGCTGCATTTCCATGATGTCCGGGACGTTGCCCCAGATGTTATTCAGGCGCTTGCTGGCCCATTCGTCCGCCAGTTCCGCCATAGTGGAGCTGGGGGTGATCGGGTAGATGGCGCACACTTCGCTGACTTTATAGGCGACCCAGGCGGCGGCTTCGTTGCCGTCCACCATGACAAATTCATTTTGCTGGTTCATTGCGCCACCTCCTCGGCATTCATCTCAATCGCATGGCAAGGGCATTGCCGGTAGCAGGCTTCGCAGCCGGTGCATTTGTCGTAATCAAAACGGTAGTGCAGTCCTTTACCCAGTTTGATCACCGCGTTTTCCGGGCAGGCGCCATAGCAGCCGTCGCACTCGAAACAGTTGCCGCAGGAGTAGCAGCGGGTGGCTTCATAGGTGGCCTGTTCTCGGTTTAGCCCGCCGATGATTTCGTCAAAACCGCCGCGCTGTTCGGGGGCGATCGCCGGCTGGCTGCTGGCGTTGGCCTCGGTATTGAACCACAAGTGCAGATGGGGATATTCCAGAACCGAGCCGCTGGCCGGTTTATGGTAAGGCTGGCGCCTCAGCCAGCCGTCGATATGATGCGCCGCTTTTTTGCCGTGCCCGGTGGCGATGGTGACGGTGCGCTCCGACGGCACCATATCGCCGCCGGCAAAGATACCCGTTACCGCGGTCATCATGTGTTCATCGACATCGATGATACCGTCCGGGCGGATGGTCAGGCCGGGAATGCGCTCCAGCACGCGGGTGTCCACATCCTGGCCCAGCGCCAGAATCAGGCTATCGGCCTGTAACGTCTCGACGCGCCCGGTGGGCTGCGGGCGGCCGTTGGCATCGATCGCCATCTCTTCCACGGTGAAGGTGGTGCTGTCGATATTGCGGATGGTGCGCAGCCAGTTGATTTTGACCCCTTCCTCCATCGCCTCTTCCGCTTCAAAGCGGTGCGCCGGCATGTGTTCGATGTCGCGACGATAAATAATCATCGCTTCATCGGCGCCCAGGCGGCGGGCGGTGCGGGCGGCATCCATCGCGGTATTGCCGCCGCCGTAGATGGCGACCCGGCGGCCCAGCTTCGGCGCGTCGCCGCGCTCTACCGCCGACAGGTAGCTGACCGCATCCAGAATCTTGCCCGCTTCGCGCGCCGGAATATCGGTTTTCTTCGCCAGATGGGCGCCGATAGCCATGAAGACCGCATCGAAACCGCCTTGCTGTTTTTCCTGCAGCACATCTTCGACTTTGTGGTTCAGCGTCAGGGTAATACCGCTGGAGAGCAGATTACGGATTTCACTATCCAGTACGTCGCGCGGCATGCGGTAGGCGGGGATGCCAAAGCGCATCATGCCGCCGGCCATCGGCCCGGCCTCGCGGATTTCCACCTGATGCCCAAGACGGCGCAGGTGCCAGGCGCAGGACAGACCGGACGGGCCGGCGCCGATCACCAGGACTTTTTTGCCGCTGTCCGGCGCGGTAATCCGCGGCGTCCAGCCTTGTTCCAGCGCCATGTCGCCGAGAAAACGTTCGACGGCATGAATGCTGACCGACTGATCGACCTGCAGGCGGTTGCAGGCGCTTTCGCACGGGTGGTAACACACGCGGCCGTGGATCGCCGGCATGGGGTTATTCTCGATCAGGCGTTGCCACGCCTCTTCATAGCGCTGTTCCTGCACCAGCGACAGCCAGGACTGGATATTCTCGCCGGCGGGGCAGGCATGATTGCACGGGGGCAGGGAATCCTGATAGACCGGATGTTTACTGCGTACCGGACCGGTGCCTGAAGTTACCTTCAGGTCCGGCGGCTGCGTCATATCGTGTTTTACGTTGCTCATCGTATTGCTTCTCTACGTCCAATGTTGACTCGTTGTTATATGCGGGGCTTCCCATGTCACTGTGTGCTGTCGTCCGCGGTGTGGCGCGCCTTTGCGGGGGATAATGCGCGAAGGGCAATGTTCAACCAGAGACGATTCGCAAACAGGGACAATTTCGAAAACAGGATTAATCATAAATAAAGACAATCACGTGGCCGGTTTCGGTCGCGTTGTCGGGAAATAGGTGAATAATTTTGCGAGTATTAAAATAATGTTGAGACAAGATTACGCCGTCGGAGTAATCAATAAATGAGGCAGATCAAATATAAGCCAATCGACTGTATCGGGCAGTCGATGACAGACCACTTGACGCATATTGACTGGGTGAAACCAGAAGGGGAGTATTTTTATTTATCATGCCATTTCTGGCGTTTTACACTGGATAATTATTTTAACTGTATGTTTATGTGGAATAATATTTCATTTTCCAAATGATGATTATTATTGATTGCTAATTATTTATCTGGGTTAAAAGCGATCGTTGTATAGTTTAGTATATTTCCAATTGAAGTCGTGATAATTCAATTTTCAGGTATGTTGTATTTCCCCGGATATCCCGTGGTTGACCGATGTTATTGCCGCCTGATTCAACTGATGATTGTCAGATGATCTGTGCATTATTACAAACTCCAACTCGTTCGATGGAGAAGGCGATATATATTGCTATGCATGAGAGAAATGAGATGGGGACCATTCTTCATTTGAAAATGGGAATGAATAACATTGATGAGTCTATCCCCAATAATTCGAGCCACAGGAAGTGCTGGGCGATTTGAACAGTGAAACGCGTGGCTCTTCAGGGGCAGGGCTGATGGATAGCGTAGGTAGTCACGTCACCGTACCTGCAACTTACCGTATGGAGAAGATAGCCGTGGCGTCTGTGGTTGCGGCATTCGCCGTTGACGCTACAGGCAGGCCGTGCCGCTTCTTTTCGCAACGGTCGCAGCATTGCGTTAAGGCCATCATCGTGTTTTGTCATTATTGTGTTTGTTCAACATCACATCCGTAACGGGAAATACGCGATATCCATTTTTCCGCTGACGGTTTTGTGGCACATTAGCCGCCTTGTCTTGTCACTATCAGCGGGCAGGTTGTCGTTCCCTAACCGGCAGCTGCACAAGGAATTCGCAATAATAATGAAATGGTTTACTTCACTGGCGCTTGCGGTCGGTCTGGCCTGTAGCCCGCTTTGGGCGCAGACGCCCGGTTCTATGCTGCAACAGACTGCGCCGGAGGCGGCTTCCGCCCAGCAACAGCGCGATGCCTTCGTTAACGACTTAATGAAAAAAATGACGCTGGATGAAAAGATTGGGCAGCTCCGTCTGATCAGCGTCGGCCCGGATAACCCGAAACACGCCATTCGCGAAATGATCCGCAACGGTCAGGTGGGCGGGATTTTCAATACCGTCACCCGGCAGGACATCCGGGTGATGCAGGATCAGGTGATGCAGCTCAGCCGCCTGAAGATTCCATTGTTCTTTGCTTATGACGTGGTGCACGGCCAGCGTACCGTGTTCCCGATCGGTCTGGGGCTGGCGTCCAGTTGGGACATGGGCGCCGTGGCGCTGTCGGCGAAGATCGCTGCCTATGAAGCGACCGAAGATGGCCTGAACATGACCTGGGCGCCGATGGTGGACATCACCCGCGATCCGCGCTGGGGCCGTGTCTCCGAAGGTTTTGGCGAAGATACCTATCTGACCAGCGAAATCGCCCGCGTCATGGTGAAAGGCTTTCAGGGCGATGACCTGACCGGCCGTCATTCGCTGATGACCAGCGTGAAACACTATGCGCTGTATGGCGCGGCGGAAGGCGGGCGTGACTACAACACCGTCGATATGAGTCCGCAGCGCATGTTCCAGGATTACATGCCGCCGTACAAAGCGGCGATCGACGCGGGCAGCTACGGCGTGATGGCGTCGCTCAACTCCATCAACGGCGTGCCGGCGACCGCCAACCGCTGGTTGCTGAAAGACGTGCTGCGCGACCAGTGGCATTTTAAAGGCATCACCATCAGCGACCACGGCGCCATCAAGGAGCTGATCAAGCACGGCGTGGCGGCGGACCCGAGCGATGCGTCGCGCATCGCGGTGCAGTCCGGTATCGGCATGAGCATGAGCGACGAGTATTTCGTGCGTTATCTGCCGGATCTGGTCAAGCGCGGGCTGGTCAGCATGAAGGACATTGATGACGCCTGCCGCCAGGTGCTGAACATGAAATACGATATGGGGCTGTTCCAGGACCCGTACAACCATCTCGGCCCGGTCGGTTCCGACCCGGTGGACACCAATGCCGAAAGCCGCCTGCACCGCGAAGAAGCGCGTGACGTGGCGCGCAGCAGTCTGGTGTTGCTGAAAAACCGTCTTGATGTCCTGCCGCTGAAAAAATCCGGCGCCATCGCGGTGGTGGGGCCGCTGGCCGACAGCAAGCGCGACATTATCGGCAGTTGGTCCGCCGCGGGTCGTCCGGCGCAGGCGGTGACGGTATACGAAGGGATCCGCAAGGCGGTGGGGTATAACGCCCGCGTTTATTACGCCAAAGGTTCCAATGTCACCAATCACCCCGGTCTGGTCCAGTTCCTTAACCAGTATGACCAGTCGGTGGAAATCGACCCGCGCGCGCCGCAGGCGATGATTGATGAAGCGGTGGACGTGGCGAAGAAATCCGACGTGGTGATCGCGGTGGTGGGTGAATCCCAGGGGATGGCGCACGAAGCGTCCAGCCGCGCCAAAATCACCATTCCGCCGGAGCAAAAGGCGCTGATTGCCGCGCTGAAAGCCACCGGCAAACCGCTGGTGCTGGTGCTGATGAACGGCCGTCCGCTGGACCTGAGCCGTGAAGATCAGCAGGCGGACGCGCTGCTGGAAACCTGGTTCAGCGGTACCGAAGGGGGCAACGCCATCGCCGATGTGCTGTTTGGCGATTACAACCCGTCCGGTAAGCTGCCGATGACCTTCCCGCGCTCGGTGGGGCAAATCCCGATGTATTACAACCAGCTGCCGACCGGCCGTCCGTATTCGGCACAAGCGCCCAACAAGTACACCTCGCACTATTTTGACGAGGCTAACGGGCCGCTGTATCCGTTCGGTTACGGTCTGAGTTACACCACCTTTGACGTGTCGGACGTGAAATTCTCCAGCCCGACGATGAAGCGTAACGGCAGCATTAAAGCGTCGGTCACGGTCACCAATACCGGCAAACGCGCCGGGGAAACCGTGGCGCAGCTTTATCTGCATGACGTGGTGGCATCGGTAAGCCGCCCGGTGAAAGAACTGCGCGGCTTCCAGAAAGTCATGCTGCAGCCGGGTGAAAGCCGTACCCTGACCTTCACCCTGTCGCCGCAGGATCTGATGTTCTACAACGCGCAGATGCAGCAGGTAGCGGAACCGGGCAAGTTTGAAGTGATGATCGGGCTGGATTCCCAGCGCGTGAAAACCGGCAGCTTTACCTTGCTGTAAGCGTCTGGTGATGTCACTCGTCGCTGTAGATAAACGACGGCCCCTGCGATAATTCCCAGGGGCCGGGCAGGAAAACCGGCTGCGCCGCCACGGGCGGCCGGATCCGACCGGTTTGGCGTCAGCCGCCGTGCACGATAATGATATAACCCACCAGCATCACGCCGCCGATGCCGCCCAACGCGCAGAGCGCAAACAGGCTGACAACCCCCAGTTTTTTGATATTCATCCGGTTATCCTTTTGTTACGTCCCGGCCGGTAAATGGTTACGTTCCGGTGATGATTAAGTTCCGGCGATTATAGAGCCTCCTGCACCGGATACAAGCCAACCGCATGATCCGTCAATATCAGGATGAATGTGACAACGTCACAATTATGGCTGCTGACGTTGCCGCCGGTCTGTGGGACAATACCGGCCAGATTGAACGACAGTGAGATGGCATGACCCTTACCCCCGCGTTAAAGCAGCAGATTGGCGACTGGTATAAAGCGCTGCAGCAGCAGATTCCCGATTTTGTCTCCCGTGCGCCACAGCGCCAGATGATCGCCGAAGTGGCGAAAGCGCTGGCGGGCGACTACCAACGTCATCTGGTGATTGAAGCGCCGACCGGCGTGGGTAAAACGCTTTCCTACCTGATTCCCGGCATTGCCGTCGGGCGAGCGGAGCTGAAAACGCTGGTGATCAGCACCGCCAACGTGGCGTTGCAGGATCAGATTTTTAATAAGGATTTGCCGCTGCTGCGTCAGTTTATTCCTGAACTGAAATTCACCGCGGCGTTTGGTCGCGGGCGGTACGTGTGCCCGCGCAATCTGGCGGCGATGGCGACCGATGCGTCGGCGCAGGGCGATCTGATGCTGTTTATGGATGACCACTTGCCGTCCAGCCGCGAGGAACAAACCACCAGCGCCCGGTTGCAACAGGCGCTGCAAAGCTATGCCTGGGACGGCTTGCGCGACCATTGTCAGGAATCGATCGGCGACGCGCTGTGGCAACGCATCAGTACCGACAAGGCCAACTGTCTGGGGCGCAACTGCCATTATTACCGCGAATGCCCGTTCTTTCTCGCCCGCCGGGAAATCGAAGACGCCGATGTGGTGGTGACCAACCACGCGCTGGTCATGGCGGCGATGGAAAGCGACTCGGTGCTGCCGCAGGCGAAAAACATGCTGCTGGTGCTGGACGAAGGCCATCACGTGCCGGATGTGGCGCGCGACGCGCTGGAGATGTCCGGCGAGGTGACGGTCAGCGCGGTGCAGCACCAGATGGATCAGCTGATTCAGCAGGTGGGGCTCTGCCTGGCGCAGTTTCCGCCTAAATCGCCGCCGCGGCTGATGCAGCCCGACAGGCTGGGCGATCACTGCGGCGAGATACGGGAGCAGTTGCAACTGTTCGAACGGCTGAGCAGCCTGTTTCTGCCGCCGGCCCAGCCGGACGCCGATTACCGTTTCCCGATGGGGGAATTGCCGGAAGAGATGCGCGAGTGCTGCAATCGGCTGTTTAAGCTTGCCGACAGCCTGCGCGGGCTGGCGGAATACCTGCTCAACGACCTGGCGGAAAAAACCGGCAAGCATGATGTGGTCAAGCTGCATCAGGCGATGCTGCGCATCAGCCGTCTGAGTGGTTACTGGGAAGCGCAGGGCAAGTTATGGCGGCTGGCGGCGCTGGAGAAATCCTCTAACGCGCCGGTGTCGAAATGGCTGCTGCGGGAACGGCGCGACAATCAACTGCATCTGTATTTTCACTGCGCCGGTATCCGCGTGTGCGACCAACTGGACCGGTTGCTGTGGCGCAATCTGTCGCATGTGGTGGTCACCTCGGCGACGCTGCGCTCGCTCAACAGTTTTTCCCGCCTGAAAGAGCTGTCCGGTTTGGACGAGGAAGAGGGCGATACCTTCATCGCGCTGGATTCGCCGTTCAATCACCGCGAGCAGGGAAAACTGGTGATCCCGCGCATGCGCCATGAACCGCTGATCGCGCACGAAGCTGAACATCTCGCCGAGATGGCGCGATTTTTCCGTGCCGAACTGCGGCGGGAAGTTCACAAGGGCATGTTGATGCTGTTCGCCAGCCAGCGGGCGATGCAGCAATTTCTCACCGAGGTGCCCGACCTGCGGCTGATGCTGCTGGTGCAGGGCGATCAGCCGCGCTACCGGCTGGTGGAACTGCATCGCCAGCGGGTGCAACAGGGCCAGACCAGCGTGTTGATCGGCCTGCAATCCTTTGCCGAAGGGCTGGATCTCAAAGGCGAACTGCTGTCGCAGGTGCATATCCACAAGATTGCTTTTCCGCCGGTGGACAGCCCGGTGATCCTCACCGAAGGCGAGTGGCTGAAAAGCCTCAAGCGTCACCCGTTTGTGGTGCAGAGCTTGCCGAGCGCCTCATTCAGCCTGATTCAGCAGGTTGGTCGATTGATTCGTAGTCATGACTGTTTCGGTGAAATCGTCATCTACGACCGCCGCTTACTGACCAAAGGCTACGGCGCTCAACTACTGGCCGCCTTGCCGGTGTTTCCCATCGAACAGCGCGCCATGCCGGATGATAAGTAGCCTGCTGTTATTCATGTATTTTTTCTGACAAACGGCCGTCAAATCCCTATCATATCGCCGCCACGGCCTGTTGGCCGTGGCGTGACAGACTGTGCGCCGCCTGTCGCGTCGCGGCCAGCGGTGCTTGTACAAGACAGTCTGACGTTTGATGATTCGATAAGGATGTGTGATGAATAAAAAGATCATGGCGCTTGGCGCACTGCTATTTCTGGCACAGGCTTCGGCCGCGCCGGTCAGTATTGAAGTGCTTGACGCCACCATTAAAGATAAAAAAATCGCCGATGCCGATGTGTTGCTGCAACGTGACGGCGCACAGACGGCGGTAGGGCGTACCAATACCCAGGGACAGGCGCAGTTGTCGCCGGCGTTTACCGCCGATGAGAATGCCTTGCTGATTATCAAAAAACCGGGGTTTTCCAACCTGGTGGTCAAGTGCCCGTGCGACGGCCTGACCTACGCCATCAGCCCGGTGATGAAAAATCTGGACGGGATGCGCATCGTGCTGACCTGGGGCGCTAACCCAGCCGACCTCGATTCGCATCTGGTCTATGGCAACAGCCATATTTACTTCGAACATAAAAATGGGCCGGACGCCAATCTGGATGTGGATGACATCGACAGCTACGGCCCGGAAACCATCACCATCGAGAAAAAGCGTTTTGGCGAAAGCTACCTGTATGCGGTACACGACTACACGCATATTCATCAGCCGGATCAGGCCGCGCTCTCGAACAGTCAGGCGAAAGTGTTTGTCTACGTCGGGCAATCGCTGGTCAGAACCTATAGTGTGCCGCGCAATCAGGTCGGCAACCTGTGGACGGTGTTCCGCCTGAACCCGAACGGTGATTTTGAGGATATCAACACCATCAAACAAACCGGCTATCAGGACCCCAATAACGTTGCTGCCGGGGTGAGCGGCCAACTGTCCGGCCGGGCCGCGACCGGTGCGGTCAACGTCAATCAGGCGGCGGCGAAAGCGCTGAACCGTCAGGGAGAAGAGGCCTATCGTCGCGGCGATCTGGAAAGCGCGATTGCGTTTTACCAGCAGGCGATCGAGCAGGATGGGGTGTTCAGCCAGGCGTACAGTAATCTGGGGCTGGCCTACCAGAAACTGGATCGCATCGCGGAAGCCATCTGGGCAAACCGTAAAGCGATCGCGCTGGCGGATGGGGCGAACGCGGCAACGGTGCGCGCCAGCTCCTACTATAACATCGCCCGAATCTATGAAGCGGCCGGGCAACTGGACGACGCCCTGCGCCATTATCAACTGGCTAAAGCGCAGAAAGACAGCGCCAGCTACGACCAGGCCATCAGCCGCATCAAAAGCAAGCTGTAACGGCTGACCGCGTTTTCTTGCCGCTCCGACTCCGGGGCGGCAACGGCGATTTCACGCTTCCCCTGTGACAAATTCATGCTATGTTTCCAAATAGTTGTCCTGCCATGACGGGCGTCATCGGCTCGCCCGGTCTATGGGACACCGTCTAACCGTCGCCTTACCAATGAGAGCACATCATGGATTACACCCGAATCATTAAAGAGGTTGGCCGCGGCAAAAATCATGCGCGCGATCTGGATCAGGACACGGCTTATCAGCTGTATGGTCAGATACTGAATGATCAGGTGCCTGAGCTGGAGCTGGGCGGGCTGCTGATCGCCTTTCGCATCAAGGGTGAGTCCGAAGCCGAAATGCGCGGTTTCTATCAGGCGATGAGCGAACAGACGTTGCGTCTGTCCGCGCCGGCCGGCGGTCCGATACCGGTGGTTATCCCCAGCTATAACGGCGCCCGCAAACAGGCCAACCTGACGCCATTGCTGGCGTTGCTGCTGCACCGGCTGGGGCTGCCGGTGGTGGTGCACGGCGTGAGCAACGACCCGACCCGTGTCACCAGCGAGGCGATTTTTCGTGAACTGGGCATCGCGCCGGTGAACGACGCGCAGGCAGCACAGCAGCGCCTCGATCGGGGCGAGCCGGTATTTATGCCGGTGTCGCTGCTGTGCCCCGCCATAGAGCGTCAGTTGGATCTACGCTGGCGTATGGGCGTACGCAACAGCGCCCATACGCTGGCCAAACTGGCTACGCCGTTTGATGAGTCGGCGGCGCTGCGGCTGGCAAGCGTGTCGCATCCGGAGTACGTCGGCCGGGTCGGCACGTTCTTTCAGGACATTAACGGCCGCGCGTTGTTGATGCACGGCACCGAAGGCGAGGTCTACGCTAACCCGCAGCGCTGCCCGGAAATTCATTTTATCCGTGAACAACAGCGGGACATCCTGCAATGGCGGCAGGATATCGTGGCAGACAGCGCGGCGTTGCCTTCGGCGAAGGATGCTGCCACCACCGCCCGCTGGACGGAGGCCTGTCTGGCGGGCGAGCAGCCGATACCACAGGCGATTCGCCTGCAACTGGCGTGCTGTCTGGTCGGCAGCGGCGAGGCGGCCTCGATGGAGCAGGCGGTCTCGACGATACGAAAACGACTGGGTTGATCGTAACGATTAACGATATACCCAAAATAATTCGGGTTGCCGGAAAGCCAACGCGCCTGCGACTCGAAGTAGGACGGATATAAGAAAGGAACAACCACATGCAACAGGCTAAGGCGTATTTTGACGCCCTGAACCGCGATTATCTGGCGGTGCATCAAACCAAAGAGGATCTTTTCTGGCAGCGTTATATGGGAACCGGCGACGAAACCGTTTCCGCCCGTTTCGCTGAAGCGGAAAGCGCCTGGAAACGTTTTATCTCGCAGTCATCTCGTCTGGCCGAACTGCGGCAACACCTCGCCGCCGTTGAGGCCGCCCCCGCCGGCGAGGCGCGTGACGCGCTGCTGCACGGCTTGCGCGGCTGGTACCGCTTTTTTGACTGCAATGTGATTGAAGATCCGCAGGCTCAGGCGCTGATGGATGAGCTAATCGCCGCCGAAAACGATCTGTTTTCCCGCCGTAAAACCCATCAACCCACCCACCTCAATGAGCAGGGCGAGCGGGTTTCCGCTTCGCTGGGCGAGCTGCTGACCAATCAGGCCACCAATGATAACGAGGAGTGCCGCCGCAGTTCGCAGCAGGCGCTGCGTGACCTGGAACAGTGGCTGGTCAATCACGGATTCCCGGCGCTGGTCAGCCTGCGTAACCGTTTTGCGCGCCAGATGGGCTATCGCAACTACTTTGATTACAAGGTGAACAAAACCGAGCGGATGACGCCGGAACAGCTGTTCGCCATTCTGGACCGTTTTGAAGCGCAAACGCGTGACGCCAACCTGCGCAGCCTGCGTCAACTGGCGGCGGAAAAAGGCGAAGCGGCGTTGCAGCCGTGGAATGTGCGTTACGCCAGCACCGGCGATGTTACCCGCCAGTTGGATCCTTATTTCCCGTTCGCCGCGTCGCTGTCCCGCTGGGTCAACAGCTTCAAGCGCCTGCATATCGGTTTTAGCAGCGCACAGATGCAACTCGACCTGCTGGTGCGCAAAGGCAAATATGAAAACGGCTTCATGCACCAGCCGGTGCCGCCGTTTGTCGATCAGGGCCAGTGGTTGCCCGCGCGCATCAACTTTACCAGTCTGGCGCAGCCGGATCAGGTCGGCAGCGGCTCCAACGGCATCAACACGCTGTTCCATGAGGGCGGCCATGCGGCGCATTTCGCCAATATCCGCCAGAATGCGCCCTGTTTCGCCCAGGAGTTTCCGCCGACCTCGATGGCTTACGCCGAAACTCAGTCGATGTTTTGCGATAGCTTGCTGCAGGATGCCGACTGGCTAAAACGCTATGCGCATAACGCACAGGGCGAACCGATCCCCGATGCGCTGATTCAGGCCGATATCCGTGCTCGTCAGCCGATGCGTGCCTTCAACGAACGCCATATTCTGCTGGTGCCGTATTTTGAATGGCAACTGTACTGCATGGATGACGCGGAACGTACCCCCGAGGCGATTTTGCAACTGGCGCGCGATACCGAATTGCGCATTCTCGGCATCAACGGCAGCCCGCGTCCGACCATGGCGATTCCGCATCTGCTGTCGATGGAGTCGGCCTGTTCGTATCAGGGCTATCTGCTGGCGATGATGGCGGTGGAGCAAACGCGGCATTTCTTCCAACAGCGCGACGGCTACCTGACCGATAACCCGGCGATCGGACCGGATCTGATGCGCCATTACTGGCAGCCCGGCAACAGCCTGACCCATGATGAAACGTTGCGCAGCCTGACCGGCGAAGGGTTCAATCCGGATTATCTGGCCCGTGAATGCAACCTGACGGTGGAGGAGGCGTGGCGGCAGGCGCAGGCGACTATCGACGCCGCCGTGGCGCGCCCGCAACCGGCGGCGGATTTCGACCTTAACGCCCGTATCCGGGTGGTGGACGGCGATGCGGTGCTGGCGGACAACCAGGACGGCGACGACGCCATGTGTCAGGCGTTCGCTCGCGTAATTGAAGACGCTTACCCGACTCACGCCTGAGCGAGTAATCGTCAGGCAAGACCGTCTCCCCCGGCAGCGTAAGCCGCGGGAGACGGTGATTCAGGCCGGTTATTACGCCGACCTTGCCGGTCAGGGCTCCAGCCAGCCGGCAACGTCTTTGGCGGCGGCATGGCTGTCAGGGTGACAGAGTACGGTAATCACGTCTCCGATGTTTTTGGACAGGTTAGATAGCAACATCAGGCACATCAGTCGGTTGAGGGATTTATCGTTCCATGATTTCGCCAGCGTCAGCAGCGACTCAGCCAACTTCTGGTGATCTTTGGCTTTGAAGTTAATCAGTTCGGCACACTTCTTTATCCCATCGTAAGCGGTAAACAGCACCCCGAAAGGCGTGACGGAAAAGGCGGATTTCATGGCGCCGATATCGATGTCGTGAATGGCCGTTTTGAGCCCGTCTTTTACCGTTTCGTTAGTGATTTGCAATGGCGTAATGATTTCCAGCATATCGTACAGGCGAGACTGTTTTTCCATGTAGCCGGAGAAGCTGCTCAAGGCCATCCAGGGCGCCAGCACCATGCCGCCGGATGTCAACGGACTCACTGTCCCGATGACGGCGCCAAGCCCTTTTGAGGCGACGTAGGCCGACCCTTTTTCCAGTGCAAGCTTGATATAGTCGCCGGTTTTGTCTTTTGACAGATCTGTCACCGGCAAACTTTCCAGCGCCAGTATCGAACGGGCGGCCACAAATGCAGGCAGCAATACGGGTTTGTCGCTGGAGATCAATTGCAGAGCCTTTTCGTATGGGTCTGGCGCCTGGACACTGCTTGTGGTCACGGCAGGCGTCGCAAAGAGAATGGATGATAATTCACGCGCGGAGGGGGTGGCGGCTTTCAGATAAGCATCAAAGTGGTCATACAGTTTCCTGTATGTGTCTATCGGCTGTGAGGCGAACAGATAACTGCCTGCCCTTGATAGCTTTTGTCCCAAGGCTTCACATTGTGTCGCCTGAGGTTTCGTACCCACTCTGACCTCATTCAGCAGGTTGATATGTACATCCAGCGCAAACCAGGCTTCGGGCGCCAGAATGCTGATGCATTCCGCGATGGTGACATCCTGACGCATCTCCTCCAGCGCGTTGATGCCGTGCGAAATGTCATTTAAATCCAGTGAATTATAGAATTTGTTACCCAGTGATTGGGCGCCTTTGTCCTGCCATTTATTACAGAAATACTCGAAGATATCCATCATATAACCTTTTAGTCGTGGGCCTGGGTCAAGCGTAATTTCGCGCCTCGCCGCCCGCTCGGTTATATCAAGGTCATTTCCAGCGTAAACCGGCCGCCGGGCAACTCTCCATACTCATTTTGTATCGCTAAACCGGTACGGCTCTCTCGCGCCGGGAGCCGCCCGTGCCTATACTGGTCTGGCGATATCCGCAATGAAAGTGCCTGTTATTAAAAAAGTTTCACCGAACTGTCATCTGCGCCGATTAGGCTGATGCGGTTTCCTATCCTTGACGATAATTCGTGACAATAAAAAGGACATATCATGCGCTATTCTTACGTGTTTATGGCGGTGGCTTGCTCACTGGCGACAGTCCAGGCGCAGGCCGCTTCCCAAAGCGATTCCCAACTGCCGCAAGTCAGCCTGCTGCAAACCACCACCGAGGCCAGCAACAGCGCCCCGGTCATCGAAATGCAGCAGCAGGTGCAGCAATATCTGCAAAAAGCCTTGCTGGGAACCGCGCCGAAGCTGACCCGCGCGGTGCTGGACAAAGCGCCGGATCAGGGAGAACCGCAGGGCGACATGAAATGGCTGAAAGCGACCGGTTACGTTTTCAACCCGAAAGATCAACAGCAGGCCAGCGTGAAACTGCTGGAAGGGTTCAGAACCCTGCCGGCGCCGGTGTTGCAGAAAAACCTGGCGACGGTTGAGCGCATCAATCTGGAATCGACCCTGCCGTTGCGCCAGAAAGCGCTGATTGATGCGGAAAATACCCGCTACCTGTACGCGCTGGCGGAGGCGCTGGGGCCGAAGCTGGGCAAGGCGTTTCTGGATGTGTACCAGAAAGGCGAAATAGGTAAGGCCGCGGCGTTGATCAAAGCCACCAACGTCAGCACGTCGGCGGCGAAAAACGCCTTTAACTACCCGCGTCCGTTCAAACAGCCGGGCAACAACATCCATCTGGTGCCGGATACCGCGGTCGTGGCGGATAACGCCCGTTACACGGCGTCGGGCGGTTCGTTCCCCAGCGGCCATACCAACGGCGGGTATAACGATGCGCTGCTGCTGGCGCAGATGCTGCCGGAGCGCTTTGTCCCGCTGATTGACCGCGCCGCCAGCTATGGCTATTCCCGTCTGGTGCTGGGGGTGCATTATCCGCTGGACGTGATCGGCGGTCGCATGGCGGCCGAGCGCAGCGTGGCGCATTTCCTGAACGATCCGAAATACCGCGTGCTGTTCAATGATGCCAAAACCCAGCTGCGTGCCGCGCTGGAAAAAGCCTGCGGCACCACGCTGGCCGAGTGCGCCAAACCGCAGGGTAAAAACGACCCGTATACCGACCCGGCGATGAAATCGTTTTACCGCTACACCATGACCTACAACCTGCCGTCGGCGAAGGTGAAAGCTCAGCCGGTCAAGGTGCCGGAAGGGGCGGAAGTGCTGCTGGAAGGACCGCTGCCGCAGCTGAGCGCCGCCCAGCGCCGTGCATTGATGGTGAAGACGGCGATTGCCGACGGCTATCCGCTGTCTGCCGGCGGGGTGGACGCCAATTTCTGGCAACGCCTGAACCTGCATGACGCGGTGGAAGCGGCGAAGACTGTAACCAAATAATCGTTTTCGCAATAAAAGACACCTTTATCCGCTCTCCGCCGGGCCTGATGAACAGCCAATGTCATATCGACATTGGCTGTTTTTTTTCGCGTCATCCTCTGTTTTCACGTTCTGGTCATGCTCATGGCTGTATCGGCTCTACCCGCCGCAGGCTGGCCGTAACGTCACATTTTGTATCGTTAAACCGGTGCGGGTTTCTCGCGCAGGGGGGGCGTTTAATTCTACGCTGGTTGGGTGATATTTGAGCGCTTGCGGGGCAGGCTCATTCACCGTTCACCATCACCTGTGTCGTTTCCTGTTAGCAGAAAAATGAGGGGGTAGCATGCGGTATCCTGTTGTTTTCATGTCGCCTGTTGTTTTCATATCAATAGTTTTCATGTCGGTGGTCTGCACGCTGGCGGTATGGCAAGCGCAAGCCGCTGAGGGGGATGACACTCGGCAGCAAATGATTTTTCTGCAAACGACGACCGAAGCCAGCGACAGTAAGCCGGTGGTCGCCATGCAGCAAAAGGTGCAGCGCTATCTGCAAAAAGCGTTGCAGGGAAACGCGCCGCTGCTAACCCGCACGGTGATGGATAATGCGCCCTATCTGAGCGAGCCCTGGGATGATTTAAGGTGGCTGAAAGCCGCCAACTATCGTTTTAACTCCACCGCTCAGCAGCAGGACAGCATCACGTTGTTATTAGGGTTCAGAGCGCTGCCGGCGGATGTCTTGCAGGAGAATATGGCTATCGTGGAGCGTATTAATCAGGATGCGTCGCCCGCGCTGCGGCAAAAGGCGCTGATTGATGCGGAAAATACCCGCTACCTGTACGCGCTGGCGGAGGCGCTGGGGCCGAAGCTGGGCGAGGCGTTTCTGGATGTGTACCAGCAAGGCGAAATAGGTAAGGCCGCGGTGTTGATCAAAGCCTCCAACGTCAGCACGTCGGCGGCCAAAAACGCCTTTAACTACCCGCGCCCGTTCAGGCAGCCCGGCAACCATATCCATCTGGTGCCGGATACCGCGGTAGTGATGGATAAGCAGCCTTACACGGCTTCTGATGGCGCCTTCCCCAGCGGGCATACCAGCGGCGGGTTTAATACCGCGTTGCTGATGGGGCAGATGCTGCCGGAACGCTTCGTCCCGCTGATTGACCGCGCCGCCACCTACGGTTATTCCCGTCTGGTGCTGGGGGTGCATTATCCGCTGGACGTGGTCGGCGGACGTATGATGGCCGAGCGCAACGTGGCGTATATTCTGAACGACCCGGAATACCGTGTGCTGTTCAACGACGCTAAAACCCAGTTGCGCGCCGCGCTGGAAAAAGCCTGCGGCACGACGCTGGCCGAGTGCGCCAAACCACAGGGTAAAAACGACCCCTACACCGACCCGGCGATGAAATCGTTTTACCGCTACACCATGACCTACAACCTGCCGGTGGCGGAAGTGATCGCCCAGCCGATCACGGTGCCCGAAGGGGCGGAAGCGCTACTGGAAGGGCCGTTGCCGCAGCTGAGCGCCGCTCAGCGCCGTGCGCTGATGGCGAAAACCGCCATTGACGACGGCTACCCGCTGTCTTCAGGCGGGGAGGACGCCAATTTCTGGCAGCGCCTGAACCTGCATGATGCGGTGGAAGCGGCGGAGCAATCGGTGAAGCAATAGCGATTCAGTGAGGTAATAGCGATTCAGTGAGGCAATAGCTATTCAGTGAAGCAATAACGGTTGCCGGCATCCGCAAGATAAACAGAAGGGCTTCCCGTGAAGCCCTTCTGTAACGGATGTCCGGCGATTAAACCGGGTCCGTCGGGTTTTGGTCAGCGCTTGATGCTGACGTTATCGAAGCTGACCTTGCCGTTGCTGTTATTGCGCGATGACAGTGCCAGCCCGATATACAGCGTATCGTTCATGTTGGGATTGATGCGCTTGTTGAGTGTGGTCCAGGTCAGCCCGTCGTCGGAAACCTCCGAGGTAAAGGTGTTGCCGTCGCGGGTTAACCGTAGCCAGGTGGGCTGGCTGCCGTTTTCAGATTTGGCGAAAACGCCTCTGCTGCCGGTAGCGGTACCGTCTTTACTACGCCATTGCGACATCGCGCCGGACGAGGCGGTATACCCCGTCAGCATATAGGCGCTGCTGTCGGAAAGGGTGTTGCGTATCATCAGGCCGGCTTTGGCGTAAGGATCGCTATAGCGCAGATCGATCAGCCGCGCCGTAATGCTGCCGTCGCCTTTCAGGGTTTGATAGACGAAGTTGAAGGCGTCGGCGGCGCCCCACATATCGCCGGTGTGCGCTTCCAGCGCAATCACATCCTGATCTTCGGTGGCGGTGCCGGGCGTATCGGTTTTGCCGATGTCCTGCCGTTTCCATGCCTCGCTGAGTGGAGACGCCGGCGGCGTCGTCACGCTGACCACGTTGGAATAAACGGAATCGCCAGCCTGATTGTAGGCTTTCACCCGGAAAGCGTAGGTGGTGTTGGGAGCCAGCGTGCCTACATCCACCGAGGTGGCGTCCGGCCCCAGCGATTCGGCGCTGGTGTAGGCGCCGCCCGCCTCATAGGCACGGGGCGTGGTGTCGTAAGCGCCGTCGCCAAAGGTACCCGCATAGGAATATTCGACGATAAAGCCGCGCTCGTTATCCGAACAGTCGTTCCAGTCCAGTTGAACCACCGAACTGGAGATCGCGCCGGCGGTCAGGCTGTCCGGCGAGGCCGGCGGCTTATCTTCACCGATGTAGGGATCCAGCGATATCCCTGTGCGCAGGATTTTGGCGCTGACGCGATGGCGCGTCGCGGCCAGCCGGTTGTTCACGTCGGCGAGCGTCAGCGGCGTAATGCTGACGTCGTAATCCACCGGGCCTTCGCGCTGGGTCAGGGTGGCGGTGCCGTCCAGATAGAAAATTTCGTTAAGCCACAGGCTGGGCATGATTTCGCCGTTACCGGCCGGAGCCCCGACGGTAAAGGGAACCATCGGGTTGCCGGTGCTGGTCTGGATACCGGCGTTCCACACGGCGGAGCGGCCGGGCGCGCCGTCAAGGGGATAGTCCGGCGCGTAGCGATCGGTCAGCGCGACCTTTTTGATAAAGCCCTGCGTCGTCGTCACCAGCGGCGCATTTTCCGCCAGCAGGGTGCCGCCGCGGTTGAAATAGTTCAGTTCCCAGTGCATCAGAAAGTATCCCTGACCGGTCAGGGTCAGATGCTCGCCGGCGTGCAATAGCAGGTACTTCCCTTCCTTTGAGCCTTTAATGGGTTCGACGTATTTATTCGCCTCGCCATCGTTGTTGCCGACCAGCGTGACGCCGGTCGCCGCCGGTCGCTGATACAGGCCGTTGATCTTTGGGTAGGACAGATCCTGATCGCCCTTATCGAACGCCGCATGCTCGGCCGCCGCGACGGAGCCGGCACAGCGTTGCGTGTCGACGGCGGCAGCTTTACCGGCGAACCCGTATGCGCCGAACAGCAATCCGCCAAGCAGGGCGCTGAATCGACGTCGGGGCAGGCGATGACGGAGAGTTTCCATAAGTGTATCCTGGTGAATTTATAACTTATTGATTTTAAGTGATATTGATAAACGCCAGACCATGCGCCCGGGCAGCGTATAGTAATTGGCGGAAAATGCCAAACTCATCATTGGCGTTATCAGAATTTTCCGGCGGCAGGCAGAGACGGGGTGATGGCGGTTGACGATGTTTTTTCCCGCTCGGCCAGCAAATCGACAAAGGCGCGTACCTTGGCCGGGCGAAAACGCGAAGCGGGGAAGACCGCATGGATGCCCCCGCCGGGCAACTGCCAGTCGGGCAACACCTGTATCACATGACCACGTGCCAGATCCTCCGCCACTGCGAAATCCGGCAATACGGACAGCCCGGCGCCTTGCCGTACGGCTTCGCGCACGGCGAAGGTGGCGCTAAAAAACAGATCGGCCTTGACTGTGACCGGACAACTGTCGGCACCGGGGCGGGAGAAGACCCAGTGTAATGGGTCGCGCAAGGCGGTATTAGCGATAAACGGCAGTGCGGTGATGGCCGCAGGCGATGTCAGGTGGGCGATGCGTTCCCGCCACGCCGCCGGCGCCACTAGCCATTGCCGGAAGGTGACTATTTGCCGGGCCTGCACATGAAGTTCGGTCAGCCAGCCAACCCGGATAGCCAGTTCGATATTGTCCGATAACAAATCCAGCGGTTGATCGCTCAGCTTCATGTCCACCTTGCAGCGCGGGTACTGGCGAGTGAAATCCGCCAGCGCCGGGACAACCACGCTGATGCCGTAATCAAGCGGCGCGGTCAACCGTAACAACCCGGACGGCTCTGACGCGGCTTCGGCCAGCTCGGCAAAGGCATCCCCCGCTTCATGCAGAATCAGCGCACAGCGTTGGTAGAAGCGGTATCCTGCCTCGGTGGGTTGTACATGGCGCGTGGTTCGAATCAGCAGGGCGGTATTGAACTCGCGTTCAAGACGGGCGATCTGCTGGCTGACGACGGCCTTGGTGATGCCAAGCCGTTCAGCGGCCGCGGTGAATGAACCGGTTTCGACGACGGCGGCGAAATAGGCCATGCGCCGCAGGTGGGGAACATCACCCGGTCCGGTATCGCTGCGATTGTTTGCTTTTAGCATACGCTCTATGAGGTTTATCGGTATTTTTACGCCAATGGGTTTTGCTTATCATAAGCGACATTCTGCAAAACAATGGAGTCGGTGATGAGTAAAATCCTGCATTATGTTTTTGATCCCCTGTGCGGATGGTGTTACGGCGCCTCCCCAACCGTCGCCGCGCTGGCCGATCACCCGGCGTTTCGTTTGGAACTGTCGCCGAGCGGGCTGTTCGCCGATGAGGGTGCGCGGCCGACGAATGATGAGTTTGCCGCTTATGCCTGGAGTAATGACCAGCGTATCGCCCGGTTAACCGGTCAGCCTTTTTCCGAGCGTTATCGCCAGCAGGTGTTGGGCGACCGTCAGCAGGCGTTTGACAGCGGCGCGGCGACGCTGGCGCTGACCGCGGTTGCGTTGACCGAGCCGTCGCGGGAAGTCGCGGCGCTCAAGGCGATTCAGCAGGCGCGTTATGTAGACGCCCGGGATGTAACGCGCCGCGAAAGCCTGGCGGTGTTGCTGAGTGAGGCGGGAATGACGCTGGCGGCGGCGCGGTTGTCGCAACCCGACGCGGCTTTGCTGGCAGCCACTCAGGCGCGCATCAGGCAAACGCGGGGGGTGATGTCGGCGTTGGGGGTTCACGGTGTGCCGACGTTTATCATTGAGGAAGGCGGGCGGCACCAACTCGTCCGCAGTGACGCCGTTTATTCCGATCCGCAGGCGTTTATCAAACAGTTGCTGTCGGCGTGATGGTATAGCCATACCGCCAGCAGCGTCCGCGGCCTTTGCGGCGGCGGGCGACGATACATGAACGAGGAAACGTGAGATGCAGACCAATTTGGATATTATCCGTGCCACCTATGAAGGCACATCCGAAGAGAATGGCAAGCAGTTGTTATCGGTACTGGCGCCGGACGCGGTCTGGATTGAGGCGGCAGGCTTCCCTTATGCCGGTACTTATGTCGGTCCGCGGCAGATTGTCGATGGCGTGTTTTATCGGCTGGCGACCGAATGGGAAGGGTATCGGGCGCAGGTCCACACCTATCTGGCGGATGGCGATCGGGTGGCGGCCTTTGGCGTCTATTCAGGGACGTACCGTGCGACGGGCAAGGCGATGACGGCGACGTTCGCCCATCTTTATCAACTGCGCGCAGGGCAGATTATCCGCATGGAGCAGTATGTGGACAGCGCGATGGTGTGTCAGGCGATGGAAACAGTCTGAGCGGCGGCGTTAAATCCGGGGTGCGGTTTAACCTGAATATCCAGCCCCTGACGCGCAGTGGTATCGGTATATATCGGTATAGCGCGCGGTATTGGTATTGATGCATGTTGCCAATCAGGCCGCCAGCGGCGGCCTGATTGCGCTATCAGGAAACGTGTTGCAGAAACTCGCGCAGACGATCGCTGGGCGGATTCGAAATCAACGCATCCGGATGGCCGTCTTCGGCAATACGGCCTTTGTCGATGAAGATCAGGCGGGAGGCCACTTTCTGGGCAAAACCCACCTCGTGGGTCACGATGACCATGGTCATGCCTTCTTCGGCCAGATCTTTCATCACGTTCAGCACTTCGTGGCGCAGCTCGGGGTCCAGCGCCGAGGTCGGCTCGTCAAACAGCATCAGCTTAGGTTTGACCGCCAGCGCACGGGCGATCGCCACACGCTGCTGCTGCCCGCCGGACAGTTCGGACGGGTAGTGATGCGCGCGTTCCGCCAGACCCACTTTGCCCAACAGCTCGCGGGCCAGTTTCTCCGCGTCGGCCTTGCTGGCGCCGCGTACCCGAATCGGGCCGAAGGCGACGTTTTCCAGCGCGGTCAGGTGCGGGAACAGGTAGAACTGCTGGAATACCATGCCGGCTTCCTGACGAATCAGGCGCTCGTCCACTTTCGGGTCGTTGACGGTCAGACCGTCCACCACCAGCTCGCCGCTGCTGATCTCTTCCAGCTTGTTGATGCAGCGCAGCAGGGTGGATTTCCCGGAGCCGGACGGCCCGATAATCACCACCACTTCACCCTGATTGATGTTCAGGTTGATGTCGTGCAGTACCTGAGTCTGACCGTAGTGTTTCGATACGTTTTTGAATTCAATCATATAATCTTCAGTCTTCTTTCCAGCCAGCGCATTCCAATGGTAAGAACCAGTGTAATTACCAGGTAGATAATCGCCGTGGCAGTCAGTATTTCCAACGCGCGGAAATTACCCGCAATGATTTCCTGCGCCTGACGCGTTAACTCAGAGACACCAATCACGATACACAATGAGGTGTCTTTAATACTGATGATCCACTGGTTACCCAGCGGGGGCAACATACGGCGCAATGCCAGCGGCGTAATCACATGGCGCAACGTGGCGCGGTGCGATAACCCCAGCGCCAGGCCGGCTTCGGTAAAGCCTTTATGGATAGACAGCACCGCACCGCGCGTAATTTCGGCGATGTAGGCGCCCGAGTTAATCATGATAGTGATTACGGCTGCGGTAACAGGGTCGATACGAACCGATGTCAATACCATGGGGAGGGCGAAGTAGATGTACATTATCTGTATCACCATGGGGGTGCCACGGATCACTTCGATAAAGACCAACGCGATGCGATTGGATAGCCACCCGCCATAGACGCGGGCAAATCCCGCAACGACGCCAATAACCAGGCCGCCCAATAGACCCAGCACGGAAATCAGCAGAGTCATTTGGGCCCCTTCCAGCAACTGAGGGATAGACGGCCAAATGACACTCCAGTCAAACTGCATGAACATTCTCCAGCAATGATAACGCCATAATAGCCAGGTGCCGCCCGGTTTTGCCGGCGGCACCGCAAAAGCTATTCAACCTGTCAGGTGTCCCACCCGTTATTTCGGGTCGGTACCGAACCATTTTTTGTAGATGGTGGCGTAGGTGCCGTTGTCGCGCAGGGTTTTCAGCGCGCCGTTTACCTTGTTACGCAGCTCGTCGCTGCCTTTCGGGAAGGCGACGCCGTACTGCTGTGCCTTGATCGACTCGCCTACGGTTTTGAACTTGCCGTTGCCGGCGGTTTTGATGAAGTACAGGATGTTCGGCGTGTCATGCAGCACCGCGTCGGCACGGTTGGTGCCCAGTTCCAGATAGGCGTTGTCGATGTTCGGGAACTGGCGCAGTTCCTTGGTTTTGATGTTGGCTTTAGCGTAATCGACCGAACCGGTGCCGCTCTTCACCGCCACCACTTTGCCGGCCAGATCCTGCTCGCCTTTGATGTCCTGATTGTCGGCGCGCACCATCACCAGCAGGCCGCTGTTGTAGTAACCGTCCGAGAAATCGATTGCGCGTTTACGCTCTTCGGTAATAGTGATGCCGGCCAGCGCCAGGTCCACGTTGCGGGTCTGCAGCGCCGGGATGATGCCGCTGAAATCCATCGGCTTCAGGGTGTAATTCAGATTCAGTTGCTTGGCGATGGCATCCCACAGGTCGACGTCAAAACCGACGTACTTGTCGCCTTGCTTGAATTCAAACGGCACGAACGCGGTGTCGGTCGCCACGATCAGTGGTTTCTCCGCCGCCTGACCGGACAGGCTAAAGGCCAGCGCAAGTGCGGCCAGTGAAGCTTTAAATAACGATTTCATCAAAACGTCCTTCCTCTCGTTGGTTATATATTCCGCTGTCTTACCGCACCTTACGGATTTGCTGCGTCAGCCCCGGCATGCAGGCATGGGGCCGATGGCCCGGCATCGGTCTGGTCACCCGCCGTACTGCCATTCAGAGGGCGGTGGAGAAAACAGGGGGAGTCGTTGCCAAAACAGGACGGGTAGACCCGCTAATTATTATGGGCATCCATCAGAAACGCCTATGGAATGCGCTGCTATGAATAACTGAATTGTGCAGGGGACACAACCGTTGATTACGTTCCGGGGACAATATTGCTAACAAGCGCTAACTTTTTGTACGTTTTGCGCCGTGCATTCGAACGATCTGCGTAGTGATGCAAAAAAAATGCATATTATTTCAGGTTGCCTAACAGGGAGAAAAGCGTGGGAAATGGCACGGATAAAACAGCAAGAGAGGGATGAACCGGTGGAAATGGGCGGGTAAATCCGGCGGCTGGGCCGCCGGTCATCATTGATGAATTATTCGATGTTGGCTTCGATGAACCACAGGTACTGATCCAGATCGCGGGAAGCGGCGGTGAGCATGTCCGCGGTATCCTCGTCCTGCGCCTGACTGATGGCTTTGCGGACGGTGTTTGCCACGACGGCGTAACGATCCGCCAGGGCTTTCAGGTGGTCCTGCACGCTGTGGATATTGAGCGGGTAGCTCTTCAGCGCGGTTTTCTCGTGGACGACCTGAGTGGTGCCGGTCGCTACGCCGCCCAACTGCACCACGCGCTCGGCGAAGGTGTCCAGGTGGGTAATCAGCGAGGTGCGGAAGGTATCCAGCATCTCGTGTACGGCGATGAAGTTCGCCCCGCGCATGTTCCAGTGCGCCTGCTTGGTGATCAGCGACAGATCGGTAAAGTCCACGACCAGCTGATTGAGCAGGGCGATGGTCGAGGCTTTAACGTTATCGTCCAGATCGTTACGGGTGAAAATAAGATCAGCGGAAGCTGTTTTTACCAGTTTAGCTGTACGCATAGTATTATCCTCTTTATTTCCGTTATTACTGATAATGATTCCGGCTATCAACGAAACGAATTATAGCAGCCGACATGAGTGGAAGATGCTCAGTTCGGTCTATTACAGGAATAGACTCAGACATCTAAGGGCATCGCCTTGCCGGCACGTTATTTATCATTCGAATCAGCCGGTAAAATAGTCGAAAAGGATGGGTTAGATATTGATATAAATTACAATAGGTTGCGTTGATTTTTGACGGAAGAAAATCGCTGGCATTTCACCTTTAGTGCTATTTTAATATGCAATTCTTTTCAGAATGTGTCTGATGAAAATTAAGTCAGTCGGCGGGATAGTCACATGAAATGATATTTCCCGGCCGGACTGGCCGGGAAAACGGTTATTTTCAGGCGGAACGGTGATGACGCCGTTTATTTATTCAGGACAAGGTGGATCTCAGGACGACGCCGATGCAGCGTTCTTTTTCGCGCTGAGCGTGGTGCCCAGCGAGGCGATAATGATAAACGCCAGCGCCAGCCACTGGGTGAGTGACAGATGCTCGTTCAGAAAGATAATGCCGGATATGGCCGCCACGGCGGGCTCCAGGCTCATCAGGGTGCTGAAGGTGCGCGTCGGCAACCGGGTCAGCGCCAGCATCTCCAGCGTATACGGCAAGGCGGTGGAGAGCACCGCCACCGCAATGCCGATTGGCAGAATACTGAGGGAAAACAGGCTGTTGGTATCGGAAAACAACAGACCTATCGGGCAATATACCAGCGCGGCGATCAGCGACCCCATCGCCACGGTACCGGCGCCGTGGCTGGCGCCCGCCTTCTGACCAAACAGAATATAGCCCGCCCAGCAGGCGCCGGCGCCAACGGCGAAGGCGGCGCCGGTCAGATCCACATTGTCAATATGCTGCCCGAGCGGCAGCAGTAGCCACAGCCCGGCGGCGGCCAGCAATACCCACATGAAGTCCAGCAGACGGCGAGAAGCCATAATCGCCACCGCCAGCGGCCCGGTGAACTCCAGTGCCACCACGATCCCCAACGGTACGGTGCGCAGCGCCAGATAAAACAGATAGTTCATGCCGCCCAGCGTGATGCCGTAGACCAGCAACGGCAATCGATCCGAACCGAAATGCAGCCGCCAGGGCTTGAACACCACCAGCAGGATCAGCGCGCCTATCGCCAGACGCAGCGCCGTCATGCCGGACGCGCCGATCAGCGGGAAGACCATCTTGGCCATCGCCGCGCCGGTCTGGATAGACAGCATGGCGATGATGATCAGTAATACCGGCAGTAATACAGAGTTTTTTAATGTGGAAATCAAGGTCATTGCGGGGCCTTAAAATTCGATGTGCAACCAGAAAAAAGCAGGCAATAAATGAACAAATTATTCCAGGTTAGTTTACTCTTATTGACCTTAATTTACTCTCCATTTGAAAATCTTTTTTTTGATATAAATTCAGTTTGAAAATTAATCAAAAAATTAAGAAAACTCTGTATCGAAGCGGGGCGGCTCATTTATTTTTTCATACCACTTTGAACTTTATTTATTGTTTTAAATCAATGGTATGAATTGAAAATGAAATGAATTGTTACATGTTTGACCTAATTGAAAAATAATAACCAGGCGGCATGTGCCCTAATTTTTTGTTATATTTGCCTCGCTTAAATCTTCTTTCGTAAGATAATTCGAGGCATATTATGAAAAAAATCGCGTGTCTTTCCGCTCTGGCTTGTGTTCTGGCCGTAAGCGCAGGTACTGCAGTGGCTGGCGAAAGCACTGTATCTCTTGGTTATGCTCAGGGCGACGCTCAGGGCGTGCAGAACAAACTGCCGGGTTTCAACCTGAAATACCGTTACGAATTCGATAACAGCCAGCTGGGCGTAGTAGGGTCTTTCACCTACCTGCAAGACAGCCAGACTGTTGCCGGTACTTACAACAAAGCGCAGTACTACGGCTTCAGCGCAGGTCCGTCCTTCCGTTTCAACGACTGGGCGAGCATCTACGGCCTGGTTGGCGTGAGCGCGGCTAAATTCACCGCCAACAACACCGACGGTTCTTCCAACAACAGCTCCAGCGATGCGGGCTTTGTATACGGCGCCGGTCTGCAGTTCAACCCGGTTCAGAACGTAGCCTTTGATGTTGGTTACGAGCAGAGCCGTGTTCGCAGCGTTGACGTAGGCAGCTGGAACGTAGGCGTAGGCTACCGTTTCTAATCGCGCCATGCGTTGCACGCACTGCGTGAAACGATGTGTGCTGAAAAATCCGCCCGACAGGGCGGATTTTTTTATGGCTGCGGCAAGCCCGCCAGCAATTTTTTGAGCAGCAGGTTGAGCTGTTGCTGTTCGTCTTCATTCAATGACGCCAGCGCTTGCCGCTCATTGTCAGTATGCAGCGCCACCAGCGTATCCATCAGTTCCCGCCCTTGTTCCGTTAGCGTCACCAGCGTTCCGCGCCGATCCTGCGGGTTGTTTTGACGCGCCACCCACTGCGCTTGTTCCAGCCTGTCGATACGGTTGGTCATGCCGCCTGACGACATCATCAGCGCTTCGTACAACTGCGTGGGCGTCAGCGCATAGGGCGCGCCGCTGCGCCGCAACGTCGCCAGCACGTCAAATTCACCGGGACGCAGACCGAAACGGGCAAACAGCGGGTTGAGATGATCCCGTTCGAGCCGCTGGGTGGCTTCAAACAGCCGCCCCAGCACCTGCATCGGGAACGGGTCAATATCCGGCCTTTCTCGCCGCCATTGTTCATAAGCGTTATCTGCACGATCTGTCATAAGTGTAATTTATCTTGACGTTAAGATTCTTTTTGTGAAGATATTCTACGGAAAATATACGTCGTTGTTCAAGCATCAAGGGGTCATAAGGAGCGTTATGTCACACGCAATTCGTGCAGGATCACTGTTTTTTGTCGTCATTACCGTCATGTTGCTGGGGCTGAATCTCCGGCCGGTGCTGGCAGGCGTCGGGCCGTTGCTGTCGCGGATTCAGGCGGCGACCGGCATGGGGGATACGCAGGCTGGCCTGCTGACTACGTTGCCGGTATTCGCGATGGGTATCTGCGCCCTGTATGGCGGTTGGCTACAGGCCAGACTGGGAGAATACCGCGGCATCGGCATCGGCATTGTCGGGATTGCGGTCGCCTGCCTGCTGCGTTGCTGGCTGACCAGCACCGCCGGGTTGTTGCTGACCGCTGCGCTGGCCGGTATCGGCATCGCGTTGATTCAGGCGTTGATGCCGTCGTTTTTGCGGCGCAGTTTCAGTCGGCAAAGCAGCCGGCTTATGGGGTTGTACACGACCGCCATCATGGGCGGCGCAGCGCTGGCGGCGGCCAGCATTTCGCCGCTGGCGGACATCATGGACTGGGACGGCGCGCTGGCGATATGGGGCGGGTTGGCGACGCTGGCGACGCTGGCCTGGTTGATTACGGTGTCGCTGAGTCCGATGCCGGATACCGCGTCGCGTTCGGGTTCAGCGCCCGCGTCGTCGCAGAACCGGGCCTGGGCGCTGATGATCTTTTTCGGCATCGGCACCGCCGCGTATACCCTGGTGCTGGCCTGGCTGCCGCCGTACTACACCCAGCTTGGCTGGAGCCCCGCTCGTAGCGGGTTGCTGCTGGGCGGGCTGACGCTGACCGAAGTGGTGGCCGGGCTGCTGGTTTCGTTGCTGATCAACCGCTTCCCGGACCGGCGTTATCTGCTGCTGCCGGTATTGGTATTGTTGCTGCTGGGAATGGCCGGGCTGTTGCTGGCGCCGCAGACGCTGGTGTTGCCGATCATGATTGCGCTGGGGTTGGGGATTGGCGCGCTGTTTCCGCTGTCGCTGATTATCGCGCTGGATCAGGTGGACGACCCGCGTCAGGCGGGGGCGCTGATGGGGTTTGTGCAAGGCGGCGGTTATCTGATCGCCAGCCTGATGCCGCTGCTGGCGGGTTTCATCCGGCAGTACACCAGCGCTCTGGAGCAGGCCTGGCTTATCATGGCGGCGGGGGTCGTGGTGCTGATCCTGATGGCGCTGCGTTTCGCGCCGCGCCATCAGGTTCCAGCGTCGTCCTAACGGCGTGAAAACGCCAACTGCGGCGTCAGGAACAGGTTGCGGAAGTATTCCCGAACCGCCTGCATCGCCGGGGTAAATTCGGCGTCGCGGGACCAGGCTAGCCCGACGCTCATCGGATGCACCCGGTCTTTCAGCGATCGGGTTTCGATACGCCGCCCCTCAAGCGACCAGGGGCGGTACACCAGATCGGACAGGATCGCCACTCCCAGTCCGTTCGCCACCATGCTGCGCACCGCCTCCACGGAACTGGTGCGCAGCATCACCTTCGGGCGATGTCCGCTCAATTCCCAATAGCGCATGGCGCTGTGATCCGCTTCATCCACCGTCAACATGATAAAGGGCTCGTCGGCGACATCCGCCAGACTCACCTCCGGTTTGTCGCACAATGGGTGACGGCTGGGCAGCCATAGCCGTCGCTCCGAATTAAACAGGGGCTCGGCGGTGATTTCCGGATGGGTAATGTTGGCGGTCAGCACCAGCGATAAATCCAGAGAACGATCCAGCAACCCCGTTTCGATATCCTGCCGCTCGCGTTCGTTGAGATGGATAGTGACGTGGGGAAAGCCGTATGACAGTCGCTGTAGATGAAACGGCAGAAAATACCCCATCACCGTATAGCTGGCGGCCATGTTAAGCGAACCGGCGATGCGATTGTCGGTCAGCGGAATATGCATGGCGTCATCCACGCTGCGCAGCACGGCGTAGGCGTGGTTAAGGAAGTAACTGCCGTTTTCGGTCAGCGTCATGCCATGCACCGAGCGCAGGAACAACGGTTTTCCCAGCAGATTTTCCAACTCCTGAATCGCGGTGGTGACCGCCGACTGCGAGATATTGAGGTGAATCGCCGCCTGGGATATCTGGCCCATCTCCGCGGTGGCGATGAAGTAGCGGATTTGACGCAATGTAACCATGACATACCCCTTGTCGGTGAGCGTTCTGTTTTTCAGATAGCGAGCATTCTGAAAATACGTCTTTCCGAATAGAAAATAGTGGTTCTATATTATTTTTAAACAAAACCATCACAAATAAGAAATAATTATGAAATATGAAATCGATCTGAATTCCGATATGGGCGAAAACTTTGGTCCCTGGAAAATAGGCGATGACGTTGACCGGCAGATTATGTCTTATATAAGTTCTGCCAATATTGCCGCCGGATTTCACGCCGGCGATCCTTCGACCATGCGGCAGACCATTGAGTGGGCCAGCGATTATGGCGTCGCGGTCGGCGCGCATCCCGGATTTCGCGATTTAGTCGGTTTTGGCCGGCGGCATATTCACAGTCAGCCGCAGGAAGTGGTGAATGACATTCTATATCAGCTCGGGGCATTGCGTGAATTTACCCGGCTGTATCAATTACCGTTGCAGCACGTTAAACCGCACGGGGCGCTGTATATGCATCTGGCGCGCGATCAGCCGTCCGCGCAGCTGTTTGTGGAAACCCTGCATCGGTTGGACCCTGAATTACGGCTGTTTTGTCTGCACGGGTCATGGGTCTGGCAGGAAGCAAGAAAACTGCAACACCCTGTTATTTGTGAATTTTATGGCGACAGGGAATACGACGCCAGCGGCTCTATCGTATTTACCCGCCGGGTTGGCGAGCTGGACCCGGCGCGGGTGGCGGCGAAAGTGGTGCGCGCCTGTGTGGAAGGCAAAGTGACGACGGTTGACGGCGAAGACATTCACGTCGAGTTTGATTCGATTTGTATTCATAGCGATACGCCCGGCGCGCTGACATTAATTAAAGCGACCCGGGACGCATTGAATAACGCCAATATTCGCGTGCGTTCGCCATTGCAGAATAGTTTTAATAATCGGTAATTGATAAATAATTATAAGGATTGAGGCTAATGAAAACATATGAGGTTTGTTCTCCTTTACCGGGTATTTTTTATCGTCAGCCCGCACCGGATGCTCCCGCGTTTATTGAAGAAAATACCCCGGTTACCGCGAATAGCGTTATTGGTCTGGTCGAGGTGATGAAACAGTTCAGTGAAATTTATGCGGAGCAGGCTGGCGAATTGGTGTCTTTCTGTGTGAATAGCGGTGATGCGCTGGAGCCGGGGCAGGTAATAGCCATCATAAAAATCGATGAATAACGGTAAAACCTACCCTATATCCTCATTATTACATTACGTCATCAGGAGGGCCGCATAATGCGTCAGCCGATCAAAAAATTGCTTATCGCCAACCGGGGGGAAATTGCCGTTCGCATTATTCATGCCGCCCGCAGTCTGGGGATTGCCACGGTGGCCGCCTGTAGCGAGGCCGATGTCGATTCGCTGCCCGTGCGTCTGGCGGATGAAAAGGTGCTGCTGGGGCCGGCGCGCGCCGACCAGAGTTACCTGAATCAGGCCGCGTTGTTGCAGGCGGCCAGCGACAGCGGGGCGGATGCGATACATCCGGGATACGGTTTTCTGTCTGAGAATGCCGCCTTCGCCGACGCGGTGGAGCAGGCCGGGCTGGTGTTTGTCGGCCCGACGGCGGAAACCATTCGCATGATGGGCGACAAGGCCGTGGCGCGGCACACCGCGCAGGCGGCGGGGGTGCCGGTTGTGCCCGGTTCGGGGGTGTTGTCGTCGCTGGAGGCGGCGTTACAGGCCGCCACAGAGATCGGCTATCCGTTGCTAATCAAGGCGGCGGCCGGCGGCGGCGGGCGCGGTATCCGGGTCGTCAATCATGAGGATGACCTGAAACGCGAGTTTCCGATTGCCCAGAGCGAAGCGAGAGCCGCGTTCGGATGCGGCGATGTCTACCTGGAGTTGTTTATTCGCCATGCTCGTCATATCGAAGTACAAATTCTGGGCGACGGCGAGCGGGCGGTGCATCTGTATGAGCGCGAATGTTCGTTGCAACGTCGTCGCCAGAAAGTGTTTGAAGAAGCGCCGTCGCCGGCACTGACGTCGACGCAGCGCGAGGCGTTGTGTGGCAGCGCCCTGCAACTGGCGCAACAGTTACGCTACCGCAGCGCCGGTACGCTGGAATATCTGTTCGATGCCGAGCGGGAACAGTTCTATTTTATCGAAATGAACACCCGCATCCAGGTTGAACATCCGGTCACGGAGCGGGTTACCGGCGTCGATTTGGTGCAGTGGATGTTGCGTATCGCCGGCGGCGAACCGCTCAGTCTGCGTCAGGAGACGATCGAGCTGCATGGTCATGCCTGTGAAATGCGCATCAACGCTGAAGATCCGGCGCGTAATTTCTTCCCCTGTCCCGGCGTGGTGGACTCGCTGACCTGGCCGCAAGGCCCCGGCATTCGCATCGACAGCCATCTGTTTAGCGGTTACCGCGTCCCGCCGTATTACGACTCTCTGCTGGCCAAGCTGGTGGTATCCGGACCGACGCGCCAGCAGACGCTGGCCCGTGCCGAGCAGGCGCTGAATCAGTTGCGGATCGGCGGCATCACCACCACGCAGTCATTGCATCAATGGCTGCTGACGGATACCCGTCTGCGCGCCGGGCACTTTGATACCACCTCGTTGGAAAGCTGGCTGCAGGCGCGAGAAGCCGAATCACTGTCGCTGTCGAAGGAGGCCTGAGATGACGTTTCCTGCAATACGCTACACCTTTGGCGGCGATGAGCACCTGTTTGCCGAGATTGACCAAGCAATGTCGCTGGGCGCGTTTTTCCGCGGACTGGCGATGACCCGCGCGCTGGAGCAGCAGGCGCTGCCCGGCGTGCTGGATATTTGCCTGGCTAATGCGTCCTTTCAGGTGCGTTTCAATCCGGATGTCATCGCGCCGCAGGCGCTGCTGGAGAGGGTGCAGAGCACTGAACAGCAGGCGCAGACGATGACGGTGCTCGACACGCGCATCATCGAAATTCCGGTGCTGTACAACGACCCCTGGACCCACGAAACCCTGATGCGGTTTCGCGATCGCCATCAGGATCCAGCGGCTACCGATCTGGAATATGCCGCGCGCATCAACGGTTATCAGGACGTGGCGGCGTTCATTGCGGCGCACAGCGGCACGCCGTGGTTCGTGTCGATGGTGGGATTTGTGGCGGGATTGCCGTTCATGTTTCAAATGGTGGAGCAGGCGCAGCAGCTTCAGGTGCCGAAATACCTGCGACCGCGTACCGATACCCCCAAACTGTCGCTGGGGCACGGCGGCTGTTTCGGCTGTATCTACTCGGTGCGGGGGGCGGGCGGCTACCAGCTGTTTGGCGTCACTCCGGCGCCGATTTACGACCCGGAACAGCGCCTGGACTATCTGCAATCGTCGATGGTGTTTTTCCGCGCGGGCGACATCGTGCAGTTCAAACCGATCGATCTGGCACGGTATGAACAGGACGTACAGGCGGTTGAAGCCGGTCGCTTCAGCCTGCGCATTCGCCCGGTAACGTTTGAACTGGATAAGTTCCTCGCTGACCCGGCCGGCTATCAACACTATCTTCAGGGGGTACTGTATGCAGGGTAGTAGCGCGCAGATATCAAGTGTGCAGATATCGAATGTACGGATCAATGTCATCCGGCCGGGGCTGGCGACCTCAATACAAGATGGCGGTCGCGAAGGCTATTACCACCTCGGTATTCCGCCGTCCGGTGGGCTGGACCAGTATTCGTTGCGGCTGGCGAATTTGCTGGTGGGCAATCCGGCGCAGGCGGCTGTACTGGAAATGACGTTGCTGGGGCCGGAACTGCAGTTTGAGGGCGATGCGCTGGTGGCGGTGTGCGGGGCGCGGATGCCGCCGCTGCTGGACGGTATGGCGATGCCGATGGATACCTCGTTTGCGGTGCGTGCCGGTCAGGTACTGCGGTTTGCGCCGACGACGGCCGGGTGCCGCGCCTATCTGGCGGTGGCGGGCGGCATCGCGGTGCCGGAGGTACTGGACAGCCGTTCGACCTATGCGCTCGGCGCGCTGGGCGGTTATCAGGGGCGTCGACTGGCCGCCAATGATGTGCTGCCGGTAGGGACGCCGTACCGTAAAACGGCGCCGGATGTGACCGTGCCGGCCGACTGTCTCCAGCCGCTCGACAAGCGCGTGACGCTGCGCATGGTGACCGGGTTATACATTCACCGCCTGACCCCGGCGGCGGTAGAACAGTTTTTTGCCGATGACTGGCGGGTCGGCACCGAAGCCGACCGCATCGGCTACCGGCTCAAGGGCGGGGCGCCGCTGGCGTTTGAACCGCGTACGCCACCGTTTGGCGCCGGCTCTGATCCGTCCAATATCGTCGATGCCTGTTACCCCATCGGCTCGGTGCAGGTGCCGGGTGGTCTGGAGCCGATCATTCTGTTGCGCGATGCGGTGTCCGGCGGTGGTTACATGACGCTGGGGACGGTGATAAGCAGCGATCTGGACATCATCGGGCAACTACAACCCCACTATGGCGTTCGTTTTGCGCCTGTATCGCTGGAGGAGGCGCTGGCCGCCCGGCAACACTATCGCCGCCGTCTTGAACGGCTGACGCTGTTATTAACGAACTGACGTTAACGCACTGATTTCAGACGGTCCCGCCGATTTTTCCCTGCGCCAACACCAGGAACGGCAACGGCGGCGGGACCTCGTCTGACATACCGAACTACCTGAACGACCGTGCGGCTTTTGCCGCGGCGGCGGGTGGGTTCGGCCATAACGCATGCCGGCATGCCGTATGACGCTGGCGGCATGTCATTAAATACGGGTCTGTGGAGGGGTTGCGATGGCTGAGGTATCTGATGTTCAGGGGGCAGCGGCGGCATCGCCTGCCGATACGGTGTCCGCAACGGAGCGTATGGGAAAACTATCGCTGACCATGGCCTGGTGGGCGGTGTGCAGCGCGATTTTCTATATTGTGGTAGGGGCGTCGCTGGCGCTGAATTACGGTGCGCGCAATGCCATTATCGGTATGGTGTTATCCGTCGTGTGCTACGGTTTGATCAACGCAGCCATTAGCCGCTTCGCTATTCGCAGCGGCCTGTCGGTGGCGGCATTTTCCGGCCAGCTGTTCGGCCAGGCGGGGTCGGCGCTGGCGACGCTGATCTTTTTCTCCACCGCCATTTATTACGCGGTGTTTGAAGGTTCGGTGATTGCGTTCGCCATCAATCACCTGTTCCCGTCGCTGGATTACCACTGGGCCGCGCTGCTGGTGGTGCTCTACAGCGTGCCGCTGATTTTCGGCAGCGTGCAGCACTGGCTGGACAAGTTCAACGGCGTGCTGCTGCCGTTTTATCTGCTCGGGCTGGCGCTGACGGTGGCGGTGTCTATTCAGCATTATGGCTATCAGCCGCAATGGTTGTCATTCGGCCCGGCATCGCCGCCCGCCTATGGCTGGTGGAACTGCTTCACCTACTACATGGGGGTGTGGATTTTGATGATGTACACCTTCGATTACGCCCGGTTTGGCCGTCAGGAAGACAGCCGGTACCACGCGCGCATCAATTTCGGTATGCCGTTCTATCTGATCACGTTTCTGTTGAACGGGGTGGTCGGCATCTATCTGGTCAGCAGTTTTGCCCAGCAGAATGGTGTCAGTGAAACCGCGGTGGTGGTGAATATCCTCAATCTGCTGGGATTCTGGGGACTGTTGTTCGTGTGGGTGACTCAGACGCGCATCAATACCGCCAACTATTATCTGGCTACCGTCAACATGCAGGTGTTTTTTGATCGCCTGCTGCGGCTGCGTTATCGCAAGATTGTCTGGGCCTGCGTGGTAGGGGCGGCGGTCTATGTCCTGATGCTGGCGGATGTGTTCGCCTATATTTTGCAGGCGCTGGCCTACCAGGGGGTATTTGTGGTGGCGTGGGTCGGCGTGGCGCTGGCGCATATCGCCTTTCACCGTGCGCAACCCACCGCAGCGCCGGTGCGCGCGTTTAATCCGACCGGTCTCGGCGCCTGGCTGCTGAGCGTGATAGCCGGGGTGGCATTGATGCACGGCAGCGCCGTGTTGCAGTCGTTTTCCGCGCCGGTGACCTTTGCCGTCGCGCTGGTGCTGTACGGGTTGTTGCCGCACAAGCGTAGCGCCTGAAAGCGCAGGGCAGGGATGCCCGCTCGCCGCCTGCGCGCACATTTTTCAGCCATTGGCCTTGAAAAAATCGAACGCGAGTCTATATGAAAAGGTGAAAGCAAGACACTGTCGTTGCCTTGCGGTTTGCACTTTTGAATGTGTGTAACGATATATTCAGGAGGTTAACCATGGCATTCAAACCCATGTCTTTATTTCCGGCAATCACCGACTCGCTGTTCTCTGACCGTTTCAACCGTATCGACCGGTTGTTCAGCCAATTGACCGGCGATACGCCGCTCACTGCGGCGCCATCCTACGACATCCGCCGGCTTGACGATACGCACTATGGCATCACGGTTAGCGTGCCCGGCTGGCGTGAAGAGGAACTGGAGATCAGCACGCATGGCGGTCAGCTCACTATCAGCGGCAAACGTAAGGAAGACGTGTCGGAAGCGGAGCAGGAGCAGGACGGCTGGCTCTATCGCGGCATTAGCCACACTGATTTCAGCATCAGTTATTCATTGCCGGAGCATGTTAATGTAGAAAGCGCGCATCTGGAAAATGGCCTGCTGACCGTCACGTTAAAGCAGGATATTCCGGAAAACGAAAAGCCGAAAAAAATTGCCATTGAAAACCGCAATCAGGCGGGGGTTCAGGCATTGGAACACGAACATTAATTTTTTCTTATTCCTCATTAAGATGTTTTGCCCCGATAGTATCGGGGCTTTTTTTTAATAATTCAGGAGCGCTTATCTGATATTGATGGGAACGTTGCAGGTTGTCGATTGCTGTATGGAAATATTTATTCCCTTTTGTTTTATAACGATAGTTTTTCTGCTGCGACAGTTGGGAGTATTCCGATGTCGATATGGGAGATGCCGAATAATATCTATTTTACTCATCTGGATTGAGAGTGTTTAATCTGAGCATTAATTATGCTTCATCTTTTATAATGGCATTTTTTGCACTGAAGATAACATAACAAAAATTATTGTGTATGGACTGTATGGTGTAGGGATAGTCTGGCTGAACTGGTGTTTGGGTTGTATCCACTTTTCACTAGAATGGCAGAGGTGCTTGCTATGAAATACGTGGTAGGGTTGGTTTTTATAACGTCAGCATTCGTGCTTTTAGATACGGCAGAGGCCAGAGATAAGAATTTGTATTCTGGTGATACTTATCTGATTAACGAAAGTGGTTATTGTGCTGATGTCTATAGAAAAGATAAACAGCTTTTTAGCAATAACCAGGAGCATATTTACTTTAAAGATGATTCTGGTGATGTTATACCGGCAAATCATCCTGTGTATCTTAAGGTTGATTTTTACAAAAATGACAAGCGGGATAGCAATGTCGCCACTGTGCCTTGTCATGGCGAATTGTATATGAAAAGAAATAAACACTTGAAAATAGATACGCCGCTTTCTGCACTAAGCACGGACGATGCCAGGTAATGAAGAGAGTGCTGAATGCATAGGTAAATGAAAATATTTCATTGGTTATTTTTACAATATCCACTTTTACAACATCAGAGGTGAATTATGAAATATGGTAAATGGTTTTTTTCCTTCGCTGTCGGGGGATGTCTGTTGTCTGCCACGATGGTACAGGCGGACAAGTCAAAATCGATATTCGTCAAATACCAGCCAGGTAAAACCGAAACGGGCGTACATAATTCGAGTGGCTATTGTGTCGCGTTATATCGACCAGATGGTAAAGATATAAATAATGCGCATTATTTTGAGCTAGGTAATGGTCATTTCAATCAGTTGCCTGGCGATCACCCTGCAAAGCTTCATGTTATTTATGTGCCCAGTTCATCTTCAGATACTAAAACTAGCTGTGGCAACAATGTAGATGCTTCATCGAATAAAACAAGAAAAAATGTGCATTTTAATCGCACGGTCGTTGATATAAACCCACCAAGTTAATGGTGCATGGTATCGCTAAATTTGTACGCGTTGTCGTCATCATAATGAGTGTGAAATAAAACGTTTTTTATTTAATACTACCAGAGGTGAATCATGAAGCATGTTGAAAAGTTTCTTTCTGCTTCGACTATAACCTTCGCCCTCATGCTGTCGGGGATGGCAGCGGCAAAGAATGAAGAGGTTTTTTCTAAAAATACGCATTTGGGAAATGCAAGTGGGTATTGCGTCGCTCTTTCCCGAATGGACCATAAAGATTTTAGCGATAATAAGTCGGTGTATTACATGCCGGATGATTACCTGGAGGCCACTATCGCCGCGACTACTGCCGTTCCCCGGCCGATAAAACTCCATGTCGTTTTTTATAAAAGTTCGAAAAATGACACGCTACAGCAATGTGGCGGCAGCAAATACAGGGAAAAAGATAAGCATTTTTATCGCGAGTTTGATGTGATAAGCATGGACGATGTGTCGTGATGGTTTATTTGCCGTACTCCACGGCAGTTATCGCTCACTGCTTTTCGTGGGGGGTGCGGTCGGGAAACGGATACCTGTGATTCGGATCGAAAATTTGCACCACCGTTATGGTGACACGGTGATCTTGCGTGCGCTTTCATTACATATCCGGCACGGAGAAACCTGCGCTATTCTCGGCCGCTCCGGCAGCGGCAAGAGTACGTTGCTCAATGTGCTGGGGCTGCTGGAGCCGCTACAGCAGGGCAGCTATCACCTGGATGGCGAGGATATTCGGCAGTGTTCCGCCAGTTTGCGGGCCTGGTTGCGTAATCAAAAACTGGGGTTTGTGTTCCAGCATTTTCATTTGCTGACCAGCCATAACGTGCTGGATAACGTGGCGTTGCCGCTATTGTATCGGAATGTCCCGGTTGTGCAGGCCCGCCGCCGCGCCGCAGGGGTTCTGGGCGAATTGGGCATGTATTCGCATCGTCTGCAACGCCCGGCAGCACTGTCCGGCGGGCAGCGCCAGCGGGTCGCATTGGCCCGGGCGCTGGTGGGCGAGCCGGCCGTGTTGCTGGCTGATGAACCGACCGGCAATCTGGATGCTGAAACCGCGCAGGAAATCCTCAACCTGTTGCTGGACATCAACCGCCAGCGGGCGTTAACCATCGTCATGGTGACCCATGACGAACGATTGGCGCAGCGGCTGCAGCGGCGTTGCCGCATGCATGATGGTACGCTGGTCGGGGAGTGAACACGCCATGAATGTTATGCAACAGTGGCTTGAAGCCTGCCGCAATCTGATCGCGTTCCATCAGCGCGCGTCGCTGGCGATGCTGGGCATCGGCGTTGGCAGTGCGCTGGTGGTGGCGCTGTTGCTGCTGGGCAAAAGCGCCCAGCAGATGGCGTTGAGCGCGTTTGACAATCTGGGCGGCGATATCATCGTGGTTGAAATCGGCGTAAAGGAGGACAACTCGTCGCAGTCGGCAGTGCCGCTGCCGGTTAATCTGGATTTTTCCGCGCTGGCCCGCGTCCATCGCGGCATTCGGCGCGTCGTCCCGCTGGCTCGCTGGAATATCAGGCTGCCGCAAAAGAATGATGACGACGACGGCATCCCGTTGGTGGTGATCGGCTCTACGCCTGATCTGATGCCGTTGCTGGGGCTGACGCTGACGCGGGGGCGGGCGTTTTCCCGTTACGACGGCCGCAGCACCTATAGCATTGTCAGCGCGGAGCTGGCGTCTCGTCTGACGGGTGCTTCATCGACACGCGCGCTTCAGCTCGGCCGTTACGCCTTCGATGTTATCGGTATCCTGAAACCGGCGACGGTGTCGATTGGCGGTCAGACTATCGACCATGTGGCGCTGGTGCCGATAGAGACGATCACGCGGATTTCTCCTTTTGCGAGTACGGACCTGCTGTACATCCAGGTAACGTCGACCGCGCTCCTGACGCCGGTTGTCAATGCGATCCGCCCCTGGCTTGAGCAGATGCTGCCGACGCGGACGATCCAGATTCAGATTCAACAGCAGCTTATCGACAGCATGGCGAAGCAGAATGCGACCTTCCGCTACCTGCTGGCTGCGCTGGCCGCCGTCGCGCTGCTGATGGGAGGCATTGGCGTAATGAATGTCATGGTGATGAGCGTGTCGACGCGGCGGCATGAAATCGGCCTGCGCCAGGCCATCGGCGCTCGTTCGCTGGATATCGGCGTCTTGTTTTTGCTGGAAGCGGCGCTGCTTTCGCTGCCCGGCGCAGTGCTGGGCAGCGTGGCGGGTGCGCTGCTTGCCTGGGGTTATACCCGTTACGTCGACTGGCCGCTGATGGCCGACCCGTGGGTGTTTCCGCTGGCTATCGGCAGTGCGTTGATGCTGGCGGTATTTTTTGGTCTGAAGCCTTCTCTCACGGCTGCCCGTTTATCCCCTGCGGAGGCGTTGCGTGAACATTAAATCGTCACATGCCGTCGCTTTTTTATCGTTACTGATGTCGCCCTGGCTGTCGGCGGCGAATGTCCCGATGGCCGAATCGCCGTTAGCGCGCGAAACGGTGCCGCTCACGCTGGCCGATGCGGTCGCGCTGGGCGTACGCAACAGCAACACGCTAAAAAGCGTCGCGCTAACCCGGCTGATGGATAAGTTTGATCTGGTGGTTGCCGAAGACGGTTTCCGGCCGCATCTGGTGTTGAACAGTGAATATCGCCGCAATATGGGCGAGCAATTGCCCGGACAGGAAAGCCATTCCGGCCTGTCCACCAGCCTGCTGACGCCATTGGGGACGCAGCTTGAGGCGGACTGGAACGAGGACTATTCCGGCTTGACCTCGTCCGGAAGCACCCGAAGCCGGGGCAACACGATCACTGTCGTGCAGCCGTTGCTAAAAGGCGCCGGCGTCGAATTTAATACCGCGCCGGTGCGTCTGGCCCGGCTTGATGAGCGCATTGGTCACCTGAATCAGCAAAAGCAGATCGCCGATACCATTACCCGGATTATCCAGGCTTACTACGGATTGCTGGAAGCGCAGCAAGGGGTGAGGCTGGCGCAGGAATCTCTGCAACGTGCCGGCGCGCAGCGCGACGTGATGCTGGCGTTGATCGCCAGCGGCAGACAGGCCGCGCTCGACAGACTGCAGAGCGATACCGATATCTCCTCGCAGCAGTTAAGTCTGGAACAGCAAGAAAATGCCCTGACCGAGCGCCGTCTGGCGCTGTGCGGCTTATTGGGCATCGATACCCGCACCCAACTGAGCGCCAGCGATCGCATCGAAATACGCCCGATCGCCCTGAAAACGCCGCAGGCGATAGCGATGGCGATGAAAAATCAACCTGACTATCTGATTCAGCAGCTCACGGCGGATAAACAGCAAATCTACCTGATGCAGGCGAAAAACCAGCGCCTGTGGGGGGTGGATCTGGTCGCCGGGGCCGGGCGGGTCAACACCCGGGCGGCGGATATTCAGAATGATAGCCGCTGGCAGCGCTATGTCGGCCTGAACGTCTCTATCCCGTTGAACGACCTGCAAGCCCGTCAGGAAGAACAGCGCGCCTGGGTGGCGGGGAAAATTCAGCTATTACAGATGGCGGACGTGCGTCAGCAACTGGAGGAAACGGTCACGCAGCAGGTCAACGCGCTTAACAGCAACTGGCAGCAGTTTCTGATTGCCGACCGCCTGACGCGGCTGTCGGAAAAAACGCTGCAGGCAGAGCAGGCCAAACTGCTGGCAGGACGTTCATCAAACTTTCAGGTGCTGAGTTATCAGGGCAGTCTGCGTGCGGCGCAAAACGCGCGCGTGTCCGCGCAGATCGCCTATCTCAACACACGTGCTGAGCTGGATCGCGTGCTGGGCGCCACCCTTGATCACTGGGGAATACAACAGCATGATCGGTAATGTTCTGAACGGTGGTGTTCGCTGGCGGCGGCTGGTGTTGTTCGGCGGGGTGACGGTAACGCTGGCGGCGACGGTGCTTTTATTCCGGCCGCCTGCAAAGGAGGCGGCGGCCGAAACCAACTGGCGCGCCGTCGTGCCGTCGCCGGTGGAGAACCACATTACGCTGCTGGCGCACGTGCAGGCGGCGCAGCAGTATCTGATAAACGCCCCTTTTGAGAGTGACATCAGCCAGTTGAACGTTCAGGAAGGGCAGCAGGTGCATAAAGGCGATGCCTTGCTGACGCTGGATACCACGCCGTTGCAACTCGCGTATCGCGATGCGCAGGCGCAGTTTCTCAAGGCACGCCAGTCGCTGCGGAATCTACGCTATTGGGAAAACAGCAGTGAAGTCATGTCGGCCCGGCGGGCATTACTCATGGCGGAAATGAGCGAACGAGACGCGTCCAGCCAGTTGAGTGCGGCGGAGCCGCTGTATCAGCAGGGGATCATCGCACGTTCGGAGCGCGACAGCCTGCTTCAGCAGGTGGCCAGCCGGCGGCTGGAGTTGCAGGCGGCGCGTCAGGCGCTGACGGCCGCTCAGGTGCCGGGAAACGAGGAGAATCAGGCGATGGCCGAACTGGAACTGAATAACGCCGAACAGAAATTACAGCAAATCCGCGATCAGCAGGCCCGCAGCGAGGTGTATGCCCCCAGCGACGGCTATGCGGTGCGCATACAAAACGGCGACAAGGAGAAGGTTGCTTTTCCCCGCTTAGGGCAGCGGGTCAGCGCGGGGGAAGCGCTATTCATTCTGGCGGGCGTAACGCGCTTTGAAGCACGGACCAAAGCGGACGAAGCCGACATCGAACACCTGCGGCCGGGCATGCCGGCGGTCCTCACCAGCGAAGCGCTGTCGGGCCAGTTGCTGGCCGGCAGGTTACGGGCGGTCAGCCCACAGGCCAACTATATCGAAGGGCAGCCGGGCGCCACCTATGATGTTGTCTTCGATCTCGACTGCTGCCGCGCCGGGCAGGCTGTGCCGCGGTTCGGCATGTCCGCGCTGCTGAAAATCACCACCTTTTCCGACCCTAATGGCATGGTTCTGTTGCCGGATGAGGTCGGCCAGAATGAACAGGGGAAGACCGCGGTCTATTATCGCCGCACGCCCCAGACGCCCGAAGAAGTACGGCAAATTGACGTCGTCGGGCCGTTGCCGCAAGGCATTCTGGTAACAGGGCTGGAGCCCGGCGAGGTCAGAAAGTGGGACTGTTGCCACCCCGCCGCGAACTGAGTGTATCGGCCCGACCATATTAATGGGCCGAGGCTGACTAAACGGCAGGAAAGCGTAGTCACCATGAGGATTTAACACGGTATACCGTAGAACCTGTAAAACGCTGAAATATGGAATTTAACGGCAAGAGGCAGCAGGGGAAAACATGATGAAAGCTCACTCACTGGGGGGCGGTGGTTGAGTTTTTCATAAAATAACGCCACCTGTTCAGTTCTGAGTTTTCCGTGGCGATTCAGAAACTGTCCCCAAAGCGGCATATTCCGGTAGCGGTCAGTAACGGGTTTGGATGATGAGATATATTGCGGAGGGAATAACCGCCTGTAAGCATTGATATTGTATAACCATGACAGCCCACAGACATTTTCAGCTTCAGGGTGAGTATCACGTACCAGACGGAAAAGTTTACGCAACTCTTCGTGTCTTATTTGGTACTGGCTATCGTCCAGCGGTGATTCACTTTCGTTCTGACGATTTTCAAAGTGAATTCTGACCGTATTTCCAGGCTCATATGCGTATGAGAAACAACCTGAATTCGCGGCTATATCCGGGGGCAACATTTCAGGCCTTGACTGCCAGACTGTTAGGGTATGCTCTGCATTCCTGATCGTATCGGTTTGCAAGCCGCTGACATATTTCATCCAGTCCGGATTATCCGTATCAAAATCCCGCCCCAATCCCAGCCGGATATAAATATTTGTGTAATCCATGATGGCGTTACTGAGTGGTATACCTTTCGCTGATGCCACGTAAGCTGCGAAATGCAGCTGTATTTCGAAAAATTCCTGGTTGATTAACATGCTGTTTCTCCCAACAGGGTGGCGATAGTCATCATTCTTACCCCCTGATGGCGTGGAGCCGTTCAGCCCGCGCGTTGATAATGATGCCGATACTTTTTCTGCTCTGAGAAAATAGGCCAGATGACGCCAGAATCTGAGTCATCGTGCAATAGCCGTTTCCCCAACGCCATAGACTTTACCAAGATCCTTTTTACTGGCGAAAGCGCGAAGATATTCCGGTACGCTGCCAGCCTGATTTCTGGTGTGATTTTTGCCAATAAATATAAGTGCACCTCGTTGTTGGACGATTATCCAACTAATGGGGTGCACTCAGGAAAACATGGTTGTTTGCCAACAGCGTCACAAGACGGTATACCGGCATTACTCGTGCAGCAGCACCTGGGTGTTGTATTCCCACAGCCGGTTGAAATGGATGTCGTCCAGATCCCGCTGCGGGCTGATATTGCCCTTGAACGGCCGGTCGGTGGTGGCCGCTGCGCCCCACGGGTTGGCGAGGTCGTAGCTGCTATCAATGGTGCTGTCGCGGATCACCAACTGGCCGTTGGCGGTTTTGCCCGGCAGGTAACCGGTTTGTTTCGCCCCCTGATCCCAGGCGCGGCCCAGTTTGGCTTTCAACGCGCCGCGATAGCCGCTATCCCCGGTCAACTGGCTGTTGATCACTAAAAAGCCGTATTTCACCGACGGGATACTGTCCGGCGCGAACACATAGGCTTCTTTCGAACCGCGGCTGGACACGGTATGGAAACGCACTCCGTCAAACACGGCGGTGGCGCGGCCGAACACGTAATCGACATCCCCTTCGATGTAGCTGTCCTTGATGTAGGCGCGGCTGTAATGGTCGGTGACGTAGCTGTTTTTGCGGTCGCTGGTATTGACGAAAAAGGTGTCCTGACGGCTGAGCAGGCGGACATTTTCCAACTGCACCCGATCGCCGTCGGTACGCAGCGCGACGGCCTGATGGGTGCCGTTGTCAACCGTGTCCAGCAGCGCGTTGACCACCGTCAGGTTTTTCAACTGAAAACCGTCGCTCTGCGACCACATTACCGCCGAGCAGGTGGTGTTGATGGTCGCGCCCGCCTTCGAGGCGCAGGCGTCGTACATATACCAGGCCGGGTCCGTCGGCTGATACTGGTTGTGCGGATTGACGCGGGCGCGATAATCGGCCGGCGACATCATTGAATCCAGCGCCAGCGAAACCACGACCTGATCCGGTTGATTGCCGGCGCCGAACAGCGTTAACGGCGGCGCGCCTTCCGGGATGTATACCGTGCCGGTGTAGGTGCCCGGCAGCAGTTTGATGTACACACGTTCTTTACCCGGATGCTGGCGTAGCGCCGCGTTCACCGCTTGCTGGATGCTGGTATGGGTGGCGCCCGCCACGCCGGCGCGGGGGCCGACCACATAGGCGGCAGTGATGCGAGAGGTGTCAATCGGCGTTGGCGTCCAGCCATCCGCCACCGGTCTGGCGTATTCGCCGCCGTGGGCGAAATAGTGTTGCGGGGTAAAACGCCCGGCTTCCTGCGCCGACAGCACCGGACGGCTGGCGGTACCGGGAAACACCGGCTGGAAACGCGCCGGATTCGGCGTCTGGCTGGCGCAGGCGGCCAGGATCAGTGACATGGACACCGCGGCAGCCAGCCCGGAATAGTGTGTCAGACTCACAGCATACTCCTTTCAGGTTGAGGTCATGTTGTTGTATTCATGAACGTTAGGCTGTGGCAGCCTACTCAACCCGGTACGAAAAAACGCGAAGCGGGATCATAATTTCTGAAAAATAAACCTGCGTTTCATTTTTGTCTGCGGACAGCCGCGACGAAATAGGGCGCAATTCTGATTTTTAGCGGCGTTTCTGTTAGATATAGGAGCGTTCCGTCGGAGATTGACGACGGAAAGGGCGGACGTGACAGACGCGCCGGATGGCAAACCGATAACTGAACATCATAAAACATGGCATTACTGATAAAAGCGGCGCTGGGCGCTATCGTAGTCGTACTGATCGGCCTGCTGGCCAAAACCCGTAATTATTATATTGCCGGGCTGGTGCCGCTGTTCCCAACGTTTGCGCTGATAGCGCATTACATCGTGGGGGCGGAGCGCGGCATGGAAGCGCTGCGCGCCACTATTCTGTTTGGCATCTGGGCGGTGATCCCTTATCTGGTGTACCTGATTTCGCTCTATTACTTTACCGGCGTGATGCGTCTGCCGCCGGCGCTGGCGTTGGCGGTAGCGTGCTGGAGCCTGTCGGCGGCGGTACTGGTGAAAGTCTGGAGCAGTTATTACGCCGGATAGGTCTTACTACGCAGGATCGGCGTTACTAAGCCGGATAGCATCGGATAGGCGTTAACGGCGCGTCGCTGGCGGGAAAAACGCCCGGCGCAGCGAGCGCCGGGCGTGCGATGTTACAAGTCGTCCTTGGTGATGCCCTTGGTAGCCGGTGCGGCGGTCGGGCCGGCGCTGACGCTGTTTTCGGCGTTGTATACCAGGTAGATGTTCTTCTGGCTGTCGATACCGTTGTCGAACACCAGCGTGATGTTGTTTTTGTCGAATCTGGCGGTTACCCGCGAGTTAGGCGTGTTCATGAAGGTATTGACGTCGCTGGCGGATAACGGCACCGTCATGCCGTATTTGCTCTTCAGCCCTTCCACTACGCTGGGCACGTCGGCCAGCGTTATCGAAATAGCCAGACGGTTGAACTTGTCATTGTTGAAACTGAAGATCGCCTGCGTTTTTTTGTCGGCGAAGCTAAAGTCCGGGCAGATATACACCGTCTGCCCCATAATCATTTCCGGGCCGCGCAGTGAACAGTTGGCCTGCTGCCGAATGGCGGCGGCGGAGGCGCCGAATTTCAGGTTTTTGTAGCCATCGGCGGCGGATACCGTCAGCGACAGCAGCGACAGGGCAAGCGCCAGCAAGGGGGTATGTGGCCTGTTCATGAGATCCCTCGTGATTGTATGTTGCTATGGGAGTGGGCCTTGCGCCTGACGGGGGACAGGAACCGTATGGGCTTGGCGGTAATAATTTGTCTATCTTACGTCGACTGTCGGATTCTCAGAACGATTTATTTGCTATGGCTAAATGCCGCTCGGAAGCTTAGAAACGATCCCAGGGAACCAGCAGCAGTACCAGTTCAATCACAATCACTATAATCAGTAGGACAATCAGCTTTTTACGCCATAACCAGTCATCGAACCGCATTCTTTTTCCCGCGTTATATCCGGTTTATCCACTTACTCTAGCGGGTTTTCCCGGCGGATACGACCGCCAGCGCAATGGCGGTGATAACCCCTGAACCGCGCATTAGCGGATTCGGCGTAAATCGGATGGCGATGACGAGGTTTGATTAGCTTTTTTTTCGCTAACCTTATGCGATTTACGCGCTTTGGTAAGCCTGCCCCCGGTGCAATATTCGGATTTTTATCATTCCAGGGGAAGTAAAACACAATGCGTAAATCGGCATTTTCAGCATGGGCGGCGGCTATCATGCTGTCGCTGGGCGTCGGCGGCCAGGCCGCGGCGGAGACGACAGCCAGCGCGGGCGGCAATCTGATCATCGGCATCACCAGCGGCGACCCGCTGGTGATGAATCCGCTGTATGCCAGCGACCGAACCACACTGACTATTATGCAGGCGCTGTATTCGCCGCTGTACAGTTATAACGACGGCAAGGTGGAGTGGGGGTTGGCGCAAAGCCTGACGCCATCAGCCGACAACCTGTCCTATACGCTAAAACTAAAACCCGGCCTTAAGTGGCAGGATGGGCAGCCGATCACGGCCGATGATGTGGTGTTCACTTTCAATAAGCTGCTGGATGAGCAGCAACATAGCTTTTTCCGCAGTATGTTTGTGTATAACAATCAGCCGGTGGCGGTCAGCAAGGTGGACGATCTGACGGTGAAATTCACGTTGCCGCAGGTCAGCGCCGCTTTTGTCGGTTCGCTGGTGCAGATTTACCCCATCCCTCAGCATATTTTTGCCACAGAAGCGGATTTGTCGAAGAGCGCCAAAAACGATGCGCCGGTCGGTTCCGGCCCGTTCAAATTCGGTGAATACCGCTCCGGTCAGTACTATGCGCTGAGCCGCTTTGATGATTACTGGAACGGCAAGCCGAAGCTGGAGGCGGTGACGTATCGCTTCGCCAGAGATGCCAACGCCGCCAGGCTGGCGATGCAGAACGGCGAAATCAATCTTAAGCTGATCGACCCGCAGGATGTCAGGCAGCTCAAGGCCACCGGTCGCTTTGACTTCATTATTTATCCGGAAGGCCGTCTGGCTTACATGGTGTTCAATCAGAACGTCGACAGTATGAAGAACAAGGCGCTGCGTCAGGCGATCGCCTATGCCATCAACAAGGATGAACTGGTGCAGACCGCCTTTACCTCGCTGGATTACGCCAAACCCGCCAATTCGATCCTGACGCCGGATACGCTCTATCAGACCGGGGATGTCGAAGCATATCCCTACAACCTCGATAAGGCCAAAGCCTTGTTCAGCGAGTCAGGTCAGCCACAAGGGTTGAAGCTGCGTCTGGCGTATATCAACGCCAATAAGACTCAGGAGAGCATGGGGCTGTATATCCAGCAGAAACTCAAAGATATCGGCATTGTTGTGGAGTTGCTGCCGCTGGACGCCAACGCCATGTCGCAAAAAGGGCGCGACAAGAACAACACCGCTTATGAGCTGAGTCTGGGCGGTTACATCATGGGCGCCGAGCCGGACGGCTACAAGTCGCTGTTTATGAGCAACGAGGATTACAACTACGCTCACTACAAGAACCCGGCGTTTGACGCGCTGTGGGACAAAGGCGCGATTGAAACCGATACGGCGCGGCGTGCGGCAATCTACCAGAATATCCAGCAGACGGTGGCGAGCGAGATGGTCTGGTACCCCATCGCCTACACCAACGCGGTGGTGGCGGTAGACAAACGCTTTGGCGGCACGCAGGAGGCGGAACCGAAACCGGTCTACCTGTTCCAGGATTTGTCGAAAATCTATCAGCAATAATCTCCCCCGGCCGCTCGCAGCGTGGCGGGCGGCCGTCGGCAACCCGTGCGGAAGGCTCATGGATAACACAGTTCATGGATAACATAGTGGCGCGTCGGCTTGTGCAACTGCTGCCGATGCTATTTTTTATTTCACTGGTGTCGTTTCTGCTGGTGAAGCTGGCGCCGGGCGACCCGGTGCAGGCGTATATCACGCCGCGTATGAGCCAGGACGATATCGAGCGGGTGCGTCATAGTCTCGGATTAGACCGGCCGCTGGCGATACAGTACCTGCTGTGGCTGAAAAACGTGGTGCAGGGCGATCTGGGCTATTCGCTGATTTCCCACCGCCCGGTGCTGACCCTGATCGTCGAGCGGCTGCCGGCGACGCTGGGCCTGATGGGCGCGTCGCTGCTGTTGGCGGTGGCGATCGCCATACCGCTGGGGCTGCTGGCGGGCGCGTTTCGCCACCGCTGGCTGGATCATCTGCTCAATCTGTTTGCCTATATCGGTATTTCGGTGCCGATTTTCTGGTTCGGCATCCTGTTGATCATCATTTTTTCGGTCCAGCTTAACTGGCTGCCGAGCATGGGAATGCGCACCATCGGAGCGGCGGATTCCTGGCTCGATGTGGCGCGACACGGCGTGCTGCCGTGCATCGCGTTGACCTTTTACAACCTGTCGCACTATGTGCGTTACATCCGCTCTCACACCATCACCCAGCTCTCCGCCGACTACGTGCAAACGCAGCTGGCGTACGGCGCGACGCGTGCTCACATCCTGTTTCGGCACGTGCTGAAAAACGTGATGTTGCCGGTTATCACCCTGTTCGGCCTGTCGTTTTCCGAGCTGGTGGTGGGCGCCTACGTGACGGAGAGCGTGTTTTCCTGGCCGGGTATGGGATTGCTGGGTATTCAGTCCATCACGTCATTGGATTACCCGTTAATCATGGCGATAGTGATGCTGTCGGCATTGATGCTGGTGATCGGCAATCTGCTGGCGGACGTGCTGTACCGCGTGGCCGATCCGCGCATCAAGGCGATGAGGTAGGGCCGATGGGAAGACGATGGCAACAGGCAAAACAACAGTTGCGCCGCAACCGACCGGCACAGCTGGCGCTGGCGATTCTGGCGGTGTTTGGCGTCACGTCGGCGCTGGCGTGGCTCAGCCCGTGGGACCCGAACGCCATGGCGATTCAGGCGCGGATGCTGCCGCCGGATAGCGCGCACTGGTTCGGCACCGACGAATACGGTCGGGATTATTTTACCCGTGCGCTCTATGGCGGGCAGATTTCACTGATGGTCGGCGTGCTGGCGATGACGTTCTCCACCCTGATCGGCACGCTGGTGGGGACCGTCAGCGGCTACGTCGGCGGTCGTCTGGATACGTTGCTGATGCGGGCGGTGGATATGCTGATGTCGATCCCTGCCTTCTTTTTGCTGCTGGTGCTGAATGCCTATCTTAAGCCGGGGGTCGCCAACATCATTTTGATCATCAGCGCGCTGACCTGGATGAACCTGTCGCGGCTGGTGCGGGCGGAAACCCTGTCGCTGAAAGAGCGGGAATATGTGCTGTACGCGCGCGCATCCGGCGAACGGGCGTGGCGTATCATCCTGCGTCATATTATCCCCAATATTCTGCCGACCATTATGGTGGCGGCGACGCTGAATATCGCCTCGGCGATCCTGATGGAATCCACGCTCAGCTTTCTCGGGCTGGGCGTGCAACAGCCCAACGCCTCCTGGGGCAGCATGCTCAACAATGCGCAGGCCTATATTGGCGACGCCACCTGGCTGGCGCTGTTCCCCGGCATGCTGATCCTACTGACGGTGCTCAGTTTCAACGTGCTGGGCGATGTGTTCCGCACTGCTTTTGAGCCGGGGGCGCAACGCGATGAGTGAGGCATTAATGGGTAACGCATTCTTGTCGAATAAAGAGCCGTCGAGTGAAGATCTGTTGTCGATTGACAATCTGCATACCTCCTTTTTCACCCGCGATGGGGAAGTGCAGGCGGTGCGCGGCGTCAGTTTCAGCGTCAAAGCGGGTGAAATCGTCGGTATCGTCGGCGAATCCGGCTGCGGAAAAAGCGTCACCTGCAAATCGGTGATTCAACTGCTGGGCGGCAACGGCCGTATCGTCGGCGGGCAGATCCGCTTTCGCGGCGACGACCTGGCCGGTTATAGCCCCGGGGCGCTACGGCGACTGCGGGGCAACGATATCGCCATGATTTTTCAGGATTCCATGACGGCGCTTAACCCGGTGCTGACGGTTGGACGGCAGATGCGCGACATCCTGATGCGCAATCAGCGGCTCGATAAGAAAACCGCCAGGCTGCGGGCGATCGCCATGCTGCAACAGGTGGGCATTGCTGATGCCGAGCAGCGCTACGATCAGTATCCGCACGAATTCAGCGGCGGTATGCGCCAGCGGGTGATGATCGCCATCGCGCTGTCCTGCCACCCGGCGCTGCTGATTGCCGATGAACCCACCACCGCGCTGGATGTCACTATTCAGGCGCAGATTCTTCGCTTGCTTAAACAGCTGCAACGGCAAACCGGCGCCGCCATCATGCTGATTACCCACGATTTAGGCGTGGTCGCGCAGCTTTGTTCTCGGGTGGTGGTGATGTATGGCGGTCTGGTGATGGAAGAGGGGGACGTGGAAGATATTTTCTACCGACCGGCACACCCTTACACCCGGGGATTGCTGGCGTCGTTGCCGCGGCATGACGACGTGCGCCGGCGGCTGTCGCCGATTGAGGGCGCTCCACCGGGGTTGTTGCATCCGCCGACCGGTTGCCCGTTTGCCGCGCGTTGTCCGCAGCGTATGGCGGTGTGCGACCAGCAGCAGCCGGACCGGCGACAGTGTGGCGATCATCACTGGGTGCAGTGCTGGCTGGCGGATTCCACGGAGGCGCGACATGCAGAGTAACCGACAACCGCTGCTGCGTATCCGTGAACTCAAAAAGCACTACGCCGTGCGGCGGGGCCGGCGCAAACAAGGTCAACCGGTGCGGGTGCTGGATGGCGTCAGTTTTGACATTTGGCCGGGCGAAACCTACGGGCTGGTGGGCGAGTCGGGCTGCGGCAAATCGACCCTCGGACGTAGCCTGCTGCGGCTGGTCGAGATTACCGCCGGGGAGATCCATTTTGACGGCGAGCTTATCAGCGCGTTGCCGGAATCGGCGTTAAAGCCGTTTCGCCGGCGCGTGCAGGCCATTTTTCAGGACCCGTATTCCTCACTCAATCCGGGGATGACGGTGGCGCAACTGATCGCCGAACCGATGCGAATTCACGGCTATGCGCGGGGTGAGCGACAGGTGCGCACGCTGGAATTGCTGAATCGGGTGGGGTTGAAGGCGGAACACCTGCATCGTTTTCCCCACGAGTTCAGCGGCGGTCAGCGACAACGTATTTGTATTGCCCGGGCGTTGTCGGTGAATCCGCAATTCGTGGTGTGCGATGAACCGCTGTCGGCGCTGGATGTGTCGGTGCAGGCGCAGGTGGTTAATCTGTTGCAGGACTTACAGCAGGAGCGGGGGCTGACGTATCTGTTTATTGCCCATGACCTGTCGATGGTGCGCCATATTTCGGACCGGATTGGGGTGATGTATCAAGGGCGGCTGGTCGAGGAAGCGCCCGCAGAACAGTTGTATCTGCATCCGACACATCCCTACACCCGTATGCTGCTGGCATCAATCCCGATACCGGATCCGCGCGCGGTTACGCCGGATGAGCCGATTGTCGCCGAGTCAGGCGGGTCGGCGGCGGCCGGTTGCCCGTTTTATGCCCGTTGCCTTCAGGCGAGCGAACAGTGCCGCGCCGCTGCGCCGCCGTTACGCGACATTGCCGCTGGACACCGGGTGGCATGCTGGCATGGCGTGCCGGAACCGGAGGGGCAAGCCATCGGTAATGGTGACTTAAAATAACCGGTTAAAGGTAGTGATAAACTCGCGGCGGCATCAGGCAAAGAGATTGCGGTATGCCGGGCACGGCAGAACATGCGTCGCCCGGCCGTTATCTGTCTGGATTATTTAATTTCGACCAGCGTGCCTTTGCGGCGGGAAGCCGAACCGTCTGGCAGGAAGATATTGGTATAGGCGATGCCGTTGCGGAAATCATCTACATGGACAACATGTTGCCCGGCCCGGCGCGACCAGTAAATCATATAGACGTCATGGCCGATCGGCGTGACGGTAATATCCACTTTTGCCGTATTCTTACCATCCGGAGAGGTGAAAACCATCTCTTTGGCTGAGGTGAAATCCAGACGGAACTTCTGGTCGCCAAAATCGACATTGTAGGATTTACCTACCGCGACAAATTCTGCATCGCTAGCCACCGCAACGGCATGCGGATCTTGAGACGCGGCCATCGTGGTCAGGCTGACGCCAGTCAGGGCTGCCAGCAGCAGCATATTGCCGGCGAATTTTTTCGATAATGCGTTGAATGTCATTACATATCCTTCATTTTACAGGTGAAAAATCACGACGATGCTTGAATCGGTGCAGAAGGGCGTTTGCCCGTGCTCTCGCCGTTAATCAGGTTTCTGAGATAGACTAAGTATGTTTATAAACCTTATTCAGGTGGGGCGGAAGAACGCACCCGCGTGAGACTTAGTTTACTCGGGGGTACCTATATGGCGGCGACAGAGCAGGAAGAAGTGAAATATGTCTATGATATTTATGAGGATCGTTGTCCTACCCGTATGGTGCTGGAGCGATTGGCGGACAAATGGGCATTGCTGGTGCTGGCACGGCTGGAACAAACGCACACACCTGTTCGGTTTAATGCGCTGAAGCGCGGCATCAAAGGGATTACGCAAAAGATGTTGACCCAGACGTTGCGTAAGCTGGAGCGGGATGGGCTGATTTCGCGTCAGGTGTTCAATACGGTGCCGGTCACGGTCGAGTATGCGTTGACCCCGCTGGGCGATACGCTGACGGAAACAGTCGCTACGCTGGCGCACTGGGCCGAAAAGAACATTGATGCGGTGCTGGCCGCGCAGGCGCAATGGGATACGCGCCAGCAAACGATGTCTGGCGCGGAGGAGTAATACGACGCTAACGGATGCCGTCAGGCGAGGGCGTTGGACGCCGAGTGTACCAAACGTCGCCCAACGACAAGCGAGCGTTACTTGACGGTCACCTTAATAACCGCTTCTTTATCATCAGGCTGAGGTTGTTTTTCCCACGGGCGGGCATAGGACAGGTCGATTTCGCCTGTACCTGCTTTCACCGCCTTGAAGTGAAACATCTCATGGCCGCCGCATCCGACTTTGTCGTGGCAGTCGGCGCCGGGTTTGTAGGTTTTGCCGGTCAGCACGACGATATCCGGCAATTTTTTAATCGCCCAGGTATAACCGGTGCTGGGGTTGGCCGGCAGCGTCACTTCAAACTGCTCGCCGACTTTGGTTTCTTTATGCTGATTATCGACAGCCGTGGCTGCCATGACGCTCAGCGGGAACATCAAACCAACTGCAAAAGCGAATCTTTTCATGAAGTTCTCCAGAGATAATCGTGAATACAGTAAAATACGGCCTGCATATTGGTGATTATGGCCCATGTTTTTGCATGGGCAGGTAGTAATACTCGCCATGATAATCAGCGATATAAGAAGAGGACACTCTGTGTTCAGGCAACGAAGATGGCGGGAAAACCACAGAAGGATAATAAATGTGTAGCGACATAGGGTTACCTCACAAATAAGGTTATTTTATGTTTTATAAAAGATGGCACAAGATGTGAAAATGGCAAATTAATATCACCTAAATATCTTAGCGTGGCGCGTGAATTGTATTGTGACGACATTATTCGTCGTGCAGGGTTATTTTCCGTGATGACTATATAAAGAATAAAAACGGCAGAGATAGAATTATTTAAATTTTATTAATAAACCAATGTGCTGTTGGTGCGGTAAATAATGATCCGCGTAATGAGTAGTATATTGGCGCTGCCGGGGCGTTTATCTGACTCTATCACTTACTCCGCCTGCGGCGTTCGCTGATGAAAACACACTTTATTGTATGGCGCATTATATTGATTTTTCAGTACACGCTGGGGTGCCTGATTTCTGCCGGCAGGGACGTGCTTAGTATAATGGGCTGCGCTTTAATTATTCCTTCAATGCGCTTTCAATCAGCAGACGAAAAATTCAATCGGCAGATGAAAAATTCGATACCATCCGTTTATTTTTTTCCGGTTATTCGGCTGAAAGAGAGATGAGTTCATTGGTCTGTTATAATAAACGCCCAGTTGCTGACGGGCGTTTCTCTCTTTGCGTTTACATGCACAGTTGTACGCTTTTCCGGCGTTTCTTCTCTTCGTACATGACTGCATCCGCTTCTCGCATCGCATCATCTGGGGTGACCGTTACCGGATTAACCGCAATCGCCCCGATACTGGCTCCGGCGTAATCGATGCGGCAGGTGTTAAGCTCAAAGCACCCTATCAACCGCGCCGTCAGCCGCGTCTTGAGAGACTGTGAGATGGTCAGCGATTCCGCAAGGGTTGCCGCGCCAAAGCCCGCCACGATAAATTCATCGCCGCCCAGACGCCCAAGCACGTCGCCGGCGCGTATCCCCTGTTGCAGACGTTGACCGACTTCAAACAGGAAGGTATCGCCAACCTTATGCCCGTAATGATCATTAATGTGCTTGAAACCATCCAGATCAACAAACGCAATAATGACGTATCGCCCGGTATAGTGCGCCCGCGAAAAAAGCTGATGTAGCTGATTAAAAATGGAACGACGGTTTGGCAGCCGGGTCAACTCATCGGTATAAGAAACGGTGGTCAGCGCTTCATTCGCTTCCTGCAGTTGCTGCAACAGCTGTTCTTTCTGAATGTACTGCGCGATCAGTTCGGCAAAAAGCTGCAGGATTTGCTGGCTGCGTTCGTTAATCGGTTGATTTTGCGTACTGGCGGCACAGAGCGTACCGTATAGCGAACCGTCGTCTAACAGCACGGGCGTACTGACATAGGCTGCGATATCGAGTTCTCGCGCGGCTTGCGAGTCTCCCCAGTGTTCTGGCACGTTGCACATATAGCGTCGTCCTTCATCCAGCGCCCGTTTGCACAACGAATCTCCCCAGGGAACCGACAGCCCTTCAGGAATCTGCATCTTTTTGCTGTTATGCGAGAAGACAACGTGCTGCAGATTACGCTCCGACTCGATGCGCGTAAGATAGGTCGATTCCATATTCGTCACCAGTTCAAGCGTCTGCAGTAACTGTCTGACCAGCCCTTTCAACGTCTTTTCCGTTTCCAGCGAGGCTGAAATGCGCTTAATCAGATTATCCGCCATGAAATCAAATCTCCCCGTTCCTTAAGTTCTCAACCGTACCACATCGGATACACGCTAATGTTTAACAACCGGCGACACAGGTTCTCTTTGTTATGATTGTGAGTCCGTGTTATCCACTACATCACACTTTCTCCGACTGTGCTTTGATGCGGTTTAATCGCAGCCGCGGGTCTATGTGCATGTAGCAACGGACATCCATGGTAACCAACATTGGCGACCAGAATAGACGTTTTTTGTGGAAATTTGAGGGGTAAATCTTGCGGTCAACCGCTCCCGATGACCCGTACTCTCGTTAACGCGGCGAACTGTCTCTCTTGTTCATTATTCTGACGGCGCTGATACATGCCGGCACGAGAACGATTTACAACGGGGGTGTTTTGTTGCTGACTGACTTTTTCGTACCAGAACCGCTGGGCGTGCCTGTCAGTCTGGTTGCTGCTGTCTTTGCCGGGCTGCTTTGACTGGTGAGCCGTGACGCGATGATTTGCGCCAACATCATCGGCTGTGATTTAGGACCAAAGCTGACACCCATCGGTAGCCTTGCTACGTTGCTGTGGCTACACGTACTGGCGCAGAAAGAGAACCGTATCAAATGGGGAGATGACTTTCGCGTTGGTGCGGTGATGACATTTCCTGTACTGTTTGTGACGCTGACCGCCCTGGCGCTGCATCTTTCCATCTGACTTGCGCGGTGGTACACCGCAGACCCGTTTGAAGAGAAAAGCGATGACAGACATTACCATCTACCATAATCCCGCGTGCGGAACCTCCCGTAATACACTGGCGCTGATTCGTAATTGCGGTGTCGAACCCACCATCATTCACTATCTTGAAACACCCCCGTCGAGAGACGAACTGGTCAGATTAATCTCCGCAATGGGGATCAGCCCCCGGGCGCTATTACGTCAAAATGTAGAGCCTTATGCACAACTGGGGCTGGCCGAAGATAGGTTCAGCGATGAGCAATTGATCTCCTTCATGCTGACGCACCCGATTCTTATCAACCGCCCGATTGTCGTGACGCCGCTTGGCACCCGCTTGTGCCGCCCGTCAGAAGTGGTGTTGGATATTTTACCCGATGCGCAGCAAGGGGAATTTACCAAAGAGGATGGCGAGATAGTCGTCGATCAATTCGGGAAGCGAGTGGAATAGAATGGAATTGAAAACCTGGAATGTGCAGGAAGTGCGTGAGAAAACTCGTTTGTGCAGCATCGTTTACGCGCTGCTGATAAAGACGCTAAGCATTTACCACATTTCATAAGCCAGTTTTCCCTGTGACTTACAGATGAATGTGCGAAGCTTAATTCAACGTCTGGTATTATCGCCCGGCACATCTATCCAGGACGTTGGTATGCAACCAAAGCGTATTATTATGTTCGCAAATTTCTTTCTGAGGTTTCGCCATGTCCTGGGGCGGTCCATCGCGGTTTTTCTCCCATAATAGAGGATAAAATGTCTAGTAAGATCGGCTTATTATGTTTGTCTTTACTCATACCATTTGCGTCGTATGCAGAAAAAGGGGAGTTTAAATTTTCGGTTGGAACCCAAAATCATATCTTCGATTCGTCGTGCATAAAGTCCATTCATTACGTGAGGCAGGATGAAACGGGGGCGGATAGCTTAGGCATTTATCTTATGGATAGATGTGGCGAGCAATTGGAGGATATTACCGATAAGAACATGGGGAAAAAATTGACTATCTCATATTTGGGTAACGAACTCTCTACGGTGATGATCGTGCAGCGGCTGAAGCGCAGCTTCAGAATTAGTACAAAAGATACACCAAGAGTAGTTTTAATGTGGGTTATCGATGACTACAACGTATCCCTTGAGTGATTTGAATATCGCAACAACGGGCCAGAAAGGACAAGTTTAACCTTGCGGCGCCTGATGTAACGTGTAGGTAGTGCCTCACATGCCGGTTTCGGCCTGTTTCAGGGCAAACGCGATCTGCTCTTCGGTAAATCGTGACTTTTTCATGACGGATGATCTCTTTTTTCAGGAGAAGACAGGCCGGAAACTCTACTTTATGCCGGTACTGAACAAAGGGAAGAGATCAATCACACCAGCCAGCCCATTTTCTGGAAGTAAGAATGGACTGGCTAAAGTGTAGCAAGATTATGCGTAGCTATTTAGATAGCCTCTAGTAAATCTTCCTCTAAATTATTCATGCAAACTCTAAAATATAAAAATTTATCCTCACTGATATCCATTGCATGTGCATCTGCTCTTGATTTATTGATGAAATCTAGTTGCATAAATGTTTCCTGTTTTGTTCTTGAAAATGAATTTTTGAATATGTCCCAGTTTGTTGATATTATTTTTGCTAAATCAATGAAATATATATTGCCTTTTGTAGGTAAAAATAGATCATCATAAGATAAGTGTGTTAAATCAGTCTTTCTTCTTCCGCCTAATGTATTAAGTAATCTTTCTTTTGCTTCAGTAACCCCTAAGTTTGCCCTTAAAAGTACCTTCACTAGTTTTCTAAGATTTACTTCTGACTTATTTCTTCTCTTCGATATTTCAGCCCACATTTCATCATTTGATAGCTTTATCTTCTTGTATTTTGACTTGTCCAATAAATAATCCCTTATAGAATCAATATTGAAGTCAAAATAATCCCTCTCTTTTTTTATTAGACCGTATCCTAAGAGGTGTGATGTATAAGAAGGGTGCAATTCAGCAAATTCTTGAAATGTTGAATGATCATCGTTAGCTAATAATGAAAGCATTTCGTATTCGTCAGGATAGTAATCTTTTAATACACTCACAATCATTTCTAAGTAATTGGAGTGACCAAGGGAAAACTCCTCTTTTGCATTCTTGTAAGAGTGTCTTCCTATTTCCACTGGTCGCTCAATCTCTCTAAATGACTTCGAGATTAAACTGCACACATGTCTCATTATGAATGGATGACCGCCAAAATCTTCTGTTAGTTTTAAATATATCCCCTCATCAAACTGTAACCCCATTCTCTTTCCAAGTTTTCGAATCATATCTCTGGTTTCTTTTAACCCAAAACCAGGGATATACATAGGTGTAAAATGGTTGAATATGGGATTGTCTATATTCTCTATCTTAGGAGCCTCTATACAGGTAGGGTTTGTACCAACAATTAGATATGAAATTAATTTGTTGTTTCGTTGAAAAATTGAGCGTAGTGATTGCCAAAATAAGGCAAAATCTATTCCATTTCTCCAATGTTCTGCTGGTGCTGTTCTTGGCGATATATTTTCAATTTCGTCAAATATTAAGAAAATAGTTCCGCCTGATTTTTCCTTGTTTTCTTTTAAAAATAACTCAGTTATACGGGCCGCATTTTTTTCTGTAAAATTCATCTCAGATGGAAGTGATATACTTTCATCATCTAACGATTCTTTTGTTTTTAAACATAGAAAGTACAATGCCTCGAACCATCGTCTTTGATTAAAAGATGTTTCTTGACAATCTATTATTACTGTTTTAACTCCTTCTTTTATTAAGTTTCTTTCAATTCCATTGATTAAAGATGTTTTACCTGTTTTTCTTAAGCCAAATAAGCCGGAGTTCTCTCCGCTTTTTAACCTGTTTATTAACTCTTGGATTAAATCCGTTCTTCCGAAAAAGTAAATGTCTTTTTTTAATGGAGCCTCAAAAGCGAATAAATCTCTAGTGTAAAAGTATTTTCTAAACCTATTTCTAAAAAAGAATGAATCGTGAATTTTTTCTAATTCACTATATGAAAATGGTATTATTACTTGAGTCTCAGGTTCGCTTTTTATTAATGATTCAATGGATGACTCAACATTAATATCTCCACTTACAAGAACGTTACATATCTTCTCTATTCTAAGAGATGAGTGCCTTCTTGATATGTTGTCAAAGACATCTAGTGTTCGTGCCTGAATGTTTTCATATGCACTGAAAACAACAATTATCTCCCTGTCTAGGTTAAACATATCATTGTAAATTTCCGTTGGTTTCATTATTATATATCTATAAACACTATTGTAACCTAATTTTATTTCCTCCCCTCCATTTGTGATGTAGAACTCCCTGGATAAGCTTCTAATGGCTTTCTTTTCATCATCTGTAAAATGATTGTCTTTAAACATACGATGGAAGCCAGGTGTGGTCTTTTCGCTCATAATTATCCTTGTTAATATATGGAGAAAATACTAAATAATTAATATTGACAACTTGGTGTGGAAACTAAGTAATTAATAGTCATTCGTCATAATTATATAATACACTTTGAAATATAGATCAAGTTTCATATTTATTTATCATTCATATTATTTTCATTTAAATAATGTTACCTGTATCTATGTGCCTTTTTGTTTATAAAAAAATCAATTATAGAAATTTGATTGCGACTAAATTCATGGTTTGTTGTGTGTATGTCACTCAGTTTCCATTGGTTCGCACCCGCCAGCCCAGTGCGAACCGCTGTGCACCTCAATGATTGGTGTTGGTTTGGTAACGGCCAGAATCTGATCTGGCCGTTATTCTGTCTGTGATTGTCAATTATGCGTCTGGGCTAAACGACATGGCTGCCAGCGCTTCGCCAATTAACTTACGAAAAGATTCTGTTTTGTCGGTGTAAGCGCACCCGTTTTAGTTCCACACACTTTTTGAGATTTCCGGTTCCTCGGCCATCAGCCGGTATTCTTCCGGCGTCAGGTTATTCAGGGATTCATGAGGCCGCTCGCTGTTGTATTCCGTCAGCCAGCGCTCTGTGATTTCCCTCGCTTCATTCAGTGTTCTGAACAGGTAAAAATCCAGTATTTCTGTCCGGTACGTTCGGTTAAAACGTTCGATGAAGGCATTCTGCGTTGGTTTTCCCGGTTTAATAAATTCCAGCATCACGCCATGCTCTTCAGCCCACTGCGCCAAAGTCAGCGAGATTAGCTCCGGGCCATTGTCCATCCGCAGGTTCAGCGGATAACCACGGTTTGCCACGATCCTGTCCAGTACTCTGACCACCCGCTGCGCCGGGATATTCAGATCGATTTCTATTGCGAGAGCCTCGCGGTTAAAATCATCCACTACATTGAAGGTCCGAAAGCGTCTGCCGCAGACCAGCGCATCATGCATAAAATCTATCGACCAGCTCTGGTTAAGTGCTTCCGGCGTCGCCAACGGAGTCGGATTGCGCACCGGCAGACGTTGCTTTCCCTTTCGGCGAAAATTCAGTTTAAGCAGGCAGTAAATCCTGTGAACGCGTTTATGATTCCAGGCATTGCCTTGCCTGCGCAGCACCTGAAACAGCTTCTTGAAGCCGTAACGGGGATAGCGTTCAGCCACCTCCGACAGAGCCTGGATCACCGGTTCATCACGACAGGTGTCCGGCTGATAAAAATACACCGTCCTGCTCAGCGATAATGTCCTGCATGCCTGGCGTATGCTCATCGTAAACTGCGCGGTCAGGTAACTGACGAGCTCACGCTTTATCGCTGGTTTTAAAGCTTTTTTTCGATGACATCTTTCAGAGCACGACACTCAAGACTCAGATCGGCAAACATCTGTTTGAGACGACGATTTTCGTCCTCCAGATCTTTCATCTTTTTGATATCAGAGGCTTCCATACCGCCAAACTTCGCTTTCCAGTTGTAATAGCTGGCTTCGGAAATGCCGGCTTCGCGGCAGACATCCTTGACGGTACGTCCGGCTTCAACGGACTTCAAAACGGCAATGATCTGGTGTTCAGTGAATCGGGCTTTACGCATGACGATCTCCTCAGGGAACATACTCAGTATGTCGGAAGATCTCTAAAAGTGAATGGTTCGGTTTAGCGGGATACTTACATCGGGTTCACCGGTGCCAAGTGCGCAACTCACCGCAAGCGCTGCATCTTCCGCCAGTTTTTTCTGGTTCAGCTTGTTGCCCCACTTATAAACACCACCGCTTTTACCTTCAAGCGCCTTTGCCAAACCCGCGATAAGAAGTAATGCGGTATCACGATTGGCGAATTCACCCCAATTTTCTGGTAATGGCGTGTCTTTTTTGGGATCGGAAAAGCCATACCAGGGTGAATCATCAGCAAGTAATTGGTTAGCCCACGGCCAAATCTCGGTAGCCAGGAAGGTGGCATCGTGAATTTCCGTGTTTTGATTGATAGTGTCTACGTCAATCTTGGTTGTCCAAATGTTGGTGGTGTCGCCCCATGCGTGCGTCGCTGAGGCGCGGATCGGTTTTATTACGCCAAATCTGACCGCCTGAAAAATGGTTTGTAGATAGTTTTCGGTTTCAGCTTCATGGTGGTAATAGGGAACGGAGTCAGGCAGGAAGTCATCAACGCAGTAAGAGACAGGCGCATCTTCGTTACCTTGCGATGCCATAACGCTAGCAACCTGTTGTGCTGTGACCTCGATCAGTCCCCGCATGTGTCTGGGTATTTTCAGCATATTCCCTCGGCTAGAGTGTCGAATGCAAAGCCCCGTGGTGATAGGGCCAATGCAATGTACTGGTTTCTATCGGTTTTCACCGGATAGCGCCATTTTAGGAAGTGCTGTAACAGGAATCAACAAATGTCTGTATAAATAAACAGTACTAGGCGTTAATCACTCGTAGCCCTTTTGCGCCGTCTGCGGCCATCGCCTTACCGGTGGCGGCGGTTTCAACAAACTCACCCCACCAGCACATCAGTACCTTGCGTTGCTCCAGATAGGTGGAACGGTTGTAAGCGCGGCGCACTTCATTGGTGTCAACGTGAGCTAGCGCGGCTTCGATGACGTCCGGCGGGAAGCCTGCTTCGTTGGCGGCGGTACTGAAGATAGCGCGCAAACCGTGGGACACCAGCACGCCTTTGTAGCCCATGCGACGCAATGCGGCGTTAGCGGTTTGGCTGTTCATCGGCTGTTTCGGGTCTTTAGCGGAAGGGAACAGATATTCCCGGTGGCCGCTGATTGGCTTCATTGCGTCCAGAATGGCTAACGCTTGTGGGGGCAGGGGAATGACGTGCTCACGGCGCATCTTCATGCGGCCAGCCGGGATTGTCCAGGTGCTATTCGTAAGGTCTATCTCGCTCCAGCGGGTTTCTGCGGCTTCAGCCGGGCGGGCGACGGTCAGCAATTGCCATTCAATCAATAACCGGGTTTGTAGCTCAATGCTGGCGACCGATAGCGTTTTCATCAGGCCAGGTAATGCCTCTGGTCGGATGGTCGGCATATGGGTTTTCACCGGCGTCTGAAACGCTTTGCGGATCTTCGCCGCCGGGTTAGCCGGTATCAGGCCGGAGTTAACGGCATAGTCCATCACTTCGTTAATACGCTGGCTAACCCGTTTAACGGTTTCCAGTTTGCCGCTGGCCTGTATCGGTTCCAGCGCGGTGATGAAATGGCGGGCGGTAAGCTGGCTAATGGGCTGGTTTTCGATGAACGGGAACACGTATTTTTCCAATGAGCGCCAGATATCTTTGATGGTGTTCTCGGCCAGAGGTTGAGATTTTTTCACTTCATACCAGTCGGCGGCGACTTTGGCGAACGTGTTCTGGTTGATGGCCTGTTCTTGTTCGCGCTGCTGTTGCTGGTGGAATTGCGGATCGATGCCTTTTTCTAAAAGTGCTTTGGCTGCTTCGCGCATTTGGCGGGCGTCGGCCAAAGAGAGCGCTGGATAACTGCCAAAGGTGAGCGTAGTCCGCTTTTTGGTCTGTGGATGGTAATAGCGAAAGCGCCAGGTTTTTGTACCAGATGGTTTGACGAACAGCAGCAACCCGCCGCCGTCATGCAATGACAATTCTTTATCCGTCGCTTTGGCGGCTTTGACTTCCGTGTTGGTGAGGGGCTTTGCCTGAATTGCCATGATCGTTACCTTTGGGACTGCGGTTTTATGGGACTATGCCGATTTAGTCCCAAATGTAGTCCCAAAGTTTCCGGCTGTAAACGGGGTATCCCGGCAGATAACAGGCAACAAAAAACCCGCAAACTCAGAGAGGATGCGGGTTTCTGTGGGGTTTCCGTCAGTAACCGGTACTTACGGAAGTAGTATTTGGTCGGCACGAGAGGATTTGAACCTCCGACCCCCGACACCCCATGACGGTGCGCTACCAGGCTGCGCTACGTGCCGATGCTATGGGCCGCTATACTACCGTTTCCTGACCCGATTGCAATAGCCGCCCCGAACGACTGCTTTAGATTTAGGCAGTTAGTTGGCAATAAATCGCCGTTCGGTCGTCAGCACCTGCAAGAGCAGCCCCAGCTGGGGTTTTTCGTTTGGCAATAGCCGACCGCTGGCGTCGTAAGCACGGTAGTTGCCGTTGCGTCCCAACACAATAACCTGCTGTGGCGTGATGATGGTCAGCGCATTGTTGTCCCCGTTGAGCAGCCAGTTGGTGCGGCGCTCGGCGCTGAACAGGTCCTCACCCTGAGAGTAATCCTCGGTTGCGGTTTTCACATGCAGCAGACGCTGCATCAGCGTGGTCATCACGTCTTTCGGGTCGGTCATTTTGCTGATGGTCTGCGCCGGGGTATCCGGCCAGTGCACGACCAGCGGCACCTGACGATGTTCGCGGTTCATCGGCGACGGGTCGTCGTCTTTGAGACGCTCGGCGCTGCTTTGCTCGGCAGTAATCACCACCACCGTTTTGTCGAGCAGGTTCTTCTCGCGCAGCGTAGTGATGATGCGATCGATCTGTTCATCAATGCTGGCGGTGCCCTGACGATAACGGCGCTGTTGGTCGTTGGCCGAAACCGGGCGGCCGTTGCTGCTAAGCTCACTGTGGTTGAATTCGATAAACGAGAACCACGGAGAGCGTGCATCGGTATTGTTATCCAGCCATTTGGTCCACTGGGTGGTAATGGCCTCATCGCTCTGCGGCTGTGCCGGCGGCAGCGAAAAGTCGGACAACAACGCCTGACGGTAAAGCGGGCTGCTGAATCCGCTGGCCGAGAACAGGCCGAACTGGTAGCCCTGCTGGCTCAGTGCGTTGATCAGCGCCGACGGTTTGCTGCTGCCCAGCACGCCATCCATGTAGGTGGTGGAGATGCCATAAAACAGGTTGAACAGACCGCCATCCTGCTGGGTTCCGGCGCTGAAATGGTTGCTGAAGCGTACGTTTGCTTCGGCGAAGCGCGCCAGATTAGGCATGGAGCGGGGCGTATCCTGATCCGGTACGCTGTCCATCACCACCAGCAGCAGGTTGTAGCCGCTGCCGGCGTCGCGGAAGCTGATGTCGCTGAGCGGGTATTCCACCGATACCGCGTCGGGGTTGCCCTGCAACGCCAGACGACGTTCATACTCCTGCGCGTTGAGCAGGCCGTGTTTTTCCAGGAAACGACGCGCCGTCATCGGGTAGGAGAGCGGCAGATTGGCGCGCTGCATGGTAATCGGCCGGTAGAAGTTGGCGTCCGCCCAGATGTACATCAGGTGAGACAGGCAAAACGCGACGATGAATACCGCCGCCAGCGGCTTGGCGAAATGGCGGCGACCCAGACTGCGTAACTTCTGCCAGCACCAGGTGCCGAACAGCATCTCTACCATGAAGATCACCGGCACGCTGATAAACAGCAACTGCCAGTCGCGCACCATCTCGCTTTGATCCGGGTTGGTCACCAGATCCCAGACGGTCATGTTCAGATGCAAATGGAAGCGGCCGAACACCGCGGCATCGACAATCAGCAGCGTCTGCCCGGTGGTGGCGAGCGCGGCGGACAGGAAGCGCAGCAAGCGCTGCGACATCACAATAAATGTCAGCGGGAAAATGATCAGCAGGTAGGCTGAAAAACCGATAAAGCTGAAATGTCCCAGCCAACTTACCAGCGAATAGACTCGCCCGGCCAGCGACGACGGCCAGTCGGCAACGAACAGATAGCGGCTACCCAGCCCCAGCGCGAGCAGAATGTTGAACAGGGCGAACCAGTGCCCCCAGCTGATCATCTGGGAGACTTTTTCACGGTAGCGCGGACGGTTGGTTACCATAAACGGGCCGGTATCAGTGGATGTCGTTGGTTTTTATGGACGCCTGCAACGCGTCGGCAAACGAGCCAGCCAGCGCTTCGCGTTGTTTCGGATTAGCGATGCTGGTATTGAGCAGATTGGTGACCATGTTGCCGAGCACCATCAGTGCGAGATCGGTCGGGGTGTGGTGCTTTTCCAGCACATTGACCAGATCAGACAGCAGCTGTTCGATTTGCTCGTCACTGTAACGGGATGATTGTGGCATAAAATCGTGTATCTCAGGTGATGAAAGGCAAATATATTACCGTATAGGGGCGTGGTTTTCCGCACTTTTATCAATGATGATCGTCAGAACCGGGATGCTTTGAGTTGCATGCCGAAACGTCAGGTGCTTGAATACGCGCCTTACTAGAAGGAGAGTTTACCATGAGTCTGGATATCGACCAGATTGCCCTGCACCAGTTGATCAAGCGCGACGAGCAGTCACTGGATATGGTGCTGCGGGATTCGCTGTTGACCGTGAACGGTGCGGTCAGCGATATGATGGCGGAACTGCACCGCGTTTACAGCGCCAAAAGCAAGGCGTACGGCCTGTTTAATGAAGAGAGCGAACTGGCGACGGCATTGCGTTCCTGTCGCAAGGGCGATGATGACTTTCTGGCATTCTCCCGCGCCGCCACCGGCCGGTTACGTGATGAACTGGCCAAATACCCGTTCGCCGAAGGCGGCGTGGTGCTGTTCTGTCAGTATCGCTACCTGGCGGTGGAGTACCTGCTGATTGCGGTGCTGAACAGCTGCAACAGCCTGCGGGTCAACGAACAGCTGGATATCAGCAGTACCCATTATCTGGACATCCACCATGCGGATATCGTGGCGCGCATCGACCTGACCGAATGGGAAACCAGCCCGGAGTCGACCCGCTACCTGACCTTCCTCAAAGGCCGTGTCGGCCGCAAAGTATCTGATTTTTTCATGGATTTTCTGGCTGCGGCGGAAGGGCTGGATACCAAAGCGCAGAACAAGGGGCTGCTAAAGGCGGTGGATGACTATTGCGCCGACGCCGAACTGGACAAGAACGAGCGTCAGCAATACCGTCAGCAAGTGTACAGTTACTGCAACGAGCAGTTGCAGGCGGGCGAAGAGATTGAACTGGAAGCGCTGTCGAACGAGTTGCCGCCGCTGGGCGACAAGACGTTTCAGGCGTTCACGGCCGAGCAGGGCTATGAGCTGGAAGAGAGTTTTCCGGCGGATCGCGGCACGCTGCGCCAGTTGACCAAGTTCGCCGGCAGCGGCGGCGGGCTTAGCATCAATTTTGACGCGCTGTTGCTGGGCGAACGCATTTTCTGGGATGCGGCTACCGATACCCTGACCATCAAAGGCACGCCGCCTAATCTTCGCGATCAATTACAGCGCCGGCTTGGCGGCGGCGAGCGCTGATTTTTTTTCTTCGGCCCGTTTTCCGCCGTGTGCGGCGAGCGGCGCGTTCAGGCAGGGGCTATCCCTGCCTGTAAACCGGTTTGGCAGCGCTTGCCCGCTGTTTTATGATGGGCATTCGACTGCTTGTGTTGTGAGATTCCCGTGCGTTCGACCTTTGACATGTTGCTGGCGGTGTACGACCGTGCGGCATTGATGCTTATTTGCCTGTTTTTCCTGACGCGAACCCGTCATTTCCGCCAGTTGCTTCAGCAGGACGAGCATTCCCGCTTTGACCTGGCCGTGGTCACCGCTATTTTTTCTCTGTTCGCGCTGTTTAGCACCTGGTCCGGTATCAATGTGGAAGGTTCGCTGGTCAACGTAAGGGTGGTGGCGGTGATGTCCGGCGGTATCCTGTTTGGGCCGTGGGTCGGCATCACCACCGGGGTCATCGCCGGTGTGCACCGCTATCTGATCGATATTCATGGCATTACCTCGATACCTTGTCTGATCACCAGTATTGTGGCCGGGTTTATGTCCGCCTGGATTCACCGGCGTATTCCGCGCGATCGCCACTGGAGCGTGGGCATTGCCGGCGGCATGCTGTGCGAGTCGCTGACCATGTTGCTGGTGGTGCTGTGGGCGCGGCCGTTCTCGCTGGGGCTGGATATCGTCGCCCACATCGCTATTCCGATGATTCTGGGGGCGGTCAGCATTGGCCTGATTGTGCTGCTGGTGCGCAGCGTGGAAGGGGAAAAGGAGGCGATTGCCGCCCAACAGGCCAAACTGGCGCTGGATATCGCCAACAAAACGCTACCTCTATTCCGCCATATCAATAGCCAGTCATTGAGTACGGTATGCGATATTATCCGCCGTGACATCGATGCCGACGCGGTGGCGATCACCAATACTTCGCAGGTACTGGCCTACGTTGGGGTAGGGGAGGAGAATTACCACAGCGGCGATCGCGATCTCAGCCCGACCACCCAACTGGCGTTAAAGAGCGGGAAGATCATCATCAAAAATAACGATGAGGCCTACCGTACCCCGGAAATTCATTCGATGATCGTGATTCCGCTGCGGGAAAAGGGCGAAGTGACCGGCACGCTCAAGATCTATTACCGGCGGGCGCATCGTATCACCTGGTCGCTGAAAGAGATGGCGATCGGGCTGTCGCAGATCATTTCCACCCAGCTTGAAGTCTCGCGGGCCGAACAATTGCGCGATATGGCCAACCGGGCCGAATTGCGGGCGCTGCAAAGTAAAATCAACCCGCATTTCCTGTTTAATGCGCTTAATGCCATTTCCACCTCTATCCGGCTGAACCCGGATACGGCGCGTCAGCTGATTATCAATTTGTCGCGTTATCTGCGCTATAACCTGGAGCGCAATGACGAGGAACTGATTGATATCAAAAGCGAGCTTTATCAGGTCAAGGATTACATCGCCATTGAGCAGGCCCGTTTCGGCGACAAGCTGACGGTGATTTACGACATTGATGAAGAAGTCAGTTGCCATATTCCCAGCCTGTTGATTCAGCCGCTGATTGAAAACGCGATTGTGCACGGCATCCGGCCTTGTAAAGGCAAAGGCGTGGTGACGCTGAGTATTCAGGAGCAAGGGGAACGCATTCGGGTGGCGGTTCGGGATACCGGCAGCGGCATCAGTGATGAGGTGATCGCCCGCGTCGAGCGCAATGAACTGCCGGGCAACAAGATTGGCCTGCTCAATGTGCATCACCGGATTAAACTGCTGTATGGTGAGGGGCTGCGGATTCGCCGGCTCAACCCCGGCACGGAAATTGAATTTTTTATCACCCGGGACAACGTCAACCGTTCGGACAGTATGGTGGCGTTTCCCTCGTGAACGGGGCTGGCGGTAGGAGAAAAGCGTGAAAGCGATCATTGTCGAAGATGAATTTCTGGCGCAGCAGGAGCTGAGCTGGCTGATTAAACAACACAGTCAGATCGAGGTCGACGCCGTGTTTGACGATGGCCTCGATGTGCTGAAATACCTGCAGGATAACCGGGTGGATGTGATCTTCCTTGATATCAACATTCCATCGCTGGATGGGGTGATGCTGGCGAAAAACATCAGCCAGTTTGCCCATAAGCCATTGATCGTCTTCATCACCGCGTATAAAAATCATGCGGTGGAGGCGTTTGAACTGGAAGCGTTCGACTATATCCTCAAGCCCTACCATGAAACCCGCATTGTCGGCATGCTGCAAAAACTTGAGGCGGCCTGGCAGCAACAGCAGTTGCCTACCCATGCCGGCGGCGATAACCGCCCGGCGCCGATGACCATCAATCTGGTCAAAGATAAACGGATTATCGTCACCAATATTCACGATATCTATTACGCCGAATCCCACGAAAAACTGACCTTTGTCTATACCCGGCGTGACGAGTTCGTGATGTCGATGAACATCACCGAGTTTTGTAGCCGGTTGCCGGAAGCCTATTTTTTCCGGTGTCATCGTTCGTACTGCGTCAACCTGAGCAAGATCCGCGAGATCGAACCCTGGTTCAACAACACCTATATTCTCAAACTGAGCGACCTGGATTTTCAGGTACCGGTCAGCCGCAGCAAAGTGCGGGAGTTTCGCCAACTGATGCGGCTGTAACAACAAATAGGCCAGGCATGAAATGTCTTCAATGTCATTGATACCGTCCTGGATGCATTTCATTCCCTGATTCATGCCGTTCATGCCCTTATTAACCCCGTGGATTTAGCCCCTCTTTATACTGGTGCCATTCGGCAGGCTCCGGCCTGCTTTATCTTCACATCAGAAAAATTAAGGGGACCGGCATGAACAGTAAACCGGCAAATCGCGGCGTTATTATTGCAGGGACTATCCTCGCCCAAATGGGGCTGGGGACCATTTACACCTGGAGTCTTTACAACCAACCGCTGGTCGACAAATTCGACTGGCCGCTCAGTTCGGTGGCTACCACCTTTTCTCTAACCAGCTTTTTCCTGGCGTTCGCCACGCTGTTTGCCGGGCGCATTCAGGAGCGCATCGGTATCCGTAAACTGACGCTGATCGCCGGTCTGGTGCTGGGTACGGCGCTGATGGCTGCCTCTATGGTGTCATCGTTGTCGATGCTGTGGCTGCTGGTGGGCGTGGTGGTCGGGTTTGCCGACGGCGCGGCGTACATCACCACCTTGTCCAATCTGATTAAATGGTTCCCGAATCGCAAGGGCGTTATCGCCGGGATTTCAGTCGGCGCGTACGGTACCGGCAGCCTGGTGTTCAAATACATCAACAGCGCGTTGCTGGCGCAGGTCGGCGTGTCTCAGACCTTCTTCTGGTGGGGCGCGATGGCGCTGCTGATGATCACCGGCGGCGCCATGCTGCTGAAGGATGCGCCGGTGCAGCCGGCTCAGACGGCCGTTAACGGCGGCAACGTCAACTTTACCGTTAGTGAAATGCTGCGTCGTAAAGAAGCCTGGCTGCTGTTTGTGGTGTTCTTCACCTCCTGCATGAGCGGTTTGTACCTGATTGGCATCGCGAAGGATATCGGCGTGAAAATGGCTGGGCTGGATGCGGTGACCGCTGCCAGCGTGGTATCGGCGATTGCTATCTGCAACACCGCCGGGCGTCTTATCCTCGGTTATCTGTCCGACAAAGTGGGCCGCCTGCGGGTGCTGAACTTTACGCTGCTGGTGACCGCGCTGGCGGTGACGGTAATGGCGCTCCTGCCGCTTAACGGCATGACGTTCTTCCTGTGTACCGGTGCGGTGGCCTTCTGTTTCGGCGGCAATATCACCGTGTATCCAGCGATTGTGGCGGATTTCTTTGGCCTGAAGCATCACAGTAAAAACTACGGGCTGATTTATCAGGGATTTGGTCTGGGCCCGTTGGCTGGCTCCTTTATCGCCGCTGCGTTGGGCGGATTCCACAGTACCTTTATCGCCATTGCGCTGTTGTCGGTGGTGTCGCTGGTGATTACCCTGTTCATCCAGCCGCCGAAAGCGCCGCACGAGCAGGATGCGCCCTTGGTCGCACAGGGCAGCCACGCCTGATAAACCTCGCACTCTTCGTGTAGCCAAACGCCACTGCCATCATGCGGTGGCTTTTTTTTTGCGGGAGAGATAGCAATGGTAACGATTGGATGAGACGACAGAAAATCTAAGGAAGAGAGAAAAACAAAAACGCCGCAACATGTGCGGCGTTTTTGCTGGCTCGTCGAAGACGTTATGCGTGATTAAACGCGAACGAAGTCGATGTGAGTCAGTTTCGGCTTGAACGGGTGACGCTGAACAGCCTGGATTTTTACTTTGGTTTCTTTGCCATCGACAACCAGGACGATTTCACCGTACAGGCCTTCGCTGTTACGATCTTCCAGGTTTTTGACGATATCGTGGTCCAGTTCGATGGAAACCGGTGCTTCGCTGCCGCCGTAAACGATGGCGGGGAATTTACCGGTAGTGCGCAGGCGGCGGCTCGCACCCTTACCCTGCTCTTTACGTACTTCTGCGTTGATAGTAATCATTGCTTTCTCTACTTGATAAAATGAACCTGTTACAGGCGACCCAGCAACAGGCGGGATAATCATGCTTGTCATTCAAATAACGATGCTGTTATTCGAAATAAAAGCGGGCGAGATTCTAGCGGAATATGGCGGCGCGGGCAAATAAAACCGCCGCAAATTAGCCGCGTAGCTCATGGGCGCGGCGATAACGGCCCTGATAATCGAAGATTTTTTCCCGCACCTGCCAGAATTTGCCCTGCATACGGGCCACCACAAAATCCGGCGCACGCAATAGCGCCTGCTGCGCGACGACATCGTCAGCACGCTGCCAGTGGAAGGGAACGCCGGGCGCGCGCTGGTGCGCTCGCAGAAAAACATGCGTAAAGGCGTTGCGCTGGGCGGCGGTGTGCAGCCGAAAACGTTCGCTGACGTCGGCGCCGTCTTCATCGTAGTAGGTGATGCGCAGCCATTCGCCTTTGGCGTCGGCGCCGTGTTGCAGGTTCATGCCGCTGCAACGCAGCACCAACGCGTCTTTCAGTTTTAGCGCGGCTTTCAGCATGTCGTCCGGATCGACCAGCACCGCTTCGCACGTCTGACAGCGTCGGGCGGCGATATCGTTTTCCGCACCGCAATGCGGGCAGCTTTTGAAACGGAAGCGGTAATCGCATTGTTGCCTCCGCCCTTGTTCGTCCGCCTGCCAGCCCTGACAACGGCGGCCATAATGCTCAATCACGGTGCCGTCATCGGTGCATTTTCCCCAGAACAGGTTGGCGAAGCCGCACTGTGGGCAGAACACCTGTACCGGCTGGCTGTCGCTGTGCGGTTTGCTGTGGCCGACTTCGGGCGTGTAGAGGTCGAATGGGTTGCCGGCGTAGTCCAGAATCAGGCAGTCGGTTTTGCCGGGAAACAGGCGCAAACCGCGGCCGACTATCTGCTGATAGAGGCTGACGGATTCCGTCGGGCGCAAAATGGCGATCACATCGACGTGCGGCGCATCAAAGCCGGTAGTCAGCACCGACACGTTGACCAGATAGCGCAGCTGTTGCTGTTTGAAGGCGGTGATCAACGCATCCCGCTGCGGTGCGGGCGTTTCGCCGCTGATCAACGCCGCTTCGCCGACCGGCAGCAGCCCTTCGACTTCCCGTGCGTGTTCAACCGTGGCGGCGAAAATCATCACGCCCCGTCGGTTAGCGGCGTACTCCGTAATCTGGCGGACGATGTGTGGTGTGACCCGTTGCTGACGCTTCAGTTCCCGGTTCAGCTCCACATCGCTGAACGATCCATTATTGAACGATCCGTTATTGAACAGCCCGTTGCTGCGCGCCGCCAGTTGGCTGAAATCGTACTGCACCACCGGCATGTCCAGACGCTCCGGCGGCACCAGAAAACCATGTCGGATCATGTAGCGCAGCGGCAACTCGTAGATGCAGTCGCGGAACAGGCAGCTGTCGTCGCCGCGGATCATGCCGTGATAGTGGTACTGATAGATCCAGCCCCGGCCGAGGCGATAAGGGGTAGCGGTTAATCCCAGTAGCCGCAACTGGGGATTGGCCTGCTGCAAATGCTGGATGATTTGCTGGTACTGGCTGTTTTCATCGTCGCTAATCCGGTGACATTCATCGACGATCAGCAGCGAGAAGGCGTCATCAAATTTGTCGGGGTGGCGCGCCACCGATTGCACGCTGCCAAACACCACCTTGCCTTCGCTGTCGCGCTGGTTGAGCCCGGCGGCGAAAATGTCCGCCTGCAGCCCCAGCGCGCAATATTTGGCGTGATTCTGCTCCACCAGTTCCCTGACATGCGCCAGCACCAATACCCGGCCGCGCGCCAGCCGCGCCAGCTCGGCGATCACCAGGCTTTTGCCGGCGCCGGTGGGTAAAACGATGACCGCCGGGGCGGTATGCTGACGAAAATAGGCAAGGGTAGCGTCAACCGCTTCTTGCTGGTACGGGCGCAGTGTAAATGACATCAGTGGCGGCAGATTTTACTTTCATGGGTGGTAAACCCGTTATCTTGCGGAATGAATTTGCCTTTGTCAGCCAGAAATTGCACCAGCCCGGCGGCGGTCATGTCGGCGGCGGAGCAGGTATGAAAACGGGCGTCGCGGCCAAAACGCGCCTCAATGGCGGCGATCAGTTCATCAGTGGTAAAGGATCTGTTGGCGGCCACCATCATATGTAATACTTCATGGCCGTGAATCGATGACATAATAGGGCTCCTGATAATTATCGGGCGATGAAATGCCGCCAATACGGCGAAACGTCGCGGTATACTCTCCCTTTCCTGCCCGGTGACGAGCAGGGTGGAAGAACAGTAAAGTTGCTTTTATTATGCTTTTTTAAACGGCGCAGAAGGGCGGTTTACATCAATATCCGATGTGAAAGCCGACGCCTTTTCCTATCAGGTGGCGGTCAGCGCCATGACTGACCGGCAATTCGTGACGACCATAGGCAGTATTCATTAATGCGATTGGATAAATTTCTTTCCCAACAGTTGGGGATCAGCCGTTCGCTGATAGCGCGCGAACTGCGTGCGCAGCGTGTAACGGTAAATGGCGAGGTGGTGAAAAACGGCGCGTTCAAACTGTTGCCGGACCATGAAGTGGCGTTTGACGACAATGTGCTTGAACAGCAGAACGGGCCGCGTTATTTCATGCTCAATAAGCCGCAGGGGTATGTGTGTTCAACCGACGACCCCGACCATCCGACGATTTTATATTTTATCGATGAACCGGTGGCGCACAAGCTGCACGCCGCCGGCCGGCTGGATATCGATACCAGCGGTCTGGTGCTGCTGACCGACGACGGCCAGTGGTCGCATCGCATTACTTCGCCGAAGCACCATTGCGAAAAAACCTATCTGGTGACGCTGGAACAGCCGCTGGCGCCAGACACCGCGGAGCATTTTCAGGCCGGCGTGCAATTACACGGCGAGAAGGACCTTACCCGCCCGGCGACGCTGGAGCCGATTTCTGAGCACCAGGTGCGGTTGACCATCAGCGAAGGTCGCTACCATCAGGTAAAACGCATGTTTGCCGCGGTTGGCAACCATGTCGTGGCATTGCATCGTGAACGCATCGGCGCGATTGCGCTGGATGACGCGCTGGAGCCCGGCGAATATCGGCCGCTGACGCCGGAAGAGGTGGCCAGCATCGGGCAATAGTCGCAAGACCGTCGGCTATCGCTTTGTTCTTTGTTAAGTCCTTTTGTCCGCCGCCGTCAGGTGGCGGGAAACCGTCGTCTACCTGGAGAACCGCTTTTCGTGCAACCACAATCATCCTCGCGCGTCGGTCTGATTTTTATTCTGGGGTTGATATCGATGCTGATGCCAATCGCCATCGATATGTATTTACCGGCGCTGCCGGTGATCGCAAAAGAGTTTTCGGTCGATCCGGGTCGGGTGCAGATGACCCTCAGCTCCTATGTGCTCGGTTTTGCCATCGGTCAGGTTTTTTACGGCCCGATGTCGGACAGCATCGGCCGTAAGCCGGTTATTCTGGGCGGCGTGCTGATTTTTACTCTGGCCGCTGCCGCCTGCGCGCTGTCGCAAACGGTCGACCAGTTGATTCATATGCGTTTCCTGCACGGCTTGTCGGCCGCGTCGGCCAACGTGGTGATCAACGCGCTGATGCGGGACATGTTTTCGAAGGATGAATTCTCGCGCATGATGTCGTTCGTGATCCTGGTGATGACGGTGGCGCCGCTGCTGGCGCCGATCATCGGCGGCGCATTGCTGTTCTGGCTCAGCTGGCACGCGATCTTTTGGACTATCGCCGCCGCGTCGCTGGTGGCGACAGTGCTGGTGTGGCTGTTTATCCGAGAAACCCTACCGGCGGAGCGACGGCAGCGTTTCCATTTGCGTACCACGCTGGGGAACTTTTTGCTGTTGGTTCGCCATCGTCGCGTCTTCAGCTATATGTTTGCCAGCGGACTGTCGTTTTCCGGCATGTTTGCCTTTCTGAGCGCCGGGCCGTTTGTGTATATCGACCTTAATGGCGTGTCGCCCCAGCATTTTGGCTACTATTTTGCGCTGAACATCGTGTTCCTGTTCCTGATGACATTGCTCAACAGCCGTATCGTGTCGCGTATGGGGGCGATGTTTATGTTCCGGCTGGGGCTGATTATCCAGTTTGTGATGGGGATATGGCTGGTGGTGGTCAGCTGCTTCGATTTAGGGTTTATCCCGCTGGTGATCGGCGTCGCGGCATTCGTGGGCTGTGTCGCCACGGTGGCGTCCAACGCGATGGCGGTGATTCTCGACGATTTCCCCCATATGGCCGGAACGGCGTCTTCGCTGGCCGGCACCATGCGCTTTGGGTTGGGCTCGCTGGTAGGAACGTTATTGTCGCTGGCGACGTTCCAGAGCGTATGGCCGATGGTGGGCGCGATGGCGTTCTGCTCGGCAGGCGCATTCGGCTTATTTCTGTACGCGGGTCGGCGTTAAGACGTCTCTTCTGTTCTCCTCTTTCCTGCTTCTGCTGCCGGCAACCCGCCGGCAGCGCCCCGCTTATTGTTCCTAAAATGTGAAAATATTGAATCGAAAGTGAACGATTTGAAGAAAATGATTGAGATATCGGGAATAAAAGGTTACATATAGCGCAAAACCAGTCAAAATCGTGATCTCGTTAACGTTTTGAACGGTTACCAATCTGAGCGCCATGCTTCTGGGACGGGCTCATCATGAAAATATGTTGCTTTTTTGTATCCTGATGGTGAGAAAAGAAGGGTGCATAGCAAAAAATTTTGCTGGGTTATGTTATAATTTTGTGAATTTTAAAGCAGCTTAGCTGAGGAAGACCGCTGTGAATACTCTCCAACTTTCGGTAGTTCATCGCTTGCCGCAAAGTTACCGCTGGTTATCCGGTTTTACTGGCATCAAAGTTGAACCGATTCCGCTTTGCAGCATGGATGACGACAGTTATCTGATTGGTTTTAAACTGCTCAGCCACGACGGCGAAGAGGCCCGCCAGATTATGCGCCACCTCAACCAATCACTGGATGATATCCAGCTGCAGTGCGCAATAGTGGAGTGGGAGGGCGAGCCATGCCTGTTCCTGCATCGCCAGGACGAGAGCGCCGCCATGTGCCGCCTGAAAGACGTCGGCGTGGCGATCGCCGAATCCGTCTGCGCTCAATATCCTTTCTGAAGCGGCAGCATCGGTAACGATGCTGCTGTAACGCCTTTCCCCATGCTTTCCCGAACGGGCCAATAGTCAGGCCGAGAGTTGCAGCAACTGCCGGGTATAATCCTGCTGTGGATGCTCAAACAGTTGCCGACACTCGCCTTGCTCCACCACTTCGCCATGCCGCAGCACAATAACCTGATGACACAATGCACGCACCACGTGCAGATCGTGGCTGATGAACAGGTAGGCCAACTGGTGGGTCTGCTGCAGGGTTTTCAACAGCGTCAGAATCTGCGCCTGTACCGTGCGATCGAGCGATGAGGTCGGTTCATCAAGAATCAGGAGTTCCGGTTGCAGGATCAACGCCCGGGCGATGGCGATACGCTGGCGCTGACCGCCGGAAAACTCTGACGGATAGCGATGGCGGCTGTCCGGGTCCAGCCCGACTTCCTGCATGGCCTGGATCACCCGCTGCGTCTGTTCCGCCGGGCTTAACTGGTGATGCACCCGCAGCCCTTCCGCGATAATCTGTTCTACATTCAGGCGGGGATTCAGCGAACCGTTTGGATCCTGAAACACCACCTGAATGCGACGACGTACCGGCAGCATCTGCTTACGGTTAAAATGGTGCAGCGGCTGGCCGTCGAACCAGATCTCGCCACGGCTGCGCAGCAGCCGCAGCAACGCCAGCCCGGTGGTGCTCTTGCCGGAACCGGATTCGCCCACCAGCCCGATGCTTTCTCCGCGGCGCAGGCTAAAGCTGAGCACTTGCAGCACCGATTTTTCTCCCACGGTACGACGTAACAGGCCACGTCGGATGGGGAAGCTGACGCCCAGATCCCGAACATCCAGCAGCGTCGCGGCGGTCTGTTCCAGCGGCAAGGCTTCCCCTGCCGGCTCGGCATCCAGCAACTGCCGGGTATACGGATGCTGCGGCGCACTGAACAGCTCGCGGGTTTGGTTCTGCTCCACGCAACGTCCGGCCTGCATCACCGCCACCCGGTCCGCCAGCCGACGCACAATGTTCAGGTTGTGGGTAATGAACAGCAGCCCCATGTTCAGCTCCTGTTTCAGCTCGTTGAGCAGATCCAGAATTTGCGCCTGTACGGTGACGTCCAGCGCGGTGGTTGGCTCGTCGGCAATCAGCAGGGCGGGTTGCGTCAGCAATGCCATTGCGATCATCACCCGCTGGCGTTCGCCGCCGGAAAGCTGGTGGGGAAAGTCCGCCAGTCGCCGCGCCGCCTGACGAATACCGACGCGTTCAAGACAGCCGACGATTTCGCCCCGCGCGGCGTCGTGGCGCATGCCCCGGTGCAGCGAGAGAACTTCCGCCAATTGCTTTTCGATGGTGTGCAGCGGGTTGAGGGACACCATCGGTTCCTGAAAGATCATGGCAATCCGGTCGCCGCGAATCTGGCGCAGCCGCTGCTCGCTGGCGTTCAGCAATGATTCGCCGGCAAACAGAATGTCACCGTGCGGGTAGACCACCGGCGGCGAGGGCAACAAACGCAGCACCGACAGCGCGGTCACGCTTTTGCCTGAGCCGGACTCGCCGACCAGCGCCAGCGTTTCTCCGGCCTCAATGCTCAGCGAGACCTGATCGACCACCTGTCGCTGCTGGCCGCCGTTGCGAAACGCAATGCTCAGGTCCCGGATTTCAAGTAAAGGTTGTGCGGACATATCAATGCGCCTTGCTAGGGTCAAAAGCGTCGCGAACCGCTTCGCCGATAAAGATAAGCAGTGACAGTACTACCGCCAGCACCATGAAGACCGTGATGCCAAGCCACGGCGCCTGCAGGTTGTTTTTCCCTTCCAGCAACAACCCGCCGAGCGAAGCGGACCCCATCGGCAGACCAAAGCCCAGAAAGTCGAGCGAGGTCAGGGTAGTGATGGAGCCGCAGAGAATGAACGGCAGGTAGGTGAGGGTGGCGACCATGGCGTTGGGCAGCATGCAGCGAAACATGATGGCGCGATCGCTGACGCCCATCGCCTGCGCCGCGCGGATATAGTCGAAATTGCGGGTACGCAGGAATTCCGCCCGCACTACGCCGACCAGCGCCATCCAGCCAAACAGCACGGTAATGCCCAGCAACCACCAGAAATTCGGTTGGATCACGCTGGAGAGCAGGATAATCAAGAACAGCGTCGGCATCCCGGACCAGACTTCGATAAGGCGCTGTCCCCACAGGTCCACACGCCCGCCGTAATACCCCTGAGATGCGCCCACTACGATGCCGATCAGGCTGGACAGCAACGTCAGCGCCAGCCCGAATAGAATGGAAATGCGAAAGCCATACAACACCTGCGCCAGCACGTCGCGCCCCTGACTGTCGGTGCCGAGCAGATTCTGGCGCGACGGCGGCGACGGAAACGCGCGTTGGGTGGCGTAGTTGATGGTGTCGTAGCGGTAGTGAATCAGCGGCCACAGCGTCCAGCCGCTTTGCTCCAGCCGCTGTTCCAGCCAGGGATCGCGATAATCCGCCGGCGTCGCCAACTGGCCGCCGAAGGTGGTTTCACTGTAATCCACCATAAACGGCGCGTACCACTGCCCCTGGTAGCGCACCAGCAGCGGTCTGTCGTTGGCGACCAGCTCCGAACACAGGGTAACGACAAATAACACCAGAAAAATCCACAGCGACCAGTAGCCGCGACGATTAGCGCGAAAGCGCGCCCAACGCGCCTGATTAATGGGGCTTAGACGGCTCATTGGCGCTCCTCGAAATCGATACGCGGGTCAACCAGCGTATAGGTCATGTCGCTGAGAATGTTCAGCAGCAGGCCGATGAGGGTGAAAATGTACAGGGTGCCGAACATCACCGGGTAATCGCGCTGCAGGGTGGCGTCGTATCCCAGCAGTCCAAGACCGTTGAGGGAGAACATCACCTCGATCAGCAGCGAGCCGGTAAAAAACATGCTGATGAACGTGGCGGGGAAACCGGCGATCACCAACAGCATGGCGTTGCGAAATACGTGGCGATAGAGAATTCGTTTTTCATCCAGCCCTTTGGCGCGGGCGGTGACCACGTACTGCTTGCGGATTTCATCCAGAAACGAGTTTTTGGTCAGCATGGTCAGCGTGGCGAAACCGCCAATCACCATCGCCAGCACCGGTAGCGCAATGTGCCACAGATAGTCGATAACCTTGTCAAACCAGGACAGACTGTCAAAATGCGGCGACACCAGCCCGCGCAGCGGGAACCAGTCGAGATAACCGCCGCCGGCGAACAGCACGATCAGCAGAATCGCGAACAGGAACGCCGGGATAGCGTAGCCGACGATAATCAGCGTGCTGCTCCAGACGTCAAAGGCTGAGCCGTTGCGCACCGCTTTTTTGATGCCGAGCGGAATGGAGACCAGATAAATGATCAGCGTGCTCCACAGCCCGAGGGATATCGATACCGGCATACTCTCTTTAATCAGGGCAATGACCGACGAGCCGCGAAACAGGCTGTTGCCGAAGTCAAACCGCACGTAATCCCAGATCAATTTGAAATAGCGTTCGTGCAGTGGTTTATCGAAGCCGTAACGTTTGGTGATTTCCGCGATGATTTCCGGATCCAGCCCGCGAGCGCCGCGATAGGTGTTTTCCACCGACGGCTTGCCGCCGCCCGGCCCGCGCGCCAGCCCGCCGCCGTCCCCGCCGGCGCTAAAACCGCTGCCCTGGCCCATTTCAATCGAGGCGATGGCCTGATCGACCGGGCCGCCCGGCGCGACCTGCACAATAAAAAAGTTGATGGTGATGATTGCCCACAGCGTGGGGATCACCAGCAATAGTCGACGTAACAGGTAAGTTCCCACATCGGCTCCTTATCGACGCGCTGCCGGCAGGGTGGCCGCTTTATCAGCGTCATACCACCAGCTGTCGATACCCAGCGTATAGGCCGGGCGGGTTGCAGGCATGGCAAATTTGTTCCAGTAAGCGAAACGGTCGTGATTGGAATACCACATCGGTATGGCGAACTGGTTCCAGGTCAGCACTCTGTCCAGCGCCGGTCCCAGCGACAATAGCGCCGGTTTGTCGCCCTGATGGCGAATGATGTTGTCGATCAGCTGGTCGATGGCGGCGTCCTGTACCCCCGGCGAGTTATAGGAGGAATTGATATAGCCGGAACTCCAACTGATGGCGAGGTCCGAGCTGGGGTAGGGCATCGCCGGGTACAGCTTCGGGATCATGTCGAAATCGCGCTTGCGAAATCGGTTGTTGAACTGCGGGCTATCGACGCTGCGTACTTCCATGCGGATACCCAGTCGCGCCAGACTATGCTGGAGCGGCAGCACATAGATGGAGTTGGCGGCGCTCGGCAGCAGCAGTTCGAAACGGAAAGGCTGACCGGTTTGTTTATTCACCAGCACCTGATTTTTCAGTTCCCAACCCGCCTGTTGCAGCAGTTGCAGCGCCTTAAGCAGGCCGGCGCGGTCGTAACCGCTACCGTCGGAGCCTTCCGGCCGGTATGCCGGGCCGAAGACGTCGGCGGGGATCTTGTCTTTCAGCGGCGTTAGCCAGGCCAGTTCGTCCGCCGATGGCGTTCCCTGCGCCGCGTACTCGGTGTTCTGGAAAAAGCTGTTGGGGCGCTGATAGCTATTAAAAAACAGCGCCTTGTTCATCCAGTTGAAGTCAAAGGCCAGCGCCAGCGCCTGACGCACCCGACGATCGCTAAACTGCGGCCGCTGGATGTTAAACACCAGCCAGCGGGTATCCTGCGCCGCCCGATTGGTTTCATCTTTCTTGCGAATGTAGCCGCGGGCGAAATTGCCGCCTTCGTACTGGGTCGCCCAGTGCTTGGGTGAACCCTCTATGCGCAGATCAAACGCGCCGGCCTTGAAGGCTTCCAACGCTACGCTGTCGTCCAGATAGTAGTCATAACGCAGTTGGTCGAAGTTGTAGCGGCCGCGATTGACCGGCAGGTCGGCAGCCCAGTAGTCGGTCACGCGCGAATAAATCACGTACTGGCCCATGCGGTAATCGGTAATGCGATAGGGGCCGCTGGCCAGCGGCGGGGTGTTCAGCGGGTCGCTTAGTTTGTGGTCGCGCCAGAATTTCTCCGGCATGACCGGCAAGGTCAGCATCCCCAGCATCTTTTCCTTGTCTGGTTCAGGGAAAGTAAAGCGGACCGTGTGCGGGGTGACTGCTTTGACTTCGGCGCCTTTGTAGTACAGACGGAACTGCGGCACGCCCTGCGTCATGAACATATTGAAGGTGAACGCCACGTCGGCGGCGGTAATCGGTGAGCCGTCGTGAAAACGCGCGGCGGGATTCATCTCCACTTCAATCCAGCTGTAATCGCTGGCGTAACGGGCGGTAAGCGCAATCAACGGGTAGTAACTGGCGGGTTCGTCTTCCGAACTGACGTAAAGGGCGTCGTACAGGCTTTCGGTGCGGGCGGCGGCCAGACCGCGCAAGGCGAAGCGGTTAAAGTTATCGAAGGTGCCCAGCGCGCTGAGTGTGGCTTTGCCGCCTTTGGGGGCCGATGGATTGGTGTAATCGTAGTGGGTAAAGCCCTGCCGGTATTTTGGTTCGCCCAGCGTGGCGAACGCATAAGCCTGTTGTGTGGTCGGTTCCGCATAGGCCAGCCAGGTGCAGGCAGACAGCAAAACGGCGATAAGTGCACGTGTAAACATCGAAATGGCGGACTCCTGATAACCTCATGTTTCTCCGTACGAAAAGCCGGTTTACCGGAGAAAGTGCCTGAAATTCCTGGCAATCACGATGCCGGACGCTATGGTGTTCTGTTTTATCATGAAATAAGGCGTCAAACCTACTGTTAATCGATCCAAGTTGTTACCGGGAAGGCGAGTGACGCAATAAAAAACGCCGCTGTCTGACGAGCGGCGTTTTGAATTTGTTTGGACGACATCAAAGGAAAAGAAAATCAGCTGTGCGAATCCTGCTTCAGCACCCGCCGCGCTTCGCGGTAACGGGGTTTCCAGTAGTTATCATCCATACTGGAAATGGTCACGCCAATGCTGGTGGACGCGTGGACGAACTGCTGGTTGCCGATGTAGATGCCCATGTGGCGGCCGGTAGAGCCGGCATGGAACACAACCAAGTCACCCGGGCGCAGCTTATTGCGCTGGATTTGAACACCAATGTCCTGCTGTTCATAGCTGGAACGCGGCAAATCCATACCGAACTGTTCACGGAAGGTTCGCTGAACGAAACCGGAGCAATCAATGCCTTTCCGGCTGTCGCCGCCGAGGCGATAGCGCACGCCTTTCCAACTGGCGTATTGTTCAAGCAACTTGGATTTGACTTCCACGTTGCGAACCATCGCTTCGAATTCATCCTGAGAGGCTTGTAGTGAAGGGTCACCACCGTTAACCACACGCCTATCAGTTTGATTATTAATGCTGGCAGTATTGTTGGTACAGGCGGAAAGCATCACCGCTACCGCCACGGCAGGCAGCGCCCGCCAGATATATCTCAGAGTCGGTTGAGATTTGACCATTGTTGTTATGTTCCCTTGATGTCCTTAACGATTCAATCGCTATCGCTGTGTTTATGAACGATGTATCTATGCCAAACAAAACGAGTGTCAGACTAAAGCACTACTTTTAATGGGACAATTATCCGTCAATCAAATTGTGCAATGCCGCACATTATTATTGGTGTGGCAACAGTTGTTTAACTGGCCGGATGTCTGCCCATAAATCACGGACCTCGGTGACCATACCTTAACGAATATTAGATTGCGAGTTTTTTTGTTTCTTTTGTTTATACGATTTCGTGATGAAATCTTTTACGCCAGCCCTATAAAAAACTGCGGCGGGAGAGCGGAACGAGAAAACGTGCGCAAAATAACCAAAAAAATTGAATGGACGGGCAGGGGTGACCGCAGCGAGGAGAGCGATCGTTTGCTGCGGTCACCACCAGTCAGGCTGGCTGACTGAGCGATTTTTTGCCGGGTAGTAGGCGGTCAATACGGCTAATCAAGGCGTCGCAGGCTGGGGTCAGCAACCACCAGCTTAGTCCCACCAGCACCACCGACAGCGACCCGACGGCGACATCGGTAAACCAATGTGCGCCGATCATGATACGCGGCGTGGCGAACACCAGCAGAATCAGCATGCTGACGGCAAAGGCGGCACGGCCAAAGTAGCGCAGCATAAATACGGCGAAGATCATCAGCATCATACCGTGATCGCCGGGGAAACTGTCGCTGGACGCATCTTTGGTGGGAATGCCGGTCAGCTCGCCCACCCGGTTGATGCCGCTGAAAAAGAGCGTCGGGCTACTGTGCTGCACCGGTATCAGATGCCCCAGTTGATTGAGCACCACCGCGGTCACCAGCATGGCCAGGCCGATAAGCAGCATCTGACGGCGCGCGTCATGGGAGCGACGCAGATAATAGAACAGATAAAGCAGTCCCATCGCCAGCAGCGCGCAGGCATCAAAGGCGCGATTGTTGGTAATCGCCACTAAATGGAGAAACGCGCTGGATGTGGCCAGGCGCTGGTTGAAATAGAAAAACAGCGATGTGTCTATCTCGAACCAGAACCCGTGCTGTGCTGGTAAATACCAGGAGAAGAACAGAGCAAAACCCAGAAGATTGAAGAATAAAATAAGTAGTGTATTACGCTTTGACATACATCCTGACTCACTGTCAAATTTGTCCAGGCGTGTAACTTACACCGCTTACATTAAACGGGAATTTAACAACTGCTTTTGCAACGTGTTCCATTCCGCTTCAGATTCATTAATGATTTCGATGCGGCTGTCCGGCGGCGCAGCTGATTGTGTTTCAATGCGCAGGTCGAATCCCTGCCGGTTAACCACCAGCGTGCCCTCCGGGATACGCATCACACCTTTAACGCGGCTTACCGGTGCCAGACGCACCCAGTCAAGCAGACTGGCGGTGTTGAACTGGGTGTCGCCATCGAAAATCCAGCCGCAGGCATAATAGCCTTGGCCCTGATTCAAGGCTCGACGCCAGCTTTCCCGGCCGGTCAGTTTCAGTGCGGCCAACCCGGTTTTGGCGGCGGCGTGATGATGGTGGCGGGCATCCGGCAGCGCATTGTGGTTTTCCCGCGGCAGGTCCAGCACTGCGGTATCCAACTGCCCCTGGGCTACCGTGATCAGGCGACGATCCTGCCCCTGTTGCTGATACCACGCCATCAGCGCGTCACGGTCGCTGTCCTGCCAGGTGTCTTCCTTATTAGCGACAATTACGTCCGCGGCGGCCAACTGGTCGCGGAAGTTTTCATTTTCCAGGCAACGGCTGTCGCCGAGTTGACGCGCATCCAGCAGACACAGCGTAGCCTGCAACTGGAGCCACGGTTGGTAGGCTTCTGTGGTCAGCAAGTTCAGAATCTGTTTTGGATGACCGAGACCGGTGGGTTCGATCAGCAAGCGATGAGGCTTTTTCTGCAGCAACATATTGAGCCCCACCTGCATCGGCAAGCCATTCACACAGCACATGCAACCGCCGGGGACCTCTTTGAGCAGAGCGCCGGTATCGCTCAGCAATGCGCCGTCGATACCGATTTCGCCGAACTCATTGACCAGCACCGCCCAGACTTCGTCTTCGGGTTTGCGGGACAGCAGGTGCCTGATGGTGGTGGTTTTGCCGCTGCCGAGAAAACCGGTGATCAGGTTTACTTTCGTCAACACAGGAGCCTCCTTGAGTCTGCAGGGAAACGTCTGGCGTGGCCCGCCAGACGCGGGTATTCATCAGCGGCGGTTAGTCCGCGCGACCCATGTAGCGACGCTCGGCGATATGAATACGGATTTTTTCGCCGGCGCTCAGGTATTCCGGCACCTGAATCACCAGACCGGTGGTCAGCGTGGCCGGTTTGTTACGGGCGCTGGCGGACGCGCCTTTGATGCCCGGTGCGGTTTCCACGATTTCCAGATCGACCGTCTGCGGCAGTTCCAGCGCCAGCAGTTGACCGTCCATGGTTAATACCTGAATACCCGGCATGCCGCCTTCAGGAATAAACAGCAGTTCATCTTCGATCTGCTCTTTCTTGAAGGTATACGGGGTATAGTCTTCCTCGTCCATAAAGATGTATTCATCGCCATCAATATAAGAGAAGGTAACGGAACGGCGGGTCAGGGTGATGGTGTCCAGGATGTCATCGCCCTTGAAGCGTTCTTCCACTTTCAGACCGGTGCGGACATCGGAGAAACGCATTTTGTACAGCGTACTGGCGCCGCGGGCGCTAGGGCTCTGAATATCGATATCTTTTACCAGCAGCAGCTTACCGTTGTAATTAACGGCCATGCCGCGTTTGATTTCATTCGCTCTTGCCATGAAACATACCTTAAATAAAGAAGAGAAATTTTTGTGGCGACACGTTACCCGTCAGGATGGGTTCAGGCAAGCGGGATTTGCGGCAGCCGGATGCCAAACAAACCGGCGGGAAATATTGGCCTTGCGACTGGCAGCCTGTTAGGCTCTGCGGCCTGAAAGAGTAACGGGAATCCCCGGAGGTTATGCTGATGGAATGTCGTCCTGATTGCGGCGCCTGCTGTACCGCGCCTTCTATCTCCAGCCCGATTCCCGGCATGCCGCAGGGAAAACCGGCCAATACGCCCTGCATCCATCTGGATGAACGCATGCGTTGCGGCCTGTTCCATTCAGCGTTGCGCCCGGCGGTGTGCCGCGGCCTGCAACCGAGCCGCGACATGTGCCGAAACCACCGCGATGAAGCGATGCTGTACCTGATTCAACTGGAAGAGGCCACCGCGCCCTGACGGGATCAGGCGTCGCGGATGCGCCACATGCAGACGGCGGCGCCGGCCAGCATGACGATGGCGATGACAAAGCCCGCATGGTAACTCCAGACTTCGGCCACGATGCCCGCCAGCGAACCGGAGATGATCCAGCCTACCCGGGTGGTGTTGGTGAACAGCGTCGTGGCGGCGCCCGCCTGACCCGGCATCAGATCCTGAAAATACAGCATCCCCATCCCGGCCAGAATGCCGATGAAAATCGCGTTCAGCAGTTGCAGCGCCAGCAAGGCCCACGACCCGTTCAGCAGCGTCAGCCCGACATAAAAAATCAGCCCGGCGATCACCGCCAGCCGCATCAGCAGGCGCTTGCCTAACCGGCTGGTCAGGTAGCCGGCCAGTAGCATCACCGGAATTTCCAGCCCGGCGGCGGTGCCCATCATGACCCCGGCCAGCTTTTCGGGTAACTGCAATTCATTGACCAGATACAACGGCATATTGATCAGATAGATGCCGTTGCAGGTCCACATCAGCGTACAGGCGGTAAACAGCAACAGCGTGTCGCGTCGGTTCTGGCGGGGCGACTCCAGCGTCGCGGCGGATTTAACCCGGGTTTTGGGCATTGACGGTAACAGCAGCCACACCAGCAGCCCGCACAGTACGAATACCACCGCAGCCGTCAGATACATCGCCGGGAAGCCGAAGCCCAGCGCCAGCGCGAAGGCGACCGGCGGCCCGATCACCCAGGATAGCGAAATCTGCGCCCGCATCACCGAACTGAACATGGCGGCGCCGCGACCGGTGCGGTCGGCGTGTTCCCGCGCCAGCGCAAACAGTTGCGGGTTGGCGGTGGAACCGAAACTCGACAGCAGTACGCCGATAAACAGCAGAACAAAATAGTTGCGGTTCCAGGCATACAGCAGGCAAGACAGCGCGCCCAACAGGCAGCACTGCAATATCAGCGTCTTGCGGTCGCCCTGACGATCGGAATAGGTCGCCAGAATCTGGCTGACGACGATGCCGATCACCGCGCTGCCGGTATAAAACAGCCCGACCATGAACGGACGCGCCTGTACTTCCGTTGACAAAAACAGGCTGAGCGTGGGGAGCTGCAGCGCACCGGCAATCCCGGTCAGAAAAGCAATTACCAGAAACGCCGAAGACGTCAGGTCGGGCAGGCGTCGGGCCGCGCGGGCAGAAGAAATTGTCATGCTGAATTCAGGTTAAAAAAGAAGCAGGGAGGAAACTGAACGCGCTATCTTACGCTGATGGAATAGAAACGAAAGTCCGTTTCAGTTTTTTTTCTTCAGCACCAATTCAGCACCGGTGTGTCAAAGTGTTACAAATTTTGGTGTTTCGTGGTGAAAATGTGCGTGACCTCTAAGATCTGTCATTTTATCTATGCAGAATGCTTGCATACATATAGTGAAAAACGCAGAATTTTTGAAACGTTTCAGCGAGGTTTTGCTGAAACTACCCTGAGAGAGTCAGCAAATTATTTCTCATAAAGGCTGAAACGATTCAAGTTCAGCGAGAGAGGAGCGTTATGTTTCAGTTGTCACAGCACGACATTCATTTAGGTGCTTCCGCCGGCAGTAAAGAGGAGGCCATCCGTCAGGTGGCTGCCGCACTGACCGAAGCTGGTTGCGTGAGCGAGGGCTATGTCGCGGGGATGCTTCAGCGCGAGCAGCAGACCTCTACCTATCTCGGCAGCGGTATTGCCATTCCGCATGGCACCACCGATACGCGCGATCTGGTGCAGAAAACCGGTGTTCAGGTGTTCCAGTTCCCGCAGGGGATCGCGTGGGGCGAAGACCAGACCGCGTATGTGGTGCTGGGGATCGCCGCCCGTTCCGATGAACATCTGGCGCTGCTGCGTCAGCTGACCCATGTGCTGAGCGATGATCGCGTCGCGGCCCGTCTGGCCAGCACCACGTCAGCCGACGAACTGCGCGGGTTGCTGATGGGCGAACAACTGGCGGGCGCGTTCCGTTTTGATACCTCGCTGATTAGCCTGAATGTGGCGACCGACAACCTGATGACGCTGCAGGCGCTGAACGCCGGCCGTCTGCAACAGATTGGCGCGGTCGACGCCAGCTTTGTCAGCCATGTGGTCGGCAACAAGCCGGTACATCTGGGGCAGGGCGTCTGGTTGAGCGACAGCCTGAACGGCAATCTGGTGAGCGCGCTGGCGGTGAGCCGCCCGGCGGAGCCTTTCGCGGTGGATGGCGAAAACGTGGCGCTGCTGCTGACGGTCTCGGCGGCTGATGAGCAGGTGTTCGCGTCGCTGGATTATCTCAGCAAGCTGCTGATCGCCGGCAAGGCCGATCGTCTGCTGTCCGCTGACGAAGCCACGCTGCTGGCGCTGCTGACCAGCGAAGAAGAGGAAGAAGAAGAGAGCAACGCGCTGGCGGCGGAATTTACCGTCCGCAACGAGCACGGTCTGCATGCCCGTCCGGGCGCGATGCTGGTTAACGTCATCAAGCAGTTCTCCAGCGAGATCACCGTGACGAACCTCGACGGCACCGGCAAACCGGCCAACGGCCGCAGCCTGATGAAAGTGGTGGCGCTGGGCGTTAAGAGCGGTCACCGCCTGCGCTTTACCGCCAACGGCAGCGATGCTGAAGCGGCGCTGAAAGCCATCGGCGAAGCTATTCAGTCCGGTCTTGGGGAGGGCGCAGCATGAGCAGGCGCGTTGCCACCATCACCCTGAATCCCGCCTATGATTTAGTAGGCTACTGCCCGGAAATCGAACGTGGCGAAGTCAACCTGGTTCAGACCACCGGCCTGCATGCCGCGGGAAAAGGCATCAACGTCGCCAAGGTACTGAAAGATCTTGGGATTGACGTCACCGTGGGCGGCTTTCTGGGCAAAGACAATCAGGACGGTTTTCAGCAGCTGTTCAGCGAACTGGGCATCGCCAACCGTTTCCAGGTGGTATCGGGGCGGACTCGCATTAATGTCAAACTCACCGAGCAGAATGGCGATGTAACCGACCTGAATTTCTCCGGTTTCGAGGTAACCCAGCAGGACTGGCAGCGTTTCGTCAACGATTCGCTGAGCTGGCTGGGACAGTTTGACATGGTCGCCGTTAGCGGCAGTCTGCCGAGCGGCGTTGACCCGGATGCGTTTACCGACTGGATGTCGCGCCTGCGCAGCCAGTGTCCGTGCATTATTTTCGACAGCAGCCGCGAAGCGCTGGTGGCAGGTCTGAAAGCCTCGCCGTGGCTGGTGAAACCCAATCGCCGGGAGCTGGAAATCTGGGCCGGACGTAAGTTGCCCACGCTGGCGGATGTGGTGGATGCGGCGCATGCGCTGCGTGAACAGGGTATTGCCCATGTCGTGATTTCGCTGGGAGCGGAAGGCGCGCTGTGGGTCAATGCGTCTGGTGCCTGGCGGGCGTTGCCGCCGGCCTGTGAAGTGATCAGTACGGTAGGTGCGGGTGACTCCATGGTGGGGGGATTGATTTATGGCTTATTGATGCGTGAGTCCAGTGAACACACGTTGCGCCTGGCAACCGCGGTGGCAGCATTGGCCGTCAGCCAGAGCAACGTAGGCATTAGCGATCGTCCGCAGCTGGCTGCGATGATGGCGCGTGTCGATCTCAAACCATTTAACTGACAGCAGGAGATAAACAATGAAAACGCTGCTGATACTTGATAAATCACTGGGGCTGGCGAAAAGCCGTCTGGTGAAAAATTTGCTCGGTGCTGCTGCCGCTAACGCAGGACTTACCCTCACTGAGCAGTTTGCCGACGCGGAGCTGGCCATCGTGTTGGGCGCTCCCGTACAGGCAGACAGTGGTCTGAATGGCAAAAAAGTGTTTGCCGGGGATAGTGAACTGGCGTTGAGTCAACCGGCGGCGTTTCTGGAACAAGCCAAAGCGCAAGCGCAGACGTATCAGGCGCCTGCTGCCGCTGTTGCAACTGCTCCGGCTACCGCTAAGCGCATCGTGGCGGTGACCGCCTGCCCGACCGGGGTGGCGCACACCTTTATGGCGGCGGAAGCGATTGAAAGCGAAGCGAAAAAACGCGGCTGGTGGGTGAAAGTGGAAACCCGCGGTTCCGTGGGCGCCGGCAACCCGATCAGTCCGGAAGAAGTGGAGCAGGCGGATCTGGTGATCGTGGCGGCGGACATCGAAGTTGACCTCAGCAAATTCGCTGGCAAAAAGATGTATCGCACCTCCACCGGTCTGGCGCTGAAGAAGACGGCGCAGGAGTTTGACAAGGCGCTGTCCGAAGCGACGGTGTTCCAGCCGTCCGCCCAAAACAGTGCGGCGGCTGGCGGCGAGTCCGCCAAGAAAGGCGGCGCAGGTCCGTACCGTCACCTGCTGACCGGCGTGTCCTACATGCTGCCGATGGTGGTGGCCGGCGGTCTGTGTATCGCCCTGTCGTTCGTGTTCGGTATTACGGCGTTCAAGGAAGAGGGGACGCTGGCTGCCGCGCTGATGAAGATCGGCGGCGGTTCGGCTTTTGCCCTGATGGTGCCGGTACTGGCCGGTTATATCGCGTTCTCGATTGCTGACCGTCCGGGTCTGACGCCGGGTCTGGTTGGCGGTATGCTGGCCGTTAGCACCGGCGCGGGTTTCCTCGGCGGCATCATCGCCGGCTTCCTGGCCGGTTATCTGGCGCGCGCCATCAGTAACCATGTGACGCTGCCGCAGAGTATGTCGGCGCTGAAACCGATCCTGATTATTCCGCTGGTCGCTACGCTGATCACCGGTTTGATCATGATCTACGTGGTGGGTACGCCGGTAGCGAAAATCCTGACCGGTCTGACCGGCTGGCTGCAGTCTATGGGCACCGCCAACGCGGTTATCCTGGGCGCGATTCTGGGCGGCATGATGTGTACCGACATGGGCGGCCCGGTGAACAAAGTGGCCTACGTGTTCGGCACGACGCTGCTGAGTAGCCAGGTGTATGCGCCGATGGCCGCCGTCATGGCTGCCGGTATGGTGCCGCCGCTGGCGATGGGTCTGGCGACCTTCATTGCCGGCAAGAAATTCACCGCCAGCGAACGTGAAGGCGGCAAGGCGGCGGTGGTGCTGGGGCTGTGCTTCATCTCCGAAGGGGCCATTCCTTACGCTGCCCGCGACCCGATGCGTGTGCTGCCGTGCTGTATCCTGGGCGGCGCGCTGACCGGCGCGATCTCCATGGCGATTGGCGCTAAACTGATGGCGCCGCACGGCGGTCTGTTCGTGCTGCTGATTCCGGGTGCGATTACACCGGTACTGGGTTACCTGTTCTCCATCATTGCCGGTACGGTAGTGGCTGGCGTGCTGTACGCCGTGCTGAAACGTCCGGAAGAGCAACTGGTCAAAGCCTGATAGTTGCTGACTTGATGACAAACGCCAGTCTTGCGACTGGCGTTTTTTTTATGTTTTTTCCGCCGAGTCGGGTAATAGCGCTATGATTTTGTATTGCTGTGAGGCAAGAGAAGGAGAACCGTATGCCGCGTCACCATGCCAGTCGTGGAATTTTGGTGTTGGAATCGCCCTGGGAGCTGGATGAGCACGATGCCAATCGTTCATCCGTGGTGCCGTTTATTGAAGGCATTGCTAAAGTCGCCGGTGATACCGAGGTGTATTACGCGAACTTCTACGATAAGAAGAGTTTTCGCACCGCATTGCATTGCCTGTGCAAGATCCCGTTCAAAAACATCATTATTTATGTCGCCGCGCACGGTCAGGGAAAAAAGCTTGGCGGTACGCATATCCGGGATGTTCTCGTACCGGTCGGTGAATTGTCCCATCATTTCAATATTACCGGGCTGCTACTCGGCGCCTGTTTCGTTGGCGCCCATACCGATTTGATGGAAACATTTACCAGCGGCAACTATCTGCGCTGGTGCGCCGGATATGCCTCAGAAACCGAATGGCTTACCGGCACGCTGATTGACTGCGCCATCATCAATCAGATGCTGTCGCTAAAAAAGAGTGCATTCGCCGATCGCGATACTATCGTCGAGAATCTGGCGCTGGCGATTTCGCCCTTCCACGATAAGTACGCGATTGGGCGGGATACGCACGGCAAGCCGATGCCGCTGCGCGATGCCTTTCAGTGTGTGGTGCAACCCAGCGGACAGGGGCATAAGCCGCGCACGGTATCGGACAAGATATTCCAGCGGGCGGGGCAACTGCGGCGGCAGGAAGTCGAATAGGTGGAATTCGAGCCGTTGGGCGGCCTAAAAACAGGCCGCGACGTGAGTGTTCAGGCGATGCCGACAGACGACTGCTGTGACTTCAGCCAGGCGATTTCCTGCGCCCAGATATCCGGGTTGATGGTTTCCAGAATCAGCGGAATGCCGTCAAAGCGCGGGTCGCGCATAATATAGCTGAACACGGTTTTACCGATGTTGCCTTCCCCCAGGCTGTGATGACGGTCAACCCGGCTGTTGAATTCGCTTTTGGCGTCATTCAGGTGCATGCCGCGCAAATAGCGGAAACCGACTACGCGTTCCAGCTCGGCAAACGTGTGCTCGCAGTCGGCCTCGGTGCGCAGATCATAGCCGCCGGCAAAGGCGTGGCAGGTATCGATGCAGACGCCGACCCGGCTTTTGTCTTCCACCTGATCGATGATTTCCGCCAGATGTTCAAACCGAAACCCCAGGTTGCTGCCCTGACCGGCGGTGTTCTCGATCACCGCGGTCACGCCGGCGGTGGCGTCCAGCGCCAGATTAATAGACTGGGCGATGCGGCTCAGGCAGGTGCTTTCGTCGATCTGACGCAGGTGGCTGCCGGGATGGAAATTCAGCAGCGTCAGCCCCAGTTGCTGACAACGCGACATTTCGTCGATAAACGCCGTCTGGGACTTCTGCAAAGCGTCGTCGTCCGGGTGCCCCAGATTGATCAGGTAACTGTCGTGCGGCAGAATTTGGGCCGGGGCGAACTGATACTGCGCGCAGGCGGCCTGGAAACGCTCGATGACGTCCGCCGTCAACGCCGGGGCCTGCCACTGGCGCTGATTTTTGGTAAACAGCGCAAACGCGGTGGCGCCGATGTCATGGGCGCGGGCAACCGCCTGATCCACGCCGCCCGAGGCGCTGACGTGGGCTCCGACATATTTCATGTTTTTCTCCTTTTCATGCCCGCGCATTATGACATTACTGCTTAGCTGGCTGTAGCCTTGTTTCATCCATGTCGTTTCGCTCAGGCGAAGAGATGCTGTACCGCCAGATTGATGGCCGCGCCGCCCGCCACCAGCCAGATAAACAGGACCGCCGCCAGCAGCAGCGGTTTGATGCCGGCCTGTCGTAGCGTGCTCAGGCGCGTAGCCAGCCCCAGCGCCACCATCGCCATAGTCAACAGCGCATTATCCAGTTGCGTCAGCATGGCGACCCAGCCCGCCGGTAGCCAGTTCAGCGAATTAACCCCGCACATCAACACAAAACCCAGGGCGAACCACGGATAACCCGCGGTAGCGGGCGCGGCGGCCTGATGTGCGGGTTGGCGCTGTTTCAGCCACAGGCCGAGGATAAACAGGAACGGCGCCAGCATCATCACACGCAGCATCTTGCCGATGACCGCCGTATTCTCGGTTTCCGGGCCAATGGCATGACCGGCGGCCACCACCTGCGCGACTTCATGCACCGTTGAGCCGAGGTAGAGTCCGAAAGTCTGCGGGGTAAATAACCAGCCGCTATACTGGATAAAATGTTGGTACAGCCACGGGTAAAAAAACATGGCGGTGGTGCCGAACAGCACCACGGTCGATACCGCCACCGCCACCTTGTCGGCGCTGCTTTTCAGCACCGGCGCGGTAGCCAGTACGGCGGCGGCGCCGCAAATGCTGCTGCCTGCGCCGATCAGCAATACGGTATGACGATCCAGCCGGAACCAGCGCTGTCCCAGCCAGCAGGCGAGCAGCAGGGTAGAGGTGAGCGTCAACAGGTCGATCACCAGACCGGCGGCGCCGATGGCGGTGATTTGCTGAAAGCTGAGTTTGAAGCCGTACAGGATGATGCCCCAGCGCAGCAGATGATGCCGGGACCACTGAACGCCGGCGTCGCACCAGGGTTGCAGATGCGCGTAGACGGTATTGCCCAGCACCATGCCAACCAGTATCGCCAGCGTCAGGGAACCTAGTCCCAATCCGGCTATCGTTGGCTGACCGGATAACCATAACACGCCCCGCGTCAGCAGGCCGGTCAGGATGACGCCGGTCAGCAGATGACCGGCGGCGGACAACGGGGAAAAGCGTTGTACCCTGGAAGAAAATGAAAACATAGTCATACCCACTCTGGATGATAGAGGTTGAGGGCACAGCCTATGATCAGCACACTTAAAATAGAAATTGATTATATATTTATAACCTATAGATATTTACGATAAGAGCCCCTATGCATATTACGTTACGTCAACTGGAAGTGTTTACCGAAGTCCTGAAAAGCGGTTCAACAACGCAGGCGTCGGTGGTGTTGTCGCTGTCACAGTCGGCCGTCAGCGCGGCGCTGGCTGATCTTGAAAGTCAGTTGGGGGTGCAACTGTTTGACCGCGTCGGTAAACGGCTGGTGGTCAATGAGCACGGTCGCCTGTTGTATCCCAAAGCGCTGGCGCTGCTGGAACAGTCGGCTGAAATCGAGCAACTGTTCCGAAGCGATAACGGCGCGCTGCGCATTTATGCCAGCAGTACCATCGGCAATTATCTGATGCCGGCGATGATCGCCCGCTACCGTCAGGATTTTCCGGCCATTCCGCTGGAGCTGTACGTGGGCAATACGCTGGATGTGGTCAATGCCGTTTCCGAATTCCGGGTCGATCTGGGGCTGATAGAAGGGCCGTGCCATCATCCCGATCTGATCACCCAGCCCTGGCGGGAAGATGAACTGGTGGTGTTTTGTGCTCCGGGTAATCCCCTGATTGATCGTGAGTTTACGTTGCAGATGCTGGCGGACGCTCCCTGGATCCTGCGTGAGCATGGTTCGGGAACGCGCGAAGTGCTGGACCACCTGCTGCTGGCGCGCCTGCCGCATTTCCGGCTGGTGATGGAGCTGGGCAACTCGGAGGCGATCAAGCACGCGGTGCGGCACGGTATCGGCATCAGCTGCCTGTCGCGCCATGTGATCGCCGATCAGCTTGATGCCGGCACGCTGGTGGAACTGCCGGTTCCTTTGCCGCCGCTAAACCGCACGCTGTATCTGGTGCACCACCGTCAGAAACATTTATCCGGCGTGCTGCAATGTTTTCTGGGGTACTGCCAGGGCGATGACGGTATCTAAACAGACTGGCAACACCGGTGTAACGAACCGGGCCTCAAGTCAGAGGGATTTCTTATGATGCCGGGTGAGTTATGAAGGTCTCTTATAATCCGCGCTGTGCGCTATTCAGCGGGTAGCGGATTGCCTACAATCCGCCCTCAAATTTTCAAGGGCATGGATTGTAATGGCTCAACATGACACTCACTCCGCCGAACAGCGGGGAACCACACTGCGCCGTGAGCTGAAAGCGCGGCATTTGACGATGATCGCCATTGGCGGTTCGATCGGCACCGGATTGTTTGTCGCCTCCGGCGCGACGGTGTCGCAGGCCGGCCCCGGCGGCGCGCTGCTGTCCTATGCGCTGATCGGCCTGATGGTCTATTTCCTGATGACCAGTCTTGGCGAGCTGGCGGCATTCATGCCGGTTTCCGGCTCGTTCTCCACCTATGGCGCGCGCTATGTGGAAGAAGGGTTTGGCTTCGCGCTGGGCTGGAACTACTGGTACAACTGGGCGGTGACCATCGCGGTCGACCTGGTGGCGGCGCAACTGGTGATGGGATACTGGTTTCCGTCGGTGCCCGGCTGGGTGTGGAGCGCGCTGTTCCTGTCGCTGATGTTTTTGCTGAACTACATCTCCGTCAAAGGGTTTGGCGAAGCGGAATACTGGTTCTCGCTGATTAAGGTCACCACGGTAATCCTGTTTATCGCGGTCGGGCTGATGATGATGATCGGCATTCTGCGCGGAGGCGAGCACGCGGGCTGGCATAACTGGCAGATTGGCGATGCGCCGTTCGCCGGCGGTTTTTCCGCCATGATCGGCGTGGCGATGATTGTCGGCTTCTCGTTCCAGGGCACGGAGCTGATTGGCGTGGCGGCGGGGGAATCAAAAGATCCGCAGACCAACATTCCGCGAGCGGTTCGTCAGGTGTTCTGGCGTATTCTGCTGTTCTATATTTTCGCCATTCTGATCATCAGTCTGCTGGTTCCTTACACCGACCCGAACCTGCTGCGCAATGATGTGAAAGACATCAGCGTCAGTCCATTCACGCTGGTGTTCGAGAACGCTGGCCTGCTGTCGGCGGCGGCGGTGATGAATGCGGTGATCCTGACCGCGGTGCTGTCGGCGGGTAATTCCGGCATGTACGCGTCCACCCGCATGCTGTTTACGCTGGCGCAGGAAGGCAAGGCGCCGGCCTGCTTCGGCAAACTGTCCAAAGGCGGGGTGCCGCGCAACGCGCTGTACGCCACCACGGTGGTGGCGGGCCTGTGCTTCCTGTCTTCCATGTTCGGCAACCAGACGGTATACCTGTGGCTGCTGAATACCTCCGGCATGACCGGGTTCATCGCCTGGCTGGGGATTGCCATCAGCCACTATCGTTTCCGTCGCGGCTACGTTATGCAGGGGCGCGATCTGAACGCGCTGCCGTACCGTTCCGGTTTCTTCCCGCTGGGCCCGATCTTTGCCTTCGTACTGTGCCTGATTATTACGCTGGGCCAGAACTATCAGGCGTTTCTGGCCGACAAGATCGACTGGTCCGCGGTGACGGCGACTTACATCGGTATTCCGCTGTTTCTGGTTATCTGGTTCGGCTACCGGTTGGTAAAAGGTTCGCGGGTGGTGAAATACAGCGAGATGACGTTTCCTGAGCATCGTTCCGAGGAAAATTAACTAACTGTTTCGTAAACAAAAAAGCCAGTCGGATTAGCGACTGGCTTTTTTTATGAGCGCTTGTTATGAACGCCTTTTATGAACGAAAAAGATGGAACTCAAATGCGGGAATGCACCAGCCGCACGTTGCGGTAAACGCTGAGCAGGGTGGCGAACAACGCCGCCAGCACCAGCGGCGCGCCGACATAACCGATTTTGTCCATCCCCAGATGCAGGCTGACCTGACTGCCCAGCAGCGCGCCGCCGCCGATGCCGAGGTTGAACAGCCCGGAGAAAATCGACATGGCGACATCGCTGGCGTCAGGCGCGAGCGACAGTACTTTGGCCTGCATTGCCAGCCCGATGGACATCATCGCCAGCCCCCACACCAGACACAGCAGCGTCAGGCCGAACGGATAACCGGACAGCGGCATCAGCAGCGTCAGACAGGCCAGCAGCAGCAACATGGCGGTCACCAGAAAGCCAATCGGGAAGCGCTCGCTGTAACGGCTATAGAGCATACTGCCCACGATCCCGGCGCAGCCGAACAACAGCAAAATCAGGGTAGTGAAGTTTTCCGGCAGACCGGCCACCGTCTGGATAAACGGTTCGATATAGCTGTAGGCGGTGAAATGCGCGGTCACCACCACCACGGTCAGCAGGTAGATGCCGACCAGCGCCGGGCGGCGGAACAGCTTCGGCACGCTGGACAGCGAGCCGGAATGTTCGCTTGGCAGCAGCGGCAGCAAGCGCGCCAGCATGATCATGGCGACCGTGGCGCCGGCGGCAATGGTCAGGAAGGTCACACGCCAGCCGAGATACTGACCAATCACCCTTCCTAGCGGTAGCCCCAGCACCATCGCCAGCGACGACCCGGTGGCGATCAGCCCCAGTGCCTGCGCGCGTTTGCCGGGAGGCGCCATGCGAATCGCCAGCGAGGCGGTAATCGACCAGAATACCGAGTGCGCCAGCGCCACACCGGCGCGGGAAATGACCAGCACGGTAAAGTTCCAGGCCACGGCAGACAACAGGTGGCTGACGATAAACAGGCTAAACAGGCCGATCAGCAATTTACGACGCTCAATACCGCTGGTCAGCAACATGCAGATCAGCGAAGCCACCGCCACAATCCAGGCATAAATAGTAATCATCAGACCGACATCTTCGGTTTTCATGGCAAAGGTGTTGGCGATGTCGCTCAGCAGCCCCACTGGAATAAATTCCGTGGTGTTGAAGATGAACGCGGCCACAGCCAGCGTCACCACGCGTAACCAGGCGGTGGAGCGTGAGGGGGAAGCGGATGTCATAGTCAGGTTCCAGTCGGGTATTACAAATTGCGAACGGCCTATTGTAGTCAATCGTGGGTTAAAATGCGATTACGATCACATTTCAATCAGGGGACGCCGCGCCTGAATCGTGGCTCGGCGCGCTGCTTTCGACGGCCGTTTGGCGTCCGTGCCGATAGCAGGCATCGTTGCGAAGACCGCCTAATATTATTGTAGATAGAATTATGCCGCCAATAATTGACGTTCAAAATTATGCGACATAATGAATATTATTATTTTGTTGTATTTGCTTATTTTAAATAAGCTACATAAAGAAATATTATTTGTTTTCTTTGGTGTTTGGCTATTGTGACGCAACGAAAATATTAATTATGAATATTCTTTGTATGCGAATATATGACGATTTTATTACGCTTTACATTTTCCAAATGAATGCCGGGGATTTTGCTTTTGGCAGGGGTTTATAACTTCTGAATAGCCGTCTTGTTATTTTTTTTGTGGGGTTTTTACTATTTGTTATGCCTAACCATAGAAAAATAAACTGGTATGCCTAAGAATTACCCTGGTAATTGTTTTATTTTACAGAGTGGTAACATGCATAAGGTGGAATAGCTTTTTATAATGATGCATGAAATTGCGGTTGCAAAAGAAAAACAGGTGTGAGAACTTTATCACAAGCTTCGATGAGGGAACAGCAATGAGCGTATATATTAATGCGGTGGAAACCTATTTGCCTGGCCCGATTATTAGTAATCAGGAGTTGGGAAATAAAATCGGATTTAAACCTGAGTTAATTAAAAAGCTTTTCGGGAATACCGGTCGGCATTTTGCCGTTAATATGAATACCGGTAAACCTATCGCGTCGTCAGCGGAATTAATTACCATCGTAATCAAGAAACTCCTTTCCAGTTCCGGCATAAGTAAAGAACGCATCGATTTTATTATCGTAGCGTCCGCTACGCCTGATACGCTGTTGCCAAGTAGTGTAAATCAGGCGTGTCATGCCATGGGGTTTCGGCAGATAGAAACCTACCAGATTGTTTCGGGGTGTTCCGGCGCGGTACAGGCGCTCAAGCTGGCTCGTGAGCTGGTGGCGGCGCCGGACAATGGCCTGGACAACGGCCTGGTCATCGGGGTTGAGACAGCTTATAAATTCCTGGATATCTTTGATGAACATGCCGGTAAGAAAGAAACGAAAGAACTGGTGAATTATACGCTGTTTGGCGACGGTGTCGGTGGATGCCTGCTCTCCAATCAGTCATCCGCATCCAGTATTGAGATTGAACATATTTCTTTTAAATATCTGGGTGTTGATGAAGTGGTTGGGCAATTGGCAAATTGGCGTGGCACCCGTAATGATATTGATTATGGCGCTTTGCTGAATGAAGAATATAAATTGATTGAGAAACTGGTGCCGGGTATTACCCAGGATACGATCAATGCATTAACGGATAAATTAGGCGGGCGTCCGGACTGGCTGCTGCCGCCGCAACTTTCCGGTTCGATGCTGGAGAAAATTTTGTCCGATATCGGTTATACGGCAGATGAAGTATTCAGCCTGGTGGATGAAATCGGTAATACCGCTAATGCTGCGTTATTTTTTCAGATAAAAGAATTCAGCGATATCTCTCTTGCCAATGAATGCGCCATCGGTATTTCTGTTGAGTCATCGCGTTGGCTGGCGGGTGGTCTGATTCTGCGAAACAGGAAAGGCCTTTTATAGCATCATGTAAAAAGACCTTTTATCTATACCCGTCATACTTCAAGTTGCAGGCGCGTTGGCTTTATTACTCGGCCCATCCTTGGGCCTCGCCCCTGCGGGGCTGAGGTAAACCGCGTTCAACGCTGCTTCCGGCAGCGTTGTCGCTTACCCCAGTCACTTGACTTCAGTAAGCTCCTGGGGATTCGCTGCGTCGCCGCCTTCCCGCAATTCGAATTATTTCGGGTATCTATCCGAAATAATTCGAGTTGCAGGGCAACCGACAAGCGCGTAAGGATAAAGAGAATAAGGACATTTATGAAACAGGACAATGCATTAAGTCGGATCGCCGCCTCGAAAAAAATTGCATCGGAAGGAAAGCGCATCGTTAACATAGCCACTTTCAGCAATTTTAATCATAAAGCATTGAATGATCTGATTACGTTCAACCTGAATGACCTGGGCTGTTATCCATCCTTTTATGACGGTATTTACAGCGACTATTTTCCCCACGTTTTGGGTAATGCCGCCGATATCAAGACGTTCGGGGCGCAATTTCATTTTTATGTCCTTGATTCTTCCTTTATCGAAAACGACATTGGTTCGCTGCTGCCGGTGGACGATATCCGCGACAATATCCGGGAGCACAAAAGTCGGCTGGCGTATCTGCTGAATTTTTCCGCTGTCGGCTGCGATGCCCGCATTGTGCTGAACACCGTCCATATCGCTGAATCGCAGCTCAAACAGATTATCGCGCAGGATCAGCGGGCGGCGTTGAAGCAACTGATCGGCGAGTTCAACGCGTATCTTTTGGCGCTGGGGCAGACGGAAGATCGCGTGACGGTGGTCGATCTGCAGGAGACCGGCGGGACAGTGGAGGATGCGGCCACCCGCCGAGCGGCGCAGTTACTCGGTCTGGGCGTGGGTCTGGATGCGCTGGACGTTATTGCGCGCGCCGGCGTCGCCGCTATCCGGCACGCGCTGGGGAAAACGCTGAAATGCGTGGTCAGCGATCTGGATAACACGCTGTGGAAGGGCATTTTGGCGGACGACGGCGCCGACGGCATTCTGATGGCGGATAAACATATCGGCACGGGGCACCTGCGCTATCAGGAGTATCTGCGCCATCTGTACGATCAGGGCGTCATTCTGGCCATTTGCAGCAAAAACAATCTGGAGAATGTGGAAGAGGCGTTTAAACGCCGCGCCGACGAGATGCGCATTTCGCTGGACAAATTTTCCGTGGTCAGCGCCAACTGGCAGGGGAAAAGCGGCAACATCCTGAACATCGCCAACGAGTTGAATATCTCCCCGGAACACATGCTTTTTATTGACGACTCGGCGTTCGAATGCGCGGAAGTCAAGGCCCGTATTCCAGCCATCACCGTGCTGGAATTTTCCGGCGACGTGGCGGAGAACGTCGCCGCATTGATCGCCGCCGACTATTTCCTGCGTCCGACCATCAGCAGCGATGACCGCATGCGCAATCTGAGCTATGCGCAGAATAAACTCCGCACGGAGCTGCAAAAAGAATTTGCGGATGACCACGCCTTTCTGTCCAGCCTGGGCATGACGCTGACTATCCTGCCGGTGGAAACGTCCACGCTGGATCGCGTATCGCAACTGACGCTGCGCACCAACCAGTTCAATATGACGACGCAACGGATGACCACGCAGGACGTGGCCGGCTACCTCGCACGGGAAGGGCATCTGGCGGTTACGCTGGCATGCCGCGACCGAATCGGCGACTACGGCACCATCGGCGCGATATTTCTGCGTTTCGACGGCGATGGCTGCCACATCGATAACTTCATCATGAGCTGCCGTATCTTCGGGCGTCAGATCGAGTTCGCGGCGATGCGCTGGCTGTTCGGCTTGTGCCGGGCGCGAGGTGTCGACCGGATTACCGCCGCGTACGGTCCGACCGAAAAAAATAAAAAATTCCAGCGTTTTTATCCGGATTGCGGGTTCGGCGAAACCGCAAGCAATGTGTTCACCGTTATCGACCCGGCGCCCGCGTTGCTGACCGAGAACAGTAATACCGTCACTGTCAAAGAAGGGGAATGACCATGAAACTGGACGATTTTATCGGCTTTATCAACACCAAAACCGGCATGGCGCTGGCGACCGAGCAGGCGCAGGAAGATTTGACCAACCTTCCGGAGTGGGACTCGTTGACCTTCGTCTATCTGTTGATGGAAATCGAAAAACAGCAGAGCGTCAAAATCGATGTCGAGAAGGTATTGCAGTGCACCACGCTGAATGACATTTACAGGGTTGTGAGCCATGAAGTTACTGAAAGTTTCTAGGGAAAGGCGCCAGACGCTCTCTTTTCTGGCGATATCCAGGGGCATTCCGGCCATTACCGTCATGCGCGAGATAGATGTCTCGCGCATTGTGGCGGGCGGGCTGCAGCGCAGCATGACGGCGATTACCATCAAGGCGATCAGCGAGGCGCTGCGTCAGTTTCCGCAACTGAACGCGATGGTCCGATTCGGCAGCGACAGCACGCTGATTTGCCCGGACAACATCAGTACCCGGGTGACGCTGGAAAAGGTGCTGAACGGCGTGTCCGGGGTGTATTCGCGGGTGATCAGCAATACGGATCGGCTGTCTGTTGCCGATATCGAACGGGCGCTGCAGCAGTTCAAGCAGGAGGACGCGGCTACCAGCGAGCATTACGAGAAAATTCGCCTTATTCAGCGATTGCCGCCGTTACTGGCCGGCCTGTTGCTGCGGCTGGCGATGCTGTCGCCGACGCGGCAGGCGGAAACCTGGGGCAGCTTCACCGTGACATCGCTGGGGAAAAACAGCCCCGACGCCTGTATCCCCATATCCGGTTCCACGTTCACGTTTACGCTGGGGTTGATTAACGAAAAGTTGTCGCGAAACTCGCATGACGTGGCGGTGTCGCACGTGGCGAATCTGTCGATGATTTTCGACCATCGCGTGCTGGACGGCCGGCTGGCGTCAGAGTTTCTGGCGCAGATAAAAAGCAACATGGAAGGTTTTGCACTGGAGTCATCATCATGATGCTTGATGAACTCAAGAATTTTGTGCTGCTGCACAGCAATGTGCTGAATGTCGGCGCGGAAACCCGCGCCATCCTGCCGGATATTCATCATCTGGGCGACGATTTGCCGCATAGCTGGAGCCAGGTGTTTTACCGTCAGGCGCAAAATTATGAAAATCAAGGTGAATTGCTCAAGGCGTGTTCGCTTTACAACCTGGCGCGTTTTCCCTATCCGGAAACACCGCTCCAGCATGAGAGCAACCGGCATTGTCAACGGTTGTTCCGCCGGCAGTATATCGAGAGCGGCACGGTGACGAGGGTCAGTCTGTCGCAGGGGCGGCAGGTGTGCTACGTCAGAAAAAAGAACACCGGCAACGTCGTCATTATTAATGGGGGCATTATCTCGCTGAAAGAGCAGTGGGTGCATCTGGTGGGTCTGTTCGAACGTTTCGACGTTACCGTGGTGTTGACGGAAATGCCGGGGGTGGGGGAAAACCAGTTGCCCTACAACGAACAATCCTTCCGCATGTACAGCGACGTGCTGGATTACCTCGCCCAGGATCGATCCGACATCCGGTGCCATATTTTCGGCCTGAGTTTCAGCGGGTTTATCGCGTACAAGAACAGCCTGACCGACAGCCGCATCGTGGGCATCACTATGGCGGGCACGCCGCTGGATTCGCTGTACCACGATCGGGATGTCTATCGGCGGCTACCTTACGTTACACGGTTGGTCATCGGGCATAACGTGGGGAAAACGCATCCGGAACTGGATGACGACGACAAGGTATTTCGTTACCTCGATACCACGTTTGTGATGCGCCAGGAGGATATCAACCATGGCGTCAGACTGTATTACGTTCAGAGCCTGCGCGACGAAGTGATCCCGAACGTCGAAGCGGACACGATCCGCCGGTTGTCCCGGCAGCACCATATTCTGTCGCTGGATGACGTGCATGGGTCGCCCGGGTACGGCAAAACCGTGCGGGTTTATTTGCTGTGGTCGTTGCTGGATTCGCTGCGCCTGTCGCGGGTTCTGGCCGGCGTCGCCAGGCTGGGGTTTCGCATCCTGCGGCGTCTGAAGCGATAGGCGGTGTCTCGTCAGGATTCGTGTGCCGACGCGGATCCTAAACGCGGCAATCGACGCACAGAGCACCGCGTAGAAGCGGGTCGGTACACGGAGCCGGCAATGCCGGGCGCGGCGCGTTGGGGCGGTAATACCGGCCCCATTTTTTATGTGCCGCGCCGTCTCGTCGGTCAGCGTTTCTGGAAATAGGTCAGCGCCAGCGCCAGCGCCAGCACCAGACCTTTGATGATATCCATGGCGTAGTAAGGCACGGACAGCATCACCAGCCCGTTTTGCAGCACGCCGAGGATCACCGCGCCGACCAGCGTTCCCAACGCATTGGGTTTGCCGGAACCGGCCAGCGAAAAACCGATATAGGCGGCGGCCACCGCGTCCATCAGGTACCCGCCGCCGGCGTTGACCTGCGAAGAGCCGATGCGGGACGCCAGCAGGATGCCGCCCAGCGCGGCCAGCAGCGACGAAAGCAGATAGGCCAGCACGCGGTAACGGGCAGTGCGAATACCGGCCAGCCGCGCGGCTTCCGGATTACCGCCAATCGCGTACATGCGGCGGCCGTGCTTGGTCAGCGACATATACAGTTGCACCAGCACCGTCACCACCAGCATGATCACCACAATCACCGGCACCTGTCCCAGCGTGGCGAACACCTCGGGGATTACGCCTTCCGCCATCTCGCCGCTCGGCAGCAGCATATTTTGGGTGATGGAGCCGCCGTAGCTGTAGGTCATGGCGACGCCCTGAATCACGAACAGGCTGGCCAGCGTCGCCAGCATGTCGGGAATCCGCAATATCACAATCAAAAACGCGTTGAACAGCCCCACCAGCAGACACAGCGTCAGCGTCAATACAATCGCGCCGGTGGTGCCAAAACCGTGCCAGACGAACAGCGAGACAACCAGCGCGTTCGCCAGCGAGGCGGTCGACCCGACCGACAGGTCGAAACCGCCGACCGACAGCGAGATGGAAACGGCTATCGCGATCACCGTGACGATGGCGATGGAACGCAGGATATTGATGATGTTGTTCGGATCCAGAAAATTGTCCGACGCCAGCCCGAACAGGGCGATCAGCGCGACGACGGTAATCAGCATCCCCCATTTGTAGAACAGGTCAAACAGGCGGTGGTGAAAGGGGAGCGCTTCGTTGGGCGCGCCGTTGGATGCAAGTGGCTGACTCACGCGGGAGTTCCTCCGGTTGAATAAAGTAACAACGTCTCTTCGTCGGCGTCGGCGCCGTCCAGTTCGGCGACGATACGCCCGTCCCACAGCACGCAGATTCGGTCGCACAGGCCCACCAGTTCGGAGAACTCGCCGGAGGCGTAAATCACGCCTTTGCCCTGCTGCGCCAGCGAATCGATCAGGGTAAATAAATCCTGTTTGGCTTTGATGTCCACGCCTTTGGTGGGTTCATCCAGAATCAACACCTGCACGTCGCTGCGCAGCCATTTGCCGATCGCCACTTTTTGTTGATTGCCGCCGGACAGACGGCGCAACCGCTGTTGCGGCCCGCTGGTGCGGATGGTCAGCTGCTGGATCAAATCGCGGGCCCAGGTCAGCGCCTGACCGTGACCGAAAACGCCGTAGCGGGAAAAGCTGTCGCTGGCGCTGATGCTGAGATTCATGGTGACGGATTCGTCAATAAATATGCCTTCTTTGCGCCGCTCTTCCGGCACCAGTGCGATACCCTGCTGGACCGCGTCGGCCGGCGAGGTAGGGCGCCAGGGCTTTCCCTGATAGCGTCCGGAGTCGATGCGGCTGCGGGCGGCGCCGAACAGCGCCTTGCACAGCTCGGTCTTACCGGCGCCGGCAAGACCGGCGATGCCGAGAATCTCGCCTTTGCGCAGCCGGAGCGAAATGTTGTGCAGCAGGGTGTCGTCATGCAGACCGTCTACCTGCAACAGCGGCTCTGCGTCCGTGAGCGTGCGGCGCGGCGGGAAAATATCATCCAACCGATGACCCAGCATCCGCTCGACAATTTCCCCGCCGCTTAGCCCCTGCATTGGGCCGCTGCTGACAAACTGCCCATCGCGCAACACGGTCAACGTATCGCAGATGGCTTTCAGTTCGTGGATACGGTGCGAAATGAAGACGATGCCGATACCGTCCTGCTGCAGACGGCGCACGACGGCGAACAGCCGGGCGCTTTCTTCCTGGTCGAGCGGGGCGGTAGGTTCGTCAAGAATCAGAAACCGGCAGCGGTGGGAGAGGGCGCGCGCCAGCAGGATTTGCTGTTTTTCCGCCAGCGTACACTGTTCCAGCCGCTGGCGGACATTGATGCTGACCCCCAGTTGCGTCAGCAAGGCCTGCGCCTGCTGGTAAAGCGTTGACCAGTTGAGCACGTGACCGCTCTGTGCCAACTGGTCCAGCATGATATTTTCCGCCACCGACAGCGTAGGGACCAGCGCGGCGTCCACTTCCTGCTGAACCAGATGAATACCGTGGCGTTTGGCGTCGCGGGGAGAATGAATTGCGACTTTTTCGCCATCCAGCAGGATATCTCCGCTGTAATGGTCATAAGATCCAGAAAGAATCGCCATCAGCGTGGATTTTCCCGCGCCGTTGGCGCCGGTCAGCGCGTGGATAGATCCGCCTTCCAGCGTGAAATTCACCTGTCTGAGCGCCGGGAATCCGGCAAAAGAGATGGAAATGTAGCGCATTTCCAGACGCGAACGCGGGTTTATGGACATAATTGACAACAACGGGTTCTTAACAGCGATAATGACGGGAGGTCGACGTTGAAAAATATCATATTAACCGCAGAATGGAATGCCTGAATGGGCTTGCGGACGCCCCAGAGAAGAAATGAAAAAGCATAACTTAAGCAAAAACGTTATTAAGACCCGCGCCGGCTATCCCTAAAGAGGGCTTTTCCGCGCAGGATTCCAGATTAAACAGCGCATTATCTCTACCCGTCATGCTTTACGTTGCCGGTGCGTCGGCCGCCCTCGTTCGCTTCGGTCACTGATCCATGTAAGCGCCTGGGCATTTACACGGTTGCCGTCTGACCGCAACTCGAATTATTTTGTGTGACGACAAGAATTTATTCAGACAGGAATGTATCCGTAATGAGTAGCACTGATATTCGGGTCCAGGTGGGACCGGCCAACTATTTTTCTTTCCCAGGGGCGATCGACAAGCTGAACGAATTTTATCCGGACGAGGTGCTGGCCCGCGCGTTCTGGATACACGGCGAACGCGCGCTGGCGGCGACGCACGCTTATCTGCCGGCGGCGTTTTCTGCGCCGACGGCCCGGTTGGCCGGTTTTTCGGCACACTGCAGTGAAAATGAAATTGCGCGGTTGACGGCGGCGGCGGGCGATGACCGCACCGTGGTGATTGGCGTGGGCGGCGGCGCGGTGCTGGACACCGCCAAGGTGGTGGCGCGTCGTCTTGGCCTGCCGCTGGTGGCGATTCCGACCATTGCCGCGACCTGCGCCGCCTGGACGCCGCTCTCGGTCTGGTACAACGAGGCCGGGCAGGCGCTGCGATTCGAGATTTTCAACGATGCCAACCATCTGGTGCTGGTGGAACCGCGTATTCTGCTGGCGGCGCCGGTGGAGTACTTGCTGGCGGGGATCGGCGATACGCTGGCGAAATGGTATGAGGCGGTGGTGTTAAGCCCGCAGCCGGAAACCCTGTCGCTGACGGTGCGTCTGGGTTTGCAGACCGCGCAGGATATCCGCGATGTGCTGCTGAACCAGAGCGAATCTGCGTTGAAGGCGGCGCATAATGCCACGCTGAACCAGGATTTTCTGGATGTTGTCGACGCGATTATCGCCGGCGGCGGCATGGTGGGCGGGTTGGGCGAGCGTTACACCCGGGTGGCGGCGGCGCACGCGGTGCACAACGGTTTGACGGTACTGCCGCAGACGGCGCATTTTCTGCATGGCACCAAAGTAGCCTACGGCATTCTGGTACAGTGCGCGCTGCTGGGGCAAACCGATACGCTGCGTCAGCTGAAAGCGGCGTTCCGGGTCTTCGGGCTGCCGGTGTCGCTGGCCGAACTGGATGTGGATATTAGCGATGAAGCGGCATTGCAGGCGGTCATCGCCCGTACTTTGCAGAGTGGCGAATCCATTCATTATCTGCCCGGTCCGCTGGACGCTGACACGCTACTGACCGCGTTCCGGGCAGTGGAACTGGCGAACGGCTAATAAAGCAACGGGGCGGTTTTTTAAACCGCCCCGTCATTGAGGGCTGGGTTATTGCAGTTTGTCATACGGAAAGGAATTCCTGATGTAACGTGCGTAATAACGCGCTTTGGCGTTAGAGGCCATTAACTCCTCATAAATCATTCGTGCTACGTTTTTGTACTGAAACAGACTGCCGTTCAGTAATTCTACTTCTAATGTGCTGGTTTCCGAATCGTAACCTACGGCAAACAGCTCGGTGGAAGATACACGTTTGCGTTGCAAAACAAATTGCTCCCTGTTGATGGTTGCGATGTAACGGTAATGTTACTTGCTGTGTTTTTTTTGGTCAACGTCGACGCCAGAGGGTCGAAAAAATCGTCAGCAAAACAGACGAAAGAATACAAGAACAGCTTATTATTTCCCTATTTCACCTGCACATCGGCAGATGATGCCACGTTTGCAGGAATCTATCCGTCAGTCAACGATTGGCTGTCAGGATGAATTCCTGTTTTGGTGGCGATCACGTTTTTAATGTCATACCGGCACATCAGCGGTGGTTCAATCTGAACCGTCTGTTGTGCCGGTTTTATCGCATTATTAAACAACTCTGATCAGTTCGACTGCAAGTGCTTTGCATGAAAACGCAGATGATCTTCGATAAAGCTGGCGATGAAGTAGTAGCTGTGGTCATAACCCGGCTGAATACGCAGCGTCAGCGGCCATTGCCGTGCGCTGGCGACGGCTTCCAACTGCTCCGGCTGAAGCTGGACGGGCAGGAAGCTGTCGCCGTCGCCCTGATCGATCAACGTCGGCAGCGGCGCGTCGCTGTGAGCGAGCAGATGACAACTGTCGTACTGCAGCCACTGCTGGCGGTCGTCGCCCAGATAGGCGCTGAAGGCTTTCTGCCCCCAGGGCACCTGCGTCGGGTTGACGATTGGCGCAAAGGCCGACACCGAACGAAAACGCCCCGGATGGCGCAGCGCCAGCATCAGCGCGCCGTGCCCGCCCATCGAATGACCGCTGATGGCGACCCGATCGCTGGCGCTGACGTGCTGGCGCACCAGCGCCGGCAGTTCGTCGCTGATATAGTCGAACATGCGGAAATGCCGGTCCCAGGGGGATTGCGTGGCGTTGACATAAAAACCGGCGCCTTTACCCAGATCGTACTGGGCGTCGTCCGCAACCTCATCGCCGCGCGGACTGGTGTCCGGCATCACCAGCGCCAGCCCCAGTTCCGCCGCCACCCGCTGGGCGCCGGACTTGAAGGTGAAATTCTCGTCGTTGCAGGTCAGCCCCGACAGCCAGTACAGCACCGGCGGCGGAGCCTCCCCGGCGAGGGGAGGATAAAACACGCTGAAGGTCATGTCGCAGTTCAACGTGGCGGAGGCATGGCGGTAACGCCGCTGCCAGCCGCCGAACAACCGGTGTTCTTCCAGCAATTCCAGTGACGCAGTCATGGTGTGCGAGTTTCCTGTCATCAGTTGAAATGAACCACGGAGCGAATGGATTTCCCTTCGTGCATCAGATCGAATGCCTCGTTGATCTGCTCAAGCGGCATGGTGTGGGTGATGAAGTCGTTGAGCTGGAATTCACCGTCCAGATAGCGCTGAACGATTCCCGGCAACTGACTACGGCCTTTGACGCCGCCGAAGGCGGAACCGCGCCATACGCGCCCGGTCACCAACTGGAACGGACGGGTGGCGATCTCTTCGCCTGCGCCAGCCACGCCGATGATGACCGACTCGCCCCAACCTTTATGGCAACACTCCAGCGCGGAACGCATCACGTTGACATTACCGATACACTCGAAGGAGAAATCCACGCCGCCGTCGGTCATGTCGACGATCACTTCCTGGATCGGCTTGTCGTAATCTTTCGGATTGACCAGATCGGTCGCGCCCAGTTTGCGGGCCAGATCGAACTTGCTGGTGTTAAGGTCAATACCGATGATGCGACCGGCGCCCGCCATTTTCGCGCCGATGATGGCGGACAGACCGATGCCGCCCAGACCGAAGATCGCCACGGTGTCGCCCGGTTTCACCTTGGCGGTGTTGGTCACGGCGCCCATGCCGGTGGTCACGCCGCAACCCAGCAGGCACACTTCTTCCAGCGGCGCTTCCTTATTGATTTTCGCCAGAGAGATTTCCGCCACGACGGTGCGTTCTGCAAAGGTGGAGGTGCCCATGTAGTGGAAAATCGGCTTGCCGTCTTTGAAGAAACGGGTGGTGCCGTCCGGCATCAGACCTTTGCCCTGGGTGGCGCGGATGGCCTGACACAGGTTGGTTTTGCCAGAACGGCAGAATTTGCACTCGCCGCACTCCGGGGTGTACAGCGGAATGACGTGGTCGCCGACCGCCACGCTGGTCACGCCTTCGCCTACCGCTTCCACGATGCCGGCGCCTTCATGGCCGAGGATCGCCGGGAACACGCCCTCCGGATCCTTACCGGACAGGGTGTAGGCATCGGTATGGCAGACGCCGCTGGCGAGGATGCGCACCAGCACTTCGCCTTTCTGCGGCGGCATCAGGTCCACTTCTTCAATGGACAGCGGCTGGTTGGGGCCCCAGGCGATGGCGGCGCGGGTTTTGATCATTTGCATGGTGAAGCTCCTTATTCAGAGTGGCGCAGCCGCCGGAATGACGCAGCGGCTGCCAGGGATAATGCGGCATTGACATCGAATGCCGACAGGGAATGCATCAGGCGCCGATTTCAATCATCAGTTTTTTCAGCGCCTCGACATTGGGACCGAAGGCGTCCCGCCGCCAGATAAGCCAGGTGCTGACCGACGCAATGTCGGTAGGCAGGTGATGGACCTGAACCTGCTGACCGGCAGGCAGGGCTTCCAGTACGCTGAGCGGCACCATCGCCACGCCGCTGCCGCCGGCCACGCCCGCCAGCAGGGCGCTATACGACGGCATTTCCAGCACGGCGGCGGGCGAGATGCCCTGCCCGCGAAACCAGCCTTCCAGCCGCTGGCGGTAGCCGCAGCCGGACGCGAAGGCCAGCAACGGCAGATTACGCACCTGCGCCGCCTGAGAAACCGGCGGTATGCCGGCGGCGGTAATCAGCGCCAGCTGTTGTGAAAACACCCGGCAACTGTTGACGGCGTCATGATTAATCGGCCCGGTTACCAGCGCCGTAGCCAGTTCGCCGGCGTTCACGGCATCCAGCAACGCGCCGCAGGTGTCGCTGCGCAACGCTAACTGAACCTGCGGATAGCGGCGGTGGTACAGCGCCAGCAATTCGGGCAGCGCGGTGATCAGCAGACTTTCCACTGCGCCCAGCGCGAACAGGCCGGCGGGTTCGCTGGTGTGTGCCATCGCCAGCGCTTCATCGCTCAACGCCAGAATACGCTGGGCGTAGCACAGGAAATTATGGCCTGCCGGTGAAAGGCGAACGCGCTGGCGCTCACGAATAAACAGATCGGTACCCAGTTCCTGTTCCAACTGGCGCAGCCGGGTGGTGAGGTTGGAAGGCACGCGGCCGAGCTGTGCGGCCGCGCGCACCAGCGAGCCGGTTTCCGCCACCAGACAGAACATACGCAGTTGGGTTAGGTCCATATTATTCTCTTTACGTGAATAACTTTTGTTGAGTTGTTTATTTATATTGAGTGTAACGGTTGTGTTTGCCACTGGCAACCCGGTTGTTGATCCGGTTGCTGACCGCCAGAAACGGTGTGGAAATGCATTTGGCGTCATCACCGTGTCGGATACGGCCCAATGTGTGCTACCGGTGATGAAAGACCGGTGGTCATGGTTATATGGAAAACCCCGATTAGGCGAACATGTAATTGGCGAGCGTTGACTATCCGTTTATCCCCGCCGGACGGCAAATTGCCGTGGCGCCGGTTGGCCGAGCTCATCCCAATACTAACCAGAGTCGGCGACCGGGGATTCGCCTGGTCGCCGTCGGTCTGCAACTCGAATTATTTTAGGGGAGATATCTATAAACACCGGACGTTCGCCGCCGTTTTTTTTATTTTTTGTGACATTTAAATCCGCCGTCGGGTAATAGCGCGGCTTTTTTTTTATCGCAGAGTAAGGATAAGATGGGATTCGGGTTTTGGCACGGAGCCTGTTTATTCCTCTTTTTTCTTTGTGACATCCTATGGACGACACAGACGGTCAGAACTGACTGATCTCCTACCCGTTATACCCGCCATATTTCAATTGCGGATGTGTTGGTCGCGTTCCCTGACTCCCGTCTCTTACCCGTGTAGGCGACCGGGGAGCCGCTGGGTTGCTGCCTGCGCGCGACTTGAATTATTTAGGGTAAATAGCTCCATGCATCCTTGCGCCATCGCGTTTGCTGCGCTGCGGATGAGACATTATTCAAATCAGACACACACTATCTGGATATCATGATGCGCATTTTAAAAAATATCACCATCAGGGCCATGTTGTTAATCATACTCGTCGGATTCACTTTAATCTGGGGAGGCAGCGCGATTACCACTATCGTGTCATTAAATAAAATCGAGTCCTTATTGGACACCAATCAGACCGAGAAAAAAAATTACACTATTCTGTCCAACGGCCGCGAGGCCTTTACCCAGTCTATCGCGCTGATTAACCGCAGTACGCTGTTCCAGCAACGGGGGGATAGCGCTCAGGCTCAGGCGCTGCTGCAAAAAGTGCAGGGCAACCTCGACAGCACCCGAACGCTGCTGACCACCTTTCGCGCCGCCAGCCATGACGGCATCAACACCACGCTGGCGGGACAAATCGCCGACTCGTGGGATAACGCCATTTCCCAGGCGCTGATGCCGATGCTGAACGCCAGCCGCGCCGGCCGCTTCGATGAATACCAGCATTATTATCTGGACGTTTACCCCGCGCTGGCGCAGGCGTTTGGCAACAACGTGGCGCAGTACGGCGAGGCGATACAGGTCGACGATTCGTTGAGCAAAGCGAATCGTCTGGCTTCCATCAGCCGGGATGTGCTGAGCGCCGCTCTGATTTTCGGGCTGCTGGCGTTGCTTCTGTGCGATCGCTATCTGGTCAACTATCTGGTTAAACCGGTAGGGGATATCAAGCGTCATCTGACCGCCCTGACGGAGGGGCGTCTTGGCGCGGATTTGCAGGAGTTTGGCCGTAACTGCGTCGGGCAACTGATTCCCTACATCCGGCAAATGCAGAGCAATCTGCGCGATACCGTGAGCGTGATCCGCGATAGTTCGGCGGCGCTGCATGTCGGCGCGAGCGAGATTAAAAGCGGCAACGACGAGCTGGCCAGCCGGACGGAAGAACAAGCCGCGGCGCTGCAACAGACGGCCGCCAGCATGGAACAGTTGAGCGCCACGGTTATCCAGAACGCGGATAACCTTAAGCAGGCGAGCAAGCTGGCGCAGGAAGCCACCGAACGCGCGCTCAGCGGCGGCGAAGCCGGCAAATCGCTGGAATCGATGATGAAGGGGATTTCTGACAGTTCACGTCAAATCAATGACATTATCACTCTGATCAACGGCATTGCTTTCCAGACCAATATTCTGGCGCTGAACGCCGCGGTGGAAGCGGCGCGCGCGGGCGAGGCCGGGCGCGGTTTCGCCGTGGTGGCGGGCGAAGTGCGTAATCTGGCTCAGCGTAGCGGCCAGGCGGCTAAGGATATCGGTGCGTTGATCGGCGATTCCGTTCAGCGCGTCGAAGCGGGATCCATCCAATTGACGCAGGCTGGTGCGGCAATGAGCGATATTATTAACAGCATCATGAGCGTGGATGCGTTGATCCGCGATATCGCGTCGGCGTCTGAAGAGCAGAAGAATGGCATCATGCAGGTGGGTCAGGCGGTGACGGAAATGGACAGCGTGACCCAGCAGAATGCGGCGTTGGTCGAGGAAGCGGCATCATCGGCGGCATCGCTGGAATCCCAGGCCCGGCAACTGGCGGACGCCGTCACCGTATTCAGCCTGTCGGAGGAGGAGCACCGCTATTCCGCCAACGGAATGCTGCCTTCTTCACCACTGGCATTGAGCGTATCGCCGTCCCGGTAATATTAAACGCCGTGTCGTGAACATCGCGGCTTCTCTTGCTCCGATCGCGTAATAAAAACCACCGGTTCAATACCGGTGGTTTTTTTATCGCTAAAATCGCCTAAATCATGCCCCATCACTTGGCAGGTTGCCCGCGTCGGCTGCTCTGTATCCCGTTTCTCTGCCTTGTCTTTTCGGCATGACGGCCCGTTCGCCTAAGGCTTTCCTGTCGCCGGAATAAGTTAGGATATAACGATGACAACAATAGGTATCCTTAATCAAAAGGAAAATAGTCAGTAATATTAAAGGGAAGGTACAAAGATATTTTATAATGTGACCGCGTAAGAAATTGTCTTTTTTAATTTAAGGCTCGCTTAATTTTTAATAGATAATCTTTGAGGTGAAGATTGTCGGGTTCTCGGATTATTTTTCTGAGCAACGAAAACGATAAACTGAAGTGCTATTTCACTTGTTTAATTGGCAATAGTTTACACCGGAAAGATTAGTGCTGTGACTGATTTTCAGCGCTGGCTTTGCCGGTTTGACCAGGGTTTTTCTTGTCACGATGCGAAGATAGGTAAGCAGCGGTAAAGAATACGTCTGATTACATGGGTAGCAACCAACGCAGGTGACTATGACTAATATACGTGCCATGCACGCAGAAAATGATTCGGAGCCTGTTATGAATTTCTTAAAGAATATTACCGTCAGACGAATGATGTTAATTATCCTGGCGCTGTTTACGGTTGTGTGGGGAATGGCGTCCTCGTTTACCCTGTATTCACTTGGCAATGTCAATGGTTTATTAAGTGACAATCAGGATCAGAAGAAAAGTTATTCCATTCTGGTTCGCGGCAACGACCAATATTCCCGTGCGGTAATGCGTATGTCGCGCATACCGGAATTTATACAGCAAGGCGATATGGATAATGCCCAGAAAACGTTGAGCTCTGCGACGGATGCGCTGAACAATGCCAAAGAGGCGTTGGCGCAGTTTAAGCGCAGCCGGCAGGTCGGCGTTAGCAATGAACAGGTTCAGCAACTGACTGCATCGTGGGAACAGATCCTCAGCAATGCGGTCGAGCCAATGATGAGCGCGCTGAAAGACGGGCGAATGGATGAATTTAAACGAATTTTCCTGAAACAATATCCGCCGATGAGCGTGGAGTTCGGTGAGTTGACAGAAAAATACGCTGCCGCTATCCAGTCCGACAGCACCATTATGAACGTGGGATATTACATCGAGATTAGCAGAAACGTATTACTGGCCGCGCTGATTATCGGTATTACCATATTGTTCCTGAGCGACCGCTATCTGGTGAGTTATCTGGTGACGCCGATTGGTCAGATTAAACGTCATCTGGAATTGCTGACCAGCGGTAAACTCGGCGTGGAACTGAATGAATTCGGCCGCAACTGCGCCGGCCAGTTGATCCCCTACATCCGGACGATGCAGCACAGCCTGCGCAATACGGTGCAGACCATCCATGCCAGCTCGTCGGTGATTTACACCGGTACCAGCGAAATCCGTCAGGGCAATGACGAGCTGTCGCGCCGTACCGACCAGCAGGCGGCCGCCTTGCAGGAAACCGCCGCCAGTATGGAAGAGCTGACCTCGACGGTGAAAAACAATGCCGACAACGTGCGTCAGGCGCGGCAGATTTCGGAAGAAGCGCAGCAGATGGCCCGGCAGGGCGGCGAGATTACCGACAACGTGGTGACCACCATGCAGAGCATTTCCGACAGTTCCCGCAGGATTGCCGATATTACCAATGTGATTAACGGTATTGCGTTCCAGACCAATATCCTGGCGCTGAACGCGGCGGTGGAAGCGGCGCGGGCCGGCGAGCAGGGGCGAGGCTTTGCGGTGGTGGCCGGAGAAGTGAGAAATCTGGCGCAACGCAGCGCGCAGGCGGCCAAAGAGATTGAAACGCTGATCGGCGAATCGGTCAGCCGGGTGAATACCGGCTCTGAACTGGTGCGCGAAGCGGGCAGCGCTATGGAAGTGATTATCTCCTCGGTATCGCGGGTGCATGACCTGATGGGCGAGATTTCGGCGGCGTCCGACGAGCAGAGCCGGGGCATTGCGCAAATCGGTCAGGCGGTAACGGAAATGGACGGCGTGACGCAGCAGAACGCGGCGTTGGTGCAGGAAGCCACCACGGCGGCGGCGTCGCTGGAAGATCAGGCGCAGAGTCTGGCGGCGGCGGTAGCGGCGTTTGACCTGGGAGAACGACAGATTTCGCTGAGCGCTTCGCGTGTGGCCGCTCCGGCGCTGAAACGGCCTGTACTGGCTTCTTCGGTGAACGCGCGGCCGGTTGCGGCTTCCTCTCAGGGGGACTGGGAAACGTTCTGATACGCTTCTGGTTCTCTCACGCTATCTCAGAATGCACCGACTTGCCGGTGCATTCTGCTTTATGGCAATGGATTAAATTCGTATACGGGTGGTTGACGTCGGGATGATTACCCTGGACTCAATAACGGAGGGAATTAAAAAATAAACAAGGTCGAAAATGAAATAACGTGATCCTGGTCCATTTTACTTTTTTATTTTAAGGCTCACTTAATTTTTAATCTGTAGTCTTAGAGATGAAGACACAGTGAGCGTGTTACCGGTCATGAAAGTGAATACGAGTTGCTAAAAAGGAATGCAGTTTTATTTAACCGTTATTCATGCCGGAATAAAAATTGTTATTACATTGTTGAAAATAATTTATTGAGCCAGGGTTTTTCTTGTCACAATGCGCAGCACAGTGGTGAGCGATGCATCTATTTACACTGGGGAATACCAATCGCAGGTGGCTATGACTAAGCAAGCGCTGAATGCGCGACTAATTATCCGGAGCCTGTTATGAATATTTTAAGACACATCACTGTCAGAAGGATGATGTTAATTATCCTGGCACTGTTTACCGTCCTCTGGGGAATCGCCTCCATTTTTACTCTGAACTCATTTAGCAGCATGAGCAATTTGCTGAATGACAACATGGCGCAAAAGAAGAGTTACTCGATGCTGGTCAAAGGCAACGATCAATATTTTCGTGCGGTAACCCGGATGCTGCGTGCGGTGGATTTCCTGCAGACCGGCGATGCCGATAATGCGCAGAAAACCCTGAGTTCAGCCGCCAGCGCGCTGAAAAATAGCGAAGAAGCGCTGGCGCAGTTCAAAAGCAGCGAGCATATCGGTGTGGACAAAGACGTCGTGCAGCAGATGACCGATGTCTGGGGCCGATTGCTGCAAAGCGGAGTAGAGCCGATGCTGGCGGCGGTTAAAGACGGTCGGATGGACGATTTTCGTCAGCTGTTTCGCAAACAGTATCCGCCGCTGAGCGTGGAATTCGGCGGCGTGGCGGATAAATACGCGGCGGCAATTCAATCCGACGACGCTATCATTTCGGCATCGCAACACATTGCCATCAACAAGAATGTACTGCTGGTCGCGCTGATTATTGGGGTTATCGTGCTGTTCCTGAGCGACCGCTATCTGGTCAATTATCTGGTGACGCCGATTGGTCAGATTAAACGTCATCTGGAATTGCTGACCAGCGGTAAACTCGGCGTGGAGCTGGATGAGTTTGGCCGCAACTGCGCCGGCCAGTTGATCCCCTACATCCGGGCGATGCAGCACAGCCTGCGCAATACGGTGCAGACCATCCATGCCAGTTCGTCGGTGATTTACACCGGTACCAGCGAAATCCGCCAGGGCAATGATGAACTGTCGCGCCGTACCGACCAGCAGGCGGCCGCCTTGCAGGAAACCGCCGCCAGTATGGAAGAGCTGACCTCGACGGTGAAAAACAACGCCGACAACGTACGTCAGGCGCGGCAGATTTCGGAAGAAGCGCAGCAAATGGCCCGGCAGGGGGGGGATATCACCGACAGCGTGGTGACCACCATGCAGAGCATTTCCGACAGTTCCCGCAAGATTGCCGATATTACCAGCGTGATTAACGGCATCGCGTTCCAGACCAATATCCTGGCGCTGAACGCGGCGGTGGAAGCGGCGCGGGCCGGCGAGCAGGGGCGTGGTTTCGCGGTGGTGGCCGGAGAAGTGAGAAATCTGGCGCAGCGCAGCGCGCAGGCCGCCAAAGAGATAGAGACGCTGATCGGCGAATCGGTCAGCCGGGTGAATACCGGCTCTGGACTGGTGCGGGAAGCGGGCAACGCCATGGAGGAGATTATCTCCTCGGTATCGCGGGTACATGACCTGATGGGCGAAATTTCGGCGGCGTCCGACGAACAAAGCCGGGGCATTGCGCAAATCGGTCAGGCGGTGACGGAGATGGACGGCGTGACGCAGCAGAACGCGGCGCTGGTGCAGGAAGCCACCACGGCGGCGGCGTCGCTGGAAGATCAGGCGCAGAGTCTGGCGGCAGCGGTAGCAGCGTTTGATCTTGGCGACAGACAGACCGCGCTGAACGCTCCGCGTGTTGCCGCTCCGGTGCTGAAACGGCCGGTGCTGAAAGCCTCCCTGCCGGCCAGTTCGTCCAACGGCGACTGGGAAACGTTCTGACGTATTAGGGACATCTGCGTTATCTTCTTCGAATGCACCGGCCAGCCGGTGCATTCGCTTTTTCACGCCGTATAGACCTCACGCTACACCCGACATCTGGCTGGAACGGATATTGACCGTCAATCGGCCGTCTGCGCACTTTAATAATTTCTTATCGCTTCTATACTCGATTGAAACAGCCTGAAACATCTGGAAACCGAATGGCGGTCGTCAGTGATATCAACGGGCTGTGGCATCGTTGTCGCTACGGTGTCGAGCCAGCAGGGCCACGCGTTTTAGCATAGGGCTGACGCATCATTTGGGGGCGATAATGCGTGATGGGATGGGAATAAAGTGGTGTAAAACTGAACAGTTGCCATCTGGGATGATTACCTTAAACTCAGTAACGGGAGAAATTAAAATGTAAGCAATCGAATTGAGAAGGCGTGATCCTGATTGGTTTTATTTATTTTAGATCAGGATGCTCCTGGTTTTTACCGTATTGTTTTGTTTTTTATCGTATAGTTTAGCGACGTGAAAACCATTGAGGGCGTTATCGGTCATGGCTGACTAAATAGAACGTCGTCAACGCTGGCGTGTTGCTTTGATTTTCTCAGTAATCATTCGTACCAGAAACATAAATGTTATTACTGACGTCTTCCCGATGATTGTTGTTGAGCCAGGCGTTTCCTTGTCATGGTACGAAGCGAGTGGCTGTGGTGAGGGATGCGTCTGGCTACAGTCGGGGTCAACCAAACGCAGGTGGCTACTATCAAACATGTGCTTAACGCGCGATTAATTGTCCGGAGCCTGTTATGACTTTTTTAAGAAATATTACCGTCAGAAGAATGATGCTGGTGATTCTGGCACTGTTTACCGTTATCTGGGGTATCGCCTCTATTTATACATTGAACTCCTTCAGCAGCATGAACAACCTGCTGGATGACACGATAGACCAAAAGAAAAGTTATTCGAATCTGGTCAAAGGCAATGATCAGTATTTCCGCTCGGTAACGCGGATGATGCGGGTGGTGGATTACCGGCAGGCCGGCGATACCGACAATGCGCAAAAGACCCTGCTCTCGGCTACCACCGCACTGAAAAATAGCGAAGAGGCGCTGGCGCAGTTTAGAAGCAGCGAGCACGTCGGCGTGGATGAGGCGCTGGCGAAGCAGATGGTCGATGTCTGGAGTCGGCTGCTGCAAAACGGAATGGCGCCGCTGTTGGCGGCGGTTAGCGAAGGCCGGAACGATGATTTCCAGCAGCTTTACCGCCAACAATATATGGCGCTGAGCGTGGAATTTGGCGATGTGGCGAACAAATACGTCAACGCCATCCAGGCGGACAATACCATCACGGCGTTGAAGGAACACATCGCCTTCAATAAAAACGTGTTGCTGGTCGCGCTGATTATTGGCGTCATCGTGCTGTTCCTGAGCGACCGTTATCTGGTCACCTATCTGGTGACGCCGATTGGTCAGATTAAACGTCACCTGGAATTGCTGACCAGCGGTAAACTCGGCGTGGAACTGAATGAATTCGGCCGCAACTGCGCCGGACAACTGATCCCTTACATTCGGGCGATGCAGCATAGCCTGAGCGATACCGTACAAACCATCCACACCAGTTCGTCGGTAATCCATACCGGCACCAGCGAAATCCGCCAGGGCAATGACGAGCTGTCGCGCCGTACCGACCAGCAGGCTTCGGCGCTGCAGGAAACCGCCGCCAGCATGGAAGAACTGACCTCGACGGTGAAAAACAACGCCGACAACGTACGTCAGGCGCGGCAGATTTCCGAAGAAGCGCAGCAAATGGCCCGGCAGGGCGGTGACATCACCGACAGCGTGGTGACCACCATGCAGAGCATTTCCGACAGTTCCCGCAAGATTGCCGATATTACCAGCGTAATTAACGGCATTGCCTTCCAGACCAATATCCTGGCGCTGAACGCGGCGGTGGAAGCGGCGCGGGCCGGCGAGCAGGGGCGTGGTTTCGCGGTGGTGGCCGGGGAAGTGCGCAGTCTGGCGCAGCGTAGCGCGCAGGCGGCCAAAGAGATTGAGACGCTGATCAGCGAATCGGTCGGCCGGGTGAATACCGGTTCTGAACTGGTGCGCGAAGCGGGCAGCGCTATGGAAGTGATTATCTCCTCGGTATCGCGGGTGCATGACCTGATGGGCGAGATTTCGGCGGCGTCCGACGAGCAGAGCCGGGGCATTGCGCAAATCGGTCAGGCGGTGACGGAAATGGACGGCGTGACGCAGCAGAACGCGGCGTTGGTGCAGGAAGCCACCACGGCGGCGGCGTCGCTGGAAGAGCAGGCGCAAAGTCTGTCGGCGGCGGTAGCGGCGTTTGATCTTGGCGACAGGCAGAGTGTGTTTATTTCACCTCGCGCCGCCGTGCCGGCGCTGAAACGACCGGCGCTGAAAGCTTCCCTGCCAGCCGCGACCAGTTCGTCCCACGGCGATTGGGAAACGTTCTGACGGGTTTCGGGCTTCCCGTTTTATCTCCGAATGCACCGGCTTGCCGGTGCATTTTTTGATCATAACGCCGGCGAGGTAAACGCTGTGTTGGCTTTTTCCCGGTACGGTTTTTAGGCGAATAGCCGGATGCGTCATCCCATTTTTTCTATCCCTGCCTATACTTGCTGGTAATCAGAACGCACTTGACCAGATATTGATTCTCCTGCTCATAACCGCCGGTTGGCGTTACTTTTGCTTTTTCTATGCATGACGTGTTTGCCGGTGGTGTGTGGCAACGTTAGCGTTCCGATATTTATGTCTTGCCGTATTAAGGGGTGAAGGATGCTCTGCTAATCAGTGAATCGTGGAAAAACGTCAAATAACGATCTGGAGTTAACTATGACTTTTCTAAGAAATATCAGCATAAAAATTATGATGTTAATCATCATGGGTTTTTTTGTGGTGTTATGGTGCGGTGCGTCCGGTTTCAGTCTTTATTCGCTTCAGCATGTGACTGTACTTTTGAATAAAAGCGTCTCTCAGAAAAACAGCTATTCCTCCCTGGTCTATGGCAACGATCAATATTTTCGCTCGGTTACCCGCATGGCGCGAGTAATGGATTATCTGCAATTCAATGATGCCGACAATGCCAAAAAGACGCTGGATTCAGCGCAAAATGCGATTAACAACACCAAAGATGCGCTGGAAAAATTTAAAACAGCGGAGCACGTGGGAATTGATAAGGCGTTGGCGGATAACATGGTCACAACCTGGTCGAATTTAATCAGCACCGGAATTGAACCCATGTATAGCGCGCTGAGAAGCAATAATCTGGATGAGTTCCGGCGTATTTTTCGAACGGTCTATCCCGCCGCCAGCGTCGCTTTTGGCGAGGTAGCCCAGAAGTACTCCAGCGCGATAACCAGTTCCGATTATATCCAGTCGGTGAATGCCTATAATGGTTGGAACCGGAATGTCTTGGTTTTCGCTTTGCTGATGAGCCTGCTGGTGTTTGTGATCAGCGAACGTTATCTGGCTAACTATCTGGTTAGCCCCATCGGCAGTATTAAGGCGCACATGTCAAAGCTGACCGCCGGGCGACTGGATCAACATTTGGCGGAATTTGGGCGTAATTGCGCCGGGCGTATTATTCCCGATATTAAACAATTGCAGAATAGCCTGATAAATACCGTGTCGTTAATTCGTAATAGCGCGGAAACCATTTATCAGGGCGCGACGGAAATCCGTCACGGTAATAATGACCTGTCCAGCCGTACCGAACAGCAGGCCTCCGCGCTGCAGGAAACCGCCGCCAGCATGGAACAACTCAGCTCTACCGTGCTGCATAATGCTGAAAACGTGCATCAGGCCAGTAAGCTGGCGGGAGAAGCCACCGACGCGGCAAAACAGGGCGGGAAAATTACCAACAATGTGGTGGAAACCATGGACAGTATTACCGCCAGCTCCCGCAAGATTGCCGATATTACCTCGGTCATCAATGGCATTGCCTTTCAGACCAATATTCTGGCGCTGAATGCCGCGGTGGAAGCCGCTCGGGCCGGCGAACAGGGACGGGGATTCGCGGTGGTGGCGGGAGAAGTGCGCAGTCTGGCGCAGCGCAGCGCGCAGGCGGCCAAAGAGATCGAGGGGCTGATCGCGGAATCGGTATCCCGGGTGGATATCGGCTCATCGCAGGTTAAACAGGCGGGGGAGGCGATGGGTACAATTATCACCGCCGTATCGCATGTCAGCGACCTGATTGGCGAGATAGCCTCGGCATCGGATGAACAGAGCCGGGGGATTGCGCAAATCGGACAGGCCGTCAATGAAATGGACGGCGTGACGCAACAGAATGCCGCGTTGGTGCAACAGGCGATGACGGCCGCCACGTCGCTGGAAGATCAGGCGCGACAACTGACGCAGGCAGTAGAAGTGTTCCACCTCGGCACTGAACACCAGACGGCCGCCGGGCGCGCAAACCCGGCGGGCAACATGGCGCTGAAGCGCCCGGCGCTCAGGGGAACAACCCCGGCTTTGCCGCCTGCCCGTAAGGCCAACGAGCAGGATAACTGGGAAAAATTCTGATCCTGTCCGACCGCCCGCCGCGTCCGTTGCAACGGATACGGCGGGCGCGGTGTTGTCGTGGTAAGCGCCGTGGCAAGTTGAAGTCTTTTCATCAGCCATGACACACAATCACTGGATAATCTTCAGACACTCCATTAGAGTTGTGGCCGGCGTTGGCCCTGGGCAACGTCAGACTGAGAGACACCTGCTGGAGAAAAACATGTCGGCTGTATTAACAAAAGAAGCGGCCCTGGTTCACGAGGCGCTGCTGGCGCGTGGCCTGGAAACCCCACTGCGCGGCAAGATGCTGGAGAGTGAAACCCGTAAGCGCCTCATCGCTGAGCACATGACGGAAATCATGAACCTGCTGAATCTCGATCTGGAAGACGATAGTCTGGCGGAAACCCCTCACCGCATCGCCAAAATGTATGTGGAAGAGATCTTTTCCGGTCTGGATTACGCCAATTTCCCGAAAATCACCATTATCGAAAACAAGATGAAAGTGGACGAAATGGTGACGGTGCGCGACATCACCCTGACCAGTACCTGCGAACACCACTTTGTGACTATCGACGGTAAAGCCACGGTGGCCTACATCCCGAAAGAGGGCGTGATTGGGCTGTCCAAAATCAACCGTATCGTGCAGTTCTTCTCCCAGCGCCCGCAGGTGCAGGAGCGTCTGACCCAGCAGATTCTGGTGGCGTTGCAGACGCTGCTCGGCACCAACAACGTGGCGGTGTCGATTGACGCGGTGCACTATTGCGTCAAGGCGCGCGGTATTCGCGACGCCACCAGCGCCACCACCACCACGTCGCTGGGCGGCCTGTTCAAATCCAGTCAGAATACCCGGCAGGAGTTCCTGCGCGCCGTGCGTCATCACCACAACTGATCGTCCCGGTTGGTTGTCTTCCGGCGGCCGGTGTCGGCCGCCATAAAATCATGGGCATTTGCCGTGCCAGTCACTACAATTCGCTGATACTTCCCTGTATTTGCTAAAAGCCATGTCGCCACCGCCTCATTCTTCATCCCGTATTCCTATGCTGGACTTCGCCCGTGGCCTGGCGATGCTCGGCATTCTGTTAATGAATATTGTCTCGTTCGGTCTGCCGCACGCGGCCTACCTCAACCCGGCGTGGCAGGGGCCGCCTTCCGCCGCGGATGCCTGGACGTGGGCGCTGATGGATATGGTGGCGCAGGGGAAATTTCTCACCCTGTTTGCCCTGCTGTTTGGCGCCGGGCTGCAACTGCTGCTAAAACGCGGCAAGCGTTGGATTCATGCGCGATTGTTCTGGCTGATGGTGTTCGGTCTGTTTCACAGCATTTTTATGTGGGACGGCGATATCCTGCTGGACTATGGCCTGATCGGCCTGGTGTGCTACGGCCTGTTGCGGCACGCCGACAGCACCCGCATGTTGCTGCGTACCGGTGTGGTGCTGTATCTGATGGGGCTGGCGATGCTAGTGGTGTTGAGTCAGGTGCTAAGTCCGGACGGCGGCAGTTTCTGGCAGCCGGGGCCGGCCGAGGTCACCTATGAAGCCTGGTGGCTGGTGCAAGGCGGGCCGGAAGCCTGGCGTAATCGACTGTCGTTGCTGAATGAAAGCCTGTTGTCGCTGGGCATCCAGTATGGCTGGCTGCTGGCCGGGTCGATGGTGATGGGCGCGGCGCTGATGCGCAGCGGCTGGCTGCGTGGGCAGTTTAGCCAGCGGCATTATCGCCGCGTCGCGCTATGGCTGCTGCCGTTGGCGTTGCTGATTGACGGGGTGGGCGTCGCTGCACAGTGGCAACTGCAATGGGACTACCGCTGGTGCGGTTTGCTGTTGCAAATCCCGCGGGAAGTGGGCGCGCCGCTGCAGGCGATTGCGTATCTGGCGTTGTGTTACGGCTTCTGGCCGACGCTGGCGAACTGGCGGCTAACTCGCTGGATTGTCGATGTCGGGCGTATGGCGTTAAGCAGCTATCTGTTGCAAACCCTGATTTGCACCGCGCTGTTCAACCGCCTCGGCTGGTTTATGCAATTGGATCGCTGGCAGCTATTGCTGGTGGTACCGCCGGTATGGCTATGCAATCTGCTGGCGGCGCGTATCTGGCTGGGCGCTTTCCGGCAAGGGCCGCTAGAGGGCGTATGGCGCTGGCTGACGGCTCGGGTTGCCGGGCCGGTTTCTGCGCAATCCGCGCATGAACCCTGATCAGCGGGATGCCGGCGGCGACGGTTTCTGCCGCAGCGGCGGCTCCACGCGCGAATCCAGGTCGTTCATGAATTCAGGCGGCACCGCCGGGTAACTGGGCTCGTCATCCGAAATCTTGTACTCGGATGGAATCGGCACCTGCGGCCCCAGAAAGCGGGGTTCGCGCTTGAGAATGTAGAGATCGAACAGCGTACCCAACCGGGCGCCGAACTCCCGCATACGTACCTGCCAGATATCCTTGGGCGACGGCACCGCGAAGCACTGCGCCTGAATACCTTTGTGCAGCGCGATAAATAGCGCACGCTCGCAGTGGAATCGCTGGGTAATAATGGTGAAATCGTTGGTATCGAACACTTTGCGGGTGCGCACGATGGAGTCCAGCGTGCGGAATCCGGCATAGTCCAGCACAATATTGGTGGGCGGAACCCCGGCGGCGATCAGATCGCGTCGCATGGTCATGGGTTCGTTATAACTTTGCTGGGCATTGTCGCCGCTCAGCAGCAGGTAGCTGACCTTGCCGCTGTTGTAGGCGTTGAGCGCGCCCTGAATCCGGAACAGATAATACTGGTTGATGACGCCGGCGCGATAATACTTGGCGGTGCCCAAGACTACCCCGACCTGGCGCGGCGGCAGATCCTGCACATCCTCGTAAATGTAGGGCGCGGTGCGCCAGCTGATACAGCGGTCAAGCAGAAAAGCGCCGCAGGCCATCACCAGAATGGCGGTGAAAAGACCAAATATCAGGCGTTTCCACATGCTGCTGCCTTCGTCCGCATGGAGTAGATAGTCATGAGGCAAGGCTACTTGAGGCGTCGGAACGACGCAAGGCGAACTGTCCGGAAGCGATAAACGTTGCTGGTTTTTTGGTCAGAATGACGGGGTGGGGAAACACCAGCCGGGTTATCAACCCGACTGGTTTGGACGGAATCAGACCCGGCTGCCCCACAGGTCGTATTCGTCGGCGTGTTCGATTTTCACGGTAACCAGATCGCCCACTTTGACCCGGCTTTCGCCGTTCAGATAGACCGCGCCGTCGATCTCCGGCGCATCCGCCATGCTGCGGCCGATAGCGCCTTCCTCGTCGACTTCATCGATCAGCACTTTCAGTTCGCGGCCCACTTTGGCCTGCAGGCGTTGGCTGGAAATCTGCTGTTGTATCTGCATGAAACGGTGGTAACGCTCTTCTTTCACCGCTTCCGACACCTGATCCGGCAGGTCGTTTGCCGCTGCGCCTTCCACCGGGCTGTAACGGAAACAGCCCACGCGATCCAACTGCGCTTCCTGCAGGAAATCCAGTAGCATCTGGAAATCTTCCTCGGTTTCGCCGGGGAAGCCGACAATAAAGGTTGAACGCAGCGTCAACTCCGGGCAAATCTCACGCCAGCGCTTGATACGTTCCAGCGTTCGCTCCACCGCGCCGGGGCGCTTCATCAGCTTGAGGATTTTCGGGCTGGCATGTTGCAGCGGAATATCCAGATACGGCAGCACCTTACCGGCCGCCATCAGCGGAATGATGTCGTCCACGTGCGGGTAGGGATAAACATAGTGCAGGCGCACCCACAGCCCCAGCGTCGCCAGTTGCTCGCACAGGCTGACCATGCTGGTTTTCACCGGCTGTCCGTTCCAGAACCCGGTGCGGTGTTTGACGTCGGCGCCATAGGCGGACGTATCCTGGGAGATGACCAGCAGTTCCTTCACGCCTGCATCCGCCAGCCGTTTGGCTTCATCCAGTACTGAACCGATCGGACGGCTGTCCAAATCGCCGCGCATCGACGGAATGATGCAGAAAGTGCAACGGTGATCGCAGCCTTCGGAAATTTTCAGATAGGCGTAGTGGCGCGGCGTCAGTTTCACGCCCTGCGCCGGGATCAGGCTGGTGAACGGGTCGTGTTCCGGTTTGGGAACGTAGTGATGCACATGATTAAGCACCTGCTCGTAGCTGTGCGGGCCGGTAATTTCCAGCACTTTGGGATGCACTTCGCGGATCTGATTCTCTTTCGCACCCAGACAGCCGGTCACAATCACCTTGCCGTTTTCGTTGAGCGCTTCGCCAATCGCTTCCAGCGATTCCTGCACCGCGCTGTCGATGAAACCGCAGGTATTGACGATCACCAGATCGGCGTCGTTGTAGCTTGGCACTACCTGATACCCTTCGGTACGCAGTTCGGTCAGGATGCGCTCCGAATCCACCAGGTTTTTCGGGCAACCGAGGCTGACAAAGCCGATCTTGCGTGACAGGTCTTTGCCGGCGCCACCGGATTGATCGCTCAGGGCTTTTTGCGGTGCCGACAGCGTAGTGGTCTGGGATGGATCGAAGGTGTTAACAGTCATAGCGTCTCATACATCGGGTTGGGGCGGAAAAATGCGGCGGATTATACCTGAATCATCGTCAGGAAACAGTCCCGTGTGATTATAAAATAATCAGCGAGAACCGACCGCCGGCGACTGGCGCGGTTTGGTGGAACAGGATGCAAATTTGAGTAAATTTTACCTGGCGGTTTGGTTCAACATGCTATTAGTTTTACATTCTGTGTCGTTTTACATGTGGTGGTTTCATCGCCATGTCCCATAACAGGGAGAACCTGCATGTTTTTTCCCCGCGTTCATTTTATTACCTTGCCGCTGCTGGCGGCAGGCTGGCTGTTTTCCATGAGTCTGTTTGCTGCGCCGACAGTCACGGTGTTGCAGGATAATCTTGATCATCCGTGGTCGCTGGCGTTCTTGCCGGACGATCAGGGATTGTTGCTGACGGAACGCTCCGGCCAGTTGCGGTACTGGCAGGCTGGAAAAGGGTTGTCGGCGCCGCTCGACGGCGTTCCGGCGGTGTTTGCCCGTTCGCAGGGCGGTTTGCTCGATGTGGTGCTGTCGCCGAATTTCCGGCAGGATCGCCGCGTATACCTGAGTTATGCCGAATCGGGACCGGAAGGGCTGGCGGGAACAACGGTGGGATTTGGCGTTCTGTCGGATGATATGCGCAAACTGAACAACTTCACCGTGATTTTCCGGCAGTTGCCGAAGCGCTCGACCGGCGCCCATTTTGGTGGACGTATGGCGTTTGACCGGCAGGGGCATCTGTTTATCGCGCTGGGCGAAAATCAGCAGCGCATGCTGGCTCAGGATCTGGGCAGTTTGCAGGGCAAACTGGTGCGTCTCACCCCGGAAGGCGAGGTGCCGGCCGATAATCCGTTTGTTAACCACTCGGGCGCCAGACCGGAAATCTGGTCCTACGGATTGCGCAACCCGCAGGGGCTGGCTCTGAATCCGTGGTCCGGCGATATCTGGGAAAGCGAACACGGACCGCGCGGTGGCGATGAGGTGAATATTCCCCGTCCGGGCGAAAATTACGGCTGGCCGCTGGCGACGTACGGCATCGATTATTCGGGGCAAAAGATTCCGGAATTTCAGGGAACGGAAGTGGCCGGCACCGCCAACCCGGTTTATTACTGGAAAGTTTCGCCGGCCATCAGCGGGATGGCGTTTTACAACAGCGGCCGTTTCCCGGCCTGGCGTCATTCGTTATTCATCGGCGCGCTGGCGAGTACCAGCCTGATCCGGCTGTCGCTGGAAGGGGATCGGGTCGTTGCGGAAGAGCGGCTGCTGGCCGATCGGGGAGAGCGTATCCGCGATGTGCGGGTGGGGCCGGATGGCTATCTTTATGTGCTGACCGATCAGGATAACGGCAAATTGCTGAAAGTCGGGCTGGCGGAGTGACGACATCTAGCGTAACGGAGCGCCCGCGCCGGGCGCTCCAGCAAGATTAAGTCAGCGGCAACATCACGGTCTGACGGAATGCGTCCCGTTCGGTCAATTGCTGATACCAGCGCTCCAGATGCGGACGAGGCTGGCGGCTAATCGGCAGATTGAACCAGCTATAAGCGATGCACCCTAACGGAATGTCGCCAATGCCGAATTCATCGCCGGAAAGCCAGCGCTGCTTCGCCAGCACCGCATCGGCGATAGCAAATAATTTTTCGCAACCGGCGATGCCGGTTTCGACATCCTGCATATTGCGTTTTTCCGGCGCGGTACGCACCAGGTTGATAAAGACCTGTTTGTAAGGTTCGGTGAACCCCGCGGCCCAATCCAGCCATTTATCGATGCCGGCCTGTGTTTTCGGGTCGGCATGCCAGAAGCGGCCCTGACCATATTGCGCGGCCAGATAACGCACGATGGCATGCGATTCCCACAGCACCAGGTCGTCATCCTGCAGGCAGGGCACCAGCCCGTTGGGGTTCATGGACAGATAGTCCGGATCGCGGTTGCGGCCGAATTGCCCGCCCGCCGGCACCAGTTCATACGCCAACCCGAGTTCTGCCGCACACCAGCGCGCCTTCTTCACATTGGTCGAATTTTCACGACCCCAGATTATCAGCATCACATCACTCCTTCCCGTTGGTTTTTTACGCAATGACGCCGGCGGTTATCGTGCCGCCTGACGCTCATGCTAATGTCAGTGCTTTAAATAACGCTATTGTCACTATACTCATAGCCGCGGTGGGATGTAACCGCTTCTTAGGTGGCGATTTATTCGTCATTCGGTACAACAGACAGACAGGAAATATTGATATAGCTTTTTTCTATTTACCAATCAGGCTGATATTTCCAATAATGACCGCTATTTATTAGCAGACAGGATAACTATTACATGGCATTAACCCATTCGATTCGCGCCGCGCTGACGGTTGCGCTTTTGGCTTCTGGAACCTCGCTGGCGTTAGCGCAGAGCGACCCGCACACGATCGTATTCGGCGTAGCGCCAGGGCCATACGGGGATATGGTGAATCAGGCCATCAAGCCGGAGCTGACCAAAAAAGGCTACAACGTGGTGGTGCGTGAATTCAGCGACTATGTGCAGCCCAATCTGGCGTTGTCTAACGGCAGCATCGACGCCAACCTGTTCCAGCATACGCTGTATCTGGAAAAATTTTCCGCCGATAAAGGGCTGAAACTCACTCGCCTGATCACGGTGCCGACCGCCAGTATGGGGTTCTACTCCCGTAAAATTACCTCGCTGGATCAATTGAAGAAAGGCGATGTGATCACCTTGTCCAACGACCCGACCAATCTGGCGCGCGGTCTGCGTTTTCTGCAATCGTTGGGGTTGATCACCATTAAACCGAATATTGATCCGACCAAAGCGTCGGAAAAAGATATTCAGAACAACCCGCGCGAACTGGTGTTCAAGCCGCTGGAGGCTGCGCAACTGCCGCGTACGCTGGATAGCGTGACCGCGTCGCTGGTGAACGGCAACTTTGCCATCGCCGCCGGGCTGAAACTCTCTTCCGCGTTGAAGCTGGAAACGCTGGATGAAAACCTGAAAAACGTGATTGCGGTGCGCACCGATGATCTGGACAAGCCGTTTGTGAAAGAGATTAAAGCGGTGGTGGAATCCCCGGCGTATGCCGCGGTGATTAACGATCCGGCCACGATGTTCAGCCAGTTCCAGCGTCCTGACTGGATGACGGCGCAAACGCCGGCGCCGGCCAAATAATAATCACCTGAAGCCGATGGCGTTTGAGGTATGACGCCATCGGCAGTACGCCGATTCAGAACAAGGATCGCGTAGTATCAGCATGAGCCGGTCTTCGACCGGCTTTCTGTTTTTCTTCCATTGGTTATCAGGAGTCATGCGGATAATGATTCAGTTAGAAAATATCTGCGTAGAATTTCCTCAGGGAAAAGGCGCGGGCGCGCGGGCGGTGGATGACGTCAGCCTGCACATTCGTCAGGGAGAGGTCTACGGGATTGTCGGGGCCAGCGGGGCGGGAAAGAGTACGCTGCTGCGCACCATTAATCTGCTGCAACGCCCGGTTTCGGGTCAGGTACGGGTCAATAGCGTGCAGGTCAGCGACCTGAGCGGTCAGGCGCTGCGGACCGAACGTCAGAAAATTGGCATGATTTTTCAGCATTTCAATTTGATGCAGACGCGCACCGTAGCGCAGAACGTGGCATTCAGCCTGCGCGCCGCCGGTAAACCGACACCGATTATCGATCAGCGGGTTCCGGAAATTCTGGCGCTGGTTGGGCTGGCGGATAAAGCCGACGCCTATCCGTCGCAGTTGAGCGGCGGTCAAAAACAGCGTGTGGGCATCGCCCGCGCCATCGCCAATCACCCGGAAGTGCTGCTGTGCGATGAGCCGACGTCGGCACTGGATCTGGAAACGTCAGCGGCGATTCTGGATTTGCTAAAAGAGATCAATCAGAAGCTGGGCATCACCATTGTGTTGATCTCCCACGAAATGAGTGTGATCAAGGCGATTTGCGATCGAGTGGCGGTGATGACCGGCGGTCGTGTGGTGGAAGAGGGCGATGTGTTCGATATTTTCGCCACGCCGCGACATGCCTTTACCCGGCAACTGGTGTCGCACACCCTCAATCTGGAACTGCCGGCGCGCCTGAAGGAAGAGTTGCGCGGCACGTTGCTGAAAATCCTGTTCATCGGCGAGTCGGCAGAGCAACCGGTGTTGTCGGATGTGGCGACCCGCTATGGCGTATCGGTCAATATCCTGCACGGCAAAATCGAGTATATCGGTCATCGGGCGTTAGGCATTCTGGTCGCGCTACTGACCCATCCCAGTGACGATCGGGTTGTGGCGGACGCGGTGAAACACATTCAACAACGCACGGCTCAGGTGGAGGTGCTGCATGGCTGAGTTGCTGGCCGATCTGTTCAATGCCTTTGGCGAAACCTTCCAGATGGTAGGCATTTCGACGCTGTTTGCGTTGCTGGGCGGGTTGCCGCTTGGGTTCCTAATCTATGTAACCGACCGTCATCTGTTCTGGGAAAATCGGTTTCTCTATCTGTTCGGTACTGTGCTGGTGAATATCATCCGTTCGATTCCGTTCGTCATTTTGCTGGTATTGTTGCTGCCGTTGACCCAGTTCCTGCTGGGGAACACCATCGGCCCGGTAGCGGCGGCGGTGCCGATGTCGGTGGCGGCGATCGCGTTCTATGCGCGTCTGGTCGACAGCGCTCTGCGTGACGTGGATCCGGGGATTGTGGAAGCGGCGGAAGCGTTTGGCGCCAGTCCGTTGCGCATCATCTGCACGGTACTGCTGCCCGAGGCGCGCGCCGGGTTGCTGCGAGGGTTGACCATTACGCTGGTCAGTCTGATCGGTTACTCCGCGATGGCCGGGATTGTCGGCGGCGGCGGTGTGGGCGACCTGGCGATTCGCTTCGGCTATTACCGCTACGAAACCCAGGTGATGGTGATTACCGTGATTGCACTGGTTATTCTGGTACAGATCGTGCAAACGTTGGGTGACTGGTTGGCAAAACGCGCTGACAAGCGCGAACGTCGCCGATAATTAAATATTATTTGATAATCTACTTAGTGACCAGGCCGCTGATATTGGTTCAGCGGCCTGGCGAATAAGTGTCTTGTTATGCGAAAAACGATATTATTCTTTCCGCTACCTGTTTTGCGGCTTTCCTGTTTTCGAGGTCAAGGAAGTGACCTGCCTCAGGAATCGTACTGAATTCGCAGATCCTGATATATTTTTCCATTTTCTTGATATCGTCGGCGGTGGTGTACTCGTCATTTTCACCATTCAGAAAAAGTACCTCAGCGTTAATATCTTTGAACATTTCTATATAATGCTCTTCCTTGAGCGTGAGAACCTGGTCGATATGGAAATTGACCTGCTGGAATGCAAATTCGCTCATGGAGGAGATATGTTTCAGATTAATATGTTTCAATAAAGGCGGCAGGAATTTACCTACTTCATTATTGAGCAGTTCTGCCGCGTTTTCGAATTCCTTCGAGTGAATATATTGCCTGGCGCGTTGGATATAATCTCGCATTTTATCGTTAAGATGCGCTGAAAATGACGCGATCACGGCTTTCTTGATCTGCTTGGGCTTGTTTGACAAGGCAAGCATTGAAGACAGGCCGCCCCAGGAAATCGACAGGATATGGTCCGGTTCAAGCGTGTCGATGAGATGAAGCAGGATATTGACTTCATCGCTTTTGGTTATGACTCTATCCAGCGTGTTGTGAGGCAGGGATTCACCAATAAACGGCAAATCAAAAAGAATTATATTAAACCTGCTGGACAGGTTTTTTACGGTATTTTTGAATGCTGCGGTTGTCGATAGTGCTCCGTTAACCATAATAATGGTTTCATGTGCAGGATCGGAAATATGCTTTTCAACATATATTTTCCATGAGTCATATGTGACAATGCATTTTTCTATGGACATGATAAATTCCCTTTTGTTTGCCCGGCCAAGGCATGGCGCTATCGTTAGAACATTTTTATTTGTGAGATTTAACCGAATTAATAATTCTCCCTCTGAAAAAAGACCGAAGGAAAACCGTTTCTATCCTTGTTGTTAATATATTGACATCGTTAATTTATCACATTATTTGGGATGAGATAAATGCCACTTAATTTATTCGCAGCATTAAGCTTTCTAAAAAGAAATAACATATTAAAAATGTCGACCTAAGCGGTATGCAAAGATGATTTGATAAAAAATTTTAATGATTTCGACAGATGTGTGGGCGAGGACGTGCTGTGGTGGCGTAAACAAGGGGATTATCGCCTGTTGGTAGTGAATCTGACTGTGTGCTCGGGCGGATTCTGCTGATTTTTTATTTTCTTTGACGAACTTTACAGAGTGAACGATTTTATTCTCAGGTATGCCGGGCTACCTTAGTACGGGTTAGACTGGGTAAACCGATTGATCCTCTTCACTTTTAACAATTTATGGGCAGCGCGCATGAAGATAGTGACACCTCTCATTTCCTGGGGACGCGTAGTCGTGGTGGCCGCCACGGTGCTGATGACGGTTTCGCCGGTACTTCGGGCTGAGCAGATGCCGCCTCCGCCGCAAATTGAGGCCAAAGCCTTTATTCTGATCGATTACGCCAGCGGGCGGGTGCTGGCGGAGTCGAATGCCGATGTCAGGTTGGATCCCGCCAGCCTGACTAAAATCATGTCCAGCTATGTGATTGGTCAGGCCATCAAGGTGGGGAAGATCACGCCGGAAGATAAAGTCACCGTTGGGAAAGATGCCTGGGCTACCGGTAATCCGGTGCTGCGTGGGTCGTCGTTGATGTTCCTTAAGCCGGGTGACCAGATTCCGGTGTCCGATCTTAATAAAGGCATGGTGATTCAGTCCGGCAACGATGCCAGTATCGCGCTGGCGGATTATGTCGCCGGCAGCCAGGATGCCTTCGTCAGCCTGATGAACCAGTACGCCGCCACACTTGGGCTGGCGAATACCCATTTTCTCACGGTACATGGTCTGGATACGTCTGGGCAGTACAGCACCGCCCGCGACATGGCGCGCCTGACTCAGGCGTTGATCCGCGATGTACCGGGCGAATACGCGCTACACAGCGAAAAAGAATTTACGTTCAATAATATCCGCCAGCCAAACCGCAACCGCCTGCTGTGGAACAGCAATCTGCGCGTGGATGGCGTGAAAACCGGCTATACCGGCGGGGCGGGTCACAGTCTGGTGGCGTCCGCCGTCGATGGCGACATGCGGCTGATTTCGGTCGTGCTGGGCGCGCCGTCGGACGCGGTGCGCTTTCGGGAGAGTGAAAAACTGCTGACCTGGGGGTTCCGCTTCTTTGAAACCGTGACGCCGGTGCGCAGCGATACGCCATTTACCACGTCGCGGGTGTGGTTCGGCACCGAAAAACAGGCCAGACTGAGCGTCGCGCAGGATGCCGCGCTGACCGTGCCGAAAGGGCAAATGAAAAACCTGAAGGCCAGTTTCACGCTGGCGCAGCCGCAGTTGCAGGCGCCGTTGAAGAAAGGTCAGGTGGTCGGAACCATTGATTTTCAGCTGGATGGCAACAGTGTCGGCCAGCGTCCATTGGTGGTGATGGAGGATATACCGGAAGCCGGCTTCTTCAGCCGCCTGTGGGATAGGGTGCTGATGACGCTGTCCGGCTGGTTTGGCGGGGTATTCGGTTAACCGGCCTGAAATTGCGAGCAGATGGCCCAGCCGGGTCATCTGCCGTGAGTAAGGTCGTCAGTCTCAGGGCGTCAGCAATCGAATGTTGTTGGCTTTGAGATAGTGTATGCAGTCAGCGTCCGGCGTGTGGTTGGTAATGACCGTGTCAAATAAGGTCAGCGCGCCGATGCGCGCGGGCTTGCGTTTGCCGAATTTGCTGCCGTCCGCCACCAGAATCACGCGCTGGGATAACGCCATGGCGCGGTGTTTCATCGCCAGTTCGGCGAAGTTAAAACAGGTGGCGCCGGCCTCCTGATCGATTCCCCCCGCTGAGATGAACGCTTTGGTCGGGCAGATCTGATCCAGTTCATGCTGACGCCCCAGCGGAGTAAAAATGGCGTTGTCAGGATGGAACTCTCCACCGCACAGGATCACCCGGCCGTTCGGTTTGCCTTGCAGCACCAGAAACGTATTGAGCGAATAGCAAATGCCGGTAAACGGCAGGTCATCCGGAATGGCGGCAATGATGAAAGGGATGGTGGTGCCGCAGTCAAAAAACACGGTATCGTTTGGTTCGATGCAGGCGGCGGCCAGCTCGCCCACGATGCTTTTTTCCACCACATGCTTGGTCTGCTGATCGGAGACAAAATAGCTGGTGGCGCCGTTGGCTTTCAGATCACAAACCACGTAGCCGCCCAGCAGCACTACCGACGCCTCCGGCTGGGCGTTCAGGTCGCGTCGAACTGTCATCTCAGAGACGCCGAGCAGTTGCGCCGCATCCTTCAGGTGCAGTTTATCGGCCTTTTTTAAAGCCTGAGCCAGTTTGTTGAGCCGTGCTGCGCGACGCGTTTCCATGTTTTTCCTCGATAATGCCGGTCAGACGTGCTCCGATGCAGAATCTTCACCATGCACTACGCCATCCTTCATGACAAATGCCTGAATCGGGATACGTGATTAAGGATGAAAGTGAAATGCACCGGGGATGGTTAACCGCTGGCAATGTGCGCTGACTGCTCAGCAGATGGGGCATTAATATAACCTTCATGAAAGGTGGGGCGCAAATCCATCATGAAAATGTTATAACGCACCGGACCTTATTAGATCGGCTAATTAACGTAAATAAACCAATGGGTAATTCGCGTGACGCCGGCAGATAACATCGGGGGCTAAACCATAAAAAAGAAAATGCCCGTCGCTCTTGAACCTAACCGGCGTGAACGACGGGCTCCTCAATTCAGGGATATCAAAGAAAAGCAGTGGCATTTATTCAGACTTTACCTCTGGAAAAAAGTTCTGCGTAATTCGAAAAAAAATTGACGTTGATTTACAAAGTGACTCAGCCGGGCAGTTGCGGCCAGATAATCACAATCAACGACCCGGCCAGCGTCAGCAATACGTTGGCGATGGCATAGGTACCGGCGTAGCCCAACGCCGGGATATTGCTGCGGGCGGCGTCACTGATGATCTCCATCGCCGGGGCGCAGGTGCGCGCGCCCATAATGGCGCCGAACAGCAGCGCCCGGTTCATGCGCAGCACATAGGCGCCAAACAGAAAACAGATCACCACCGGCAACAGGCTGACGATCAGCCCGGATAGCACCATCTGGATGCCGATGTCGCCGAAGCTGTGGTTGATGGTGCTGCCGGCGCTGAGTCCGACGCCGGCCATGAAGACCATCAGGCCGAACTCTTTTACCATATTCAGCGCGCCCTGCGGGATGTAACCGAACGTCGGGTGGTTGGCGCGCAGAAAACCGAGCATGATGCCGGAAAACAGCAAGCCTGCCGCGTTGCCGATGCCGAAGGAGAAATTGCGGAACTGGAAGGTGATTAGCCCCACCATGATGCCGATGATGAAAAAGGCGCAGAAGGCCAGCAAGTCGGTGACCTGGCTGTGAATGGAAATAAACCCGATGCGGTCAGCGATGCTTTTCACCCGACGGGCATCGCCGCTGACCTGCAAAACGTCCCCTTTGTTCAGCACCACGGCGTCGTCGATCGGCATTTCAATCTGGCTGCGGACGATGCGGTTGAGGAAACAACCGTGGTCGGTGAGTTTCAACTGGCTCAGGCGCTTGCCCACGGCGTTGTGGTTTTTCACCACGATTTCCTCGGTCACGATCCGCATATCCAGCAGGTCGCGCTCAAACACTTCCTTGCCGTCGCGGAAATTGGGGTTGAGGCGGGCGTGAGCGTCCGGATACCCCACCAGCGCGATTTCATCGCCTAATTGCAGTACGGCGTCGCCATCCGGCGTCGCCAGAATGCCATTGCGACGGATGCGCTCAATGTAGCAACCGGTCTGACGATAAATGCCCAGTTCGCGCAGGTTTTTGCCGTCAGCCCAGGCCACCAGCTCCGGCCCGACCCGGTAGGCGCGAATGATCGGCAGGTAGATCTTGCGCTGACTGTCGGCGTCCAGCCCACGTTCGCGGGCAATCTGCTGGGCGCTGGTCGGCAGGTCCTGATGTTGCAGTTTGGGCAGGTAACGGGCGCCGAAAATCAGGCTGACCAGACCGATCAGGTAGGTCAGCGCGTAGCCCAGACTCAGTTGCTCCTGCGTCATCGCTAACTGCGGCCCGAGGCTGATGGTGTTGCGCAGCGTATCCCCGGCACCCACCAGCACCGGCGTCGATGTCATCGCCCCCGCCAGCATGCCGGCGGTCAGGCCGATTCCCCAGCCGAATACCTTGCCCAGCACCAGAGCGATCAGCAATGCGCTGCTGACCATGACCAGTGCCAGCATCAGGTAATTTTTGCCGTCGCGAAAAAAAATCGAGAAGAAGTTGGGGCCGGCTTCCACGCCGACGCAGAAAATAAACAGCATAAAACCGAGGTTGAGCGCGTCGGTGTTGATGGCGAAATGCTGCTGCCCGAGCAACAGCGAAACCACCAGAACGCCAATGGAATTACCGAGTTGAACCGAACCGAGCCGCAATTTTCCCAGACAAAGACCTAAACAGAGAACCACGAACAGCAGCAGAATGTAATTCCCGTTTAACAAATCAGCGACGTTTATATTCATGGAATGTAACTTGTTGTTTACTGGTAAATTATTGATATAAAAAATAATTTAGACTAAATTTACCCCATTGCAGGGGTTCCGGCCATGTCTGGACGACAACATGATGATAAGGAAGGCTTGGCTCCGTTATTCATTATCCGGCAATGCCCCGAAACAGCGGCGGCACCGTCTGGTATGGCAACGCCATTTTAGTGATTTCTCCAGCGGACAACCAGCTGATGATGCTGATAAATCATCTCATCGCTGGCTTTTCGTCCCATCAGGGATACCTGCCGCGGCATGATTGCTGTGGGCGACGATCGTCGCTCGTCATGCGCGGCTTTAGTCTATTTCGGGGAGGCTCACATGACAGGCAACAACAGAGGTTGGTTGGGCGTGGTCAGTTGTTTTGTCTTGTTTACGCTGGTGTTTCTAAGTCAGAAAATGCGAATTGTCGGCACGTCGCTGGAAGACGGTTTCCGGGGCGACCCCGGAATGTTGCTGTTTTTGCTGCCGGGGATGGTATCGAGCTATCTGTCGCGCAACCGGCGATTACATTATCCCCTGATGGGGGCGTTGGTGGCGATGCCGATCTGCCTGCTGGTGCTGCAACTGTGGCAGTTTTCCAGCCTGTCGTTCTGGCAGGAGCTGGCTTATGTCAGCAGTGCGGTATTCTGGTGCCTGATGGGAGGGCTGGTGTTCCTGTTTTTGCGAGCGGTCAGCCGACACTATTTCCACTAAAGCTGTTTCAGTCGGAGAGGTTTTCGTTAGTGGTTCGTTGCCCAACGCCATAGATAGCCGTGAGGCGACGTGCTCATCTCGTATGGCAGAAAAACAAAAAGGCGCCGCTGGCGCCTTTTTTTGCCGGTAACCGGGATTACTGGAACAGGTTTTCTCTGGCGTAGGCTTCGAAGTCGGTGCAGCCGCCAATGTGTTTTTCATCCAGGAAAATCTGCGGAACGGTTTCCACCGGTTTACCTACCGTTTTGGACAAGTCGGCCTTGGTGATGCCTTCCGCGTGAATGTCGACGTAACGGTAATTGAAATCGTCACGCTCTTCGGTCAGTTTCTCAGCCAACTCTTTGGCGCGAACACAATAAGGACAGCCGGGGCGACCGAAAATAACAGCGTACATGTGAACTCCTTACGTTCTAATTTTGTCTGGGTTTCCCTGTAATCAGGGAGATACCCAGGTTGTAAACGGTTTCTAGTCAACCGCGTTACTATTTAGTGTAGCCAACTGCGTTACTATGCCTGCAATCAGGGTCGATCTGAAGTAGTCATTGCCTGTCATAACGATTAGCGTCATCTATTGCAACCGTGTGCGACGCCAGATATAGCCTAAAATCGCCGGTGGCATTGGTCTGTCTGACGGTCTGACATATACTTGCCACTTAATACCGAAAGGTAGGTTGCATCCAGGTTGCTCCTGTTCATGAGGCGTGACGGCTGCGGCGAACCAGCCCCAGCTTGTCGGCGCGAAATCAGTGCAGGACGCCGCGGAATGGTCGTTTTATCAACAGAACGGCGACGCCGGATGGCAGCACGCCGGGTACCGCGCTTGTCTGCCTGTGTTTCGCGCCGGAAAGCGCAGCCGGCGTTGTGTCATCTCAACATTGTGTTTCAGGGATATTCAACGTGACGCCAACCATTTCACTGTTACGCCAGCACCGCTCCATCCGATCGTTTACCGACCAGCCGCTCAGCGATGAGCAGCGCAATGCCATCATCGCCGCTGCACAGAGTGCGTCCACCTCCAGTTTCCTGCAATGCAGTTCGATTATTCGCATTACCGATCCCACATTACGCTCGCATCTGGTGCATCTGACCGGCGAACAGCCTTGGGTCGGACAGGCGGCGGAGTTCTGGGTGTTCTGCGCCGATTTTCATCGTCATCAGCAGATTTATCCGCAAGCTGAATTGGGGCTGGCGGAACAGTTGTTGCTCGGCTGCGTCGATACCGCGCTGATGGGGCAGAATGCGCTGGTGGCGGCCGAATCGCTGGGATTGGGCGGCGTCTTCATTGGCGGCGTGCGCAACCAGATCGCCGAAGTAACCCGGTTGCTGGCGTTGCCGCAACAGGTATTGCCGCTGTTTGGGCTGTGTCTGGGGTATCCGGCCGCGCAGCCTGATCTCAAGCCGCGTCTGCCGGCGGCGCTGGTGGTGCATGAGAACCGCTATCAGCCGCTGGATCACGCCGTGCTGGCGGAATATGACCAGCATATCGTCGAGTATTATCGCCACCGCGACAGCAATCAGCGTATGGAAAGCTGGAGCGACCAAATCCGACGCACCCTGAGCAAGGAACGTCGTCCGTTCATGCTGGACTACCTGCGACAGCAGGGCTGGGCCACCCGATAGCACCGGAGCGCTATGAAAATCGCCATTCTGTCGCAGGACGGTTCTCTCTATTCCTGCAAGCGGCTATGCGAAGCGGCGGAGGAGCGGCAGCACAGCATTGAGGTGATCAATCCGCTGTCGTGCTATATGAACATTAACTCGGCCGCGCCGTCCGTTCATTATCGGGGGCGCCAACTGGACCATTATGACGCGGTGATTCCGCGTATCGGCGCAGCGATTACCTTTTACGGTACGGCCGTGTTGCGCCAGTTTGAGATGCTGGGCAGCGTCGTGCTGAATAACGCCATGTCGGTGATTCGCGCCCGCGACAAACTGCATTCGCTGCAATTGCTGGCCCGTCAGGGCATCGATTTGCCGATTACCGGCTTTGCGCACTCGCCGGACGATACCGCTGACCTGATCAAGATGGTCGGCGGCGCGCCGCTGGTGGTGAAACTGGTGGAGGGCACGCAGGGAATCGGGGTGGTGCTGGCGGAAACCCATCAGGCGGCGGAAAGCGTCATTGATGCCTTTCGTGGCCTCAACGCCCACATTCTGGTACAGGAATATGTCCGTGAAGCTCATGGCAAGGATATTCGCTGTCTGGTGGTCGGCGAACGGGTAGTGGCGGCGATCGAACGACAGGCCAAACCGGGTGATTTTCGCTCCAACCTGCATCGGGGCGGGTCAGCCAGCCGGGTGCGGATCACGCCGCAGGAGCGCGCAATTGCGGTCAAGGCCGCAAAAACATTAGGACTCAATGTGGCGGGTGTTGATATACTGCGGTCGGCGCGCGGGCCTCTGGTCATGGAGGTCAACGCTTCGCCCGGACTGGAAGGGATTGAAACCGCCACCGGGCTGGATATCGCAGGGATGATGATCGAATACATTGAACACCACCACCGTGCGACATCCCGTTCAGTCAGGGCAGGGTGAATGCCCGGCGCGGACGCAGTCTTTTGGGCGCGCCGTCGTGGTCAGTCAGCGAGGATTGGCCCTCTATTCCTGGGTTAGGCATTGCGTAGGTCAGGGTTTTTTATCATCCATGAAATATGAGGCGGTCAGATGGATTCAATCATCGTCCCTGATTTGAATTTGCTTCGGCGGTGGCTGGATCAACTGGGCATCATTTACTTCGAGTGCGACTCCTGTCAGGCCTTGCATCTGCCGCACATGCAGAATTTTGACGGCGTGTTCGACGCCAAGGTCGATATGGCCGACAGCGTCATCCTGTTCTCCGCGCTGGCGGAAGTGAAACCGACCGCCTTGATTCCGCTGGTGGGCAATCTAAGCCAGATCAACGCCAGTTCATTAACCGCCAAGGCGTTTCTCGATATTCAGGACGACAACCTGCCTAAATTGATCGTCTGCCAGACATTCAGCGCCGGCGCCGGCATCACGCTGGAACAGTTCCGCCATTTCATGCAGCAGGCTGAGGAGCAGATCTCCATGGTGATCATGGAAGCCAGCGCCAATAATCTGCTGTTTTTGGGAGATGAGGAAGAGAGCCCTGCTGAGCGTTTTAATACCTCAAGCCTGCACTGATCGCGTTATGTATCAATAGCCGACCATCAGCTTTTCTTATTTTTGCGAACCGCATTTAATGCGGTTTTTTACTGTCTAAGCCAGATGTTTTTCTGCGTTTATCGTTTCAGGACGCAGCACATAGATAAATTGTGAATAAATAATCGATAAAACCTGTTTTTTGTGTTCCGGTATGGTACGGGCGTAACAGTGCGGTTATGCTTTATTTCTGTATGGTTCAGGTAATAACGTCGCGGTTGGTTGTGTGTTAACGATGAAAAAAGCGGGTGCATAGCCATTCATCGCGCCGTCATTCTGAGCCCGGAGAAACAAAGAGCGGTGTTGTTTCCGGGCACCGTACATTCACCCCCCTATATTTACCCCCTGGTATGGAGGAAGGAACGGATGTTCACCCAACGTAAAAAATGGCTTTCGGGTGTTTTAGCCGGCTTAATGATGGCCGCGTCCGTCACCGCATCTGCGGAAGAGAAAACGCTGCACGTCTATAACTGGTCTGATTATATCGCGCCGGACACGCTGGAGAATTTCCAGAAAGAGAGCGGTATTAAAGTAGTGTATGACGTGTTTGACTCCAACGAAGTGCTGGAAGGCAAACTGATGGCCGGCAGCACGGGGTTCGACCTGGTGGTGCCTTCCGCCAGCTTCCTGGGGCGCCAGATCAGTGCCGGTGTCTTCCAGCCGCTGGATAAGAGCAAGCTGCCGAACTACAAAAATCTTGATCCCGAGCTGATGAAGCTGATCGAGGAACACGATCCGGGCCATAAATATGCGGTGCCGTATCTGTGGGCCACCACCGGTATTGGCTACAACGTGGATAAGGTAAAAGCGGTACTGGGCAAAGATGCGCCGGTCAACAGCTGGGATCTGGTGCTGAAACCGGAAAACCTGGAAAAGCTGAAGAGCTGCGGCGTTTCCTTCCTCGACGCGCCGGCTGAAATTTATGCCACGGTGCTCAACTACCAGGGTAAAAACCCGAACAGCACCAATGAGTCCGATTACACCAAAGACGCGACCGACCTGCTGTTGAAACTGCGTCCGAGCGTGCGTTATTTCCACTCGTCCCAGTACATCAACGATCTGGCGAATGGCGATATTTGCGTGGCTATCGGCTGGGCCGGCGACGTCATGCAGGCGGCCAACCGGGCGAAAGAAGCGAAAAACGGCGTGAACATCAGCTACAGCATTCCGAAGGAAGGGGCGCTGGCGTTCTTTGACGTGTTCGCGATTCCGAAAGACGCCAAAAACCTGGATTCAGCCTATCAGTTCCTCAACTATCTGCTGAAACCGGAAGTGATTGCCAACGTCAGTAACCATGTGTATTACGCCAACCCTAACAAGGAAGCGACCGCGCTGGTGAAAGACGACGTGCGTAACAACCCGAACATTTATCCGCCTGCGGATATTCGTGCCAAGCTGTTTACGCTCAAGGTACAGTCACCGAAAATCGATCGCGTGATTACGCGTTCGTGGACCAAGGTGAAAAGCGGGAAATAACCGCCACCCTTGATTCCACTTCATGCAACAGGCGGCTCAACCCCGCCTGTTTGTGCTATTTGTATTTGTGTCGCAGTCATGTGGCTGCGACTTTGTTCTGCTTCTGCCGGAGAGCAATATTAAGTGAACGAAGCGATTCCCCGCCCCCAGCCCAAACCTCAGAAAGCGGCCACGCCGTTGCTGGAAGTGCGCAACCTGACGAAATCCTATGACGGCCAGTTCGCGGTTGATGATGTCAGCCTGACCATCTATAAAGGCGAGATTTTTGCCCTGCTGGGCGCCTCGGGGTGTGGTAAATCCACGCTGCTGCGTATGCTGGCGGGTTTTGAACAGCCTACCCAGGGGCAGATTGTGCTGGACGGGCAGGACCTGTCTCTGGTGCCGCCTTACCAGCGCCCGATCAATATGATGTTTCAGTCTTACGCGCTGTTCCCGCACATGACGGTGGAGAAGAATATCGCCTTTGGCCTGAAACAGGACAAGCTGTCGCGCGGCGAAATCAAAGATCGCGTGGAAGAGATGCTGACGCTGGTGCACATGCAGGAATTTGCCGGACGCAAACCGCATCAGCTTTCCGGCGGGCAGCGTCAACGCGTGGCGCTGGCGCGCAGTCTGGCCAAGCGTCCCAAACTGCTGCTGCTGGACGAACCGATGGGCGCGCTGGATAAAAAACTGCGTGACCGTATGCAACTGGAAGTGGTCGACATTCTGGAGCGGGTAGGGGTGACCTGCGTGATGGTGACGCACGATCAGGAAGAAGCCATGACCATGGCGGGCCGTATCGCCATCATGAACCGCGGTAAATTCGTGCAGATTGGCGAGCCGGAAGAGATCTACGAAAACCCGAACAGCCGGTTTAGCGCCGAGTTCATCGGGTCGGTCAATATGTTCGAAGGATTGCTGAAAGAGCGCCAGGACGATGCGCTGATTGTGCAGAGTCCGGGGCTGGTGCATCCGCTGAAGGTCAACTCCGATGTCTCGGTGGTGGATGGCGTGCCGGTGTACATCGCGCTGCGTCCGGAAAAAATCATGCTGTGCGACGAGGTGCCGGCCGACGGCTGCAACTTCGCCGTGGGCGAAGTGGTGCACATCGCTTATCTGGGCGATCTCTCTATTTACCATGTCCGGCTGAACAGCGGTCAGATCATCAGCGCCCAGTTACAAAACGCCGACCGGTTCCGCAAAGGCTCGCCGACCTGGGGGGATGAAGTCCGCCTGTGTTGGGATGCGGACAGCTGTGTGGTGTTGACGGTATAACGGGGGAAGACGCAATGGCGATGTTATCTGAACAACATGAACCGCCGGGCCAGCCGATGAGCCCGTTGCGCGCCACGCTGGCGCGGCTGCGTATGGCGCATGGCCGCAAGCTGGTGATCGCGCTGCCGTATCTGTGGTTATTGTGCCTGTTTATGCTGCCGTTCCTGATCGTATTCAAGATCAGCTTCGCGGAAATGGCGCGTACCGTACCGCCTTATACCGATCTGCTGGAGTGGGCGGAGAACCGGCTGCAAATCAGCCTGAATATCGGCAACTACCTGCAACTGCTGTCCGACCCGTTGTATATCGACGCTTACCTGCAGTCGCTGAAAGTGGCGGCGATTTCCACCTTGTGCTGTCTGGTGGTGGGGTATCCGATGGCCTGGGCGGTGGCGCACAGCAAGTCGTCTACCCGCAACATTCTGTTGCTGCTGGTGATCCTGCCGTCATGGACGTCGTTCCTGATCCGCGTGTACGCCTGGATGGGCATTCTGAAAGATAACGGTATCCTGAATAATTTCCTGCTCTGGCTGGGCGTTATCGATCAGCCGCTGGTGATTCTGCATACCAATCTGGCGGTGTATATCGGCGTGGTCTATTCCTATTTGCCGTTCATGGTGCTGCCGATTTATACCGCGCTGACCCGCCTCGATTATTCGCTGGTGGAAGCGTCGCTGGATTTGGGCGCGCGCCCGGTAAGAACCTTCTTCAGCGTTATTGTGCCGCTCACTAAAGGCGGCATCATCGCCGGGTCGATGCTGGTGTTTATTCCCACCGTCGGCGAGTACGTGATTCCTGAGCTGCTGGGTGGGCCGGATAGCATCATGATCGGTCGTATCCTGTGGCAGGAATTCTTCAATAACCGCGACTGGCCGGTGGCGTCGGCGGTGGCGATGGTAATGCTGTTCCTGCTGATTGTTCCGATCATCTGGTTCCATAAACATCAGAATAAAGCCGCGGAGGATCAGGCATGAACAATTTACCGGTCGTGCGTTCGCCGTGGCGGACACTGATTCTGGTGCTGGGATATAGCTTCCTGTATGCGCCGATGCTGATGCTGGTGGTTTATTCCTTCAACAGTTCCCGTCTGGTGACGGTGTGGGCCGGCTGGTCCACGCAGTGGTACAGCGCGCTGTTCGAGGATTCAGCCATGATCAGCGCGGTGGCGCTCAGTCTGACCATCGCGGCGGCGTCGGCCACGATGGCGGTGGTGCTGGGAACGCTGGCGGCGGTGGTGATGGTGCGTTTCGGCAATTTCCGCGGCTCCAACGGCTTCGCATTTATGCTGACCGCGCCGCTGGTGATGCCGGACGTGATTACCGGGCTGTCGCTGCTGCTGCTGTTTGTGTCGCTGGCGCAGGCCATCGGTTGGCCGGCCGAGCGCGGCATGCTGACCATCTGGCTGGCGCACGTCACCTTCTGCTCGGCGTATGTCACCGTGGTCATCAGCGCCCGCCTGCGCGAACTGGATCACTCGATTGAAGAAGCCGCGATGGATCTGGGCGCGACGCCGCTGAAAGTGTTCTTCATCATTACCGTGCCGATGATAGCACCCGCGCTGGTTTCCGGCTGGCTGCTGGCCTTTACGCTGTCGCTGGATGATCTGGTGATTGCCAGCTTTGTCTCCGGTCCCGGCGCCACCACCTTGCCAATGCTGGTCTTTTCCAGCGTAAGAATGGGCGTTAACCCGCAGATTAACGCACTGGCATCCCTGATATTGTTGGTGGTAGGCATTATCGGTTTGATTGCCTGGTGGTTTATGGCTCGGGCGGAAAAACAGCGCCAGCGCGATTTGCAAAAAGCGAGACGCGGCTGACGGCCACGTCGTTTCCGCCCTGTATTTGCCAATTCTCGCCGCGCCGCCATACTTTCTGGTGGCGCGGTGATTTCAGGGGGAACGCAATCATACTGTACGGTAAGCGGGAGCTGCTGCGGCGGGGGATATTCGCTCCGGTCGCCATCATGGTGGCGGGGTCGGCGATTATCGCCACCCGCTGTCTGGGTATCGTCCTGACCATCAGCGAGCTGGGTCTGAGCGGTTTTGGCGGCTGGCTCAGCAGCAGCGCTAAACAGTGGGACAGCACGCTGGTGCTGCTGGCTGCGCTGTTGGTGGTTTGCCTTGAAATCCGCTGCGGGTTTGCGGTGCTCAGCGGGTTGAACTGGGGGCGCTGGTGCTTCCTGTTGACCCAGTGCCTGGTGACGGTTTACATGCTGACCGCATCGCTGGTGGAGTTTCTGCCGCCGATCTTTCATGTCAATGGCGACGGCGTCGGTGAAATCCTTAACCATCTGCTGATGCAGCGGTTGCCGGATTTTCTGCTGATTTTGCTCCTGTTCCTGCCTCGACGCAGCCAGCGTTTTTTTACGCGTCATCCCTAACTTTCCCGCACGGGGGTGATACAATCAGCCCCCTTTTGATGTTGACGACAGATTTCAGATTTTCCATGCAATGTGCCCGCTATAACGACGGTTCGTGCCGTTCCTGCCAATGGCTGGAAATCGCCTATCCGCAGCAGATGAGCGATAAGCAGCAACACCTGATCGGATTGCTGTCCGCCCATCCGGTTCAACAATGGCTGACGCCGGTGACCTCGGCGGAAGTCGCTTTTCGCAATAAAGCCAAGATGGTGGTCAGCGGCAGTGTGGAACGCCCGCTGTTGGGGATGCTGCACCGTGACGGTTCGGCGGTGGATCTCTGCGACTGTCCGCTGTATCCCGACAGCTTTACGCCGGTGTTCGCCATACTGAAAGTGCTCATCGCCCGTGCCGGCTTAACTCCTTATAACGTCGCCCGGCGTCGGGGAGAACTGAAATACCTGTTGTTGACGCAGAGCACCCTGAGCGGCCGCTTCATGCTGCGCTTTGTGCTGCGATCCGAAACCAAGCTGGCGCAATTGCGCGCCGCGTTGCCCTGGCTGCAACAGCAGTTGCCGCAGTTGGCGGTGATATCGGCGAATATTCAGCCGGTTCATCAGGCGATACTGGAAGGAGAGCAGGAGATTCCGCTGACAGAAGCGCAGGCGCTGGAAGAGCGTTTTAATCAGGTGCCGCTGTATATCCGACCGCAAAGTTTCTTCCAGACCAACCCGCAGGTGGCGGCGGCGTTGTATGACACCGCCCGGCAGTGGGTATCGGCGTTGCCGGTGCGCAGCCTGTGGGATCTGTTTTGTGGCGTGGGCGGATTCGGCCTGCATTGCGCCAGCCCTGACACGCCGCTTACCGGCATTGAGATCAGCCAGGAAGCCATCGCCTGCGCCCGTCGTTCGGCGGAGCAGCTGGGGCTGACAGAGGTCAGTTTTGCCGCGCTTGATTCCACCCGCTTTGCCGTTGGCGAGACCCAGACGCCGGATCTGGTGATCGTCAACCCGCCCCGGCGCGGTATCGGCGCTGAATTGTGCGATTACCTAAGCCGCATGGCGCCGCCGTATCTGTTGTACTCCAGCTGCAATGCCGAGAGCATGGCGAGAGACATTGCGCGCCTGCCGGCGTACCAGATACAGCAGGCGCAACTGTTCGATATGTTCCCGCACACCGCGCATTACGAGGTGCTGGCGCTGCTGCAACGACGCGTTTAACGCGATGACGGTTTAACGTGATAACGGTTTAACGTGATAACAGCGAGCGCGGCATCAGCGCCATGCCGGCCAGCGTGACCAGGCAGATCAGCGCGCCAGCGTAAAAGGTGGACGCCGCGCCCCAGACGTCCCACAGAATCCCGGCGCTCAGACTGGCCAGCAGCAGTGCTACGCCGCTTATCAGGTTGAAGACGCCGTAGGCGGTCCCGCGCAGGTCCGCCGGTGCGGTATCAGCCACCATCGCAGCCAGCAACCCCTGCGTCATTCCCATGTGTACGCCCCATAACGCGACGCCGATGATCACGCCGAGCCAGTGCTGGCTGATGGCGAGCGCCACATCGGCGGCAATCAGCACCAGCAGGCCCATTTTCAGCAGACGATGATGATCCATCCGGTCGGAAAGTTTGCCGAAGGGATAGGCGGAACAGGCATAAACCAGATTCATCGCCACCATCACCAGCGGAATCAGCGCTACGGGAATCTCTACCTGCTGTGCGCGCAGCACCAAGAAGGCTTCGCTGAAACGCGCCAGCGTAAATACCGCCCCCAGACCGACCACCCACCAATACCGGGCGGATAGCCGTTTCAGGTTATCGCGCCGGATCGGGTTGGTGCGTTTGGCAGCATTGCTCCGTTCCGGCTCGCGCAAGCCGAAAAACAACAGCGTGATCGCCAGGGCGCCGGGGATGAACGCCACCCAGAAGATAGCGCGAAAATCGTCCTGCCACAGCAACATCAGCACGACCGCCAGCAGCGGACCGGCGAAGGCGCCGATGGTGTCCAGCGACTGACGCAGGCCAAACGCCGCGCCTCGAATATCGGGCGGCGTGACGTCCGCGACCAGCGCATCGCGCGGCGCGCCGCGAATGCCTTTGCCTACCCGGTCGAGCAGGCGGGCGCCCAGCACCAGACCGGATGAGGTCGCAAGCGCAAACAACGGCTTGCTGACGGCACCCAGACCATATCCTAGCAGCGCCAGCCCTTTGCGTTTGCCGAGGTAATCGCTGAGCGCGCCGGAGAACACTTTGATGATCAGCGCGGTCGCTTCCGCCAGCCCTTCAATCAAACCGATCAAGACCACGCTGGCGCCGAGGACCGTCGTCATGAATAACGGCAGCAGGCTGTGGATCATTTCCGACGAAATGTCCATCAACAGACTGACGCCGCCCAATACCCATACCCCTTTCGGGATGCGTTTCAATGTTGAAAAATCCAGCGACATCGATTTCCTGCCTGGAGGTGATGACCCGGTAAAGAGAAAACGCTATTAAATCAATCCGCAGGGGATTTGATAAGTACAAAATGCAAGGCGGGTGCGAATCGATGGCTGGCGCGGCACGCTACCGGCGGCAACCGGCAGCGTGAAAGCAACGTTATAAAAACAGCATTATAAAAACAAGAGCGGGATTACTGCTGCGGGAACCACTTATCGTTGATGGCCTTGTAGGTGCCGTCGGCTTTGATGGCGTTCAGCGCGCTGTTCAATTTTTCCAGCAGCGCCTGATTGTCCGGGCGCACCGCAATACCCAGCCCGATGCCGAAATAGGCGGGATCGGTGACTTTCTCGCCCACGGTGGCGAGGTCCGGGTTGGTTTTCAGCCATTCGTTCACCACCGCGGTATCGCCGAACACGCCGTCCAGGCGACCGTTTTTCAGGTCGATCAGCGCATTCTGGTAACTGTCGTACGGGACGGTTTTCACTTCAGGATGTTTGTCCTGCAGGAATTTCTGGTGTGTGGTGCCGTTTTCCATGCCGATACGTTTGCCCTTCAGATCCGCCAGCGTATGGAATTTGCCTTTCTGAGCGATGACGATCGCCGAATTGGCGTAGTAAGGCTGGGTAAACGCCACTTGTTTGCTGCGCTCCGGCGTGATGTCCATACCGGAAATAACGGCGTCATAACGGCGGAATTTCAACGCCGGAATCAGGCTGTCGAACGCCTGATTGGTGAAGGTGCAGGTAGCCTGCAATTGTTTGCACAGCGCGTTGGCGAGATCGATATCAAACCCGACGATCTGGTTGCCGGCATCCAACGATTCGAACGGCGGATACGTCGCCGACGCGGCGAAGCGGATGGTATCAGCCGCCGTGGCGTTAAAGATCATGGTGCTAAAGGCGGTGCTGGCCAGCAGTGCGGCAAGGACGAGCTTCTTCATGGAGTACTCCAGCTTAACTTATGTTTATCAACGTGATGGTCGTTGAAAAGGATGACGACACCATGCCATTAAATGTATTTATATGCAAATAATATGATTATAAATTCATTTTAATTTGCGGTGTGGCAATGGTGATAAAGCGTACCTGTGGTAATTGAATAAAAATAAAGCAGATTTAAATCGATGGAAGGCTGGATGATATGCATAAAAAACGCCGGCATGAAAGCCGGCGTAATCAGTCATTAGGTTACGTTCACTGATGGTTCAGGTATTGCGCTGTTCGAAACGCAAGGCGCGCCGTTCGACCAGACGCATCAGCAACGTCAGCAAGCCATTGACGCACAGGTAGACGATACCCGCCGCGCCAAACACCAGCACATCATAGGTGCGGCCGTACAGCAGCTGGCCGTAGCCCATCACTTCCATCAGCGTAATGGTGTACGCCAGCGAGGTGCCTTTGAACACCAGCACCACTTCGTTGGAGTACGAAGAGAGCGCGCGCTTGAACGCAAACGGCAGCAGGATGCGCAGCGTCTGGCGTTGATTCATGCCCAGCGCGGCGCAGGATTGCCACTGTCCGGACGGAATAGCTCGCACCGCGCCGTAGAACAGCTGAGTGGTATAAGCCGCGCTGTTAAGCGCCAGCGCGCTGACCGCACACAACCACGGCTGAGACAGCAGATTCCACAACCAGTCGGTCTGGCGGATCGAAGCGAACTGACCGGGACCGTAGTAAATCAGGAAAATCTGCACCAGCAGCGGAGTACCGGTGAACAATGTGATGTAGCCTTTGGCTATCTGCGACGCTACCGGGGTTTTCAGCGTCAGGATCACCGTCAGCAATAGCGACAGCAGCAACGCCAGCAGCAGCGCGGCCAGCGTCAACCAGAGGCTGGTGTGCAACCCTTTCAGCAGTTCAGGAATGTAGCCCAGCATCAGGACGGCCTCCGTTCAAAGCGCGTGGCGCGTGCTTCAATCCTGTTCAGGATCGCCTGACTCAACAGGGTTATCACCAGATAGATCGCCGCCGCAATCATGTACCAGGTAAAGGGTTCCTGAGTACGGGTGGCGATGCTTTTGGTTTGCAGCATCAGGTCGTTGACGCTGATCAGCGATACCAGCGCGGTATCTTTCAGCAGCACCAGCCACTGGTTGCCGAGCCCCGGCAGCGCGTGACGCCACATTTGCGGCATGATCAGCCGGCGGAAAATCACGCTTTTGCTCATTCCCAGCGCCTGCCCGGACTCCCATTGGCCGCGCGGCACCGCTTTCAGCGCGCCACGCAGCGTCTGAGACGCATAGGCGGCATACAGCAGCGACAGCGCAATGACGCCGCACAGAAACGGGCTGACTTCGAAGTTATCGATATTCAGTTTGACCGGCACCTGCGCCAGACCGAGATTAAGCGTGAAGCCATCGGACAGCATCAGCAGCAACTGCGACGAACCAAAATAGATAAACAGCACCACCAGAATTTCCGGCAGGCCGCGCAGCAGGGTGACGACAGCGGTGCCGCAGGTGCTGACGGCTTTCCAGCGCGCCGTTTCCCACAGGGCAAACAGCATCGCCAACAGCAGCCCCAGCACCAGGGCGCAAACGGCAAGGCCGACGGTCATCCCGGCGGCGCTTGCAAGAGGTTGGAATTCAGTCATTGAGTCTTAGTCGGCTTACTGCTGGAACCATTTCTTGTAGATGGTCTGGTAGGTGCCATCCTGCTTGATCTTGTTCAGAGCATCGTTGAATTTCTTCACCAGCTCGTCGTTGTTCTGACGAACGGCAATCCCCAGGCCGATGCCAAAGTAGTCTTTATCGGTAACCTTGTCGCCCACCGACGCCAGATTCTCGTTCTGTTTCAGCCACTCGTTCACGACGGCGGTGTCGCCGAAGACGGCGTCCAGACGACCGTTTTTCAGGTCCAGCACCGCGTTCTGGTAGCTGTCGTACGGTACCACGGTGATGTCTTTATGCTTGTCCAGCAGGAATTTCTGGTGGGTGGTGCCGTTCTGTACCCCGACACGCTTGCCGTTCAGCGCGGCGATATCGGCCAGTTTGCCTTTCTGGGCGATGAACAGCGCCGAGTTTTCATAGTACGGCTGGGTGAAGGTCACCTGCTGCTGGCGTTCCGGCGTGATATCCATACCGGCGATCACCGCATCGTAACGGCGGAATTTCAGACCGGGGATCAGACTGTCGAATGCCTGATTGCTGAAAGTACAGGTGGCCTGAATCTGTTTGCACAGCGCGTTGGCCAGGTCGATATCGAACCCGACGATCTGGTTGCTGGCGTCCACCGACTCAAACGGAGGATAGGACGCTTCAGTGGCAAAACGGATAGTTTCGGCTGCGCCAGCGGAAAGGCTTAACCCGCCGAGCAGGGCGGCAACGAGCAATTTTTTCATCTTATTATCCTTATCTATCAGTGAGATAAATAGCCAGCAAATTCCGGTGTTTGGGGTTGGGTAAAATGCGAGGCGTCGCCTTGTTCCATGATGCGGCCGTTTTCCATGTACACCACGCGGCTGGCGGTTTTACGTGCGAAATCGACTTCGTGGGTGACGATCACCTGGGTGATGCCGGTTTCGCTCAGTTCCTGAATAATGCTGACGACCTGAGCGGTGATCTCCGGATCGAGAGCCGCGGTCGGCTCGTCAAACAGCAGCACCTGCGGCTCCATCATCAGCGCGCGGGCGATGGCGACACGCTGCTGCTGGCCGCCGGAGAGATGTAACGGGTAGCGATCGGCGAAGTCGTTCAGTCGCAGACGGCTCAACAGTTTGTCCGCTCGCTCCCGCGCTTCCTGACGACCCAGCCCCAGCACGCGGCAGGGCGCTTCGACCAGATTCTGCTGCACGGTGAGGTGCGGCCACAAATTGTACTGCTGGAACACCATGCCGACATTGCGGCGCAGTTCGCGAATGGCGTTTTCGCCGGGCGTCTGGCTGAAATCGAAGGTATTGCCGCCGATGTTGAGCGTACCGGAACGGGGCGTTTCCAGCAGGTTCAGCACCCGCAATAACGAACTTTTACCGGCCCCGCTGGGACCCAGCAACACCAGCGTTTCTCCGGATGGACAATCAAGGGTGACATCGAACAGCGCCTGGTGTGCGCCATAGAAACAGTTAATGCTGTTTAGTTGAATACTCATGCGCAAGAATTGAATAGACATTGATGCCGCAAATGGTAGCCTCGGCAGAATAGTTATGCAATCGTCGTGGGTTAAAATTTGCAAATACACGACTTATTGTCGATATTTTAGCACAAAATCGTGCTTTGCCGCGGCGGCAGGCGGATTTGTCAGGGCGATAGCCGACTTGTAGCGGACAATCCTCAGCCATAACCAACCCCGGCTGTAGCGAGCTACGTTGCTAAAAAGCGCGATTGATGACTTCTGTGTTGTGAAAAAGTCTTTTAGTGGCAGAAATTGCTATAAAAGCGTAAGAAGGCTGTGAGAATGTGCAGTCGATCCAACGGCCGAATATCTGAGACGAGGAGGCATGATGCAATTATCCACCACACCAACCCTGGAAGGGCACGTCATTGAAAACTACTGCGGCGTGGTGACGGGCGAAGCCATCCTTGGCGCCAATATCTTTCGGGATTTCTTCGCCGGTATCCGCGATATCGTCGGCGGCCGTTCCGGCGCCTATGAAAAAGAGTTACGCAACGCCCGGCAGATAGCATTTCGCGAAATGCAGCAGCAGGCGCAGGAGCTGGGCGCGAATGCCGTGGTTGGCATCGACATCGATTATGAAACCGTGGGTAAGGACGCCAGCATGCTGATGGTGTCCGTCAGCGGTACTGCGGTGGTGGTTCGCCGATCATGACCTGCAGGTGCATTGGGTTGTCATGGCGGAGTGTGGCGTTGGTGGCGCTAACGTTGCTGGCAGGCTGTCAGAGCCGCGAACGCTATGTCGATGAGGGCGATTACCAGTTGGATCAGTCGTCTCCGGCTGTCAGCCGGGGGGAGCGGGTCCGCTTTCTGGTATTTCACTATACGGCCGAAGATTTAGGCAGTTCGCTGGAAAAACTCACCGCCGAGCATGTTAGCGCACATTATCTGGTGCCGGCTTATCCGCCGCAGGTTAAGGGCAAGCCGGTGGCGTGGAAGCTGGTGCCGGAGTCGCAGGCGGCCTGGCATGCAGGCGCCAGTTACTGGCGCGGTTACAGTCAGTTGAACGCCACGTCGATCGGCATCGAACAGGAAAATCCCGGCTGGCGGCAAACTGCGTCCGGTACCCGCTGGTGGCAGCCTTATACCCCGCAACAGATCACGCTGGTGACCCATCTTGCCCGGGACATCATCGCCCGTCACCATATTGCGCCGCAGGATGTGGTGGGGCACAGCGATATTGCTCCCCAGCGCAAAGTCGACCCGGGGCCGCTGTTTCCCTGGCATCAACTGGCGATGGCGGGTATCGGCGCCTGGCCGGAGCCGCAACGGGTGCATTTCTATCTGAGAGGACGACAGCAATATACGCCGGTGGACAGACAGGCGCTGCTGGAGAAACTGGCGCGTTATGGTTATGAGGTCAACCCGAACATGAGCGCACGCCAGCAGCAACAGGTGGTGGCGGCATTCCAGATGCACTTCCGGCAGCAGCGCTATGACGGTGAGGCGGATGCGGAAACCGAAGCGATCGCCGATGCGCTGCTGGAGAAGTACGGCGCCGCGCCCCGCAGCGGCGCGGGGTCTGGGCGATAACCTGCGCCTCCCCTCCGTTGGTCGCGGTAGGAAGGTCGGCGGCTTAATCGCTGTGGGGGAGGCGAACGATGTCCCGCTGTTCGGCCTCCTGCGCCAGTACGGCGATACGGCGCGCCATGCCGCGAAACACAAACAGATGCGCAGGCATCATCAGGAACCAGTAACCCAGCCCGCTGCTGCCGGCGGGGTGCCACCAGGCACGAACATCCAGTACCCGATACGCGCCACGATCGTCAATGGAGAAGACCAGACGCCCCAGTCCGGGCGCTTTCATGCCAAACAGCAGCACCAACTGCTGATGAGGCCTGACCCGGATGACCTTCCAGCCGTTGACGAAGTCGCCTTCCCTTAATTCCGCCCGCTCCGGTCGGCGGTAAATCACCTGATTACCGCATAAATCATCTATTCGAGCGCGGATAGCCCACAGCAGGTTGGCGTAAAAGTAGCCTTCCCGGCCTCCGACTTGCTGGATCACCTGCCACAATGCCTGGCTGCTGGCACCGGTTTTGTGGCTGTAACCCGCCTGTTTGGGGTAGAACGCGTAATTGGGTTGCCAGCGAGCTAAAACATCGGGGTCATATCCCCAGTCCGGATGTTGCGCCGCCGCTTTTTCATCGGCCAGCGTAGCCCGCACCGCTTCATCAAACCCGATCAGCCGCTGGGGAATCAGGCGACGCAGTTCGCCGTCGTCCATCGGCAGATCGTGTCGCAACCCCTGTACCAGCGCCCGGGCGGTAGAGCCGGGAACTGAGGTCACCATGTTCAGAAACCAGGCCGATATCAACCCGGTCGGCACCGGAATCGGCAACAACAGGCGACGTTTGCCGGTAATACGAATAAACCGTTCGAACAGGGTCTGATAGCTAAGGTATTCCGGCCCGGCGGCATCGAAAACCCGATGACGTTCCGCAGGGTAGTGTCGCAGTTCCGTCAGGTAGGTGAGCAGATTTTCCAGCGCAATCGGCGCGGATTTCGAGCGCACCCAGCGCGGCGGCGTCAACACCGGTAAATTGTTCACCATATCGCGCAGGATTTCGAATGCAGCGGAACCGGGGCCGACGATAATGCCGGCGCGCAACTCGGTGACCGGAATGCCGCTGCTGCGCAGAATGTCGCCGGTCAGTTTGCGCGCCTGCATATGAATGGAGGGATGGCACTCAGCCTGCGCTGAACCGAGATAGATTATCTGTCGAATCCGGCTGGTGCGCAGCACCTGACGCAGATTTTGCGCCGATTGATATTCCCGCTCCAGAAAATCGGCGCCATCACCCATGCTGTGCGCCAGATAGTAAAGGGTGTCTGCCTGCCATAACCCTTCCGGCAGCGTGTATGGCTTCATCAGATCAACGTATTCACAGCGTATGCCGGGAAGGTTTAGTGCCGCCAGCGAGTCGATGTGACGCGAAGCGGCAATCACCGATTGACCTTGCTGGCTGAGACGCGTGAGGAGGTGACGGCCAATGTAGCCACTGGCGCCAAGGATCAGAATCGGGGCGGGTCTGATGGTCATGATAGTGTTTGCTCCTGCCACAACAGCGCGATTGAAACTGCAGCGGTGTCCCTGTCGATGTTCACACCCGCAATACGATATCAATACAACCTAATATAGCCGGAAGCAGAAAGGGGAAAAACCCCGCCTTAACGGTTTCTTAACGAAAGTGCGGGGTGGATCCAGAGCGTGATGTCAGCCGTATGGCAAGAGCGAGCGGAAAAATCAGACCAGTTCGACATCGCCTTGTAACTGGCAACTACAGGCCAGCACATAGCCGTTTTCAATTTCGTCAGGCGTCAGCGTCATGGTGCTGGTGGTAGTGTAGCTGCCACTGAGAATCCGGGTCTTGCAGCTACCGCATACCCCGGCGCGACAGGCGGCGTTTACCGGTAACTGGTGGCTTTCCAACGCTGCCAGCAGGCTGATGCCGATCGGAGCTTTCAGCTGTTGCAACGAATGGCGGATGGTCATGGTGAGTTGTTCGCCATCATCATCCACGGCGGCTTCCGGCGCGCCGAACTGCTCTTTGAAGATGCGCTCGCGTGGGACGCCGGCCTGTAGACAGAAGGTTTCCACCTGCTGCATATAGGGTTGCGGGCCGCAGGTCATCACGGTGCGATCGGCGATATCCGGCACCTGTTGCGACAGGACCGACTCAGTGAGGCGACCGCTGAGAAAACCGGTTTCAGCCTGCTGTTCCGCCATCAGGGTCAGTTGCAGTTGCTGTGGGTAGCGCTGGCGGAGTGTTTGCCATTCGTCGGCAAAAATCACGTGCTGCGGCGAGCGCACATTGAAGATGACCTGAATATCCGTGTGCGGGCGATTGGCCAGCAGCCAGCGCGTCATCGACATGATCGGCGTAACGCCGCAGCCCGCCGCCAGCATCAGGTAACGATCGCTGACGGCACGGGTGCAGCTGAATTCGCCCTGCGCATCGGAGATCCACAAATAATCGCCGGGCTTCACCTGTTCGGTCAGCCAGCGCGAGCCGACGCCGTTTTCCAGTCGGCGTACCGTGAAGGTGATAAACGGGCTCAGTCCGGGCGAGGAGGACAGGGTATAAGCGCGCAGCGTTTCACTGCTGTTGGCGATGCTGACCAGCGCATACTGGCCGGGTTGCCAGGGGTAAAAGTCATGGCTGATCAGGGAAAGCGTCCACACATCCGGCGTTTCCTGATGAAGAGAGTGCACCTGCATGCGGTTGGGGCACTGCGGAGTAGGCATGGTCATGGCGGTCTCCATAACAGCCTTCCGCCATGCGTCGGCGGAAGGCGAAGGTCAACGAAAAATCAGGCGGCGAGGATGTCTTTGAGGTCCTGCTCCACGGTGGTGATGGCGCGCATGCCGAACTTCTCGTTCAGGATCGCCAGCAGCGACGGGGTCAGGAAGCCAGGGGCGGTCGGGCCGGTATAAATATTTTTCACACCCAGCGCCAGCAGCGTCAGCAGAATGACGATGGCTTTCTGTTCAAACCAGGACAGTACCAGACTCAGCGGCAGGTCGTTGACGCCGCAGCCCAGTTTTTCAGCCAGATTGACCGCCAGCATGATGGCGGCGTACGCATCGTTGCACTGGCCGACATCCAGCAGACGCGGCAAGCCTTCCAGCGTGCCGAAATCCAGTTTATTGAAACGATATTTACCGCACGCCAGCGTCATGATCAGGCAGTCTTGCGGGACGTTGAGCGCGAAATCGGTGTAGTAGCTGCGTTCGGTGCGGCTGCCGTCGCAACCGCCGACCAGAAATACGTGGCGCAGTTTCTTGCTGGCGACCAGATCAATCACGGTATCGGCGGCGCTCAACAGGGTCTGGCGACCAAAACCGACGGTAATCAGGTGCTCGATTTCGCTGTACGGGAACCCCGGCAGTTGCTGCGCCTGAGCGATCACCGCGCTGAAATCATCGCCTTCGAGGTGCTGCGCGCCCGGCCAGCCGACGATGCTGCGGGTCCAGATACGGTCGGTATACTGGCCTACGTTGGGGTCGATGATGCAGTTGGAGGTCATCAGGATCGGGCCGGGGAATTTAGCGAATTCGCTTTGCTGATTCTGCCAGCCGCTGCCGTAGTTGCCGACCAGGTGGGAAAATTTCTTCAGTTCCGGATAGCCGTGCGCCGGCAGCATTTCGCCGTGGGTATAGATATTGATGCCGGTGCCTTCGGTCTGTTCCAGCAACATACGCAGGTCTTTCAGGTCATGGCCGGAAATCAGAATCGCCTTGCCCGCCACCGGGCGTACGTTAACCTGAGTCGGCTGCGGATGACCGTAGGCGGAGGTTTCTCCCTGATCCAGTATCGCCATTACGCCGAAATTCATTTTGCCGATAGCCAGCGCGTTGCCGAGCAGGGTGTCGACATCGGTGGGCGCGGTGCCGAGCCAGGCCATAAACGCATGGAAATCGGCGTACAGCGCGTCATCGTACTGACCCAGCACGTGGGCATGTTCCATATAGGCGGCCGCGCCTTTCAGGCCATACAGGCACAGCATGCGCAACCCGTGAATATCCTCGCCGACAGCGGCTTTATCTTTGTTCAGCGCGAACATCGCCGCCTGTTGCAGCAGCGTCGGGATATCGTCGCCCGCCAGTTGCAGTTCCGCCATCGGATGATCGACCGCGATGGCGGCGTCCAGCAGCCGGCAACGGGCGGCCAGCCCCTGACGCAGGCTAATTGCTTCGCGGGCGTAGCCGATGATACGCGGCGAATCAAAATTCACGTTGGTCAGGGTGGCGAAGAAAGCGCGGGGCGTAAAATTGTCGATCTCATGGTCAATGATGCCCAATGCGCGCGCCTGCAGCGCCCAGGCGGACAGCCCCTGAAGAACGGCGACCAGCAGGTCTTGCAGGTCAGAGGTTTCGGCGGTCTTGCCGCACATGCCTTGCGCGTAAGCGCAGCCATTGCCGGCCGGGGTTCGGATGGTCTGTTCACATTGCACACAATACATAATGACTTCCTTTTTAAAGTTGCATTTATAATGCTTGTTTAAAAGCATAGAACGGTTTGCCGGTGTCTAAAAAGATCTTTTATAGGCAATTTAAGGTGAAGTTGATTTAGCGCAATTTTTACTTGTGGATGACAATCACTCGCATCTGCCGGGCATTTTTATGCGTCGCGAGGCAGATCCGAGGCATAGGGCTTGACCCTGCCGCGCTTTTATCGTCATTCTCGTTAGAAGACCACAGAACAGGAGGCACGGATGTATCTGGAAAGAGTCGAGATTCTTGGATTCCGTGGTATTAACCGACTGTCGCTGATGCTGGATGATAATACCGTGCTGATCGGCGAAAACGCCTGGGGCAAGTCCAGCTTGTTGGATGCGCTGTCGCTGCTGCTGACGCCGTCACCACCGCTTTATCACTTTGACCTGCAGGACTTTCATTTTACGCCGGGCAACGAAACCAGCCGCGAGCGTCATCTGCAGGTGATCTTCACGTTTTGCGAATCTGCGCCCGGTCACCATCTGGCCCCTCGCTATCGTTCATTGTCGCCGGTATGGATCAAGGGCGAAGGGCGATTGCATCGCATTTTCTATCGGCTGGAAGGGGAAATGGATGAAAGCCAGGCGATCTTTACCTGGCGCAGTTTTCTTGATGCCAATGGTCAGGCATTGCCGCTGGACAATATCGACTGGCTGGCCAGCGAAGTGATTCGTCTGCATCCGGTGTTGCGGCTGCGTGACGCCCGCTTTATTCGCCGTTTTCGCACCGGCTCGTTGATGCCGCAAATCGATGATAACGATCGGCTATCGCGCCAGTTTGAGACGCTGGTGCGCGAACTGGCGCAAAATCCCAACCGGTTGACTAATCAGGAACTGCGACAAGGTCTGGTGGCGATGCGCCAACTGGTCGAGCACTATTTTTCCGAGCAGGGCGCGGACCCGAACGATCGGCGTCACCATCGCCATGCCCGTGCGGGCAATGGCCGGGCATGGCGCTCGCTGGATAACATCAATCGCATGATTTCCGGCCCCAATAGTCGCAGCCGTCGTATTATTCTGCTGGAGCTGTTTTCCACCCTGCTGCAGGCCAAAGGGTCCACGGCGCTTGATCCGCACGCCCGGCCGCTGCTGCTGATTGAAGACCCGGAAACCCGGCTGCATCCGATTATGCTGTCGGTGGCATGGGGGCTGCTGACGCAGTTGCCGCTGCAAAAAATCACCACCACCAATTCCGGTGAACTGCTGTCGCTGGTGCCGGTAGAACAGGTTTGCCGTCTGGTGCGAGAATCGGCGAAGGTCGCGACCTACCGTATCGGCCGTCAGGGCATGACGCAGGAAGATAGCCGCCGCATTACCTTTCACATTCGGTTTAATCGCCCGGCGTCGTTATTCGCGCGCTGCTGGCTGCTGGTGGAGGGCGAAACCGAAGTCTGGATGCTCAGTGAACTGGCGCGTCAGTGCGGTCATCACTTCGAGGCGGAAGGCGTGAGGGTGATCGAGTTTGCGCAGGTGGGGTTAAAACCGCTGCTGAAGTTCGCCTATCGGATGGGTATCGAATGGCATGTGCTGGTGGATGGCGATGACGCCGGGAAAAAATACGCCGCCACGGTTCGTAGCCTGCTGCAATCGCAGAGTGAGTCCGAACGCGACCATTTGACCGTGCTGCCGGCGCTGGATATGGAGCATTTCATGTATCGCAACGGCTTTAGTCAGGTCTATCACCGGGTTGCGCAGTTGCCGGAACCGGTGCCGCTGTCGGCGGCGAAAGTCATCACCAAGGCGATTCACCGTACCTCAAAACCGGATCTGGCGATTGAAGTGGCGCTGGAAGCGGCGTCTCAGGGGGAATCGGCCATCCCGCCGCTGATCCGCAGCATGTTTTCACGGGTCTTGTGGCTGGCGCGCGGGCGGGCGGATTAGGCGTGTTATCCGGCTGAACGAGCCTGTCGCGTGTAGAGCGCATGTGAAGAGAGCATAAAGAATGCCGGCCGCTTTGCGACCGGCATTGGACTCGTTTGACCTGGTCACAGGAATTAAAGGAGAAAGACCGGAAAGCGTGGGGTGAACATTCAGGCGACCGTTTCGCCGACTACCGGCACGATCAGACTGGCGTGATTTCCTTTGGGTCCCTGGTGTACAGTGAATTGCACCACCTGACCTGCTTTCAGCGTCCTGTAGCCGTCCATCTGAATGGTTGAATAGTGGGCGAAGATATCTTCACCGCCGCTCTCGGGACAAATAAAGCCAAAGCCTTTGGCGTTATTGAACCATTTAACAGTACCTGTCTCCATGAATCTTCATCCTTCGCTAGAGTGTTCTCTAAGGTGAGGTTATTGGGTTAAGGCAAAACCAAATTGATTAAAACGACATCAATTCAACTCTACACTCTAGTGAAATCGCCCTTGCCGTCAAGCACCCGAATCCGACACTTTGCCGCAGGTTTGTGAAAATTTGATACAGATAACGCTATCGTCGGGTTTTATTGCCGTTAATATCAAGAGGGATGCGTTTTTGGGGTCTGAGCGATTTTGACCGGGCGGTGATACAATAAAAATCAGGCATGCTGCTGTGAAGACAGCCAGCGGATAAGTATCAGAACTGATTTGGGTAGAAGATGGGAAATCATAGCACCGGGGCGCAGACCGACGACCTGACCAAAGAGCATTATACTGAAGCCTTGCAGCCTCCATCGATGTATAAAGTGATACTTAACAACGATGATTACACGCCGATGGAATTTGTTATTGACGTTCTGCAAAAGTTCTTTTCTTATGATATTGAACGTGCAACGCAACTGATGCTTACGGTTCACTATCAGGGCAAGGCCATCTGCGGCGTCTACAGCGCCGAGGTAGCCGAGACCAAGGTGGCGCAGGTGAACCGTTATGCCCGGGAGAACGAGCATCCATTGCTTTGTACGCTGGAAAAAGCCTGAATAGGGCAATTTATTGGGGGAGGTGCCTATGCTCAATCAAGAACTGGAACTCAGTCTCAACATGGCTTTCGCCAGAGCGCGCGAGCACCGGCATGAGTTTATGACCGTGGAACATTTGTTGCTGGCGCTGCTCAGCAACCCCTCCGCACGAGAGGCACTGGAAGCCTGTACGGTCGATTTGGCGGTTCTGCGTCAGGAACTGGAAACCTTTATCGAACAGACCACGCCCACGCTGCCGCAAAATGATGAAGAACGGGATACCCAGCCGACGCTGAGCTTTCAGCGGGTGCTGCAGCGCGCCGTGTTCCACGTGCAATCGTCCGGGCGCAGCGAAGTGTCCGGCGCCAACGTGCTGGTCGCCATCTTCAGCGAGCAGGAATCTCAGGCTGCCTACCTGCTGCGCAAACATGACGTCAGCCGGTTGGATGTGGTGAATTTCATTTCCCACGGTACGCGCAAAGAAGAAACCGGTCCGGCGGCAAACCCGGAAAATCCGGTTAACGAAGAACAGGCTGGCGGGGAGGAGCGTATGGAAAACTTCACCACAAATCTCAACCAGCTTGCCCGGGTGGGAGGCATCGACCCGCTGATCGGCCGCGACAGCGAGCTGGAGCGCACGATTCAGGTGCTGTGCCGTCGCCGTAAAAACAATCCGCTGCTGGTGGGCGAATCCGGCGTGGGGAAAACCGCTATCGCCGAAGGGTTGGCCTGGCGCATCGTGCAGGGCGACGTGCCGGAGGTGATGGCCGACTGCACGCTCTACTCGCTGGATATCGGCTCGTTGCTGGCCGGCACCAAATACCGCGGCGACTTCGAAAAACGCTTTAAATCGCTGCTCAAGCAGTTGGAGCAGGATCAGAGCAGCATCCTGTTTATCGACGAGATCCACACCATTATCGGTGCTGGCGCAGCTTCCGGCGGTCAGGTGGACGCCGCCAACCTGATCAAGCCGTTGCTGTCCAGCGGCAAGATTCGCGTGATTGGCTCCACCACGTATCAGGAATTCAGCAATATCTTCGAAAAAGATCGCGCGCTGGCGCGCCGCTTCCAGAAAATCGACATCACCGAGCCGAGCGTGGAAGAGACGGTGCAGATCATTAATGGTCTGAAGCCGAAATACGAAGCGCACCACGACGTGCGTTATACCGCCAAGGCGATCCGCGCGGCGGTGGAACTGGCGGTGAAATACATTAATGACCGTCACCTGCCGGATAAAGCGATCGACGTGATCGATGAGGCCGGCGCCCGCTGCCGCCTGTTGCCGGCGAGCAAACGCAAGAAAACCGTCAATGTGGCGGATATTGAAGCGGTGGTCGCCCGCATCGCCCGTATTCCGGAGAAAACCGTTTCCGCCAGTGACCGTGATGTGCTGCGCAATCTGGGCGATCGTCTGAAGATGCTGGTATTCGGGCAGGATAAAGCCATTGAGGCGCTGACCGAAGCCATCAAGATGAGCCGTGCCGGTCTGGGGCATGAGCGCAAGCCGGTCGGGTCGTTCCTGTTTGCTGGTCCGACCGGGGTCGGGAAAACGGAAGTAACGGTACAGTTGGCGAAAGCGCTGGATATCGAGCTGCTGCGCTTCGATATGTCTGAATACATGGAGCGCCATACGGTCAGCCGTTTGATCGGCGCGCCTCCGGGCTACGTGGGCTACGATCAGGGCGGTTTGCTCACCGATGCGGTGATCAAGCATCCGCATTCGGTGCTGCTGCTTGATGAGATCGAGAAGGCGCACCCGGATGTGTTCAACCTGCTGTTGCAGGTGATGGACAACGGCACGCTGACCGATAACAACGGCCGCAAGGCGGATTTCCGCAATGTGATCGTGGTGATGACCACCAATGCCGGGGTGCGGGAAACCCAGCGTAAGTCCATTGGTCTTATCCAGCAGGACAACAGCAGCGATGCGATGGAAGAGATCAAAAAAGTCTTCACGCCGGAATTCCGCAATCGTCTGGATGGCATCATCTGGTTCAACCACCTGTCGGCTGAAGTGATTCAGCAGGTGGTGGACAAGTTCATTGTCGAACTGCAGGCGCAACTGGACGCCAAAGGCGTGTCGCTGGAAGTTAGCGAAGAAGCACGCAACTGGCTGGCGGAAAAAGGCTATGACAAAGCGATGGGCGCGCGACCGATGGCGCGAGTCATTCAGGAAAACCTCAAGAAACCGCTGGCCAATGAGCTGTTGTTCGGCTCGCTGGTAGACGGTGGCTCCGTGAAAGTGGAATTGGATAAGGCCGCCCAACAGCTGACTTATCGCTTCCTGAGCGCGCAAAAGACTAAAGCCGAAGGTGCGGTTCACTGAGTGAATTGATTACGTCGTCACGCTAAAAACACAAAAGGGCATCGTCAGATGCCCTTTTTCATGTCGGTCGCATTCACGTTACCACACGGTTTGCCTGACTGCAGCTTACTGCGATATCCGAATTAATAGGCGGGTAAGTTATTGACCGGCTTAAAATGCAAACGCCCTCACCGAACGGTGAGGGCAGAGAGGTAAACACCCTGGCGCATCGCCTCAGGCGATAGCGCGGTTGTTAACGGCTACGGAAGACAATGCGGCCTTTGCTCAGGTCGTACGGGGTCAGTTCCACAGTCACTTTGTCACCCGTCAGGATGCGGATATAGTTTTTACGCATTTTACCGGAGATATGAGCGGTAACCACGTGCCCGTTTTCCAGCTCAACGCGGAACATGGTGTTGGGCAGCGTATCCAGCACGGTGCCTTGCATTTCAATATTGTCTTCTTTGGCCATCGAATCCTCTAGGTTTAAGTACCTTAGTTTTTAACCGGCAAGATAATGCCGAAAAACCCTCATTATGTAAAGGCGCGTAAGTCGCTGCCGCTCATTTATCCCCTTCACCAGGGGTGTCGGCAGTGGGTGTATTCAGGGGTTGCGGATGCCAGCAACCATCGATTAATGCGGCCTGTTGCAGCCGGTTCAGCTCGTACAGAAACTCGCGCCGGGGAATATCACAGGCGCCCAGCGAGGCAGTATGGTCGTTGAGCACCTGGCAATCAATCAACTGGCCGCCGTGGCGCACGAAATGCTGCAGAAACGCCGCCAGCGCGTATTTGGACGCGTTATCCGCCCGGCTGAACATCGACTCGCCGCAAAATAGCGCGCCCTGAGCGATACCGTACAGGCCGCCCACCAACTGGGCGCCACGCCAGACCTCGACCGAGTGCGCCAGGCCGGACAGGTGTAACTGAACATAGGAGCGCACGATGTCCCTGCCAATCCAGGTGCCTTCCTCGCGCTCGCTGGCGCAGGCGGAAATCACCGCTTCAAACGCCTGATTCAGTGTGACCCGATAATCGGTGCGGCGAATGAACTTTTTCATGCTGCGGCTAAGGTGAAACTGTGCCGGGAACAGCACCGCTCGTGGGTCCGGGCTCCACCACAGGATCGGCTCTCCCGGTGAAAACCACGGGAAAATACCCTGACGGTAGGCGCTTAGCAAGCGTTCGGGCGACAGATCGCCGCCGTAGGCCAGCAGACCATTGGGATCCCGCAGCGCGGTTTCCGGGTTAGGAAACTGCAGCGAAAACGGAGACAGTTCATACAACAGCATGCGCACCTCGGCCTACAGGTGTTGATGAAATTGCCAGTAGCGCCCTTGCAACGCCATCAGGCTATGATGCGAACCCTGTTCCACCAGTTGTCCGCCATCCATCACGCACAGCCGGTCCATACTCTCCAGTCCATTCAGGCGATGGGTAATGACGATCAGGGTCTTACCCAGGCAATGCTGACGTAATAACTGCAGTATGCGCTGTTCGGTATCGGCGTCCAGCCCTTCGGTCGGTTCATCCAGCAACACCAGCGGCGCCGGGTGGAGCAGGGCGCGCGCCACGCCGATACGGCGTTGTTCGCCGCCGGACAACTGGCGTCCCCCTTCACCCAGCCAGGCGTTGAGCCCCTGATCCTCCAGCAGTTTCTCCAGGCCGACTTGCGTTAGCACCGCCTGCAAACGCTCGTCGCTGGCCGCTGGGGCCGCCAGCCGCAGGTTTTCCCGCAGCGTGGCGCTGAAAATATGCACCCGCTGCGGCACCACGCTCATGGCATCGCGCAGCGTAGACTCCGGGAATGCCGCGATCGGCGTGTCATTAAGACGAATTTCGCCGGCGCTGCAATCCCAGGCGCGGGTCAGCAATTGCAACAGCGTCGACTTGCCGCAGCCGGTACGCCCCAATAACGCGACATGCTCGCCCGGCGTAAACGTCAGCGTAATTCCGCTCAGCGCCGGTTGGTTTTGTTCCGGGTAGGTAAAGCTCACTTTATCCAGTGTGAGTTGAACCTGTTCCAACGGCGTAGGGCCCTGAGACGGAAAGGCAACCGGCGGGCGCAGTTTCAGTAGTTGATCGACTCGGGCCGCCGACGCGACGACTTGCCCGATATGCTGGAAGGCGCCTGCGACCGGCGCCAGCGCTTCGAAAGCGGCGAGGGCGGCAAACACAAACAGCGCGATGAGCGCGCCCGGCTGATGGTCGCCGCCGACGCCGCCGGCGGCCAGCCACAGCAGTAAGGTGGCGGTCAGGCCGCTGGCGGCAATCAGGATGGCCTGCGACAACGCGCTTAGCCCGGCCTGTTGACGTTGCCGTTCAAACCAGCGCTGCTCCAGTATTTCCAACTGCTGGCGAAAGGGCGCCAGGGCGCCGAATACCGCCAGTTCGGCCTGCCCCTGGATCCAGGTGGTCAGTTGTACCCGATAGTGGGCGCGCAGCGCGGTCAGGTCGGCGCCGACCGGTTGTCCCGCACGGTAAAACGCCAGAGGCAACACCAGCAGCAGCGCCAGCATGATGGCGGCCAGCGTTAGCGCCAGCGACGCATCCAGCCAGCTCAAGCCATAAGCCAGCGCCAGAATCACGGCCAGCGCGCTCACCAGCGGAGAAATTACCCGCAGGTAGAGATGGTCCAGCGTATCCACATCCGCTACCAGCCGGTTGAGCAGTTCGGCCTGACGAAAACGAATCAGCCCGCCCGGCGCCAGCGGCAGGATACGGCTAAAGGTGAACACACGCAGATGCAGCAGGACGCGAAAGGTGCCGTCGTGGCTTACCAGTCGCTCAAAGTAACGGCTGGCGGTACGCAGAATCGCTGCGCCGCGCACCCCGGCCGCCGGCAGCATATAGTTGAACGTAGTCAGCCCGGCCAGACCGGCGATGGACGAGGCCGCCAGAAACCAGCCTGACAGCGTCAACAGACCAATACTGGCTAACAGAGTCAGTATCGCCAGCAAAACGCCCAACCCAAGCCGGAACAGGTGACGGCGGTACAGCGCCAGAAAGGGTTTGAGTACCTGCATTGCCCGAATCTTTTCCATCTCACAGTTCTCCCCGGCGTTGCGCCAGTAAGTCGGCAAACGGCCCGGCGACCTGACTCAGGGTAAGGTAGTCACCCTGCTGGACCAACTGGCCGTTGACCATGACCCAGATTTCGTCATAGTTCCGAATTTCGCTCAGTTGGTGGGTCACCAGCAATGTGGTCTGAGTGTGCGACGCCTCGCTCAGCGCGCTCATGACCCGCTGTTCGCTGTGCGCATCAAGGCTGGCGGAGGGTTCGTCCAGCAGCAGTAATCGACATGGGTGCAGCAATGCGCGCGCCACGGCGACCCGCTGGGCCTGGCCGACTGACAGACGTGCGGCGCCGTCGCCCAACTGCGTGTCCAGGCCTTGCGGCAACTGAGGCAGAAATTCGTGCACATACGCGCGCTCAAGCGCTTGTTGCAGCATATGGTCGCTGGCCTTCGGGCGACCCAGCAGTACGTTCTGCCGCAGCGTGGGTTCCGGCAGGTGAGGATTTTGCCCCACCCAACTCAGGTGCTGCCGCCATGATGTGGACGACAGGGTACGCAGTTCCTCGCCATTGACCGTCAGTGAACCGCGGTAGGGCAGAAAACCCAACAGCAGGTTCAGCAGCGAGCTTTTCCCGGCGCCGCTGGGACCGACCAGCGCGACCCGTTGCCCGGCGTTCAGTTTAAAGGTGAGCGGCCCGGCCAGCGTTTTGCCTGAGGGCGACAGAATAATCAGCTCGTGGGCGACCAGTGTGACGGGCGTATCGCTTTGAAATAGGTGCGTGCCGGCTCCGGTTTCCTCGCTTTCGGCCGTCATGAAACGGTGCAGGGCTTCCGCCGCTCCGACCGCCTGCGCCTTGGCGTGGTAAAACGTGCCGAGATCGCGCAGCGGCTGGAAGAACTCCGGCGCCAGAATCAGCACCAGAAAACCGGCAAACAGCGTTACGCCGACGCCGTAGCTGCCAAAATGCAACTCGCCGAGGTATGAAAAGCCGAAATAAACCGCTACCACCGCGATCGAAATCGACGCGAAGAATTCCAGCACGCCGGAAGACAGAAAGGCCATACGCAGCACTTCCATCGTGCGACTGCGAAACTGTTCCGACGCCTGGCGAATCTGTGCGGTTTCCGACTCGCCGCGATAGAACAGGCGCAGGGTATCCAGACCACGCAGTCGATCAAGAAAATTGCCGCTCAGTCTGGCCAGCGCCTGAAAGTTGCGGCGGTTGGCGTCGGCGGCGCCCATACCGACCATCGCCATGAACAACGGGATCAATGGGGCGGTGGCTAACAGAATGACCCCCGCGGCCCAGTTCACCGGAAACACGATAATCAGGATCAGCACCGGAATCAGTACGGCCAGATACATCTGGGGCAGATAGCGGGCGTAGTAATCGTGCATATCGTCCACCTGCTCCAGTATCAGCGTGGCCCAACTGCCGGCCGGTTTTCCCTGAATCCAGGCCGGTCCCAGCTGTTGTAGTCGATCCAGAACCTGCTGGCGGATATGCTGGCGAATCGTCTGACCACAGCGAAAACCGACGCGTTCCCGTATCCAGTTGATCAACGCCCGTAATACGAATGTCGTTGCCAGTGACAGAAACATCGTGGTCAGTTCGTTGCGCGGGGTGTGGGTGATAATCAGGGCGTGGAGCAGTGAGGCCAGTAACCAGGCCTGCGCCATAATCAGCAGGCCGCTTGCCAGACCGAGCATCAGCGATAGTCGTAGCCAGCGGTGCGCCAGACGGCTTTGCTGTTTCAGCCAGCGGGTCAGTTCTCGTTGTCGGGTGTCTTTCATCAGGTGCCGATCGCTTCCAGTTGGTACATGAAAATAACGCTTACATAACCGTTACTTAACACAATTGTGAGCGTAACGGTCGCGATGCGCCATGTTACCGCGGTGGCGGGGTTGTGCAAACGAAAAGCAGATGGCGGAACGGGGTGTCGATCAATTTTTGCAGTGATGAACTGCAATAAAAAACCCGGACGCGATCACGCCCGGGTTGGCATTGTTGGTCATCAAGGCTTACTTGACGAGGGCGTCCAGATAGCGTTCGGCATCCAGCGCCGCCATACAACCGGTGCCGGCGGAAGTGATAGCCTGGCGATAAATGTGGTCCATGACGTCGCCGGCGGCGAATACACCGGGAATGCTGGTCTGAGTCGCGTTGCCGTGGATGCCGGATTGCACCTTGATGTAGCCGTTTTCCAGTTCCAGTTGATCGCCGAATATGGCGGTATTCGGGCTGTGACCGATGGCGATAAACACGCCCGCTACATCCAACTGCTCGGTTGCTTCAGTTGCGTCGCGCAGGCGCACGCCGGTCACGCCCATATCGTCGCCCAGCACTTCGTCCAGCGTGCGATTGGTATGCAGCACGATATTGCCGCTGCTGACCTTCGCCATCAGACGGTCGATCAGGATTTTCTCCGCGCGGAAGCTGTCGCGACGATGGATCAGATGCACTTCGGCGGCGATGTTGGACAGATACAGCGCCTCTTCCACTGCGGTATTGCCGCCACCGACTACCGCGACCTTCTGGTTGCGATAGAAGAAACCGTCGCAGGTTGCGCAGGCGGAGACGCCTTTCCCTTTGAACGCGTCTTCAGACGGCAGACCCAGATAGCGGGCGGATGCGCCGGTGGCGATGATCAAGGCGTCGCAGGTGTACTCATCGCTGTCGCCGAACAGGCGGAACGGGCGGGTTTGCAGGTCGACGCGCGTGATGTGGTCAAAGACGATTTCGGTATTGAATTTGGCGGCATGAGCGTGCATACGCTCCATCAGCAGCGGACCGGTCAACTCGTCTGGGTCGCCGGGCCAGTTTTCCACTTCGGTGGTGGTGGTCAACTGACCGCCTTTTTCCATGCCGGTAATCAACAACGGATTTAGGTTTGCCCGCGCAGCATAGACCGCGGCGGTATAACCTGCCGGGCCTGAACCCAGAATCAATAATTTACGGTGTTTGGCAGTGCTCATGAGTTCCTCATTCACTCGAACGGACGATATGACCGATTGTAAGGAAATTACCTGCGTAAAAAAAGTGTGGAGGAATGTTGTTGGCTATCGGTTCAATCGTTACGGAATATTGGCAGGGAACGGCGAATAGCCTGACGGCGGGTGCGGAACGTGTGAAAACGCTGCCCTAATGGACTGCCGGGAGCGAATCTGGCACTTTCTTCTGATTTTAATTGTTTTACTTTGACAATCGGCTGCGCTTTTGCGAAAACATCCTTGGAAGAGGAAATTTTTTGTATGTGAATAGTTAAATGCTCCGGCTTTTATGCGTTTGGGGTCTCTAGCGGCGGCGTTTGTCTGCCGATGGATAACCGGCGTTTTACCACGTTTCCGGGAAACGCGGTCGGAACAGAGAATGAACACATTACAAAAGGCAGGGGTCTTCTTTAGGGGTGGCTCTGGTACATTGAGGTTGGTCAGAGACAGCGGTTAAACAGGGAAGGATGAAGAGAGACAATAAGAATGGTAGACACGAAAAAACGTCCGGGAAAAGATCTTGATCGTATCGATCGCAATATCCTGAACGAATTGCAAAAAGATGGACGTATCTCCAACGTGGAACTTTCCAAGCGGGTCGGTCTTTCGCCAACCCCGTGTCTGGAGCGCGTTCGTCGTCTGGAACGACAGGGTTTTATCAATGGCTATACCGCGCTGCTGAACCCACATTATCTGGATGCGTCATTGCTGGTGTTCGTTGAGATTACTCTCAATCGCGGCGCGCCGGATGTGTTTGAGCAGTTCAATGCAGCCGTGCAGAAGCTTGAGGAAATTCAGGAGTGTCATCTGGTTTCCGGGGATTTTGACTATTTGCTCAAAACCCGCGTGCCGGATATGTCGGCATACCGTAAGTTGCTGGGAGAAACGCTGTTGCGTCTGCCGGGCGTAAACGATACCCGCACCTATGTGGTGATGGAAGAAGTGAAGCAAAGCAACCGGCTGGTCATCAAGACCCGCTGACGGCAAGGGTGCATAACCCGATAAATTCAGCTACACTCCTGTGAATTTGTACAGTATGGCGCCGGGGAAGACTCGGCGCTTTATCATGAAACATTTACAGGGAACCTGGAGAGACGCTTGAGCCAGGAATATACAGAAGATAAAGACGTCACGCTGAAAAAACTCAGCGCGGGTCGACGTTTACTGGAAGCGATGTTAATCGTTGTGGTGCTTTTTGCCATTTATCTGGCGGTGGCGCTGCTGAGTTTCAGTCCCTCGGATCCCAGTTGGTCGCAGACCGCCTGGCATGAACCGATTCACAATCTGGGGGGCGGGGTAGGCGCCTGGCTGGCGGATACCCTGTTTTTCATTTTCGGCGTACTGGCGTATGCCATCCCCGTGGTAATGGTGTCGTTGTGCTGGGTGATCCATCGCCAGCGCGGCCAACGCGCCACGCTGGATTACTTTACCCTTTCGCTGCGTCTGATCGGCACGCTGGCCCTGATTCTGACCTCGTGCGGGCTGGCGGCGCTCAATGTGGATGACATCTACTATTTTGCCTCCGGCGGGGTGTTGGGCAGTTTGCTTAGCAGCTCGATGATTCCGCGTTTCAATAATATCGGCGGCACCATGATTCTGCTGTGCGTCTGGGCCGCCGGGCTGACGCTGTTCACCGGCTGGTCCTGGCTGACGATCGCCGAAAAGCTCGGCGCCGGGGTGATGGGGTGCCTGACGCTGTTTTCCGGGCGTCGACGTGAAGATGACTACCTTTATGATGATGACGAAAAGGTCGATGAGTCGCCAGTCGAAACGCGGAAAGACGCTCGCCGTACAGCCGGGCCTCACGAAGAAGAATCCACCGCGATGTCGTCCTCGGCAGAGGACGATGACGTAGAGGAAGATGACGTGCTGTTTTCCGCCCCGGCGGTGACGGCGACTTCCGGTGTGGCCGCCGTTGCATCGGCCGCCGCCGGCATGCCGGCGGCAGACGAAGCGAACGAGCCTGCATTTGCCGTTGCGGCAACGCCTGATGCGGAGCCGGTGCTGAAGCCGCACCCTGAACCAATAGCCGTTACGCCGTTAGCCGGGTCTGAATCCTATGTCCCGCCGGTTGCAACGCCTGCGCCTGAATTCAGGCCGAAGGTTGATGTCTCGCCGGCATCGACATGGGCGCCAGCGCCTGCGGAGACAGCGCCTGTACCGGCTGGCTTTGCGTCATCACTGTCTGAACCGTTGCCTGACTGGCAACCGCTGATCTTGCAAGCTGACGATCGCATTGCCCGCACGGCCGCGGCGGCAGTCACGGCGGCGACGGTCGTTTCTGGAAGCGCCGGGGTTGCCCCTGAGCCGAAACCGGAACTGCAAAATGCGGCGCCGTTCATGCCGGCGTTTACCACCGATGAAGATAACAATCCGCAGGTCAAGCGCGGTATGGGGCCGGAATTGCCGCGGCCAAATCCGGTGCGTATTCCTACTCGCCGTGAACTGGCATCGTATGGCATCAAACTGCCCTCGCAGCGGCTGGCTGAACAGCAGGCCCGCGAAGCGGAGCAACAGGCGCAGGCCGCCCACGTTGAGCAAACCAGCACGTCGGCGTCGTTTGCCGCGCCAGCGCCTTTGCCGGACAACGTGACAGCGCAGACAGCGTTGCCTGACGACGAGCAGGAGTTGATACAAGACGCGGCGTTACGACAGGCTTTTGCTGATCAGCAACGCGAACGCTACGGCGAAACCTATCCCGATCATGAAGAGGACGAAGAAACGCTGTTGCAAGCGCAACTGGCGCGTGACTTCGCCGTCATGCAGCGTTCCCGTTATGGAGAAGCGCATGAGCCGGATACGGTGCAGGCTGCGCCGGCGATTTTTGCGGCTGAACCGTCCGAGGCGGTGCCTGCTGCGGCCGAAACCAGACAGCCGGACATGACGCCGAAGACCGAGGCTCCGCTGGACAGCGCCTTCGCTATTTCACCCTTTGCCGACCTGGTGGATGATGGTCCGCTAGAGCCGCTGTTCACGCTGCCGCCGCAGGAGAGTTTCCCTGATGAGCAGCAGGCGCAACCGCTGGCGCCAGTACATGCGTTGCAGACCGCTGCGCCGAACGAACCTGAAGCGGAAGCCGAATCGCCGTCAATTATGGACAGCCTGATTCATCCGTTCCTGATGCGTAACGACCAACCGCTGCAGAGGCCGACGACGCCATTGCCATCGCTGGACCTGCTGACGCCGCCTTCCATGAATGACGCGCCGGTGGATCGTGACGCGCTGGATGACATGGCGCGCCTGATCGAAACCCGGCTGGCGGATTATCGCGTTAAAGCGACGGTGGTGGATTACCATCCGGGCCCGGTGATCACCCGGTTTGAGCTGGATCTGGCGCCGGGCGTCAAGGCGGCCCGCATCTCCAATCTGGCCAGAGACCTGGCGCGTTCATTGTCGGTCGTGGCGGTGCGTATTGTCGAGGTTATCCCCGGCAAACCCTACGTCGGGCTTGAGGTGCCGAACCGCCATCGCCAGACGGTATTCCTGCGGGAAGTGCTGGATTGCGATCGATTCCGTGACAACGCCTCGCCGCTGGCGGTGGTGCTGGGCAAGGATATTTCCGGACAGCCGGTTGTGGCTGACCTGGCGAAAATGCCGCACTTACTGGTGGCCGGTACCACCGGTTCCGGTAAATCGGTCGGCGTTAACGCCATGATTATCAGTATGTTGTATAAAGCGACGCCGGCAGACGTGCGTTTCATTATGATCGACCCGAAAATGCTGGAATTGTCGGTGTATGAGGGGATTCCGCATCTGCTTACCGAAGTCGTGACGGACATGAAAGACGCCGCCAATGCCTTGCGCTGGTGCGTGGGTGAGATGGAGCGCCGCTACAAGCTGATGTCGGCGCTCGGCGTGCGTAACCTCAGCGGTTATAACGAACGCGTGATGCAGGCGGAAGCGATGGGTCGACCGGTGCCGGATCCGTTCTGGAAACCGGGTGACAGTATGGATATCCAACCGCCGGTACTGGAAAAGCTGCCGTATATCGTGGTGATGGTGGACGAGTTCGCCGACCTGATGATGGCGGTGGGCAAGAAAGTGGAAGAGTTGATCGCTCGACTGGCCCAGAAGGCGCGTGCCGCCGGGATTCATCTGGTGCTGGCGACGCAGCGCCCGTCGGTGGATGTGATTACCGGCCTTATCAAAGCCAACATCCCTACCCGTATCGCTTTTACCGTGTCGAGTAAGATCGACTCCCGTACCATCCTCGATCAGGGTGGTGCGGAATCGCTGCTCGGCATGGGGGATATGCTGTACATGGCGCCCAACTCCTCGATTCCGGTTCGCGTTCATGGCGCGTTCGTGCGTGATCAGGAAGTGCATGCCGTGGTGCAGGACTGGAAGGCGCGTGGTCGTCCAGAGTATATCGACAGTATTATCAGCGGCGATGACGACGGCGAGGGCGGTAGCCTTGGCTTTGACGGAGACGAAGAGCTGGATCCGCTGTTTGATCAGGCGGTGGCCTTTGTGGTGGAAAAACGCCGCGCCTCGATTTCCGGGGTGCAACGCCAGTTCCGCATCGGCTATAACCGTGCGGCCCGCATCGTCGAGCAGATGGAGATGCAGGGCATTGTCAGCGCCCCCGGCCATAACGGCAACCGCGAGGTGCTGGCGCCGCCGCCGATGGAGTAATTTTCGGTGCGGTGTATGTCCCTGCAAAGAAGCGTAAAAGTATTGGGTAACAGACAATTCGCCTGTCATGCCATGCCCGGCTGGGCTACATTAGCGTTCAACTGAAGCAGCGTTCAATTGAATCAGCGCTCAACTGAAGTTGCGTTCAACTGAAATCGGCTCCCGTCGGGAGCCGCGACGCGGTAAGAACACGCAAAGGATTTTTGTATGATAAGAACAGGGTTGATGGCTGGTTGTTTACTGACCAGTCTGGTTTCCGGCGCAGTCTATGCCGATGCGGCCGGTGATTTACAGAGCCGTTTGAGTAAAGTGAACAGCTTTCACGCCAGCTTCACGCAAAAAGTCACCACCAATGACGGTGCCGCGGTGCAGGAAGGCGCCGGTGAACTGTGGGTAAAACGCCCGAATCTGTTCAACTGGAAAACCACGTCGCCGGATGAAAGTACGCTGGTGTCCGATGGTAAAACACTGTGGTTTTATAACCCGTTCGTCGAACAGGTGACGGCAACCTGGGTGAAGGATGCGACCGGTAATACGCCGTTTATTCTGATCACCCGTAACGATCCGAAAGACTGGGGTAAGTACAACGTGAGTCAGAAAGGGGATGACTTCGACCTGACTCCCCGTGCGGCTAATGGCAATCTGAAACAGTTTTCCATCAACGTGACCAGTGACGGCACTATCCACGGTTTTACCGCCACCGAGCAAGATGGGCAGCGCAGCGCCTATACGCTGAAGAATCAGCAAAATGGCGAGGTGGATGCCGCGAAGTTTCGCTTTACGCCGCCGAAAGGCGTAGCGGTGGACGATCAGCGTCAGTGAGGCGTGTGTGAGCAACCTGTCACTCGATTTTTCCAGCAATCAGTTCCAGCCGCTGGCCGCGAGGATGCGGCCGGTCAAGCTGGCGCAATATATTGGTCAACAGCATCTGCTGGGGCCTGGCAAACCGCTGCCGCGCGCGATTGAAGCGGGGCAGCTCCACTCGATGATTCTGTGGGGGCCGCCGGGGACCGGGAAAACGACACTGGCCGAGTTGATTGGGCGCTATGGACATGCCGATGTGGAGCGGATTTCCGCGGTAACCTCCGGCATCAAGGAGATTCGCGAGGCAATTGAGCGCGCGCGCCAGAACCGTGATGCCGGGCGTCGTACCATCCTGTTTGTGGATGAAGTGCATCGCTTCAATAAAAGCCAGCAGGACGCCTTTCTGCCGCACATTGAAGACGGCACCATCACGTTTATTGGCGCCACCACCGAGAACCCGTCTTTTGAGCTGAACTCGGCGCTGCTGTCCCGCGCTCGCGTCTATCTGCTTAAAGCGCTGAGCGCCGACGATATCGAACAGGTGCTGGAGCAGGCGCTGCAGGATAAGGAACGGGGGCTGGGCGGACAGCAGATTGTCTTGCCGGATGAGACTCGCCGCCTGCTGGCTGAGCTGGTAAACGGCGATGCCCGGCGTTCACTGAATCTGCTCGAAATGATGGCCGATATGGCGGAAGTGGACGCCAGCGGTCAGCGTCTGTTGACATCGGCATTGTTGAAGGAAGTTTCCGGCGAACGCAGCGCCCGTTTTGACAACAAAGGCGATCGCTATTACGACCTGATTTCCGCGTTGCATAAATCGGTGCGCGGTTCGGCGCCGGATGCCGCATTGTACTGGTATGCCCGTATCATCACCGCCGGTGGCGATCCTTTGTATGTTGCGCGGCGCTTGCTGGCTATCGCGTCTGAAGATGTGGGCAACGCCGATCCGCGGGCGATGCAGGTAGCGATCGCCGCCTGGGATTGTTTCACTCGTGTCGGCCCGGCGGAAGGGGAGCGCGCCATCGCTCAGGCGATAGTTTATCTGGCGTGCGCGCCGAAGAGTAATGCGGTGTACACCGCGTTTAAAGCCGCGATGCACGACGCCCGTGATAAGCCGGATTACGACGTGCCGGAGCACTTGCGTAATGCGCCAACCCGCCTGATGAAAGAGATGGGGCTGGGCGCCGAATATCGTTACGCGCACGATGAAGATAACGCTTACGCCGCCGGTGAAGTGTATTTCCCGCCTGAAATGGCAGAAACGCACTACTATCAGCCGACTTCGCGGGGTTTGGAAGCCAAGATTGGCGAAAAGCTGGCCTGGCTCGCTGCTCAGGATCAAAATAGCCCGACAAAACGCTACCGCTAGCATTAACGTTGCGGTAAGGTTATTCCGAGATTTTCTGCTGCACGGCGCCGCTGTCGGCGCCCTGTAATTATCGATATCCCCTTAATAATACAAGCACAGGACTAGCATGCTCGATCCCAATTTACTGCGTAATGAGCTAGACGCAGTTGCCGAAAAATTACTGGCTCGCCGAAATTTTAAACTGGATGTGGAAGCGCTGCGTACGCTGGAAGAACGCCGTAAAGTGCTTCAGGTCGAAACGGAAAATTTGCAGGCAGAACGTAACTCCCGATCGAAAGAGATCGGGGCGGCTAAATCGCGTGGGGAAGATATTGAGCCGCTGCGTCGAGAAGTGAACACGCTGGGTGAAAGGCTGGACGTTGCTAAAGCTGAGCTGGAAGAGATTCAGAGCGAGATTCAGAACATTGCGCTGACTATTCCCAACCTTCCTGACGACTGTGTACCGCTGGGTAAAGATGATTCTGAAAATCAGGAAGTCTTTCGCTGGGGAGAGCCCCGTCAGTTTGATTTCCCTGTACGCGACCATGTGGACCTGGGCGACATTACGGGCGGTTTGAGTATGGCGCTGGGCGTGAAGTTGACTGGTTCCCGCTTCTCGGTGATGAAAGGTCAGGTAGCCCGGTTACACCGTGCGCTGGCGCAGTTCATGCTCAACCTGCATACCGCTGAGCATGGCTATGAGGAAGCGTATGTCCCTTATCTGGTCAACCATGCCACATTGTATGGCACGGGGCAGTTGCCTAAGTTTAAAGAGGATTTGTTTCACACCCGCCCGCTGGAAGAAGAAGCTGAAACCAGCAACTATGCGTTGATTCCAACCGCGGAAGTGCCGTTAACCAATCTGGTACGTGATGAAATTCTGGATGAAGAGTCGCTGCCGATCAAACTAACCGCACATACGCCATGCTTCCGCTCTGAGGCCGGCTCTTATGGTCGGGATATGCGCGGTCTTATCCGTGTACACCAGTTCGATAAAGTCGAAATGGTGCAGATCGTCCGTCCTGAAGACTCCATGCAAGCGCTGGAAGAACTGACCGGGCATGCGGAAAAAGTACTGCAACTGCTGAAACTGCCGTATCGCAAAGTGCTGCTGTGCAGCGGCGATATGGGCTTCGGCGCATGCAAAACCTACGATCTGGAAGTCTGGCTGCCGGCGCAGAATACCTATCGTGAAATCTCTTCCTGTTCCAACATGTGGGATTTCCAGGCGCGTCGCATGCAGGCGCGTTGCCGCAGCAAGGGCGATAAGAAAACCCGTCTGGTACACACCCTGAACGGTTCTGGTCTGGCGGTAGGGCGCGCGCTGGTCGCGGTGCTGGAAAACTACCAGCAGGCTGACGGTCGGATTGAAGTGCCGGAAGTGTTGCGTCCGTACATGAATGGTCTGCAATTTATCGGTTAATACCGTCAATCATGACGGCATTCACTCTCTTACTAAAGCGTCCTTCGGGGCGCTTTTTTTATGGCTGAAATCACGTCTCGCTGTGGTCATGGCGCGCGGAATTGTCTGATTCCGGCCGGATATCGGTATGGATGAGAGGATTCAGGCATCCTCTTATGGAGAGCTGGCTCGCGGGGTTCTAAGTTTTTTGTCGTTGCACTGGCCGGTACTGACTCAGCTGAGGAAAGAACCGGCAGTGGCAGGATGAAAACGCAGGATAACAACGCCCGATAACAGCAAGGAGGGAATCCTCCTGAAGACAGAGTCAACGAGGTGATTTATGCCAAAACATATCGTCAGCCTGACCGGACGGTTGCTAGGCGCTTTACTCTATTATGCACCGGATGATGAACATAACGCGGCGTGGATTGAGCGCCTGAGACATCAGGCGTGGCAGCAGACATGGCCATGTGGCGACCGGGCAGACATCGCCATTGCCGCCCGGCAAATTCAGCTTGGCTTGCAGCCGGGCTACGATGAAACGTTGTCGGTCGCCTGGCGGCGATTATTCAACAGTGGCGAGGAAGTGCCTGCGCCGCCCTGGGGGTCGGTATATCTTGACCGGCAAAATGTATTGTTTGGTGATTCGACACTGGCATTGCGGCGCTGGTTGCGAGAACTGGGGATTGAGCCGCGCTGCGATCGGCATGAGCCGGAGGATCACATCGGCCTGATGCTGATGCTGGCGGCATGGTGTGCGGAAAATCAGCCGGACAGCCTGGCGGAATTGCTGACCGAGCATTTGCTACCCTGGGCGACGCGCTATCTGGATTTGCTGGAGTGCCACTGTCGCCACCCGTTTTATCAGGGCGTGGCGCGGTTAACCCGCATCACGCTGCAGGACTGGCAGGCACGATTTCAGTTGATCCAGATGGAAAAGGCACTGTTCTATTGAATGGCGTTTTTAGTGAATAGCGCTTTATTGCACAGTGCCTGATTGGCGGTTGTTTTCGCACCTGGCTGTAATGTCGTCGGGCGGAAATCCTGGCGGCGGGTTGTTGAGCGATATTGCTCGCCGCGCATACCATGATGAATAGGGACTGTCATGGTATGCGCTGCTGTTAACCGTAGCGGGCGGCGCGCTGCCAGGCAGGTCGCGCCCGCATGGCTTCCAGTAGACGCCAGAGACTGGCGCGCGCCGGGGTGAGCCAGCCGCGCTGGGCGGCAATATCCAGCGGGAATCCCATCATGATGTCCGCTGCTGAAAATGCATCGCCTGCCAGCCAGCGAAATTTCCCGGCCTCCTGTTCCAGAAAATCATAATGCAGATTGAGCTGGGTAGTGGTCATGCTGCGAATCGGCCAGCCAAATGGTCCCATTTTGTGAGCGACCAGTTTCAGCAGCATGGCCGACATCAGTGAACCTTCAGCGTAGTGCATCCAGTAGCGGTAGCGCCAAATGTTCGGATTGTCGCTCGATGGAGCCAAATGCGGGCCAAATGTGGCGACCAGATATTCCAGGATTAAACCGGTTTCCGCCAGCACCTGACCGTCGTGCTCAACCACCGGCGCTTTTCCCAGCGGATGAATGTCACGCAAGGCTTTCGGGGCGCGCATGGTGGCTTTATTGCGCTGATAGTTAATCACCTCATAAGGGACATCAAGTTCTTCCAGTAGCCATAAAACCCGCTGTGAACGGGAGGTATTCAGATGATGAACACGAATCATGGGGCGTCCTGTCTATGGGGGAAATGCTGCGATTTCACACCGCAGGTCACGACGAAAAAGTCATAGGACATAAGGATGAAAGGGCGGCAATGAAAGACCACCTTTGCCGGGTGGCGTCAGTCTAACGCTCTGCGCACGGTGCCGACATCTTGTCGCTGCCGTGTTTTTGTATTTTCATGCCGACTACGCCGACAACCCGCTGTTTCCTATCGTGCGGTTGTTGCGGAAAAGCGGGTTGGGCGAAGTTTACTGATTTTCCGCCACCAGTTTTGCCAGATAGTCATGCCAGTCGTCAGGGCGACCCAGCCAGGGGGCAATATTCAGTGTGGTGAAGATATCGTCTACCGCGAAGACCAGCGTCGGAAAACCCGCGCCGCCCGACTGGGTAAGCCACTGACGGCTCTCTTCGATATGCTTGCGGGTCGGCAAACCGCGCCAGTGCGTGCAGGCGTTCTCAAAGTCGTCCAGCGACAGGCCGATTTCTACCGCCATTTTCATCAGTACCGGGGGATCGGAGATGCGCAGCCCCTCGACATAGTGCGCGCGTTGCAGACGTTCAAGCAGGTCGAGCCCCCGGCCGCCCAGCTCTTCCGCCGCCAGAATAGCCGTCGTTGGCGGTTCAGAGTCGAGCGTTGCCGTCACGTCCCACAACAGGCCATTGAAATAGCCATCGCCGAACGGCTGACCGCTCATCTGAGCAATGCGGCGGTCATGTGGTTGAACATAATCCCGCCACTCTGGGGTAATGCGACGTCGGTTCGGGCCGGTCATCATGCCACCGGCGTGCAGCACAACAGGCAACCCTTCGATTTTACGGGCTGCATGGATTAACGGCGCTGCGGCGTAACACCAACCGCACAGAGGGTCGAAGATGTAGTGTAGCCTGTTCATTCATACGCTCCGTATGTTACCCGGTGCACCGGGCACATCAGAAAAGGGAAAGAGACTGGGTTATCGCGCCACGCGCCTTTCCGAGAGAGTGTGGGAATGGCAGCCCGTTATTATCGCCTGTGTGGCGCTCTGCTTTAATTATTATCTATTTCCTGAGAGTTAGCAGGCGATGACATAATTTTCTGTACCCGTTCTGCGATCAGGGATCGCAAACCTGAAAGAAAAGTGACCCATCCTGACGCCAGAGGCGATCCGCGGGCGGTCGCCTCTGGCTTTTATCGGTCGGTTATCAGGGCCACTGCATCTCGCCTTTGATGACCTTGGCGCCCAGTTCCAGCGATGCGGGTTCGCCGAGGTCCGGGTAGGCGCGCTTCATCGCGTCGATCAGCGCCGTACTGTTGGCCGACGACGGGACGTTTTGCTCGAAGGTCTTCAGATACTGGCGGGTAAAGTCCACATTTTTCGGTGACCAAGGCGCGGAACCGTCTTTGTTCAGCAGATAGTGGCTTGGCACCACGGTGGTCGGGTTGAGCTTATCGATAGCATCCAGGTCCGCCAGCCAGTGCTGACGCGAAGCAACCGTCTGGGTGTCCGCCACCCACACATGGATATTCGCCGAGGTATGCACACCACCGACGACGGCTTTCAGCGAGGGAATCCAGACGAAGGTACGGTCCGGCGTCGTGCCTTTCAGACCCACGATATCAATAGTGTTGCCTTCGAGTGTCAGATGATCCGCATTCAGCGCCTGCGGCACCACGACCTGTTTCGGCGCGTTTTCTTTCAGAATCGGCCCCCAGTAAGCCACTTTTTTGTCTTTGGTGGCGTTGATGGCGGCGATGGTCTGCGGCGTAGCGACGATCTGCGCGTTAGGGAAGGCGGCTTTCAGTACATCCAGCCCAAAATAAAAATCCGGATCGTGATGGCTGATATAGATGGTTTTCAGGTTTTTGCCGGTGGCGCGGATTTTTTCCACCAGCTTTTCGGCATCGTTACGCTGGAACTGGGCATCGACCAGCAAGGCATCGTGTTCGCCGGTAATGATTTCAGACGATACCGGGAAGACTGATTTTTCTCCGGGGTTGTAAACCTCCATCTTCAGCGCGGCAGAGGCGGAAAACGCCAGGGAGGCGAAGAGGGTGGCGAGCAGGGTTTGTTTTAACACGGTAATACTCCTTCCTGAATAAGATGGCGTCATGGTAAGTTTCATTTTCGTAAAGAAAAACTCTGCCTGTCGAACAGCTTTGTTGCATAAAACGGACGAATGATGGATAGAATTACCGCGGCCCGGGTCTTTGTCGCCATAACCGAACAGGGCAGCCTGACCGGGGCGGCACAGGCGCTGGAGATGTCGCGTGCTATGGTGACGCGCTATCTGGCCGAGATGGAGCGCTGGGCTGAAGCCCGGTTATTACATCGTAGCACCCGACAACTGAGTCTGACCGGTGAAGGCGAGACGGCATTGCGGCACTGTCGCGAATTGTTGGCGGTGTCGCAAAAACTGGAGATGCCGTCCCGCGGCAGGAAGGAGCCATCCGGATTGTTGCGATTGACTTGCTCCCCGTCTCTGGCGCAAACGACGCTGGTGGCGGCGATCACCGCCTATCTGCGGCGTTATCCAAAGACCGCTATTGACCTGCAGGTAGCGAGTCATACCCTGAATCTGATCGAGGAGCGTATCGATCTGGCGATTCGCATTACCAGTCAACTGGATTCGGGGTTGATTGCGCGTCGGCTGGGGGGATGTCCGTCGGTAGTGTGCGCGGCGCCATCCTATCTGGCCGTGCATGGCACACCGCAACGTGTGGAGGATCTGGCGGTGCATAACTGCCTGACCTATTCCTTTTTTGGCAAAAGCCTGTGGCGTTTTACCTGCAAAGGCGAAGCCGTAGCGATACCGGTCAGCGGCAGTTTCAGCGCCAATGACTCGCTGATGCTGCTGGAGGCGGCATTGAATGGCGCAGGCGTAAGTCTGCAACCGGTCTATTCCGTCACAGACCTGATCGCCAGCAAGCGGCTTATCGCCCTGTTTCCCGAAGCGCAACCGCAAGAACTGGACATTTATGCGGTTTATCACTCCCGTGAGCGTATGCCGCCCGCACTGCGAGCATTGGTGGATTTTTTGGCGGAATGGTTCGATAGCAACCTGGAGTGGAAGCGGGTTTCTCGCCGTTGAAACAAGCCTGTGCTGTCGAAATATCGACGGATGAGCAAATTGTGCGGCGGCGGATAACGAGGCGATTGACTTTGCCATTGCCAGTGGCATGATGCGCGCAAAATATCCTCTCTTTCCGGTTCGTCTTCCCATGTCAACCACCTATACGCGCCCGGTTTTACTGCTGCTCTGCGGGCTGTTGCTGCTTACTGTTTGTCTGGCCGTTTTGAATACGCTGGTGCCGTTATGGCTCAATGATCGCCAATTGCCGGTCTGGCAGGTTGGCGTGGTAGGCTCGGCCTATTTTAGCGGCAACCTGTTGGGAACGTTGGTGGCCGGCGGGTTGATTCGGATCTATGGCTTTAACCGCAGTTATTATCTGGCGACCCTGATGTTTGGGCTGGCGACCGCGGCGCTGGCGCTGTCGCCGGATATCGGGAGCTGGATTCTGTGGCGCTTTGTCGCCGGGGTCGCTTGCGCGTTGATTTGGGTGGTAGTGGAGAGCGCGCTGCTGTGTAGTGGTAATGCGCTCAATCGGGGTCAACTGCTGGCCGCTTACATGATGGCCTACTATCTGGGCAGCGTCGTGGGGCAGTTGCTGTTGGGGATGGTGCCAACCGCACTATTCAGCATTCTGCCCTGGCTGGTGGCGTTGGCGCTGCTGGCGGTGCTGCCGCTGTTGTTTGCCCGCATTCCGCCGCCGCAGCCCGTGACCCAGCGTGTCAACGTCTGGCGCATGTTGCGTTATCGCACCGCCCGGTTGGGCATTCAGGGATGCGTGATTTCCGGGATCATTCTTGGCTCGCTGTATGGACTGATGCCGTTGTATCTGGCCCATCAGGGCATGAGCGACGCCAATGTCGGCTATTGGATGGCGTTATTGATCAGCGCCGGTATCCTCGGGCAATGGCCGGTCGGGCGGATGGCGGATCGTTATGGGCGATTGCTGGTGCTGCGGGTTCTGGTCTTCACCGTCATTCTCGGTTCGCTGGCGATGCTGGTTCCGGGGCGATACGGCATGGCTCCGTCGCTGTTTCTGCTTGGCGCTGCCGGGTTTACGTTATATCCGGTGGCGATGTCGTGGGCTTGTGAAAAGGTGGCGCCCAGCGAGCTGGTAGCCATGAATCAGGCGTTGCTGCTCAGTTATACTATCGGTAGCCTGTGCGGCCCGAGCCTGGCGGCAATGCTGATGCAGACGTATTCCGACCAGTTACTGTTTGTACTGATTGCGGCGGTATCGCTGGGGTATCTGATCATATTGCTGAAAAAAGCCGATCATCATCCCCGGCCGCTGGCTGTGTGAGCGATTTCGGCAACACCTGGGTCATGGTCATGACTGGCGACGACGGCCGCCCAGGGAAGGCTGCCCGGCTTCGATGATATTGTTCCACAGGACTTCGGCGACCGGGCTCAGCCGCTGTTTGGCGTTGCGGACCAGATAAAAAATACTGCTGAGTTGCAGACTTTCCGGTGCGACTGCGGTCAGTTTTCCTTCCTGTACCCAACGCGAAGCGTAGTGGACCGGCAGGAACCCCATATGGGTGCCGGCCAGAATCAGCAGCATGCAACTCTCCTCGCTACAGGCTATGTTCTGTTGCCCTTGTTTGGCTACCGGTCCCAGCTGTTTGCAGATTTCATTCATAGGGTAGCCGCCAATCAGCAGCCGTTTTGGGTTCAGGGTACCGTTGCGCCACTCTTGTTCGATGCGCTCGGCGTGTTCGGTCGCGACGTAAAATGAACTGTGCTCAATGAATGCGGGTTGGAAGAAGATGTCCGGCGGCACATCGGCCGGCAGAACCGTTAATACCACATCCAGCTCGCTGCTGCGCAGTCGCTCCATCAGCGTGTGATGGTCGCTGATGCTCAGGTTCATCGATGCATCCGGACTTAGCTCGAACAGACGATGAATCGCCAGTGAAACGGCTTGATCCGGATGAGATACGATATTATCCAGACAACCAATTCGTACTTCGCCGATCAGTTCATGTTTGATGCGGGCCAGACGGTTGGCAAAGTCATCCAGCGTGGCGATCACCGAGCGCGCTTCCTGATAGACTACTTCCCCTTCGGTAGTCAGCGAGAAACCGCCGCGACCGCGTTCACACAGAATCAGCCCCAGCGTGTCTTCCAGCCGGGAAAGGTAGTGGCTTAGTACCGGCTGACTCAGCCCGGTAGCGTCCTGAGCGTTGGTGATGCCTTTTTTCTCAACAATTTTGCAGAATAGTTTTAGCCAGCGAATTTCCAGTTTGTCGAGCCGCATAAATGTGCCCCTGAACACATAGCCATTTTAAATGTTAGCATTGAAATAAATCGGTTTTATTCAATGTATTTTCCCTTTATGGTACGCGCAAGTCGCTCTGTTTGGGCGGTCTCCACACCGCAATAATGTGGTTTATGCACGACACCAGGGTTCTTTTTCAGTATGTCGCATTAGGGCGGGCATACCATTACCTGCCATATAATATCCATGATTATCTATTTTCTTGCCGTGAGTTTGCTTCTGATTGTTGCAGGGAGAAAAAACACAGCAAAACAAGGTTATTCATTTCACGCGGACAATGAGCATAAAACGCTGCCTCTCAAACGGCGAGGAACCTCGAATAGACTATCTCGCTGATTGTGGCGCATGGTAAGTATGGATAGCCCAGAAGGGCGGCTCGGTCACGTGTTATCGGCCGATATTTGGCTGGCGGGTGGCAGGGCGTTAATTATCAACGTCAGCCGATTTTGGTCTACGCTGACGTTAACACTGGCTGAATGGGATGGCTTTGGTGGAGAGGCGCATTCGGTGTTGATCCACCGGCGCTATTCTCCACCAGGGACGGAGGGCTAGTACACCACTTTGTGGCCGTAACTGGTCAGAATGGACTTGATGCGGTCCATGGTGTCTGCTTTGGGCGGTTTGACGCCATCCAGCTTGTATTCCTCGCCCATGGCCGTCCACTTGTGTTTGCCCAGCTCGTGGTAAGGCAACAGTTCGATCTTCTCAATGTTGCGCATGTCTTTGGTGAACTCACCCAACTGATGAGCGGAAGCGTCGTCATCGCTCCAGCCGGGGACCACCACATAGCGAATCCAGGTGCGCTGGTTACGTTTGGCGAGATAACGGGCAAAATCCAGCGTACGGTGATTGGATACCCCCACCAGATTTTGATGCACCTCATCGTTGAGTTGCTTGAGGTCGAGCATTACCAAATCCGTCACGTCCAGCAGTTCGTCAATAACCGGGTCGTAACGGCGGACAAAGCCGTTGGTGTCCAGACAGGTATTGATGCCTTGCTCGTGGCAGGCCCGGAACCAGTCACGGACAAATTCTGCCTGCAGAATGGCCTCGCCGCCGGATGCCGTCACGCCGCCGCCGGACGCATTCATAAAATGGCGATAAGTCACCACTTCCTTCATCAACTCTTCCACGGTAACTTCCTTGCCGCCGTGAGTATCCCAGGTATCGCGGTTGTGGCAGTAGAGGCAACGCATCAGGCAACCCTGAAAAAAAGTGATGAAGCGAATACCGGGACCGTCTACGGTGCCGCAGGATTCGAAAGAGTGAATGCGACCAATAACTGACATGCAAGGTTTCTCCAGGTTGGGCCGAGAAATAGCGGCCTTCGATGAGCACAGTAACGAGGCTGCGGCACGGACGGCCACAGCATTCGCTCTGTGTCGAATCTGTTTTGTCAGCCCGCCAGCCGGAAAAGTAGCTGGCTGACAAAACAGGTTCTGGGTCTTTCGGTGGGAGTGGTGAAAAATTTCCGGAAGAAATTTTAACGCCGCGTGCGGCAATCCACAGGGAGAACGGACAAGACACCCGCTATAAAAAGGCCCCACCGATGTGGAGCCTTTAGTTTACGCCTTTTCAGACAGACATGTAATTACATGGACTGAGTGAAAGTACGGGTAATGACGTCCTGCTGCTGTTCTTTAGTCAGCGAGTTGAAGCGAACGGCATAACCAGATACACGGATGGTCAACTGCGGATATTTTTCCGGGTTTTCCATTGCGTCCAGCAGCATTTCACGGTTCATCACGTTGACGTTCAGGTGCTGACCGCCTTCGATGCTGGCTTCGTGGTGGAAGTAACCGTCCATCAGGCCTGCCAGGTTGGTTTTACGCACGTCGTCGTCTTTACCCAGCGCGTTCGGCACGATAGAGAAGGTATAGGAGATACCGTCTTTCGCGTAGGCGAACGGCAGTTTAGCCACGGAGGTCAGAGAGGCGACAGCACCTTTCTGGTCACGGCCGTGCATCGGGTTGGCACCCGGTCCGAACGGCGCGCCAGCGCGACGACCATCCGGAGTGTTACCTGTTTTCTTACCGTATACCACGTTGGAGGTGATGGTCAGTACGGACTGAGTCGGGGTAGCGCCACGGTAGGTATTCAGTTTCTGAATTTTCTTCATGAAACGTTCAACCAGGTCACAAGCCAGGTCGTCAACACGCGGGTCGTTGTTACCGAACTGCGGGTATTCGCCTTCGATGTCGAAGTCGACGGCCAGACCGCTTTCGTCACGAATCGGTTTAACTTTCGCGTACTTGATAGCAGACAGGGAGTCAGCCGCTACGGACAGACCTGCGATACCGCAAGCCATGGTACGGAACACATCACGGTCATGCAGAGCCATCAGCGATGCTTCATAGCTGTACTTGTCGTGCATGTAGTGAATGATGTTCAGTGCGGTGACGTACTGTTTAGCCAGCCAATCCATGAAGTGATCCATACGATCCATTACTTCGTCAAAGTTCAGCACATCGCCTTTGATCGGTTCGGATTTCGGACCTACCTGCATTTTCAGTTTTTCGTCCACGCCGCCGTTGATAGCGTACAGCATGGTTTTCGCCAGGTTAGCGCGGGCGCCGAAGAACTGCATTTGTTTACCCACTACCATCGGGCTTACACAACAGGCGATCGCGTAATCGTCGTTGTTGAAGTCCGGACGCATCAGGTCATCGTTCTCGTACTGCAGAGAAGAGGTATCGATAGACACTTTAGCGGCGAATTTCTTGAAGTTCAGCGGCAGTTTTTCAGACCACAGGATGGTCATGTTCGGTTCCGGAGACGGCCCCATGGTGTACAGGGTGTTCAGGAAACGGAAGCTGTTTTTAGTAACCAGCGTGCGGCCATCCAGACCCATACCGGCCAGAGACTCAGTTGCCCAGATCGGGTCGCCGGAGAACAGTTCATCGTATTCCGGGGTACGCAGGAAGCGCACCATACGCAGTTTCATCACCAGGTGGTCGATCAGTTCCTGAGCGTCCTGTTCGGTGATTTTGCCCGCTTTCAGGTCACGTTCGATGAAGATATCCAGGAAGGTGGAGACACGACCGAAGGACATGGCGGCGCCGTTCTGAGATTTCACCGCAGCCAGATAGCCGAAGTAAGTCCACTGAACCGCTTCTTTGGCATTGGTTGCCGGGCCGGAGATATCGCAGCCATACTTCGCTGCCATCTCTTTGATCTGTGACAGCGCATGGTGCTGGTCAGCGATTTCTTCACGCAGGCGGATAGTTGCTTCCAGATCTTCTCCGTTTTCCAGTTTGGTCTGCAGGGACGTGAACTGGGCGAATTTGTCCGCCATCAGGTAGTCGATACCGTACAGAGCAACACGACGATAGTCGCCGATGATACGGCCACGGCCGTAAGCGTCCGGCAGACCGGTCAGTACGCCAGATTTACGGCAGCGCAGGATATCCGGGGTATAAACATCGAATACACCCTGGTTGTGGGTTTTACGGTATTCGGTGAAGATTTTTTTCAGTTGCGGATCCAGTTCACGGCCATAAACCTTACAGGAGCCTTCAACCATTTTGATACCGCCGAACGGAATCAGCGCACGTTTCAATGGCGCATCAGTTTGCAGACCGACGATTTGTTCCAGTTTCTGGTCGATATAACCGGCATCATGAGAGGTAATGGTGGCAGCTACATTGGTATCGAAGTCAACCGGCGCGTGAGTGCGGTTTTCCTGTTTGATGCCTTCCATAACGGCATCCCACAGTTTAGTGGTTGCCGGGGTAGCGCCAGCCAGGAATGATTCATCACCTTCATACGGCGCGTAGTTTTTCTGAATGAAGTCACGTACGTTGACGCCATTCTGCCATTCGCCTTTGCTAAAACCTTCCCAAGCCTGGGCGAGTTTCTGATTAAGTTCGGTCATATTACACCTACCTTTGATTTGGATTTTTATAACCCGACGTTGCGGCCGACAGCAGCTTAGTGCTGATCTCCACCGCGCAAATAGATGACCCAGTAAGTCAACCCTACCAGCAATCCACCGCCAATGATGTTGCCGATCGTGACAGGAATCAGGTTATCGACAATAAAGTTGCTGACGGTCAAGTGCTCAAACTGGCCCGGCGTCATGCTGATGGCGTGCCAGAATGCATCTGGAGCGAAGTTCTTAATCACAATCCCCATCGGGATCATGAACATGTTGGCGATGCTATGTTCAAAGCCGCTGGCGACGAACATGGCGACCGGCAGGATCATGGCCAGCATCTTGTCGGTCAGGGTATGACCAGAGTAGCTCATCCACACCGCCAGACAAACCATCAGGTTCGCCAGAATCCCAAGGCACAGCGCTTCAACGAATGAATGCTCCAGCTTATGGCTGGCGGTTTGCAAGACATTCAGCCCCCAGGCGCCATTCGCTACCATGAACTCGCCGGAAAACCAGATCAACGCTACGAAGAACAAAGCGCCAACCAGGTTGCCGATATAAACGTTGAGCCAGTTCATCCCCAACTGTTTCCAGGTGATGCGGCCGCTGGCCTTGGCAATCACGGTAAGCACAGTAGAGGTAAACAGATCTGCGCCGCAGACCACCACCAGCATCAACCCCATAGAGAAGCAGATGCCTCCTACCAGTTTAGCCATACCATACGGCATGGATGAAGAACCGGTAGTGGCGGTGATGTAAAAAACGAACGCTATTGAGATGAACACACCGGCGGTAATCGCCAGAAAAAACGCAGTAAGCGGTTGTTTTGTTGCTTTATAGACACCGGCATCTTCAGCGACTTTCGCCATCGCCGGCGGTAATAACAGGGTGAAGGGGTTGTCAGCTTTCACACTAACTCTCTCTTAAAGTTTATCTACGGTGAGATACTAACAAAGGGTTATTCGTCATAATTTGACGTGGATCATACCGCTGGAATTTATTAGGCTGATCAGGAGCGGCTTTATGGGGTGTTTTTCACTTAATGCATTGATTTTAATTTAAAAAATATTTTTTAAAAATTATAAAAACAGTTGAATTAAGGGTTCTGTTTACCTATTTGGCGTTAAATAAAATAAGTTTTTGTAGTGATTCTACACTTGAGTTTTATATTATTTAATTTGTTATTTACCATTCGATAACAATAGTGCTTTTATTAAAAATAAATATCTCGCAACGAGGCTCATATACCCATATAAAAATAAGGGAATAGGCGAGGCTTAAAATAACATCAATCGTGTTGCCCGGTGGTAATACTGTAAAAAAGATATATACGGAAATGCAGCCGTAGCCTGTGGTGAAGACCTGACCGGATGACGGAAGGCCATCCGGTCAGCTACAGGTCCGGCTTATTTTACCTGCCAGTGCTGGCGCTTAGCGCGCTGCAATTTTTCGTAAGCAGCCAGCAACGACTGGTGAGCCGGCAGCGCTTTCAGGTCAGCATCGACGGTGAACAGACCGTAGAAGCACTGTTCGCCGGCAATGGCGGCGCTTGCAGCGTCAACGGCGTCCTGCCCGTACATGCGCACGAATGCATCGTAATACTGGGCGGGGTCGCGTTCAGGCTCCAGCGCTAGTTGCAGCAGCGTTTGCAGGCAACGGTAGTAATTACTGCGCGCTGGGGCAAAGACGGATTGGTTGAAATCCAGTGACCATTCCGTCCAGCTCAGGGCCTGCTCCAGGTCACCGCCGGCCAGAGCCAGCATGGATTTCAGTTCGCCAATGCGCAGTGTGAACCAGCCGTTGTCTTTGCCGGTTGCTATCCCTAACAGCTCGCGTACGCGGGTAAAATCATCCAGCCCTTCATCGTCCAGTTGCTGCAACAGCGTCAGATAATCCGCTTTTTCCCATTGGCTGTCCGGCAAGGACAGCAGGGTTTCGCGCAGATGCGCGCCCATGCTGTTGTTCGCCAGCAACAGGTCTTCCGCCGGATAGATGTCCGACATGCCCGGTACCAGAATGCGGCAGGCGTACACCGACAGGTGTTCGTAATCGGCGATATACACTTCTTTGTCTTCTTTATTGAAGATCGCCATCAGCGTTGCGAATTCCTGCTCGGTGGTGCCGCTGAAGTTCCAGTCGGCGAACGCGTAGTCCGCCTGAGTTTTAAACAGATCCCAGGAAATCAGGCCGCTGGAATCGATAAAGTGAGTTTCCAGGTTGGTATGCTCTGCAACTTCTTCATCATCGAACGTTGGCGGCGTAAATACGTCCAGATCTTTCAGCCCGCGGCCTTGCAGCAATTCGGTGACGGTACGCTCCAGCGCCACGCCGAAATCCGGATGTGCGCCAAACGAGGCAAAGCAGGTGCCGTTGGCCGGGTTAAACAGCACCACGCAGATCACCGGGTACTGACCGCCGAGAGAGGCGTCATAGGCGAAAATCGGGAAGCCTTCCTGCTCAAGCGTGGCAATGGCTTCCACCACGCCCGGATAACGCGACAGCACGTCGGCCGGAATCGCCGGCAGGCTGATGGCTTCGGCGATAATACGATTCTTCACATAGCGTTCGAATACTTCAGATAGCCCCTGCACCCGTGCTTCATTACGGGTATTGCCTGCGGACATGCCGTTCGACACATACAGGTTGCCGACGATATTCATCGGGATATACACCGTCTGCTGGTCGGACTGACGGGTAAACGGCAGGGCGCAGATGCCGCGATTGTGGTTGCCTGATTGCAGGTCCACCAGGTCGCTGGCGATCAACTGTTGTTCCGGGTCGTAAAAGGCGTGCAGGCGCGCGTCCAGAATGCCTTCCGGCAGGCTGTCGTCTCCGGGCAGCGGGAACCACTTCTCGTCAGGGTAATGCACGAAGTCACCTTCGGCGATCTGCTGGCCCAGATAGAAATCGGCAAAAAAGTAGTTGGTGGACAGACGTTCGAAGTACTCGCCCAGTGCGGAAGCTAGTGCGGCTTTCCGGGTTGCGCCCTTGCCGTTGGTGAAGCACAGCGCACAGTCGCGATCACGAATATGTACCGACCAGACGTTGGGCACCGGATTCAGCCAGGAGGCTTCTTCGATGTTGAACCCCAGGTTGAGGAGCTGCTGTTGAAAACGGGCGATGGAATCTTCCAGGGCGGCGTCTTTGCCTGGGATAAACGTTTGGGTCATGGTTCGAACCTGAATGTGTTATGAGGAGGCTGCATCATACGTGGTTTTGTGTGCTGACTCTATCCTGCATGTTGCGTATTGCGCGGCGTGTTCCGGCGATGATGTAACAGATGTATCGCCGGGGACGATAACAGGCGAACGCGCGCGCAAGTTTTCCGACATCAGGGGCAATAAGCATTGCAGGCAGGAAAAACGAGTGATAAAACCGATAGCAGGGTAAACTGATGCGACTTAGACAGGTCGCTATTTATAGTGATAGGTGGTGAGGGGAAATGACTCAGGTTTTTAATTTTAGTGCCGGTCCGGCCATGTTACCGGTAGAAGTGTTGCGTCGTGCAGAACAGGAACTGTGCAACTGGCATGGGCTGGGTACATCGGTGATGGAAATCAGCCACCGCAGTAAAGAGTTCATGCAAGTGGCCAGCGAGTCTGAGCAGGATTTGCGTGATTTGCTGAAAATCCCCTCGAATTACAAAGTGTTGTTCTGTCATGGCGGCGCACGTGCGCAATTTGCGGCGGTTCCGCTCAACCTGCTGGGCGATAATACCAAAGCCGACTATATCGATGGCGGCTACTGGGCGCATAGTGCGGTCAAGGAAGCTGAAAAGTACCTCACCCCGAATGTCATTGACGTGAAAACCCGCGTTGACGGTCTGCGCGGCGTGAAACCGATGAGTGAATGGGCGCTGTCGGATGACGCCGCCTATGTTCATTATTGCCCGAATGAAACCATTGACGGTCTGGCGATTGAAGAAACGCCGGATTTCGGCGACAAAATCGTGGTGGCGGATTACTCCTCCAGCATTCTTTCCCGCCCGCTGGATGTCAGTCGCTATGGCGTGATTTACGCTGGCGCGCAGAAAAACGTAGGGCCTGCCGGCCTGACGCTGGTGATTGTGCGTGAAGACCTGCTCGGCAAGGCACGCCGTGAACTGCCGTCGATTCTGGATTACAAAACCCTGGCTGATAACGATTCCATGTTCAACACGCCGCCGACGTTTGCCTGGTATCTGTCCGGTATGGTGTTCAAGTGGCTGAAAGAGCAAGGCGGCCTGCTGGAAATGGAAAAACGTAATCAAGCCAAGGCCGAACTGCTGTATGCCGCGATTGACGGCAGCGATTTCTATCGTAACGACGTTGTGCTGGCCAGCCGTTCCCGCATGAATGTGCCGTTCCAACTGGCAGATGCTGCATTGGATCCAGTGTTCCTGCAGGAAGCTCAGGCGGCCGGTCTGCATGCGCTGAAAGGCCACCGTGTCGTAGGCGGCATGCGTGCGTCGATCTATAACGCCATGCCGCTGGAGGGCGTAAAAGCGCTGACGGAATTCATGGTCGATTTTGAGCGTCGCCACGGCTGATAAATATATACCCTAAATAATTCGAGTTGCAGGACAACACGCTGGCGTGTTGAACAACGCACCGCGTTGGCCCTTTAGGACAAGGCTCATTATGAGCCTTGTAATGCGGCAAGTGAGTGAACCCCCAGGAGTTTACACAAGTAAGTGACTGGGGGGAGTGACAAATTGGCGTAAGCCGATTTGAACGCTGCTGGCAGCGGCCCCGAAGGGGCGAGGCCCATGAAATGGGCCGAGTAACGCATCCAACGCACCTGCAACCTGAAGTATGACGGGTATAGCGCGATAACGTGCTGCTTCTGATTTTAAACCCCGGTATCTGGCCGGGGTTTTTGTGTTAACTCTTGGAGAACATGTTTCACATGCAGGAATCCCTGACCCTACAACCGATTTCATTGATTAACGGCACGATCAATCTGCCGGGTTCCAAAAGCGTTTCTAACCGTGCGTTGCTGTTGGCGGCATTGGCCAAAGGCACGACTCGCCTGACCAACCTGCTGGACAGCGACGATGTCCGTCATATGCTTAATGCGCTGAGCGCATTGGGCGTTGAATACCATCTGTCGGGCAGCCGCACAGAGTGCGAAATCGTCGGGGTGGGGGGCGCATTAACGGCGTCTGCGCCGCTGGAGCTGTTTTTAGGAAATGCCGGGACGGCGATGCGTCCGCTGGCCGCCGCACTGTGCCTGACTGATGGCGATATCGTGCTGACCGGTGAACCTCGCATGAAAGAGCGTCCGATTGGTCATCTGGTAGATGCGTTGCGGCAGGGGGGCGCGCGTATCGACTATCTGGAGCAGGAAAATTATCCGCCGTTGCGCCTGCAAGGGGGCTTCAAAGGCGGCGACATCAGTGTCGACGGTTCGGTATCCAGCCAGTTTCTCACTGCGCTGTTAATGACGGCGCCATTGGCTGTGCAGGATACGCGCATCAGCATTAAAGGCGACCTGGTCTCCAAACCTTATATCGATATCACCCTGCACATGATGGAGACCTTCGGCATCACGGTGATCAATAACGACTACCAGACCTTCGTGGTCGCCGGTAATCAGCATTACCAGTCGCCAGGGCACTATCTGGTGGAAGGCGATGCATCGTCCGCCTCTTATTTCCTGGCGGCAGCGGCAATTCGCGGGGGAACGGTACGTGTGACCGGCGTCGGCCGTCATAGCGTGCAGGGCGATATCCGTTTTGCCGATGTGCTGGAGAAAATGGGCGCGGAGATCCGTTGGGGTGATGACTATATCGAATGTCAGCGCGGTAATCTCCACGCTATCGATATGGATATGAACCATATTCCCGATGCGGCAATGACCATTGCCACTACCGCGTTGTTTGCCGAGGGCGGGACGACGACGCTGCGCAATATCTACAACTGGCGCGTGAAAGAAACCGATCGTCTGACAGCTATGGCGACGGAGTTGCGCAAGGTCGGCGCTGAGGTAGAAGAAGGACATGACTACATCCGCATTACCCCGCCAACGCAGCTGAAAGCAGCTGAAATCGGCACTTACAATGACCACCGCATGGCGATGTGCTTCTCGCTGGTGGCGTTGTCTGACACGCCGGTGACCATTCTCGACCCTAAATGTACCGCCAAAACGTTCCCGGATTACTTCCAGCAACTGGAACGTCTGAGCCAGCACGGCTGATGTTCTGACGCACAGGTCTGCGATAGGGTCCTGTGCGTCAACATTTAGCGTTATACTCTGGGTATCACAATATTTGCCCGATCTTCTGCAGTAATAAGTCTTTAATTTCACGCTTGCTGCCACAGCAGGGTATAATGACTTATTGTATTGTCTACAATGACATGCGATTTCCCTGTTTTGTAAGGAGTAAGAGATGGCGGTGACTGCACCGGTAATTACGGTTGACGGGCCAAGTGGTGCGGGCAAGGGAACCCTGTGCAAGGCGCTGGCTAACGCGCTGCAGTGGAATCTGCTGGATTCCGGCGCGATTTATCGTGTGCTGGCGTTGGCAGCCCTGCATCATCAGGTGGACATTGCCTCCGAAGAGGCGCTGGTGCCGATAGCGTCGCATCTGGATGTGCGGTTTGTGCCGGAAAACGGGCAACTGAAAGTTATCCTGGAAGGCGAAGATGTCAGCAATGAGATTCGCAGCCAGGAAGTGAGCAATACAGCGTCTCAGGCCGCCGTATTTCCTCGGGTACGCGAAGCGTTGTTGCGTCGTCAGCGCGCGTTTCGCGAAATGCCGGGGCTGATTGCCGACGGTCGCGACATGGGTACGGTGGTATTCCCTGATGCGCCAGTGAAGATTTTCCTGGATGCCAGTGCGGAAGAACGCGCCAAACGTCGCATGCTCCAGTTGCAGGCGAAGGGCTTTAATGTTAACTTTGAACGTCTTTTGTCCGAGATTAAAGAGCGTGACGAGCGCGACCGTAATCGACCGGTTGCGCCGTTGGTGCCGGCAACGGATGCACTGGTGTTGGATTCCACGCATATGACGCTGGATGAAGTAGTCGGGCAGGCATTGGCGTATGTGCGCCAGATATTGCCTCAATTGGCCTGATATTATTTTTTACCTCGCCGCAAGGATGTGGCGGGGATGTGAAACAACCCCATCGAGCAGGAAGCCAGATGGACGTTAAATTTAAAAACCCAAAGATTATCAACATGACTGAATCTTTTGCTCAACTCTTTGAAGAATCCCTGAAAGAAATTGAAACCCGCCCGGGTTCCATCGTTCGCGGCGTTGTGGTTGCTATTGACAAGGACGTTGTCCTGGTTGATGCCGGCCTGAAATCTGAATCTGCCATTCCGGTAGAGCAGTTCAAAAACGCTCAGGGTGAAATTGAAATCCAGATTGGTGATGAAGTAGACGTAGCTCTGGACGCGGTAGAAGACGGCTTCGGCGAAACTCTGCTGTCCCGTGAAAAAGCTAAACGTCACGAAGCATGGCTGATGCTGGAAAAAGCTTACGAAGAATCTGCCACTGTTACCGGTGTTATCAACGGTAAAGTGAAAGGCGGTTTCACCGTTGAGCTGAACGGTATCCGTGCGTTCCTGCCGGGTTCTCTGGTTGATGTCCGTCCGGTACGCGACACCCTGCATCTGGAAGGCAAAGAGCTTGAGTTCAAAGTGATCAAGCTGGACCAGAAACGCAACAACGTTGTTGTTTCCCGTCGTGCCGTTATCGAATCCGAAAACAGCGCCGAGCGCGATCAGCTGCTGGAAAACCTGCAGGAAGGCATGGAAGTCAAAGGTATCGTCAAGAACCTCACTGACTACGGTGCATTCGTTGATCTGGGCGGCGTTGACGGCCTGCTGCACATCACCGACATGGCCTGGAAACGCGTTAAGCATCCGAGCGAAATCGTCAATGTGGGCGACGAAATCACTGTTAAAGTGCTGAAGTTCGACCGCGAACGTACCCGTGTCTCCCTGGGCCTGAAACAGCTGGGCGAAGATCCGTGGGTCGCTATCGCTAAACGCTATCCGGAAGGCACCAAGCTGACTGGCCGCGTAACCAACCTGACTGATTACGGCTGCTTCGTAGAAATCGAAGAAGGCGTTGAAGGTCTGGTACACGTATCTGAAATGGACTGGACCAACAAAAACATCCATCCGTCCAAAGTGGTTAACGTGGGCGACGTGGTGGAAGTTATGGTTCTGGACATCGACGAAGAACGTCGTCGTATCTCCCTGGGCCTGAAACAGTGCAAAGCCAACCCGTGGCAGCAGTTCGCTGAAACCCACAACAAGGGTGACCGCGTAGAAGGCAAGATCAAGTCCATCACTGACTTTGGTATCTTCATCGGTCTGGATGGCGGTATCGATGGTCTGGTGCACCTGTCTGACATCTCCTGGAACGTAGCTGGCGAAGAAGCCGTTCGCGAATACAAGAAAGGCGACGAAATCGCTGCTGTGGTTCTGCAGGTTGATGCCGAGCGTGAGCGTATCTCCCTGGGCGTGAAACAACTGGCTGAAGACCCGTTCAACAACTACCTGTCTGTTAACAAGAAAGGTGCAATTGTTACAGGTAAAGTCACCGCAGTTGACGCTAAAGGTGCTACAGTTGAATTAGCCGACGGTGTTGAAGGTTACCTGCGCGCTTCTGAAGCCTCTCGTGACCGCATCGAAGACGCAACCCTGGTTCTGAGCGTGGGTGATGAGATCGAAGCCAAATACACTGGCGTTGATCGCAAAAACCGCGTTGTCAGCCTGTCCATCCGTGCCAAGGATGAAGCTGACGAGAAAGATGCTATCGCTTCTGTTAACAACAAACAGGAAGAAGGCAATTTCTCTAACGCCATGGCGGAAGCTTTCAAAGCTGCAAAAGGCGAGTAATGACGGTGGGTTGGGCGGCGATACTTGCCGCCCGGCCTCAAACGGTAGTAAGTTAACGTGGCAGTAACTAACCACATGCTTGGAGGAATCATGACCAAGTCTGAACTTATCGAAAGACTTGCTGGACAGCAATCTCATATCCCGGCCAAGGTGGTTGAGGATGCGGTAAAAGAGATGCTGGAACAGATGGCCACAACATTGGCCACCGGTGATCGCATCGAAATCCGCGGGTTTGGCAGTTTTTCACTCCACTACCGTGCACCGCGTGTGGGTCGTAATCCGAAAACTGGCGAGAAGGTGGAACTGGAAGGCAAATACGTTCCTCATTTCAAACCGGGTAAAGAATTACGCGATCGCGCCAATATTTATGGCTGATTAACCAGCTGTAACGCCTGTTTCATGGATAGCACCCAGTTGGGTGCTATTTTTTTTGTCACAACAACGTATTGTCGATCATTTTCCTCACCGTTCCCTGCCTGAAACGCTGTTTATTGATGCGTTTTTTCTGCCTGTCCACATGTTTTCCCGATGCAGACATACTGCCCGACCTTAGATTCATTGTTAATTACCTGAAAACACCATGACGATGGTGATACATAAAAAATGATAATTTAACTATTAAGCCGATATAGGCGCGACATGTTTCATGTAACGAAGATTTCACAAAAAACTTTTAAATATCAATAATGTTTTTTGATAAAAGTCATGGGTTGATTTCCCCAACTTGAAGAATTCTGCATTGTGGACCAGCTTTATATTGGTTTTTCTAAATAATTCATTGTTGGAAGGAAATTTTATGACGCAAGCATGCAATCATTCTGACAGTATTACCTGTTCCTGTTGTAGCCCGTTATGGAAGTCTTTCATTCCGGATATTACTATCAATATCTCCAATGATATCAATAAGGTGAATGCAGAAACCCTTATCTTCCGCATTGCGACGGGCGCGGATGGCGCCGCCGGGGGAACCATTCTGACACTGGAGAATGGTCAGAGCGCATCAGTCGAGGCGATGGGGATTCAGGACGGCATCATTGTCGCTACCGGGTCATATAATTATGTCAAAACGCAGATGCCGCCCGGTACGCAGGAACGTGTACTGTCGGGCAGCCAAACCCTCATTCCCGGTTTGATTGAACCCCACGTACATATCATTCCTACTGCGGTTCTAAATCTGGCAACGGACGTTGGCCCATTTATTGGACAGAATTTGCGCTCTCAGGTGGCGCAGAAGCCGGAAGATCAATACACCAGGCAATGGGTGACATCACAGTTAAAGCATGTCATGAAAAGCGGTCCGTATATGGGAGGATGGGTGATTGGTCATAATGTCGACCCCTCCCTTTTCCTTGGCGATGACAAGGCGTTCAATGCCACTATTCTCGATCAGGAAATAGGGACGGATAAGCCGGTTTTTATCATGAATGCGTCGATGCATCTTGCCTATATTAACAACCATGCGATCACTGTCGTTCAGCAGTACTATAAAGACAAAGGCCAGCCGATCACCATCAGTCCGGATGGTATTCTGGCTGAAATAGAAGGCATTGCCCCTGTTATCGCTGTGATTACCAGCAGCCAGAATCCGTTAACCTTCCCGTTCCAGTTAAACCAATCCATTGACAATATATTTGTGCAAGCCAGTCAGCGGGGCGTGACTTATTTATTTGATGCGGGGATTGAGCCCTGGGATGGAAAATCTCTGCTCAACCAGCCCTTGTTGTTGAAGTTAAAAGCACGCGCCAGCCGTTGTCCCACCAGAATTGGCGGGGCGCTGGTAGTGACAAGCCCTGATGATTTTAAAAACAAAATAAATAATCGATACCTCCCAAATACAGGTGATAGTCGCTTTAACCTGCCATGCATCAAGGTTGTTTCCGATGGGTCGAATCAGGGATTGACGGGATATCAACTACAGCCGTATTGCTGTGATAATAATTATGAAAAAAATGCATCAGAGCAGAATATTGGGGTCTTCAATTTTGATTACCCAACGGTATTTAATCATCTGGTGAGTGAAGCGGTTCAATATAACTGGCCGTTGATGATCCATGCCAATGGCGGGCAGGCGATTGATCGTACCCTGCTGGCCTTCAGGCAGGCCGGAGTGACACAGAGCACATATAACGAGCGGCGAGATCGCATGGAACATGCCTCCCTGCTTTCCGATCAGAATCTTGATGATATGAAAGCGCTAGGTATTTCCCCCAGCTTTTTAATCGGTCATGTAGGGTATTGGGGATGGGTATTTCAGCAGACTATTCTTGGCGAACAGCGCGCCAGTTTGCTTGACCGCTGCCAGTCCGCGTTAAAACAAGGCATGAGAATTACCCTGCATAGCGATAACAGCGTGACGCCGCTGGGGCCTCTGCGCATGATGGAGCAGGCGATTTCCCGTGTGATGGAAGGCGCGCCGGCTAATGGTGACTCGCCTGTGCTGAATGAGCAGGAATCCATTTCCCGGTTCGACGCGTTAAAAGCCATGACCTATGATGCCGCCTGGCAATGTCATGCTGAGCAATGGGTTGGGTCACTGACCGCCGGAAAATGCGCTGATTTTGTCATTCTGGCCGATTCTCCCATCACTTATCATAGCGCCGATAAAAATAACCCTGTGGCGGGTATGCGCGATATTCCCGTCCTGGAAACCTGGAAAGGCGGCTGGCAGACGTATCCAAAATCAGCGTCATAAATCCAGACCGTTGCACATCAGCTACAGGTCATTCCTGTAGCTGAATACGTAATTATTGATGCCGTTTACGCTCTGAGGATAAATACCGCAGCGTTTCTTTGGCAGTGAATCGACGACACACTGGTTCGGGATTATTTCGCCAGAAGCACGTAGGCGAGAATGGGCTCTATTTTTTGAGGAGAGCGCAGCCAAGTGTTGAAAACGTTACCTAGGCCCTTTTGCTTATATTCGGCATCGCAACTGCCCGATGTTCCTTTTACCCCGAGCCCAAAGGTGCCGCCGCCTTCCGCTTTGATTTGGCAGTGATGCTTACTGTTGAAATCACTGTAAAGCCAGCCTGGTTCTATCGTACTGAATTGAATTATGACACCGGGTTTTTCGATGGTCAGATATTGAGCTGCGTAAGTATATTCCGGTGTAATGCCGCAAAAGCTGTCCTGTTGCACGCAGGGTAGGGTTGTATATTTATTGGCGTCGAAAGTTTTGTATTCGGCAAATTGCATACCTCGATACCAGTACATCGCTTTGGCCGCATTCTCATCGGTAGCGCGGACTTTGGGATTAACAAGGATAAGTTTGTTCGGCGTTTCAGTTTGAATCTGTAGGCCGCCATTCTGGTACATGCTCAGTACCCGCGTATTATCCAGTCCGTTCTTTTTGATCAGGCTTTCCACTTTTGCGTCCGCCGCTGATGCACCCTGGCTAATCAGGGACGCCAGCACAGCACCTAACATCGTGAGTTTGTAGCCTCGTATTTTTTGTTGCATATCGTTTTCCTTGCTGGGTGAAATGGCCGCATCCTGCGATGCATTTCCGTCTCACAGGAGTGGGCCAGGTTGACTGCGATAGCGAAATTCTGCTGCGTCCGCAGCTGCTGTAAGCGAATAAAGTTTAATCAACGCGACACACGCAGACGCGGTTAAACCGGCCGAATATTTTGCCAAGGATGGGAAAGAACGGGGAAAGGGGGAAACGCTTCACCGGCGGGGGATGGCTGGTGAAGCGGATGACGCATTAGCGGTTATGACGCACTTTCAGGCGCTGAATGATCGTACCCAGATCCAACCCCTGATCCTGCAACAGCACCAGCAGGTGATAGACCAGATCGGAGGCTTCATTGGTCAATTCTTCACGGTCATGCACCGTGGCCGCCAGCGCGGTTTCCAGGCCCTCTTCACCGACCTTCTGGGCGATGCGCTTGGTACCGCTGGCGTACAGCTGGGCGGTATAGGAACTGGCCGGATCGGCGTGCTTACGCTCCGCCAGGAGTTGCTCCAGCTGGTACAAAAACTGCCACTGCGTTTCTGCCGGGTGGAAACAGCTGTTGTTGCCCAGATGGCAGGTCGGGCCAATCGGGTTGACCAGAATCAGCAGCGTGTCGTTGTCACAATCCGGCGTGATCGATACAACGTTGAGAAAGTGGCCGGAGGATTCGCCTTTGGTCCATAACCGCTGCTTGGTGCGGGAATAGAACGTGACGTTACCCGTCTCTTCCGTAACCCGTAACGCGTCCTGATTCATGTAGCCCAGCATCAGCACTTCGCCGGAAACCGCATGTTGTACGATGGCGGGTATCATGCCATCGGTTTTTTGCCAGTCGAGCTGGTTTCGCTGTTGTTCGGTTAACACACCCGGATCTCCACACCTTGTTGCTTAAGGAACTGTTTGAGTTCGCCAATATTGATGATTTGCTTATGGAATACCGACGCGGCCAGCGCGCCGTCCACCCCGGCGTCCTGAAACGCCTCAAGGAAGTGCTGCATGGTGCCGGCGCCGCCGGAAGCGATCAGCGGAACGCGGCAGACGTCGCGCACCTGCTTGAGTTGCGTCAGGTCATAGCCATTACGCACGCCGTCCTGATTCATCATGTTCAGTACGATTTCACCGGCGCCGCGTTTCTGTACTTCCTGCACCCAGTCGAGCGTTTCCCACTGCGTAACGCGGGTGCGCTTTTCATCGCCGGTATACTGATTGACATGATAGCGGCCGGTTTCGGCGTCATGCCAGGTATCGATGCCGACGACGATGCATTGTACGCCGTAGCGATCCGCCAGACGCGAGATCAGATCCGGATCCGCCAGCGCCGGCGAGTTAATGGAGATTTTATCCGCGCCGAAAGAGAGGATTTGCCCGGCGTCTTCCACGCTTTTGATGCCGCCAGCGACGCAGAACGGAATATCGATCACTTCCGCCACGCGGGACACCCAGCTTTTATCCACCACCCGGCCGTCGGATGACGCGGTGATATCGTAGAATACCAGTTCGTCGGCGCCTTCCTGCGCGTAACGTTGAGCCAGCGGTACGATATCGCCGATGATTTCGTGATTACGGAACTGTACGCCTTTCACCACCTGGCCGTCACGCACGTCCAGACAAGGGATTATCCGTTTTGCCAGCATGAAATCGCCTCCGTCACGTTGAATTTACCTTCCAGCAAGGCCCGACCGACAATCACGCCTTGTACGCCGCTGCCGCGTAGCGCGGCGATATCCGCCAGCGAGCCGATGCCGCCGGATGCCTGAAACGCCACCTGCGGATAGCGGGCGCTGATTTCACGGTATAGCTCGACGTTGGAGCCCTGCAGCGTACCGTCGCGGGAGATATCGGTACACAGCACGTGCTTCAGACCGAAGGGCAGATAACGTTCTACCGTTTGCTCCAGCGTGATGCCGGAATTTTCCTGCCAGCCGCTGATGGCGATGTTCTTCACGCCGTCGGCGTCAATACGGACATCCAGCGCCAGCACCAGCGCGTCCGCGCCATAGCGGGTGAACCATTGCTGCACCTGTTCCGGCTGTTTTACCGCGGTGGAGCCGATCACCACCCGGCTGGCGCCGGCAGCCAGCAATGCATCCACATCCTGCTCGGTGCGGATGCCGCCGCCAACCTGTACCGGCACGGAAACGCCGGCCAGCAAGGTTTTCAGCAACGGAATCTGGCGCGCCGCCGGATCTTTGGCGCCGGTCAAATCCACCAGATGCAGTACCTGCGCCCCTTGTTGCTGGTAATCCTGCAAGCGGGGCAGCGGGTCGCTGCCGTACTGGCGCTGTTGACCATAATCGCCCTGATGCAAACGGACTACCTGTCCATCAATCAGGTCTAATGCGGGAATAATCATGTCCGTTTACATCTCCAGAAAATTCTTCAGTAGCTGGGCACCCGCCGCGCCGGAGCGTTCCGGATGGAACTGGACGCCATAGAAGTTATCCTTCTGCACCGCGGCGGTAAAGGCATCGCCATAGTGGGACTGGGCAATGGTACTGGCGCAAACCGGCATGGCGTAGCTATGCACAAAGTAGAAGTACGAGCCGTCCGGAATATCGCGGAACAGGCGGTGACCGGCCTGCGGCGTCACCTGATTCCAGCCCATGTGCGGCAAGGGCAGGCCGCGATCGACCATCGGCACCACCGGCGTATCGATGAGACCCAGCGTATCCACGCCGTTATTCTCGTCGCTACGGCTGCCCAGCAACTGCATGCCGAGACAAATGCCCAGCACCGGCTGGGTACAGGCTTTAACCAGGCCGATCAACTGACGTTCGGCCAGTTGCTCCATCGCCGCCTGCGCGGTACCGACGCCCGGCAGAAACAGTTTATCGGCGCGCAGCACCACCTCCGGTTCGCGGCTGACCTGCGGGTCATACCCCAGCCGCTTGACCGCGTACATCACGGAAGACAGGTTGGCGCACCCGGTATCCAGAATCACCACATTCATCACAGCACTCCTTTGGAGCTGGGCAAGGTGTCGCCTTCCACCCGGATGGCCTGACGCAGCGCGCGGCCAAAGACCTTGAACAGGCTTTCGACACGGTGATGATCGTTGCGGCCCTTGGTTTTCAGGTGCAGCGTGCAACCCATCGCGTAGGAGAGGGAACGGAAGAAGTGTTCCACCATTTCGGTACTGAGATCGCCGACACGCTGATAGCTGAACTCCGCCTTGTATTCCAGATGCGGGCGGCCGGAGATATCGAGCGCGCAGCGCGCCAGACATTCATCCATCGGCAGCACAAAGCCGAAACGGCCGATGCCGCGTTTGTCGCCCAGCGCGCTATTCAGCGCTTCGCCCAGCGCCAGACCGGTGTCTTCCACCGTGTGGTGGTCGTCGATGTACAGATCGCCTTTTACGTCGATATTCATGCGAAAACCGCCGTGGGTGGCAATCTGATCCAGCATGTGGTCGAAAAAACCGACGCCGGTATGGATCTTGCTGCCGCCTTCGCGGTCCAGCCAGACGTTAACGTCAATGGCGGTTTCTCGGGTGACGCGGTTGACGTGGGCATGACGGTCGCGTTTGGTCAACTGGGTGGTAATTGCCTGCCAGTTAAGGCCGTCGCGCTGGTAACGCAGGCCGGTGATGCCCATGTTCTGCGCCAGCTGGACGTCGGTTTCGCGGTCGCCAATCACGTAGCTGTTGGCGCTGTCCATCACGTTGTCTTTCAGGAAAGCGTCCACCAGCGCGGTTTTCGGTTTGCGGCAGTCGCAGTTGTCGCCGGGGAAGTGCGGGCAAATCAGCACTCGCTCGAAACGCACGCCCTGCGAGGTGAAAATCTGTATCATCAGATTGTGCGGCGGATCGAAATCCTCCTGCGGGAAACTGCTGGTGCCCAGGCCGTCCTGATTGGTGATCATCACCAGTTTGAAACCGGCCTTTTGCAGGGAAAGCAGCGACGGAATGACATCCGGCTCCAGCGCCAGCTTATCCAGTCGGTCTACCTGAAAGTCCTCGGGCGGCTCGGCAATCAGCGTGCCGTCACGGTCGATGAAAAGATACTTTAATCCCACGGTGATTCCTCAAATTATGCCGTTTTGCCGGACAACGCCTGCAATGCGCTGATGACGCGCTCGCACTCGTAGCGGTTGCCGATGGTAATGCGCAGACAACCCGCCAGCCCCGGCTGTTTGTTCTGATCGCGTAAAATAATGCCCTGATCCCACAAAGTTTTGAAGACGGTTGGCGAATCGGCGAAGCGCACCAGCAGGTAGTTGCTTTCGCTGGCGTATACCGTTTCTACGTTCGGCAGGGTTTTCAGCGATTCACTCAGCCAGCGGCGGTTTTCGCTCACCTCGGCCACATTGCGGCGCATGTCAGCCAGCCCGGCCTCGCTCAGCGCCTGCGCGGCGATATCCGCTACCGGCAGCGCCAGCGGGTAGGGGGCGATCACTTTGAGCAGCAGTTGAATCACCTCGGCGCTGGCGAGGGTGAAACCGCAACGCAGGCCGGCAAGGGCGAACGCTTTGGACATCGTGCGCAACACCACCTGATGCGGGTATTCCGCCAGCCAGCCGACCGTGCTCGCCTGCGGGCAAAACTCGATATAGGCTTCGTCGATGGCGACGATGGCCCGACCGCGCGCCAATTCCAGCAGGCGACGCAGATCCTCCGGGTTGATCAGGTTGCCGGTCGGGTTGTTGGGCGAACAGACATAAATTACTTTGACGTTATCCAGCGCGCCTTCGATAGCGGCCAGGTCCAGTTGCCAGTCGACGGTCGACGGCACGACACGGCGCTCCACGCCGAAGGTTTCGGCGCTGACGGCGTACATGCCGTAGGTCGGCGGGCAGAACAGAATGGCGTCTTTGCCCGGTTCGCAGAACGCGCGGATCAGCAGTTCGATGCCTTCGTCCGCGCCGCGGCTCGCCAGCACCTGCTCCGGTTTCACCCCGGCATAGGCGGCATAGCGTTCAATCACCTGCACGGGCTGGCATTCCGGGTAACGGTTCAGCGTCTGCAAGGTCAGTTGGTACTGCGGCGCTTGCGGGTATTCGTTGGCGTTCAACCAGACATCGCCATTACCGCCCAGACGGCGCGCGGATTGATACGGGGTCAGGCGGCGGACGTTGTCGCGAGCCAGATTCTCAATACTCATGCTTGCTCCTTGAGGGCGTTGACGCGCAGGGTAACGGCGTTTTTGTGGGCGGTCAGCTGTTCGGCTTGCGCCATGATTTCAATGGTTGACGCCAGCCCCAGCAAACCTTGCGGCGACAGCTGTTGTACCGTCATGCGTTTCTGGAAATCCGCCAGTCCCAGACTGGAGTAGGTGGCGGTGTAGCCGTAGGTCGGCAGCACGTGGTTGGTGCCGGAGGCATAGTCGCCGGCAGATTCCGGTGACCAGTCACCCAAAAATACCGACCCGGCGCTGGTGATGCGCTCGACAAGCGTTTCGGCATTACGGGTCTGGATAATCAGGTGCTCCGGGCCGTATTGATTGCTGATGTCGATGCACTGGTCCAGATCGCGCGCCACGATCACCCGGCTGCTGGCCAGCGCCTGACGGGCGATGTCCGCGCGGGACAGCGTTGCCAACTGGCGTTCCACCGCGTCGATTACCGCCTGCGCCATGCCGGCATCCGGCGTCAGCAGGATGACCTGCGAATCCGGGCCGTGCTCCGCCTGCGACAGCAGGTCGGAGGCGACAAAATCCGGCGTGGCGCCGCTGTCGGCAATCACCAGCACTTCGGACGGACCGGCCGGCATGTCGATGGCTGCACCGTCAAGCAACTGGCTAATCTGACGCTTGGCTTCCGTCACATAGGCATTGCCGGGGCCGAAAATCTTGTCCACCTTCGGCACGCTGTCGGTGCCGAACGCCATCGCGGCAATCGCCTGCGCGCCGCCCAGTTGGAATACTTCCTGTACGCCGCACAGTTTTGCCGCATACAGGATCTCGTCGGCGATCGGCGGCGGCGAACACAGAATCACGCGCCGGCAGCCGGCGATGCGCGCCGGAGTCGCCAACATCAATACCGTGGACAGCAGCGGAGCGGAGCCGCCCGGAATATACAGACCGACGCTGGCGATCGGCCGGGTTACCTGCTGGCACCGCACGCCCGGTTGGGTTTCCACATTGATCGACGGCAGTTTCTGCGCGTTGTGGAAGGTTTCGATGTTACGAACGGCGGTCGCCATCGCCTGTTTGATGTCGTCGCCCAGTCGTGCAACGGCGGCGTCAATCGCTTCGGCGGATACGCGCAGGCTGTCGACCTGCACCTTGTCAAAGCGGGCGCTGTACTCACGCAGCGCGGCATCGCCGTCATCACGCACCTTGGCCAGAATCTCGCCGACAATCGCGCTGATGCGATCGGAAGCGGAGATGGCCGGGCGGGTCAGCAACCGGCGCTGCTCCTCTTCGGTGCAGGTCTGCCAGTCAATCAGGGTGTTGAAGCGGTTGCTCATGGCGTTACTCCATCATCTTCTCAATCGGCAACACCAGAATAGAGCTGGCGCCCAGCACTTTCAGTTTTTCCATGGTTTCCCAAAACAGGGTTTCGCTGCTGACCATGTGCATGGCGACGCGATTCTGATCGCCGGCCAGCGGCAGAATGGTGGGGCGTTCGGCGCCCGGCAACAGCGCGATGACTTCGTCCAGACGCTCGCTGGGCGCGTGCAGCATAATGTACTTGGATTCACGCGCCTGAATCACGCCCTGCATACGGGTCAACAGTTTGTCGATAAGCTGTTGTTTCTCGGCCGGCATCTCGCCGTCGCGCTGAATCAGGCAGGCTTTGGAGCGGTAAATCACCTCGACTTCCCGCAGGCCGTTGGCTTCCAGCGTCGCGCCGGTGGAAACCAAATCGCAGATGGCGTCAGCCAGGCCGGCGCGCGGCGCCACTTCTACCGAGCCATTGAGCAGACAGGATTTGAAATTGACGCCTTGCTTATCGAGGTACTGTTTGAGCAGGTGCGGGTAGGAGGTAGCGATACGTTTGTTGTGCAGACATTGCGGACCGGTGTATTCCTCGTCGAGCGGCATCGCCAGCGACAGGCGGCAACCGCCGAAATCCAGACGGCGCAGCGTGAAGTAGCGCGGGTCTTCGCCCTGTGCGCGACGGTTGAGCAACTCTTCTTCCAGCACGTTTTCGCCGATGATGCCCAAATCCACCACGCCATCCATGACCAGCCCCGGAATATCGTCATCGCGTACGCGCAGAATATCGATAGGCATGTTTTCGGCAAACGCGATCAGGCGCTGCTGGTGCAGATTGATTTTAATGCCGCAGCGGGCCAGCAGTTCCCGGGAGTCGTCGCTCAGGCGGCCTGATTTCTGCATCGCGATACGTAAACGTGTTTTATCCAGCATGTGAACCTCAATTTATCCTGTCTGTGATGCCTGTTAAGCAGGCTTTTTTAAAAAATTCCGGCCCAAAAAAAAAAGCCCCCGGAATCGATCTTCCGGGGGCTTTTCTTACGCGTTTACCGCCACTGGAAGATCTGAGTGTCTTCCAGCACCTATCGCCTGAAAGACTAGTCAGGGTGATGGTGATGATGGTGGTTGAATTTAACGCGTAACATGAATTCGTCTCTTTGTCGTCAAAGTAGAGTGATGTTGTCTGTTGGTTAACCTAAACCATGTTGATGTGGTAGCGCAACATTTTTTTACCCCACAGTGTACAAATCATATTGTGTACAAATTATCGTGCGTGCAAATCACATTGCCGCCAGATGGGCGATAAGGGTACATAATGAAAAGCGCGGAATAGGCATCCGGAAACAGAAACGCCGGAAGGGCAGGAGAACGACGATGAAAAAGGTAGCGATAATCGGACTGGGCTGGCTGGGTATGCCGCTGGCGTTGGCCTTACAGAGCCGGGGGTATCGGGTGGTGGGCAGCAAGAGCACCGATGATGGCGTGACGGCGGCGCGGCTGTCCGGTGTGGAGTGCTATCGCCTGTGCCTGACGCCGGAGCTGGAGTGCGAACCGGACGAACTGGACATACTGCTGAACGTGGACACGCTGATTATCACTCTGCCGCCGGGGCGCCTTGAGCGGGCTGGCGGCGCTTATCTGCAGGCGGTGCAGCAGGTGGTAAACAGCGCGCTGGCGCTGGGGGTGCCGCGCATTATGTACACCAGTTCCATTTCGGTCTACGGACCGCTCAGCGGCCGGGTGAAAGAAAACAGTCCGTTGCAGCCGGAAACCGGTACGGGCAAGGTCTTACTGGCGCTGGAGCAGTGGCTGCACGCGTTGCCTCATACCGAGGTGGATATTTTGCGGCTGGCCGGGCTGGTGGGGAGCAATCGCCATCCGGGGCGCTTTCTTGCCGGACGGCGCGATCTACCGGATGGCAGTCACGGCGTGAATCTGGTCCATCTGGAGGACGTGATCGGCGCGATTACGCTGTTGCTGCAGCGTCCGCATGGCGGGCATCTCTACAACCTGTGCGCGCCGGCGCATCCGGCTAAACAGGATTTCTATCCGGCGCAGGCGCGCCAGATGGGGATGGAGCCGCCACAGTTTCTGCCGGGCGACCCCGCGCAGGCCCGATTGATTGACGGGCAACGGATCTGCAGCGAACTGGGGTTTGAGTATCAGCACCCGGACCCGATGACGATGGTGTTTTAGGCCGGGTGGCGGCGGTTTCCTCATTAACATCCGTCCGCCATCTCTGGTTTTCGTGTGTATCAAAAAGAAACGGCCCGCCAGAAGCGGGCCGTTTGTCAGGATAACGTCTGAACTATCAAGTCAACGCGACCACAAGTCAGCGCGCTCAAAAGGAAGCCCAGTCGTCCTGATGATTTTTAGCGGCCGGTTTCGCCGATGCCTTACCGGCGGCGGGCAGAGCCTGCAGCGGGCGGCGCGGGTTATTTAGCGCAGCAGGGCGCGGTGACGTCGCCGGGGATTCGGACAACCGGAACGTGGCGACCAGTTTTTCCAACAGCATCGCCTGTTCTTCCAGCGCATTGGCGGCAGAGGATGACTGCGAAACCAGCGCGGCGTTTTGCTGCGTGGTGCTGTCCAGTTCGGTTATGGCGCGGGAGATCTGTTCGATACCGCGGCTTTGCTCTTCCGAGGCGGAGGAAATCTCGCCCATAATATCGTTAACGCGGGATACCGAGTTGACGATGCTCTCCATGGTTTGTCCCGCTTCCGCTACCAGCGTACTGCCGGCATTGGTTCTTTCCACGGATTCGGCAATCAGGGCGGCGATATCTTTGGCGGCCTGAGAGCTACGCTGGGAAAGGCTGCGCACCTCGCCGGCCACCACGGCAAAACCACGTCCTTGTTCGCCGGCGCGAGCGGCTTCCACGGCGGCGTTCAGCGCCAGAATGTTGGTCTGGAAAGCGATGCTATTGATGACCGCGGTGATATCGGCGATTTTCCTCGAGCTGGCGGCGATATCATCCATAGTTTTCACCACGTTTTGCACCACTTCGCCGCCTTTATGCGCATTTTGGGATGCGTCGGAAGCAATCTGGCTGGCATGACGGGCGTTTTCCGTGTTGTTCTTCACCGTTGACGTCAGTTCTTCCATGCTGGCGGCGGTTTGCACCACGGCGGCGGATTGCTGTTCGGTTCGGGAGGCGAGATCGCTATTGCCGGCGGCAATGTCGGCGGCAGAATGGGTGACATGACCAACGCTGTCGCGGACATCGGAAATCATCTGACGCAGACGGTCGTTCATGGCGGCCATCGCGGCGGTCAGCTTGCCCAGTTCATCGTGGCGATCGACGTTGATAGTGGCGGTCAGGTCGCCGCTGGCGATGCGTTCCGCCAGCATCAGGTTATGCATTACCGGGCGGGTGATCTGGCGAATGATATAGACGGCAATCAGGATACCGATGATCACCGCGATCAACCCGATCAGCAGTGTAATGTTGGCTGAACCGTACGCCAGCGCATCGTTCTGGTTTTTCACCGTCGTGATCAGAGATTTGATCACCGCGCTGCTTTTATCCCCGCCGGTTTTCACGGCATTTTCCGCTTTTTTCAGATCGCTCCAGGCACGGGAATAGTCCTGATTCTGCGAGGCGTATTGCCCGGTGTATTTCCAGAGATCTTCCACCAGTTTCTGCGTTTCGCCGGAGAGCGTCGGCAGCAGAGCCTGATAAGCCTTCTGCACCTCGACATAGCGGCTGCTAAACGCCTTGGCGGCATCGTCAGTGCCGGTAAGCTGCAATTCATACGAGAGGTTCTTCAGCGACGCGGTGGCGTAAGCCAATTCATCCACGCGCTGGTACAACGCGGTGTCCAGTTGCTGATTTTGCAGGCCGTCGCGAAAACTTTTGACGGCATCCTGCGCATTCAGCGTGGCGATCTGCTTTCTCAGCGCGACCACCTGTTGCGTGGCGGCTGACATATCTGCGACCGATTTCTGGAAATCCACCATGATCTTATCCAGATCATTGATGTAACCGAGTTCGTCGCTGTGCCAGGAGAGCGTGTGGGCGCTTTGGGTCAGGTCGGCGGCGTGTTTGACGAAGCCGGTCAGAACGGTTTGCGTGCTGTCGTCCGGAGTATAGAAATATTTCAGGCGGTTGATTTTGGCCTGGAAGACTTCAATGTTGATGTTGTAAATCAGATTGGTTTTTTCGTAGATATCGCGAATGTCGCGAAAGCGTATCGCGCTGAGTGAGGAAGCCATTACCACCAGCAATAACACTACGCCGAATCCCAGGTAGAGTTTGTGAGAAATTTTGGTATTTTTTATCGTGCTGCTGAACCCCATTGCCGTACTCCTTGAAATAAATTACCTGAGTGTTGTTATTGGTCTGGTGCTGTGAACGTCGGTGGTGCATAAGCCACGTTTTTGCGACGTCCGGTCAGTGTGTTATCGGTGCCTGCAGTATAGAGATTTAGTTGTACTTGCGCTGCTTGATAGTTTTTTGTGACGTGAGGCTGTTTATCTGGCGAAATGCCTAAGTACGTTAGGTCTGTTGACTGAAATCGACGGCCGGCTGGAAACGCGCCATTCTGCCGCTTACCGAGCCACCGCACACCCCTGGCATGCTGGTATCACAGGGGCTTTCATACCGTGAACACATACCGTGAAGAGGCGGCTGGTGAGGGGGAACGCCATACCGACAAGAGGCGGTCGGTATGGCGGGCAGGAAAGGGCGCTCGAACGCGCGTGTCAGTCCAGGTGTTTTTTGCGGTAGAGGCGCCGGGGGTGGCCAATCTTGCCGTAGCGCATTTCTACATCCAGAAAATGGTTTTCAAGCCCGAACTCCAGATAACGCCGGGCGGTGGTTTTGCTTAATCCGGTTTTTTCCACCACTTCATCCACGGAGAACAGGGCTTGTGGATCGTCCTGAAAGATCTGTTTGATCAGACTAAGGGTGTTTTCTTCGATGCCTTTGCTGCCCGGCCCGTTAGGTATGGTAGACGCCTGCAACTGATAAAGCACGTCCACGTTCTGCTGATCGACGACCTTGTAGGTATGCTGGGTTTTGACGAACTGGATAAAGCGCTCCAGCGATGAGCGCAGCCGCGGATAGGACACCGGCTTGATGATGTAATCAAAGGCGCCGCACCGAATGGCTTGCGCGCAGGTGTTCATGTCGCTGGCGGCGGTGATGAAAATCACCGAACAGTTGATGCTGCGCATCAGGTCGCTTTCGATCAGCTGAACGCCTTCGCCGTCCGGCAGGTAGTTATCCAGCAGCATCAGACGGGGTTTGTACTGTTGCAGCATGCGTTTGGCTTCGTTCAGGGTTGACGCAGTGCCCACCACCCGCAGCGCGAAATTCTTTTCGATAAATTCCGCGTGGATATTTGCCAGCTTTCTTTCATCTTCAACGATCAGTACGTCGAAGTTTTCAATGGTTCGTTCAGTCGGCATGGTGCTCGCAATCGGCATGGTGCTCGTATTCCCTGTTTTTGGTTATATGGTGGTTTTTGGAATGAAAATAGAAAAAATAGCGCCGTGAGGCGAATTGTCAGAAACCTCGATCACACCCTGTGCCTGGCTGACATAGCTGGAAACCAGATGCAGGCCCAGCCCGTGATCGCCTTCCTGTTTGCTGGTGACGCCCATTTCAAATACCCGATCCGCAATGGCGGGGTCAATCCCTGTACCTTGATCGGCGACTTCAATGACCAGTTCCTGCTCACCATCGTGGATATACACTTCGACAGGATGGTAAGCCGGGGTACTGGCCAGTGTGGCTTCTACTGCATTATCGATTAAATTCCCAATAATTGACATCAACTCTGTTTCACTGAGGGACGCAGGGATGCCGCTGAGCTGGCAGCGCGGATCAAAACGCAGTTCGATGCCTTTTTCTCGGGCGCTGGCGTATTTACCCAGCAGCAGGCCGCAAAGCGCCGGGGAACAAAAGCGGCTGGAGATAAAATCCAGCACTACCTGCGCCCCTTCGGACTGCGCCTCAATGTAACGCACGGCTTCATCATAACGGCGTAAATGCAACAGCCCGGCCAGCGTGGCGGTCCAGTTCAGTTGTTCGTGCCGCAGAATGCGCAAGCTGTTGGCGTAGCGTTTCACCTGGCTGAGCTGCATGCTCAGGGTGTGGAGGTCGTTCTTGTCGCGAAAACTGATGACCCAACCTTGCAGTTCGTCCTCCAGCATAATGCGTACGCGGCTGGCGATAACCGTAATCTGGTTGAAGCGGCAGATCTCATCATGGGTATCGTTGACCCAGATGTCTTTATTGGAGAAAAACGGCACCGGCGCGATGACATCATCGATCGGTTTACCGCGTAACTGATATGAGGGCATGGTCAGACCAAGCAAATCTTTTGCCGCATGGTTGATCACCGCGATGTTACGCTGCTTGTCGATGGCGATCACGCCTTCATAAATGGACTCCAGCAACGCCTTTTGCTGCCTGACCAGCAACCGGATTTCCAGCGGCTCCAGCCCGAACATCTGCTTTTTCAGGTTACGGGAAAACCACCAGGAGAAAAAGAACAAGGCGACCAGCATGGCGACGATCGCCAGGCCGACATGGGCGACTTTACTGAATGTCAGGTTGTCGATGCGCTTTTTCAGATACCCCACCGAGACAATGCCGATAACCTGATCGCCTTCCATGATCGGCGCTTTACTGCGCAGCGAAATACCGATGGCGCCACGGCGCAGCGTGATGGTGCTTTGCCCTTCCAGCACCTCTTTGTTATCGCCGCCGATCATTTCGGTGCCGAGCAGCGAGGGTTCTTCCGAGTGATAAAGGTGGGTGGCGTTGCGATCGCCGATAACGATAAAGCTGGCGTCGCTGCGTGCTTTGATTTGGTCGACCAGGTCGTCGATGGTGGCGGTGTCGCCGTGTTTTACCGCCTCAACCAGTGAGGGAATAATCGCGATTTCACGCGCCTGAATCTGCGCCCGGCTGCCCAGTTCATCATAAAGTTGCTGGTCTACCGCCCGGTAATAGTAAAGCCCCGCGGTGATAAGCAGCAGAGAAAAAAAGATCATCAGGTAGATGAACAGCTTGAGATGGAACGGTAGCCTGACAGTCATAATGTGCTAATCACCGGTAAAGCGCGGAAACGAAGATGGCTAATTTATCATGAAAGGCGTACAAGAAAGGGTATAAAAAATAGTCTTGTGAAGCGCTCCGCGTAAATTGTGAAAATAGTATTCTTATTTCTGCATTTTTAAATAAAGCGTAAATTAAGCGTCACGGACAGAGGACATTTTAATTACTTTTTTTCAACATATAATTCCATCGACGGAATAGGTGCCATTCGCTTCATAAAAACCATAAAAACCACGAAAATAATCCTCGCTTGATGATCTTTTATTTTATTGATTTATAATCGAAAATTAATAAAAACCATAAAAACCATAAGCACCATTAAAACTCATTTTTTAATTTGAGGATTGTCACATAATAATTGGTGTTGAGCTCTTACTATGCCCGGGAAAATAACAAGGGGAGAAAGTTATGAGTACCACTGATGATTCTTATATCGTTGTAAAAGATGAGGCCTCTGGGAAGGTTTCATTAAAAGAAAAATGGTGGCATGTTCTGGATAACTATAAAATTGGTGTTATTCCAGTGCCGCTGTTTATCCTTGCCGGGCTATTGATTGCACTGGACTGCCTTGAAGGGAAACTGCCCAGCGATATCGTGGTGATGGTCGCCACGCTGGCGTTCTTCGGTTTTGCCTGTGGTGAGTTCGGTAAGCGTTTGCCGCTTATCGGCAAAATGGGTGCGGCGGCTATCTGCGCCACCTTTATTCCGTCTGCGCTGGTGTATTACGGCCTGCTGCCGCAGGTAGTTGTAGACTCCACCACCAAATTCTATAAATCCACCAACATTCTGTATCTGTATATCTGCTGCATTATCGTCGGCAGCATCATGAGCATGAACCGGCAGACGCTGATTCAGGGCTTCCTGCGTATTTTTTTCCCCATGCTGTGCGGTGAAATAGTGGGCATGATTGTCGGTATGGGCGTCGGCATTATGCTGGGGATGGACCCGTTCCAGATCTTCTTCTTCCTGGTGCTGCCGATCATGGCTGGCGGCGTGGGTGAAGGGGCGATTCCGCTTTCTATCGGTTACGCCACGCTGCTGCACATGGAACAGGGCGTCGCGCTGGGCCGTATCCTGCCAATCGTCATGCTGGGCAGCCTGACCGCTATCGTTCTTGCCGGTGTACTGAATCAACTGGGTAAACGTTATCCGCACCTGACCGGTGAAGGCGACCTGATGCCGAACAAGGCAAACGGCACCGAACAGGCTCCGGCCACACTCACCAGCACGCTGAGCGGCAAAATGGACCCGGCCAATCTGGCTGCGGGCGCTCTGCTGGCTATCTTGCTGTACATGATCGGTATGCTGGGCTACAAGCTGATTGGTCTGCCGGCCCCGGTAGGCATGCTGTTCGCCGCGGTGATCGTGAAACTGCTCAATGGTGCGTCTCCGCGTCTGCTGGAAGGCTCCCAGGTGGTTTACAAATTCTTCCAGACGTCTGTGACCTATCCGATTCTGTTCGCCGTTGGTGTGGCGATCACGCCGTGGGAAGAACTGGTGCACGCGTTCACCATTACCAACCTGCTGGTGATTGTTTCCACCGTGGTAGCGCTGGTTACCACCGGTTTCTTCGTCGGCAAGAAAATCGGTATGCATCCGATTGATGTTGCCATCATCTCCTGCTGCCAGAGCGGGCAGGGCGGTACCGGCGACGTGGCTATTCTCACCGCCGGCAACCGTATGGTGCTGATGCCATTCGCTCAGATTGCTACCCGTATTGGTGGGGCAATCAACGTCTCCGTGGCCTTGCTGGTTCTTGGCAAGTTCCTGGTGTGACGGTTGTATGACAAAAACAAATAACGCCGCGATAGCAAGCGGCCTTATTTAAACAGGAAAGATTATGAAACTTGCAAGTTACCGCCATCACGGCAAAAACAGCTACGGGATCCACACGCCTGCGGGCCTGATTGATTTGGGAAGCCGGCTCGGCGACCGTTATTCGGACCTGAAAGCGTTGCTGGCTGGCGATGCGCTCCAGGAAGCTGCGGCTTTCCAGAGCGAGACTCCGGACGTCGCCGTGGCAGACGTGACCTTCCTGCCGGTGATTGTGGCGCCGTCCAAAATCCTGTGCGTCGGCATGAACTACGCCGACAAACGTAAAGAGTTCAACGAACAGAACCCGGCGCCGACGCTGTTTGTGCGTTTCGCCGACTCGCAGACCGGCCACGGCACCCAGGTGCTCAAGCCGCACTACTCCAGCGAGTTCGACTATGAAGGCGAGCTGGCGGTCATCATCGGTAAAGATGGTCAGAACATCAGCCGCGACGAAGCGCTGTCGTTTGTCGCCGGTTACAGCTGCTATATGGACGGTTCCGCCCGCGACTGGCAGCACAGCTGGTTTACCGCCGGTAAGAACTGGCAGAAAACCGGTGCGTTCGGGCCTTACCTCACTACCCGTGACGAAATTCCGGATCCGCACGCGCTGGCCATCCGTACCTACCTGAACGGCCGCATGGTACAGGACGACAATACCGCCAGCATGATTCACAAAGTGGCGGATCTGATTGAGTACATCAGTACCTTCACCGCGCTGAGCGCCGGTGACGTGATTATTACCGGTTCGCCTGGCGGCGTCGGTAAGAAACGTACTCCGCCGCTGTTCATGAAACCGGGCGACAGCATTGAAGTGGAAATTGAAAACGTGGGTCACCTGCGCAACACCATTGGTGAAGTCGCTCAGCCGGTGAAAACCCCGCGAGCGGCACCCGCCGCTGTGGGGCACTGACAGGCATCGCCTCCGGTTCGCCGGAGGCGTCGACCCCACGAGTTATGTGGTACAGCAAAAAGCAGGATAACCGTTATGTACGCCGATGAGAGTTTTACTTTTTCCACGCTGGATGTTCGCGTCCAACCCCGTGAAGTGGCTGAAGTCAGTCAGTTTCTCGGGATGTGCCAGTTGGGCATGGACAAGGATATCGAGTTTTTTGTGGTGGGCAGGCATAACGGCCAACTGGTTGCCTGTGCCGGGTTGTGCGCGAATACCATCAAGTGTGTGGCGGTGGATCCCGGCTATCGTGACCTCAACCTGGGGGTGAAAGTGGTGAACGAGGTGGTGCAGTTCGCTGCCGAACGTGGCCAGTTCCATCTGTTTCTCTACACCCGCCCCTGCAATATCACGGTTTTCCGCGGTTGCGGTTTCTACCCGCTGGCCTGTTATGAAGACAAGGCCGTGTTGATGGAAAATACGCCTATCGGCATCAAACAGTATTGCCAGTCCCTGGCGACACAGGTCAAACCGGGTCGGGATATCGGCACCATCGTGATGAACGCCAACCCGTTCACGCTGGGGCATTGTTATCTGGCGGAGCAAGCCGCCCGCGCCTGTGACTGGCTGCATATTTTCGTGGTGCGGGAAGATGTGTCCTTTTTCCCGTTCACCGAACGGCTGGACATGGTACGTCAGGGGGTGGCGCACATCCCGAATCTGACGGTTCACGCCGGGTCGGAATACATGATCTCCAAAGCCACGTTTCCGGGCTATTTCCTGAAAGAAGAGCAACTGATTACTCAGGCCCATGCGGCGCTGGATCTGATCATCTTTCGCCAGTACATCGCACCGGCGCTCGGTATTACCCGGCGCTTTGTCGGCACAGAACCCTTCTGCCCGGTAACGCACCGTTATAACCAGGATATGCACCACTGGCTGGAGCAGGCCGGGCAGGTTGCCGCGCCGGCGCTGGAAGTGGTGGAAATTGAACGCACTCGCGAACACTCCGGCCTGGCGATTTCCGCCTCTGAAGTGCGCCGGTTACTGAAGCTGCGTCAGTTTGAACATATCCGCGAGATCGTCCCGGCGACTACGTTTGCGCATTTACAACGCTATGGCGAACTCGCCTGTGCGTAACGTGTTTTTAATGTATTAAGCAGGTAAACAACATGAAAATTATCAAGGAGGCCCTGGCGGGCACCTTTGAATCCAGCGACTTGCTGGTCAAGGTGGCGCCGGCGGAAGGCCAGTTGACCGTGGTGATAAACAGTGAAGTCATCAAACAGTTTGGCGCACAGATCAAGCAGGTGGTGAACGACACCCTGAGCACGCTGGGCGTAGAGTCCGGCACCATCGTGGTTGAAGACAAGGGCGCGCTGGATTGCGTAATTCGTGCCCGGGTGCAGAGCGCCGTGCTGCGTGCCGCCGATGTTGATCAGATTGACTGGGAGAAACTGTGATGAGCACCACTCAGCCGAAAAAACTGCGCCGTAGTATGCTGTTCCTGCCGGGCGCGAATGCCGCCATGTTGTCCAACGCTTTCATCTACAAACCGGACTCCATCATGTTTGACCTGGAGGACGCCGTTTCCCTGCGTGAGAAAGATACCGCGCGCCTGCTGGTTCACCATGCGTTGCAGCACCCGATGTATCAGGGCATCGAAACCGTGGTGCGTATCAATCAGCTCAATACTCCGTTCGGTCTTAAGGATCTGGAAGCGTCTGTGCGAGGCGGCGCGGATGTCATCCGTTTGCCGAAAACCGACTCTACCGACGATGTCGCCGAGCTGGAACACCATCTGGCGCGCATCGAAAAAGAGTGCGGTCGTGAAGTCGGTTCGACCCGCATCATGGCGGCGATCGAGTCCGCGGTCGGGGTGATCAATGCCGTGTCTATCGCCCGCTCCTCCGAGCGCATGATCGGCATCGCGCTGGCGGCGTTCGACTATGTGATGGATATGCAAACCGAACGCGGCGACGGCACCGAGTTGTTCTATGCCCGCTGCGCGGTGCTGCATGCCGCTCGCGCTGCCGGTATCGACGCCTTTGACGTGGTGTACTCCAACGTCAACGACGAAGAAGGGTTCCTGAAAGAAGTGGAACTGATCCGCAAACTGGGCTTCAACGGCAAATCGCTGATCAACCCGCGCCAGATTGAACTGCTGCACAACGCCTACGCGCCGACTCAGGATGAGGTGGACTACGCTCATCTGGTCATCAAGGCGGCGGAAGACGGCGAACGCGCTGGTTTGGGGGTAATTTCGCTGAACGGAAAAATGATCGACGGCCCGATTATCGACCACGCCCGCCGGGTGGTGGAGCGTGCGCTGGCCTCCGGCGTGCGCAAATAAACGCAGGCCGGGTAACCGGATGGAGTCTGGTTTGTAATAGTTTCCGCACTGGCCAGCTGGCGGCGTGATAGCGCGCTAGCGGGCCTCGCAATGACAGGATTGGATCATGAGTAACTTTATTGAAGCACTGCAGAAGCAATATCCAGAAAAAAGCCATCTGCAACCGTTCGTCAATGCCAACCACAGTACCCCCTGGCTGAATGACGTCACCGAAAAACACCAGCGCAAGCTGTGCGCCGATCTGGAAGAAGCCATTCGCAAAAGCGGGCTGCAGGACGGCATGACGATTTCGTTCCACCACGCGTTCCGTGAAGGGGACAAGGTGATTAACCACGTGGTGGACACCCTGGCCCGTCTGGGTTTTAAAAACCTGACGCTGGCTTCCAGTTCGTTGATGACCTGCAACGCGCCGCTGATCGAGCATATCCGCAATGGCGTGATTACCCGTATTTACACCTCCGGCATGCGCGGCAAGCTGGCGGACGCCATCTCTCACGGCCTGATGAAAGAGCCGGTACAGATTCACTCTCACGGCGGCCGCGTGCATCTGCTGCAGAGCGGCGAGCTGAAGATTGACGTCGCATTCCTCGGGGTGCCGAGCAGCGACGAATTCGGCAACGCCAACGGCACGTCGGGTAAATCCCGCTGCGGCTCGCTCGGCTACGCGATGGTCGATGCGCAGTACGCCGGTAAAGTAGTGCTGCTGACCGAAAGTCTGGTGCCGTTCCCTAACATGCCGGCCAGTCTGGTGCAGGATCAGGTGGACTTTGTGGTGCCGGTGGAAGAAGTCGGCGACCCGGCGAAAATCAGCGTAGGCGCGGCGCGCGTCACCAGCAACCCGCGTGAACTGCTGATTGCCCGCAGCGCGGCAGACGTGATCGAACACTCCGGCTATTTCAAACCGGGCTTTTCGATCCAGACCGGTTCCGGCGCAGCGTCTACCGCCTGTACCCGTTTTCTGGAAGATCGCATGCAGAAGCAGGGCGTGGTGGCGAGTTTCGCACTCGGCGGCATCACCGGCAGCATTGTCGACTTGCATGAAAAAGGACTGATTGAAAAGCTGCTGGACACCCAGTGCTTTGACGCCAACGCCGCGGCATCGCTGGCGAAGAACCCCAACCATGTGGAAATCTCCACCAATGTCTACGCCAACCCCAGCTCCAAGGCCGCCTGCTGCGACCAGTTGGACGTGGTGATTCTGAGCGCGCTGGAAATCGATACCCAGTTTAACGTCAACGTGATCACCGGTTCCGACGGTGTCATGCGCGGCGCGTCCGGCGGCCATTGCGACGTGGCGACGGCGGCTAACCTGACTATCGTGGTCGCGCCGTTGATTCGCAGCCGTATTCCGACGGTAGTCCGTCAGGTAACGACCTGCGTGACGCCGGGCAGCGCCATCGACGTGTTGGTGACTGACCACGGCATCGCCGTTAACCCGGCGCGTCCGGATGTAGCGGAACGCCTGATCAACGCCGGTCTGAGCGTGATGTCGATTGAAGAACTGTACCAGCGTGCGATTCAACTGGTGGGCGAACCTAAAGCCATTGAATTCCACGATCGCATCGTCGGGGTGATTCGCTACCGTGACGGCAGCGTGATTGACGTGGTACGTCAGGTTAAAGAGGACAACGAGTGAGCGATGCTGCGATAGACTCAACGATCGCCGTCTCACTGGAAAGCCTGCTAGCGGCGAAGGAACGCCGCTGTGCCCGCCAGCAGCAATTGCTGGCGCGGCACCAGTCTACGCTGGTGTCGCTGACGCTGGTGACGCCGGGTCCGGTTAAAGATTCGCCGCTATATCGCCGGGCGATGACGGAAGCGGTCGCGGCGTTCAATGACTTGTGCCTGGCGCGCGGCTGGGAAGCGCTGGAGCAACAGTTGCACTGGCTGGATACCGGCGCAGAGGCATTCTGGGTCATCACCAAGGATGCATTGAGCGTTAAGGCGGCGGCCATTGCACTGGAAGATCAGCACCCGTTGGGGCGGCTGTGGGATTTTGACGTATTTTGTCCGCAGGAAGGGTCGATCAGCCGAACGTTACTGGCGCATGATCGTCGTCGATGTATACTCTGTGATGAATCGGCGCATGCCTGCGCGCGTTCGCGCCGCCATGCGTTACCGGACGTGATTGAAAAAATCGAGGGTATCCTCCATGCCTGGTTTAACGCACACTGAGTCGAGTGTTTCCTCTCCGTTACTGACAACGCTATTTCCTGATGCCACCGGCGCGCTGGTGGCACTACCTACGATTCACCAGCAGGTGGCTGACGCCCTGACCATTGAGGTGATGCTGACGCCAAAACCCGGTCTGGTGGATCGGGATAACAACGGCGCTCATCGCGATATGGATGTGCCGCTGTTTCAGGCCAGTATCGCCGCGCTGGCTCCCTGGTTTTCACGTTTTACCGAAGCAGGCATGGCGCATAGCGCGTTGCCGATAACCCAGCTCCTGCCGCAGGCGCGGCCTATCGGCATCGCCGCCGAACAGGCGATGCTGGCTGCGACGGGCGGCGTGAATACGCACAAAGGCGGCATTTTCGCCTTTGGATTACTGTGCAGCGCAGCCGGTTGGCTGGCGGGCCGTCGGCTACAACTGACGCAGGACAGCCTGTGCCAGTGCGCCGCGCGGATGAGCGCCGATTTGGTGCGTAATGAGCTGGAGAACAGCCAGCACACCGCGACGGCTGGAGAACATCTGTTCCGGCGTCACGGCTTGACCGGTGCGCGGGGAGAAGCCGCCAGCGGTTTTGCTACCGTTCGTCAGCATGCGCTGCCCGCTTATCTGCGCGCTCGCGCCCAGGGGCAGGACGACGAATCGGCCTTGCTGCAGACGCTGGTGGTATTAATGGCCCACAATCCGGATACCAACGTAGTCTCCCGTGGCGGAATGGAAGGGCTGGCGTTCGTACAGTCGCATGCGCGGGCATTGCTGTCCGGCGGTGTGACCCGACGGGGTCTGCAGGAGATGAATCAGGCGCTGGTCGAACGTAACATCAGCCCTGGCGGCAGCGCCGATCTGCTGGCGCTAACCTGGCTGCTTTCTCACTATCCCCGCGTCTGAACCTCGTCTATTATTGGCAAGCAGTCCCCCCATTCTTTTCATGAGTTTTCGCCTCGCGCTGCGGGGCGTTACTGTGTGCCGGCATGTTCCATGCGTACAGTGCATAAGCGAATGAACAGATAAAACCCTAAAGTTGATGGCATGAATGTCGATACTAGTGCCATGCTGTATCCTGGGGGTTCTGGGACACTGAATGACGCATTAACCATTCAATTGACGGTGGGGATGGATGTAGTGGATAACAATATGAAAGAGCAGTACGCCAGGCGCAATAAAATGGCTATTTGCGCCACATTACGCGGACTGCAAAAGCAAGACGCCACAGTAATGGTGTATCACACGCACGGTCAGTTCATCAGCAAGATCCTTGAGGTTGATTCAGACGAAGAGGAGTTTCTGTTTGACCTCGGCGCGCTAGAGCGTGAAAACAGTCGGGCGTTGTTTGCGGGTGAACTGGAGTTTGCGGCAGAAACGGCTGGCGCCAAGGTTGAATTTCGTTCCACGATCATCAGAACGGTCGAACATGACGGTTTTCCCGCCTTCTGCGCGGCGGTTCCCGACGTGCTGTACTATATCCAGCGCCGTAATTTTTTCCGCATCAATTCACCTGCCTGGCCGCCCATGAGCTGTCGGGGAGAGCTGCCGGATAACACCCATTTCGAATTTAGCCTGAAGGATTTGTCGCTGGGCGGTCTGTCTATGTACACCGACGACAAAGCGATGGCTGAATTGTTTGAACCGGGCATGCTCCTGAAAAACATTGATGTGGATCTCGCCAGCTACGGGCAATTCTGTCTGGACTTGCATTTTGTCAACCATGCCACCACCAAAGTCGTTGACAGTAAAGGCGAGGTGAAGCAGATCGAGCGTCTGAGCTTCAAGTTTTCGACGCTAAATGCCGCGCAAGAACGGGGATTACAGCAGGTGATAACCGAACTTGAACTGGATCAAAACGAAAAACGCAAACGGCTTCGCTGAGCCGTTTGATTCGTGCCGGCGACAGAATTGACCGCGCAAGTCGTACACGATTGGCTTCACAGGTCTTGTCTCTGATTGCCGACTGGGGCAAAATACGCGCCCTGAAAAACCGACGCATACCTATCGCGTCGGTTATTTTTTTGTATTTCATTAAGAGGCCGGCGCTGTTGATGGCACCGGACAGATATCGGTAAAACGCATGCTACGGGCTGCGTAGAGTTAATAGAGAGACATAATGGGGCAATCAGTTGTTTTGGAGCCGGTGCCCGCCGGCTGGTGCTGCAAGCGCAGCGACAAGGGCGCCATGCTGGCGTGCCTGACATCGGGCGGCGTATCGGCTGCTCACCTCGGCTACGGCGACACCGCTCGTCCGTTCGCTTCCAGACGTTCTGGATACCTGAAACACCGCCGCACGGCGTCTTCGTCATTCATATCGGGATCATGGATGGTGAGTGGCGCCGATAAGGCCGCTGTCGGTAAAGGAGGTCTGCGTCATGACTGATTCCACTGTTTCCACGCCGCGCGTACAACTGCGTAAAACTCTGACCCTGGTTCCTGTCGTGATGATGGGCCTGGCCTACATGCAGCCGATGACGCTGTTTGATACCTTCGGTATCGTTTCCGGTCTGACCGATGGTCACGTCGCCACCGCATACGCGTTTGCGCTGATTGCCATTCTGTTTACCGCACTCAGCTACGGCAAACTGGTTCGTCGTTTCCCGTCCGCCGGGTCGGCCTATACCTATGCCCAGAAAGCGATTAGTCCGACTGTCGGCTTCATGGTGGGATGGTCGTCGTTGCTGGATTATCTGTTCATGCCGATGATCAACATCCTGCTGGCGAAAATCTATTTTGAAACCCTGATCCCCAGTATTCCGTCGTGGATTTTTGTGGTGTTGCTGGTAGGCTTCATGACGCTGTCCAACCTGCGCGGCATCAAAACCGTCGCCAACTTCAATAGCCTGATCGTCGTGCTGCAGGTCGCCGTGATGGTGGCCATCACCGGTATGGTGATTTATGGTGTGGCGCATGGCGAGGGCGCGGGTACGCTGACCAGCAGCCGTCCGTTCTGGTCCGATAACGCCCATGTGGTGCCGATGATCACAGGCGCGACGATCCTGTGCTTTTCGTTCCTTGGTTTTGACGGCATCAGTTCGCTGTCTGAAGAGACCAAAGATGCAGGCCGTGTGATTCCGAAAGCCATTTTTCTGACGGCGTTGCTCGGCGGCGTAATTTTCGTGGTGGTGTCCTACTTCCTGCAACTGTACTTCCCGGATATTTCACGTTTTCAACATCCGGATGCCTCTCAGCCTGAAATCATGCTGTACGTGGCGGGTAAGGCCTTCCAGTTCGGCATTCTGATTTTCTCCTGCGTCACCGTACTGGCGTCCGGTATGGCGGCGCATGCCGGCGTGTCCCGTCTGATGTATGTGATGGGGCGTGACGGCGTATTCCCGGAACGCTTCTTCGGTTATGTACATCCGCGCTGGCGGACGCCGGCGTTGAACGTACTGCTGGTCGGCGTTATCGCGCTGTCTGCCATCTCGTTCGATCTGGTTACCGCGACGGCGTTGATCAACTTCGGGGCGCTGGTGGCTTTCACCTTCGTCAACCTGTCGGTGATTTCTCAGTTCTATATCCGTGAACGCCGCAACAAGACGCTGAAAGACACCGTGAACTACCTGATTCTGCCGGTCATGGGCGCGTTGACCGTCGGCGCGCTGTGGCTGAATCTGGAAAGCACCTCAATGACGCTGGGGCTGGTATGGGCAGCGATTGGTCTGCTCTATCTGACGTTCGTGACGCGCAGTTTCAGACAGCCGGTACCGCAGTACAACGAAGATCTGGCGTAATGTGCTGACTGACGATGACAGGCTCCCGCGGGAGCCTGTTTCTTTATACGCCGGATGTGTGTCGTTTATCTGTATGCTGCGCTTATAGCGGAGCGGCGGCGAACAAATTGGTGCCACCCTGCCATACGCGAATAAAACGGATATGGTCTAGCACCAGCATAGCGGGCGACGTTTTCGCGTTCAGAAGTTGCTTGACGGTCGGCGATACGGTCGTGATTTCATCTTTTTCGTCCAGCAATGCGCCATAGGCAGCGACAACCGCGGCAAGATTATCGATGCCAGACTGCTGCGTCCCATCGCCAGCCACTATCAGTTTCAGCACAGTGATTCTCCCGGTGGCTTGAGAAACTTCACTGGTGAGTTTGATGTGTGAGTAAGTGCCGGAAGAGGCTTCGCTACTAAGCGGATCGTTGCCCATCGTGAACCTGAAAGTGCAGTGCAGGCGGAACAGGTTGTCATTAATGCGTGTGACCAATTCCCTGGGCGTGATAGCAAAAGACTTTTCTGCAACCTGCTGGGACGGTGAGACTAACTGGACCTGAGCGGACGCGGGCTGAATAAACGGCGCGGCACTGGCCGTCGGTAACATGATGGCCGACAAAGCAGCAAAAAAGACGATGCCAGAGCTGCAACAACGGGCAATCCGGTGTAACCGCGGCAGTAAGCGCATGATGCTTGTCCCGGTGTGATGTTGCCACATTTCAGGCGACCAGCCGTTGGGCATAGGCAACCAGTGCTTTTAGTAGCGCGGTTTTTTTCTCGTCATCCGCGTACTGCTGATACAAACTCTCCAGCACATCCGAATAAGACTGTAACCGCTCCGGGGTAAAGACCTCGCGACGATGCGCCAGCCAGCGCTGCTGCTCCTGCTCATCAAGCGTGCCGGGGAAATTGCGCGCCCGGTAGCGGAACAGCAATTCCTCCACCCGGCGATCGGCAAACTGAAGGTTCAGGGCCGGAAGGTGCTGGGAATCGGTTTTACGAATGATGTCCATCGCAGCCCGATCGGCGTCGCTGAAAAAGCCATCGTACAGTTGCAGGTCCACATCCGTCGACGCTTCAAACGGCGGGGCATCGGCAAATAGCGCCACCACTTTCTCCCGTACGCTGCCATGCTGACGCAGCAGTTGCAGATTGTTCAGGCAGTGCTGACGGTCAATGCCCAGCCGCTCTGCGTCTTCCGGACGCAACGTGCTGGCCGGCGCCAGAACCGGGCATTTATTGATATGCACCAGTTTGATCGGCACCGGCGATTCATCTTCCGCCAGCAGCGCACGACGGGTATAAAGCCGGGTGCGCAGTTCATCCGCATTCAGCTCCAGCAACGGCTGAATATCGCCCGCCAGATCGCAGACGATGACTGCATTGCGGTTATCCGGATGCCAGGCCAGCGGCACAATCCAGCTAGTATTACCGCGCGCGGCGCCAAACATGCCGGAAACGTGTACCAGCGGTTTCATTTGCGGAATATCGATTAACGCGCTGACCTTGTTTTTGTTACGCAACGCGTAGAGATAGTCGAACAGTTTCGGCTGCGACTGTTTGAGCAGGCGCGCCATGGCAATGGTGGCATACACATCCGACATGGCGTCGTGCGCCTGAGTGTGTTCGACGCCATTGGCGTGCGTCAGGTGTTCCAGCCTGAAGCTGGGAAAACCGTCGTCGTTTTCCGGCCAGATAATGCCATCCGGACGCAAGGCATAGCACGCCCGCAGCATGTCCAGTAAATCCCAGCGAGAGTTGCCGTTTTGCCAACTGTAGGCATACGGGTCGTAGAAGTTGCGATAAAACAGATTCCGGCTGACTTCGTCATCAAACCGAATGTTGTTGTATCCCATGATGCAGGTGCCCGGCTCGCTGAACGCCTCATGGATATGGCGGGCGAACTCCGCTTCGCGTATCCCACGGCTTTGCGCCACCTGTGGCGTGATGCCGGTAATCATCACCGCTTCCGGGTCGGGCAGATAATCGTCGGTTGGCTGGCAGTAGATCACTACCGGCTCGCCAATCACGTTAAAATTCAAATCGGTACGGATGCCGGCGAACTGAGCCGGGCGATCTTTGGCCGGATGTTTACCAAAGGTCTCATAGTCATGAATGAAAAAAGTGGGTTCGGTGTGTTGATTTTGCACGGTTTCTCTCTGTTCAGCCTGGCGACGGCAAACGCTGGTAAACCAGTCATACCGCCGCGAAGCGTGTTTGTCACCGTCGGTTTTGCCCAGCGCAAGCGCCATGCGGAACGGCCCGCCAGTTTAAGGGCAAATCATCGTTCTTTCAGTAAAAACGGTGACGGACAACACAAAGCCGTCATGGTAAACCATCCTGCTGTTTGACAGAAGCCGACATGTGTGCCGCCCTGCGGTGTTGAATCGAGTCAGGTGCAATCAGAACGCGGGAGTGATAGGGTGCACATAAAGACAACGATTGCATCGGCGATATGGGAAAACCACCTTGTCGACGATAGTGGCTAACCTGTATGGTTAGTCTATGTTCCGCAATGATGCGCGTCGCTGGTATCGCTCACACAGTGTTATCAAAGCAACGATTGTTATCAGGGTGGAGGAGGATGCGCATTATTGCGGGATACAGCCTGGAGTAACGCGGTCTCCGCATAACGAATTTTGATCGTTAAGTAAGGGTAGAAAAATGGAGAAGGGTAACACTAAGCCATGTTTCCAGGATGTACTGGAATTCGTGCGTATGTTCCGTCGCAAGAACAAGCTGCAGCGTGAAATTGCGGATAATGAAAAGAAAATCCGCGATAACCAGAAACGTGTGCTGCTGCTGGATAACCTGAGCGAGTACATCAAACCGGGTATGTCGATTGAAGATATCCAGAACATTATCGCCAACATGCGTAGCGACTATGAGGACCGCGTGGATGAATACATCATCAAAAACGCGGAACTGTCGAAAGAGCGCCGCGAGCTGTCCCGTAAAATCAAGGAAATGGGTGAAATCAAACCGCCGGTGGAGGCGAAATAATTTCACTGACGTTCAGGGCCGGTTTCCGGCCCTGATGCTTTTTGGGGCGGTGTGACTATTCAGGCAGCCCGACTATGACTGACTCATCACGATTTCCGGCGCCAGCGCGTTTCTCTGCATCATGCAGTCGCGCCATGCGCTGCCTGTCTCGCCTTTATCCAGCGCGTCTGCGTTGATGGCGGGGATCTCCCGCACTTGTGTGTCGATGACCTTGCCGCCGGTGGTGTCGATAGTCTGGTTTTTGATGTAATACCGCGTCATTACCCGGTATTTCCCGTCGAGGTGCCTTACCTGCGCCAGTAAATCAGTGGTGCACTCGTTGGCGGCGCGCGCCACATGCTGGAAGGCGGTATCGGCCGGTTCGTTGCGCGGCGTCATCGCGCAGGCTGACAACGCCAATACGCTGATGATGAAAATCCTGTTTTTAGCCGTCATGTGCCAATGTTTCCTTTCGTTTTTCGCCAATTTTCGTTTTTCACTAATAATCCGTGGCATATCCCTGCTTACGCCACGATTAACCATAAACCGTCAGACGTGGCCTGAGGCATACCATTCAATGAGCCACTTCTGCTTGTCAAGGCGAGAGTCGGCGGGCTGTTGTCGCGCTCATGCCGCTTCGCATTGTTGTTGCAATGGATTGCAACCGTTGCGGTTGTTTGCGTAGCCGATTCCGGGGTTGTCATGCGTTGCTTTCGCTAACGTTCATGGGTTGGCACACTGCGTCCCAGCAGGATGACCGCCGGAAATTCGGCGATAAATGGTAAGGGACAAACCATCAGAATTTCATTGAACCAACTGGCGGCGACGTTGATAGCGGGCCCGTTGCTGTTGCTGATATTGCCGGATTTGCCGGATAGACGTTCTCTGATGTGGGGGCTGCCTGCGCTGTGGCTGCTTAAGACGCGCTTTTATCCGGTCGGCCTGGTGGTGCTTGGGGTGATTTGGAGCCTCTACAGTGGCCGGGCGATACTGAATCAGGTGGATCAGTTTACCCTGCGACCGGTGACGGCAAGGGTTGGCGTCAGTAGCGTCCGATTTGCGCAGGCGGATGCCGGGCAGGTCGTGGTGCGGTTGTGGGAGATCAACGGGCGTTGGGTGTTCCCGCCGCTCTATGCGCGGCTGGATGCACAGCCGCAGATGGCGGACTGGTGCGGCGGGCAGCAGTGGGAAGTCCGGTTGCGGTTACGTCCGGTGCACAGCCGGTTGAACGAGGGCGGTTTTGACCGTCAGCGTTGGGCGCTGGCTAAGGCGCAGCCATTGACCGGGCGGATACTCTCTGCCTCGGTGCTGACGCCAGAATGCGGTTTGCGCCAGCGTCTGGTTGAACAGGCGGAACGGCAAACGCGGTCATTGCCGTGGCGATCGATCATACTGGCGTTGGCGATCGGTGAGATGACACTGGTGGAGGATGACATCCTCGACGTGCTTCGGCAAACCGGAATCATGCACCTGATGGCGATATCGGGGCTACATATCGTGCTGGCGGCATTGTCTGGCTGGGGCGTGGTGCGTGCGGTGCAATATCTGTTGCCGGTTCATTGGGTAGAACATCGCGCGCCGTTGTGGTGTGGGTTGTGCTGCGCCTGGGGATACGTCTGGCTGGCCGGAGGAAACCCGCCGGCGGTAAGAGCTGCGCTGGCGTTATCATGCTGGACGTGGCTAAGGATACGCGGCGTATCGGTTTCATCGTGGCAAGTATGGCTATGGTGTGTGGCGTTGATTCTGGTTAGTGACCCACTGAGCGTGTTGTCGGACAGTTTCTGGCTCTCCGCGCTGGCGGTCGCAGCGCTGATTTTCTGGTACCAGTGGGCGCCGCTACCGCCGCATCTGCAACGGCCCAAACGTTGGGTATGGCTACGCGGATTGCATTTGCAGACGGGAATCACACTGTTGCTGATGCCGCTGCAAGTGTTGCTGTTTCACGGCGTCAGCCTGAGTTCGTTGCCGGCCAATCTGTGGGCGGTGCCGTTGGTATCGTTTATTACAACGCCATTGATTCTGCTGGCGTTGCCGATGATGGTCATCCCGGTGGCGGCGCAAGGCCTGTGGTGGCTGGCCGATCGTTCACTGGCGCTGGTTTTCCTGCCGTTGCAGGCTATGCCGCCGGGCTGGTTGTCGCTGGGCGAAAGTGCGGTGCCTTACAGTATGGCGGGATGGCTGGCGGTGATCGTCTGGCGTTTCGCCTGGTGGCGAACTTATCCCTTCAGCCTGCTGGCGCTGGTACTGGTGATGCTGCTGCGCCCCAAATCGCCCGCGCCGTCGTGGCGGGTTGACATGCTGGATGTCGGTCACGGATTGGCGGTGGTGATTGAACGACAGGGCAAAGCCTGGCTGTATGATACCGGTCCCGGCTGGGACGGCGGCAACATGGCCGATCGTGAAATCCTGCCTTATCTTAAATGGCGGGGATTGCTGCTGGAGGGCATCATTCTCAGTCACAGCCATCTGGATCACCGCGGCGGACTGGAGGCATTACAGCGCGCGTTTCCGCATGTCCCGGTATACAGCCCGTTGCTTGAGTCGGGGCACCGACCTTGCATACAAGGCGAACGATGGCGCTGGCAAGGGTTGACGTTCAGCGTCATCTGGCCGCCGTTGCGGGTGCGCGAAGCCGGTAATCACGACTCCTGCGTGGTGCGGGTGGACGATGGACGCTATCGGGTTCTGCTGACGGGCGATCTGGAGCGTGAAGATGAAGCCATACTGCTGCGTACGCAACGCGAAATGCTGGCGGCGGATATTCTGCAGGTGCCGCATCATGGCAGTACCACGTCATCATCGCCGCCATTTTTACGGGCGGTGGGGGCGGGGCAGGCGTTGTCGTCCAACTCCCGATACAATCCGTGGCGTTTACCGGCTGTCGGCGTGGTGCGTCGTTACCGTCAGGGGGGAGATCGCTGGCGCGATACCGCCAGCGACGGACAGCTGAGTGTGCGTTTTTTCGACGAAGGCATCGAAATGTTGCGCTACCGGGGTGAAATATCCCCTCGCTGGTACCATCAGTGGTTTGGCGCTTACCGGGATAATGAGTAATAATAGACGGCTATTTATCAAAGGCTCAGGTTTATTGCATGATTAATGATAAAGATCTCTCCACGTGGCAGACGTTTCGTCGCCTATGGCCGATGATCACCCCTTATAAGGCCGGGCTTGCGGTCGCGGCGGTGGCGCTGGTGGTTAACGCCGCCGGCGATACGCTGATGCTGTCCCTGCTTAAGCCGCTGCTGGATGACGGATTCGGTAAGGCCGACCGCAGCGTGCTGGTGTGGATGCCGCTGGCTATCATCGGACTGATGATTATGCGCGGTATCTCCAGCTATATTTCCAGTTATTGTGTGGCCTGGGTATCGGGCAAAGTGGTGATGAACATGCGTCGTCGTCTGTTCAGCCACATCATGGGGATGCCGGTTTCCTTCTTCGATCAGCAGTCTACCGGTACGTTGTTGTCACGTATTACCTATGATTCCGAGCAGGTGGCTGCCTCTTCGTCAAACGCGCTGGTGACCGTGGTGCGGGAAGGGGCCTCCATCATTGGCCTGTTCGTGCTGATGTTCTGGTACAGCTGGCAGTTGTCGCTGATTCTGGTGCTGATCGCGCCGATTGTTTCCTACAGTATGCGCGTGGTGTCCAAACGTTTTCGCAGCATCAGCAAAAACATGCAGAACACCATGGGGCAGGTGACGACCAGCGCCGAGCAAATGTTGAAAGGGCACAAAGAAGTGCTGATTTTCGGCGGACAAACCGTGGAAGTGGAGCGTTTCGACGCGGTCAGCAATCGCATGCGCCAACAAGGCATGAAGATGGTATCGGCATCCTCCATTTCTGATCCGGTAGTCCAGCTGATTGCCTCGCTGGCGCTGGCATTTGTACTGTACGCCGCCAGTTTCCCGGCGGTAATGGCAACCCTGACCGCCGGCACAATCACGGTGGTGTTCTCTTCCATGTTTACCCTGATGCGCCCGCTTAAGTCGCTCACCAACGTCAACGCCCAGTTCCAGCGCGGTATGGCGGCCTGCCAGACCCTGTTCACCATTCTGGATATGGAGCAGGAAAAAGATACCGGCACACGTGTACTGGAACATGCTAAGGGCGACATCGAGTTCCGTGGCGTCAACTTCGCTTATCCGGGCAAAGAAACGCTGGCGCTGAAAAATATCAGCCTGCATATTCCGCCGGGAAAAACGGTGGCGCTGGTAGGGCGTTCCGGTTCAGGTAAATCGACTATCGCCAACCTCATCACCCGGTTTTACGATATTCAGTCCGGTGAGATTTTGCTGGATGGGCACGACCTGCGCGATTACACATTGCCGTCATTGCGTAGCCAGGTTGCGTTGGTGTCCCAGAATGTCCACCTGTTCAATGATACGATTGCCAACAATATCGCTTATGCCTGCGGTGACCGCTATAGCCGTGAGGATATTGAGCGCGCCGCCAAAATGGCGCATGCGATGGATTTCATCGGCAAGCTGGAGCAGGGCCTGGATACGGTGATCGGCGAAAACGGCGTGCTGCTGTCCGGCGGCCAGCGTCAGCGTATCGCGATTGCCCGCGCCCTGTTGCGCGATTGCCCGATTCTGGTGCTGGATGAGGCCACCTCGGCGCTGGATACCGAGTCGGAGCGCGCCATTCAGGCGGCGCTGGACGAATTGCAGAAAAACCGTACCGCATTGGTGATCGCCCACCGGTTGTCCACCATTGAGAAGGCGGACGAAATTCTGGTGGTGGAAGATGGGCAGATCATCGAACGCGGTCAGCACGGTGAGTTGCTGGCCCGAAACGGGGCGTATGCCCAACTGCATAAACTGCAGTTTGGCGCATGATTGATCGCATCTGGTCGGGGCGCTCCCCGCTGTACCGGCTGTTGCTGCCGCTGTCGTTGCTCTATGGCCTGATCAGTCATCTTATCCGGCTGAGTTACCGTTACGGCTGGCGCAGGGTGTGGCGAGCACCAGTGCCGGTGGTCGTGGTGGGTAACCTGACCGCCGGCGGCAACGGCAAAACACCGGTGGTGATTTGGCTGGTAGAGCAGTTGCAACAGCAGGGATATCGCGTTGGGGTGGTATCGCGTGGTTATGGTGGTAAGACGGAGCGCTATCCGCTGCGGGTCACCGATGAGGTGACCTCCGCTCAGGCCGGCGATGAGCCGGTGCTGATTTATCAGCGCACCGGCGCGCCGGTCGCCGTGGCGCCCAAACGGTGTGACGCGGTAGCGGCATTGCTGGCTCATCAGCCGCTGGACGTAATCGTGACCGATGATGGCCTGCAGCATTACGCGCTGGCGCGGGATATGGAACTGGTGGTGGTGGATGGCGTGCGCCGCTTTGGCAATGGCTGGTGGCTGCCAGCCGGGCCGATGCGGGAACGAGCCTCGCGCCTGAGTTCGGTTGACGCTGTCATTGTGAATGGCGGCGAGGCGAAAAGCGGTGAAATCGCCATGCAGCTCACGGCAGGGGACGCGGTTAATCTGCTGACCGGAGAACGCCGCCCGGTATCAACATTGCCTTCGCTGGTCGCCATGGCGGGGATCGGTCATCCACCGCGCTTCTTTGCTACGCTGAAAGCGCTGGGAAGTACGCTGGTGCGTGAAGTGGCGTTTGTCGACCATCAGCACTGGCAACCGGAAGAATTACAGGCGCTGACCGACAATGACCGGCAGCCCCTGATCATGACGGAAAAGGATGCGGTGAAATGTCGCGTCTTTGCTCGCGCCAACTGGTGGTATCTGCCGGTTGACGCTGTATTGTCAGCGCCAGAATCGGCATTACTGTTACAGCGTCTGACGCGCCTGATTGATACGCATTGCGTGTCGCGCCAGACGGAAACCGGGTGACCGGCTATATTTTTGATAATCGCTTCTTGATGGAGGAAGCATGGATCATCGTTTGCTTGAAATCGTGGCTTGTCCAGTGTGTAACGGGCGGCTGATTTTTGACAAAGAAAAGCAGGAACTGATTTGCAAAATCGAAGGGCTGGCTTACCCGGTGCGGGACGGCATTCCTGTCCTGCTGGAAAATGAAGCCCGTACGCTGGCGCCGGATGAGATCGCACAATGACGTTTACTGCAATTATTCCCGCCCGCTATGCCTCCACCCGGTTGCCGGGCAAGCCGCTGGCGGATATTCATGGCAAGCCGATGGTGGTACACGTGATGGAACGCGCCCGCGAGTCTGGCGCCAGCCGTGTAGTGGTGGCAACCGATCACGCGGATGTCGCCCGCGCCATTGAACTGGCGGGAGGTGAAGTTTGCCTGACCAGCCCGGATCATAACTCCGGCACCGAACGACTGGCCGAGGTTATCGACCGTTACGGTTTTGCCGATGATGAAATTATCGTCAACGTGCAGGGCGATGAGCCGCTGATTCCACCGGTGATCATCCGCCAGGTAGCGGACAATCTGGCCGGCAGTCGTGCAGGTATGGCTACGCTGGCGGTGCCGATTACCACGTGTGAAGAAGCGTTCAATCCGAACGCGGTAAAAGTGGTGACGGATGCCGAAGGGTATGCGCTTTACTTCTCGCGCGCCACCATTCCGTGGGAGCGGGACCGTTTTGCCGAATCCCGTGATGCTATTGGCGATCATTTCCTGCGCCATATTGGTATTTATGCCTACCGTGCCGGATTTATTCGCCGCTATGTCGGCTGGGCGCCCAGCCAGTTGGAGAAAATCGAAATGCTGGAGCAACTGCGCGTGCTCTGGTACGGCGAGAAAATCCATGTGGCCGTCGCCAAAGAAGTGCCGAGCGTCGGGGTGGACACGCCTGAAGATCTGGCGCGTGTCAGAGCGGTGATGTCGGCAGCCTGATTCCGGCTCTCCGCGAATCTTTTCGATAAGCGTATGCGTTGTTGGCGTATACGCTTTTTTTTATCCCGCAGATTATCGGCTATCACTAAAGCCGGGAAATACGCTAATCACTCGCCGCTATTGTTATGCCACAAATGGTATAGCTTAATTAATAAATTTATTAGCAGGAATAATAAAAACCTGTGCCGCAGGTGCACAATTGTTAATCATGACTTATTATTGGTCGGCATTTATCCGATGGCGGTAAATGCTCTGGGTTTTGTTTTACTTAAGGATGGAGTGACACAATGAAAGTGAATAAAAAATTTTTACCCGCAATAATTGGATGCGTATTAGCCGGGACGGCAGCACAAAGTCTGGCCGCCGAATATTATCTGGCGCCGAATGGCAGTGATTCAGCCAGCGGCAGCAAAAGCGCACCCTGGAAGTCTTTTGCCCGCGCGCAGCAGACCCTCTCTCCCGGCGACCGCCTGTGGGTCCGCGGCGGAACCTACACCTTCACCGCCGGAATTAACAGCTGCGCCAGCCAGACGGATATCGTGAACGCCATTACCCTGAATAAGAGTGGTACTTCGGGTAGCCGTATCGAATATGTGGCTTATACCGGCGAAACGCCGGTGTTTGATTTCAGCCAGATGAAAGATGATTGCCGCGTTAAAGGATTTAACGTAGTAGCCAGCTGGGTTACCCTCAAAGGGTTGGAAATCAAAGGGGTGCCGCAAAATAACAACAAGAACCACGAATCCTGGGGGGTGTGGATTAACGGCAGCAACAACCGTTTCGAACAACTCAATATTCACCACATCATGGGGACCGGGCTGTTTTTAAAGAATGGAGCCAACAATACCGTACTCAACACCGATTCTCATCACAACTATGACCCGCTGACCTCCAATGGCGCCGGCCAGAGTGGCGATGGTTTCGGCGCGCACATTGCCGCCAATATGCCGGGCAACATTTTCAGCGGCTGCCGCGCCTGGGCCAACTCGGATGACGGCTTTGACCTGATCAACGCCTACTCATCGGTAACGATTGAGAACTCCTGGGCCTGGTCGCACGGCTACCTGCCGGGTACTACCACGTCGCTGCCCGCTGGTAACGGCAACGGTTTCAAAGCCGGGGGTTACGGCGCGCAGTACGTGAGCAATGCGCCGAAACACATCGTGCGGAACTCGGTGGCGTTCCTGAATAAAGCCGCGGGTTTCTATGCTAACCATCACCCGGTGGCGAATGATTTCTTCAACAATACGTCGTTCAAAAATACCGTCAATTACAGCATGCGGGGCATCGATGCGAGCGGTAACGCCATCGCGTTGGGCACGCTGCGTAACAACATCTCTTATGCCGCACGTTCGCAATCGCTGGCTTATACCGATGGCGCCAACATGCGTTACAACTCCTGGAACTTCAGCAACGTGATTTCCGATTCTGAATTCCAGAGCGTGTCCACCACCGGCTGGGATGCGGCGCGTCAGGCTGACGGTAGTCTGCCGGTGCTGAAGCACCTGCGTCTGGCGTCAGACAGCTGGATGATCGACAAAGGCGGCGATGTCAAGATCGCCTATAAAGGCGCTGCACCGGATCTGGGCGCGTTTGAGCTGAAATAAGCGGCGAAAATGCTGCTATCCGCGGTGTTCATCGGAGAAGCCGCTCGATGACGTAACAGATGCCCGCTTCGGCGGGCATTTTTTTGCCGATGACGACGGCAATTGCAGCGTGGGCGCGCTGTCTATGCTTAATTCCGCCTTTCGTTAACCGACATGCGTCGCTACATATCCTGTTTTCTTTGATCTGTATTGGGGAAATTGTTGTGTGCTGCTCGCATGATAAGTGCAAGAGCGTGCCTGTAACAGCGAGATCTTATCGCCTATGGAACTGTTAAAAGCCGAGTTGAGTACGGTGCTGGGCGAGTCGCTCAGCCGTCTTGAACGCATCAGTGAACAACCCTATGCGCATCTGTATGCTTTGTATGACCGCGCGGGCAATGCCATGCCGTTGCTGGCGAAAAGTTATATCTGTCAGGGGATTGCCGGACAGGAAGCCTACAAGCTGACCATGCTGGCCCGGGAAGGCGAAGTCAGGCTGCCGACGGTCTACGGGATGGTGATGACCCATCAGTCCCCTTACAAAGAGCTGCTGCTTATCGAGCGTTTGCGCGGCGTGTCGGTGGAAGCGCCGTCCCGTTCGCCTCAGCGTTGGACGCTGCTGATGGACCAGATCGTCGAAAGCATGCTGGCGTGGCATCGTATCGATAGCCACGGCTGCGTCGGCACGGTGGACAGCACGCAGGACAACAGCTGGCCGAACTGGTATCGCCAGCGGCTGGAAGTGCTGTGGGCTACGCTGATGAACGTCAACGCCGCGCAGCTGACGCAGCAGGATCGCGCCGTACTGTACCGATCCCGGCAGAGCCTGCCCGCGCTGTTTGCGGATTTCGATGACAATTGCGTGCTGGTGCACGGCAACCTGACCCTGCGCAGCATGCTGAAAGATCCGCGCAGCGATCAACTGCTGGCGATGATCAATCCCGGCATGATGCTGTGGGCGCCGCGTGAGTACGACCTGTTCCGTTTATGTGAAGAGTCGGGCATGCCGGAACAACTGTTTTACCACTACCTGAAGCAGGCGCCGCTGGCCGAATCCTTCGTCTGCCGCCGCTGGCTGTACATCCTGTGGGCCGCGGTTTCCCGCTACATCCACACCGGCCAGTTGGACCGCCCGTTGTTCGATACCGCGACCCGCGAATTACTGCCCTGGCTGGAATAATCGGCGACGCGGGCGATCCTTGATCACCCGCGTACAGGTATCAGGATTCCGGCGGCGGAGTAACGCCTTTCATTTGTTGCCAGATCAGACCCAATCCTTCATACCAGGCGCGCTCGCTGTGCGACAGATAAAGTGCGGACGGAAATACCCGTTCCCATGGATTAAGCGGCGAAGTGATGGCTAACTGGTTGGCCGGCGCCGGGATCGGGTGCAGCCCGCGCGCCTGGAAAAAGTAGATGGCGCGAGGCAGATGATTGGCGGACGTCACCAACAGGAACGGCTGTTTGCCGACCAGCGCTTCGGTTCCGGCCGCCTCTTCTTCGGTGTCGCGCGCCTGATCCACCAACAGGATATCCTGTGCTGGGACGCCCAGGCTTTCGGCGACGCGGGCGGAGGTGCTGGCGCTGGTAACCGGATTGCCCTGCGCGGCTGCGCCGGTGAAGATCAGCTTGGAGCCAGGGTTGGCGCGCCATAGCCTGATGCCTTCGGTGACGCGCGCCAGACTGTTGTTGATCAGGTTGGCGCTGGGGGGCCAGTCCGGGTTGAAGGTGTAACCGCCGCCCAGCACCACGATGTAATTCGCCATGGGGAAATCCGGCGTCCAGGTCGGATAGCGGGACTCCAGCGGCAACAGCAGCCGATCGGCCACCGGCTGCAGACTCAGCAACAGCAACGCCAGCCAGCCGCCGGTCAGCAGGATCCGGGCGGTTTTCTGCCAACGGGAAAACCACAGCAGGGCGAGGGCAAGCCCCATCACCAGCATCAGCAGCGGTAGCGGAAGCAACAGACTACCGATGTATTTTTTGACGGCAAACAGCATAAAATAGCGTCCCTTTTGAATGAAAAAACGCCATACGGGCGAAAATAGGCGTTCAGACCATTTATTCTAGGCCAGCCTGTGACAGAATGTCAGGTTCAGAGAAAAACCAGTTGTTTAGGTAGTGCAGTCACCCATCATGCGGAACCGTGGAATGCAGGATCGTAATTTTAACGATATCGCTGACAAATTTGCCCGAAACATTTATGGCACCACCAAAGGGCGGCTGCGTCAGGCGGTATTGTGGCAGGATCTGGAAATCTTGTTGACGCGCCTGCCGTCGCAACCGCTGCGTATTCTGGATGCAGGCGGCGGCGAAGGGCCGATGTCCCGTCGTCTGGCCGCGTTGGGGCATCAGGTGTTGTTGTGCGACCTGTCCGATGAGATGATTGCGCGCGCCCGTGAGGCGGCGCAGGAAGCGGGGGTGGCTGATAATATGCGCTTCGTGCGGTGCGCCGCGCAGGATGTCGGCGCGCATTTGTCACAGCCGGTGGATCTGGTGCTGTTTCACGCCGTGCTGGAGTGGGTGGCGGAGCCGCAGCAGGCGCTGCGTGCGTTGACCGACTGTCTGGCGCCGGGCGGCGCGCTGTCGCTGATGTTTTACAACCATCAGGCGTTGGTGATGCGTAACATGGTGCTGGGCAATTTCGGCTATGTGGACGCCGGCATGCCCAAGCGCAAACGCCGTTCGCTGTCGCCGGATCACCCGCTTGACCCGCCGCAGGTCTATCAGTGGCTCGCCGAACTGGGGCTACAGCTGAACGGTAAGACCGGCATACGGGTGTTTCATGACTACCTACAGAACAAGCAACAACAGATTGACGATTTTGATCTGCTGCTGGCGCTGGAACAGCGTTACTGCCGGCAGGAACCCTTTGTCAGCCTGGGGCGCTACATCCATGTTATGGCACACAAGCATGTTATGGCACACAAGCATGTCATGGCGCACAAGCCCCCTATGAAGGATGCATTATGAGTGATTTTTCCCAGACCGTACCCGAACTGGTTGCCTGGGCGAGAAAAAATGACTTCGCCATTACGCTGCCCACCGAGCGTCTGGCGTTTTTGCTGGCTATCGCCACCCTGAACGGCGAGCGCATGGACGGCGAAATGAGCGAAGGGGAACTGGTGGACGCCTTCCGTCACGTCAGCAAGGGTTTTGAGCAGACCAATGAAACCATTCCGGTGCGCGCCAATAATGCGATCAACGATCTGGTGCGTCAGCGGTTGATCAACCGTTTTACCAGCGAACTGGCGGACGGCAACGCTATTTATCGCCTGACGCCGCTGGGTATCGGCATCACCGACTATTACATTCGTCAGCGCGAGTTTTCCGCACTGCGCCTGTCGATGCAGTTGTCGATCGTGGCACAGGAGCTGGGACGAGCGGCGGAAGCGGCGGAAGAGGGCGGCGACGAGTTCCATTGGCATCGCAATGTTTTCGCGCCGCTCAAGTATTCGGTGGCGGAGATTTTCGACAGCATCGACCTGTCGCAGCGGGTGATGGATGAGCAGCAACAAGGGGTGAAAGAGAATATCGCCGGGCTGCTCAATCAGGACTGGCGCGCTGCGATTTCCAGCTGTGAAAAGCTGTTGACCGAGACTTCCGATACCCTGCGGGAATTGCAGGACACGCTGGAAGCGGCGGGCGACAAGCTACAGACCAGCCTGCTGCGTATTCAGGACGCCACGCTCGGTCAGGCGGCGCTGTCGTTTGTCGACAATCTGGTCTTCGACCTGCAGGGCAAACTCGATCGCATCATTAGCTGGGGTCAGCAGAGCATCGACCTGTGGATCGGCTATGACCGTCACGTACATAAATTCATCCGTACCGCCATCGATATGGATAAAAATCGCGTGTTTTCCCAGCGTTTGCGCCAGTCGGTACAGAGCTATTTCGAGGCGCCGTGGGCGCTGACCTACGCCAATGCCGATCGTCTGCTGGATATGCGCGATGAAGAGCTGGCGCTGCGTTCCGAGGAAGTCACCGGCGAATTGCCGCCGGATTTGGAGTATGAAGCCTTTAGCGAAATCCGTGAGCAGATCGCCGCGATGATCGAGCAGGCGCTGCAAAAATACAAACAGCAACAAATACCGCTTAATCTGGGCGACGTAGTGCGGGAGTACCTGACGCAGTATCCGCGCTCGCAGCATTTCGACGTTGCCCGAATCGTGGTCGACCAGGCGGTTCGCCTGGGCGTGGCCGAAGCTGATTTCACTGGATTGCCTGCGCTGTGGCAGGCAATCAATGATTACGGAGCCAAGGTGCAGGCCCATGTCATCGATAAATATTGATCAACACGTTTGTGCGCGGCTGATGACCGCGCTCTCCAACACATTGTTTCCGGCGCTGGACAGCCAGTTGCGCGCCGGGCGCCACATTGGCGTGGAGGAGCTGGAGAATCACGTTTTCCTGATGGATTTTCAGGATGAGCTGGAACAATTCTACGGCCGTTACAACGTGGAGCTGATTCGCGCGCCGGAAGGCTTTTTCTACCTGCGGCCGCGCTCCACCACGCTGATCCCGCGCTCGGTGCTGTCCGAGCTGGACATGATGGTGGGCAAGATCCTTTGCTACCTCTACCTCAGCCCGGAACGTCTGGCGCACGAGGGGATTTTCAGCCAGCAGGAACTGTACGAGGAACTGCTGAGCCTGGCGGACGAAAACAAACTGCTGAAGCTGGTGAACCAGCGTTCCACTGGGTCGGACCTCGACCGGCAGAAACTGCAGGAGAAAGTCCGCACCTCGCTCAACCGTCTACGCCGTCTCGGCATGATTTATTTCATGGGGACCGACAGCAGCAAATTCCGCATTACCGAGGCGGTGTTCCGCTTCGGCGCCGATGTGCGCAGCGGCGACGATCCGCGCGAAGCACAACTGCGGATGATTCGCGACGGCGAAGCCATGCCGGTTGATGGCAGCCTGTCGCTGGACGATAGCGATGATGGCGACGGCGCCGGCGATAACGCTTCCAGTGATGACCAACGTGCTGAGGATGAACAGGAATGATTGAACGCGGTAAATTTCGCTCACTGACGCTGGTTAACTGGAACGGTTTCTTTGCCCGCACCTTTGATCTGGACGAACTGGTGACCACCCTGTCCGGGGGCAACGGCGCCGGGAAATCCACTACCATGGCGGCGTTTATCACCGCGCTGATCCCGGACCTGACGCTGCTGCACTTCCGTAATACCACGGAAGCGGGCGCCACCAGCGGCTCCCGCGACAAGGGGCTGCACGGCAAGCTGCGCGCCGGCGTGTGTTACTCGGTGCTGGATGTGGTCAATTCGCGCCATCAGCGCGTGCTGGTCGGGGTCCGGCTGCAGCAGGTCGCCGGGCGCGACCGCAAGGTCGACATCAAACCCTTCACCATTCAGGGGCTGCCGGTCGCCGTCTCGCCGACGCAGATCCTCACCCAGACGGTGGGCGATCGTCAGGCGCGGGTGTTGTCGCTGCAGGAAGTGAAAGACCGGCTCGACGAGTACGAAAGCGTCCAGTTCAAGCAGTTCAACTCCATCACCGATTACCATTCGCTGATGTTCGATCTCGGCGTCGTGCCGCGGCGCCTGCGTTCGGCATCGGACCGCAGCAAGTTCTATCGCCTGATCGAAGCCTCGCTGTACGGCGGGATTTCCAGCGCCATCACCCGGTCGCTGCGCGACTACCTGCTGCCGGAAAACAGCGGGGTGCGTAAAGCTTTCCAGGACATGGAAGCCGCGCTGCGCGAAAACCGCATGACGCTGGAGGCGATTCGCGTCACCCAGTCGGACCGTGACCTGTTCAAGCACCTGATTTCCGAAGCCACCTCTTACGTGGCGGCGGATTACATGCGCCACGCCAATGAACGGCGCATCCATCTGGACGGCTCGCTGGCGCTGCGTCGCGAATTGTTCGCCAGCCGCAAGCAGTTGATCACCGAGCAGACCCGTCATGTGGAAATGGCGCGGGAACTGCAAGAGCAGAGCGGCGCTGAAAGCGATCTGGAAACCGATTATCAGGCCGCCAGCGATCACCTCAATCTGGTGCAGACCGCGATGCGTCAGCAGGAGAAGATCGAACGTTACAACGCCGATCTGGAAGAACTGAGCTACCGGCTGGAAGAGCAAAACGAGGTGGTGGAAGAGGCGCGCGATCAGTTGGAAGAGAGCGAAGCCCGCGCCGACGCCGCCGAGCAGGAAGTGGACGAACTGAAAAGCCAACTGGCCGACTACCAGCAGGCGCTGGATGTGCAGCAGACGCGCGCCATTCAGTACAATCAGGCGCAGCAGGCGCTGGAGCGCGCCCGCAGATTGTGTCAAGTGCCGGAACTGACGCCGGACAATGCCGATGAATGGCTCGACAGTTTCCAGGCTAAAGAGCAGGAAGCCACCGAACTGCTGTTGATGCTGGAGCAGAAACTGAGCGTGGCGGACGCCGCCAACAGCCAGTTCGAACACGCGTACCAACTGGTGTGCCGCATCGCCGGCGCCATCAGCCGCAGCGAAGCCTGGGACGTGGCCCGCGATGTGCTGCGCGACAGCTCTTCTCAGCGCTATCTGGCCGAGCAGGTGCAGCCGCTGCGTATGCGGTTGTCGGAACTGGAACAACGCCGGCGCGAGCAGCAGGACGCCGAGCGTCTGTTGCAGGAGTTCGTCAAGCGCAGCGGTCAGGATTACCAGCCGGAAGATCTCGACAGCCTGCAGCAGGAGCTGGAAGCCCGTATCGAAGACCTGTCTGTCCGCGTGTCGGAAGCCGGCGAGCATCGTCTGGCGCTGCGTCAGGAACTGGAGCAGATCCAGCAGCGTATCGCGCAACTGACCGCCCGCGCGCCGGTATGGCTGGCGGCGCAGGAAGCCCTGACCCAGCTTGGCGAACAGAGCGGCGAAAACTTTGCCGACAGTCAGCAGGTCACCGAATTCATGCAGCAACTGCTGGAGCGCGAACGTGAAACCACGGTGGAACGCGACCGCGTCGCGGTACGCAAGCAGCAGGTGGATGCGCAGATTGAGCGCCTGAGCCAGCCAGGCGGTTCCGAAGATCCGCGCCTTAACGCGCTGGCGGAACGGTTTGGCGGGGTGCTGCTATCCGAAATCTATGACGACGTCACGTTGGATGACGCGCCGTATTTCTCCGCGTTATACGGTCCGTCGCGCCACGCCATCGTGGTGGCGGATCTGTCGCTGGTGCGCGAGCAACTGGCCGGTCTGGACGATTGCCCGGAAGATCTCTACCTGATCGAGGGGGATCCGCAGTCGTTCGACGACAGCGTGTTCGAGGTGGAAGAGCTGGAAAAAGCGGTGGTGGTGAAAATCGCCGAGCGCCAGTGGCGCTACTCGCGCTTCCCGGAAGTGCCGCTTTTCGGCCGCGCCGCCCGCGAGCAGCGGCTGGAGAGCTTGCGTGAAGAGCGCGAGCAACTGGCCGAGCAGTACGCCACGCTGTCGTTTGACGTGCAGAAGATTCAGCGTCTGCATCAGGCGTTCAGCCGCTTTATCGGCAGCCACCTGGCGGTGGTATTCGAATCGGATCCGGAAGCGGAAATTCGCCAGATCAGCACCCGACGCGGCGAGCTGGAGCGCGCCATCAGCAATTTCGATAGCGAAAACCAGCAGCAGCGTCAGCAGTATGAACAAGCGAAAGAGCAGGTCGGTATGTTAAACCGCCTGATCCCGCGCATCAGCCTGCTGTGTGATGATGCGCTGGCCGATCGGGTGGAAGAACTGCGTGAAGAGTTGGACGAAGCCGAAGACGCCGCGCGCTTTATGCAGCAGCATGGTGCTTCGTTGGTGAAACTGGAGCCGCTGGCGGCGGTGTTGCAGAACGACCCGCAGCAACATGAACAGATGCGCGAAGATTACGCGCAGGCGCAGGCGGCGCAGCGTGCCGCCAAACAGCAGGCGTTCGCCCTGACTGAGGTGGTACAACGTCGCGCCCATTTCAGTTACACCGATTCGGCGGGCATGCTCAACGCCAACGCCGATCTCAACGATAAACTGCGTCAGCGGCTGGAGCAGGCGGAGCAGGAACGTACCCGCGCCCGCGAACAACTGCGCCAGCAGCAGGCGCAACTGACGCAGTACAGCCAGTTGCAGGCGTCGCTGAAGAGCTCTTCCGACGCCAAACGCGACATGCTGAAGGAACTGACGCAGGAACTGTCGGACATCGGCGTGCGCGCCGATGCGGACGCCGAAGCACGCGCTCGTACGCGTCGCGATGAACTGCACGCCGCCCTGAGCGCCAACCGTTCCCGCCGTAATCAACTGGAGAAACAGATCACCTTCTGTGAAGCGGAAATGGACGGCCTGCAGAAGAAACTGCGCAAGCTGGAGCGCGATTACCACGTCATGCGCGAGCAGGTGGTGACCGCCAAGGCGGGCTGGTGCGCGGTGATGCGGCTGGTGAAAGACAATGGCGTCGAGCGCCGTCTGCATCGCCGTGAATTGGCGTACATGAGCGGCGACGAACTGCGTTCTATGTCGGATAAGGCGCTGGGGGCGTTGCGTCAGGCGGTGGCGGACAACGAGCATCTGCGCGATGTGCTGCGTATGTCGGAAGATCCGAAACGGCCGGAACGCAAAGTGCAGTTCTACATTGCGGTGTACCAGCATCTGCGCGAGCGTATCCGTCAGGATATCATCCGTACCGATGACCCGGTGGAAGCCATCGAACAGATGGAGATTGAGCTGAACCGGCTGACCGAAGAACTGACTGCCCGCGAGAAGACGCTGGCGATCAGTTCACGCAGCGTGGCGAACATTATCCGCAAGACTATTCAGCGCGAGCAGAACCGTATCCGTATGCTTAATCAGGGGCTACAGGCGGTAGCGTTCGGTCAGGTGAAGAGCGTGCGGCTGAATGTCAACGTACGCGAAACTCACACCACGCTGCTTAATGTGCTGTCCGAGCAGCAGGAACTGCATCAGGACCTGTTCAACAGCACCCGCCTGACCTTCTCCGAAGCGTTGGCGAAGCTGTATCAGCGCCTGAACCCGGAAATCGATATGGGGCAGCGCACGCCGCAGACCATCGGCGAAGAACTGCTGGATTACCGCAACTATCTGGAGATGGAAGTGGAAGTCAACCGCGGCGCCGACGGCTGGCTGCGGGCCGAGAGCGGGGCGCTGTCCACCGGTGAAGCTATCGGTACCGGGATGTCGATTCTGGTGATGGTGGTGCAGAGCTGGGAAGAAGAGTCCCGTCGCCTGCGCGGCAAGGATATTTCGCCGTGCCGTCTGCTGTTCCTCGACGAAGCGGCGCGTTTGGACGCCAAGTCCATCGCCACCTTGTTCGAACTGTGCGAACGGCTGGAAATGCAGCTGATTATCGCGGCGCCGGAGAACATCAGCCCGGAAAAAGGCACCACTTACAAACTGGTGCGAAAAGTGTTCCAGAACCACGAACATGTGCACGTGGTCGGGCTGCGCGGGTTTGGTGGCGATGCTGCGCCGCTGGCGTCGTAGTTGCGTTGGTTTGAAAATGGAAAAAGCCTGCTACAGCAGGCTTTTTCTTTTGTACCGCACGGCAGCATCCGCAATATCGTCGTTGTTACCGGCCCAGTCTGGGAAATCGCTATGTTAAGCGTGATTTCGGCGGGTGGATCGGCGAATAAATGCAGCTACGGTTGCGGCAGCGAACTAAATCCTGGCGGTGGATGGCGAAGAGAAGGGGGCATCTGGCGTGATAAAGAATAATTGGTCAATGTCGGGAGATACGCTGTCGGAAAATAGATCGGGCCGATAGATATCGGCCCGCGGCGGAAAAATTATTGCTGCCATTTTTCAATAATGACTTTTACCGATCCGGAGTCATCCGATCTTTGCCAGTCTTCAAGAAATAAATCGAAGCCGCCACCCTGCGGAAATGCATGGATAATTCCCGCGGCCTGGATACCATCATTATTTAACCCATAGTAATTGACGGAAGCCGTATGATCGGCTGTGCTGGTCCGGTTGTAGACCCGCAGCGCAGCGGATTTGGATTGCGTGTTGCCGGCCTGTCCGCTGGCATAGTCAACACCTGCTGAGGTTGGATCAATTCTGAATCGATAGACGCCGGCCTGAACATCTTTTTCGACATAGGCGGAGCCGCCCGGAATAAGGTTTCCATACCCGTCCAACGTAACGGTCTTATACGATTGCCAATCGGCCAGTGCAGAATGAGACATTAACAGTGAAGTGGCTGCCAATGAGGAAGCAATGATTAGTTTTTTTACTGTCTTGTTCATATTTAAATATCCTTTTAAAAAAAGCGGATTAATGATTGATTCATTGACATATAAAATCAAGCACTAACGTTAAACATAATGTGAATGCCGCTGTAATGTGTTACTGCGACTCATCAATAACGATGATGAAATGTGCCGGTGAAAGAGCCAATTGCACGCCGCAATTGGCTGTGGGCGGTATGCTGTACAGAGAACGGTTTTAAATAGGAGAATAATTTGAACATCAATGCATTACCACTGGATGCCAACACCAATGGCTGGTCGGCGATGTTGTCGCCGCGAGAAAGCCGACCGGCGTTGCGCCGCTCGATCACCGCCGACTGGCTGGTGATTGGCGCGGGTTACGCCGGGCTGGCGTTTGCCCGCCGGATAGCGGAGAACCGCCCGCATGAGCAGGTGGTGGTGCTGGATGCCGTCGACATTGACGACAGCGCGTCCGCGCGGAATTCCGGCTTCGCCATCGACCTGCCGCACAATATCGGCAGCTCCACCGCGGAGCTGGAAAAAGCCGCCAACTATCGTCGCCTGCTGCACGCCGGGCTGGCGCAACTGGAAACGCTGATCGCCCGTTATGGCATTGATTGCGACTGGAACCGCCACGGCAAGTATCATTGCATTGTTCGACCTGAACTGAATGGATTGCTGGAGCAGTACGCCCACGAATTGCAGGCGCTGTCGGAGCCGTACCAGTTAGTGCAGGGCGATGCGCTGGCTCGCAAGCTGGGTACGTCCTATTACCATGCGGCGATCCATACGCCGAATTGCGTGTTGCTCAACCCGGCGGCGCTGGTGCGTGGGCTGGCGGATAGCCTGCCCGACAACGTGACGCTGTATGAGCGCTCGCCGGCGCTGGAGATCCAACCCGGCAAAACGGTGCGGGTGCGCACGCCTTACGGCGAGGTGCGAGCCCGGCATCTGATGGTGGCGACCAACGGCTGCGCCCGGCAACTGCCGATGTTCTCCCGTCAGGTGGTGGGGTTATCGACGTTTGCCACGCTCACTGAACCGCTGACGGCGGAACAGCAACAGCGGATCGGCCAGATTGGCGAGTGGGGTATGACGCCGGCTAATGCCATCGCGGGCGCTACGCTGCGTTACACCCGCGATCGTCGTTTCCTGATTCGCCAGCATGTGGCTTATGTTCCGAGTTACACTGTCACGGCGCGCCACACTGCGGAGATTACGCGGCAGCATCAGGCGATTTTTCTGTCCCGCTTCCCGCAACTGGCCGAGGTATCGGTTGCCCATACCTGGTCCGGCATGATCAGCGTCACCCGTAACGGGGCGCCGGGCTGGGGAAAATATAGCGATAATTTGTATGCCGCCGTGGGGTGCAACGGCGCCGGTATCTCTAAGCAGACCGTCGCAGGCAGCACGCTGGCGGATCTGGCGACCGGTGTCGATAACCCGCTGATCGCTGATATGCAGGCGTTGGGTCGGCCCAGTTATATCCCGCCACGTCCGTTGCTGGATATGGGCGTACGCGGCAGTATTTTGAAAGAGTGCTGGCTGGGACGAAAGGAATATTAGGCACGCTCTGCAATTATTCAGGTCTGACGTGCTCCGAATAATTGCGAAGCGCCATTTAAGCAGAACACCCTGTAAACTGAACACCTTTTCAATCGGGCCGCGTCATGGATGACGGGCTTTTTCCGGTTGCCGTGTTGCGGCGTTTTTATCCGCTCAATTAATGCTGTGTGATGGTGCTTTCCTGTTGAATCAGCAGCAGGATTTGCCGGTAAAGGGCTTTCACGCGCTCTCGTTGCTCCGGTCCTAGCGCTGCGTAATTGTTTAATCCCGGCGCAGAATTGATTTCGATAATATTCCAGGGCTGTGTAGCGGCATCCGTACATAAATCACGACAGATAATATCCACGCCGGCGATACGCAGCCCCAATGACGCCGTGGCCGTTATTGCCAACTCGGCGAAGCTTTGATGGATGGTATCGGTAAAATCCACCGAGGTTCCGCCAGTGGAGAGATTGGCGTTATCAAGAAGAAAGGTTTTCTGCCCCGCAGGCAGAATGGTCTTGCGGCTCAGGCCCATATCGGCCAGCTTGATATCGATACGCGGGTCGTGCGGGTTAATCTGGCTGCCGGGGCGCCCGCGATGAGTCAGACTCTGTTGCGCCGCGACCAGCAGTTGCTGGATTGTCCGCATGCCATCGCCATAAACGGCCAGCGGAAATCGCTCGTATGCCGAGATCACGGTTCCACCCAGCACCACCACCCGGTAGTCCCGCCCCTGACACACTTGTTCCACCAATAACACATCCGTGCGGGAAAAAATATGGTTGCAGATCGCCGCCATCGACGGCATATCATAAACTTTGGTGACCCAGGCTCCCTGACTCAGATTGTTGGGTTTTACAAATACCGGCAACCCGAGCGAGCCGGCAAACCGTCCGGCGGCAGCAATGCCTCTTCTGCTTTCCGGCGCCAGTCGGTTATTCAGCGTTTCCGAAAAGAAGGTTTTTCCCAGCGGCACGTTAAACCCATTTTTGCGCAAGAAATATTTCGTGTAGGACTTGTCCTGAGCGATAGCGGAGGATGCGGAAGGATTAAGGTTGAGATTGGTGTTTTTGAATAAATGTTTCTTTCCGTCAGGGAATATTATTTCACCGACAAAACTGAATTCCGGCTCAAATTCGATTTGGATGCCTAATGTGGGTGCTATTTCTGATAGCAAAGCGGAAACAAAGGGATAATTCATTTTTCATCTCGCTATACGGTGTATTACCGATAATGACATTGTCTTCGGCGTTATTATTGCAAAGCGAGGTGCGGGAGCTGAAATGCGCTGGAGTAAAATCAGAGTGGTCCGAGTAAAGCATTCAGCGGTTATAGCGGCTGAATGATGAAAAATAAAAATATATCTACTGTTTAATAAAAATGTCTTTTTGTTGTTCCTGAGACGGGCTTGGATTCTGTCGAGCCTTATATTCACAGTACGGAAATACGTAGTGGAATGGAATAAAAACGCTTGACCTTCCTGTTACTGGAAGGTGCAGTCTGCCAGCGACTACCAATCATTTTCCTGAATGATATCCGCATGGAGGAGAGACGTATGCGTCGCCGCGAGTTTATCAAATTGAGCGCCATGCTGGGGGCGGCTAGCGCTTTGCCCTGGTGGAGCCGTTCCGTCTGGGCCGAGGAGCGCCCGACCTTGCCGGTGCCGCCGCTGCTGGCGCCGGATGCGGGCGGCAATATCGCCCTGAAGTTGCAGACCGGCAGCATGCGCTGGCTGACAGGGCTGGAAACCGCCACCTGGGGCGTCAACGGCGGATTTCTGGGGCCGGCGCTGCAACTGGAACAGGGGCAAGCGGTGACCCTCAACGTCACCAACACCCTGCCTGAAACCACCACGCTGCACTGGCATGGGATGGAAATTCCGGGTAATGCGGATGGCGGTCCGCAGGCGGAGATCGCGCCGGGCAAAACCTGGACCGCCGCGTTCCGGGTAGAGCAGCCGGCGGCGACAGCGTGGTTTCATCCGCATACCCACGGTGTGACCGGCCGTCAGGTGGCGATGGGGCTGGGCGGCCTGATTCTGATTCAGGATGCCGCCAGCCGGGCATTGCCGCTGCCATCGCAGTGGGGCGTGGATGATATCCCGCTGATCCTGCAAGACAAGCGTCTGGATACGAAAGGGCAAATTGACTATCAGCTGGATGTTATGTCGGCGGCGGTCGGCTGGTTTGGCGATCTGATGCTGACCAACGGCGCGCGCTATCCGCAACACGCTGCGCCACGCGGGTGGCTGCGACTGCGGGTCCTGAACGGCTGTAACGCGCGTTCGCTGACGCTGGCGGCCAGCGACGGGCGACCGCTGTATGTGATTGGCAGCGATGGCGGCCTGCTGGCGGAGCCGGTGGCAGTGAGCGCATTGAACGTGCTGATGGGTGAACGCTTTGAGGTGCTGGTGGATGCACGTGACGGTAAGGCGTTCGATGTGGTGACGCTGCCGGTTACGCAGATGGGGATGAGCGTGCCGCCGTTTGATCAGCCCTTGCCGGTATTACGCATTCAGCCAACCCTGAAACCCGGCACCGGTACGCTGCCGGAAACGCTGGCGACACTACCGGCGCTGCCGTCAACGTCGGGGCTGAAAACGCGCCAGTTGCAGCTAACCATGGACCCGCAGCTCGATATGCTGGGCATGCAGGCGCTGATGCAGCGCTATGGCATGAACGCGATGGCGGGCATGGATATGGCGGGACTCGGCGCTATGCAGGGGATGTCGCATGGTGGTATGGACATGTCGTCATCCTCGTCGTCCGGAATGCGGCATGGCGGTATGAGCATGAATCATGGCGGCATGGAGCAGGGTGGGATGAACCACGGAGGAATGAACCACGGCGGTATGAACCATCAGACGGGGCAGGCGTCGGCGCCGTTGGATATCCTGTCCGGCAACCGCATCAATGGCGCGGCGTTCCAGATGGGGCAGCCCCTGTTTGACGTCCGGCGCGGCGACGTCGAGGTGTGGAGCATATCCGGGCAAGGCGACATGATGCTGCATCCCTTCCATATTCACGGCACCCGTTTTCGCATCCTGTCCGAAAATGGCAAACCGCCCGCCGCACACCGGCGTGGCTGGAAAGACATTGTGCATGTGGAAGGCGCTCGCAGCGAGGTGCTGGTGCAGTTCAATCACCCGGCGCCGAAAGAGCGGGCGTTTATGGCGCATTGCCATCTGCTGGAGCATGAAGACACCGGCATGATGATGTCGTTTACCGTGTCCTGATACCGCTCGCCTGATAGGCGATGTCCGCGCACCGACGGCCTTTATTCAGGCGTTGCTGTCGGACATCGCTCTGGTTTGTTCTTCCAGCCGTTGGTCAAAGGTTTCCCGCGCCAGCGCCACTTGCGGCAGGTATTCCACCGTCCAGCGGTAAAGCGCCTGAAACGGTTCTTTCAGGGTGTGTCCGAGCGGGGTGATGTGGTATTCCACCGCAATCGGCGAGAAAGTCAGCACCCGCCGCTCCACGATACCGTTGCGCTCCAGTTTGCGCAGACACTGCGTCAGCGCTTTTTGCGTAATGCCTTCCAGGCTGCGTTTGATTTCGTTAAAGCGTAGTGGTTTTTCACACAGCGCGCCCAGCACCAGCACCGACCATTTATCGGCGATCTGTTCCAGCAGAAAGCGGCTGGGGCAGTTGGCATGCGAGAACGGGGATACGCAGGGTTTCAGCATATAGTGGTTTCCTTTAGGCTACCTGGTAGCATTCATGTGCCTGATTGACACCAGGTTTACATTGTATACCATCACGGATTCATGCCCAAGGAGATGAATTACATGGCTAATACTGAAGTTCTGTTCCGTCCGTTTACGCTAAAAACGCTGGAATTAAAAAACCGTATCGTGATGGCGCCGATGAGCCGCACCTTCGCGCCTGAAGGCATTCCGGGCGATGATATTGCCGCCTATTATCGCCGTCGGGCGCAAGGCGAGGTAGGCCTGATTCTGTCGGAAGGCACCGTGGTGGATCGTCCCGGTTCGCGCAACCACCCCGGCATTCCGTTCTTCCACGGCGAACGCGCGCTGAATGGCTGGCAGAAGGTGATTAACGAGGTTCACGCCGCGGGCGGCAAAATGGGGCCGCAGCTGTGGCATGTCGGTTCGGCGCCGCTTAACGGCGTGGATTGGGAGCCGGATTACATCGAAAGCCCGTCTGGTTTGTTCTCGCCGGAGGTGGAGCGCGGCCATGCCATGACCGATGAAGACATCGCCGATACCATTTCCGCATTTGGCCGCGCGGCTGCCGACGCGAAACGTCTGGGTTTTGATACGCTGGAACTGCACGGCGCGCACGGCTACCTGATCGACCAGTTCTTCTGGGGCGGAACCAACCAGCGCACCGATGCATTCGGCGGCGCGACGATCAAACAACGCGCCCGGTTTGCCGCCGAGGTAGTGAAAAGCGTCCGCGAAGCGGTAGGACCGGACTTCCCGTTGATTCTGCGCGTTAGCCAGTGGAAACAGCAGGATTACAGCGCCCGTCTGGCGCCGACGCCGCTGGCGCTGGAAGACTGGCTGGCGCCGCTGGTGTCCGCCGGTGTGGATATTCTGCACTGCTCCCAGCGTCGTTTCTGGGAACCGGAATTCCCGGATGTGGATGGCGAAAACGGCCTGAACTTCGCCGGCTGGACCAAAAAAGTGACCGGTGCGGCCACGATCAGCGTGGGTTCCGTCGGGCTGTCGGATGAATTCTTCAGCGCCTTTGCCGGCAAAGGCTCCAACCCGGCTAGCCTCGATAAGCTGCTGGACCGCATGGCGCGTGATGAGTTTGATTTGATCGCGGTGGGGCGTGCGCTGCTGACCGATCCAAACTGGGCCGCAAAAGTCCGTCAGCAGGAGCTGGAAACCCTCAAAGGGTTCGAACCGGCTTCCCTCGGCCAACTGGTGTAAACGTTATCAGGCCCCGGCGCGCCGGGGCTATTGCTTCCGTTTATCGCATTTACGGCGGTTATAGCATCCGAATCGCGGCGTTGACGACAAAGCGACTCTCTTCGCTGATGGGGCAGTCTTCCGGAATATCCGCAGGCTGACGCACGATCTGCCAGGCATCGTGCTCTTGTCCATTCAGACACACCTCTTCCTGCATGACGTCGACCAGAAAATTCCACTGACGAACTTTCTCGTTAACCGGCGTCAGATAATCGAAAAAGCCCAGATAATGACGGATATAACGCAACCGCAGGCCGGTCTCTTGCTGTAATTCCCGCATCAGGGTGGCAAGCAGGTTGTGATCGCCGGGCTCGCGGCTGCCGCCGGGGATCTCCCAGTGGCCGGGCAGCACCGGATCGTTGGCGCTACGGCGCACCAGCAGAATTCCGCCCCGGAATACTACCGCGGCAGCCATTGTCTGACGGGTAATCCCTTCCTGTTGCGCCTGAAATTCAAACTGGCACAACATCCTGGTGTAGGTGCTGTCCTGAGGTGAAAACAAAAACATGCTGTATACCTGCACTGGGGTGAATGGGGTATGTCCAACCGGGCATGCTAACGATCCCGGATGACAGTGATATTTCACATGCAGAATAAATACAATAGAAATCTTTACAAAAGTAAATATTGTTATTCAATGTATCTACATTCACTGACAGTAAGCCCGCCGCCAGGCGGGCTAAAAGGAGCACTCTACCGTGCGCCAGGCACGAGAGGACGGATCAACGCACGTTAGGAACGCGGATGTTACCGTCGCGACACTGGGTTTTTACCGCTTTGCCGCAGGACTGGAAGTTCAGGTCTTTGTCCATACAGACGCGGATTTCAGACAGTTCCGCGCCGCTGCAAACTGCGACGATACTCTCTTGCGGCAGCGCGGGATTACTCTGGTGAAACGCGGTCAGAATCTGCTGCGCCGTCAGTTGCAACGGCTTGACCGGCGCCTGGAAACTGGCCGGAATTTTCACCTTGGTCAGCGCGTTATCTGCCGCCTGAAGGTAACCGTTCGCTCCCAGTCCGCTGCAGGTACCGTGCTTGGTCCATTCGTGGGTGAGCAAGGTATCGGTGGGGAACAGGGTATTGCCGTATTTGCGCTCCTGCGCGGTAAGCGCGGTAATCGGCGGGCAGTCCTGCGGCCAGCCGCCGTTGGCATATTGCGGCCATAAACCGTGCAACACAAAGCCATACCCTTTGGTGCATTGTTCATTATTGGCGTGGGTCAGGCAGAAAGTAGGCGACCAGGATAAGGTCAGCAGGTAGTAATCAAAAACGCCCGCCTGACCTTTGGCCTGAACGGCGGGACTGGACATGATGCCGGCAGCCAGCATCAATCCGGCCAGTAACGAACATATTTTCTTCATAACCCTCTCCTGTCGTGTATTTCTGTGTTTCAGGCACGCATTCTCGTGCCCAATTTGTGTTGATAAACGCATTCGGATGCGATGAGCACACCCCTGAACACGGATAAATAACCCATGAACCTTTGCCATTGACCTTATTTTTTAAGATCGAAAACGGGGAATAAATAACCGTAAAACCTGTGCGATGATCGCAGACAGGTGTAATAGTGTATGAAGATAAAAACGCGAAATGTCAATTTTCAGGGAGGGTTTTATTAAAAACGTCTGTTGAATAAACGGGTTGGCGAGCTGTGAATCTAAGGGGCGATTTATCGTTGGTTGTCATCCTAAAAAAAGAAAGACGCATAATAATCGAAGTGAAATAAATAAAGATGACAAGTAATTCTTTGGCTAATTATTATTTTTCCCCACCGGGTGGGGAAAAGAACATGTGCGCGGTACGCGCACATGAATAACCATCAGTCGCGGTGTTCCGCCGCCAGCGTTGCTTTTACCGCCGGTCGTTCGGCGACGCGCGTCATATAGGCGTTAAGCGCGTTCAGGTCGGCAAGCTCAATACCGACGTAACCAGCCCAGCGCGTTACGGTGAACAGGTAGGCGTCCGCCACACTGAAGGTGTCGCCGCAAAACCAGGGCTGCGTGCTCAGGCGTTGGTTAATTCGGTTGAACAGGGTGCGCAGACGTTCACGCGCCGTGGCCTGCGTACTTTCGTGCGTATTCGGGCGAAAGAGCGGCGAGAAGGATTTGTGCAGTTCGGAACTGATGAAGTTCAGGGCTTCCTGCAACTGGTAGCGGCCCAGCGTACCGTTTTCCGGCGCCAGCGCTTTGGCAGGAGCCTGATCGGCCAGATATTGCAGGATGGCGACGCCTTCGCTCAGGCGCGCGCCATTTTCCAGCTCCAGCAACGGCACTTGCCCGGCGGCATGGATGTGGTAGTAATCGGAGCCGTCTTCCAGCGTATGCGTGGCAAGGTTCACGGGGACTGCGGTAAAAGGCAGCCCGGATTCGCGCAGAATGATATGGGATGCCATTGAGCAGGCGCCGGGAGAATAATACAGTTTCATCATGATGATTCAGTCATCCATTATTACGTTCAGGATTATGTTCAGGGGAACGGCGAGTTATTACACTCGCCGAAAAACTTATCAAAATTCAGTGAATTGGCATTAACGCTTCGTGCCGTCGAACGGCAGGCTGCGATGCAGTGCGACGTATTGCACCAGCATGATGGTTTTGGCGTCCATAATCGTGCCGTCGTCAATCGCCGCCAGTGCCTGCGGCAGGGTCATTTCCAGCGTTTCCACGTCTTCGCCTTCGTCCTCCACGCCGCCGCCCGCGCCGATACGGGAATGGTCGTCGTATTCGCCCAGAAAGAAGTAGAGTTTTTCCGTCACCGAACCGGGGCTCATGTACGACTCCATCACCTTGCGGACATTAAATACCCGGTAGCCGGTTTCTTCCTCCGCCTCGGCGCGAATACGCACCTCGGGTTCCGCGTGGTCGAGCAGGCCGGCGGCGGCTTCAATCAGCATCCCGTCGTGCCCGTTGACGAACACGGGGAAGCGAAACTGGCGGGTCAGCAGCAGCGTCTGTTTCTGGCGATGATACAGCAGGATAACGGCGCCGTTGCCGCGATCATAGGTTTCCCGGCTCTGTCGCTGCCAGGTGCCATCGCGGCGCAGAAAGTCGAAGGTGGTTTTTTTCAGCAGATACCAGTCGTTAGCCAATACAACGCTGTCGATAATGCGTATCCGGTCTCGTGTGGCAAGCATCATGACTCTCCTGAACAAGTAGTGAGCGGTTATCCTAACGTAACCTTTCGTGCACTATCAATTATTATCATGCAATTTCGTGCGCTTTGTTGTGCCCGAAAAAGACCGATAATAACCATAAACGTGCAAAATCAGGCGGTATCAGGTAAATAGGGGGGTGTGACTGACTCATTCGGGGAACACCATGCTGACTACGCAGCGCAAACAGCGGATTCTGGAACAACTGGCGGCCGAAGGGCAGGTGCTGGCGAAACAATTGAGCGAGGCATTTGGCGTATCGGAAGATACCATCCGGCGTGATTTGCGGGAGCTGGCCAGCGAGGGCCGATTGCAACGAGTGCACGGCGGCGCGTTGCCCGCGTCCGGCACGGTGGTCAGTTTTGAAGCGCGCAGCCGGATGGCGACAGGCGCCAAACATCAGCTGGCGCGGGCCGCGGCCGCCATGATCCTGCCGGGGCAGGTGGTGATGATTGACGGCGGCACCACCAGCGGCGAACTGGTGAAATCTCTGCCGCTTACGCTGACCGCCACGGTGGTGACCCACAGCCCGAGCGTGGCGGTGGCGCTGGTAAACCATCCGGGCATTGAGGTGGTATTGATTGGCGGGCGTCTCTACAAACACTCTCTGGTGGCGGTGGGTGCCGCTGCGGTGGAAGCGCTGGCTCCGATTCGGGCCGACGTGTTTTTTATGGGGGTGACCGGCGTGCATCCGCAGGCGGGGTTCAGTACCGGCGATCTGGAAGAGGCGTATATCAAGCGGGCGCTGGCGGCGCGCGCGGCGGAAACGGTGGTCATGGCGACGCAGGATAAGCTGAACGTGGCCTCCCGCTATGCGATTGGCGAATTAACCATGGCCGGCACGCTGATTGTGGAATCCACCGTCCCGGATGAGGTTATTGCGCCTTTTGCGCAGGCTGGGTTAAGTCTGGTTCGGGCTTAGGCTCGGTAATACGACGTGAGCGCTATCGTAATGGGAGAACGTGCAGAAACGTGCATGACGCGGCCTATACGCCAGTGCAAACGTCGACTATCACTGCTCAGATAACGGGCGAGCCGGCGCGAACCACTGAAACTCGCCCGCCAACTGGCTGAGCGTTTCACGCACCAGACGAACCGCGCTGTCACGGATGACGGTCGGCCGGAATCCCAGCTCGATGGCATAATCCGGCATGGACAACGGACAAGGCAGGCAGCGCAGATGTGGCGTACGGGCGGCGATGGCCTGAGCGGCGTGGGCGGGCAGCGTCGCCAACAGGGTGTCATCCTGCAACAGCCAGGGGATCGCGGCAAAATGGGTGGTGGAGGCGGCAATACGCCGACTGAGCCCCTGTTCCGCCAGCTGTTCATCCACCAGCCCGATGTGCCCGCCGTGCGAGATCAGCAGGTGCGGCGTCTGAATAAACCGCTCCAGCGATAGTGCGGTCACGTCACGGATCACCAGACAGGCATAGCCGCCGCTGGCGACCTGTACCTTCGAGAGTGAGCGGTAGCTGAAGCCGCCAGCCGTCAGCGCCAGATCCAGTTCGTGGCGCAGCAGCAGGTCCGCCGCGATCTGACTGTGGGCCTGACGAAACACCAGCCGTAATCCCGGCGCCCGCTGTTGCAGGCGGGCGATCAGCGCCTGCCCCAGCGCCAGTTCAAAATCATCCGACAGCCCCAGGGTTACGGTGCGGCCGGCATACGCCTGCGGATTGGGTTGAAGCAACGTCAGCGTTTCACGGCACTTGTTGAGCGCATCGCTGACCAGCGGTTGCAGCTCATGTGCCCGCGGCGTCGGCATCAAACCCCGCCCGGTACGCACGAACAGCGGGTCGCCGTACCACTGCTTCAGCCGTTTTAGCGCCGCGCTGACGGCGGACTGGGTGATGCCAAGGCGTAAGCCGGCCCGGCTGGCGCTGCCTTCCTCGTATAACGCTTCAAAGGTTTTGAGCAGGTTCAAATCCAGACTGCTGATATTTATTTCATTCATATCAATCAACAACGAAATGGGCTTCATTCAACTCAGCGGGATAGGCAGCATATCACTATCGCTGGCCCGTCGGGCCATCGCAACTAACCGGAGAACAAACTATGGCGACATCGGTGGTGGCAGCATTGCAAATCGGGAGTTCACCCGCCGGCAAAGCAGCGACGCTGGAGGCGATTCTGGCATGGGAAGGGGACATTGCCCGCAGCGGCGCGAAGCTGGTGGTCATGCCGGAAGCGCTATTGGGGGGATACCCGAAGGGCGAGACGTTCGGCACCTATCTGGGCTATCGCCTGCCGCAAGGGCGCGAAGCGTTTGCACAGTATTACCACCACGCCGTCGATCTGGATGGCGAAGAGTGTGCGGCGCTGGCGACGTTGTCGGCTCGTACCGGCGCCACGCTGGTGGTGGGCGCCATTGAACGTGACGGCAACACGCTATATTGCACGGCGTTGTTTTTCACGCCGGAGGCCGGGCTGGCGGGCAAGCACCGCAAACTGATGCCCACTGGCGCCGAGCGGCTGATCTGGGGGCAGGGCGACGGTTCCACCTTGACGGTGCTGGATTCACCGGTGGGTAAAGTCGGCGCGGCGATCTGTTGGGAAAACCACATGCCATTGCTGCGTATGGCGATGTACGGCAAAGGGGTACAGATCTGGTGCGCGCCGACGGTGGACGAACGCGATATCTGGCAAGCCTCGATGCGGCATATCGCCCACGAAGGGCGCTGCTTCGTGATTACCGCCTGTCAGGTGCAGCCGTCGCCTGCCGCGTTGGGCATTGAGGTGCCCGGCTGGGATCCGCAACGGCCGCTGATCAACGGCGGCAGCCTGATCGTCGATCCGCTGGGCAACGTACTGGCCGGGCCGCTGACCGGTCAGGCCGGCTTGCTGACGGCGGAAATCGACACCGACCTGCTGGTCGGCGCCCGTTATGACCTGGACGTGGTCGGCCACTACGCCCGGCCGGACGTGTTCTCGCTGACGGTGGATGAGCGGGAGCGGAAGGCGGTGAGGTATTGGGGGGATTAGGCTTTACAGGCTGTTATTGAATCTGGCGATTAGGGCGTATTTTAAATTCTTGGGAGTGATTACTTATCCATTTTACATCGATGAGTGGTGATGCCCCTCTTAATTAGGGTGGGCTTTAGCCCGCCCCAGTAAAGAAGCGAACAAGTTGAACCGTTTGTTATGTTGTTATGTGCGACGGCGGGCATCGATTTCTTCGGCATATAACTTTTTGGCTTTTTCCGCCACCGCACTCAGTAGTGATTCGAGCTTAACGTTAGCTGTTTGAATCTGCTCTTCTGTTATTTTGTGGCCATTCATTGGGTGAATAACCAGATCATTGATGCTACCCATACCACCAAATGCTGATAAAATACCTTCAATACCCCTGAAGTCGGATCCGCGGATTAACTCAGCATCTTTTTCAAACCAATGTGCCCAATGTTTCTCACCTACGGATAGTAGAAAGTCTATAAATACCTGAAGGTCTTGGGATAATGCTTCGACATCTGGATGCATATGACACCTAACTAGCTGTATCAAATAGTAAATCTCGTTGGGGGGAACTCAGCCCTATGTAATGAAAGGAGAAGTAGCCTGCTAGTCAATTTGTATCAAACCCTAGTGCAACACATGTTATGAAATATTCCACAAGGAAATAGTCTTGAAATTGTTTTCGCGAGTACCGTACGTAGTTAGTTGCTATTTTTTCCAATTTACTCAATTTCCTATTTGAATATAACGTTTGATGTGAGGAGGCTTCTTGGCTAAAGGATTAGATGTGCAGCTTAATCTGTGCGGCAACTTTTTCAACGATATCCACGGAAGCATTGTCATGGCTAGAAACCAGCCACGATTCATGCTCTCTGCTGTAAAGACAGATATGCAACTTAGGTGAGGTTAGAGCCTCAGTCACTACGGCCATTCGATAAAGTGGGTGAGCTTCAGACCAAGCCTTAAATTCATTTGGGGATAGCTCAACATGGGGATTTGAGCCCGATAAACCTTTCACCTCAATTCGCAATTTTGTTTTATGTTGAGATGCCTCCAGATCCCAGCCAACATTATCCTTTTCCACGCTGATTAGCTCGTAGCCAAGTTCTTCGTAGTACTTCCAAACCAAGTTAATGGCAGTCTTTTCAACCTTAGCGTTATGCTCAGGATCTGTAGTGCGTATACTTCTCGATTTGTGCGTTGGCCGGTTTCCTTTTGATAATGCATCTATATCAGCCGCGATTTTACGACCAATTTTAGAATCCCCGTACCATACGTTTGACTGGCCAATGCTGCCTTGTGTTTTTCTCTGAATTTGATACGTGCGTTCATCAACAGGAAGTAGTTTGGCATCCTCCGATCGCACACGAATTCGGTACCCATAGAGTCCGTTCTTCGAATGCAGTGCTGACACCGATTTAAATCTCTGGTACTCACGAAACACCGTTGCATCTTTGTACCAACCAACCACTACTGTTCCGCCTTCTGGGCGTTTGGCCGTCCAAATGACTAGGACGTCTTCAACGACATCATCATCTTTGGATGCGTTTCCATTAACAATATTTTCTAGTTTTATGCTTCCTGCGCTGGCAGATCGCTGCCCACGAGCAGGCTGTACATAGCCATAAACAGTTCCTTTGTGGCTATGGAAATTACAAACCTCATGGCCCATACCTTCTTCTTTAACGAATGAGCCGCCGCCGCGTATTTGATCCGCTTTAGTATTTCCTTGGTATGACTCCATCCAGCCTGTATTGCAGAACAGATATTTCATTTCCCACTCCTTGGAATATCTAACTTGCTACAAACCTCTTTAACTACTTGCATGCAGGTTCGCTATATCCCGTAGCCAATCGGTACGGACAGATATAACCACCTATAACACACATAAACCATATCAAAAACTTGTCTTTGGCAGAAACCAACCACTATTCACTATTAGAAATGTGAAATTTATCAATTGTGCTTATGGCTTGCCACTTATTCAGGTTTTACGTTTTGTGGTTTAAGAGACGTGAATCAGATTGTGGCAGTACTTGCAGGCGGTGGATACTGACCTATGATGGCCCCAAAACAACGAGCCGTTTTACCGAACCCTGTCGAGGATTCTCGTCAGGCCTATCATCGGTTTAAAAACAAAAACCCCAGACTTTCGTCTGGGGTTTTTGTTTTTAATCTGGCGGTGAGGGAGGGATTCGAACCCTCGATACGTTTTCACGTATACACACTTTCCAGGCGTGCTCCTTCAGCCACTCGGACACCTCACCGGGTCGTTGCCATCAGGGGCAACGGGGCGCTACTCTAGGGAAAATCCGCTGCAGCGTCAACAGACTTCTTTCATAAAAACGTGCGTTTAGCCAAACTTAGCGCAATGTGCTGCTTTACTCACCAGTTCGTCTTGTTGACCGGTGGTTCGGGCGTGCAACGAGGTGGCATATGTTTCACTTCTGTTAATTTGTGGTTATCGCGCCGACGCCTCGGCTGTGCCGGTGCGGGATAAATGCTATGCTGGCTTATCAATGCCGAGTCAGGAGAAACCATGTATCCCGTCGATTTACACATGCACACCGTCGCCAGCACCCACGCCTACAGCACCCTGCATGACTACGTGGCTGAAGCCAAAGCCAAACAGATCCGCCTGTTTGCGATTACCGATCACGGACCGGATATGGCGGATGCGCCGCATTACTGGCATTTCATCAATATGCGCGTCTGGCCGCGCGTCGTGGACGGTATCGGCATCCTGCGCGGCATTGAAGCCAACATCAAGAATCTGGCGGGCGATATTGATTGCACCGGGCCGATGCTGGATTGCATGGACCTGATTATCGCCGGTTTCCACGAACCGGTGTTTCCTCCGCAGGACCGCGATACCCATACCGAAGCGATGATTGCCGCGATGGCGCAGGGCTCGGTGCATATCATTAGTCATCCCGGCAACCCCAAATTCCCGATTGATATCCGCGCGGTTGCGCAAGCCGCCGCCAAATATAACGTAGCGCTGGAACTGAATAACTCGTCGTTTACCCATTCCCGTAAGGGCAGCGAGCCGAATTGCCGAGCGGTGGCCGAAGCGGTGCGCGATGCCGGCGGTTATCTGGCGCTGGGGTCGGATTCGCATATCGCCTGGTCGCTGGGCGAGTTTCCGCATTGTGAACGCATTATGCGGGACGTTGATTTTCCGCAGGATCGCGTGTTGAATGTCAGCCCGCGTCGGGTGCTGGATTTTCTGGAGCAGCGCGGTAAGCCCGCGATTCCGGAGTTTGCGGATTTGTGACGTTGTCACCTAGACGTGCCGTCATGTCTTTTTACAGGTTGATGAGATGAATGAATTTTCCGTAGTGTGCCGTATTCTCGGCACGCTGTTTAACCGCCCGCCGCAGGATCCGCTGCTGGCGCCGTTGTTTAATCTGATTGCGCAAGGCAAGCTGGCGCAACAATGGCCGCTGGCGCAGGATGAGCTGATGGCGCGCTGGCAGCGCAGCGTTGATTTGCCGGCGATGAGCGCTGATTATGACGCATTATTCGGCGCGCAGCCGTCGGTGCCGCCGCGACGTTCCAGTTGGGATCCGGCAGAGCAGGAAGCTGAGGTGCGCGCGTTTTTGCAACAGCGTGGCATGCCGCTGGGCGACGGGCCGGTGGACCATTTCGGCGCCTTGCTGTTGGCCGCTTCCTGGCTGGAAGATCAGGCGAAGGAGGATGAAACCGCCGCGCAGTCGGCATTTTTTGACCGCTACCTGCTGACATGGAGCGATCGCTTTCTGGGCAAGGTGGAAAGCCATGCCACCACCGCGTTTTATCGTACGCTGGCGATCATTTGCCGTGAAGCGCTGGAAGCGATGCGGGATGAGCTGGCGGAAGACGACGAAGAGTCGGATGACGAGGCGTCTGAACAGTAAAAAGTAGGTGGCGAACGCCACCCGTTTGTTTCTTATCGGTCAACATTAGTCGGTCAACATGATAACCAACTGGCCGGGCTTCACTTCGATGCCTTTGGCCAGTTTCTTCGCCAGCGCTTCTTTGTTGTTGCGCTCCGGGTTCAGCACGTAGGCGGGTTTTTGGTCAAAGTAGCTTTTCAACGACTGATTCAGGTAGGGCGTCAGCGTTTGCAGCACCGTTTGTAATTTCTCCGGCTGAACGCTGTAATCCACCAATTCCATGTCTTTCAGATAGATGGCGCCTTCGTCCTTGTTGAACACCGGCTGCGCTTTCAGCGTCAGTTTCATGTCTGCCTGCTGTTTACCCAGCAGCGAACTGATATCGACCTTGGCGTTGCCGCTCAGCGTCACTTTGCCGGGTTCCGCGCGACCGATCTGGCTGGTCAGCTCGGTCAGCGTAATTTGCGCATCCACCACGCCGGGAACGCCCAGTTGCTTCTGGTAGTCATTATGCTGTTGTAAATACTGATTGATTTCCTGCTCGCTCAGGCTGTATTGCGCCAGCTGGTTGCACCCGCTTATCAGCAGTGTCCCCAGCAGCGCCAGAGCGGCCAGTCCCGATTTTTTCATTGTTATAACCTCTTGTTTTCCATGACTCCCTCGCCGAGCGAGGAATGCCGGCAGGGTGCGTTATTCCGGTGATATCGCCAATAGGAATAGACCTAAACGCCGCCGTCAGCCGGTAGTGACGGCGGCAACAAGGGGTTATTGCGCCTGTTCGATCAGCAGATCGATGTCGGCATTCTGGGACAGCGTGTTGCAGTAGGCGGCGACGGCCGGCGGGACATTGACGTCGGCGACGATGGTCAGTGAGCGCAGCAGGGCAAACAGATTGATGTCATCCAGCGACAGCGTGCCGTTGCACGCCTGCGGCGAAACAATCAGCGGCGCCAGCGCTTGCAGGTCGCCTTCCAGTTGGCTGATCAACGCGGCCGTCTGGCTGAAATGGGTATCGAAGCTGCCGATTTGCCCCTCTTTCTTGTGGATAAAGTAGTTGCGGCCGGCGTCGGTAGCGAACTCTTCGAAGTCGGCGCGGGAGAAACGCGGAATCAGCAGGCGCGGCGCGTATTCATACACCTTGCGGATCCAGGCATCGATGGCCGGATTGACGGGGCCGGTCAGTACCGGTTTGCCGTCCAGCGCGTCGACGTATTTCACGATATCCAGACTTTCCGGCATGTAGCTGCCGTCCTCTTTTTGCAGAATCGGCACCATTTTCTGACCAACCATCGAAATCGGCGTGGCTTCATCCTCGTTGGACAACACGCGCAATTCCACCGGCAACTGCTTCAGGCCGAAAATCATGCGTGCCTTCACGCAGAAAGGACAATGTTCATAGACAAACAGTTTCATACCGGAACTCCTTGGGTTGAGCGGCGTCGTATCGGACGCTACCGCGATCATGATGTCGTGCGGGATTATCTATCGTCAGCGCCGGCTCGTCCATGTGCAATGTACGTCGCAAAAAAATGTACGTCGCAAAAAATGTACGTTGAAAAAATGTTCGTCGTAGCCAATGTGCGCTGTAACCGGTGGAAATTGAAGATAAAAGCGGGGCGACGAGAGCGCCCCGTGCGATGGCAGGGTTTGGTGCGGTGGATCAGTGCTCGCTCAGCATGGCGGGTTCGATGCGTTTCAGATGGAACTGCCAGTACAGGGCGGCCAGGGTCAGCATGCCGATGATGCCCAGCATGCACCAGGGCAAGGCCGGTTGGCCGAGCGCCTTTCCGGTATCGAACAGCCAGCCGCCGCCGCTGTAGCCGAGCGCGCCGCCCAGCGCCAGCCCCATACGGCTGAACCCCATATAGCTGCCGCGGGCTCGGGCGTCGGCCAGCGATGCGCCCAGCGTTTCCCGCGCCGGCTCGGCGATGATGGAGCCAATGTAAAACAGCCCGATCAGACCCAACAGCCATTGCAGGCTGGTGACCATACCCATCGGAATCAGGCTCAGGGTCATGATGAACAGCCCGAACATTAGCCGCTGTTCCAGACGGTAGCGTTTTTCACTCCAGCGGGCGACCGGGTAAAGCAGCGTCAGCGATAGCGCGGCTTCAATGGCGTACATCCATTTCACCGCGGACGGCGTGCCGGCCAGTTCGTTAACCATGATCGGCATCATCAACAGCACCTGTACGCCCAGCATGAAGTAACCGGTCAGCGTCAGCACATAGACGACGAAGCGACGGTCGCGCATTACCCGCATCATTCCTTCGCGAATCGGGGTACGAATGGTGGAAATGCGATAGGCGGGCAGCAGCAGGGCATTCAGCGCTGCCGCCAGCACGAACACCGCCGCGCCGGCCCAGCACACTACCGAAAAGTTGTATTGCATCAACCAGCTACCGATCAGGGCGCCAATCACTGCGCCGGCGTTGTCCTGCATCATTAACAGCGAGAAAAAGCGGCTGCGTTCGTGCGGCCGGGTCAGCTTGATGACCATCGCGTTGCGCGGCGGTTCGAACAACGTGCCGCCCAGCGCCGATAGCACGCAGGAGAGCATCAGCATCAGCGGCGTAGTGGCCAGCGCCATGAACACAAAACCGGAGGCACGCAGCAGCATGCCGGTGACGATCATCGGTTTGGCGCCGAACCGGTCGGCGATGGCGCCGCCGAAAATGCCGAGCCCCTGCTGGGTGAATTGACGCAGACCAAGTGCTACCCCGACCGTTAGCGCCGCCCAGCCCATCTGATCGACAAAGCGAATGGAAATCAACGGAAATACCACGAAGAAACCCAATACCACCAGCATGTTATCCAGCAGCAGAAAATATTTACCCAGGCTGCGGGCCTGCGTCATCAATGACATGTTTCACCACGAGGAAAGAAGAAAGGAATGCAGCCTGTCTATTCTCTCGCCGATTGCGCCGTTGCGATAGAGTACCCGGCTAATAAATTTTTTTATCGTTCAACAGTTATCTGACGCGCAGTTTAAGAAAAAAAGTCAGTACGGCGTGTCGATTGTGCAATAACTCGGCGGTCATGATTTTACGCTATGGAATTTATGTGTTTATAGTAAGCGCTATTGGTGATTTATCCTGTTATGGCGTCCGCCGCGTCGGCGTTGACCGCATCAATAAAATTTATTCATCGACAATCCGTCACCTGAGGGGGGAAGGCATGTTTGGCTATCGCTCAACGACACCCAGGGTCCGTCTGACCACGGATCGGCTGGTGGTCCGTCTGGCGCACGAACGCGATGCCTGGCGTCTGGCTGAGTATTACGCGGAAAACCGTGATTTTTTGAAACCCTGGGAGCCGGTACGCGATGCCAGCCACTGTTACCCTTCCGGCTGGCAGGCGCGGCTGAGCGTGATCTGCGATATGCACAAACAGGGCAGCGCCTACTACTTTTTGCTGCTGGACCCGGATGAAAACGAGGTGCGGGGCGTCGCCAACTTCAGCAACGTGCTGCGCGGCTCTTTCCACGCCTGCTACCTCGGCTATTCGCTGGGTGAAAAGTGGCAGGGGCAAGGGATGATGTACGAGGCGTTGCAGTCGGCGCTGCGCTACATGCAGCGTCAGCAACATATGCACCGCATCATGGCTAACTATATGCCGCACAATCAGCGCAGCGGCAACCTGCTGGCCCGGCTTGGGTTCGAAAAGGAAGGCTACGCCAAAAACTACCTGTTGATTGACGGCAAGTGGCAGGACCACGTGCTGACCGCCCTGACCAATAATGAATGGACGCCGATGCGCTGAGCATGCGGGTGAATGAGGATGAGCCATGAAATACCAACTGACGCCCCGCGAAGCGCGGGTAATCGGGTGCCTGCTGGAAAAACAGGTAACTACCCCGGAACAGTACCCGATGTCCCTGAATGGCCTGACCGCCGCCTGTAATCAGAAAACCAACCGCGAGCCGGTGATGGACCTGACGGAAAGCGAGGTGCAGCAAACGTTGGACCTGCTGGTTAAACGGCATTTTCTGCGCACCGTCAGCGGTTTTGGCAACCGGGTGATGAAATACGAACACCGTTTCTGCAACTCCGAGTTCGGCGACCTGAAATTTTCGACGGCCGAAGTGGCGCTGGTGACCACCTTGCTGCTGCGCGGCGCGCAGACGCCGGGCGAGCTTCGTACCCGGGCTGCCCGTTTATACGAATTTGCCGATATGGACGAGGTGGAAAACGTGCTGCAGCAGTTGCAGCAGCGCGAGGACGGGCCGTTTGTGGCGAGACTGTCGCGGGAGCCTGGCAAGCGCGAAAGCCGCTTTATGCACCTGTTCAGCGGCGAGGTGGCGGATGTCGCGCCCTCTGAACCCGTCGACGAACCTGCCGAAGGCGGGCTGGCCGCGCGAGTTTCCGCACTGGAAAACGAGGTCGCCGAGTTACGGGCGCAGTTAGCCGATTTACAGGCGCGCCTTGCCTGACAACAGCCTGAATGCAGCACGTTACCGGGAGCGAGAGCATGAAATCATTACGTATCGGGGTGGCCGGATTGGGCGATATCGCCCGCAAGGCCTATTTGCCGATCTTGTCGCACGCCGATCACTGGCAACTGACGGGCGCCTGGTCGCCGGGGCAGGAGCGGGCCCGGCAGCTGTGCCAGCAGTACCGTATTCCTTGCTTTTCCTCTCTGGACGCGTTGAGCAGCCAGTGCGACGCGGTGTTTGTACACAGCAGCACCGCCAGCCATTACGACGTCGTCAAAACGTTGCTGCTGGCAGGCAAACACGTCTATGTGGACAAGCCGCTGGCGGAAACGCTGGCGCAGGCGGAAGAGCTGGTGGTGCTGGCGGCCAGCCGTAATCTGTTGCTGATGGTGGGGTTCAACCGTCGCTTTGCGCCGCTTTATCAACGGCTCCGGCAACTGCGGCCTTTTCCGGACAGCCTGCGCATGGAAAAACACCGCATCGATAATATCGGGCCGCATCCGCTGGCGTTTACTCTGCTGGATGACTATCTGCACGTGGTGGACACCGCCTTGTGGCTGGCGGACGCGCCGGCCACGCTGTGCGGCGGCCTGCTACGCTGCAATCCGCAGGGGCAGTTGATTTACGCCGAACACCAGTTCCAGAGCGCTCATGGGGTGATCACCACCAGTATGCACCGTCAGGCCGGCAGCCAGCGTGAAAGCGTGCAACTGGTCAATGATGGCGGCTGGTATCAGGTGGATAACCTGCGGGAGTGGCGTGAAGAGCGCGGCGGCACGGTGTCGCTGCATCCGGCGCCGTCCTGGCAGAGCACGCTGGAACAGCGTGGTTTTGCGGGCGCGGTCCGGCATTTTATCGACGCGGTGGTTTCGCACACGCCGCCGTTAACCTCCGGCGATCAGGCGTTGCATGCGCAACGGGTGATCGAGATGTTGTTGAGAAAACGCTGAAAAAAACAGCGGCCATCGGGCATCCGTGTGGCTATTGGCGGTGCAATCGACTAGGCTGTGTGCCGCGATAGCCGCTGCGGCGTTACAGGTCAGAGTCAGTACTTCTGTTGCCGGCACTGACCGTCGCGGGCGGTTTGACCGTCATGGACATGGCGGACGAGCCGGTTTTACCCGCCATCCTCTCTTTCCCATACTCAGAACAACTGAATGAATCTACTGAAATCACTGGCTGCGGTCAGTTCCATGACCATGCTTTCCCGTGTGCTGGGGTTCGTGCGTGACGCGATCGTCGCCCGCGTGTTCGGCGCCGGTATGGCGACCGACGCGTTTTTTGTGGCGTTCAAACTGCCGAATCTGCTGCGGCGCGTTTTTGCCGAAGGCGCGTTTTCCCAGGCGTTTGTGCCCATCCTGGCGGAATACAAGAGTCAGCAGGGCGAGGAGGCGGCGCGTACCTTTCTGGCCTACGTATCCGGGATGCTGACGCTAATACTGGCGTTGGTGACGGTGGCCGGGATGCTGGTCGCGCCCTGGGTGATCATGGTGACTGCGCCGGGGTTTGCCTCGACGCCGGAGCGCTTTGAACTGACCTCGGCGCTGCTGCGGGTTACCTTTCCCTATATTTTACTGATTTCGCTTACCTCGATGGCGGGGTCGGTGCTGAATACCTGGAACCGTTTTTCGGTGCCGGCGTTTGCGCCGACGCTACTGAACATCAGCATGATTGGTTTTGCGTTGCTGGGCGCCCGCTGGTTTAATCCGCCGGTGATGGCGCTGGGCTGGGCGGTCATAGTGGGCGGGGTGTTGCAACTGGGCTACCAACTGCCGTATCTGAAGAAAATCGGCATGCTGGTGCTGCCGCGCATCAAGTTCCGCGACCCCAGCGTCAGCCGGGTGATGAAGCTGATGGCGCCGGCGATCCTCGGCGTGTCGGTCAGCCAGATTTCACTGATCATCAATACTATTTTTGCGTCGTTCCTCAGCCAGGGGGCGGTGTCCTGGATGTACTACGCCGACCGGCTGATGGAGTTTCCATCCGGCGTGCTGGGCGTGGCGCTGGGGACGATTCTGTTGCCGTCGCTGTCGAAAAGCGTCGCCAGCGGCAATCAGCAGGAGTATTCACGGCTGCTGGACTGGGGGCTGCGGCTCTGTTTCCTGCTGGCGCTGCCGGCCACGGTCGCTCTGGGGGTGCTGGCCAAGCCGCTGACCGTGGCATTGTTCCAGTACGGTAAGTTCAGCGCCTTCGACGCGCTGATGACCCAGCGTGCGCTGGTCGCTTACTCCATCGGGCTGATGGGGTTGATTCTGGTAAAAGTGCTGGTGCCGGGTTTTTACGCACGACAGGATATTAAAACGCCGGTAAAAATTGGCATGGTGACGCTGGTGATGACCCAACTGATGAATCTGGTATTCATCGGCCCGCTGCAACATGCCGGGCTGTCGCTGTCGATTGGTCTGGCGTCCTGTCTCAACGCCGGGTTGTTGTTCTGGCAGTTGCGTCGTCAGCGTATCTTTGAACCTCTGCAGGGCTGGAAGGTATTTTTGATGAAGCTGGTGACGGCCGTTGTGGTGATGTCTGCGGTACTGCTCGCGCTGAATCTATGGATGCCACCCTGGGAGCAGGGCAATATGACGGAGCGGATGTTGCGTCTGCTGGTGGTCGTGGCAGCTGGCGTCGTTAGCTATTTTGCCTCGCTGGCGGCACTGGGGTTCCGCCCGAAAGATTTTTCCCGCCGTAGCATTTGATGCGTCACTGCCCCACAGCCGTGGGGCAGTCTGTTTTATTCCATATAGCAGGCCATTCAGTCGTGACTGAATGGCCTTTTTTATTCGTTTGGTGCGCACGCATCATGACAGGCTGTAGACTAAAATCATTTTGTTGTCTATTGAACCGCCGTTATTTTTTAGCGAAAAAGTCTGGCGTATAAATAAAAGCAAATTCAATGAATTATGAATTTTTTATTTATACTCTGGCGCATCTGTGGTTTTTTTGGATTTTCTGCTTATACTGAAAAACAACTGTGGATGATAAAAGGGATGTTGCGAAACAGCCTGATCCTATTCATTTTTCAATAATATTAACGGAAAGCAGATTACAGCCGGAGGCAATACACAACGTATTCAAATTGCATACGACGCCACCTTATTCATCATAAAATAACCGTTTGTCATCAGATTTTTTCTGACGCGTGTTGTGTTGTCTTTTTTATATTCCTCTCTATATAAAAGACAGATGAATTATTATCGTTTTCTTTACGCAAAAATGATTTTATTTTTGCGCAGACTGGTTTTGTGTGAATTTTTTGCGGATTAATTTTCGCGACATACCCGAAATAATTCGAATTACAGGAAAACTGCAATCCTGCAACCTGAAGTATGGCGGGTATATAAGGGATCTCTGATGATTGATGACGCGCTAGGCTACGTTAAAAACATATTGAGCCAACAATTATGTCATCAATTTGACAGTGACGGCGAACTGGTCGTGGTGAATAATCTGGTGGAGCTGAATGGCAGCTATCCATTGAAAAATCAGAATAAGATGGTGCTGACGCTGATCAATCTCGAACATGAAACTATAAAGCCATTTTATGGCGGCCGTTCAGCGAGCAGCCCGGAAAATACCAGCGTCAGGCAAATAATGCCTGCGGTAAGGTTTAATCTTGACGTTTTATTTACCGCGCACTTTGACGATTACCATGAAGCCTTGAAATTTCTATCCGCCACCATCGCCTTTTTCCAGGCAAGCCCCACGCTGGTCAGACAGAAATTTCCCGATATGCCGGATGATTTAACGCAGCTGCAATTCGAAATAGAGAATTCATCCTATGAAAAAACGCAAAATCTCTGGAGCGCATTAGGCGCGCGGTATCAACCATCGATTATTTACAAAATTCGTCACATCGCTATTCAGTCGAATCAGATTGCGGGTGAAACACCGGTATTGCAGCACGTCACCAATAAGGTATCGCCCTGATGTTTGCGATCGCGGAACTCATCTTGCAGCACCACTATTTTCCGCAAGGGGACTGGCGGGAAGCCTCGCTGGTGCCGGATGAATACACCCGGCGTCAGATGCGGCGCTTTGGTTTGCAACTGGTGGCGTTCGGCAATACGTGGCGCTTCTATGGGGGCGCGATAACCGGGCGGGCGGCATTCCTGCAGTATTACGCCACGCTGGCGGATGCACAGCCATTCCGCTTTTGGGTGGTTCAGCCCCGTCCGTATTTTGTGCTCATCACCGATATGCCGCTCGACTGGCAAGGCGTGCTGGGGTTTAGCAGCCAGCGCGTGATGAGCGAGGGCGCCGCGCAGGATACCGCTCAACTGATCGCCGGCGCGCCGGCGAGCGACGATGCGCCGGATGGCGCGGTGGCGGAGATCTGTTGTCATCCGGATGACCTGGCGACCCGACAGTCCTACGCCGTCAGTTTGCAACCGCGTGCCACCACCTGGGAATACCGCGTGATTCCGCGCGGCCAGATCCGGCTACAAGGCCCGACGGTGGTGGATACCTCCGGTCAGGTGGCGTTCTCGTCGCCTGCCGCGTTGACAGCGGAATCCGGTGAATCGGACGGGTGGGTTACCCGCAGTATGTCGGCGATCGCCTTTCAGCAGGTACCGGCGCAGCGCCTGTCGCTGATGGACAGCCAGCTTGCCGATACGCCCGATGGCGGCGCCCGGCAGCGGCGCATCTTGTCGGCGCTACCGACCCCGACGGGCACTCAGCCGTTTACACACCGCGCCGACGATAACTTGCCGGTATCGGTCATGTATGTGTACGTCTGACCGACGCGGCCGGTCGGCGGCAAACCGCGGTTGAAGGGCGACAGCCAGACGCTATCGGGCAGCCAATCAATGAAGTACAGGAATTTCACTCAGTGAACCAAAGGAAAACCACGACATGCTAGCATCCAACATCAAAACTCCGGGTGTGTACATCAATGAGCTGAATGCGTTTCCGAACTCTGTGGTCCCTGTCGCCACAGCGGTTCCGGCCTTCATCGGCTACACACCCAATGCGGAATATCAGGGCAAGTCATACTATAACAAGGCGCAGAAGATCACGTCCTTTGCCGAGTTTCAGGCCATCTACATGAATCCGAATCCGGCGCCGCCGGCGGATCCCGCGTCACAATACAACCCGGAATACTATCTGGTAGAGCAGAAGAGCCAGCCTGCTCAGGGAGAGTATCTGCTGCTGAACGGCAGTTACTATTCTATTGTGCCAGACCCGAATACGCTCTATTACCTCTATAACAGCATCCGGCTGTTTTACCAGAACGGCGGGGGCGATGCGTATATCGTGTCCGTCGGCACCTATGGCGCCTCCAGCGGCAAAGCGGGCGATGTCGACGCGCCGTTCGTTAACCCGAACGTGACGCTGGCGGATCTGCAACGGGGGCTGGCGTTGTTGCAAAACGAGCAAGAGCCGACCATCTATATCTGCCCGGAAGCGACGCTGCTGTCGGTGGACGACAACGCCACGCTGATGCAGAGCATGTTGCTGCAGGCGGCGGAGCTGCAAACCGCGGTTTGCCTGTTCGATATCATTGGCGGCAATGCGCCAGACCCCATCATGTACACCAACGATATTGAAACGTTCCGCAATAACACCGGATCGAACGGGCTGAATTACGGGGCCGCCTATTACCCGTTCGTGGGCACCACGATCATGCAGAGCAGCGATATCAACTTCACCAACCTGTTTGGCGGCGATATCAAGCAACTGGCGCCGATCCTGAATCCGCCGTCGGCGCCGAATGCCGTCGTCGCCAAGATCATCGGCATGATTGAAACCCCGCCCGCCACCAATCCGATGACCAACTCGCAGCTGAACGCGGCGCTGCTCAACGCGTCGCAGACCTACTCGCAAATCATCAATCACGTGTTGACCAGCGCGAACATACTGCCGCCCAGCGGCGCGGTGGCCGGCGTCTACACCGTTAACGATAACCTGAACGGCGTCTGGCACGCCCCAGCGAACACCAGCATCGTCGGGGCCGCGCACCTGCCGATCCGCCTGACGGATGCCCAGCAGGCGGATCTCAATGTGAATGCGGTGTCGGGCAAATCGATCAACGCGATCCGCTTTTTCAACGGGCAAGGCATTTTGATCTGGGGCGCCCGAACGCTCGATGGCAACAGTCAGGACTGGCGCTATGTGTCGGTGCGCCGAACCATGACCTTTCTGGAGCAGTCGGTCAAACTCGCGGCGCGCGCCTATGTGTTTGAACCCAATAACGCCAATACCTGGGCGGCGGTCCGCAGCGAGATCATCAGCTTCCTGACGTCTATCTGGAAAGAGGGCGGTTTGCAGGGGGCGTCGGCGGCCGATGCGTTTCAGGTGCTCTGCGGGCTGGGCTCGACCATGACCGGCGATGACCTGCTGAACGGCTTCCTGAATGTGACGGTCAAGGTGGCGATCGTCCGGCCGGCGGAATTCCTCGTGATCACCTTTGAGCAGGAAATGGCGAAGTCGGGCTAAGTCCGGTTGTGGGGTTCACTCTATTCAACACATTGATTAGCAACTGTTAAGGAGCATGCTCATGGCAGATGACGGCAGCAAAGAAGGCAGCACATGGCCGATGCCCAAATTTCGGTTTGAGGTCGATCTCGGCTCGGAATTGAAAGGGGTGGCGTTTCAGGAAGTGTCCGGTATGGACAAAGAGGTTCAGGTGATTGAGTACCGTCACAGCAACAGTACCTTGTTCTCGACCATCAAAATGCCGGGGATTGCGAAGTTCGGCAACATCACGATGAAGCGCGGCGTGTTTGTCAACGACAACAACTTCTGGAAATGGATGGACGAAATCGAGATGAACACCGTCAAACGGCGGACGGTGCTGATCAAACTGCTGGATGAAAATGGCGCGGTCACCATGCAATGGCAATTGAACAATGCCTGGCCGACCAAAATCACCGGCACCGATCTGAAGTCCGACGCCAATGAAGTGGCGGTGGATACCCTGGAAATCGCCCATGAACAATTGCTTGTGACCAATGGCTCTTAACCTGCAAACCAGCTTTTACTTCAGTGTTTCGATTTCCGGCATGGGCAGCAACGATGCTGCCTTTCAGGAAGTCAGCGGGCTGAGCAAAGAAATGGGGATTGAAGAGGTGGTGTGCGGCGGGGAGAACCGGTTTAAGTATCGGCTGCCCGCCCACACGACGTTTCAGAATCTGGTCCTGCGGCGCGGCGTGCTCAATGCGGAATCGGCGTTGATTAGTTGGGTGAAGGACACGCTGGACAACGGCGTGTCCGCACCGATCAAAACCCGCGATATCAAGGTCTGGCTGCTGAATGAAAACGGCAACGTCAGCATGGACTGGAATTTTATCGCCGCCTATCCGGTGAAGTGGTCCGGCAGCAGCCTGAAGTCGCAGGAAAGTGAAATATTTATTGAAACGCTGGAGTTCGCCTACCAGTACTTCGAAATGCCCAATTTTGAAACCCTTTCACTGGGAGATGACTGACCATGCCTGTGGAAATCCGCGAGTTGGTGATTAAAACCGACATCCAGAGCCAGAACACGACGGCGGCCGCCGAACTGGATCCGGCGCAGTTGCAGGCGCTTAAGCAGCGCATTGTCCAGGAGTGCCTGCGGCAGTTGGAAAAGCGGGAGCGGCATCACCCGCTGGAGCGGTGACCGGCGTGTAACGCCAGTCACCGTGCGTGAGCCAACCAGCGCCGATGAAAACACGCGTAAAAAACACGCGGAATGGAAAAGTAACTGAGGCAGGAAGGGTGCGATGGGCGGATTAAAGAAAATGCGGATGGTGGCCTACAGTGATGAAAAGTTCACCAGCAAGGTCGCCGGCGGCGAGTTCGTGGTGATGCTCAACCCTGAACAAGTCCGAATCAACCGCAGCGTCAGTTATAACGAAGAACAAGCCCCGGGCAGCGGCAAACTGTCGTCCAAATATCGCGCCACGCTCGGGGAACAGCTGAGCTTTGAGATGGTGCTCGACTGTACCGGCGTGGTCGACAGTACGCGCACGGATTTAACCAAAGAAATGACCCAGTTGAAGAAGGTGGTGTACGACTACAACGGCAATATTCACCGCCCCAACTACGTGGTCATCTATTGGGGACAGGGGCTGTCGTTCAAAGGCGTGCTACAGGGGTTCGACACCACCTATACCTTTTTCCGACCTGACGGCACGGCGCTGCGCGCCAGGGTGTCGCTGCAGTTCACTTCCTATCTTGACCCGGCCACCGCCGCGAAGCAGGAGGACAAAAAATCGCCGGATCTGACCCACCGGGTCGATGTGGTCGATGGCGACAGCCTGCCGCAAATCAGCCAGATGATTTATCGCGATCCGGAATGCTATGTCCAGTTGGCGGCGTTCAATCAACTCGACAAGATCCGCTCGCTGCCCGCCGGGCTACAGCTGCGCGTGCCGCCGCTCAAGCGTGGAGGTGACGCATGAGCGGCGGAGCGACGTCAGGCGGAGTCGCGACGCACGAGATTACCGCCAACGGTACGGCGATTCCGGGGGACTATCAGGTCCGCCGCATTCAGATACAGCAGCGAATCAATCACATTAGCCGCGCCACGCTGGAAATTCTGGACGGCAGCGCCTCGCAGGAAAATTTCACCGTGAGCGCCTCGTCAACGTTTGTGCCGGGGGCGGAAATCGTGATCAACCTGGGGTATGACAGCACCAATAAAAAGGTGTTCTCCGGCATCGTCACCCGGCAATCCTTGCAGGTGAATCCCGGCGTCGGTCCGCTGCTGGTGGTTGAGTGCCGCGATAGCGCGATCAAGATGAGCGTGGGGCGCAAAAGCGCCGCTTATCAGAATAAAACCGACAGCGATGTGATGAGTACGCTGATTGGTCAGTATGGTCTGAGCAAAAAAATCACCAGCACGACGGCGACGCTGCCGGAACTGGTGCAGTACTACTGCAGCGACTGGGACTTCATGCTGAGCCGCGCCGAGGTGAACGGGCTGGTGGTGAGCACCCTGAACGGGACGGTGTCGGTTTTCTCGCCCACGGCAAACACCCAGTCGGTGTTGACGGTGACCTACGGCGCCGGGCTTTACCATTTCAGCGCCGGGCTTAACGCCGTGACCCAGCTGGCGCAGGTCAAGGCCAGCGCGTGGGACGACAAGAGCCAGCAATGCATTTCCGCCACCGCCGCCAATTCCCTGGCCGGGCCGGGCAATCTCAGCAGCAAAACGCTGTCCGGCGTGGTGGGGTTGTCTGATTTCGCCTTGCAGACCACGGCCGCGCTGGATAACGACGCCCTGACGCAGTGGTCCAAAGCGCAAATGCTCAAGAGCGAGCTGGCCAAGATCACCGGCGAGGTTCGCTTTCAGGGCGATGCCGCCGTGACCGCCGGGAACTACCTGACCATCAGCGGCATGGGTAACCGGTTTGACGGCGATTATTTCGTTTCCGGCATCGAACACGATTACGCCGACGGTAACTGGTTTACCTGCGCGGATCTGGGGTTATCGCCGCTGTGGTTCGTGCAGGAGCACGATGTCATGGCGCCGTCGGCGGCGGGGCTGCTGCCCGGCGTTGAAGGGCTGTACAACGCCACCGTGAAGAAGACTGATCAGGATCCTGACAACGCTTACCGCATTCTGGTCGAACTGCCGCTGTTCAATGACGGCGGAAAGGGCCTGTGGGCGCGGCTGGCGAATTTTTATTCCAGCAGCGGCGTGGGGGCTTTTTTTCTGCCCGAAGTCGGGGATGAAGTGATTGTCGGTTTCCTTAATCAGGACCCGCGTTTCCCGATCATCCTCGGGAGTGTGTACAGCGCTAACCGCAAACCCTACAGCGAACTGACCCCGAACGCGGAAAACAGCAAGAAAGCGATCGTGACGAAGAGCGAGCTGCGCATCGTTTTCGATGACAAGGACAGCATCATGACGATCACCACGAAGGGCAACAACGTCATTGTGCTGGATGATAAAAAACAGCAAATCAGCATCACCGACCAGCACAACAATGCCATCACGATGTCGTCGTCCGGCATCGATATCAAAAGCCCGTCCACCATCAATATTCAGGCCGACCAGAAGGTCAATATCAAAGGCAATCTGGGGGTGACGGTTCAGGCGTCGTCAGGGGATGTGAAAGTCTCCGGTCTGAACGTTAACGCCAGCGCCGATATGTCGTTTAACGCCAAAGGCAGCGCCACCGCCGAAGTTCAGGGCGGCGCCGAGCTGACCCTCAAAGGCGCCGTGGTGATGATCAACTGATAAAGGAGAGGATGCGATGCCGCCAGCAGCAAGACTGACTGACTTTCACCAGTGCCCAATGGTTACGCCGGGATTGCCGCCGATACCCCATGTGGGCGGGCCGGTTGTCGGGCCGGGATGCCCAACCGTGCTGATCGGCAAGCTGCCCGCCGCCAGAGTGGGCGACATGCTGGTGTGCGTCGGGCCGCCGGACAGCATTATCAAAGGGTCAGCCACCGTGCTGATCGGCGGGATGCCCGCGGCGCGGATAGGCGACAGCACCGCGCACGGCGGCAGTCTCATGCTGGGGGATTTCACGGTGATTATCGGAGGATAGCGGATGGACGACAGTCACTTTCTCGGCCGTGGCTGGCAGTTTCCCCCGGTATTTTCCGGGGCGGTCCGGCAGGTGGCGATGAATAGCGCCGAAGCCAACATCAACCAGTCTATCGACCTGATTTTGCAGACGCAGCGCGGGGAGCGCAGCCTGCTGCCCTATTTCGGCAGCGAACTGCGCAGCTTCCTGTTTCGCCATCCGGACGCGACGCTACAAAATGAAATCGCGCAGTCGGTGCGGACCACGTTGCTGAACGATGAGCCGCGCATCAGCGTCGCGTCTGTGGAGGTCACGTTCCTGCCCGAGCCAGCCTCGATGGTGGCGATTCATATCGATTACATCATCAGGCAGACCAATACGCGGCACAATCATGTGTTCCCGTTTTCTCTGCTTGAAGGGACCAATCTGACAGTGGAGCAGCAGGGTGCGCACCAGCGTTGACAGCGACACGTTGCTTGGCGAGATCAATCGCCGCCTGGATCCGGACAGCCTCGCGATAGACGATCGTGATATGCGCGATCGCCTGGCGTTTGCCGCGGCTATCGCCGATCTGGTCGTGTTCTATGATGCCCGGAATCAGGCGGCGGGAAACTGGCGCGCCCTGATGCTGAAAGACCCGGCCATCCTGCTGGCGGTGATCAGTAAAACGCCGTATCAGCCGCTGCATTTTCGCTTCAGTCAGTTACAGCGCCCGCTGTCGCAGTACAAACTCAGCCTGCTAAACCGCCAGGCCGGGCCGGAAGACACGCCCGACAACCGCGCCGAGGCCGTTCACCAGCTGTTGCTGCTGCTGGATACGATGTTCGGGCACATCAACACCTGGGGCGTGTATTTATCGCAGAGCGCGGCGGCCTACCCGCTGCGCCAGTTTGTGCTGGAGGCTATCCCGCAATCGCTGTCAGAATGCCTGTGGCAGCGCATCAGCGCGCAGCGTTATCTGGCGGAGGCGCGGCCGGGCTGGACGCTGACGACGCCGGATGTCGGTCAATTCGGCGAATTATGGCAGAACCGCGGCCCGCAAATCGCGCGTCCGGCGTCAATGCTGGCGGCGCTATCGCTGCTCGAAACGCTCTATCATCAGGTGTTTTCGTTCTTTATGCAGGTCATCACCAGCGCCAAAGACGCCTTTTATGCCCTGTGCGACCAGCAGAACGATTTTCCTGATACGGCGTTGGTCATCGCCTTCAACCGGCTCCTGCAGTTCTCTCAGTCCGGGCTGAACAGTTTCAGTCGCCGCCATCTCGATTTTTATTACCGGACGCTGTTACAGCAGCAGCCGCGCCCGGCGGAGCCGGATCAGACCTTCCTCTGCCTGACGCTCGTCGCCGGGCAGGCGCCGGTGACGATAGCGGCCGGCACCGCGTTTCTCGCCGGGACCGACGCCGACCAGCACCCGATAACCTTTGCCAGTACGCAAGACACCGAGATTAACGGGATACGTCTGGGCGCGGTGATCAACAGTTATTACGCGCCGGGCGAGAGCGGCGACAAACAACTTTATGTCGATACGCTCCCCGACAGCACGCAGGTCCGGCGCGATTCGCATCGCCACATCCTTGCCAGCGACTGGTTTGGGGGCAACGGCGTTCAGGCGCGAACGCAAGGACTGGCATTCGCCAGCCCGATGTTTTGCCTCAGCGCCGGCGAGCGCGTACTGACGCTCACGCTCACGCTGGACCAGCCCGTCGACGTGGCCGCGTATCAGCAGACGACCGTCGCGCTCAGCAGCGCGCAACACTGGCTGGATGTCACCGCGCATTGCCGCTGGCGGCAGGGGGACACGCCCGCGCAGATAAGCGTGGTCGTGACGTTGGACGAAGCATTCCCGGCGTTGGCGGCGTTTGCCGTGGCGCCATCTTCAGCCTTTGATACCGCGTTGCCTTATTGCCGGTTATGGCTGCCGCCGACGGTCGATTTGCAACACGCGCCGCGGTTGCTGACGTTGCAGATCGCGGTAGCGGTGAATCAAAGCCCGGCGGTGACCTTGCTCAACGACGGCGCGCCGCTGCCGGCCGGTAAACCGATGGCCGTGTTCGGGCCGACGCCCGCGCTCGGCGACCGTTGCTGCCTGAGCGCGCCCGACGTGTTCAGCCAGCCGCTGACGCAGCTGAGCCTGCAATTTTTCTGGGACCACCCGCCGACCGATTTAAGCCAGTACTACGCCGCGTATAACCGCTGGCTCGATAAACACGGCGGCAGCGCCACCACATTCAGCAATACCGCGTTTCAGGTCGACTGGCAGGCCGACACGGCGACGGGATGGCAAACGCAACCGGCCATCCTGACGATAGCGCCGCCTGCCGATGACGTTCCGCTGCCGCTGCCGCCCAAACGCCGTTCATGGCTCCAGCGGATTCTGCAGTGGTTCTGGCACCCGACCCGGCGTTTTTCGGATGATGCGGTTCAGACGACCGGCGGCCTGTTTGCCCAGACGCAGACTGGCAAGGTAAACGCCAACGCGCCCACCAGCACCTTCAGCTTTCGTTTCCCGACGGGGATAGCGTGGCGCACGCCTGCGGACGACGCCACGGCGGCGATACCGTCGCCCCAGATGCGCATGACGATCAGCGCGCCGTCGCCCGCTTTTGGATTTGGCATGTACCCGCAACTGGTAGCCGACATTAGCCTGGAAAACGCCAAAGCGCTGATGTCGTTTTGGGGTAAAGGCGACACCACGGCGATGCCGAATCCACCGTGGGCGCCGAAGGTCACCCAGGTGCTTGCCAGCTATCGGGCCCGGCAGACGCTGGATTTTACTCAGCCACAGACGCTGACGCAGGCATTTACGCTGGTGCATCTCGGTACGCTGACGAGTTATCGCTATTTCAGCCAGTCGGCAGACGCAACGGCGCCGCAGGTCAATCTCGCCGATGTCGCGTTACAGCCGGACGCGGCGACAGCAACGCCGGGGCTGGCGCTGTATCAGGGGGTCTGTCAGGCGGCTTGCGCGGTCTTCATGCCATTGACGGCGGTGGCGCCGCCCTGTCGTCTCAGCCTGTTTATCGAACTGGCGCAAGAGGTTGCAACGGTATCGTCGCCTGCGGCGATACCGATGTATTACTGGAGCCAGACGGGCTGGAAGCCGCTCGGCGTACTGAGCGATCAGACCGGCGGCCTGAGCGCGTCGGGGGTGATCGTGCTGGATCTGCCGTCGGATATGGCGCTGGATACGCCGGTGCTGGCTAGCGAGGCCGACGCTCCCGGCGCAGTGCCACAGCGCGGCTGGCTGCTGCTGACCCAATCTACGCCGCGGCGGGTACGAGTGGTCTATTGCAATACGCAGGGGATGCGGGTGCAGCGGCAAACGCTGACGACGTTGCCCGCCGGCGTGCAGCCGCGGCTGGCGGCCGGCAGCATCACCGCGCTGGCGACGGCAAACCCGGCGATTGCCGCTATCGTGCAGCCGTTTGACTCGACGGGGGGATTCCCGGCGGAAGACGACACGCTGTTTCGCCAGCGCGTCAGCCAGCGCCTGAAAACCAAAGACCGAATGCATAACCAGTGGGACGGCGCTCTGCTGGCCCGACAAGCCTATTCCGGCCTGTTTTTCGTGAAGAACCTGAGTGCGACGCGCCCGGGCGAGGTCCGCCTCGGGGTGGTGCAGGGATATGACGACGCCAGTGCGGCGGGCGCTTTCCGTCCGGCGGTGCCGCGTGAGGGGCTGAATCAGATACTGGCGTATCTGTCGTCCCGGCAGTCGGCGATGGCGCAGGCGTCCGTGTGCAATTTGCGCCCGGAACCGGTCCAGGTCGTCGCCACGCTGGTGATCAGCGCGACGGCCAACGCCAACGATCTGGCGCAGGCGCTGACGCAGAGCATCAACCTGTTCCTGTCGCCCTGGATTCGGGCCGATCAGCCGCAATACCCGATCGCTACCGGCGTCAGCAGCGCCGCGATGGCGAGCGTCCTGACCCGCTTTGACGATGTGGCGGCGATCCAGCAACTGCAATTGCGCAAACTGGCGCCGGCGCATCCTGAAACCGCGGCTCCGGCGGCGCCGTCTGGTGGGACAACGGCGCAGGACGCGCTGTTGCAGCCAACCGACGAAGATCAGGTGCTGGTGTCCGCACTGGACCACCAACTGACCTTTATTCGCGCCGGCGGTTCCGGGCTGTCGGCGTCGTCAATGACTCAGGACGCCGTGACGATGCCGCAAAACACGCTGACGGAGGTGTATGCATGAGCGATATGGCCGCGCCGTTGCCGTTAGACCAACAGGTAGAGGCAAACAGCATCAATGCCGGGCCGCTGCCGGCGGAGCAGAACTTCACCTTCCTCAAACAGGAAGGGATTAAACATATCAAGGCCATCGCCGGTCATGGCTGGAGCAACTACAACGACAGCGATCCCGGCGTCACGATTCTGGAACAGCTCTGCTATGCCTTGACGGAATTGGGTTACGTCAACAGTTTCCCGATTGAGGATGTACTGACGCAGGCTAATCACCAGATTGATTACGCGCGGCAGTTCTTCCCCGCGGAACAGATTCTGACCACCGGACCGATCACCGAAGAGGACTATCGGCGTCTGGTGCTTGATCGCATCCCTGACGTCGACAACCTCTATCTCAGCGCGGTGATGCAACAGCAGCAGCCTACCGGGTTGTATCAGGTGGCGATTATCGCCAATAGCGATCCGGGCGGCGGCGACCCGGCGGCCCGGCAACTGGCGACGCGGGTGCATGACCTGCTGAACAGCCAGCGTAATATCGGGGAATACTTTTTACCGCCGACGCTGCTGAAGGAACAGCCGGTGGTGATTAACGGGCGATTATTACTGTCTCCGGAGGCGGACGCACAGCAGATTTATGCCCGTATCGATCGGGCGCTGGCCGATTACGTCAGCCCGCTGGCACAGCAGTCGGGGTATGGACAACTGCGGGAGCAGGGCATTGAGCCTGATGCAATCTTCAACGGCCCGATGATGGAAAACGGCTGGATGGCCGGCAACAGTGCGTCGGCGGGTAAACGGAATACCATCCAGTTGATCGATATCGTGGTGCTGATCGGCGGTATTCCGGGGGTGTTGGCCGTCGAGCAAGGGCAATTCAGCCATCAACCGGGGGTGACCAGCCTGACGATCGCCGCTGATTGCATCGCCCGTCTGCGTTTCGTCCCACAGATAGCGAACCCGCAAGGGAACGCCGCCGCGCCGCCGGACAACATCACGGCGCTCAACGCGCTGGCGCAGCTCCATGCGCGGCATCAGGCCAGCAGCGTGGACGCAAGCGTTGATCTGGCGCCGCCGCTGCCGTCCGGGCGCTATCGCGATATCGAGCGCTACTATTCGATCCAGAACACGTTTCCAGACATTTATGCCGTCGGGCCGAATTCGTTGCAGGCGGATACGCCGGACTATCGGGTGGCGCAGGCGCGACAACTGAAGGGCTACCTGCTGATGTTCGATCAGGTGATTGCCAACCAGTTCTCGCAACTGGCAAACCTCGGCAACCTGTTTTCGTTCAGCTTTACCCGCACCCCGACGCTGCGGCCGGATAACGCCTTGCCGCCACCGGCAAAACCGGATCCGCTGGCGGGGCTGCCCGCCGAGCCGGCCATCCGTACTTTTTTCTGCCAGCCGCTGTATGACGTGCCGGATGTTCAGGCGCTGCTACAGGGCGAATCGCGCTATCAGTATTTCTATCCGGGGGACCCCGACGACCCGCGCCTGCGGGCGGAATTGGTCTGGCAACGTTTTCAGCGCGACCCGTTCAACGCTTACCACTACGGGCTGGTGCAGGCGATGGAAAACACGGAGGACGCGGAACAACGCCGGGACGCGATGCTCAGCCACCTGCTGGCCCGGCATGGCGAGCCCGCCGATGCCTACAACGACATCATCGATGGGTTGCAGTGGTTCGGCGGCAGGTTGAAGAGCCGCATCTTCGTCAAAAGCATTTGGCTGCAAAATCTACAGGCGCTTTCCTACCGCCGGGCGCAGGCGTGCGACTTTACCCGCGCCCAATCGCTGCCGTCGCCGGGGCGCTATCGACTGGGCGACGAAGACTATCGCCAGTGGCTGAATCAGTGCCCGGCCAGCGTGAGCGTTCTGTTGACGTCGGTATACCAGAGAAGCTTTGACCACCGTGACGCGCTGATCCATTACCTGGATTCGGTGCCCGCGTCGCCGGACGATAGCGACCCGGCGTCAGGCGCAATCTGGCGTCAGCGCCTCCTCGATGGGGTGCTGCGGCAGGACGGCAATCAGCGCGTGATTGCCGCCTCCCGGGATGACGAACGGCTATTGCGCCATGACGGGCAGTGGGATTTGCCGGCGCTGGAGCGTCAGGCCAGGTTGCCGTCGCAGGCGTACGCCGACGTCAGCGTATTTGAGCTGAAATGCGCTCTGTTGCTGGGGCTGCCCCGTCATTTGCGGATGCTGGCCGCTACGCTGGCGCGACTGTTGCAGGACCGCCTGTTTCTTGCCTGGCTACCGTCGCCGGCGCCGGGGACCTACGTACCATCGGCCGACGACGATCACATCACCGGCGATGTTTCGGTGCGGAAAAGTTCGTCGGGTCTGGCGGTCTTGATCGGCGCACAACCGGTGCTGAACTTACCGAGTGAGGCGGAGGGGATGCGCGCCGAAGGGGTGCAGCAGTATGTGGATCAACTGGTCTGGCTGAGCCAGTCCCGGCAGGGGGCGCTGTTGGTGGAGCATACCCTGCTGCGGCCGGAGGCGGGCGCGCCGGCGGGAACCGACGATACGGCGCTAACGCCGCCGGGCGGCTGGCTTGGCGCGACGCTGGCGCTGCCGGATTACGTAGCGCTGACCGGCCAGCCCGCGTTGCTGAATGGGCTGGCGCTCATGCAGCAGTTGCACTGGCCAGCGCATATCGGCCTGCGCGTCGCGCGTGGAAACCACCCGCAAATGGCGGCGCTGATCGACGCTTACCGCGTCTGGTTCAATCAACAGCGTCAGCTCAGTCAGGCTCAGTCGGCGAACGCGGAGCCGGCGGCGACGTCATCGGCGCAATCGGCATTGATGGCCGCGTTGCAGGCCTTGGGCCGGGAGGATGCATGACGGGGTCCGACCATGTGATTGCGCGTTGCGAATGGCAAACCCGCTTTGATCAGGAAGCGCACGCGGTGGCGCTGCAAAATGCGTTGAGCCAGTGGAGCCATCAGGTCATGCCGGAGATTCTGTGCCGGTTTTTCGATGCGCATTGCCCGGCGACAGATCGCTGGCGTATCGAGCGTCTGGAGGTCGATCTGGGGAGCGTGCCGCTGCTGTCGCTGGACGAAACCCTGACGCAGCGGCTGGTGGCCGCGCTGGAAGAGGCGCTGGGCAGGGCGTTTTTGCAACAACAGGTGCGCTGTCTGCCTGCGCGCGTCCCCGCCGGTCCGGCAACCGACGCCGATACGACGGCACGGGAAACGCTGCGCTGGTTCCTGCGGCACGGAACATCGCCCTGGTGGAACCACGAGCGCGCATCGCTGCTGTCACTGGTGGATCAATTGCTGGACGAACAGCCGCACCAGCTGGCGTCGCTGGTACGGCACGCCGGTCAGGAAGCGGCGGCGCGGCGGCGTATCGCGTGGCAGTGGGGCGATAACCGCCTGCGCCGTACCGTCACGCTGCTGGAGCCCTGGCATGCGCGCTTTATCTGCCGCTACGCCGATCAGGTGCGCGACAGTCAGCAACGCTATGCCATTGTGCGCCGGCAGGACAGCGGGTTTGGCGCCCATCTCTGGTACTGGATCCTGACGCACCTGTTGGTGGATCGCGGCACGCTGTTCAATACGCAGCAGTTCGTGCATTCGACGCTGTGGCAGATGGCGCAGCATTATCAACTGGATTTTCAGACGCTGATTGCCGAGCTAAGCCGGGCGGTCAGCCGGTTGCAGCGCGACGGGGCGGTCGCGCCGTCGTTCCTGCGGGCGCTGGTGCGGTTACAGCAAGACGAGGCGGGGGCGCATGTGTCCCGGCCGGAAACGCCGGACGACAGCGGGTTATGGGGTGATTTGCAGCGCCTGCTGCATCGCCGCGAAGCGATATTGCAGCAACAGCGCGAAGGCATCCACCTGTCGGAGTTGCTGATGCGGCTGGCCGGGCAGGACCGGGCGCGCGCCGCGGCGTTGTTGCGGCAGGAAGGGCGCGCCGCCGAGGTACGCGACCACCTGCTGCGGCATCTGAATCAGGCGCAACTGGCGCAGGTGGTGGAGGTGCTGGCGCCTCAGGATCACCGCTTCATCATGCTGCATGTCACCCGGACGCAGATGTCGCTCCGCCAGCAACACCGTCCTTCCCGGCTCATCTGGGACGTGTCGCTGGCCTGGCTGCTCGTGAACCCCGGCAGCCATTTCAGCCGTCGTCAGTTTGTGCAGGAGACGCTGCTCGCCTTGAGCCAGCGGACGCGTATCGCCTATTCGCTGTTGCTGACGATGCTAACGCAGGCGTCGGTACAGCAACTGCATCCGGGCCACTTTGAGCTGCTGGCGATTCTGCATGAACTGCAAAAGCAACAGCTGAACGCGCAGCAGCGTGACGATAGCCTCTGGCAGCCGCTGGGTCGTTATCTGCGGGACGGCACTGTGGCGCACGGCGCGCGCCGTCAGGATTGGGCGTCTCACGCCGCGTTCGGGCGAGCCGGGCTGCGCGCGGTGTTGTTGATGCCGTCCTCGTCAGACCGCCTGCGGAGCGTATTGCGGCAGGTACGACAGACTCACGCCGATAATCGTCAACTGAGTCAGCGGCTGGTTGCCGCGCTGGCGGGGGATGGCGGCGTGACGTTGTCCGACCTGCAGCGGTTGATGACGGCGTTGTCCGCGACGCTGTGTGCCCCGGCGATGGCGTTATTGGCGGCGCTTCAGGTTTGGCAACGGCAGGAGCGGTGGCTGGTCGGCGTGACGCGGGAACTGGCGGAGGCGATGGTCGAGGCGATGCTGAGCGATCTTGACGGGCCGCAGAATGCCAGACGATGGATGCACCGCCTGCTGTCGATCTTGTCCCGGCACACCGCCGCGCCAGCGGCGAGAATCGTCGCCGAGTGGCGTGACAATGCCCGTGCCGACAGAACCTTCGGCCAACTGGACGCCGCGCTGGCGCCGCTGTTGCTGAACTACTCCGTCCGCCGGCGCCGGGCATCGGCAACGCCGGGTTTACTGCGCGCTTCGGCGCCGGCCCAAAGTAGCATGAATACGTTGGCGGCCGGCGGCGGGGAATTGGCGCGCCCGCGTCCGGTCGCTATGCCGGCGATTCGACCGGATAGCCTGCTGAGTCATCCGCAGGCCGACCGGCTGCTGGAGGCGCTGAGCCGGACGCCGCAAGGCCAGCAGTGGCTGGCGGAGGGGTTGCCGGCAGCCTGGCGTACCGTGGCGCAGCGGGAGCGGCTGTGGCGTGACCTGGTCAGCGTGACGCGTCAGGCGTTGTCCCGCTCGGTGGGTGTCGAACCGGTTTCCGACGCTTTTTTGCTGTTTCGTCTTCGCCAGCTGTTCTGGCTGCAATTAAGCCAAACATGGCGGAGGTACTGGCTGGCGCACCGCACGCTGACGGGCAGCCTGACGGATGTCGACGAGTTTGTGGCGCGGCTGCTGTTGCGCTGGTGCCGGCAACAGCCGGTTTATCCACACGAGATCACAACGGTGTTGCAGCAGCGGCTGACCGGTGCGTCGCCGGCATCAGATGGCGCGAAAGCCGATGCGCTGTGGCGCCGCTGGCTGAGTGTGGTTGACGCGCCGGCGGCAGTGCGTGACGACCAATACGACAATCGATTAGTGACACCGTCACCAAAAAACAGTGGCGACGCGGTCGACTCGTCCGGGACGCCGCTATCGGCCGCGCCGGAGGAAAGGGCGCGTTCGGACGCGACGGCTCCCGGCGAGTCCTGCTGGCTGTGGCCCGATACGGCAAATGTGCTGGCGCGCTGGCTGACACATGGAACGTTGCCGGCATCGGCATCGGCGACGGGCGGTATCCCATTCAATGCGCAGACCTGGCTGATGGCGCTATTGCTGCGCGCGCCCCGTCATTTCGCACAATGCGTCCGGCCGCTTTATCCGCAATCCGCGGTAAAGACCCGGCTGCTGAATCATCTGTCATTGAGCGCGGTGGCGGAGGCGCTCGCCCATTCTGACATACCTATATCAATACAGACCGTACAGGCATTGCGCGCATTACTGCCGCGGCTGGCGTTGTCGATGGTCAGTCAGGCGGTGCGGCAACAGTGTTTGCTGGCGTGCCTGCTGGATGTCTGGTTGCTGCCCGGCAACGGGCGCATGGATACCGACGCGCTGGTCAGGCAACTGTTCTGGCGATTGTTGCGCGATGGCGGGTGCAGCCGTGCCCAGTTGCGTCGGGCATTGCGTGCACCGGGGCTGCCCGCCGGGCACGGCCTGCGCCATGCGCTCGATGCGGTGATCGACGAGCTGGCGCGGGGCGATGCGCCGGCACGCACTCTGCCCCGACCACGGGCGGCAGAACCCGCACGCCATGACGATGCTCCGCAAACGATGCCGCTGGTGGTCGGAAATGCCGGCGTGGTGCTGTTGCAGAGCTATATCAGGCCGCTGTTCGAGCGGTTACGGCTGGTGAGCGACAACGCGTTTGTCAGCGCCGATGCGCAGCGCGCCGCCGTGCATTACCTGCAATATCTGATAACCGGTCAGAGCCATAGTGAAGAGCATGAGCTGGCGTTGAACAAACTGTTGTGCGGCTTGCCGCTGTCGCATCCGCTCGAAGCGGGTGTCGATATCAGTAGTGATGAGATCGCCACCATTCATAGCCTGATTGAGGCCGTTGCACAGTATTGGCCGGCGATAGGCAAGACGTCCGTGGCGGGTTTTCGCGGAAACTGGCTGGTCAGGGAGGGCGCGCTGACGGAAAAAAGCGAGTACTGGGAACTGGTGGTGACGCGACGATCGTACGACATCCTGATCAGCCGCTCATCGCTGTCGTACACCATTGTACGGTTACCGTGGATGAACAAACCGATTTATGTCACCTGGCCAGTCTGACCGCCGGGTTGCTTAGATGTGCCGTGAGTCGATGTGCCGTGAATCGGTGTGCCGTAAATCGTTAATCAACGAATGAAGGGGAAGGTGAGACTATGAATTCGTATAGAGAAAACTTGCAGGACACGGTGGGAAACTCCCTCTCGGCCCTGTATACGCAACAGCAGCAACTGCAATCACAGTTGTACAGCGCGCAGTACAGCCTGTATTACGCGCAGGGCGCGCAGTTGAACGCCATCGAGAACCTGACGGCCACCGGCGCGCAACTTCTCGCCAGCCAGGTTATCAGCGAGCAAGGGGTCAAAAACGATAATCTACTGACGAATCTGCTGTCGTCATCCACGCAGATTCAGACCGCGACGGCGACCACCGTGACCAATAGCGCCACGGCCGCCGTCAATATCCAGACGGCCGCCAAAGCGATTTCGAAACTGGCGGCGGAGTTGGGCAGCGCGCTGAATATCGCCGCCGCGGCGTGCTATGGCACCGATATTTACAAGAAGACGCTGGAAGCCAACAGTTTCATCCGCACCACCGCGAATTATGCGGAGTATGTTTCGAAACAGGCGATGGATGCGGCGGCGGCCAGCTCGGAGATTATCGCCACCGACCTGCTGAATCAGGCGACCAAGTCCCAGTCTGTCTTAAAAACGCTGCTGACGGCCACCAATGCCCAGTTTGATGCCTTGTCGGCGCAGGCGGTGACCGGCCAGAAAGCGGTGGCCGGCGCCAGTAAGGCTGAAAAGCAGGCTGAGGGCGTGCTGGAGGACGCTAAACGGGAAATGCACGCCATCCGGAAAACCGTGACCGACAGTAATCAGGCGCTCAATTTTGGCCTGACCGCGACGGTCACGGATAAGGCGGATGGTATTACGGTCAGTTTCACCCCGTATTCGCAACCGTTCCCAACCTATCCGGCAGGCTCCGGCGTGCATCAGGGAAACGATGGCGCGATTCCGGATGCCGCCCCCGTCTGCCATGTGTTTGTCGTCAGGGCGGACAAATCCGCCGGGGTGAAGCTGGAACAGGTAGAAGCGCTGTTTAACGCGTATGCTACATCGCGTTTTGTTCAGGTGGCGGCGCCGTATGAAACCACCATTCTGCTGCCGGATCATGGGAAGACTATCACCGATATTGACGGCGACCCGCTCACCACGGGCATGGACTACGTGGTCTATCTGTACATGGTACTGAGCCTGCCTTACCAGAAATACATCAATTCTTTCAGCAATATTCTTTCCAGCGCGTCCCAGAGCGTAAACGTGCAGACACCGTTGTCGGTAGCGGAAGACGTTGGTTTCAGTACGGATAACAAATCCGTCCTGTTTACCATTCAGTCCGACAATATTGGCGCGCAGGCGTTTCGCGTCATGTTGCTGCCGGCCTGGCAGCCGTTGACCGGCGGCCTGCTGACCGATGATTCGTTTGAAGAAAAAAGCGCGAACGGCAACTTCATTAATTTCTACTTCAACAAGACCATAGCGGCGCAGGTATCCAGCGCCAACTATCAACTGGCTTACTGTAAAGCGACGCACATCGACAATGGCGCGGTGGTTCGCACTATGGAGGCGCCCATCCCGGATGACATGACCGACAACTTCGGCTCCCCGTTGATCGCCGGTATGTACTATCTGCCGGTGGTGCTCACCGTCCCCTCTGACAACGTCGCGCAGAACGCTTACGCCAGCGCCATGTCGTCGCTGTGGGCGACAACGCCCGCGGTGCTGGTGGCGCTGGCCGGCAGTGAAGACGTGACTTCCGTCAGCACGCCCCCTGCGGTGAGCGCATCCGGCGACAGTACGGCGGCGCCGGCCGGCGGGGACGAAAACAACGAACAACAGACCGAAAGCTAATCCGTGAGGAGCGCATACCGTGAAAAATATGAAAATTGGCATCGCTGAAAAGAAAAATGCCGAGATTGAGGCGCTGACGAATCAGGTTAATAGCGCGCAATACCGGGTCAACGAATTGACGTCCGTGGTAACGGCATTGACGGCCAAACAGGCTTATTTTGCGTCGTTGCTCAGCGACGCCGACACGAAAAAAGATACCGCTCTCGCTCATCTTAATCAGGCCAAGTCGCTGGTGGCTAATGTGGAAGAGCTGCGGCGCTATTCTCAACAGGTACAACAGCAGACCGAAAAGAGCCGTAATAAGGTGAAAGACACCACCGACGATATTGCGGTGTTGATCGAACAGCTTATTTTTTCGGTGGACGTGATCGAGAAGTTGTCCGGGTTCGTTAACCGTCAGAAAGCAGCCAATAATGTCATCCCCGATGATTTGGTCACGGTGCTGAATCAGGCGACGACCGATGCCAACAGCGCCGTAGCATTGACGCTGACCGCGCTACAAAGCAGCTATGCCACCGCGGCGTCGGCGGATGAGGCGGGTAGCATTTCCTCGCTCGAATTTCGGCAGGCTTCGCAATTGCGGCGACTGCTGGTGGGCGAACAAGACGATTCGCCACAGGCGGGCGCGCTGTACGGCCGTGTGCTGGAGGCGATCGGCAATGTCGAGGGGGCGTTGCAGGCGTTGACGCAGGCGCAGCAGGACAACCAGAAGCTGCAGGCGTCGCAGTTCGCCCAAACGGCAGCGTATGAAAAACAGTTCAATTTGATGAGTGCGCCGGCCGAAACGGCAACGGCGGACAGCAGCAATGCGCAGAGCCAACAGCAACAGCAGGTGATCCAGGCGCACCAGTCAATGGAACAGGCCCGCCAGGCGTATCAGCAATCCAGCGACGCGCTGGTGGATATCACGATTCAGGTAGATATCTATATCGCCCAACTGAATCAGGTTATCCAGAGTCAGCAGGATAATGCGCTGTTCACCCTGATCCAGAAAGGCTACCAACGGGCGGTGGAAAGCTATCAGTCCGCGCTGGCGGCCGTGAACATGGCGAACATGCAGTTGGAAACGGCGCAGGCCGACCTGGCGAGCGCCACCGTGCTGCTGAATTCACTGACGGCTGGATTGGGGGCTGCAAAAGCCGCGGCCTACGCGGCATAAGCCGCAAAGGTGACGTAACGTTGGCGTTGGTTCATGCCGGGCCGTTCTTTCACGAGCGCGCCCCGGCCATGAATGCAGCTCGGTTTGCTGCCGCAGGATGTTAATAAGGAGTCATGGTCATGATTTCACCCGAGCACAATATTGCCGCGCTTTACCGGGAAATGCACTGGCTGTCGCAGGTGGTTAGTCAGGTGATTGGCTGTTATCTGAAGCATGAAGGGCATGAAAACCACTGGCTGGAAATTACCCCGCCGCGGCTGGAACACCACGGCAGCGTGTATGCCGATCTGGTCCTGAATTGGGAACTGAATACGTTTGAGCGGCTGGCGCTGGCGCTGACTATCGCTCCCGCTTTGAGCCCCAACGTGCTGGATAAATTGTTCGGGCTGAACCTGAGTACCGAGCGGGGGTTCAGCGAGTTCGGCGGGGTGAGCGATAAAGCGTTCAGCGGGTTCATTCCCACCGGACAAACCCTTAATTTCCTGATTGCCGGCAATGATCCGGCCTGGCGGCTGGAGGTGATGCATATTCTATCGCCCCGGCACCGCTTTATGGCGGAGCAGGTCACCGAACTGTTGCCGGCCGACCCCGCGTTGCCTGCCTGGGCCGGCGTCTATCGGCTCAGCGACCGCTGGCTGACGTATCTGATTACCGGCGAGCATCCGCGTCCCGAACTGAGCATGAGCTTTCCAGCCCATCCGCTGGAGACGCCGCTATGCTGGGAGGATCTGATTCTGGACTATCGGGTGATGAACCGGGTGAATGAGATCCGCGCCTGGCTGTCTTACGGCGATACCCTGATGCAGGAGTGGCGGCTCGATCAGAAAGTCAAACCCGGTTATCGCGCGCTGTTTTTCGGCCCGCCGGGGACGGGAAAAACCCTTACCGCCGCGTTGCTGGCCAAAGCCACCGACCGGGATGTGTATCGCGTGGACGTGTCGATGGTGGTTTCTAAATACATCGGCGAAACCGAGAAAAACCTGTCGCGGGTATTTGATGCCGCCAGTTACAAAGACTGGATCCTGTTTTTTGACGAAGCGGACGCCTTGTTCGGCAAGCGTACGGTCACCCAGTCCTCCAACGATCGCCATGCCAACCAGCTCACCGGTTATTTGTTGCAGCGCATTGAGGATTTTCCCGGCACCGTGATTCTGGCCACCAACCTGAAGGCCAATATGGATGATGCCTTCACCCGCCGCTTCCAGAGCATGGTGGAGTTCGCTCTTCCCGGCCCGCAAGAGCGGCTGCTGCTGTGGCAGAACGCCTTTCGGGGGGTGTGCGAACTGGGCGATGATATCGACTTATCGCGCATCGCCGAAGATTTCGAGCTGTCCGGCGGGCAAATCGTCAACGTACTGCGACAGTGCGCGCTGCAAGCCATCCGTCGCAACGAACGCGTTGTGCATCGTGACGATCTGCTGAACGGTATCCGTCAGGAATTCCAGAAAGACAACAAAACCATTCGCTTAACCCATTCACCGCGGGGTGCATCATGAAGCATGCCGGTCTGCAGCATCACACCGCAACGACCCAGCGCCAGGCGCAACGCCAGCCGCGTCAGCCGTTGCAGGATAATCGGGCATCGCCGTCGGCTACCTTGCAACTCAAAGGCGATCGCTATTACTGGGTCAGACCCGCGGGCGGGAACTGGACTTACGTTGGCTCGTTCAAGAGCCATGCCGCGGCTAACCAGTGGTGGGCGGCCAATAAAAGCGCGTATCCCGGCGGGGTGTTCAGTCAGGGAAATTCGTCATCCAAATTCAAATGACCAGAGTGCAACGACATGGCTGACTTTAATTCCGCATCGCGGCAGCAACGCCACCACACCCAGTCCGTCGCGCAGCGTAAGCCGCGTCGGGGAGGCGCGGCGTTGCCGGATAATCGTCAGTTGGCGCCGTCAGCGGGACAAACCGGTCTGCCGTCATCGTTGAAGTCAGGGATGGAGCAGCTATCCGGGCAATCGCTGGATCACGTTCGGGTGCACTATAACTCGGATAAACCGGCGCGCTACGGCGCGCATGCCTATGCGCAGGGCGCCGATATTCATCTCGCGCCAGGGCAATCGCACCATCTGCCGCATGAACTGGGTCATGTGGTGCAACAGGCACAGGGGCGGGTGCGCGCCACGACGCAACTGCATGGCGCAGGCATCAATGATGATCCGGCGCTGGAGGCCGAGGCGACCCGCATGGGGCAACAGGCGCAGCAGATGTCGACCGCGGCGCCGCTGACCGGGGAACCCGGTTTAGCAACGTCGCCCGCCGTGCCGATGCAGCGTTATGCCTGGCCGGATTCCCATCAGGCGATACAGCGCAGCATCGTGTCCGATTTCACTTTTTCTCTGCTGAAAACCCATCTGCTGCCGCTGGGCCTGAACAACATATTGCTGTTTGCCGATGCTCAGGCGCTGAAGATGCTGTCGCATTACGAGTCGTTTGGAAAAATCATCGATAAGGCGACCTCGTTCAGCAACGCGCTCAGTACCGCCATCGGCATCTGGGAAGCGCTGCCGGCGCCGGTGAGAACCGGTATCTTGTTTCTGGCCGGCAAGGTGGCGAGCTACCTGCCGAGTCAACGGGCGGTCAGCTTTAGCCACAGCTTGCTGGTGGTTGCCGATGAAGGGGCGTCTACCCATGTGCTGTTGCAGGTGGTGGATATCCTCAAGATCGCCATTAACGCGGCCAGCCATCCGATCAGCAGCGCGGTCAAATTCGGTCAGTACCTCTACGCCAACTGGTGGCAGGGGCCGGGCGCTGAAAGCGCACCGACATCAACGACAGGCAAGCAAGGAAAAACAACATCGCCGGATGAACAGAAAAAAGCGATCGCCAGCCTGGATTTGCACATCATCTGGCTGAAGGTCGGCTCCGTAAAACTGAAAAATACCCAGCAGGAGAGCGATGGAAAAACGACGCAGGGCGGGCTGCACGCTGGGTTTTCGCTCGGCTACCGGCTGTTTGATCATGAAGGATCGCTGGGGCAGAACGGCAAGTTGACGCTGATCCTGCCGTGGGAGGGCGGGGCGATTCTGGAATCGCAGGAAAGCATCAACCTGATCAAGGAAATCGTGTTCGGCAGCGATTTGTTTGTAGTGCGCCAGTTGGATATGACGTCGCTGTCGGTCAGCAATGAAGGGCTGCAACAGCTGGGCTTTTTCCTGAAGGAGTTTTCCATCGGCAATCGCACGGTGCTGGCGGAGGACATACGGGCTAAGTACCAGAAAAATACCGGGATGACCTTTTCCGCCTACGCCGGCATTGGTCTGTATGGCTGGAATGCGGGCGCGCATTTGATGTTGGAGCTTGATGAAGCAGGGCATTTTAAGTCGGGCAGTATGGATGACTTTCATGAAAGCAAAGGCGTCGTCACCATCAAGCAGGCGGCCATCAGCAAAACGAACGGGCTAAGCCTCACCGACGCCGAACTGAATCTACAACCGCTGACCGGACTGGATATCCGGGGGATGATTGCAAGCTTGACGGTGAAGAATAAAGCGGTAACCGGTGAAGGTTCGATCGTCGGGCAGCGGATCCCGTTGCTCGGCGATCGGGTCATGCTGGAAAAAGTGCAGGGTGAGTTGCGCGCCGGTACTGACGAATGGGAGGCGGCGGCCAGCGCCACCCTCAACATACTGTTTTCCGAAGTGAAGGCCGGCGGTACGGCGAGTATTCGCTACAACAGCCGCGAGAAGAAAACGCACATCGTGCTCAGTAACGGGCACTTCGAGGCGGATTATCACGCCTTTCACCTGAAAGCCAGCGAGCTGGGTTACGACCATGACCAGCGACGCTTCACCATGAAACAGGCGGCATTGCGTATCAAAGCCATCGATGTTGAAGGCGAGGTGAATGATGTCAGCATTGATAGCAACGGCGTGAATTTCTCTTCCGCCATTGTGCACGGTCCGCAGAAGCTGGCGCTGTTTTCCGGGTTTACGCTGGAGCAACTGCAATTCCTGATCGGAGAGAATGGCAAATCGATGACGTTGACCAGCGATGCGGCGCTCAAGCTGGCTAAAGTCACCGGCAGCGCGAAACAGCTGCGCCTCAGCAGGGGCGCAGATGGCTTCCAGGGGTCTGTGGCTTCCGCCAGTGTAGAAACGTCGCTGTTTTCGTTGGGGATCAACGACGCGCTGATCAACCGCGACGGTTTACACGTCGATAACGCGGACCTGACGCTGTTGCCGAACCGGCCGGCCAGCGACGATAACAACATGACGGAGTTTATTCCCGGTTTTAACTCCGGGCTCATGGATTTTCTGCCGATAGGTCCGGTGACGTTTCTGGTTTCCGGCGTAGACCTGAAGCAGAGCGGGCTGACGGTGAAAACCTTCCGGCCGAAACTGGATGAACTGCATTTTTCGGCGTTTGGCGCGTCGGCGCGGCTGAATCCATCGGAGTTGTTCGGCGAGGTCGGTTACGAGAAACAGCTGTCGCTGGAGAGCCTGGCCGCCGGATTGCCGCTCAAGGTTGAGATAATATTTCCGATTTTCCCAGGGCTGGAGGTCTATGGTTCGCTGGAGGCGAAAGCCAATCTGGATATCAATATTTTACTGAACGCGAAGGGCAAGGACGGTATATGGGCCGTCGGCAAACATGCCAATTTTAGCGGCGCGATCGGCCTGCGCGCTGAACTGGGGGTGAATGCGGGTTCTCAACTGCTGCTGGCGCTCAGCGCCGGGGCTTTCGCCGAAGGCAAGGCCATGCTGCACAGTCAGGTGAACCTGGGGGGGCAGGCCCGATTCGATCGTGATGCGCGCCAGTTCAAGACGATCGAACCGCTGATGATTGATTATCGCTTCAAGCCGGAAGCGGTGGCGTCCATTGGGGTGGTGGTAAAGGCCAAAGCATTGTATTTCTTTAATAAGACTATCTTTGAATATACCGCCGCCGAGTGGCGCATGGGGAATTACGAGCTGGTGGGCAAAATCGGCAGCACGAAAGACGCGATGGCGCCGGAAAAACCGGAAACACTGGGAATAGGGAAAAAAGCCAACCCGCCGGAATACCGCGCTATTAAAGGAACGGAAGCGAAGACCCTGCTGCAAGGGAATCAGCCGATTGCTGGCAGCGGCGACGAGCGCATGCGTATTTTGCGTGATGAACGTAAGACCATAGAAAAATACCTGCAAAAACTGAAACAGCGCAGCCTGAGCGCAGGAAATAAAAGGAAAACGCTGGAAACGAAATATGTGGAGCTGCTGCAGCGTAAAAGTCAGTACCACCGGGCGTTGGTGGGAAAATTTAATGATGAACAGGCCAATCGCCAGCTTGCTGAATTCAACAAAAAATATGGCATCGAGAAGTTGCAAAACCAGTATGCCGAACTGGTTGATGAAGAACATAAGCTGATGCAAGGCATTGAAGCCAACATAGAGAAGTTGCGGTCGTTGTCGCATTTTGATGGCGCTGTGTTGGAAAAACAGGGATTGACGTCATCGCTTGAGGCGGTTGAAGACAGCAAGAATCACATCAAACAACTGCATCTTCCCGATTCCCAGGCGTTCGGTAAATCACTTGCCGAGGCCAGCGACGGGCTGACGGCCGCGATAGACAAAGATGCGGTGGTGATGGCCGGTATCAATCGCGTGATGCCGTATAACGAATTTATTCAACAATCCACCACCCATGAGCTGTTAATGGTCACGACCCGCAAGAACATCGTTCCGGTTGATACGGCGCTGGCGAGTTTTCATCAGCAAAAATCCCAGGCGAGTGTGGAAGCGTTGCTGCGTGCGATCGGTACTTATCTGACGAACAACAGCCGCAGCAAACGCACGCCGATAGTCATGCTATTGCAAAATCAGGCAAAAGCGGCGCTGGAGAGTTTCAAATCAGCCAGTGTGCAATGAGCCGGACTGCGCGCAGGTTGGAAGGCATGCGTGATGATATCGAAAGGCCCCTTCCCATGACGGGAAGGGGAGGCGCGACAGAAATTACATCTTCTCGACGGTCTGGATGCCGAGCGTATCCAGGCCGGTTTTCAGCGTTTTGGCGGTCAGCAGCGCCAGTTTGAGGCGGCTTTGGCGTGCGCTGTCGCTGTCGGCGTTGAGGATCGGGCAGTTTTCGTAAAAACCGGAGAACAGCCCGGCCAGATCGTACAGGTAAGCGCACATCACATGCGGCGTACCGTCGCGGGCCACCGTGGTAACGGTTTCTTCGAACTGCAGCAGGCGGGTCGCCAGCGCTTGTTCATGCTCGGCGGTCAGCGCAATCGGCTGGGTCAGACTGGCTTCTTCCACCCCGGCGCGTTTGAAGATCGACGCAACGCGGGTGTAGGCATACTGCATATAGGGCGCGGTGTTGCCTTCAAACGCCAGCATGTTATCCCAGTCGAAGATATAGTCAGTGGTGCGGTTTTTCGACAGGTCGGCGTATTTGACCGCGCCTACCGATACCACCTGCGCCAGTTGCTCCAGTTCGCCGCGCTCCATCTCCGGGTTTTTGCCGGCAATCAGCGTCAGCGCGCGTTCGTAGGCTTCGTCCAACAGTTCGGACAGCTTGATGGTGCCGCCGGCGCGGGTTTTAAACGGCTTGCCGTCTTTACCCAGCATCATGCCGAACATGTGGTGTTCCAGGCTGACGGATTCCGGCACGTAACCGGCTTTACGCACGATGCTCCAGGCTTGCATCAGGTGTTGATGCTGGCGGGAGTCGATATAGTACAGCACACGGTTGGCGCCCAGTTTTTCATAACGGTATTTGGCGCAGGCGATATCGGTGGTGGTATAAAGGTAGCCGCCATCCTTTTTCTGGATGATGACGCCCATCGCTTCGCCTTCTTTGTTTTTGTACTCGTCCAGATAGACCACGATGGCGCCTTCGCTTTCCACCGCCAGCCCTTTGGCTTTCAGGTCGGCGACGATTTCCGGCAGCATGGCGTTATAGAGGCTTTCGCCCATGACGTCATTTGGGGTCAGCGACACGTTCAGACGATCATAGCTATGCTGGTTCTGGACCATGGTGATGTCCACCAGCTTGCGCCACATCGAACGGCAATATTCGTCGCCGCTTTGCAATTTTACTACGTAACCGCGGGCGCGCTCGGCGAAGACGGCATCGTCATCGTAGTGTTTTTTCGCTTCACGGTAGAACGCTTCCAGATCCGCCAGTTCCAGATCGCTGGTGTTGTCGTTTTGCACATCTTCCAGATGAGCAATCAGCATACCGAACTGGGTACCCCAGTCACCGACGTGGTTGGCGCGAATAACGTTATGACCGAGGAATTCCAGGGTACGTACGGCGGCATCGCCAATGATGGTCGAGCGCAGGTTGCCGACGTGCATCTCTTTGGCTACGTTGGGAGCCGAGTAGTCAACGACGATAGTTTGCGGCTCAACCGCAGCGACGCCCAGTTTCGGGGCGGTCAGCGCGTGTTCCAGCTGGCCGGATAGCCACTGGGGATCGAGGAATATATTGATGAAACCGGGACCGGCAATTTCCGTTTTGGCTGCAATGCCATCCAGCTGCAGCGTTTGTACTACTTTCTCGGCAAGCTGGCGCGGGGGCATGCCCAGTTTCTTGGCGGCCGCCATGATGCCATTTGCCTGATAATCACCAAATTGCGCTTTTGCTGACTGGCGAACCATTGCTTCGCTGTCAGCGGGCGCGCCCGCCGCAATCATTGCCTGATGGACTTTTTCTGAAAGAAGAGCCTGAATATTCACCGGTTTACCCTAAATGACGAATCAAGCCTTTCTTTATACCATATTTGGGTTGTGTAGTCAGCAGAGCACCATGACAAGCGCCCCTGGCGGGGCGTCAATAAAAATAAAACAAAGCATCCGATAATGCGGCGAGATGTCTGCTGCCATTATCGATAATAAAATTTAAGGTGAAAGGCGCGGCTTTCCGGCAAGCCTGAATAGCGGAAGGGGAGTATTAATAAAAAATTTAACGTCGTTTGTGTCGACGGTCCGTGCTCAGTCGCGTGCTCTGCATCGTTTTAAAATGACGGAACAGTGAATAACCGGCAATGACAACTAGCATAGAGAAGGTTATTAGCAACATGGTAAATGCCCTTTGGTCATTTAGTGGAGGTTGGGTAGTTTCGAAGTTATCCGTTTTTTGTTTATTTCTCAATGTTACAGAGAATATTTAAGAATACTCTCATCGGGTTTTTAAATTCATTAAAAATCAATACATTGTAATTTTTATTATATTTCTGTCATTTTGTTAACAGTATTTGTTGTTATTATTCTTTGATTGAAATGAAGTTTGTCCACCGTTGCAAATAATGGCATGAAAAGACAAGAAAGTCGGGCTAATGCCAGCACGGTATGATACCAAAGTCGCAAAAAGATGGAGGTTATTTCTGTCTATGTTAAATTAGACTGGATAAACTATTTATTTAGGTTAATGAGGAAATAATGACCGCTTTGTTACCGTCGACGCTTCCCCCCTCCTTATTGAATGACCTTTCCCGTTTTGAAACTGAACTTCAGCAACTCGCACAGCAGCTCGAACTTGACCTTGCCGCGTTTGACGCCGACCACATTTCTCTGCGCTGTCATCAGAACAGTACGGCGGAGCAATGGCGTACGGCGTTGCTGGCCTGTGGGTCGTTGCTGTCGGAAAACATGATCAACGGCCGGCCTATCTGTCTGTTTATCCTTCATCAACCGTTAACGGTGGGGCCGTGGCAGATTGATTGCGTGGAACTGCCGTGGCCGGGGAATCAGCATTATCCGCACGAAGGGTGGGAGCACGTGGAGCTGGTATTGCCCGGCGACCCGGCTACCTTACATCCCCGTGCGCTGGCCTGCCTGCCGGACGCGGCTCTGACCACTCCCGGCATTAAACTGAAATTCAGCCATCCTCAGGGTGAACATGAACGCCTGCCCAATCCGACGCTGGCGGTGACTAACGGGCGGGTCACGCTGAAATTTCATCCCTACCGTATTCAGGAGATCGTAGCCAGCGAACAGTCGGCCGGTCAGTAGGTTAGCTCGCGGTCATTTAAATTGTGTGGCGTGTCATATTCCACGCGCAAATCCTGTCGCCAGTGTGACACGCCTCTCTCCGCCGCTGGCAAGGGGATGCCAGTATTAGGCATGTATCATGCCGGCATAGGGTGATAAGCGGGCAATTCTTTCGGAAATGCGTTGTGTTTCCGGTTTCGTTATTTTTTGCAAGGGAGGCGGATATGCCAATGCTGGAGGTCTGCTGTTATAGCCTTGATTGCGCACTGACGGCACAGCAGGCGGGGGCGGATCGGATAGAACTCTGCGCCGCGCAACGTGAGGGCGGCCTGACGCCCGGGTATGGCGTATTGCGACAGGCGCGGGAAACGCTTGCCATTCCGGTGCACCCGATGGTGCGGCCGCGTGGGGGGGATTTTTGTTACAGTCATCAGGAGTTTACGGCGATGCTGTATGACATCGATCAGATCAGGTCGATGGGGTTTCCAGGATTGGTAGTGGGGATTCTGGATGAAGAAGGCCATATTGATATGGCGCGTATGCGGCAGGTTATGGCGCGGTGCGAAGGGCTGGCGGTCACGTTCCATCGGGCGTTCGACATGTGCCTGAATCCGCGTCTGGCGCTGAATCAACTGGCGGATTTGGGCGTTGCCCGCGTTCTGACTTCCGGCCAGCAGCAAAGCGCCGAAAATGGGTTAACGTTGTTACGGGAACTTAATGCGGCCAACTGCGGTCCTATTATTATGGCGGGCGCGGGCGTCAGGCTGACCAATCTGCATAAATTCCGCGCCTGTGGTATTCAGGAATTGCACACCTCGGCAGGCCAATGGTTGCCATCGCCGATGCGTTATCGCAAATTGGGTGTCACGCTCTGTTCCGAAACTGAAATGGATGAATTCCAGCACTACTGTGTTGATGGCGATGTTGTGGCGGCCATGAAAAACGCCTTGAGCCCGGAACCGGCTCCCTCTGCGACATCCGCCTCCTAGACTGTGCCTGCATGAGGCGTTGGCACCGTCTGGCATATCCCGATGCCCTTTGCCGCGCAGCATTCCCCTTATCGGTCTGCTTGCGAGTACCAGGCCCCGACGCCTTGTCGGGGCTTTTTTTCTGCCATGGTAACGGCGGTCGAACGACCGCTTCATCACTCACTGTACGCTATAGTTGTTATACGTCAGTTGCTGTACGTCGCGGTTATTACCGGACTGAATGTGATCACGCCCAGAAAATGTGTTGAATTGTTATACGTTTATCTTTTATCGCCCTGAGCCGGTGATATGCTGCCTGTTATCCCAACAGCCAAAAGGAATCCTGTTATGCGTGGAATCGTTGTGCATCATGAGCATCGCATTGGTTTCATCGTTATCCGCGATCCGGAAGACGGATTTATCGTCGCTAAGTTGCTGGACATTTATGAAGTGGAAAGGGGAGATGCGATAACCGGCGATTTCCAGACCGTCGGCAATACGACGCTTTTTAATGAAACCAACAATCAGGATATCAACGTCGAGATCCAAAATACCGATATGACCGAGGATGCGGCCATCGAGCTGATCGTTAAAAACCGCAACTGATGGTTCGTATTAAGGATGATTGGGGCGGCGGTCGGCGCTGGTCTGCGATCGACGGATGCGCCGCGCCGCCCTGATATTGGCGATGAGTCGTTCCCGCTTAGGGTTTGCGCGCTACCAGCACCGCCCGTAACGGCGCCGGATAGCCTTCAAGGGTTTTGCTGCGATCGTCCGGGTCGAGAAAATCCGCCAGCGAAGCCGTGCGCATCCAGCTAGTGCGACGTTGTTCTTCCAGCGTCGTGACGCACTGGTCTACCACGCGAACATCGACAAAACCGCATTTCTCCAGCCAGCGCGCGAGCGCGGCGGACGAGGGCAGAAAATAGACGTTACGCATCTGGGCATAACGCTCGCCCGGTAGCAGAACGCAGTGCTCATCGCCTTCCACCACCAGTGTTTCCAGCACCAGTTCCCCGCCGGAAACCAGTTGATTCTTGAGTTGCCACAGATGGTCGAGCGGAGAGCGCCGGTGATACAGCACGCCCATTGAGAACACGGTATCAAACGCGGCCAGCGCCGGAAGTTGTTCAATGCCCAGCGGCAGCAGGTGGGCGCGCTGGTCGTTGCCCAGCAGCTTGCGCACCGATTCGAACTGGCACAGGAACAGTTGCATCGGGTCGATGCCGACCGCCAGACGAGCGCCGGCGCCGATCATGCGCCATAGGTGGTAACCGCTGCCGCAGCCGACATCCAGAATCAGCCGATCCTGCAACGGGCTGAGATGCGGGAACACCCGATCCCATTTCCAGTCGGAACGCCATTCGGTGTCGATGTCGACGCCATAGAGTGAAAACGGCCCTTTGCGCCAGGGCATCAGGTTACGCAGCAGACTCTCAATGCCCGACTGCTGGCCGGCTGACAGCGGCGTATTCATCTGGGCAGTGACGCCGTGGACCAGATCGAGCTGCTCTGGCGTCAGCGTCGGCAGGTGTTCCACGGTATTAACCCAGTGTTTGAATTCGCCGTGCAGCGATTCCTGCTGCCATTGGCTGATCTGAGCCGGAAGCGTATTAAGCCAGTGGCTGAGCGGACCTTTAGCGATCAACTGATAGAAATTGCCGAAATCGATCATGAACCTTGCTCCGCTTTCAACGCCAGCAGGGAACCGAAGTTAAAACACTGGAACCACACGTCGCTGTGGCTGAAGCCGGCTTCGCGCAACCGCGCTTTGTGTGTTTCCACCGAGTCGGTGAGCATGACGTTTTCCAGCATGCTGCGTTTCTGGCTGATTTCCAGTTCGCTGTACCCGTTGGCGCGTTTGAAATCCAGATGCATGTTGAACAGCAATTCGCCTATCGGCGCATCGGCAAAACTGAATTTTTCCGACAGCACCAGCGCGCCGCCGGGGCGCAACCCCTGCCAGATTCGTTTTAGCAAGGTCAGCCGGCTAGCTGGCGGAATAAACTGCAGCGTGAAATTGAGCACCACCAGCGAGGCGTTTTCAATATCGGTGTCCAGAATGTCCGCTTCACGAACGTCGACGGGCGTATCGGCGCGAAAAGCCTCGATATGGCGGCGGCAGCGGGCCACCATTGCCGACGAGTTATCGACGGCGATGATTCGGCAACCGGGCACGCGGATATTGCGGCGCATCGACAAGGTGGCGGCGCCCAGCGAACAACCGAGATCGTAGACCTGGGTGTCCGCCTGCACAAAGCGCTCCGCCAGCATGCCGATCATGGAAATAATATTCGAATAGCCAGGAACGGAGCGCTGAATCATGTCCGGAAACACTTCAGCAACGCGTTCATCAAACGTCCAGTCGCCCAGGTTGGCGATGGGCGCGGAAAAAAGCATATCGCGGTTTGACATAGCAGGGAAAATGCATACTAGGGAAGAACAGGGGCGCATTCTAGCAGAAAGATGGGACAAAGATGTATGAGAGAAAGACGGTAAGGCGCCGTCAGCAGGCCTTACCGTGGATACCCGGCGGGATTAACGCAGGGTAAATACCAGATCCCAGGGCAGGTAGTAGAGGTTGAACAGAATCATCAGCAGCAATGAAACATAGGTGGCCGCCATACCGGAGCGCCGCCAGTTCAACTCACGGTGACGCAGGCCGTAGTAGTGACATAACCGCCCGAGCAACAACATAATTCCGCACAGATGAATCATCGCGTTCATCGCCCCATTCATCTCCATCAGCACCAACAGCAGGCCGCCGATAGGGATGTATTCCACCGCGTTGCCGTGGACGCGAATGGCGGTTTGCAACTCGTAAAAACCGCCGTCGCCGTAGGCCACCCGGTACTGCATTCGCAGTTTCACCACATCAACCGACAATTTAACTAACAACAATGCGCTGAGCACCACATAAAGCGCGCTTACCATTTTTTACTCCATTGCCTGACCAGAAGCGGCAGACGCTATCATAACGTGTCTGTCGCCGACCTGTCGCCTGCATAACGCGAAGATATTGTAGGTGAAATTGGCGGATATCAAACGCTATTAATAAGAAACTGTGATAAAAGCCGACGGCGATGTTTGCCCGGCGTTTTTCAACATAACGCCCTAAAACAGCGACGACTGCTGCGGCCAGTCCGGGCAGGGCGGCATGCCGGAAATTACCGCACTCAGATGCGGCCATAGCCGTTGCGCCAGTTCCGGCGCGCTGGCCGTACCGGCCGTGTGGATGAACAGGTAGGGGGAATGCGTTTGCCACTCCGCCAGTTTGGCGAGCCAGGGCATGAACCAGCGCAGGTTATCATCCGGATCTTCATTGCCGATAAACCGGATCAGCGGTTCTTCGGCGGTGCGCACCACATGCAACGGCACCTTCGGCTTTTTGCGCTGGGCGTCCCGCAGCGCGTCGCTGGTGGGGGCGGCATGATGCACCGGCCGGCTATCCATGATCACCCGGTTGAGTCCGCGCTGGTGCAACCCCTGATTAAGCTGGCGTTCTTCATCGCCTTTGGCGAAAAACAGCGGATGGCGGACTTCCACGCCATAACGGAATCCTCCTGCCGGCAAGGCGTCTATAAACTGCCACAGCGTGTCTGTCTGGTCTGGCCCAAAGGCAGACGGCAACTGTAGCCACAACTGTCCCAGCCGGTGGTGAATGGGTTCCAGACAACGGAAAAACTCCGCCACCTGTTGCTGGCAATGGCGCAATCCGGCCTGATGACTGATGGCGGAAGGAAACTTGAAGCAGAATCGGAAATCGTCATGCGTCATATCGCGCCAGCGCAACACGGACTCCGCCGACGGCAGCGCATAAAAGGTGGTGTTTCCCTCCACGCAGTTGAAGTGGCGGGCATAATCCGCCAGATCGCGCAGGCCCAGCCGGTTCCAGCCGGGGTGCTGCCACTGCGGTAAGCCGATATACATAAATCCTTGTCCCGATAGGTCTCTCTGCGAGTGAACGTCCTGAAACAGCCGGTCGCCATGACGGCTGATGTAACAGGGTTTTAGCATAATACCCCGCAATTGTGTAACCGACAGGCAAAAGCACGGCAAAAAGCAAAAAAGAGTATGCGGGGCGGCCCGCAGACCGCTACCATCGTACTTATCGTTGTGGGGAAATTCCTTTATAATGCTCCCCTTTTTTCATTGGACTGTAATCCAGAAAAACCATGCCGACCGGTTCACAGACCCTGTGTCGCCGCCAATTGGCGTATGAAACAGGGCGCCGGCGGCGGTGTAAAAGGACATCGTAATGCGTACTGAATATTGCGGGCTGTTGAATTCGTCCCATGTGGGCCAGGAAGTAACGTTGTGCGGCTGGGTCAATCGCCGCCGCGATCTGGGTGGGCTGATTTTTATTGATATGCGTGACCGCGAAGGTCTGGTGCAGGTGTTCTTCGACCCGGATCGTCAGGAGGCCTTCACTCTGGCTTCCGAATTGCGCAACGAGTTCTGCATCCAACTGACCGGTGTGGTGCGCGCCCGTCCGGACAATCAGGTCAACAAAGAGATGGCGACCGGCGAAGTGGAAGTGCTGGCGACCGCGCTGACCATCATCAACCGGGCCGAACCGCTGCCGCTGGATGCCAACCAAACCAACAGCGAAGAAGCGCGCCTGAAGTACCGTTACCTTGACCTGCGTCGTCCGGAAATGGCTCAGCGCCTGAAAACCCGCGCCCGCATCACCAGCTTTGTGCGCCGCTTCATGGACAGCCACGGCTTCCTTGATATCGAAACCCCGATGCTGACCAAAGCCACGCCGGAAGGCGCCCGTGACTATCTGGTGCCGAGCCGTGTGCATAAAGGCAAATTCTACGCGCTGCCGCAGTCGCCGCAGTTGTTCAAGCAGTTGCTGATGATGTCCGGCTTTGACCGTTACTATCAGATCGTCAAATGCTTCCGCGACGAAGACCTGCGTGCCGACCGTCAGCCGGAATTTACCCAGATCGACGTGGAAACCTCCTTCATGACCGCGCCGCAGGTGCGTCAAGTGATGGAAAAACTGGTGCGCGAGCTGTGGCTGGAAATCCACGGTGTGGATCTGGGCGACTTCCCGATCATGACGTTTGCTGAAGCCATGCGTCGCTTCGGCTCCGACAAACCGGACCTGCGCAACCCGCTGGAACTGGTGGATGTGGCCGATCTGCTCAAAGACGTGGACTTCAAAGTCTTCTCCGGTCCGGCCAACGATCCGAAAGGCCGCGTTGCCGCTATTCGCGTACCGGGCGGCGCACAGCTGAGCCGCAAACAGATTGACGAATACGCCAAATTTATCGAAATCTACGGCGCCAAAGGGTTGGCTTACATCAAGGTTAACGAGAAAGCCAACGGCCTGGAAGGTATTCAGAGCCCGGTCGCCAAGTTCCTGAACGACGGTATTCTGACAGCGTTGCTGGAGCGTACCGCGGCGGAAGACGGCGACATCCTGTTCTTCGGCGCCGACAGCGCCAAAGTGGTGACGGACGCGCTGGGCGCACTGCGCCTGAAACTGGGTCGCGACCTGAAAATCACCAACGAAAACAGCTGGCAGCCGCTGTGGGTCATCGACTTCCCGATGTTCGAGGATGACGGCGAAGGCGGCCTGGCCGCGATGCACCACCCGTTCACCGCGCCGCGCGATATGTCGCCGACAGAGCTGGAAGCCAACCCGACGGCCGCTATCGCCAACGCTTACGACATGGTGTTGAACGGTTACGAAGTCGGCGGCGGTTCGGTGCGTATCCACCGTAGCGAAATGCAACAGACGGTATTCCGCATTCTCGGCATTGACGAGCGGCAGCAGCGCGAAAAATTCGGCTTCCTGCTGGATGCGCTGAAGTTCGGCACCCCGCCGCACGCCGGTCTGGCTTTCGGCCTCGACCGTCTGGTGATGCTGCTGACCGGCACCGACAATATTCGCGACGTGATAGCGTTCCCGAAAACCACCGCAGCCGCCTGCCTGATGACCGAAGCGCCGAGCTTCGCCAACCCGTCGGCACTGGATGAACTCTCCATCGCGGTGGTGGGTAAGGGCAAAGCCGCGCAGGATGCAGAGAACCAGTAAGATGAACTATAAGCGACCCGTTTCGGTGCTGGTGGTGATTTATGCCCGGAATACCGGACGGGTGCTCATGCTTCAGCGGCGCGATGATCCGGATTTCTGGCAGTCGGTCACCGGCAGCCTGGAGGAGGATGAAAGCGCGCGATGTGCCGCACAGCGTGAAGTGAAAGAAGAAGTTAACATCGACATCGCTGCCGAGGCGCTGACGCTGGTTGACTGTCAACGCAGTGTGGAATTCGAGCTTTTTGCTCATTTGAGACGTCGCTATGCCCCTGGCGTCACGCATAACCTGGAACACTGGTTTTGCCTGGCGTTACCTGATGAACGCCCGGTGGAGATCAGTGAACATCTGGCTTATCAGTGGCTGGGTGCGCCCGATGCGGCGCGGTTGACCAAATCCTGGAGCAACCGGCAGGCGATTGAAGAATTTGTTATTTGTCCAGCCTAGCCTGATAGATTTCGCGTTGCGGCAAAACGGCGACCGAGCGAATCCCGGCGCTTACCCGCGTAAGTGTCCGGGGGAACGAGGGTGCTAACGCCGCGGCGGCGCGAAAGATAAAGGGAACAACAGGCTTTTTTCGGAGATTTTTATGGCAGGTCATAGTAAGTGGGCCAACACTAAGCATCGCAAAGCAGCACAGGACGCCAAACGCGGCAAGATTTTTACCAAGATTATCCGCGAACTGGTTACCGCGGCCCGTCTGGGCGGCGGCGATCCCGGCTCCAACCCCCGCCTGCGTGCTGCCATCGATAAAGCGCTGTCCAACAACATGACGCGCGACACCCTGAACCGGGCGATTGCGCGCGGCGTGGGCGGCGATGACGACGCCAACATGGAAACCATCATTTATGAAGGCTACGGCCCGGGCGGCACCGCGGTGATGGTAGAGTGTCTGAGCGACAACCGTAATCGTACCGTGTCCGAAGTTCGTCATGCTTTCACTAAATGCGGCGGCAACCTGGGAACCGACGGTTCCGTGTCCTACCTGTTCACCAAAAAAGGCGTGATTTCCTATGCGCCGGGTCTGGATGAAGATACGGTGATGGATGCGGCGCTGGAAGCCGGCGCTGACGACGTGGTGTCCTATGACGATGGCGCGATCGACGTGTTTACGCCGTGGGAAATTTTCGGTCAGGTAAAAGACGCGCTGGACGCGGCCGGTCTGGTGGCCGAGTCGGCCGAAGTGTCGATGATTCCGTCCACCAAAGCGGACATGGACGCTGACACCGCACCGAAACTGATGCGTCTTATCGACATGCTGGAAGACTGCGACGACGTGCAGGAGGTTTACCACAACGGTGAGATCTCCGACGAGGTAGCGGCACTGCTGTAATGGCAGTTTTCCTTGCTAAACAGGCGACCGGGGGAGAACGATGAGTATTATTCTCGGCATCGACCCCGGTTCCCGCGTCACCGGTTATGGCATTGTCCGCCAGCAAGGCCGGCAGATCAGCTATCTGGGTAGCGGTTGCATCCGCACCGCGGTGGATGATCTGCCCACTCGCCTCAAGCTGATTTATGCCGGCGTCAGTGAAATCATCACCCAGTTTCAGCCCGATTATTTCGCTATCGAGCAGGTTTTTATGGCTCGCAATGCTGACTCGGCGTTGAAGCTGGGGCAGGCGCGCGGCGCGGCGATCGTCGCGGCGGTGAACCAGTCGTTGCCGGTGTTTGAATACGCCGCACGACAGGTGAAACAAACGGTGGTCGGCACCGGTGCGGCAGAAAAAAGCCAGGTGCAACACATGGTGAAAACGCTGCTCAAATTGCCCGCCAGCCCGCAGGCCGACGCCGCCGATGCACTGGCGATTGCCATTACGCATTGTCATTTCAGCCAGAATTTGTCGCGCATCAGCCATGACAAACTGACGCTGGCGCGTGGTCGGCTGCGTTGACGGCCAGTTTCCCTCGCTATTCACTCTGCACCGTGGGCACCGCTCGTCAAGTGAGGGGCGAGGCCCGATAATCGGTTTCCCATCGGCCGCCATGCGCGGCCGCTTTTCCATCCGGGCGCTATTTCGCCTGTTCCAGATTCAGCACCGTGCGGGCATTGCTGGCGCTGGTGGCAATCACATCGATAATCCCGGAGCGTAAGGCCGCCAGTATCGCCGTAGCCTTGGTATTCTCGGCGGCGATGGCGATGACGCAGGGAATTTTACGCAGTTGCTCCGGGCTGAGCCCAATCACCCGGTCGTTCATCACGGTGTCCACCGGCGTACCCTGCATATCGAGGAAGGAGTAACCGGCAATGTCGCCCACCACCCCCTGTTCCTGACGCGCGGTGATGATCTCCTGCGAGGTAAACCAGCCCAGTTGCACCATGAAACTGTTTTCATTCATATCCCCCAACCCCACCAGCGCGATGTCCGCTTTGCTTGCGCGTTCCAGCGTTTCGCTAATCAACCGGTTCTGCATGAAGGCGGCTTTCATCGCCGGGTTTTCCACGTAGGCCGGGGCGTACAGGGTTTCGCTGCTGGCGTTGAACTTGCGCGCCAGATGACGGCTGATGTGGTCGGCGTCGATCAGTTCGCCGTCGCGTTTGGTGCCGCCGATGCCGCAAATGAATTTGCACTGCCGTTCGGGAAAAACGCCGACATGGCTGGCGACGGCGGCGACGTTGCGGCCTTGTCCCACCGCGATGGTCATGCCGTTTTTGATAATGCTGGACAGATAGGTGGAAACCAGCGACGCCACCTGCTGACGCTGTTCCTCTTCATCATGATGGTCGAGGGCGATCAGCGCGCGTTTGATGCCGAAACTCCGGATGAACTGCTGTTCGATCTGCGAACTGAAAACCGGATGGTAGCGCACATTGATTTCGACGATACCTTCCGCGCGCGCGCGTTTCAGCAGGCGCCCCACCTTGATGCGGGAGATGCCGAAACGGCTGGCGATTTCCTCTTGCGTCTGTTCGTTTTCGTAATAGGCGACGGCAATTTCCGTCAGTAGTTCGCTGTCTGAATCGAATTCACTCATGGATTAACTCGCCATTGTGTGGTTGCAAAGAGGCTCCTGGCCATGTCTCGTCATTATTCCGTCGCCGGCCGGCTGCGAAATGGGCCGGCGTGCGGGAGCCTGCTGGCTGAATGTGGGCTACCGGCCCCCCGCGGGCGACGAAAATTGAAAATGACGCCTGTGCAGCGCCAACTGCGGCTCGGCGGTGTTCTTAGCGATCCAGTAACGTCGCGACGCCGTGCACCAACCGACAAAAATCCTCTGCGTCCCATGCCGACCGACCGATGAATAATCCATCGATATCAGGGCATTGGATCAGCTCGGGGCTATTATGCTGATTTACGCTGCCACCGTACAGCAACGTCACGTTTTCCGCGGTGGCGGCGCCGTAAGCGTCCGCCAGCGCCTGCCGTAGGGCGCGATGGATAGCCTGCGCTTCGGCGGCCGTCGCCGGGGTACCGCCGTCGCCGATCGCCCACACGGGTTCATACGCGATGATCACCTGTTCAACCTGCGCGCGCTCCAGCCCGGCCAGGGCAATTTTCATCTGGCGCACGACGGTTTCGGTAGAGACTCCCCAGCCTTTTTCCTGCGCGCTGTCGCCGACACACACCAGCGGCCGTAGCTGATAGCGTAGCGCGGCCTGCACTTTTTTCCGAATATTCGCGTCACTTTCAGCAAAGTCGCGGCGTCGCTCCGAATGGCCCAGCTCTACCAGCGCGGCGCCGCAGTCGCGCACCATGACCGGTGAGATTTCCCCGGTCCAGGCGCCCGCGTCGGCATAGTGCATGTTCTGGGCGCCGGTCAGGCAGTTGACGCCGTGCTGGCGCAACCGTTCGGTCACCTCCCGGATCAGCGTAAAAGGGGGGATGACGAACGGCTGGATGCGGGGGCCGGCGGCGGCATTGAGCCGGGCGGCCAGCACATCGCAATAGGCTTTGGCGTCGTCCAGGGTTTTGTTCATTTTCCAACTGGTGCCCAGCATCAGGTTTCTCATTAATCACTCCCGTTATCACTATTCTCCTGAGGTGAGGGTAACAAAAGTCTCCACGCTGTTACTTATAATCATGACTAAAACAAATGTTCGATCACAAATTTCCCCAGTCAAGGATATTTCTGTATAAAACGTGACCTTATTCAAGGTTATTTGTTTTCCTTACCGTAAACTGCCACCTAACAAAAGTTATTTAAGTGAACATATGAACATTTGGTTGTTCTGGCCATGTGAAAAAGGTGAAAAATATGTCGGTTGAGAAAAAACCTGTGGTTGATAGAAAGCCTGTTGTAGCCCTTACCGTCGGTGACCCGGCGGGCATCGGCCCGGAAATCTCCGTCGCCACCATGATGAATCAAACGGTGTATGAGGAGTGCCGGCCGTTCCTGATTGGTTCAGTGCCCATCATCCGGCGGGCGATGGCAATCTGGAACTGCGACTTCGCCATCAACGTGATTCACTCGCTGGCCGAAGCCCGCTTCACCTGGGGAACGCTGGACGTGCTGGAAACCGGCGACTACGACTGCGACGGCATTGTCTGGGGGAAAGTGCAGAAGCAGGCCGGCCAGATGTCGCTGGATTACGTGATGAAATCCATTGCGCTGGGGATGGCCGGCGAGATTGACGTGGTATCTACCGCGCCTATCCATAAGGAAGCCATCAAGCTGGCGGGCTGCAAGCTGCCCGGCCACACCGAAATCTATCAGGTGGAAACCGGCTCCGATTACGGCCTGACCATGTTCCACGTGCAGAAGCTGCGGGTGTTCTTCGTCAGCCGCCACATGGCGTTGAAAGACGCGTGCGACTACGCCAATAAGGAACGGGTGCTGGCCTGCGTACAACAGATTCACCACGAATTCACCGCGCTGAATATCAAGCAGCCGCGCATTGCGGTCGCGGCGCTCAATCCCCACGCCTCCGACAACGGGCTGTTCGGACGCGAGGAGAAAGACAACCTCATTCCGGCGGTACAGGCGGCGCAGGCGCTGGGGATCAACGCTATCGGGCCGGTTCCGGCCGACTCGGTTTTCCACCTGGGCAAACTGGGGCATTACGACGCGATCCTTTCTCTCTACCACGATCAGGGGCATATCGCCTGCAAAACGCTGGACTTCGAGCGCTCGGTCACCATCACCTTCGGCCTGCCGTTTATGCGCAGTTCCGTAGACCACGGCACGGCGTTTGATATTGCCGGGACCGGCAAGGCCGGCACCGTCAGCATGCTGGAGTCCACCCTGGTGGCGGCCCGCTACTGGAAGATGAAACACCGATAACCGCAGGTACGTACCCGCGAGCCGGGTACGTGTCTTTCCGGAGAAAGGAGAACCGCATGAAACGTTATCTGGAAATTACCCGCGGCAGCAAAGGCTGGGGCGGGCCGCTGACCATCGAAGTGGCGGCGGGGAAAAAGATTGCTTATATCACCGGGGGGATCCGGCCCGCGGTGGTGGATCGACTGATGGAGCTGACCGGCTGGGAAGGCGTGGATGTGTTCAAACATGGCGAGCCGGCGGAGCAGGACATCGGGCTGGTGGTGATCGATTGCGGCGGCACGTTGCGCTGCGGCCTGTACCCCAAGCGCGGCATTCCCACCGTTAACCTGCATCCGACCGGTAAAACCGGGCCGCTGGCGGCGTTTATTCGTGAAGATATTTACGTGTCCGGCGTGACGCCGGCCGGGGTTCAGTTGCGCAGTGAAGGCGGGCAGGGCGACCGGCTGGGCATTGTGGCGGATGACCTGACCGGCGCGACCACCGTCGGGGTGCTGCTGGCGCGCAGCGGGATCCGGACTGCGGCATTTTTTGACACCGACTCCTTTGACGCCTGCGATTCGGAGTGGCAGGCGATGGTGATCAGCAGCAATAGCCGACCGCTGCCGAAAGCGGAAGCGCAACAGCTGGTGCGTCAGGCCACGCTGTCATTGCAGGCGCGGGGCGCGCGCTACTTCACCAAGCGCGTCGATACCACGCTGCGCGGCGGCATCGGGTATGAAATCGATGCCATGCTGGAGGTGCTGCCGCAGGAAACCGTGGCGGTCGTCGTGCCGGCGATGCCGCAGTCGCGCCGGATTCTGGTGGGGGGCTACTCGGTCATCGATTCGGTGGCGCTGTCGTGCACCGATGTGGCTAAAGACGTCCGCACGCCGGTGACGGAAACCTTTGTGCCGGAGTTGCTGGCCGCGCAGACGCACCATCACGTCGGTCATATCGCTTTGTCGTGCGTGCTCAAGGGGTACGATGCGGTCAGCCAGGCGCTGAGCCGGCTGCAACAGGACGGCGCGCGTATCATGGTGGTGGACGCTATCTCGCTGGCGGATGTTGAAACCATCGCCCGGGCGGTGACGCTGCTGAACTGGAACGTACTGGCGGTGGATCCGGGGCCGTTTACCGAACGGCTGGCCTGGGCGCGGGAGATGATCCGCGATGAACCGCGTCCGGAACCGATCGCGGTACCGGTGAGCCAACAGCAAGGGTCGATCGTGGTAGTGGCGGGCAGCGCCACGCCGGTGACCAAACGACAACTGACCCGACTGATCGAACAGGATTCGCGCGTGTGCCATATCCCGGTGGATGCGGAACTGCTGATCGACCGGGAGCATTCCGCCGCGATTGAAGTGCAGCGGGTGGTGCGTCAGGCGCAGGAGTGCGTGCGTACGCATCATAACGCCATTTTCGTGTTCGAATCGGCGCTGACCGGTCGGTTGCTGGATTTGGCGCAGGAGGAGCAGCGTTTTGGGCTGGCGCACGGACAAGCGGCCGACAACATCAATCGCGGGCTGGGGGATATCGTCCAGGCGGTGCTGGATGCGGGCGGCGGCGACATCCGCGGGTTGTATATGACCGGAGGCGACACCATGGTGAACGTGCTCAGGCGGCTTGGCGCCAGCGGTATCGAAATGGTGGATTACGTGATACCGCAAACCGATCTGGTCAGGATTATCGGCGGCGATTACAACGGGCTGGTGTGTGTGGGCAAGGGCGGCTTGACCGGTTCGGATGAGGTGATTCATACCATCGTCGAACATATTTATCGCGAAGCGACGCAGTAATATAACTGGAAAGTAACATAACCGGAAAATAACGTATCCGCAGATGGGTTATTTCTTACTGATTCTGCGTGCGGTGTTCTTCACTTATTTTTGCTATTGGTATTATTCAGGATATGGGCCGAACCTATTCAATAACAATAGGCCTGAAGTGACTCTACCCTACAAAAGAGAAACGCCATGAAAAATATAAATCTGTTTGACAAGATGAATAAGTTCCCCGGTGGGTTGATTATTATTCCATTGATTCTCGCCATATTAATTAATACCTTTTTTCCGTCAGTGCTAAAAATCGGCGGCCCGACCACCGCCTTATTTAAAGCCGGGTCAAGCGCGATGATGGGGATATTCCTGTTAATTTGCGGCGCGTCGATCAATATTCGCCAGGCCGGGTTGCCGTTATATAAGGGCGCGGTGCTGCTGATGCTGAAATTTGCCGCCGGCGCGCTGGCGGTGTGGATCATGGGGGCGCTGTTCGGGCCGGCGGGCTTTTTCGGCATCTCCACGCTGGCGCTGGTGGCCTGTATTACCAGTTCGAACAGCTCATTGTATATCGCGCTGTGCAGCAACTATGGCGACGCCAGCGACGCCGGGGCTATTTCCGTGTTCTGCATCAAGGACGGGCCGTTCGTTACCATGGTGGTGCTGGGAGTCAGCGGTTTGGCCAATATTCCGTTTGAGGCGCTGTTGTCGATGCTGGTGCCGCTGCTGGTCGGGATGATGTGGGGCAATATTGACGAAAAATTCAAGCAGTTATGTGCTGCTTCCCAGCCGCTGATCATTATCATCATGTCGTTTGCGATCGGTGCCAACTCCAGCATGAGTACGGTGTTCAGCGCCGGGCTGTCCGGCATCCTGCTGGGCGGTATTTCCGCCTTGACCGCGATTGTCTTCTACTTCCTGTACAACCTGTTTCTGAAGAAGAAAACCGCGCTTGGCGCGGCGCTCGGCACCACGGCGGCCAGCTCGGCATTGACGCCGGCGATGGTGGCCCAGGCGGATCCGACGCTGCAGGCGTTTGTCGATGCCGCCACCGCCCAGTTGGCGACCGCCAGCATCATCACCATGCTTACCGCGCCGGTGCTGGTGGCCTGGTTTGACAAGCGATTGCGCAAAAACGATGCCGATGCGACGGCGCCGCAACCGACGGCACAGTCGTTCAGCTCGCCCGCGGATAAGGCGAAGTGAGGGCGCGGGGATGAGACATGTGGCGTGGCAAGCGACGATCCGCGCTATCGGCCATGAGGCGGAGGCGATGCGGCAGGAAAATCGCCTGATCCTGTTCAGCGATCGCGTGCCGCCGGAGTTGGGCGCGTATTGCCTGCTGCATCAGGATGGCGAATGGCATCGGCCGCTGGCGGTGAATCAGCAACTGGAATTAGACGGCAAGAGTTATGTGATTACCGCCGTCGGCGATATCGCCAACCATAATTTACGCGAATTAGGACATATCACGCTGTTATTTGACGGCGGTGCTGAGGCGGAATTACCCGGGACGGTACATGTCAGGGGGAATATACCGGATAAATTACCGGGTTTAGGAAATATCACGATTTTTTAACTGAGTTAAAAATCGATCGAATTAAATTTTCATTAATCTGAAGTAAGGATGTTAATCATGAAACCAATCGCCATTGGTGCGGATGACGCTGCGTATGAATTACGCAGTATTATTACCCGTTATCTCGATTCGTTAAATATTCCCTGGGTGGATTTCAGCAGCGATAACAATGTGGATAACCGTTATTACCCGGACGTGGCGCACGCCGTCGCCATGTCGATTAAAGCAGGCCAGCAGGATCGCGGCATTTTGATGTGCGGCACCGGCATCGGGATGAGCATTGTGGCGAATAAGGTGCCCGGTATTCGCGCCGCCCAGTGTCACGATACGTTTTCGGCGGAGCGGGCGCGTAAAAGCAATAACGCGCAGATCGTCACGCTGGGCGCGCGGGTGATCGGCGCCGAACTGGGCAAGCAGATTATTCATGCCTGGCTGAACGCCGAGTATGAAGGCGGCGGCTCGGCGCCGAAGGTAGAGCGTATTGATTACTATCAAAATCAACACATTGCCGAATAACCCGTCGGAAGACCTAACGCAGGGGAATAACCATGAACCAACTGGAAGCCTTAAAACAGTACACGGTAGTGGTGGCGGATACCGGCGATATCGACGCCATCCGGCAGTTCGCGCCGCAGGACGCCACCACCAATCCCTCTTTGATCCTGAAGGCGGCGCAATTGCCGCTGTATCAGGGCCTGATCCGCGATGCGGTCGGACAGGCGCAGCGGCAGGGCGGCAGTGAGGCTACCCGGTTGCTCAACGCGTGCGATCAGGTGGCGGTCAACATCGGCGCGGAAGTGCTGCGGCAGGTGCCGGGACGGGTATCGACCGAGGTGGACGCCCGGTTGTCCTGGGATCGCGGCCTGTGCGTCGCCAGAGCACGGCGGCTGATCGCGCTGTATCAGGAACAGGGCATCGACCGTTCGCGTATTCTGATCAAACTGGCGGCGACCTGGGAAGGGATCCGCGCGGCCGAGGAGCTGGAGCAGGAGGGGATCCAATGCAACCTGACGCTGCTGTTCTCCTTTGCGCAGGCGCGTGCCTGCGCGGAAGCGGGCGTCTACCTGATCTCGCCGTTTGTCGGGCGCATCTATGACTGGTATCAGGCGCATCAGCCGCAGACGGAACCCGGCGACGATCCGGGGGTGGCCTCGGTGCGGCGTATTTACCAGTACTACAAAACGCACGGCTACGACACCGTGGTGATGGGGGCCAGTTTCCGCAAAAAATCGCAGGTGACGGCGCTGGCCGGCTGTGACCGGCTGACCATCTCCCCGGCATTGCTCAACGAGCTGAAGGCGTGCGATGAGCCGCTACCGCGCCAACTACCCGCCGAGGCGGTAAGCGAAACGCGTCCCAGCCTGATGACGCAGGCGGAATTCCTGTGGCAGCACCACAACGACCCGATGGCGGTGGAAAAACTGGCGGAAGGCATCCGGCTGTTCGCTGCCGATCAGGTCCGGCTGGAAAATATGCTGCACAGCCTGATGTAACGTGGCGGGAGACTAACGATGAAGCACTCTGATTACACCGCGCGGCCATTGGCCAATGCTGTCCGCGCGCTGAGTATGGACGCGGTACAACGAGCCAATTCCGGCCACCCGGGCGCGCCGATGGGCATGGCGGATATGGCCACCGTGCTGTGGCGCGAGTTTCTGCAACATAACCCCGCCAACCCCGATTGGGCTAATCGCGACCGGTTTGTGCTCTCCAACGGCCATGCCTCGATGCTGCTTTACAGCCTGCTGCATCTGACCGGCTATGCGCTACCGCTGGAGGAGCTGAAAAATTTCCGGCAGTTGCACAGCAAAACACCGGGACACCCGGAGGTGGACGTCACGCCCGGCGTGGAAACCACCACCGGGCCGTTGGGGCAGGGGATCGCCAACGCCGTAGGGATGGCGCTGGCCGAGCGTACTCTGGCGGCGCAGTTCAACCGGCCGGGGCATACTATCGTTGACCATTACACCTATGTGTTCCTGGGCGACGGCTGCATGATGGAGGGCATTTCCCACGAGGTTTGCTCGCTGGCGGGGACGCTGAAGTTAGGCAAGCTGGTGGCGTTTTACGACGACAACGGCATCTCCATCGATGGGCATGTCGAGGGGTGGTTTACCGATGACACCGCCGCCCGGTTTGAGGCTTACGGTTGGCATGTAGTGCGCGGCATTGACGGGCACGATGAGCAGGCGATCCGCTCGGCGATCAATGCAGCGCGCGCGGTCGGCGATAAGCCGTCGCTGCTGATGTGTAAAACCGTGATTGGCTTCGGTTCGCCCGCCAAGGCTGGCAGCCATGAGTCGCACGGCGCGCCGCTGGGGGAGGCGGAAGTGGCGGCGGCCCGCGAAGCGCTGGGCTGGCCATACCCGCCGTTCGTGATTCCGCCGGAAATCCGCGCGCAATGGGATGCGCGTGAGGTCGGTCAGGCGCGAGAAAGCGCCTGGGCGGCGCGGTTGGCGGACTATGCGCGCGCGTTTCCCGAGCTGGCGGCGGCGTTCACCCGCCGCATGCGCGGCGAGTTGCCGTCAACGTTCGCGGATGCGGCGCAGGCGTTCATCGCCGGGTTGCAGGCTAACCCGGCGGAGATCGCCAGCCGTAAGGCGTCGCAGCTCGCCCTGAATGCCTTTGGCCCGTTGCTGCCGGAGCTGTTGGGCGGCTCCGCCGATCTGGCGCCGAGCAACCTGACCCTGTGGTCCGGCTCCCGGCCGTTGAATGAGGATCCGGCGGGCAACTACGTGCACTACGGTGTGCGGGAGTTCGGCATGACCGCCCTCGCCAACGGGATGGCGTTGCACGGCGGCTTCCTGCCGTATACCGCCACCTTCCTGATGTTCGTCGAATATGCCCGTAACGCGGTGCGTATGGCGGCGCTGATGAAGCAGCGCCAGGTGCTGGTCTACACCCACGACTCTATCGGGCTGGGGGAGGATGGCCCGACTCACCAGCCGGTGGAACAGCTGGCGATGCTGCGGGTGACGCCGAATCTCAGCGTCTGGCGCCCGTGCGATCAGGTGGAAACCGCGGTGGCCTGGCAACAGGCGGTACAGCGGCATGACGGCCCGACGGCGCTGATCCTGTCGCGTCAGAATCTGGCGCAGCAGCCGCGCAACGACGAACAGCTGGCGGCGATCGCACGGGGCGGCTATGTACTTAAAGACAGGGTACCGAAAGACAGTGCGCTGCCGCCAAAGCTGATTTTGATCGCCACCGGTTCTGAAGTTGCGCTGGCGGTGGCCGCGTGGGAAGTGCTGTCGGCGCGCGGGGTGGCGGTTCGCGTGGTATCGATGCCGTCTTGCGACGTGTTCGACCAGCAGGATGCCGGTTACCGCGAAGCGGTACTACCGGCGGCCGTGAGCGCGCGCGTAGCGGTCGAGGCGAGCGTTGCCGATTACTGGTACAAGTACGTCGGGCTGCACGGCGCGGTGGTGGGGATGAGCGACTTCGGCGAATCGGCCCCGGCTGGGCAACTGTTTGAGCGCTATGGCTTCACCGTCGATAACCTGTTGCGGCAGGCGGAAGCGTTGCTGACGCGCTAGCGTCCCCCCTGTTGGCGTATACCGGGCTTCCGTCATGCGGCGGGCGCCCGGTTTTTGTATCACATGTTCAGGTTCAGATGTGCAGCCTGAAAATTCCGCCCGCCTTTGATCTGCGACAACATGGCGATGTATGAAAAATTAATAGACTTTCATACTCGTATTTCCCCCGACGACGTTTGCCGCCGGATCGATTGGAAGGGCTTTCATGTTGTCTTCGCTACTGCGGGAAAACCCGCGTGCTGTGGTTATCTTAGGAACTCTGGTCGTTGTCAATATTGCGGTATGGCTGCTGGCTGTGGCGATGTTTCACGATGACGCCGCGCTGATGGCGACCTGCCTGCTGGCCTGGTGTTTCGGGTTGCGTCATGCGGTGGATGCGGACCATATCGCCGCCATCGACAATGTGACCCGCAAAATGATGCAGGAGGGGAAGCGCCCGCTGGGCGTCGGCACCTGGTTTTCGCTCGGCCACTCCACCATCGTGGTGCTGGCGTCGCTGGCGCTGGCGGCGACCGCCGCGGCGTTTCAGGACGATATGACCTGGTTCCACGAGGTGGGCGGCGTTATCGGCACCTCGGTGTCCGCCGCTTTTCTGCTACTGATGGCGTTGGTGAATCTGGTGATTTTGCGCAGCGTCTGGCGGAATTTTCAGCGCTTCAAACAGGGGCACCGCCTGACGCCGGAGGTGATAGACGCGGTGCCGGCCTCCGGCGCGCTGGGCTGGCTGTTTCGCGCCACGTTCCGGCTGGTGCGCAAAAGCTGGCACATGTATCTGGTGGGGTTCCTGTTCGGGCTGGGGTTTGATACCGCGACGGAAATCGGCGTGCTGGGCATCTCGGCGGCGGGCGCCTCGCAGGGCATGTCGATCTGGTCGATCATGCTGTTTCCCGCCCTGTTTACCTGCGGCATGGCGCTGGTGGATACGCTCGATAACGTACTGATGGTGGGCGCCTACGGCTGGGCGTTTAGCAAGCCGCAGCGCAAGCTCTACTACAACATGACCATTACCGCTACGTCGGTGGTGGTGGCGGTGTTTATCGGCGGGCTGGAGGCGCTCGGCCTGCTGGCGGACAAGCTCGATCTGCATTCCGGCGCGTGGAGTCTGGTGGACGCTTTGAACGACCAACTGGGCAACGCCGGTTTTTACGTTATCGCGCTGTTTGTCGCCTGCTGGGTGATTTCTCTGTGTAACTACCGCTGGAAGAATTACGATGCGCTGAATAGCCCGATAGCGTAACCGCATTTCCCGGCCGGTTTCTCCGGTTGGACGGGAAACGGTTAGCACGTCTTCTCCGGCGTTTCACGGTTTTCATACCGGCGTCGGAGATACCTCGCCACCCTGTCTGATATCTGGATATGCATCCAGCTTTTCTGTATCCGCCTCTTTTTTTGTGTTATAAGCTATACGCCACGTTTACGTCAGCCAGATTAAGGAAAACATCACGTGATAGGTCGTTTGAGAGGCATCGTATTAGAAAAACAGCCGCCGCTGGTGCTGATTGAAGCCAACGGCGTCGGATATGAAGTTCATATGCCGATGACCTGCTTTTACGAGTTGCCGGATCTCGGCCAGGAAGCGGTGATTTTTACCCACTTTGTGGTACGTGAAGACGCACAATTATTGTTTGGCTTCAACAATAAGCAAGAACGTTCTCTGTTCCGCGAACTGATCAAAGTGAATGGCGTGGGGCCGAAACTGGCGCTGGCGATTTTGTCCGGCATGTCGGCGCAGCAGTTCGTCAGCGCGGTGGAGCGCCAGGAAATCAACGCGCTGGTGAAATTGCCGGGCGTGGGCAAGAAAACGGCGGAGCGTCTGGTGGTGGAAATGAAAGACCGCTTTAAAGGGTTGAACGGCGATCTGTTCAACGCCGCCAGCGATATCGCCTTGCCGGCCGCGGCGGGCAACACAGAGCCGGAAGCCGACCCGCAGGCGGAGGCCGAAGCGGCATTGGTCGCCCTCGGTTATAAACCGCAGGAGGCCGGCCGGATGGTGAGCAAAGTGGCGCGGCCGGGCGCCGACTGCGAAACCCTGATCAGGGAAGCGCTGCGCGCTGCGCTGTGAGGTATGTATGATTGAAGCCGATCGTCTGATTTCACCCGGCGTGGTTGCCGACGAAGAACTGCAGGATCGCGCGATCCGGCCGAAACTGCTGTCAGAGTACGTCGGGCAGCCGGTGGTCCGCGAGCAGATGGAGATTTTTATCGAGGCGGCCCGCAAGCGCGGCGATGCGCTCGATCATCTGCTGATTTTTGGTCCTCCGGGGTTGGGCAAAACCACGCTGGCTAATATCGTTGCCAACGAAATGGGCGTGAATTTGCGCACGACCTCCGGTCCGGTGCTGGAGAAAGCGGGCGATCTGGCGGCGTTGCTCACCAACCTTGAACCGCACGACGTGTTGTTCATCGACGAAATTCATCGTCTTTCGCCGGTGGTGGAAGAAGTGCTCTACCCGGCGATGGAAGATTACCAACTGGATATCATGATCGGCGAAGGGCCGGCGGCGCGTTCCATCAAGCTGGACTTGCCGCCGTTTACCCTGATCGGGGCGACAACGCGCGCCGGCTCGCTGACCTCGCCGCTGCGCGACCGTTTCGGCATCGTGCAGCGGCTCGAATTCTACCAGGTCGCTGATTTACAACATATCGTGCGGCGCAGCGCCCAGTGTCTGGGGCTGGATATGACCGAGGAAGGCGCGCTGGAAGTGGCCCGCCGTTCGCGCGGTACGCCGCGCATCGCCAACCGGCTGTTACGCCGGGTACGAGATTTCTCTGAAGTGAAATCGGACGGGGTCATTTCGGCCGAGGTGGCAATTCAGGCACTGGATATGCTGGCGGTTGACTCCGAAGGGTTCGATTACATGGACCGCAAGTTACTGCTGGCGGTGATCGACAAGTTTATGGGCGGCCCGGTGGGGCTGGACAACCTGGCGGCGGCGATCGGCGAAGAACGTGAAACCATTGAAGATGTGCTGGAACCCTACCTGATTCAGCAGGGATTTCTGCAACGCACCCCGCGAGGCCGCATCGCTACACAGCACGCCTATCGCCATTTCGGCCTGACCCGCGAAGAGTAGGAAAAAAGAAGAGTAGGAAAAAGTAGGAAGAAGTAAGAATAAGTAGCAGGCCGCCTTTCATTGTTATCGCCAGCCAGTCGGCTGGCGATAAGTCCGACAACGTTAAAACACATCGACAGACTGACTTGCCTCTTCACTATAAAGGGCAGTACGGGCGGCGTCAGGCGGCCTGTTTTTTCAGCAGGCTAAACATAAACAGCAGCGAAGCGCATAGCACCACGGAAGGACCGGCAGGCGTATTGGCGCCGGCCGAGAAAGCCAGTCCGCCGGTGACGGCCAGAATGCCGACGCCCATCGCGCAAACGGCCATTTGCTCCGGTGTGCGGGCAAATCGGCGTGCGGTAGCGGCTGGAATAATCAGCAGCGAGGTGATGATCAGCGCGCCGACAAACTTCATCGCCAGACCGATGGTCAGGGCGGTGACTAGCATTAACACCAGCTTGGTACGTGCGATGGCAACGCCGTCGACGTGCGCCAGTTCCGGGCTGACGGTCATGGAGAGTAGGGCGCGCCATTGCCACCCCAGCACGCCGAGCACCAGCAACACGCCGGGGCCGATCAGCCATAAGTCTTCGCTGGTGACCGCAAGCAGGTCGCCAAACAGGTAAGCCATCAAATCGACACGGACATTGTTCATCAGGCTGACCACCACCAGACCCAACGACAGCGCGCTGTGCGCCATGATGCCGAGCAGGGTATCGATCGCCAGTCCGGGACGGCGTTCCAGCCAGACCAGCCCCACGGCCAGCAGCAGAGTGATCGCAATCACCGCATAGAACAGGTTGATGTCCAGCAACAGACCCAGCGCAACGCCAAGCAATGAGGCATGGGCGAGGGTATCGCCAAAATAGGACATGCGGCGCCACACCACGAAGGAACCGAGCGGCCCTGCCGCCACCGCCAGACACACCCCTGCCAGCCAGCCGGGCAACAACAACTCAATCATGCGTGATTACCATCCTGTCGCTTTAAAATGATTTTTCCGTTCAGATCGTGACGGTGATTGTGATGGTGGCGGTAAATCGCCAGTTGTCCGGCGCCGCGGTGACCGAACATAGCCAGAAATTCCGGGTGCAGCGACACCACCTCGGGGGTACCGGAACAGCAAATATGCTGATTGAGACACAGAACCTCATCGGTTTTTGCCATCACCAGATGCAGGTCGTGGGAAACCATCAGCACACCGCATTGATATTCCTGTCGTAGCTGGTTGATCAACTCGTACAGCGCCAACTGACCGTTGACGTCCACCCCCTGGGTGGGCTCATCCAGCACCAGCAACTGTGGGCGGGCGAGAATAGCACGCGCCAGCAGAACGCGCTGGGTTTCGCCGCCGGAGAGCTTTTGCATCGGTTGTTCAAGCAGATGACCCGCCTGCACGCGCTTCAAGGCCGGCATGATGTCCTGCTTATTGACTCCGGGGCGCAACTGCATAAAGCGTTTGACGGTCAGGGGCAGGGTTGGGTCCAGATGCAGCTTTTGCGGTACGTAGCCGATGCGGAGATTCGCTGCCCGGGTCAGGGTGCCGCGGGTTGGAGCCTGTAATCCCAGCACCACCCGGACCAGCGTGGATTTCCCCGCGCCATTAGGCCCGAGCAGCGTCAGAATACGACCAGCCTGCAATGTGAGAGAAATATCATTGAGTACAGGTTTGTTGCCAAACTGCACGCCAATATTTTCCAGTGAAACCAGCGTTGACATAGAATTCTGTTTGCAGAGGGTGTGTGACGTTATAATATAACGCGTTTTTATTGATAAATCGACGGATGATTGGGTATGTTGCGAGTTACTCACTATAAATGGCTAAACACCGTACTTGCGGCCGGTACATTACTGGCTTCCTTGTCTGCCACGCCGGTTGCCTCTGCCGCCGTGGTTACCTCGATTCGCCCGCTGGCGTTTATTGCTGCGGCGATCGCTGATGGCGTTACGCCCACGGAAGTGCTGTTGCCGGATGGCGCATCGCCGCATGATTATGCACTACGCCCGTCCGATGTACAGCGTCTTAAATCGGCAGAACTGGTGATTTGGGTGGGGCCGGAAATGGAAGCGTTTCTGCCCAAGGCGTTGCAACCTCTGCCGGCGGAGCGCCAAATCGCATTGGGGCTGCAGCCGGCCGTCAAATCGCTATTGTTACAGGAGTCACATCCTGAGCATGCAGCGGCGGAAAACGGTGCGCATCATGACTCCGATCATGACAGCCATGCCGACAACCGGCATGATCACGGCAATGAGCCTGAAAATCATCAGGATAGCGATGATGACGGGCATCATCACGGTGAGTTCAATATGCATATCTGGCTGTCGCCGGAGATGGCGCAGGCATCTGCCGTCGCAATTCATGCAAAATTGTTGGAACTCATGCCGCAGAATAAAGACAAACTGGATGCAAATCTGCGTAAATTCACTGAGAAACTTGCGCAGACAGATAAAAATGTTGTTAATATGCTGACGCCTGTGCGTAGCAAGGGTTACTTCGTGTTTCACGATGCCTACGGCTACTTTGAACAGCATTATGGGTTGACCCCGTTGGGGCATTTCACCATCAACCCGGCTATTGCGCCCGGCGCACAGCGCTTAAACCAGATACGAACACAGTTGGTTGAGCATAAAGCGGTTTGCGTTTTTGCTGAACCACAATTCAGGCCAGCGGTCATACATGTTGTCGCCAAGGGAACTGACGTGCGCATCGGCGTGCTGGACCCGTTGGGAAGTGACATTGCACTGGATAAGGACAGCTATGCGCGGTTCCTGTTGCAACTGTCCGAACAGTATTTGAGCTGCCTGAAGGAAAAATAATGAGGATAGGAACAAGTGCAGCAGATAGTCCGAACTATCGCTCTGGCGTATAACAGCCTGCCCCGGCCTCACCGCGTGATGCTGGGGTCACTGACTGTCGTCACACTGGCCGCCGCGGTCTGGCGGCCGATGACATATCCCCCGGTCAATGACGCACCTGTTATCGTAAAAGACGCGGAAAGCGAAAGAAATCAAACCCAGACTCAGAGCCAGGCTCTGAATCCTCCCGCCAGTGAACCCCTGGACAGCAATCCGTTGCCGCCGGTAGCGACTTCGCAGATCGCCGGTTCGGCGCCGACGGCGGATGTTACCGAAGCCAACAGCGAACCGTTGGATCAGCCATCCACCACCAACGGCATTATCAAAGACGAACTCGACGATAAAGACGCCGACGACACCCATGAGTATGTGGTGTCTACCGGCGATACGCTGAGCAGTATTCTGACGCAATACGGTATTGATATGTCGGATATCGCTGCGCTGGCGGATCGTAATGCAGCGTTGCGGAATCTGAAGATCGGCCAGCAACTGACCTGGACGCTGGATAGCGACGGCGCGCTGCAAACCCTGACCTGGCAGGTATCTCGCCGGGAAACTCGTACTTACACCCGCAGCGGCGATGCGTTCCGTGAAGAAATCGAGAACGTGGAAGGGGACTGGCAGAACAAAGTGCTGGTCGGTCGTCTGGACGGCAGTTTCGCCAGTAGCGCGCAGGCTGCCGGGTTGACCAGCAGCGAAGTGCGGGAAGTGATTCGTGCGCTGCAATGGCAGCTGGATTTCCGCAAACTGCGTAAAGATGACAGTTTTGCCGTGCTGATTTCCCGTGAAATACTGGATGGCCGTAGCGAGCAGAGCGAGCTGCAGGGCGTACGGTTGCGTACCGGCGGGAAAAACTACTACGCGTTCCGCGCTGAAGACGGCAAATTTTATGACCGCGAAGCTTCCGGCCTGACCCGCGGCTTCCTGCGTTTCCCAACCATGAAGCAATTCAAGGTATCCTCCAACTTCAACCCGCGCCGTCTTAATCCGGTAACCGGTCGTATCGCGCCGCACCGTGGCGTTGATTTCTCCATGCCGGTGGGGACGCCGGTACTGGCCGTCGGTGATGGCGAGGTCGTGGTGGCTGAACGGGACAGTGAAGCCGGCAACTTTGTGGCTGTGCGCCACGGGCGGCAATACACCACCCGTTACATGCACATGAACCGTTTGCTGGTTAAACCGGGACAGAAGATCAAACGTGGCGATCGTATTGGTCTGTCCGGCAATACCGGGCGCTCCACCGGCCCGCACCTGCATTATGAACTGTGGGTTAACCAGCAAGCCGTCAATCCGCTCACGGCGAAACTGCCGCGCTCCGAAGGGCTGATGGGCAAAGAGCGTCGCGATTATCTGGCGCACGTGCGCGAAGTATTACCTCAACTGCAACTGGACTAATAGCCGTTGCGGATAAGTGACAGCCGGCAGTTTGCGCTGCCGGCTGTTTTTTTATGTCGCACGGGCAATATCAGACCAGTGCGTGTTCAATTGCAAAACGTCGGGCAGCGATTATCATTAACCCGATTTTGTGATGAAGAGTGGTTGCATGGAACAAGAGAAAAAAGAGAAGAAAACCAACGCCGAGTTTATCCCGCAGTTTACGTCTGCCTTCTTTCATCCGCGCTACTGGGCGCTCTGGCTGGTTGTGGGGGTGACAGCGTTGCTCGTCTGCATTCCAGCCCGCTTGCGTGACCCGGTACTGGGCGCGTTAGGGCGACTGGTAGGGCGGTTTTCCACAGGCGCGAGACGGCGTGCCCGCATTAATTTGCTGTTGTGTATGCCGCAACTGTCGGAAGCCGAACGCGAGCATATCATCGATCAGATGTTTGCGACTGCGCCGCAGGCGATGCTGATGATGGTGGAACTGGCGATATTGCCAGCCAGCCGGGCTGAACGTCGTGTTCGCTGGCATGGCATGGAGATTGTCGATGCGTTGCGGGAGCAGCAGCGCAACATTATTTTCATGGTGCCCCACGGCTGGGCGGTGGATGTTCCCGCCATGCTGATGAGCCTGCGCGGCCAGAAAATGGCCGCCATGATGCACAATCAGAAAAACCCGTTGCAGGATTATCTTTGGAATACCCTGCGTCGCCGTTTTGGTGGCCGTCTGCATACCCGTAACGATGGCATTAAACCTTTTATCAGCTCAGTGCGTGAAGGCTATTGGGGCTACTATCTGCCGGATCAGGATCATGGCGCCGAGCACAGCGAGTTCGTCGATTTTTTTGCGACGTATAAAGCCACCTTGCCCGCTGTCGGCCGGCTGATGAAGGTATGCCGTGCTGAAATCGTGCCGCTGTTTCCGGTGTATGATGGCAAAACCTCTCAGCTAAATGTCTATATTCGCCTGCCGATGAGCGATATTAATGGCGCTGACGATCACACGATTGCCCGCCGCATGAATGAAGAGGTTGAGCATCTGGTCACGCCTAACCCGGAACAGTACACCTGGATTTTGAAGCTGTTGAAAACCCGTAAACCGGGGGAAACCGAGCCCTATTTGCGTAAGGATCTGTACCCGCGCAAAAAGTAGTAAACCGTAGGCGGTCACAACAGTACAACGACAAAGGCGGAGCTGGGGCTCCGCTTTTTTTATCTGTGTCCGCTGCGGTATAGACATAAGCGTTATTCATGGCCTGCCCAGCCTGTCGCAGAATTTATGTATTGAATAATCAATCCGTTATTTATTTAAACACGATGAATTCATTGTCGGAAATACATAATCTGTAACAGTTAAATCTTATTTCATTTTATCCGCACCGGAACTTATAAAAAACTTTAAAAATAGCGTTGTTTACCCCTGATCTTTTCTCGGAGTATTCCATATTCTTTTTGTTATTGTTTTTGATTTAATAACCCCCGAGGTCACTGCATGCATGACTTCAACCGTTAGCCACTGTAAATATTGCGGGATAATTTATCCGCCTATTTAATCCAGGCTAATAAAAGAATCTCTGCTAAAGGATTTATATCATGAATCTGAAACCACTGTTTTTAGGCGTTTTACTGGCAACAACTTATGCAACTGCCAACGCAGCGACCACCACGGTGGGAAAAAGCGCAACTGACGCCACGGCAACCAGCACAGTACCGGCATCCGCCGAATCTGCGCTGGGCAAGGCGGTGGATAAAGCCAACACTGACGCTGCAACCAAGGCTGAACGTGACGTTTCAGCGGTGAAAGCGAATGTCGACGGAGATAACGTGGCGAAGACTGAAAAAGTCGCCGCTGAAACTCACGTGAAAGGTGAAGAGAAAGCAGCGAAGAAGGCGGTGAAAAAGCACCACGCCGACAGCGCCAACACCAAGGGAAAAACCAAAGCCAGCACCGGGGAAAAAACGGACGACACGAAAAGCAATAGTAGCGATACCCAGGAAAACCGTCCGCCAGTCAACGTACAATAAGATGAACATCGCGCGATAATAAAAGGAATAGTAGCATTCGCGCAGATGGTAATAATTGACCTGGTCAGGAAATAACAACATGAGTTATTGCAAAATAACCAAAGCGTTATTCCTGACCGGGAAATATGACTTATTCCTTTTGGAGAAAGGTTGAGTTTTATGAATAAATCACTTTTATGTCTTGCGTTACTGACTGCACACATTCCTTTTTCCCAGGCTGACAGCTGCCGAGCCAATCTGTCCGGTGGTCAGGACTGCCGTTATAACGATGGTTCGACATCCACCAGCCGCGCCAATTTATCGGGCGGATTCGATACCCGTTACAGCGATGGGCGCACCAGCACCAGCCGGGCCAACCTGTCTGGCGGTTATGACACCCACTTTAGTGACGGCACCCACAGCACCAGCCGCGCGAATCTGTCGGGCGGGCTGGATACCCGTTACAGCGATGGTAACGCCAGTTCCAGCCGTGCCAATCTCTCCGGTGGTTATGACGTTTCTTATAGCGACGGCAAGTCCAGTTCCAGCAGGGCTAATCTGTCTGGTGGGCTGGATAGCCAATAGGCGGATGATTCGCGGCAGGTCGGGGATTCAGCCGCCGGAACACGGTGCGTGATAACAATATATGTGATAACAAAAACAAAGCGGGGCGATAATTGCGCCCCGCTTTTTAGCTGAATAAACGTTTGTCGAACGTTGTGGTATCGCGATTGCTACGCGATTATTCCACCCGCAGTACACGCACCGTATTGGTGGTGCCGACCGTTCCCATCACGTCCCCCTGGGTCACGATAACCAGGTCGCCGGACATCAGGAAACCTTTGTCGCGCAGCAGGAGCACGGCATCGTTAGCCGCAGCTACGCCGTCAGTGTAGCTGGTGAACTGCACCGGAGTGACGCCACGATAAAGCGCGGTCAGGTTCAGCGTATGCTCGTGACGAGACATGGCGAAAATCGGCAGGCCGGAACTGATACGGGACATCATCAGCGCGGTGCGGCCGGATTCGGTCATAGCGATAATCGCGGTAACGCCGTTGAGGTGGTTGGCCGCGTACATGGCGGACATGGCGATCGACTCTTCCACGTTGTCGAACTGCACATCAAGGCGGTGTTTGGATACGTTGATGCTGGGGATCTTTTCCGCACCCAAACACACTTTCGCCATGGCCGCGACGGTTTCCGCCGGGTATTGACCGGCAGCGGTTTCCGCCGAGAGCATCACTGCATCGGTACCGTCCAGCACGGCGTTGGCGACGTCCATCACTTCGGCGCGGGTCGGCATCGGGTTGGTGATCATCGACTCCATCATCTGCGTAGCGGTAATCACCGCACGGTTCAACTGACGAGCGCGGCGAATCAGTTTTTTCTGGATACCAACCAGTTCCGGGTCGCCGATTTCCACGCCCAGATCGCCACGAGCGACCATCACGATATCGGAGGCAAGAATGATGTCGTCCATCGCTTCGTCGGTTGACACCGCTTCTGCACGTTCCACTTTGGAGACGATTTTGGCGTTGCTGCCGGCTTCGCGCGCCAGACGGCGGGCATAGTGCAGGTCTTCACCGGTACGTGGGAATGACACCGCCAGAAAATCCACGCCGATTTTGGCCGCGGTAATGATGTCGGCCTTGTCTTTTTCAGTCAGCGCTTCGGCGGACAGACCGCCACCCAGTTTGTTGATGCCTTTGTTGTTGGACAACGGGCCGCCGACGGTGACTTCGGTGAACACTTTCATGTCGTTCACGGCCAGAACTTTCAACTGCACACGGCCATCATCCAGCAGCAGGATGTCGCCGGGAACCACATCGCTGGGCAGTCCTTTGTAGTCGATACCGACTCTTTCTTTATCGCCTTCGCCTTTGCCAAGGTTGGCGTCCAGCAGGAACTTGTCACCCACGTTGAGGAAAATTTTCCCTTCCTTGAAGGTGGATACACGGATTTTGGGGCCCTGGAGGTCGCCCAGAATAGCAACATGACGGCCAAGTTTAGCCGCAATTTCGCGAACTTTATTGGCGCGCAGAAGATGATCTTCCGGCGAGCCGTGAGAAAAGTTCAGGCGGACTACGTTTGCGCCTGCGGCAATGATCTTTTCCAGATTATTGTCGCGGTCTGTAGCCGGCCCCAGCGTGGTAACGATTTTGGTTCTTCTGAGCCGTCTGGACATGTATAACTCCGTTGACTGGTGAAGCTTGTTGTAATGTGGTAACGCCGTCAGGAGAGGACATAACATGGGTGCCGTCTCTGCCGCTCTGCACTGTCCGGATGCCGTGCCTGTAATTATGATTGAGTGACAGGATTTCTTCCCGTTGGGCATCACCCCTTGTCACCCGATGTTATAACATAATTAGTTAAACGGGTTGCTGAATCGTTCTTCCTTATCAAATCTCGATTCGCGTAACGCTTCCTTGACCCGCTTCAAGTTATCGCGGAATTTTGCGCCGCGCCGCAGGGTAAAACCGGTGGCTAACACATCAATCAGCGTTAGCTGGGCGATGCGCGATACCATCGGCATGTAAACATCGGTGTCTTCCGGCACCTCGACCCGCAATGTAAGCGAAGCTTCCCGCGAAAGAGGGGAGCCGTCCGACGTAATGGCGATAACGGTGGCGTCGTTTTCCCGCGCCAGCCGCGCCATATCCACCAGACTTTTGGTACGCCCGGTGTGCGAAATCAGCACCACCACGTCGCCTTCGCCGGAATTCATGCAGCTCATGCGCTGCATGACCAGATCATCAAAGTAAACCACCGGAATATTGAAGCGGAAAAATTTGTTCATCGCATCGTGGGCCACCGCCGCCGAGGCGCCGAAGCCGAAGAAGGAAATCTTGCGCGCCTGGGTGAGCAAATCCACCGCCCGGTTGATAGCCTGAATGTCCAGGCAGGATTTCACATGTTCCAGCCCGGCCATGGTGGACTCGAAGATTTTGCTGGTGTAAGACTCCACCGAATCGTCTTCTTCCACGTTGCGGTTCACATAAGGCGTGCCGTTGGCCAGACTCTGCGCCAGATGCAGTTTAAAATCGGGAAAGCCTTTGGTATCCAGCCGGCGGCAGAAGCGGTTGACCGTGGGTTCGCTGACCTCGGCCATGCCGGCGAGGGTGGCGATACTGGAGTGGATGGCTGTCTGAGGCGACGCGAGAATGACCTCCGCCACTTTTCGTTCCGATTTGCTCAACAGCTCCAGATGACCCTGGATTTTTTCCAGCATATTCATATGACAACGACCATCTATGGTATTTTGGATTTCAGCCAAAGGTGAAACCGATGCGGATTTTGTGAAATATACTACGAGCCCGTAACGGTTGGCAGAGGTCGACACAACAAGTCATCGGCTTTTTTTGTCAGAATATGACCTGTGTCTAACTTTCAGAACAGTAACTGGCTGTCAGAAACGATGGAAAATTTCTCTTTTAGGCAGATGCCAGACTCGTTTTCTCCATCGGCACAATAGGTTCTGAGGCCTTGCAGTATCAGAATCAGCCGATAATGTGGTTTTATTACGGGTTTACTGGTTTGTGTCAAAAAGAGTACATTATTAATGTAATAAAATTACAGCGTCCTGCAATGAGGAGATTGAAAATGGCGGTAACGTCAACAGCCCAGGCGTGTGACCTGGTTATTTTCGGTGCAAAGGGCGACCTTGCGCGCCGTAAATTGCTGCCTTCACTGTATCAACTGGAAAAAGCAGGCCATATTCATCCGGAAACCCGCATTATCGGCGTGGGACGGGCGGAGTGGGACCGAGACGCCTATATCAAAGTGGTGCGCGAAGCGCTGGAAACCTTTCTCAAGGAGCCGCTCGACCCGGCATTGTGGACAACCCTGAGCAACCGGCTCGACTTCTGCAACCTTGATGTGGAAGACACCGAAGGGTTCAAGCGATTGGGAACGATGCTCGATCAGCAAAATCGCACCACCATCAATTATTTCGCCATGCCGCCGAGCACCTTCGGCGCAATCTGCCGCGGTCTGGGGCAGGCCGGCCTGAACAAGGAGCCGGCGCGCGTGGTGATGGAAAAACCGCTGGGCACTGACCTGGCGTCGTCACGGGTGATCAACAATCAGGTGGCGGAGTTTTTCAACGAATGTCAGGTCTACCGCATCGACCACTATCTCGGCAAGGAAACCGTGCTGAATCTGCTGGCGCTGCGTTTCGCCAATTCCCTGTTTGCCAACAACTGGGATAACCGCACTATCGATCACGTGCAGATTACCGTGGCGGAAGAGGTGGGTATTGAAGGGCGCTGGGGATATTTCGATCAGGCCGGGCAAATGCGCGACATGATCCAGAATCACCTGTTGCAGATTCTGACCATGATCGCCATGTCGCCGCCGGCGGATCTGAGCACCGATCGCATTCGTGATGAAAAGGTCAAAGTGCTGCGTTCGCTGCGCCGTATCGATCGTTCCAATGTGCATGAAGTGACGGTACGCGGCCAGTACACCAGCGGGTTCGTGCAGGGCAAGAAAGTGCCGGGCTACCTGGAAGAAGACGGGGCCAATAAGACCAGCAATACCGAAACCTTTGTGGCCATTCGCGTCGATATCGACGACTGGCGCTGGTCCGGCGTGCCGTTTTATCTGCGTACCGGTAAGCGTCTGCCGTCAAAATGCTCGGAAGTGGTGGTCTACTTTAAAAACCCGGCGCTCAATTTGTTCCACGATTCCTATCAGCAGTTGCCGCAGAACAAGCTGATCATCCGTTTGCAGCCGGACGAAGGGGTGGAAATTCAGATTCTGAACAAGATTCCGGGGCTGGACCACAAACATCGGTTGCAGACCACCAAGCTTGACCTGAGCTTCTCGGAAACCTTTAACCAGCAGCATCTGGCGGACGCCTATGAGCGCCTGCTGCTGGAAACCATGCGCGGTATTCAGGCACTGTTCGTGCGCCGCGACGAAGTAGAAGAAGCCTGGAAATGGGTGGACTCCATTATGGATGCCTGGGCAATGGACAATGATTCGCCCAAGCCTTATCAGGCAGGGACCTGGGGGCCGGTAGCGTCCGTCGCCATGATTACCCGCGATGGACGTTCCTGGAACGAAGTGGAATAAGCGGTTTTGCCCCGTCGGAAGGCGGGGCGAAGCCGTTAGCGTTTTTTGGCTGACGGTGCGGTCGGACGTCCGTGGGTAACTGCGGATCCCTGTGGCAGGGGCGCGCCAGATCATTAATCGATGCCCGTTGGGCATGACTGGAGATTACCCTCGATGAAAAACTGGAAAACCAGTGCGGAACAGATTCTGACAGCCGGTCCGGTTGTTCCTGTGATTGTGATTAACAAACTGGAACACGCGGTGCCGATGGCGAAAGCCCTGGTAGCGGGTGGCGTGCGTGTACTGGAGCTGACGCTGCGTACCGATTGTGCGGTAGAGGCGATTCGCCTGATCGCGCAGGAAGTGCCGGACGCGATCGTCGGCGCCGGTACGGTCACCAACCCGCAACAGCTGGCGGAAGTGACCGCAGCCGGTGCGCAGTTTGCCATCAGCCCCGGCCTGACTGAGCCGCTGCTGAAAGCCGCAACGGAAGGCACAATTCCGTTGATCCCAGGGATCAGCACCGTATCCGAGCTGATGCTGGGGATGGATTACGGTTTGCGTGAGTTTAAATTCTTCCCGGCGGAAGCTAACGGCGGGGTGAAAGCGCTGCAGGCGATTGCCGGTCCGTTCGGTAAGATCCGTTTCTGCCCGACCGGCGGGATCTCGCTGAAGAATTACCGCGACTATCTGGCGCTGAAAAGCGTGCTGTGCGTTGGCGGCTCCTGGCTGGTGCCGGCCGATGCGCTGGAAAGCGGCGATTACGATCGCATCACGGCGTTGGCGCGTGAAGCCGTTGCCGGCGCGACAGCCTGACCGACGTTTTCCCTACTTAATGCTTGCAAGCCCGCGTCAGCGGGCTTTTTTGTGCTTACTCGGCGGGCCGGCAAACCGTCTTGCGCCTGTTCTGGCGACAGCGGTCGTTACAACAAGTCTGCCGTCTGGCTCTGGTATTACTGGAGGAGAGGATTCAGGCCCACGCGAAGTCATGAGCCTGATGTGAAGACATGATCCTGATGTAATGTCAGCCGCTTACCTTAACGGCTGACGCGGTGGACTTCGCCAGTTGCACGGCGGCATCCGTGCTGTCGGCGGTCGCCAGCGCAACGCCCATACGACGGCGACCGCTGATGTCCGGCTTGCCGAACAGGCGAATCTGGGTATACGGCCGCAATGCCTGCTCCAGCCCCTGATAGCGTACATCGCTGCTGGTCAGTTCCGGCAGGATAACCGCGGAGGCCGACGGGCCGTACTGGCGAATCGCGCCGATCGGCAGGCCGAGGAACGCGCGAACATGCAGCGCAAACTCGGACAGATCCTGCGAAATGAGCGTCACCATGCCGGTATCGTGCGGGCGTGGCGACACTTCGCTGAAGATGACTTCGTCGCCGCAAATAAACAGTTCCACGCCAAACAGGCCGAAACCGCCCAGCGCTTTCACCACGTTACCGGCAATCTCTTTGGCTCGCGTCAGCGCCAGCTCGCTCATCTGCTGCGGCTGCCAGGATTCGCGGTAATCACCGTCTTCCTGACGATGGCCGATCGGCTCGCAGAAGTGCAGGCCGTCAACCGCATGGATGGTCAGCAGCGTGATTTCAAAATCGAATTTCACCAGCCCTTCCACAATCACTTTTCCGCCGCCGGCCCGGCCGCCTTCCTGCGCATAGCGCCAGGCGTGGTCAAGCTGTTCCGGCGACCGGATCAGGCTCTGGCCTTTCCCCGATGAGCTCATCACCGGTTTGACGATACAGGGAAAACCCAGCTCATGGGCAGCCTGGCGGAACGCGGTTTCGTCAGCGGCAAAACGGTAACTGGACGTCGGCAGGCCCAGCGTTTCCGCCGCCAGCCGGCGGATGCCTTCGCGGTTCATGGTCAGACGGGTGGCTTCGGCGCACGGCACCACGCGCTGACCCTGCTGTTCCAGCGCGACCAGCATATCCGTGGCGATAGCTTCGATTTCAGGCACGATGTAATCCGGACGTTCCTGCGCCACCAGTTGTTTCAGCGCGTCGCCATCCAGCATGTTGATGACGTGGCTGCGGTGGGCGACTTGCATGGCCGGGGCATCGGCGTAGCGATCGACCGCGATGACCTCAATACCCAGACGCTGACACTCAATCGCCACTTCTTTTCCCAGCTCGCCGGAGCCTAACAGCATAACGCGGGTGGCTCCGGGACGCAGGGCAGTTCCCATTGTTAACATAACCTGATACCTGATGGTGTTGTAAAAAAGAGCTTGCAGTAAAAACCGGGCAGACCGGGGCCCGAACGTGGCCGCAGTATAAACGAAAACGTTTGCGTTTGGCATTACTCGCGTACCGGTACGCAAAAGCGAGTGAAAATTCATGCAGATCTCGGCACAAGCTGGATTCCCCCGATGATTCATGACAGGCTTTGGGCATTTGCCGTCTCACCACCGTTGGCTCGCCAGCGCGAGGCGGGATGTAAGGCAGAGCCTGATCAATGAATGGAAAGGAGTGACGTGGATGAAAGCGCCGCAAGCCGAAAAACGCCCGCATGTGATGACGATGCATGGCGATACCCGCATCGATAATTACTACTGGCTGCGAGATGATGAACGCAACAACCCGGATGTGCTGGCCTGGCTGCAGGAGGAGAATCGCTATTGCGATCAGATCATGGCGCCCCATGCCGCGCTGCGTCAGACCTTGTACGAGGAAATGGTGGCGCGGATCCCCGGTGAAGACGTCTCCGTGCCTTACGTGAAACGCGGCTATCGCTACCAGAGCCGCTATGAACCCGGTAAGGATTACGCTATCTATCAGCGTCAGCCGGAGCAGGAGACGGGAAGCGACTCCTGGCAGGTATTGCTGGATGGTAATCAGCGGGCGGCAGGCAGCGAGTTCTACAGTCTGGGCGCGCTGGGCGTCAGCCCTGACAACCGTTTGATGAGCGTGGCGGAAGATTTGCTGTCCCGTCGGCAGTATGTGGTGACGTTTCGCGACCTCGACACCGGCGAGTGGCTGACGGATCGGCTGGAAAATGTCTCGGCCGGCAGTGAGTGGGCGGCGGACTCCCGCACTCTCTATTACGTGCGTAAAAATCCGCAGACCTTGCTGCCTTATCAGGTTTATCGCCATCGTCTGGGCGAGGATCCGCAGCAGGACGAACTGGTGTACGAAGAAACGGATGACGCGTTCTATCTTAGTCTGGATAAAACCACGTCCGAGCGTTATATCCTGATTTATCTCGACAGCACCACCAGCACGGAAATTCTGTTGCTGGACGCCGCCGACCCACAGGCAACGCCGCGCGTGTTTGTGCCGCGGCGACCGGATCACGAATATGTGGTCGATCATTTCCGCGACGCATTTTATGTTCGCTCCAACAAAGACGGCAAAACCTTTGGTTTCTACCGCGCCCACGATGCCAGCGAGTCGGCATGGGATGCCTTGATTGCCCCGCGTCCGGAGCGGGTGCTGGAAGGATTTTCGCTGTTTGACGACTGGTACGTGGTCGAAGAGCGCGAGCACGGGCTGACTCACATCCGCTATATTCACTGGCAGACGCAAGAATCTCGGCAGATTGCCTTTAACGACCCGGCCTATGTGACCTGGCTGAGCTATAACCCGACGCCGGAGAGCACGCAGCTGCGTTACGGCTATTCCTCCATGACCACGCCGATGACTATCTATGAGCTGGATATGACGACCGGCGTTCAGGTGGTGCTCAAGCAATCAGAGGTGAAAAACTTTGACGCCGGAAATTATCGGAGCGAGCGATTGTGGGTGACGGCCCGCGATGGCGAGTCGGTGCCGGTATCGCTGGTGTATCACAAAGATTGCGAACTGAGCCAAAGTCCGCTGCTGGTCTATGGCTACGGCGCTTATGGCAGCAGTATGGATCCGGAATTCAGCAGCAGTCGTCTTAGCTTGCTGGATCGCGGCTTCGTGTATGCGCTGGCGCATATTCGCGGCGGCGGCGAGTTGGGGCAGCAATGGCACGACCAGGGGCGTCTGTTCAACAAGATGAATACCTTTACGGATTTCATTGATGTCACGCAGGCGTTGCTGGCGCGCGGTTACGGCGATCCGGCGAAAACCTTCGCGATGGGCGGCAGCGCGGGCGGGTTGCTGATGGGGGCGGTGATTAATCTGGCGCCGTCGTTGTTCAGTGGCGTGGTGGCGCAGGTGCCGTTTGTCGACGTGCTTACTACCATGCTGGATGAGTCCATCCCGCTCACCACCGGTGAATACGACGAGTGGGGTAACCCAAACAATGCGCAGGATTACCAGTACATCAAACAATACAGCCCTTATGACAGCGTCTCGGCGCAGGGGTATCCGCACCTGCTGGTGACCACCGGTCTGCATGATTCTCAGGTTCAGTACTGGGAACCGGCCAAATGGGTCGCGAAACTGCGTGAACTGAAAACGGATGACCACCTGCTGCTGTTGCATACCGATATGGGGTCAGGGCATGGCGGCAAATCCGGCCGTCTGGCTCAGTTTGAAGATATCGCCCAGGAGTTCACCTTCTTGCTGATGGTGCTGGAGCGCTAGTCGGCGTTGAATAGCGTCTGTACGTCAGGCAGGTAACTTCCCAGGTATTCTCAAGGCGGTGGAGCAGGGGAAACGGGGGAATAACAGCGACTGAGCAGCGTTTGAAACTGCGATCACCGGGTGTCAGGAGGCAGAGGGTGATCGCAGAAATGTTGCCTTGGCGATGATGCTGTTCAATTGACCGGAAGAACGGCGGCAACTCAGTTGGTTTCAGGCTGTGGTTGAGCCCGTTTAGCCCGCTTTTCCGCCCGTTTCTGCGCGGCGGTTTTCAGCGGTTTTTTCTTGGCGTTTTTCTTGCTGTCCATTCCTTTACTCATGTTGTGCCTCGCTTGGTAAAAGGTTGGTTTGCCTGTTTATTAACCTCCTGTTTGCGCAGAGATGCAAGGGGAAAAAAGCGTTTTTTTGACGGACGGCGCCACGTCAGGCGACCGGTTCAGGCAAGACGGCAGAAACTGGAATCAGACGGCAAACAGGCGCTACCCGGCCGTACCGGGTAGCGCCGCTTCGAAACCATGTTGGAAAACGGGATCGTTATTTACTGTTGGGGTCGTAAGGCAGGGTGGAGAACTGATGCGACATCTCCCGGTAATAGCTGACCCTTTCCCGGAAATAGGTGCGCAGGTGCGCGGGCTGATGCTGCTCGATTTCATCCAGGATCACCGGCATGTTGTAGCGTTCGCGAAACGCCACGCCGGATGCCGCCAGATCCACATTGACCTTTTCCATTTCTTCATAAGGAAGTTCGGCCAGATTGTATCCCATGATTGCCTCCTCTCTGTTGCGCCACAAAATTAAAGCAGAAGTGTGGAATTGGCAAATTCTGTTACCGTCCTGTCCCTCGACAAGGCGACGGGGTGCTCGTATCCTTGCCGCTGACTCTTGGTTCCCGAGCGCAATGGGGATCGTCAGAAAGGATGAAATCATGTTGAAACGTAAAGTTTTTCCGGCCCTGCGTGTAGCGATGTTGATGGGGAGTCTGGTTATTTCCCACTCGGCACTGGCGCATGCGCACCTCAAAAGCCAGACGCCGGCAGCGGATAAAGATACCCCGGTGCAAAAAGCGCCTTCTTCTCTGTCGCTGCTTTTTTCCGAAGAGATCGAACCGGCTTTCAGTGGTGTTGAATTGATGTCGGCGGGACAGACCGTGCCGGTGGGCAAAGCGACGGTGGAAAGCGACCATCGCAATGTTCTGGTGGTGCCGCTTGAGAAGCCGCTGGTCAGCGGCAGTTATCAGGTTCGCTGGCATGTGCTGTCGGTTGACGGTCACAAGACGGAAGGAAGCTATCGCTTCGGCGTTAAGTAAGCGATGACGCTGGAATGGCTCTACACGTTGTCGTGCTTCGGACATTTCTCCAGCCTGATGCTGTTGGTCGGTTCGGCATGTTACGGCACGCTGCTTGCTCCCCGAACGTATCGGGTTCGGCTGGCGTCGCAGTTGCACGGTCTGATGGCGATCAGCTGTGTGGCGGCGTTATTGACCGCCGTAGCCATACTGGCGGCGCAAACCGGCTTGATGAGCGGCGACTGGCGTAATATCGGCGATGCCGGCATCTGGCGCGCCGTATTGGGCACCCGCTTCGGGAAAATATGGTTCTGGCAGCCCGTGCTGGCGCTGATGGCCTGCGTGGTGTTTTTCTGGCGTAGCCGTAGCCGTAGCCGTAGCCGTAGCCATAGCCGGCAAGCGGGCGTGCTGGTGCTTGGCATACTGCAATTATGCGGCATGGGGTGGGTGGGGCATGCGGCAATGCTGGAAGGATGGCCCGGCGTATTGCATTGCATCAATCAGATCGTGCATTTGCTGTCCGTGACGTTTTGGGTCGGAGGGCTGTTTCCACTGCTGTTTGTGTTGCAGGATGCGCGGCTGTTGCAGACACGAACGGACGCTATCCTGACGATGATGCGTTTTTCCCGCTATGGTCACCTGGCTGTTGCACTGGCGATCCTGACCGGGCTGGTGAATACCAGGCTGATTCTCGGCTGGCCATTATCGGCCGCCGGGCTGTATGGCGCGTTGCTGGCAGTGAAAATTCTGCTGGTGGCCGTTATGGCGCTGCTGGCGTTATTCAATCGGTATTGGGTGGTGCCGCGTTTTCGGCGGGCAAATACCGCCGCGTATGGCTATTTTCTGCGGCTAACCACGGTGGAGCTGGCGTTATCCGTGCTGATCATCGCACTGGTCAGCTTTTTTGCTACGTTATCACCGGTTTGAATCGTGCAAGGGTGAGAAATATATCCTGTGCCGTATTGCACGCGTGAGATAAATACCGCAGGCCTATTTTCTAACAGCAAGTGTTGATAATGAAAATAATTATCAAATCATAATCTGCGATCATTTTTACCATAATGAAAAGCATTATCATGGCTAAATGATAATGCTTTGAATTTATAGCGAAATTATTCACTTATTGGTTAATGGAATGTTTTAAATTTTATTATTTGCAGGCATAATGCCAATCCATCAGTCACCTGCCAGTAAAAATAAGGAACGGCCATGTTAAAAAAAGAAATGATTCAAAAGCTGAATGAGCAGCTTAATCTTGAATTTTACTCCGCCAATTTATACCTGCAGATGAGCGCCTGGTGTGGCGACAAAGGTTTCGAAGGGGCGTCGACTTTCCTGAAATCGCATTCCCGTGAAGAAATGGAACACATGCAGCGCTTGTTCGATTATCTGGACGATACCGGCAGCCTGCCCGTGCTGGGTGCAATCGCCGCACCGCCGGTCGATTTCAACTCACTGCAGGATGTGTTCAAACTGACCTATGAACATGAGCAATTGATCACCAGTAAAATCAATGAGCTGGCTCATGCAGCCATGACGTTGCAGGATTACTCCACCTTCAACTTCCTGCAATGGTACGTAGCGGAACAGCATGAAGAAGAAAAACTGTTCAAGTCTATCCTCGACAAGATGGGCATGGTGAATGCTCAGGAAGGCGGTCTGTTCTTTATTGATCAGGATCTGAAGAAAATGGCGGCATCCGTCACGCCGTCAGCCTGATGATGGCCGGGCAGCAGGTTATCCGGCTGCCCGGTTTACTGGTATTTCCCACCTATTTTTCTGGGGCATCGGCGATTATAGCTATCGCACCGCATGCGGTATATTTTCGGTATTTCCCTCAGCCATACTCTTTCCTCGGTTTAAACGTCATTTTGTAACGACACGCCAATTCTTGTTTTGTAATCAGGCATGATTACTTTATGCATGAACATTGCTTTCTTTCCGATTGTGAACATTCTATCCGCCGTCTGAATATTATATGGGCGGTGAGATGTCTGTTGCCCGGATGCTGATGCGCCATCGCATACATCGTTGGTGGACATTGCGGTTTGGTGAACGCGGAGCGTACCGGACACACACGATTATTTCGACGGCCAACGGAATAATAACGGGGCTTCCCGGCGGACTCAGTCTGGGCCGCCGTCGGTTAGCGATGGGCTCGATAAGTTGATGCCCAGCAGGATTAATCGAATTCACCGTACTTCCGTAAGAGAGCGAGCTGATGGCATTAAAACAAACGATGCGTTATTTATTATTGTCATTGATGCTGATGATGGCGTATTTACCGGTAATAGCGGGTCAGTCGTTATGTCCCGGTAAATTTATCAATGATGAAACACCCAATATTCATTATGACGAAGAGATTTGTTTCACTGAATTTGTCGTGCTTTATAGTTATGCGAATAAAGCGCCATTAATTTCCGCACAACGTTTAACCGCCGAGCGAGTCAAGGCGGCGGACGGCATTTCCCGGCACGACTCATTTCATGTTGAGCCATTAATACCTCAGGCCATGCGATCAGCAACTGAAGATTATGAGTATTCAGGGTACGATCAGGGGCATATGACGCCAGCGGGGGATATGCCAAATCCTCTGGCGCAGCATGAGTCTTTTTCCATGTCGAATATGACGCCGCAGTTGCCGAAACTGAACCGGGTATCCTGGCGTAAAATCGAAGCGTCGGTGCGTAAACTGGCGTTGCAGGATGGCGAGGTATGGGTAGTGACGGGAGCCGTATTCGGCAACAGGAGAATCGGCAACGGCGTATCGGTGCCGACCCTGATTTATAAAGCCATCAGCAGTCAGTCTGCCCAACAGGTTTTTGTGGGCGATAACACTACCGGTGTTGTCACCCGTCTGTCAGTCAGCGACTTTTCCGCCCGGTATTCCATCGACCCCTTTCCGGCTCTTAAACAGCCCTGAATGCCGATGGCGGGAACACCGGTGAACGCTGCTAATAATTTGTACGGCGGTGCGGGTTAAACCGATCGGTGGCAGCGATCAATTTCAAAAAATTGATCTGTAAAAACGTCTATAAAATAACCGCTTCTAATGACATGATGTCAATGCTAAACGCTAATTTGAACGCCAGGGAAACGGCCCACTGAGCAATCAGTGGGTTTTTAGCGAATACCACGGTCGGCGATTATCGAACGGCCAATATTATTATTACGCATTTATTGTGGTGCCGGACTAAGCGGTTTTATCCGTGCTCGGCCTTTGGCGCCTGCTCACTGAGCATTGCACTATTCATTGCCACAATATTCTCACTGCCACAACATTCTCACTGCCACAACATTCTCACTTCCACCATATTCACTGCACCAATCATTGCCCCAATGCGAGCGTAAAAGACGCTAATCCTCCGCAGCAGAATGGCCGCCAGCCTGACATTCAACGATGCCCCACGTCTGCGCTATTCGGGTTTGGCGAATTCCGTCCATGACGTCGCTAAGACGCTGCGGTGTCTGGAACTCCACGCACCCGAATCGGCTCCTTAACGGCGTTGGCGGCGAGGAGATGTTGAAGGGCGGAGATGGCGGTGTCGGTGAGTTCATGACCTTTGGTGAGCACCATCAAGTCGTTGGTGGTGCGGATGTCTTCATCTATCACCCAGCCGGACTTCAATTCGCAAATGCGCACAGAACGAACGCCTGCCACATTGGCGCGAAAATCAGCCAGGGTTTTGATGATGTACTCAGGGATCGCCGGCCGTACCGCGCGCAGGATTTCCCCAGGGTGTTCCAATGCCGGCCCCCGGGCTGAATAGCGTTCCAGTTCGAGGGCGGCGCGCAGAAGGTGAGCGCCGCGGATAACCTCAGTAGGGGCGCTGTGCGGGGCAACTCTGGCCTGGTGGCGGATGATCTCGGCCACCAGTTCGAGGCGGGGGATGTGTTCTACCAGGCGACCGGCGACATCCGGGTGTTCCTGAAGGAGTTTTTTCTCCTCCTCCGTGATATCGCGCTGGGCCGCGTCGGCCTGGACGATATCGGCGGGGATACCCACACAGCCGATTTGGCTCAATGAAGCGGCGATGGTGTATATCCATCCATCAGGCCATTCCAGCTTGGGCAGCGCGTGGCGGACACAGGACTGGGCGAACGCCGCCCGCTGAAAAGCCCACGGCGCGACCATGGCGAGCACTTCAGTCAGTGTCTTGACCGAGGCGGTGAGGGTGGTTTCCAGCAATTCCTTTTCCGCACAAACGAGACGGTACTGACCGACTGCGTCATTAAGCGCCGAAACCAGTTCCTCTTTGGGGCACGGTTTGCAGAGGTAGCGAAAAATAGCCCCTTTGTTGATGGCGGCGATGGAGGATTCCACGTCGGCCTGCCCGGTGAGGAGGATACGCACGCTGTCGGGGGAGATTTCCCGTGCTTTGGCGAGGAAAGCAGCGCCGTCCATGCCGGGCATGCGCATATCGGACATGATCACGGCAAAACGCTGGCCCCAGCGAACCGCGTCCAGACCGGCTTCACCACTGGGAGCGACCACGACGTCGAATTCGCCAAACAGGTTTCGTTCCATCGCAGCGAGCACATTGGGTTCATCGTCTACGCACAGAACCCGGGGCAAGGCGGTTTCAGTCATTGAGAGTTTCCTGCGTGTGGGCGAGCATCGCCTGCCACTGCGGCAGTTTGTTTAGCACGCCAGTCTGTTCGAGATAGTCCAGATCGAGGACACCGTTGTTGGCGAGGGTGACCGCGACATGCACGGTACCGATCGCGCCGAAGACTTTTTCCGTAGAACGGGAAGGCTGTATATGACAGGCCACGGCTTCCACGATGTCCATGGGCAACCCCCACAAGGCCAGCAGATAGGCACCTACCGCGGCGTGCGTGGGCATGTCGCTGCGCGTGGTGGCAGCCTCTCCGTCAGGCTCCCTCAGTTCGGGGATAAGTCGCGCAATGTTGGCGAGCAGGGCGGCGGTGGCTTCCACTCCCTGATGGCCGGAAATGCGGGCGGCTAGTGTGGAGGCGAGCAGGGCGCGTTGTTGCAGCCGGTCCACATAAGGGTCCGTCTTCGCGCCGGCAAAGACCTGAGAAGCCAGAATCAGCAACTTCACCTGATCCAGCCCTAAGTGGGTGATGGCGTTTCCGATGTCATTAATGTGTCCGCCTCTGGCGAAATAGGCTGAATTAGCAAGCTGCATAATCTTGGCGCTCAGCGCAGGGTCTCTGCCCAGAAGCTCGGCGATGTGTCGGGTATCGCTGCCGGGGGTGGCAATGAGACTGCATATTTCGCTGAACACTTTGGGGGCAGCCGGCAGCCGGCTGGTTCTGCCCACTATCTCGACTACGGTGGGGTCCTGGAACATGTCGCGCAGGGCCAGAGCGCTTCCTACCATATCCAGTAGCACCGTGCTGTCACAGGGTTTGGACACGAACCGGTGAGCCACGTCTAACATACGCAGGGTGGCGTCAGGTTCGGAGTAGCCGGACAGGATAATTCGTATTGTGCCAGGCCAGCGGTTGCGTACCTGAGTAAGCAATTCAGCGCCATCCATGAAGGGCATTCGCATGTCGGACACCACCACGTCGGCCGGCTGTTCCTCCAGCATCGCAAGTGCTTCCTGACCGCTGTTGGCGAAACGGCATTCCCATTCGCTGTCTTGCATCATGAGGGCCCGCTCAATACCAGAGAGCACCCGACTTTCGTCATCGACGAACATCACTTGCATGCGGGGCCTTCCTCTTTGTGGCAGTGGAGGGGCAATTGCAGTATGAACGTCGTGCCCACGCCTTCTTCCGACTCGCAACGGATCAGCCCATCATGTTTGTCTACCACGGTTGAATAGACAATGGCGAGCCCCTGGCCGGTGCCTTTGCCTACGGCTTTGGTCGTAAAGAAGGGATCGAAGATGCGGTCGCGGATCGCCGCAGGGATACCGCCTCCGTCGTCTTTGACCCGGATTTCCATATGTTCGCCGTCCCGCGCCGCGGAGATGATGATGCGGCCCTTCTCTTTGATGCCTTGCTGGATGGTGTCGGCGATGGCGTGGGCGGCGTTTACCACCAGATTGATAATGGCCTGGCCGATCATGTCGCGCAGACACGGCAGTTGCGGTAAGTCGTCTTCGAAGTGCGTCTCAAGTTCTGCCACGTATTTCCATTCGTTGCGGGCGACGGTCACCGTTGTGTTGATGACCTCGCGCACATCCACCAACGCTTTCTCGTTGTGGGAGGGGTGGGAGAATTCCTTCATGGCGGCCACGATCTTGGCGATATGACTAAGGCCCTCCAGCGATTCGTCTAGGGCGCTTGGGATCTGCCGGCGCAGGAACTCCACTTTAGTGCGTTTGAGGACAGCGTCGAACTCCGCCACGATGGGGTCTTCGGCCATTTTCCCCCGCGTGGCTTCGGCCAGCGTGAGGGCGGCGTCCAATAGGCTTAGCAGAGAAACGGTGGCGGTTTTAACGAAACCCACATTGTCGGAGACGTACTGGGTTGGCGTGTTGATTTCGTGGGCGATGCCGGCGGCGAGTTGGCCGATGGACTCCATCTTCTGAGCCTGCAGCAGCTGTGCCTGGGTGAAGCGCAATTCGGTGAGGGCTTTTTCTAGCTCCTGGCGTTCATTCTCTAACTCCAGGGTCTTGCGGGCGACCACCTTCTCCAGACCCACGTTTTGCTCCAGAATGGCAAAAGGCGTGGCGTGGCTGTGTCTGGCTTCTTGTGCGATGCGGCGCTTGAGTACCTCAATGGTCTTGTCCCGGGCGGTGAGCTTGCGCTGGTATTCGGCGGCGGACAAGACAATGGCGGACGCTTCGGAAAATGTTCCTTCAGTCAACGTGTTGTCCTCCAATAGCGATGCCCGTGAAAGTTTGGTTCACGTGCAATCCGTTGTACTGCTCGCCGTAGGTGGAAAAACCCACTACCCGATTCTGCATCATTACATCGCCGATCTGTTGCTCAAGTCCTTCCTGTTCGAACTGGAGGCGGCGCAGGATGCAATCGCAGCCAATGATTACCGCGGGCTCCGGAATTGTCTCGCGGACCTTGTCAAAAGCCTGTCTGAGGGTTTGGACTGGGTCCTCCGCCTTGCCGATGGCGACGATCAACCCTTCTTCAATGGCGCAGTAGCAGGTGAGAGAGAGGTCTTCGTTCCATTTCTGTATGGAACGGACGTAGGGTTCATCGCCGAAGGAGAGCATCAGCGGATTGCGGGAAAATACCGTCGGCGTCAATTCGTGCACCGTGAGGCCAAGGGCTTCTGCATAAACCTGAGCAGCGGGTTCGCCGTTTATCTCCAGAATGAGTCGCTTCTCCGGATCGGCCTCGGTGATGACTAGCTCCACCTCGCTGGGCTCGAAGTGTTGCACTTTGAAGGTGGTGACGGGCGAATTGGTTTCGATAACGGCGAATACAGCCGCATCGGAAATGAAGCGTCCATTTCCATCATAGACATGGGTTTTTTCGAAACGCAGGTCATCGCCAGCGGAACCGCCGATGATGGGAACGTTGCCGATCTGCTGGTAGAGGTTCGCCACCAGGCGCTCTTCAACCATAGAAAGCCCATCTACCAGCAGCAGGCCGAAGCGATGCAGGTTCGGCCTGGTCTCGCTGTCGCGGCGAATGGCTTCGGCGATGTCGGCCACGACCGCGGTGTAGTTTACCAACGGCTGAATCATGAAAAAGCGAGTGCGGAAGTCTTTGCCCAATCCCAGCCCCAACAGTCCGGAGTGCTGGAAGCCTTCTGTGCCAATCTGACCAGAAGAGGTGCAACCTATACAGGGGCAGGAGAAGGTGTTCTTCAACTCCCGACCCAGGACGTCCAGGTCGTAGTCTGGAGAACAGAAGAAAATGACGGTATCGATGCCGTCATGACCAATCTGGCTGGCAAATTCGGCAACAGCCTGGACCGGGTTCGGTGATTCGCTACTGGCATATTTGGGTTGGAAATTCATGACGAGTTCTCCCGATGCTAAGCAGAAACCTTCGCCCGCGCTCCTGCATTATCCCGTTATCCTCAGTCAGTATCCCTCTGTAATCTATCCCTCTTCAGAGAGGTTAGGTGGTGGTGTTACAAATAGCAAATATGTAGAATTTTATCTTATCTATGCATATCCGCAGGGCGGCCAGCCTCGCTGGCTGGCGCGTGAACGGTGAAAACGCAATCCGTCCTCAGAGCGGATTGCGCAGTGAATTTTCCCGCAAGCGTTGGACGTCAGGGGCGGGCGTTACTTTTGCTCCAGACGGCGAATGTCGTCAGCACTCTTTGCGGACTGGAAACGTACTGGGCGTAACCGGTCAGTCGCTCGGTCGACACCGAGGCAATAGAGCCGAAGACAAGGCCGTAAGCACTGCTGTCGTGTGTTTTCGGGAAGTCGCCGAATAAGGTTTGCGCACGTTTTTCCACACGGCTTGCTGCCGGCGTGTAGGAGGCCAGGTCGTAATAACGCGCCCACAGCACGCCGTTTGGCGAACTGGACAGTTTGCCGTTAGACCAGGACTGACCGGTTATGCGGGTGGCGGTAAAAAAATCCGCTGCGGCGTAAACCGACCGGCGTACCGCCGCGTTGGGATTCGGCAACGTCATCAAAAATTCCACGATTTTTGCGCTTTCTCCCGACGTCAGCGATGCCATTTCGAAGGCCCGCGCGGCGGTTGGCTCCTGTGTCAGCACATCATGTTGCTGCCCCCAGACCGTCAGCGTACCGCCGATCGACACCTGATTGTCGAGCAGCCAGGTGACGCCTTTCGCCGCGCTCTGGGCAATGCTGTTGCGGGTACGGCTGTCGAGGAAAGCAAAATCGCTGTTACTGCCGTTGCCAATCTCATTTAACAGCATAACCACCCTTAACATGGCATCGTCATTGATCGTAATGGCGTCATTGTATCCGCCCGCCAGCGGATAGACCCGCGGCCAGCCGCCGTTAGGGTACTGTGCGGCGAGAAGGTATTTTAGACCACGGACGATACCGGCCCGTATGCGGGTTGTATCGGCACCCTCTGCACGAGTAGCCTGTACTTTGGCGAGATAACGCAGTTCAGTGGTGGTTGACCCATTATCAATAGTGCCGACGTAGCGCCAGCGCCCGGACTCTGACGGATCAAGGTTGTCGATGGTGTACGATTGCCCTTTGGCGCGCTCGACGCCGGTATGCGGCATATTCTTGCCCCAGCCGCCAGAGGGGATTTGGAAACTCAATATGTCTCTGGCGATATTGAGCGCTTGCGCCGACTGATAATACGATGCCGGTTTATTCAGTGGCATGGTATCAAGGTCGTGCCCTTCGTCTGACGAGCGTGGCGCCGGTATGTTGGCTAGGTTATTTCGCTCGGCGGCGAGCGCTGCTTTATCTGAATTACGAGCGCTGATTGAGGTGTTGAGATAAGACATAAACTGCGATTGCAAGGTGGCGTTACCCAACGTGGCGATGCTTGCCGCGGTGAGCGGACTGGCTTGCACATTCTCGCGCAGATAGTCGATACAGTTCTGATTACACCCCACTGATGCTGCATGGGCCTGAATGTTGGCGGATAAACCGGCCAGCAGGCTCAAACTAATGAGCGACAGGCGAGTGAGTTTGTGTGACATATACCAATCCTCCATGAACATGATGTTATTGCGTTTCCACCAATGAGTGACGGCGCATAAACGGGACATCCAATCCGTTAAGCGGTAGCTCCGCAATATCATTGAAGAAAATGAAGGATAGATAAAGCGCTAGCTTTTCCTATCGCATTCTGATTTTCCAAAGACGAGAAGCAAGTCACTAAAGAAGTGGGGACTGGAAATATTTGCCTAAACCGCCTCATGTTAAAGCGGAGTTTTACGATCAGGCACCTAACCCCTGCGGCAGGAAACTGAAGTCGTGCTGGAGTATCTCCTCTACCAGTCTGGGGCTGGGGGAATTTCAATACAGTGTATCGTGATGTGCTGGTGTCATATGTGTAGGCGGTTAAGCTATCATTTTGATAACAAGTACGAAATAGAATAAGGCGTTAGCCAACTGATGGGGTTTTGATTATCATAAGAAAATATACATAGTTTTGAGGTAAATCATCAATGCGTTTGCCCGAAGGCGGCTTGCACGGTGCTGAACCCAGGCATCTGCAATGGTAATCCTGAAATAACGGTATTGAGACTCCTTCCGAGTCCTACGCGATGTATGGTTGCTCGTCTTATCATGGGGGGAGTGCCTTGCGATTGGCGTGTGGGGAACGGGAAGCGGTTATTCTTCATACGCTACATTTTACTTTTAAGCTCATTTTAGAGAGGGGTAATTAAATCGTGGGGATTTACATTGATAATGCAGTAATAGCAGAAATTGAGAAAACAAATATTCTTATCTCCAGTAAGATATCTAAAAACAAAAAACATGATATTAATAATTTAATTGATGAAGGAGAAAAAGAAAGATTTTTGGATTTTGTGTTGTGGGCGGCATGGAGTAAATTCTATCATTTTTTAACTTTAGATAACTATTCTTTTGATAAAAACACTCTTTTTAATCAAGAATACATGTCAGAGCAAATAAGGTTTTCTCGCAAAGATTATAATGATCAAAAGGTTGTTTTTTTATCAAATTTACTAAGGGTTATGTATGAATATTTTTTCTGGACGGGTAAGGAAATAGGGCATACATTCCTTGATTACGATACGCTAACAGAATTGCATAATTCATTTTACGAAGGTGATTCTATAGGTTTACAGTTTAAATGGATTAGGGATAATTTATCAGTTTCTTTAGTTCAGTGGATGTTGAAAAGCGATGATTTTATTAAAGCTAAATCACTAGTAATGGATGTGGATAATGAAATAAGAAAGCTCGATGACGTTGTAAAGGAGAAAGCTACCTCCTTCTCATCCGATGTTTCAAATATGTATACCAATGCTCAGCAGACTATAAAGCAAGATAAAGAAACTATAGTTCACATGGTCGATGATATAAAGACCAAGGTTAGAGAAATAAATGCACTTGATGATAAAGTTAGCCGCCTTAGAACAGAGTATAACTTTGTTGGGTTAAGCTCTGGTTTTAATAAAATAAAAGAAAAAAAAGAAGAGGAGTTAAGGAAGGTAGAGGTTTATTACCAAAACCTGTTTGGTTGTATATTTATCGCTCCTGTTATTGTGTTTATTTTACATTTTATTAAATCTGACTTTTATCCTACTGATTATTCTGCATTGTTTCTTTTTTTTCCTCTTTTAACTGTTGAGTTGGCATTGATTTATTTTTTTAGATTGTCATATTTGGAGGCTAAGTCAATAAGAACTCAACTGGTACAAATAGAGTTAAGACTGAGTTTGTGTGCCTTTATTGAAGGCTATGTTGATTATCGTAAAAAAGTTGAAATGAAAGAGCCTGATCTTTTTAAACTTTTTGATTCCATGATATTTAGCCCAATTCAAGTTAATGAGAATAACATACCATCAATGTTTGATGGTGTTGAGGCAATTGCTAATTTGGTTGATAAGGTAAAATAATAGGTTTTTTATGCATTTTAACTCAATCAACGCCCTAGTCAGTGTTGGCACCAAAGCCAAACTTGAAACCCGTAACGGTAAGGTATGGAAAGTCTACCACTAGACCGAACTGTAAGAACAAATTGCATTGATTGAGTAGGCAGATAAAAATGTGATTGATGATGTCCCGGGGGTTATCTACTGCACATCCCAAATGAAGGAAAGCATGGGCTAAAAGCGGTGCGTGATGCGCAAAGACTTTGACCTAACTCTCTGATACGCGGTAAATCCCTAAAGATACCGGTACGTGCTCAAAATTCGCTCCGGTTTTTTATTGGGCAGTCCTCAAGCCGTATGGTTCACCCTGCGGCTTTTTTATTTCCTACCGCGCGCTGATGGTTAATGTCGTTCCGTAATCGTCGATAGTTCTCATTTTTTGTTACATCCTTGTTATTGAAAGGCCTATCTTGCGATAGATAATGATGATTATCCAGCCCGCTGCGATTTACACCGGGTACGGGTTTTCGGACAAATTTCGGACATTTTCGGATATTGAAAAATAAATCGTTAAAAATCAATGCTATAAAAAAAGACCGAACACGATTCCTGTGCCCGGTCTAGGGAAATGGCTCTTGGGAGAGAGCCGTGCGCTAAAAGTTGGCATTTGTTGCGGGTTGCATCACAGCCCGCACTTTAAGCGTAGACGACTCACTTTTGTTTTCCAGTCTGGCCCGGTTTTTGACGGCCAATTCTGAAACAATCTGTACACTTTGTGACAACCAGCGCAAACCCGCGTATTTGCGATCCACACTCGCTTCAGGAGTGCTATATGCGCTACTGACAGAGGTCTTTGGCCCGGTCGATAAAGGGTTGCAGACTCATTTTTTGCCCCGGATTCTGCGGGTCGTCCAGAAGAATGGTTTCCAGCGGGCGAGCATTCACCTTGCCGGTGTTGACCTGCTCACGCGCCACGTCATTGAGCGGATATTGCACCAGCGTACTGGGATTGATCACGTACATGGCATGGCCGGGGCGGCAGATCAACTGAACTTCTTCACGGTTGAACGCCCAGCGCGGACCATATTCCAGCTTGCTCAGGTTAGCCAGTTGCGGCGCGGCCAACGCCTGCGCAGACAGCACAGAGACAATAAGCGACAGTACTACTTTTTTCATTGTGATATTCCATGTAAAGCTCCCCAGACGGGAGATGACCTCAGGTCTACCGCCGGGCGAAACGAGACACACCACTGAGAGACGGCGAGTCGCAGGCCCGGAAAGGCGATCATAACGGCCGGGTTTGATGAAGTCGAGTCGGCCAGACCGGCATTGATCTTATCCATGAGCAGGCAAGTTGCCGAAGAAGAGGAAGAAGGCGGCGTTATCTGCGGGGCGATGGAAACGTAGCGGTGATTTTCTTGCCAGAGGCGCGGTGTAACAACAGGTGAGTGACCATGCAATACCTGTTTGCAAGGTGATCAGTTATCTGATTTTACGTTCCGGTTTCCCACCAGTACAGCTGAATGATGCGCTATATCTTCATCGTTATTGCCTATTGAATGAATAATTATATTCAGAATGCGTGTTTGTTTACCTGGCGGATTATTCTCGTATAATTCACGGCGAAGTTTTTAGAGCGATGATTATCGGTCATCGATGGCGTTAAATTAAACAGGGAGTCGAGGTGGTAATGAGTAAATTTAAAATATTCTTATTTATGGTTATAGCATCGTTAATGCCGTTGAAAGGCATAGCAGAAACGTCAACCCAGCCTTCGCGTATCCCGGCAATTAAACTCATCACCACACCGGATAACCATTCTGCTTATCTGAAAGGCAGCATTCCTGCGCTGGACAAAATACCCGCGCAAAATTTCTGGATTAATAACTCGGTTGAAGAGTGGGAAAAAAACACGCATCCGGCGCCGAGAAAACAGTATGTTATTACACTGAAAGGTAAGCTGAAATTCAAAGTCAGCGACGGTTCTACGTTTATTCTGTCGCCGGGAACGGTTCTGCTGGCTGAGGATACTAATGGCGAAGGGCACAGTTGGGAACTGATAGACGGTGACGAATGGGTCAGGATTTATATTCCGATGACCGATAATAATGATTATTTTGTGGCCGACAAATAATCGTCTCTGGCCTGCCGCAGGCTGATAGCACAGTTAGCGTATTCATGTTGATACGGGTATTGAGAGCGCTCGGAATGATTGTTCGGGCGCTTTTTTATTTCCGGTAAAAGATTGTGGTTATTTTTTGTTTGGCGTGATTGTCAATTTGCTGTCACTCCCTCGTGACATTGTCTATCTTGTTAGGCTGCGGTATTGAGCCATAACCGCCAGAAGCGGCGTAAAACGCTGCGGTAAAGTAAGCGATGCATCTTATGCTACGCTTTTATAGGCATAACCACTAACCACGGGTACACATTATTATTGCGGGACACCGCCTAATGTGCGACTGATAGAGAGGATACGATGGGAATCATTTCATGGGTTATTTTCGGTCTTATTGCCGGCATTCTGGCAAAGTGGATCATGCCGGGTAGAGATGGCGGTGGTTTTATCATGACCGTGTTGCTGGGCGTGGTCGGTGCGGTGGTCGGCGGTTGGATCAGCACGCTCTTTGGTTTTGGTAAAGTCGATGGCTTTAATTTCGGCAGTTTTGCGGTGGCGGTAATCGGCGCCATTGTGGTGTTATGGGTTTACCGTAAAGTACGTAACTGATGCGGGGAACCGACAGTATTCCGCCAGATAGCCGCGTTTTTTGTCTGCCATAACCAACCAGATATCATTCGATAGCATCAGGTTGTGCAATATTGCACAACCTGATGTCGCCTTTTATCGTCGTGACCATTGGCTGAGCGAAACAGCCAGTACCGATAGCAGAATCAATGCGGAAACGGGCGGTAATACTGTCCAGACAGCGCGTTCGACATAGGGCATGCCTTCCGCCAGCACGCGTCCCCATTCCGGCGTCGGCGGTTGTTCGCCTAATCCCAGAAAACCCAGCGATGCCAGCGCCAGTGCGATGCCGGGTAGACGTAGCATGGCATGGCGGGTGACCGGCCCGATCAGCGCGGGAATCACATAGCGTATCAGGCACCGGAGACGACTGATGCCAAACAGCGGCGTGATGCGAATATACGGTTGGGCGGTGATTTCGGTCACCAGCGACGCGGTGTGTGCCGCCAGCGGCGCCCAGGCAACCAGCGCCACGGCAAGCGCCGCGCCTGATGTGGAAGGGCCGTACAACGCGGCGACCACCATGCCGGCGATCACCGGCGGCATGGCGTTGGCTACTTCGGCCGGGCCGCTGAACAGCCGTGGAAACAGCCCGAAAAGCAGGCCGAGTAGCAGGCAGCAGAGTGTCACCGCCAGCGCGGTAAACAGGGTGGATAGCGCACCGTGCGCAACCCGCGCCAGCATGTCGCGGCCGGTGGCGTCAGCGCCGAACGGTAACGACCAGTCAGGCGACTGCAGACGGGCAAAGTCGGAACCGAAGGGATCACGCGGCAGGCCGGTAATCACGATCGCCGCCAGCAGCAACGCGATGAACAGCGGCAGACGATAATGACGACGCGTCACTTTAATGGCGCTGGCGGGCGTAGAAAGGGAGCCGTTTTCCAGCGCATGACCAAGCAGACAGCGGCGCAGCAGCGTCGACCCCATCCCGGCGATCACCGCGATAACCAGTAGAATCAGCACGCCGCATTGCAACGCCGGCAGATCCTGAGCCGCCGCCGCACCCAGCGTTGCCCGCCCCAGCCCGGGAATGGCAAACACCTTTTCCACCGCGACCGCGCCGCCGGTCAGCCCGACCAGTACCAGACTGACCTGCGGCAGAATAGCGGGCAGGGCGCGACGAACTACGCCCAGCAGGCAGTCTCGGCGGGAAAAACCAGCCATCTGCCAGGTCAGCAACCAGGGCTCGCTGAATGTGCTGGTCAACGCATCGCTGAACAGTTTACCCAGCAAGCCGCCCGCCGGAATACCCAACGCCAGCGCGGGGAGAATCAGGTGTTGCCATGATTGCCAGCCATAAGGCGGCAACAGCTTCAGCCAGACCGCGCCGACGATCAGCAGGAACGACGCCAGCAGAAACTCCGGCATGGCGGTGAAGGCGGTGGCTAGCGCCCCGTTGCTGCGCCGGTTATCGCCGGCCAGCCCGCGCTGCAGGGTTGGCCAGCTCAGCAGCAGGGCCAACAGGAGCGCCACCGCCAGTGCCGCCAGCATCAGTGTGAGCGACACGCCTGCGGCATCCAGCATACCGGGCAACACCGGCTTGCCGGATACCCAGGATAGGCCGGCATCGCCGTGCAATAAACCGGCTAACCAGTGCTTCAGCAACGCCCACGGCCCCTGCGCCAGCCCCAGATGCTGACGAATGGCATCCAGCGCTTCCGCCGTGGCTTCCTGTTCGCTGGAGCGGGCGCGCAGCAGGCTGAGCGCCGGATCGGTGTCAGACAGCCAGGGCAGCAGCCCGATCAATACGATGATGGTCAGGGCGGTCAACAGGCGCGAGGTCATGACCAGCAGCAATGGTTGCAGTTCTGCCGGTAACCGAAACCGCGTATCGCTCATGGCTTGGCATGCGCTCCATCGATGTGCGTCTGTACGTCGATCAGGGTGCGTTCACGCGGGTCCCGAATAGCCTGACGCAAACGAGCGGACTCGCCCTGAATCACCCGCTCGTGCAGCAATGGAATGGCGGCGTTAGTCGCCAGAATCAGGTTCTCAGCGGCCATGATCGCCTGGCGACGCGCCTCTCCAGCCGGGGTGGCGGCAGCCTGTTTCAGCGCGTCGTCTACCGCAGGATTACACAGTTGCGAAATATTGAATGAGCCTTTGCAGGAAAAATCGCTATACAGGTAAGCCACCGGATCGCCGGAATCCAGCACGGTGGCGCGAGATAAAATAAAGGCATCGAAATGGCCGGCCAGCGCATCCGCTTCTATCTGCGAATATTCGCGGACCTCCTGTTTTACCGTGAAGCCGGCGGCGGTTAACTGTTGAGCCAGATAAACCGCCACTTCCGGCAGTTCCGCCCGGTCGCTGAAGGTCGCCAGCGTGATCGTCGCGCCGTTAGGGGAACGGGCTGCGGTGGGTGCCGCTACCGGTTGACGCAACGCCGCGGCCCATTGCACCGCCGGGCCAAGCAGCCCGGCCGCCACGTCGGCCCGGTTTTCATACACGTTTTTGACCAGAATGTCCCGCTGGATTGCATCACGCGCCGCGGCCCGCAGGCCAGGATCGCTGAAAACGCCGCGCCGGGTGTTGAGGTACAGCGTGTTGGTGCGGGGCATCGGCACTTCATGCACCAGGTTTTGGTCCAGCAGCGGCGCCTGTGACACCGGTATCGCTTCTACCAGGTCGGCCGTGCCGGTACGCAGCGCGGCGGTGCGGGCGGCGCTGTCCGGGACGAAATCGACATCAATGCCCGGCGCCGTGGCTTTGCTGCCCCAGTAACTGTCAAAACGATCCAGCCGGGCGCTGCTGGTGCCGTTAACCTGCGTCAGCACGAACGGGCCGGTGCCGGTTCTGATCGGGCTGACCACGCCGTTGGCGCCGTAAGCGGCGGGCGAGAGTAGGGTTAACTGAGGGCTGGACAAGCGTTGCGGTAGCAACGGGTCGCGGGTGGCGGTTTTAATCTGCACGGTGCGCGCGTCTTCCGCCGTCACGCTCAGTGTCACGCCGTCAAGAATGCGTGGCTTGGGAGTGGCGCGCGTGGCGGCGGTCAGGGCGTTGACCACGGCGCTGGCGTTGAAATCGCTGCCGTCGTGAAATTTTACGCCGTCGCGCAGGGTGAAACGCCAGGTTAACTCATCTACCTGTTGCCAGTGGGTCGCCAGCGCGGGTTGCGCATCGCCGTTGGCATCAAGCACCACCAGCGTTTCACCGGCGCGCCAGCGCGACAGCTTGAAGGCATCGTCACTGAAAGGCGACAGCGCTGAACGCGGCGGCAACAACATCGCCAGATGAATGCGCGGATTGTCCGCGCCGGTGGTGGCGGCGGGCGCCGGTTTGTCAAAACAACCGGCGAGCAACAGGGTGGATGCCAGCGTGGCGGCCATCGTCAGAGAAGGGAAACGAAACATACGCATTCCTTGTGGTATTGGAAAAATCAGTCAAAAGCAGGCAGCGTCGGCACAGCCGCCAACAAGGCCTGGGTATGAAAATGGCGCGGTTCGGCGAGTAAATCGGGCAGCGGACGGTCTTCCACCAGACTGCCGTTGTACATGACCAGTACCCGCTGGCAGAGCGCGGCCACGACCGACAGGTCATGGGAAACCAGCAATAGTCCCATGCCATGACGGCGTGACAGCGTATCGAGCAACGTAGTGATCTGTTGACGCAGAGGCAGGTCAAGCCCGCTGACCGGCTCATCCGCCAGCAGAAACGCCGGGCGCAGCGCAATGGCTCTGGCAATGGCAACCCGCTGGGCCTGACCGCCGGATAGCGATTCGGCCCGCTGATGCAACAGAGTTAACGGCAAATCAACCTGCTCCAGCACCTCACAGACCGTCTGTTTCAGGTTTTCCGTCATCCCTAGCTGGCGCAGCGGTTCGGCGATCAGCGCGAATACCGAGGCGTGCGGCGCCAGCGATCCCGCCGGATCCTGCGGGATGTATTGCACCAATTGCCGATACCAGCGCAACCGGGATACGCTATTCGGGCGTACCTCGCGCCCCTGGCAATGCACAGTGCCCTGAATCGGTGACTCCAGCGCCAGCAGAATTTTCAGCAAGGTGGATTTGCCGCAGCCGGATGCGCCCACCAGCGCCACGCGTTCTCCCGCATGAAGTTCGAGGCTGACGTGCTGCAGCGACGAGGTGGCCGTTGCCCGGCGCCTAAACACACCCGCCGTTCGATAATGGTGGCTGACCTGATGAAGTTGCAAAAAGGGAGCTTCACTCAGCATGCAAGAGGTTTGGTGCATAGCATTAACTGGCCTGTGACCATGATACGGACGGCGCGCGGTTCCGGCGGGAAAAAACGGCGCCGGCGGATGCCTGACGCGCCGCCGACACCAGCGCACGGGTATAAGGATGGCGGGGATGCGTCAGCAACTGACGCATTTCGCCTTGCTCGACCAGCCGGCCGTTTTCCATTACCAGCGCGCGCCGGCAGACCATGGCTGCTACCGTGATGTCGTGGGTGATGAACAGCAGGCTGGTGCGTGGAGATTGTTGCAGCCGATCCTGTAGGGTTTGCAGTACCTGCGCCTGGGTGACCACGTCCAGCGCCGTGGTGGGTTCATCGGCGATCAATAACGGACGCTCGCACAGTAACGCCAGCGCGATGCAAAGGCGCTGACGCTGGCCGCCGGAGAGTTCGCCGGGGTAGCGCGTGAGCACGGCTTGCGGATCGGAAAAACCGACCGCACGCAGCAAATCCGGCAGCGCCCGATGAGTCGGCTGGTGTTTTAACGCCATGCGCAGTTGCGTTTCAATCGTGAATAACGGGTTTAGCGACGTGGCTGAATCCTGAAAAATGGCCGCCGGACGTTCGGCAGGCGGGCGCTGTGACAACGGCAACCCCGTTACGTCGTGGTTCTGAAGACGGATGCTGCCGCTGAGTTGACTGCCGATGGGCAGTGCGCCCAGCAGGCAACGCGCCGTCAGCGATTTGCCGGAACCGGATCCGCCCAGCAGACAGACACGCTCACCGGGCGCGAGGGAGAAACTGAGGTCATGAATCTTGTGGTCCCCATCGATACAAAGTGTTAACTGCCTGACATCCAGCACACAGCACTCCGAAAATGTGAAAATTTATTGCAATAACATTTATGTTATAACATAACATTTCAAATAAAAACCATTATTAAAAAGGGGGAAACAATGGGAAAACGGATTTCGGATGCCTGCTGTGACTGGCGGCAGGGGGCATCCGGTGCGGTCAGGCAGAGACGATGGGGGGATAAACCGGGTGATCTTCGCGTTGCGTGCGGCTCGTACCGGTATTCGGGCCTGGATTATTCAACGACGGATTTATGGCTGCTCTCAACAACAGGCAAGACATGACATATGGAAGGGAAAACAGCCAGCGCGTGAACGGCTGGCTGGGGCAGGTTGGTTAGTTGTTGACGGTTTGTTTGTGGAAGATTTCCCGAAAGACAGGATAGATATCGTCCTGATCGCGAATATGCTGCATGGCGAAATTGTCAAAGCTGTCCTGCAACATCTCATATTCCCGCCACAGCGTCTGGTGCGAACGACGGGTAATTTCGATGTAGCTGTAGTAACGCACCACCGGCAGCAGGCGGGTGGCGAGTAATTCACGGCACAGCGGCGAATCGTCCGCCCAGTTGTCGCCGTCGGAAGCCTGCGCGGCGTAAATGTTCCATTGCGCAGGGTCGTAGCGTTCTTTGACCACATCCTCCATCAGTTTCAGGGCGCTGGAGACGATGGTGCCGCCGGTTTCCTGAGAGTAGAAGAACTCCTGCTCATCCACTTCCTTGGCCTGCGTATGGTGGCGGATATACACCACTTCCACGTTTTTATAGGTGCGGCTCAGGAACAGATACAACAGGATGTAAAAACGTTTGGCGATGTCCTTGGTGGCCTGATCCATAGAACCGGAAACATCCATCAAACAGAACATCACCGCCTGGCTTGACGGTTCTGGCCGGCGTTCGTAGTTCTTGTAACGCAGGTCGAAGGTATCGATAAACGGCACGCTGGCGATGCGCTGGCGCAGCTCGGCGATTTCCTGCCGCAGTCGCTCCTCCTCCAGCAACTGGACCGGCTCGGTATTTTCCAGCAACGCCAGATCTTCTTCCCGCTGGTGAAGCTCGCGGCGTTTACCCGCGGTCATCGCCATGCGGCGCGCCAGCGAGTTCTGCAGCGAACGCACCACGCTGATATTGGCGGGGACGCCGTTGGCGGTGTACCCCGCACGGTGGGTTTTGTACTCGTTGAGTTGCCGGTGTTCGGTTTTTTTCAGGTTGGGCAGCGCCAGATCTTCGAACAACAGGTCAAGATACTCGTCTTTGGATATCTGGAACACGAAGTCATCCTGACCTTCGCCATCCTGACCGGCGTCGCCCTGACCCGATCCGCCGCCTCCGCCACCACCCTGAGGCCGTTCGATCTTGTCGTTCTGCACGAAGTGGTCGTTACCGGGGTGCACCCGGTGACGAATCCCACCACGGCCCTGATGGAACATCGGTTCACTGATATCCGAATTGGAGATCGAAATAGACTCTCCGTTTTCCACGTCGGTAACCGAACGCTTGTTGATGGCCCCGGCAATCGACTGTTTTATTTGCGACTTGTAGCGGCGCAAAAAGCGCTGGCGGTTAACCGCGCTTTTGTTTTTGCCGTTCAAACGCCGATCAATGAAATAGGCCATGTTTCCCCCAAACGACATGCCTGTCGATGTACGGCATCAGGATGACTTCCTCACACGCAGGTACCATTCGCACAGCAAACGCACCTGTTTGCGGGTGTAGCCTTTTTCCATCATGCGATCGACAAAGTCGTCGTGTTTTTTCTGCTCTTCCGTCGACGTTTTGGTGTTGAACGAAATCACCGGCAGCAGCTCTTCGGTATTGGAGAACATCTTCTTCTCAATGACCGTACGCAGTTTTTCATAGCTGGTCCAGTTCGGATTGCGGCCGCTGTTGCTGGCGCGGGCGCGCAACACGAAGTTGACGATCTCGTTGCGGAAGTCTTTCGGGTTGCTGATACCCGCCGGTTTTTCGATTTTCTCCAGTTCGGCGTTCAGAGACTCACGGTCAAACAGCTGGCCGGTGTCCGGATCACGGTATTCCTGATCCTGAATCCAGAAGTCGGCATAGGTCACGTAGCGATCAAAAATGTTCTGACCGTATTCCGAGTAAGACTCAAGGTAGGCGGTCTGAATTTCCTTGCCGATAAACTCGGCGTATTTCGGAATCAGGTAGCCTTTCAGGTGCTCCAGGTATTTTTCCGACACATCCTGCGGGAACTGTTCCCGTTCAATCTGCTGTTCCAGCACGTAAAACAGGTGGACCGGGTTGGCCGCCACTTCGCTGTGATCAAAGTTGAACACGCGGGAGAGGATCTTGAAGGCGAAACGGGTGGAAAGCCCTTTCATGCCTTCGTCGACGCCGGCGTAATCGCGGTATTCCTGATACGACTTGGCCTTCGGGTCGGTATCCTTCAGGCTTTCGCCATCGTATACCCGCATTTTGGAGTAGATACTGGAATTTTCCGGATCTTTCAGCCGCGACAGAATGGAAAAGCGCGCCAGTGTTTCCAGCGTGCCGGGCGCGCAGGGGGCGCGGCTCAGCTCACTATTTATCAACAACTTGTCGTAAATTCTGACCTCTTCGGAAACCCGCAGGCAGTAAGGCACTTTGACGATATAGACACGGTCAAGGAACGCCTCGTTATTTTTGTTGTTGCGGAACTGCACCCATTCCGATTCGTTGGAGTGAGCCAGAATGATGCCGTTGAACGGCAGGGCGGCGATGCCTTCGGTGCCGTTGTAGTTGCCTTCCTGAGTCGCGGTCAGCAACGGGTGGAGCACTTTGATCGGCGCCTTGAACATTTCCACAAATTCCATCACGCCCTGGTTGGCCCGGCACAGCGCGCCAGAGTAGCCATAGGCGTCCGGGTCATTCTGGGCGAAATGCTCCAGCTTACGGATGTCCACTTTCCCGACCAGCGCTGAAATGTCCTGGTTGTTTTCATCGCCCGGTTCGGTTTTGGCGATCGCCAGCTGGGCCAGAATGGACGGCCACACCTTGACGACGCGGAATTTGGTGATGTCGCCGCCGAATTCCTGCAGCCGTTTGGCCGCCCAGGGCGACATGATGGTGCCCAGATAGCGGCGCGGGATACCGTATTCTTTCTCCAGAATCGAGGCATCCTCCTGCGGGTTAAACAGGCTGAGCGGATGGTCGTTGACCGGGCTGTGCTCGCCGTTGGCGCTCAGAATGTAGATGGGAACGCGCTGCATCAGCGATTTCAGCCGTTCAGCCAGCGAAGATTTACCGCCGCCCACCGGACCCAGCAGATAGAGGATTTGCTTCTTCTCTTCGAGCCCTTGCGCGGCATGTTTCAGGTAGGAAACGATTTGTTCGATGGCTTCTTCCATACCATAGAACTCTTCGAACGCAGGGTAGCGGGCAATTACCCGGTTGGAAAATAAACGAGACAGACGCGGTTCCTGAGCGGTGTCGACCATAACCGGTTCACCGATAGCCATTAACAATCGCTCAGCGGCGTTCACATACGCACTGCGATCCTGCTGGCAGATGGTAAGGAACTCTTGCAGAGTGAACTCTTCGTCTTTGGCAGCGTCGTAACGCTGGCGATAATGATCAAATATGTTCATAGCGTTGCCCGTCCTTCGTCGATTAACACAGAGTAAGAGAGCGAATGGTATGTATACAGCCTGTTTAATGGATGGCTCTCCCGGAAGAAGACCGCTGCTGAGATACAGCAACCCTTATGCCAACTTTGGTTGGCGGGAAGGGGTGGGCAACTGGCGCCCGGCTACACTCAGCGGAAATCCTCATCCTTGTTTAAAGCGTAGTTTGCATCCATAAAATTTCCTCTATTCTTGCGTCGCATTTTTAAGATATTTCAATGACTCACTTCGGCGCGGCGGCCTGCAACCGGCTTTTTTATCCGCTAACGCAGCCCTGATGCGGGATGCTGGCGGGCAGACGAAATCGTTATAACTTATGTATCTTTCACATTAATGTGATGTATGTAGGACTCCGGCGCTGCTATTCTGCTGGAAGTGATCAAATACGTAACACTGAATGGGAACCGACAATCGTGAAAAATTGCGTATTAACTTTCTTAACGGCGGCGTTGGCCGCAACGTTAGCGGCCCCGGCGGCCTTTGCGGACGAGTTCGCGCTCGGGCTGGGCGCGGTCGGCGAGACTCCGGTATACCGTGGCGATAGCGGTCACGTTTATCCTTTTCCGATGGTGACTTATGAAAGCGAGAGTTTTTACCTGCGCGGTCTGCTGGGTGGGTATTACCTGTGGAATGACGCGCAGAACAAATTGTCACTGACGGCGTATTACAACCCGTTTGGTTTCAAACCGGGCGATAGCGACGATAACCAGATGAAGCAGCTTGAACGTCGCCGCGGTACGCTGATGGCGGGGTTATCCTATCGCTACGATGCGCAATGGGGCACCTTGCGCACCTTGCTGGCCGGCGACACGCTGAATTACAGCAATGGTCTGGTGTGGGACTCCGCCTATCTTTACCGCTTCAACGACGGCGACTGGAGCCTGACGCCGGGCGTGGGGATTACCTGGTCGAGCGAAAACCAGAATCGCTACTACTATGGCGTCACTGGCGACGAATCGGCCCGCTCCGGACTACGCAATTATCAGCCGGATGACGGCTGGTCGCCGTATGTCGAGTTGAACGCCGGCTACAAGATTAATTCCAGTTGGAATACCTGGGTAAGCGGGCGTTATGTCCGGCTGTCGGATGAGACCAAAAACAGCCCGATGGTCGATAAAAACTATAACCTGATGCTGGGAGGCGGCGTCAGTTATACCTTCTAAAGCGACCCGCACGGTCATTGTGCATTGGCTGCACAAAAATGGGGTGGATTCACCCCATTTGCACATTAATGGAGCGAGCGGGGTTTGCTACTCTGCTACAAGGGAGGGTTACAAGGGAGGAATAACATGACGAAACAGGTAACATTTCCGGGTGGAAACACCGTTCCCGCTATTGGTCAGGGAACCTGGTTCATGGGAGAAAGCGCCCAACGGCGGAGCAGTGAAGTCAGCGCGTTACAGGCCGGCATCGACGCGGGAATGACGTTGATCGATACGGCGGAAATGTACGCTGACGGCGGGGCGGAAGAGGTGGTGGGCGAGGCGATACGTGGCCGTCGCGACCGTGTCTATCTGGTATCCAAGGTGTATCCGCATAATGCGGGCGGAGAGCGGGCGATCGCCGCCTGTGAACGTAGCCTGAAACGCCTGCAAACCGATTATATCGATCTGTATTTGCTGCACTGGCGCGGCGGCATTCCGCTGGTGGATACCATCGCCGCGATGGAATCGTTGCAACAGGCGGGCAAGATTGGGCGCTGGGGCGTCTCTAATCTGGATACCGACGACATGGAAGAACTGTGGTCCTGCCGGGGTGGCGAGCAGTGTCAGACCAATCAGGTGCTGTATCATCTGGCGTCGCGGGGCATTGAGTATGACCTGCTGCCCTGGTGTCAGCAACGTCGGCTTCCCGTCATGGCCTATTGCCCGCTGGCGCAGGCCGGGGAGTTGCGCCATGACCTGTTTGCTCACCCGGCGGTCGTGCGCGTGGCACAGCGACATGCGCTGACGCCCGCACAGGTGCTGCTGGCCTGGGTGACGCGCCAGCCTGGCGTCATCGCCATTCCCAAAGCCGGTACGCTGGCGCATGTCAAAGAGAATGCCGCCGCGCTTCAAGTGACGTTGTCACCTGAAGATCTCGCCATACTGGATGAGGCTTATCCCGCCCCACGCCGCAAACAGCCGCTGGATGTGGTGTAATCGAAGCATGGCTGGCGAAAGCCAGCCATGAGCAGGAAGCAAAAGTAGATTATTTACGCAGGCGAATGGTGGTGGTAAGACGTGCCGGCGCCTGAGTGGTCGCCACGAGCGGTTGGGTCACGTGCGCGGTTTCAACGCAAACAAAAGTCTGGTAGCCGTCATCGGTCATATCGCTGATGGTGCGAGACAGTTCTGCGCCCGGGTTCCAGGCCACCACGTCGCTGTGGTGAGCATGATGCACTTCAATAGTGCGTTGCAACACCGGGTCTTCAATCAGGCTGAGTGACGCTGGCTGGGTATAAATGCGGTCGGTACGGGTAGCAAACGTCAGGTCGCCCTGCTGAGTATCGGTTTTGCCGTCGTTAACCTTGTCGATAAAGGTGTTGCCCAGGCCGCCGATGCTGATTTTGCTGATATCCCCAATCTGGAAATAGGTGTGCAGCGCGCTGGTGATGCTGTAGTCGCCGTGGCATTCGAGTTCCATGCGGCATTCCTGCGCGCTTAAATGGAAACGAGCCAGAACGGTAAACGCGTGCGGCCAGGCGGCGCGTGTTTGCTCGGAATCGCGCAGCGTGAAGCTGAGGGTAACGCCGTTCGCATCTTCACTGTGAGAGGTGAACTCCCACGCCAGCAGGCGGCCGAAACCGTGGTTGGGCTGTGCAGCCGGACCAAACCAGGGGAAACAGATGGGCACGCCGCCGCGAATCGCCACGCCGTGCTCGAATGGCGTGTTGTCGCTCAGCCACAGTACCGGTTGTTCACCTTTGGGCTGCCAGCTAATCAGATGCGCGCCCTGCAGCGCGACGGCGGCACGAACCTGCGGATGATCCACCACGATAATCGGCAGTTGGTCCAGTTGACGTTGGCTAAGGTGCGCGGTGATCGCGTTATTGATGGGAAGTGAATAAATTTTATCGCTCATGGTATTGGTTTTGCCTTTATGTTCTTGTTGTATACCCCAAATAATTCGGGTTACAGGAAGGCGGCAATCGAGCGAGTCCCCAGGAGCTTACATCAGTAAGTGATTGGGGGGAGCGAGGGCAGCCAACGCACCTGCAACTTGAAGTATGACGGGTATATACCCAATAAAAAAGGGCGACTCATGTCGCCCTTTCATCATCTGTTCATCGCCACATTATTTGGAGATGTGGGCGATCAGATCCAGAACCTTGTTGGAGTAGCCGGTTTCGTTGTCATACCAGGAAACCAGTTTCACGAAGGTGTCGCTCAGTGCGATACCGGCTTTGGCATCGAACACGGAGGTCAGTTTTTCGCCGTTGAAATCGGTGGATACCACGTCATCTTCGGTGTAACCCAGAACGCCTTTCAGCTCGCCTTCAGAAGCGGCTTTGATGGCGGCACAAATTTCTTTGTAAGTAGCCGGTTTTTCCAGACGAGCAGTCAGGTCAACCACGGATACGTTCGGGGTCGGTACGCGGAACGCCATACCAGTCAGTTTGCCGTTCAGAGCCGGAATCACTTTACCTACCGCTTTAGCTGCGCCGGTAGAGGACGGGATGATGTTCTGAGAAGCGCCGCGGCCGCCGCGCCAGTCTTTGTGAGACGGGCCGTCAACGGTTTTCTGCGTAGCGGTAGTAGCGTGAACGGTGGTCATCAGTGCTTCAACGATACCGAATTTGTCGTTGATGACTTTAGCCAGCGGCGCCAGGCAGTTGGTGGTACAGGACGCGTTGGAAACGATGTCCTGACCAGCGTAAGCGGCGTGGTTAACACCCATAACGAACATCGGGGTGTCGTCTTTGGACGGACCGGTCAGAACCACTTTCTTGGCGCCAGCCTGAATGTGTTTACGTGCAGTTTCGTCGGTCAGGAAGATACCTGTTGCTTCAGCAACAACGTCAACACCGATTTCGTTCCACTTCAGGTTAGCCGGATCTTTCTCAGCGGTAACACGGATGGTTTTGCCGTTGACAACCAGGTGACCGTCTTTCACTTCAACGGTGCCGTTGAAACGACCGTGGGTGGAGTCATACTTCAGCATGTACGCCATGTAATCCGCATCCAGCAAATCGTTGATGGCAACGATTTCGATGTCAGAACGCTCCTGGGCAGCGCGGAAAACGATACGGCCAATGCGGCCAAACCCGTTGATACCTACTTTGATAGTCATATATTCCACCAGCTATTGGTTTGTGAATAAAAGGTTGGTTGTAAAATTACAAAAACCTTACTGAGCGTCAAGCGGAATCGTGTCAATCGTTGCGGTAAGTCAAAAGTCCGTTCAACAGTTGCGCGATAAACAGCTATCAGCCTAATTAAAGTGCATAACCTAATCATATGAGGAATACACAGGCATGAAAACACCTGCCATAGGTGTAATTGTGATTGAGATCACAATTAAAAGTGCCTTTGCCGCGTAGGGCTAAGTGTAGGCCAAAATAGGCTGTGACGGTGTTAACTTTTTGTTAGAATTATGCTTCATCGCGCTGGCGAAAAAACCGTGTTTCAGTGAGAACCTGATGACCAAGATAACCGCTTCACCACGTAATCTGAACGAGTTAACCGATCTGCAGCGGCATGTCACGCAGCAGCGGGGGACGGAAAGCCCCTACACCGGCAAACTGTTGCACAACAAGCGTACCGGGGTTTACCACTGCCTGTGCTGTCATCAGCCGCTGTTTTATTCCGACCACAAATATGACTCCGGTTGCGGCTGGCCGAGCTTCGATCGCCCGGTAGCGGAGGACGCCATCCGCTATCTGGAAGACAACTCCCACCATATGCAACGGATCGAAATCCGCTGTGGCCATTGCGATGCGCATCTGGGGCACGTGTTCCCCGATGGTCCGCAGGACACCACCGGCGAACGTTATTGCGTGAATTCCGCGTCGCTCAGCTTTATCGATACGGAAAACGGTCAACAGACGGATGGTTAACGTCGCTAATACAATACTTTGACTTGAAACGTTTCAGCTAAAATCTGACTGCAGGCAGAAAAAACATGCAACTGGATGATTTAATAAACAGCATGACCCCGGAAATCTATCAACGTCTGGTGACGGCGGTGGAGCTGGGAAAATGGCCGGACGGGGTAACCCTGACGGCGGAACAAAAGGAAAATGCGTTGCAGATGGTCATGCTGTGGCAGGCGCGCAATAACGCCGAGGCGGACCATATGACGATCAACACCCGTGGTGAAATCGAAATGAAAAGCAAGCAGGAGCTCAAGCAGCGTTTTGCCGGCGATGCTATTACTACCCCAACGTCTGCTACGACCTCAGCGCCTGCCGCTACCCTGAAACCTATCACCACCCTGAAACCGCAAGACTAAACCCGATCGCGCCAGCATCGACAACTGGCGTGATGCGAGCATGAATTACCGGCTGAGTGACGCGGTAAACGCGGGCAGATCCATTAGCGTGGCGCCGTGTTTCGCCATCACGTCCAGCGCCTGCTGGCTATCTTTCGGATGCAGATTTACGCCGCGACAGCCATCCGTCAGCACCTCGGTCTGATAACCCAGCGCCAGCGCATCCAGCACGGTATATTTGACGCAGTAATCGGTTGCCAGCCCCATGATGGTCAGTTGGGTAATGTCTCTGGCTTTCAACCAGTCATAAAGTTCGGTACGGGTGCGGCGGCCGTTGTCGAAAAATGCGCTGTAGCTGTCGATAAAGGGATGCGTTCCTTTGCGTACTACCCAGTTTATTGCCTGCTGATTCAGCCGGGGATGGAAATCGGCGCCGGGCGAACCCTGAACGCAATGCACCGGCCACCAGATCTGCGGTAAGCCGTCCAATTCGCCCTGGTCGCCTACGCGGGTGCCGGAATTGACGGCAAAACTGCGGTGATCCGCCGGATGCCAGTCCTGACAGGCAACGACTATTACCCCGGCCTGCTGGCAGGCGGCGATAGCCTGATTCGCCACCGCGACCACGCTATCGCCGTCCGAGACGGCCAGCGCCCCGCCTGCACAGAAGTCATTCTGGATATCCACCAGCAAGAGTGCTCTGTTCATATGGTGTTCTTCTTATTAAAATTTTTATGTTCTGGATGCTGTGTTGGTTGCAGGCGATTTAATCTTTGTCGCTCAGTTCTCCGCGCAGGTTTTGCTGCATTAGCTGGCGAATCTGGTCAGGGGAAAGATCGTTCCTGCTTAACAGATAATGCAGTTTCGTCAGAGCCGCTTCAACCGTCATATCAAACCCGCTGATGACGCCAGCCTGCGCCAGCGCATTGCCGGTGGCGTAACCGTCCATGTTGACCCGTCCTGAAATGCATTGCGTCAGGTTAACCACCACGATGCCGCGTTCGGATGCGCGGCGCAGTTCATCAAGCAGGCCTGAGCTTTGGGGCGCGTTGCCGACGCCATACGAGCGCAGAATCAGCGCTTTTACCGGCTGAAGCAGGAAATTGCTTACCACATCGGCGGAGATGCCGGGGTAGATCGTCACCACACCGATCGGCTGCGGCGTGATGGCATGCACGATCAGCGGCCCGCTAATCGGGTCGGGGTTGGCCGGCGTCAGACGGCGGATGTGAATACCGGCTTCCAGCAGCGGCGGAAAGTTCGGGGAGGCAAAGGCGTCAAAACCGTCGGCGTGCGCTTTGGTGGTACGGTTGCCGCGCAGCAGTTTGTTATTGAAGAACAAGCTGACTTCGTTGACCGGGTGATTGGCCGCCACGTACAACGCATTGAGCAGGTTGGTTTGCCCATCGGAGCGTAGTTCCGCCAGCGGAATTTGTGACCCCGTCACAATGACCGGTTTAGACAGATTCTCCAGCATGAAAGACAGGGCAGAGGCGGTGAATGCCATGGTGTCGGTGCCATGCAGAATCACGAAACCGTCGTACTGGTCATAGTGCTGCTGGATGTCATTCGCAATCGATTGCCAGTCAGACGGCGTCATATCGGATGAGTCGATCAGCGGTGTATATTCGTGAATAGTGAACGAAGGCATTTCCGGACGATGAAATTCCGGCATCTGCGCCAGTTGTTGTTGCAGGTGGCCGGAAACCGGGATGTAACCGTTGGCGGAGCGCTGCATACCGATGGTGCCGCCGGTATAGGCGACATAAATGGATTTCTTTTGCATGGATAGTCTGGGTCGGGACACTGTTGGTTAGAGAAACGGTTAGCCGTCAAAGGCCAGGATTATAAAAAGGTTCAGTAGTAAATAAAAAGGCTTCGGCGGTAAAAACAGCCCGGCAGTACCGGGCTGTTCAGGGAAGCATTAACGCACGTCGCCGCAATTCAGGCACAGCGCGTAACGGTTTTGCGGATCGTTCAAGGCGTCCAGCACCGACGTTTGCGCGCGAACCGTCTGCGCCAACTGAGCCACCGGCGCCGGCACCACCGCCTGCAACGCGGAAGGCAGCATGGCGTAGACCGAACTTCTGACCTGGCTGAACATCGTATCAAGCAGGTCCGGCTCGCCGGAATACCAGCTCAATTGATAATGTTCCAGTTTGGCCAGTTCCGCCGCTTTCTTCACGGCGTCGTCAAAGTCGCCCAGTTGATCCACCAGCCCGTTGGTTTTGGCATCGCTGCCGACCCAAACATGCCCCTGCGCGATGGCATCCACTTCCTGCGGGGTTTTCTTGCGTGACTCCGCCACCAGTGAAATAAAGTTCTGATAACCACGCTCAATATTGAGTTGCATCAGTTGGCTGGCTTCTGCCGGCAAGGCTCTGGTCTGGGACAGCGCGGCCAGCGGAGAGGTGGCGACGCCGTCGGTGTGTACGCCGATGCTGTCCAGCGAATTTTCGAAGGTGGTGACGACGCCGAAAATCCCGATTGAGCCGGTCAGGGTGCTGGGGCTGGCGATGATGGCGTTGGCCGGCGTGGAAATCCAGTAGCCGCCGGAGGCCGCCATGCCGCCCATGGAAACCACCACCGGTTTGCCCGCCTGTCGCGCCGCCGCCAGTTCCGAACGAATCAGCTCAGAGGCGGTGACGCTGCCGCCGGGGCTGTTCACCCGCAGGATGATGGCTTTGACTTTCGGGTCCAGACGGGCGTCGCGGATCTGCGCCGCCGTGGTATCGCCGCCGACATACCCCGGGGTTTCCTTGCCGTCGACGATGGTGCCGTTGGCAAACACCACGGCGATTTCGTTGGCATTGGTTACCGGCGGGGTCGGCGCGTAATCATAGATGCTGGTGAAGTTGAAGTTTTTGTTTTTGGCGTCCCATCCAAAGGCTTTGATTAATGACTGCTCAATCACCGAACGGGATGCGACTTCGTCCACCAGCTTGTTTTCCAGCGCATAACGGGCGGTGTCGCCGTTCAGCGTTTGCAAACCGGCGAGCAGGTTTTCGGCGCCCGGGAACAGCTGTTGCGGCGTGATCTGGCGGTTGGCCGCTACCGTATCCAGATAATGCTGCCACAGGGTGGAAATCCAGCGATTATCGGCCTCACGGGCGGCCGGCGACATGTCGTCGCGGATGAACGGTTCGACGGCCGATTTGTAAGTGCCGACGCGGAAGATATGCGTGGTGACCTTCAGCTTGTCCAGCAGCGTCTTATAGTAAAGGTTATTGGTGGCGAAGCCGTGCAGGTCGATATTTCCCTGCGGGGTCAGGTAGATTTTGTTGGCAAAACTGGCCAGATAGTATTGCGTCTGGTTGAAGTTGTCGCCGACGGCGAAAATCGGTTTGCCGGCATCGCGGAATTCACGCAGCGCTTTGCCGATGTATTGCAGCGAAGGCTGATCCGCGCTGACGAAGTCGGACAGGTCCATCACCATACCGGTAATGTTGCTGTCGTCTTTGGCCTGACGGATACTGTCGACAATATCAAACAACGCATTTTCCTGATGACGGCTGGCGGACACGCCGAAAAACTCCCGTCCGAACTGGCGTAGTTTGTTGTTGACGGACGGTTTATCCACCACCACGCCCGTCAGATCCAGCATCAACGCTCCTCGCGCCGGCTCAGCCTGCGTGGTTTTTAGCTGGCTATAGACCCCGATACCGACCAGGATCAAAAACACCAGAAAGAGGTTGAGGATAAATTCGCGGATAAAATTCAGCAGGCGCCATCCCCATCTGAATATTCCACTGAAAATTCGCCACATTGTGCGCATGTCCACTCCGTCAAAAGAAAACTGGGTTTAAGCGGCGCCCCGTGTTTGCCGGGCGATGCGCTGCCAAAAAAAGTATCAGCGCGATCACGCCCGCACGCGGGGCACTGGCGGTATCCTAATGAGCGACAGGATAAAAGTCAGCTATTTATCTTGCCGCAAGGTTGGCGGCGGGGCGCTAACTTGTAACAAATCTTCTACCTGTGCTACCGTGGCGCGCAACCGGATTTTATTCACCGACAGCAGATTTTCATGACAGGAGAGATGTGATGGATGCTCTGGAATTGCTACTGAATCGTCGTTCGGCGTCCCGTCTGGCGGCACCTGCGCCGGCGGGCGACGCGCTGGAGAATATTCTGCGCGCGGGCCTGCGGGCGCCGGACCATGGCGCGCTGCAGCCGTGGCGTTTCTCCCTTATTCAGGATGAGGGGTTATCCCGCTTCAGCGATCTGCTGGTCAGCGCGGCATTGCAGGATAATCTGGACGAGGCCGCGGTTGAAAAAGCGCGTCAGGCGCCATTCCGCGCCCCGATGATCATTACCGTTGTCGCGCACTGTGAGGAAAATCCTAAAGTTCCGCACTGGGAACAGGTCGTATCCGCCGGCTGCGCGGTGCAGGCAATGCAAATGGCGGCGCTGGCGCAGGGGTTCAACGGTATCTGGCGCAGCGGCGCCTGGACTCATCATCCGCTGGTGCGCGACGCCTTTGGCTGCCGTGCGCAGGATGAAATTGTCGGTTTCCTTTATTTAGGGACGCCTCAGCTTAAAGCCTCCGCCGCGATCACGCCCGTTGATAGCGCGAAGTTTGTCAGCTATTTCTAATTTCTGTATTGACGATGTTTCCCCTGATTCGCGCTCCTGACGGTGCGCGCGTCAGGAAATATCCGTTCTGCCTTGCGGTGTGACATGCGACTGTTTATTGCGGAAAAACCCAGTCTTGCCAGAGCCATTGCCGATGTGCTGCCCAAACCGCAGCGACGCAGCGATGGCTTTATTGCCTGTGGCGAACAGGATGTCGTGACCTGGTGCGTGGGGCACCTGCTGGAACAGGCGCAACCGGATGTGTACGACGCCCGTTATGCGCGCTGGTCGCTGGCGGATCTGCCGATTGTGCCGCAGAAATGGCTGTTGCAGCCGCGACCGTCTGTCAGCAAACAGCTGAATGTTATAAAAAAATTACTGACTCAGGCCGATGAAATCATTCATGCCGGCGACCCGGATCGCGAAGGACAGTTACTGGTGGACGAAGTGCTGGAGTATCTGGCGCTGCCGGAAGAAAAGCGTCAGCATGTGAGCCGCTGCCTGATCAACGACCTGAATCCGCAGGCGGTGGAGCGGGCGGTGTCGCGCCTGCGTGAAAACCGGGAATTCGTTCCGCTGTGCGTCTCCGCGCTGGCCCGCTCGCGCGCCGACTGGCTGTACGGCATCAACATGACCCGTGCTTATACCCTGCTGGGACGAAACGCCGGTTACGAAGGCGTGCTATCGGTCGGTCGGGTGCAGACGCCGGTGCTGGGGCTGGTGGTGCGGCGTGACGAAGAGATCGACAATTTTGTGGCCCGCGACTATTTCGAGGTTAAGGCGCATATCGTCACCCCGGCCGACGAGCGGTTTGTCGCCTTGTGGCAGCCCAGTGAATCCTGCGAACCGTATCAGGACGAAGAAGGGCGGTTACTGCATCGCCCGCTGGCCGAGCACGTCGTCAAACGCATCGAAGGGCAACCGGCGAGGGTTACCGCCTATAATGATAAACGGGAATCGGAAACCGCGCCGCTGCCGTATTCTCTTTCCGCTCTGCAGATTGAAGCCGCCAAACGCTTTGGCCTTAGCGCCCAGCAGGTGCTGGATGTTTGCCAGCGGCTGTATGAAACGCACAAGTTGATCACCTATCCGCGTTCGGATTGCCGTTATCTGCCGGAAGAGCATTTTGCCGGGCGACAGGCGGTGCTGAACGCGATTGCAGCGCATCAGCCGGATTTGTTGCCGCAGCCTGCCGTTGATCCCGAGCGCCGCAACCGCTGCTGGGATGACGGCAAGGTCGATGCCCACCACGCCATTATTCCCACGGCGCGCAGCGCCCGCACCTCGTTGACGGAACATGAAAGCCAGGTCTATGGGCTGATTGCCCGGCAGTACCTGATGCAGTTTTGCGCGGATGCGGTGTTTCGTAAATGCGTTATCGATCTGGATATCGCCGGCGGCAAGTTTGTCGCCAAGGCGCGATTTCTGGCTGAGGCAGGCTGGCGAACGCTGCTTGGCAACAAAGAGCGGGATGAGGAAAACGAGGGGATGCCGTTGCCGGTAGTGGCAAAAGATGATGAACTTTTGTGCGAGCGGGGCGAGGTAGTGGAACGGCAGACTCAGCCGCCCCGACACTTCACCGATGCAACCTTGTTGTCCGCCATGACCGGTATCGCCCGCTTTGTGCAGGATAAGGCGTTGAAGAAAATCCTGCGCGAAACCGACGGGTTGGGCACCGAAGCCACGCGCGCAGGCATTATCGAGCTTCTGTTTAAACGCGCGTTTCTGATCAAAAAAGGGCGTTATATTCATTCCACTGATGCGGGCAAAGCGTTGATTCACGCTTTGCCGCCGATGGCGGCGCACCCGGACATGACGGCGCACTGGGAGGCCACGCTGACGCAGATCAGCGAAAAGCGCTGCCGCTATCAGGATTTCATGCAGCCTCTGACCCAGTCGCTGTATGAACTTATTCAGCAGGCCCGGCAAAGTGGTAATATCACGGCATTCAGAGGATTACCGCCGGTTAAACGTTCTCCGCCCGCGGGGCGGAAACGTCGCCAGTCACGTTCAGCCAGCACAAAGGAGTAACGCAGATGAAAGCATGGGGCACCTTCCTGATGGCAACAGGCCTGTTGTTATCTTCCGCTGCGCAGGCGGCGACGCAAACCACGGTGATTACGCAGGGGAATCCTGTGGTGCTGCCGGGTAATGGCAGCAGTACCCACGGCACGGTATCCACAACGCAGGGCAGCACCAACACCGAGGTGGTGGTGCCGGTTCCTCCTCAGGTGATCTGGGGGAACGGCAATGGCGGCAACGTGCAGCGTGAAGCTCAGGTTAATTGCATGAGCTGCTGCATTTATCAGAACAGAAACTACTCTGAAGGCTCGGTGGTGAGGGCGGAAGGCGTGTTGCTGCAATGTCAGCGCGACAAGGGTAATCTCGGCACCAACAATCTGGTGTGGCGTATCATCAAAGAACAGCAGTAAACGTACGTGGTGATAGCGGGGCTGCTTGCAGCCCCGATCGCGTCATCAGAGCGTGAATTCCGCCCACACCGGCGCGTGGTCGGAAGGTTTTTCCATTCCCCGAATCGCATAATCGATACCGGTGGCCGCGCAGCGGCTGGCCAGCGGTGCCGTGGCCATAATCAGGTCGATGCGCAGGCCGCGGTTGTCGTCAAACCCGGCCGAGCGGTAATCAAACCACGAAAACCGGTCCTGACACTCGGGATTGGCGGCGCGGAAGGTATCGACCAATCCCCAGTTTTTCAGCCGTTCCATCCATTCGCGCTCTTCCGGCAGGAATGAGCACTTGCCGGTGCGCAGCCAGCGTTTACGATTGTCCTCGCCAATACCGATATCCAGATCGGTCGGACTGATGTTCATGTCACCCATAATCAGCACCGGCTGGTCCGCCTGATGGTGCTGGTCAAGATAATGCTGCAAATCCTGATAGAAACGGGTCTTGGCCGGGAATTTCACCGGGTGGTCGCGGCTTTCGCCTTGTGGAAAGTAGCCGTTGACCACGGTCAGCGTGCCGAGCGGCGTCGCCAGGTCCGCCATGATGATACGGCGCTGGGCGTCTTCTTCGTCCGTGGGGAATCCGCGACGGACCGCCAGCGGCTCGGCTTTGATCAGCAGCGCAACGCCGTAGTGGCCTTTCTGCCCGTGGTAGAAGACGTGATAACCAAACTGTTTCACCTCTTCGAGCGGAAACATATCGTCGTGGACTTTGGTTTCCTGCAGACCGATCACATCAGGCTGATGTTGTTTGATGATTGCGGCCAACTGGTGTGGTCGGGCGCGCAGCCCGTTGATATTGAAAGAAACAAACTTCATGTTCGCTGCCGTTGTTAAAAAAACGTGCCCCGATGTTAGCAGAAAGGCGGGAGTCGAGTCACGGCGGCTACGCTGCTGTATCAGCAGTCATAACTATCGGTGATGGCTGGTTGAACCGGGCGGCGATAGCCCGTATACTCCGCGGCTTGCAGGAGAGCGGAAGGCACTATATGTCACGAATGTCACGACACGCCTTCCCGCCGAAGGCGCAAACTCCCATAATCGCTCAGGCTACCTTACTGCACATTTCTATGACGCCAACTGGAGAGCGGTTGCCAGACAACCCACCGAAGGGGCAAGCGGTTTTACCGCGTAAACTCTCAGGTAAAAGGACAGAGGGAGGGGCACATTTCACAAGGGTACGTGTGTGCTGACCTATATCTATCTGATCGCTATTACCGCTGAGGGTATGTCCGGCGCGCTGGCTGCGGGCCGCCGCAACATGGACATCTTCGGTGTTTCAATGATCGCTTTTATTACCGCGCTGGGCGGCGGTACGGTGCGCGATATTCTGCTGGGTAACTATCCCATCGTCTGGACTCAGCATCCTGTCTATATCTACCTCACGATTGGCGCCGGACTGCTGGCGGTGCTGGCTGCGCGCGTGATGCACCATCTGCACCGGCTGTTTCTGGTGCTGGACGCCATGGGGCTGGTGGCATTCACCATTATCGGTTGCAATGTGGCGATTGAGCTGGGTTATTCGCCGACCGTGGTGGTGATGGCGGGGATTACCACCGGTATTTTCGGTGGGATCTTGCGGGATATTTTCTGCAACCGGACGCCGATGGTGCTGCGCAAAGAGCTGTACGCCTGCGTTTCATTGCTGGTGGCGCTGGTTTACCTTGGCCTGCGCGAAATCGGCATCAACCACGATCTAAATCAGCTGATCTCTTTCTCTGTCGGGTTATCGCTGCGTCTGGCGGCTATTTTCTGGTCCTGGCAGTTGCCGGTATTCAGTTATATGCCGGAACGCTGGAAAGAGTAATCACGTTATTCTGCTGTGCTGTCACCGCGAAATCGGTATGTGAATATCGCAGAGTCATCGCGGCGATTCTTCATGGTGCGATAAATCGGTCGAGGCGACGTCGCGATGTGTTTTTCTTGCTGCGCTTTCGGGTGATTTTTTGTTTGAGGGGGAAGCTATGGAGTGAGGATGTCGTAGCGACTTGAGAGATGGTGGTGGGGGAAGGATTCGAACCTTCGAAGTCTGTGACGGCAGATTTACAGTCTGCTCCCTTTGGCCGCTCGGGAACCCCACCACTGGCCTGATTGCTCTTTCGTGTCGAGCGGGGCGCATCATACCAAATGCCGCGCCCCTGTAAAGACCGAAAAAACAAAAACAAGTTCGTTTGCCGGTTTTTTATGCCGCCCGCTGCAATTGTAGGCGAAGGGCGGCGAAGTGCTAATCAACGCAGAATAATCGTGCGGTTGCCGTAAACGAACACCCGCTGAGCCAGCACATGGTACAACGCCCGGCTGAGTACGTTTTTTTCCACGTCGCGACCGGCGCGCATCATGTCGTCCGCGGTGTAAGTGTGATCGACGTGAATCACGTCCTGCATGATGATCGGGCCTTCATCCAGACTGTCGTTTACATAATGGGCGGTGGCGCCGATGATCTTCACGCCGCGCTCGTAAGCCTGATGGTACGGGCGCGCCCCGATAAACGCCGGCAGGAACGAATGATGGATGTTGATGACCCGGTTGGGGTAGTGCTGAACAAAGGCGGGCGTCAGCACGCGCATGTATTTCGCCAGCACCACATAGTCAGGTTTGTATTGGTCGATCTGCGCGATCATTTTCAGATCGTGCTCTTCGCGCGTCAGGCCCTCGTGGCTGACCAGATGGAACGGAATATCAAAGCGCTCTACCAGCGTACGCAGCGTTTCGTGGTTGCCGATTATCGCCGCGATCTCGACATCCAGACCGCCATAGGCGCTTTTCATCAGCAGATCGCCGAGACAGTGAGCTTCCTTGGTAACCAGAATCACGATACGGCGACGCCCGGCGCTGCTCAGTTCACGCACGGAGCCTTCCGGTAAGGCGCTGTCCAGATCGGCCTGCAGCGTAGTGTCGTTGAAGATACCTTCCAATTCCGTACGCATGAAGAAACGACCGGTGCGGTGATCAACGTATTCCGAGTTCTGCACGATATTCAGCTCGTGCTTGTAACAGATGTTGGTGATCTTGGCGATAAGCCCTTTTGCGTCAGGGCAGATTGTCCGTAAAATTTTTCTTTGGATATTCTGGGATTGCATGGAATTGGGATCCTGTCCAAAACATAAATCAGATGTTGCCGTTACGCGATGCCGGAATCATCGCGGTAATCGAGAGTATTATTGTCCACAGCACTTTTTGTATTTTTTGCCGGAGCCGCACGGACAGGCGTCGTTCCTGCCGGTTTGCAGGTGAACGCCGTCGACATAGTACCAGCGATCGCGATAACGAAGGAAGCGAGAACGTTCTCTCATCAGTACCCGACGCGCCGGATGTTCGGTTGTGCTGTAGCTGGCCGCGAACTCGACATAGCCTTCATCCGCCGTTTTTCCCGGCGCGACGTCCAGTATCCGCAGACCGAGCCAGTGTGTATCGGCGCAACTGGCGGCGATGTCGGCTCGCCAGTTTTCCGCGTGGCAATCCGGATGCCAGGTGGCGACCAGATAATCGACATCCTGTTTGACATAGGCACTGTACCGTGAACGCATCAACAGATCAGGGCGCGAAGCCTGGGTATCACCGCGCAGATAGGGCTGGCAGCAGTGTTCGTAAGGCTGATCACTGCCGCACGGGCAACATTCGGACACAATATCTCCTGCAAAACTCTGCAATAAGGTTAAATAATTGAGACGCCACTGATAAGGCGTGAGCTATGTTACCCAATAGGGTTCGCGTATCGCAATAATCCTGCCTGGCGGATACATAACAGCAGGGCAGCGCCTAGAATAAGATACAGGAGAAATACCATGCGGAAGGTAACAATCGGTCTGGCATTGGGATCCGGCGCGGCTAAGGGATGGGCGCATATCGGCGTGCTGAAAGCGCTGGAGGATCTGGGGATTGTGCCTGACGTGGTGGCGGGGTGTTCGGTGGGGGCGCTGGTCGGCGCCGCTTACGCCACGCACCGGCTGGACAGCATGGAGCACTGGGTGTGCGGCTTTCGCTACTGGGATGTCATCCGTCTGATGGACTTCTCCTGGGGGCGCGGCGGATTATTGCGGGGGGATCGCGTTTTCAACCATGTAAAGCATTTGCTACGTACGCAACATATTGAGGAGTGTGCTATCAAATATGGAGCAGTGGCAACTAATTTGAGTACGGGAAGGGAACTTTGGCTAACGCAAGGGGACTTACATTTGGCTGTTCGCGCTTCCTGCAGTATGCCGGGGTTATTGTCCCCCGTACAATTCAATGGTTACTGGCTGGTGGATGGGGCTGTCGTTAATCCGGTTCCGGTTTCATTGACTCGCGCGATGGGCGCGGATGTGGTGATTGCGGTGGATTTGCAGCACGACGCCAGCTTGCAGCAGCATAATTTGCTGTCTGCCAGACCGGCGGCTCAGGCGGAAGCGATTGCCGCGCCGCACGGCTGGCGTCAGCGTCTTCGGTATCGTCTGTCTCATCGTTTTCGTCGACAGACGGAAGCGACGCCTACCGCGATGGAGATCATGAGTACCTCCATACAGGTATTGGAGAATCGCCTGAAAATGAATCGCATGGCGGGCGATCCTCCGGATGTATTGATTCAACCCTATTGTCCGCAAATCGCCACGCTGGATTTTCATCGGGCGGAAGAAGCTATTGAGTCCGGCAGGCTGGCGGTGGAAAAACAGCGGGAGCTGCTGTTGCCGCTGGTAAACCGGGGCGTATAGGGTTATTTCCGATTTAGGATTCGGCAACGAATGATGATGAGCGGTGCAAGGGGTCATTGATGGCACAACCACTGACGGGAAAACACATTTTGGTTGTTGAGGATGAGGCTGTTTTCCGTTCCGTGCTGGCCGGTTATCTGACATCCCTGGGCGCAGACGTGCATGAAGCGGATAACGGCAAGGATGCGCTGGAGAAAATGGCTCATCAGCCGCCCGATCTGATTATCTGCGATCTCAACATGCCCATGATGGGCGGTTTCGAATTCGTCGAGCGGCTGCGGCTGCACGATATCACTACGCCGGTGCTGGTGGTGTCCGCCACCAGTCACCTGGCGGACATCGCCAGAATATTACGTCTTGGCGTTCAGGATGTGTTGCTCAAACCTATCCATGACTACACCCGCTTGCGCGAATCGGTGATGGCTTGCCTGTACCCGACGATGTTTACTTCGCAGGCCAATGAAGTCGAACAACTGATGCATGACTTGGATACGCTGAACCAGTCGCCCGGTGCGGCGTTGAAGCTGCTTGAGCAGTTGCAGCCGCCGGTTCAGCAGACGCTGGCGCGCTGCCGGGTCAATTATCGGCAACTAATGGCGGCGGACCGCCCTGGGCTGGTGCTTGATATTGCGGCGTTGTCCGGGGACGACCTGGCGTTTTATTGTCTTGATGTGACGCAGGCGGCTAATAATCACGGCGTGCTGGCGGCGTTGCTGTTACGGGCGCTGTTCAACAGCCTTTTGCAGGAGCATCTGGTGCATCAGCAGCGCCGGTTGCCCGAATTACCGGTATTACTCAATCAGGTTAACCAATTATTGCGTCAGGCCAATCTGCAAGGGCAGTTTCCCTTGCTGGTCGGTTACTATCATCGGGAGCTGAAACGGCTGATCCTGATTTCGGCGGGGTTGCATGCCACCCTGAGTGTGGAAGAACAACACATCGGGCTAAATAACGGGGTGCCGTTAGGCACGCTGGAAGCCGCTTATCTTAATCAACTCAGTTATCAGTGCGAGTCATGGCAATGCCAGATGTGGGGCAGCGGCGGTCGCTTGCGACTGATGCTTTCTACAGACTAATCCGATAGCTGCGAATTTCCCCGCACTTCAGACCAGGTGTATCTATCGTTATTATTTTTTATTCCCTAGTATGTGGCCTATGATTTTTAATCACGAATCCAGATTGGTCGAGCATCGCGCATTGAACCTGATATACTTTCGCGGTTTTATGCACCGGACAAATAAAGCTCATTATTTGAACGATATATACGAGGTTGTTTATGTCAACTGTTAATAAAAAAGTAAAAAAAGCGGTCATTCCAGTGGCTGGGTTGGGGACGCGTATGTTGCCTGCTACCAAGGCCATTCCCAAAGAAATGCTGCCGCTGGTCGATAAGCCGTTAATCCAGTATGTGGTTAATGAATGTATTGCTGCCGGTATCAATGAAATAATTTTAGTTACACATTCTTCTAAGAATTCAATAGAAAACCATTTTGATACCAGTTTTGAACTGGAAGCCATGCTGGAAAAACGCGTTCAGCGCCAGTTGCTGAAAGAAGTTCAGGCTATTTGTCCGGAGCATGTCACTATTATGCAGGTCCGTCAGGGGCTGGCGAAAGGATTGGGGCACGCGGTACTTTGTGCCCACCCGCTGGTTGGCGACGAGCCGGTGGCGGTTATTTTGCCGGACGTGATCATCGACGAATATGAATCCGATCTGAAAAAAGACAACCTGAGCGAAATGCTGCAACGTTTTTATAGTACAGGTCATAGCCAGATTATGGTTGAGCCGGTGGAAAACGTCAGCAGTTACGGTGTGGTGGATTGCAAAGGCGTGGAATTAAAACCGGGCGACAGCGCACCGATGGTCGGCGTGGTGGAAAAACCCAAGGCGTCGGAAGCGCCGTCTAATTTGGCGGTGGTCGGGCGTTATGTGCTGTCTGCACAGATCTGGGATCTATTGAAGAAAACAGAACCGGGTGCCGGTAATGAAATTCAGTTGACCGACGCTATCGCCATGCTGATGGAAAAAGAAACCGTTGAAGCTTATCACCTGAAAGGGGTAAGCCATGACTGCGGTAATAAGCTGGGATACATGGCCGCTTTTGTGGAATATGGTATTCGCCATGACGCTCTGGGTGAAGACTTTACCCAGTGGCTGAAAGAGGCGATAGAGGAAGACGCCAATTAATCTTCTCCCCCCTGTACTTTTAGTTAGTACGGGGGAGTGCCTGAATCAGGGCATAAAAAAACACCCCTTTGAGAGGGGTGTTTTTGTTTTTATTCTCGGGCTGTAAATTACAGCAGGAAGTCATCCAGAGACTTGCCTTGTTCTTCGATTGCTTTCTTGATGACTGCCGGGGTGCGGCCCTGACCGGTCCAGGTTTTCAGCTCGCCGTTTTCGTCGGTGTACTGATATTTAGCCGGGCGTGCTGCACGTTTGGCTTTACCGGCAACTTTGTTTGAACCCAAAGATTGCAGTAATTCGTTCGGGTCAATGCCATCGGCAATAAGCATTTCACGATACTGCTGTAATTTGCGTGTGCGTTCTTCAATTTCTGCCTGAGCCTGGTTTTCTTCTTCGCGGCGCTCGTTCACCACGACTTCCAGCTTTTCCAGCATTTCTTCCAGCGTTTCGAGGCTGCATTCTCTTGCCTGGGCGCGCAGGGTGCGGATGTTGTTTAGAATCTTAAGTGCTTCGCTCATTGGATTAATCTCAAAATAAATATTATTGGTGACAGTACAGAGATAATAGAGTGCCGTTTTATTTTCTGCAATAGGTAAAATTGTCAGGTTGTTAAAATTTAGCAAATTTAAAACGGAAATCACGTGTTGACTGACCAATATAAATTTCGGACAAGCCAGCTAATACATTCTGTTAGCGCGATCTGCAGCGGAAATAGCCATGTGGAGCGTCTCGATAGTTTCTTTGAACCCTCACGATGGAACTATCTATATTACTAAACCACAGAATGATTCAGGGCGCGTGCGGAGCGAGAGGCGGCGCGACTAAACCCTCGTCAGCGGCAATACCTATGTTACAATAAATTTTAACGATTACTGACCGGTGAATGCCGTTGAACGAGGAGCCATGGCGCAGCTTTATTTTTATTATTCCGCGATGAATGCAGGGAAATCCACCGCACTGTTACAGTCTTCATATAACTACCAGGAAAGGGGAATGCGAACCCTGGTGTTTACGGCTGAAATAGATGACCGTTCCGGGCGAAGCGGCATCGTTAGTTCCCGTATCGGTCTCTCTTCACCGGCGTTATTGTTTAACGAACAGACAGACTTATTCCAGACGCTTGAGCTGGAGCATCGTCAGCAAACTATTCACTGTGTGTTAATTGATGAAAGTCAGTTTTTGACACGTGAACAAGTGAATGCGCTGTGTGATGTTGTCGATCAATTAGACATTCCGGTTCTCTGTTATGGCCTGCGTACCGATTTCCGCGGGGAATTGTTCAGCGGAAGTCATTATTTATTGGCCTGGGCAGACAAACTGATCGAACTTAAAACCGTCTGCCATTGCGGGCGTAAAGCGAATCACGTATTGCGGGTGGATTCGCATGGCAAGCCCGTCATTGAAGGCGAGCAAGTCGTTATCGGCGGAAATGAGAGTTACGTATCGGTGTGTCGAAAGCATTATAAAATCGCGTTGGGATTGACCCGACCTGAAACGAAATAATCCATATCTATATAGGCTAAGCATTTAGCCGGGCTTATTAATAACCGGGTAGTGGCGGCGATTATCCGGTTATCGCTTCTGGTAAAAATTGATAATATAAATTAAATATTCGTTACCAGATGCGTATTTGCCGCTTTTGTCGTTGTTTTCACAGCCGCTCCTCCCCGGTGTTATTGATGCGATTTCCGGGGCGCCGTTCGCTTTATGAGCCGAATAATCCCTCACCGCCCTCTACTGATATAGCGGTGCTGCCACCGCGTTTGTCACAGCCAGGATAGATTAACCTGCTACCGGGGTTATCGGCGACACGGACGGTATACGCGATAGCAGGGCGTTTGAGCGCTGATACGCATGCTTGATGCACGAACCTTGCTTTACCTGCCTAAGGCTCTCCGTGGCTGTCAGGACCGTTATCAGAGAGCATTCTGGTACTTATCGCCAGATTCCAGATTACAGGGAATGGCGGTGCGTTCACGGCGGATGGTACCTCAGTAGATGATATCTCTGCGGGAGATGGCGGCGGGGGGAGTTATTTCTTGTCCGCGATGTGGTAAATCCCCCCCCCCCAAAAAAAAGCCCTGCGCGTGCGCACAGGGCTTTGAGTATGCTGCCGTCAGCGATATCAGTTAACGGCTTTTTTCTCTTTCTTCTCGGCTTTTTCCGCCTTGACGGGCACGCTGGCCGCCGCCGGGGTCGCTTTGCTCTCGGTGACCGCATGTTCGACAAACGGACGGCCGTAGAACGAATCCAGCAGGATTTGTTTCAACTCGGCAATCAGCGGATAACGCGGGTTGGCGCCGGTACACTGATCGTCAAACGCATCTTCAGAGAGTTTATCCACCTTGGCCAGGAAATCGGCTTCCTGTACGCCGGCTTCACGAATAGAGGTGGGAATCCCCAGCTCTTTCTTCATGCTTTCCAGCCAGGCCAGCAGTTTTTCAATTTTCTGCGCCGTACGGTCGCCAGCGGCGCTCAGACCCAGATGGTCGGCCACTTCCGCATAGCGACGGCGAGCCTGAGGACGGTCGTACTGGCTGAACGCCGTCTGTTTGGTCGGGTTATCGTTGGCGTTATAGCGGATCACGTTGCTAATCAGCAGGGCATTGGCCAGACCGTGCGGGATATGGAACTCGGAACCCAGTTTGTGCGCCATAGAGTGGCAGACGCCCAGGAAGGCGTTAGCGAAGGCGATACCGGCGATTGTCGCCGCGTTATGGACGCGCTCGCGGGCAACCGGATTTTTTGCGCCTTCATGGTAGCTGGTCGGCAGGTTTTCTTTCAGCAGCTTCAGTGCCTGCAGCGCCTGTCCGTCGGAGTATTCGTTCGCCAGCACGGATACATAGGCTTCCAGCGAGTGGGTCACCGCATCCAGGCCGCCGAACGCGCACAGCGATTTCGGCATGTTCATCACCAGATTGGCGTCCACAATCGCCATATCCGGGGTCAGCGCGTAGTCCGCCAGCGGATATTTCTGGCCGGTGGCGTCATCGGTCACCACGGCGAACGGCGTTACTTCCGAACCGGTGCCGGAGGTGGTGGTGACGGCGATCAGCTTGGCTTTCACGCCCATTTTCGGGAACTTGTAGATACGTTTGCGGATATCCATGAAACGCAGCGCCAGTTCTTCAAAATGGGTATCCGGGTGTTCGTACATGACCCACATGATCTTGGCGGCATCCATCGGCGAACCGCCGCCCAGCGCGATGATGACGTCGGGTTTGAAGGCGTTCATCTGTTCGGCGCCTTTACGAACGACGCTGAGCGTCGGGTCGGCTTCCACTTCAAAGAAGACATCGGTATCCAGACCCTGTTGTTTCAGTACCGACGTAATCTGGTCGACATAGCCGTTATTAAACAGGAAACGGTCGGTAACGATGAACGCGCGTTTAGCACCGTCGCTCGCAACTTCTTCCAGCGCGATCGGCAGAGAGCCGCGGCGGAAGTAGATAGATTTGGGAAGTTTGTGCCACAGCATATTCTCTGCTCGCTTAGCCACGGTTTTACGGTTGATCAGGTGTTTCGGCCCGACGTTCTCGGAGATGGAGTTACCGCCCCATGAACCGCAACCCAGCGTCAGCGACGGCGCCAGTTTAAAGTTGTACAGATCGCCGATCCCGCCCTGAGAGGCCGGGGTGTTGATCAGGATACGCGCGGTTTTCATCTTGTCGCCAAAATGGTTGACGCGACGAACCTGATTGTCCTGATCGGTGTACAGGCAGGAGGTGTGGCCGATGCCGCCCATCGCGACCAGTTTTTCTGCTTTGTCGACCGCGTCTTCAAAATCTTTCGCCCGGTACATGGCCAGCGTCGGGGAAAGTTTCTCGTGAGCGAACGGTTCGGACTCGTCTGCGTTCGTCACTTCACCGATCAGCACTTTGGTGCTGGCAGGCACGGTAATACCGGCCATTTCTGCAATCTTGATAGCCGGCTGGCCGACGATGGCGGCGTTGAGCGCGCCGTTTTTCAGCAGAATGCCTTGTACCGCGCTGAGTTCTTTGCCCTGAAGCAGGTAGCCGCCGTGGGTCGAGAAGCGTTCGCGTACGGCATCATAGATTTCATCGACCACGATCACCGACTGCTCGGAAGCGCAGATCACGCCGTTGTCGAAGGTTTTTGACATCAGAATCGATGCTACGGCGCGTTTGATGTCGGCCGTTTCATCGATCACTACCGGGGTGTTGCCCGCGCCTACGCCGATGGCCGGCTTACCGGAGCTGTAGGCCGCTTTCACCATGCCCGGGCCGCCCGTTGCCAGGATCAGATTGATATCCGGGTGATGCATCAGCTGATTGGACAGCTCCACCGACGGTTCATCAATCCAGCCGATGATGTCCTGGGGCGCGCCCGCGGCGATAGCAGCCTGCAGTACGATGTCCGCCGCTTTGTTGGTGGCGTTTTTGGCGCGCGGATGCGGGGAGAAGATAATGCCGTTGCGGGTTTTCAGGCTGATCAATGCCTTGAAGATAGCCGTGGAGGTCGGGTTGGTGGTCGGGACGATGCCGCAGATAAGGCCGATAGGTTCGGCAATCGTGATGGTGCCGAACGTATCATCGACGGACAGCACGCCGCAGGTCTGTTCATCCTTGTAAGCGTTATAGATGTATTCGGAAGCGAAGTGGTTTTTGATCACTTTGTCTTCAATGATACCCATGCCGGATTCGGCGACCGCCATTTTCGCCAGTGGTATACGGGCATCCGCAGCAGCCAGCGCGGCGGCGCGGAAGATCTGATCGACCTGCTCCTGCGAGAAATTTGCGAACTCCTGCTGCGCTTTTTTGACGCGTTCGACCAAAGCGTTAAGTTCAGCAACGTTTGTTACGGCCATAATGCACTCCTGTAATGTTAAGCTCTTTCAGTCAATGGTCAGCCCGGTAAATAAGCAGTATAGATAATGGTTGACGCACCTGATTTTGGCGGCGGTGATTATCCATTGACTCAAAGCGCTCCCGATGAATGCGATCGCCTTGTTTAGTAACAGAAACTCAGGTTTCTCAATCCTATTCCTAAAGTCGTCGGCGGTCTGACGGTAGAATCTGCTGCCTTTAATCCTTCTTGTTACGATGAAGGCAGAATACCCCGTTGTTAGTCGGTTTTTTGTGATCATGCTCGCTAAATTTCAATGCTGACACCATTCAGCACGATACGTTTGAGAATCGATATCATTTATAACGGCGATTTGTTAAAAATAAATGACCATAATATGAGTGGGTTTATATGGATTTGTGTCGAAAATCTGAATGGACGCAGAGAATAATTATCAGGGCGGAGGATGGAGGCGCGCGATGCTTTACATTATTGTAGGAGGCATCACGGCATCGGCTGTGTCTTATCAGGGATTCCCGGCGTTGACAATAATCTTCAGAGGTGGAATGTGATTCAGCCTGTCCTGGACTTCTCCGGTTACATCAAATTCTTTATCGGGTTGTTTGCGTTGATTAACCCGGTAGGCATTCTGCCGATCTTCATTAGCATGACCAATTATCAGGGCGCGGAAGGTCGGTCGAAGACCAACCTCACGGCGAATGTCTCCGTGGTGATCATTCTCTGGGGCGCGTTGTTTTTCGGCGACATAATTTTGCGGTTGTTCGGCATTTCCATTGATTCGTTTCGGATTGCGGGCGGCATTCTGATTGTCACCATCGCCATGTCGATGATCAGCGGCAAGCTGGGTGAGGATAAACAGAATAAGCAGGAGAAAACGGAAACCGCCAATCGGGAAAGTATTGGCGTGGTGCCGCTGGCATTACCACTGATGGCAGGGCCGGGGGCAATCAGTTCCACCATTGTCTGGAGTTCCCGTTATCACGGTTGGCAGAATCTGCTGGGGCTGTCGGTGGCGATTGCCGTTTTCGCATTCTGCTGCTGGCTGTTGTTCAGAGCCGCGCCGGCGCTGGTGCGACTGCTGGGGCAGACCGGCATTAACGTGGTAACGCGCATCATGGGGTTGCTGTTGATGTCGCTCGGCATCGAATTTATCGTCACCGGAATTCGCACCTTGTTTCCCGGTTTGCTATAGCCGCAAGGGCTGCTACTTTATTTTTATTGATACTTTTTTCTTATGTTTATTTCCCGGCAATAATTGGGCCGGGGAAAGCATGCCGCCCATTATTATTTATCACTCATTTATCACTTCAGATGGTCTGGCTCATTTTCATTCTTTATCGCATGCCTTAGATAAGCTAATGCATATGGTGTAAAAGGCGACAGGCATTATGACGAGTCGCATATGCGCTTTCGCTGTTAATTTATTCACACGCGGAGGGCGGGGCGCCAGGAATGGTGTTATTGTGTGCGGAAGTGTTTTATCGTGCATTTTTTATCCTGATCTATTGTTAATTCTTTCATACTTACAAGTTATTGGACAATCTGCTGCCGGGCGAAACTTTACCGCCGTGACGCTCGTCATGGATGTTTTTATATCCATTTACGCGCTCGAGCCATTTTGTGACTTTCCGAGATGGAAAAGAAATTTAAGTAACAGGCTGCAAAATCTATTGGCGAAGACGGATTCTTCTGATACGTTCGGCATCACGCTATTCCCCTTGGCTGTTATGGATAAGTTAATTTTATTAGAGCCTTATCAGTGGCTGCTTTTTTGTGGGGGGCGTACCATCAGGGAAGAGTGGAAATGGCTGTGAGCTGCCGGGTCTGGGAAAGGGCTGCGGCGGTTTTTGGGTTGCCGAAATGTGCTGTTTTTATCTCTGTTGATTTTTCCAACACGTTGGCGCGGCGTTATGACGTATCTGGCCGTGTTGCGTGGATAAAACAATTTAGATGTGATTGAGCGGCCGTGTTGCCAGATTCGTTCCTCTGGTGGCGATGATGTCTGTCCGCTTAATACGTAAAAAAAGTTATGTGCCTGATTGGGCGATAACAGTAGAACAGGAGCAAGGTAAATAATGGTAAACAACACTATTAAAAAAAGACTGGCGGTCAGCATTCTTGCTGCTATTACTGCCTCTGCTGGCGTTTCCGCCTGGGCCGCCACGGTGCCGGCCGGCGTTCAACTGGCTGAGAAACAGGAGCTGGTGCGCAATAATGGTTCCGAGGTTGCCTCGCTGGACCCGCATAAAATTGAAGGCGTGCCGGAATCCAACATTGCGCGCGATCTGCTGGAAGGGCTGCTGGTAACGTCCCCAGATGGTCATCCTGCGCCGGGCGTGGCAGAAAGCTGGGACAATAAAGATTTCAAAGTATGGACCTTCCATCTGCGTAAAAACGCCAAATGGTCCAACGGCGATCCGGTCACCGCTCAGGATTTCGTTTACAGCTGGCAGCGTATTTCTAACCCGAAAACCGCCTCTCCTTATGCCAGTTACCTGCAGTTCGGCCATATCGTTAACATCGATGATGTCGTCGCGGGCAAAAAATCACCTGACACGCTGGGCGTGAAAGCGATCGACGACCACACGCTGGAAGTGACCCTCAGCGAACCGGTTCCGTACTTCTATAAACTGCTGGTGCATCCGTCCACTTTCCCGGTGAACCAAAAAGTGGTTGAGCAGTTCGGCGACAAGTGGACCCAACCGGCCAACTGGGTCGGCAACGGCGCTTACAAGCTGAAAGAATGGATCGTGAACGAAAAAATCGTTCTGGAGCGCAACCCGAACTACTGGGATAACGCCAACACCATCATCAATAAAGTGACTTATCTGCCGATCTCCTCCGAAGTAACGGACGTGAACCGCTACCGCAGCGGCGAGATCGACATGACTTATAACAACCTGCCGATCGAACTGTTCCAGAAGCTGAAGAAAGAGATCCCCAATGAAGTGAAGGCGGATCCGTATCTGTGCACCTACTACTATGAAATCAACAACCAGAAAGCGCCGTTTACCGACGCCCGCGTGCGTCAGGCGCTGGTGCTGGGTTTGGATCAGGACATTCTGGTTAACAAGGTGAAAGGTCAGGGCGATACCCCGGCGTTTGGTTTCACCCCGCCGTACATCGACGGCCTGGACGGCAAACTGACTCCGCCGGAGTGGGTGAGCTGGTCACGTGAAAAACGTAATGCCGAAGCGAAGAAACTGCTGGCCGAAGCGGGCTTCACTGCTGAAAAACCGCTGACCTTTAACCTGCTGTACAATACTTCCGATCTGCACAAGAAACTGGCGATCGCTGCTTCTTCCATCTGGAAAAGCAATATCGGCGTAGATGCGAAGCTGGAAAACCAGGAGTGGAAAACCTTCCTGGATAGCCGTCATCAGGGGACCTTTGACGTAGCTCGTGCCGGCTGGTGTGCGGACTATAACGAACCGACTACGTTCCTGAACATCATGATCGCCAACAGCAGCAGCAACACCTCGCATTACAAGAGCGCGGATTTCGACAAGCTGATGGCGCAAGCGCTGGCGGCCAAAACAGAGGATGAACGCGCCGGTGTTTACCGAGAAGCGGAAGCGCTGCTGGAAAAAGACGCGGTTATCGTTCCGGTTTACTACTACGCCAATACCCGTCTGGTTAAGCCGTATGTAGGCGGCCTGACCGGTAAAGATCCGCTGGATAACCTCAACGTTAAAAATCTTTATATTATCAAGCATTAATGATGATGGGACTGCGTGCTGGCACGCAGTCCTTATTCGGTTTGATAGATAGAAGAGAAAATCTCAGACCGGTTTTATAGGTAAGGTCAATGTTAAAATTTATTTTCCGTCGTTGCCTGGAAGCAATCCCGACGTTGTTCATCCTGATTACCATCTCGTTTTTCATGATGCGACTGGCCCCGGGAAGTCCGTTTACTGGAGAACGCAACCTTCCCCCTGAAGTGATGGCGAATATCGAAGCCAAATACCATCTGAACGATCCGATGATCAAACAGTACGGTAATTATCTGGTGCAGTTGCTGCAAGGCGACTTCGGGCCGTCTTTCAAGTACAAAGATTATTCGGTAAATGATTTGGTCGTCCGGGCTTTTCCGGTGTCGGCTAAATTGGGTGCCGCCGCTTTTCTGCTGGCTGTGGTGCTGGGGGTGACCTCCGGCGTGATTGCCGCATTGAATCAAAACAGTAAATGGGACTACACGGTAATGGGGTTTGCCATGACCGGGGTGGTAATCCCGAGCTTTGTGGTGGCGCCGCTGCTGGTGCTGGTCTTTGCGATAACCCTGCGCTGGCTGCCCGGGGGCGGCTGGAACGGCGGCGCGCCGAAATACATCATTTTGCCGATGGTTGCGCTGTCCCTGTCCTATATCGCCAGTATCGCCCGTATTACCCGCGGCTCCATGATTGAAGTGCTGCATTCGAACTTTATCCGCACCGCGCGCGCCAAAGGGCTGCCGCTGCACCGGATTATTCTGCGCCATGCCCTGAAGCCGGCGCTGTTGCCGGTGCTTTCCTACATGGGGCCGGCGTTCGTGGGGATCATCACTGGCTCCATGGTGATTGAAACCATTTTCGGTTTACCTGGTATTGGTCAGTTGTTTGTTAACGGTGCGCTTAACCGTGACTATTCGCTGGTGCTCAGTCTGACGGTTTTGGTGGGCGCGCTGACCATTCTGTTTAATGCGGTCATCGATGTGCTGTACGCGGTCATCGATCCGAAGATCCGTTACTAAGGTAAATCACTGATGTTTTGGAATAAACGTAACCGCGAAGCGCTGGATAATTTCAGCGAAAAACTGGAAGTGGAAGGGCGCAGCCTGTGGCAGGATGCGCGCCGTCGCTTCATGCACAACCGGGCGGCGCTGGCCAGCCTGTTCGTACTGACGCTCATCACGCTGTTTGTCGTCATTGGCCCGATGGTGGCGCCGTTCAACTATGCCGATACCGACTGGAATATGATGTCCAGCGCGCCTGACATGGTGTCCAAACACTATTTCGGCACCGATTCGTCCGGCCGCGACCTGCTGGTGCGTGTGGCGATCGGCGGACGTATTTCTCTGATGGTCGGCGTTGCCGCCGCGTTGGTGGCGGTAGTCGTGGGAACGCTGTATGGCGCTGCATCCGGCTATCTGGGTGGGAAAGTGGACTCGGTCATGATGCGTCTGCTGGAGATCCTTAACTCCTTCCCGTTCATGTTCTTCGTTATCCTGCTGGTGACGCTGTTCGGGCAAAATATCCTGCTGATTTTTGTGGCTATCGGCATGGTGTCCTGGCTGGACATGGCCCGTATCGTTCGCGGCCAGACCCTGAGCCTGAAACGTAAAGAGTTCATTGAAGCCGCGTTGGTGTGCGGTGTATCCACCCGCAGTATCGTGCTGCGCCATGTCGTGCCGAATGTGCTGGGCGTGGTCGTGGTCTACGCGTCGCTGCTGGTGCCGAGCATGATCCTGTTCGAATCTTTTCTGAGTTTCCTTGGCCTGGGTACCCAGGAACCGCTGAGCAGCTGGGGCGCGCTGCTGAACGATGGCGCCAATTCAATGGAAGTGGCGCCGTGGCTGCTGCTGTATCCCGCCGGTTTCCTGGTGGTGACCCTGTTCTGTTTCAACTTTATCGGCGATGGCCTGCGTGATGCCCTCGACCCGAAAGACCGCTAAGGAGACGCTTCATACCATGATGAATACGTCACAACCCCGTGAAGCGCTGCTTGACGTTAAAGATTTGCGCGTGACTTTCAGTACGCCTGACGGTGATGTCACCGCGGTAAACGACCTTAATTTCTCTCTCAGCGCCGGTGAGACGCTGGGGATTGTCGGGGAGTCCGGCTCTGGTAAATCCCAGACAGCGTTTGCGCTGATGGGCCTGCTGGCCGCGAACGGCCGTATCGGCGGTTCCGCCCGTTTCAACGGTCGCGAGATTCTCAATCTGCCGGAACGTGAGCTCAATCGCCTGCGCGCGGAAGAGATCGCTATGATTTTCCAGGACCCGATGACGTCGCTGAATCCGTACATGCGTGTCGGCGACCAGCTGATGGAAGTGCTGATGCAGCACAAGAAACTCGGTAAAAGCGAAGCGTTTGACGAGTCGGTGCGTATGCTGGACGCGGTGAAAATGCCGGAAGCCAGAAAACGTATGCGCATGTACCCGCACGAGTTTTCCGGCGGGATGCGTCAGCGCGTTATGATCGCGATGGCGCTGCTGTGCCGTCCTAAATTGCTGATCGCCGACGAACCGACCACCGCGCTCGACGTGACGGTACAGGCGCAGATCATGACATTGCTCAACGACCTGAAGCGCGAGTTCAATACCGCCATTATCATGATTACCCACGATCTGGGCGTGGTAGCGGGTATTTGCGACAAGGTGCTGGTGATGTACGCCGGCCGTACCATGGAGTACGGCAGCGCGCGCGAAATTTTCTACGAGCCGACGCATCCGTATTCAATCGGCTTGCTGAAAGCCGTTCCCCGTCTTGACGAAGAGAACGAAGCGCTGGCCACTATTCCGGGCAATCCGCCTAACCTGTTGCGCTTGCCGAAAGGGTGTCCTTTCCAGCCGCGTTGCCCCTATGCACAGGACCGGTGCCAGCAGGCGCCTGAATTGACGCCGTTTGGCGAGGGCCGTCTGCGTGCCTGTTTCCGGAGTGTGGGGGAATTAGTATGAACGAGCTGGAAAACAAAAAAGTCTTGCTTGAAGTGGATGAACTGAAAGTCCACTTTGATATCCGCGATGATAAACAGTGGTTCTGGCAACCCGCCAAGAAGCTGAAAGCGGTTGATGGCGTTACCCTGCGGCTGTACGAAGGGGAAACGCTGGGGGTTGTTGGGGAGTCCGGTTGCGGCAAATCCACGCTGGCCCGCGCGATCATCGGTCTGGTGAAGGCCACCAGCGGGCGCATTAGCTGGCTGGGTAAAGACCTGCTGGGGATGCGTGATACCGAATGGCGCAATGTGCGCAGCGATATCCAGATGATTTTCCAGGATCCGTTGGCGTCGCTGAACCCGCGTATGACCATCGGCGAAATTATCGCCGAACCGCTGCGCACCTACCACCCGGAGATGCCGCGTCAGGAAGTGAAAGACCGCGTCAAAGCGATGATGATGAAGGTTGGCCTGCTGCCGAACCTGATCAACCGCTACCCGCACGAGTTTTCCGGTGGTCAGTGTCAGCGTATCGGTATTGCCCGCGCGCTGATTCTGGAACCGAAACTGATCATCTGTGATGAACCGGTTTCCGCGCTGGACGTGTCGATTCAGGCTCAGGTGGTAAACCTGCTGCAACAGTTACAGCGGGAAATGGGGCTGTCGCTGATCTTTATCGCCCACGATTTGTCGGTGGTCAAACACATCTCCGACCGCGTGCTGGTGATGTATCTGGGTCATGCGGTGGAACTGGGAACCTACGACGAGCTGTACCACAATCCGCAGCATCCTTATACCCGCGCCCTGATGTCGGCGGTGCCGATTCCTGACCCGGACAAGGAGCGCAACAAGCAGATTCAACTGCTGGAAGGCGACCTGCCGTCACCGATTAATCCGCCTACCGGCTGTGTGTTCTGCACCCGTTGCCCGGTTGTCGGACCGGAATGCACCAAAACCCGGCCGGTGCTCGAAGGCAGCTTCCGCCATGCGGTATCCTGCCTGAAGGTGGATCCGCTGTCGTAATCCGGCGCTGCTCGTGTAAGCAATACCCGGTAATAAACAAAACGCCCCGTCAGGGGCGTTTTGCTGTTCGTCGCTGATCGCTGATGATGGCCGATTAGGCTGCGATCGCGGCGGTTACTCTTTCCACAGAATGTGGCACAGTTTGTGGTCCTTTTCGCGGCAGATCAGAATGCGGGCGAAAATATCATTGATTTCCTCACCTTCCTGCTCGGCCAGACCAATAACCACTTCGGCGAAAAAGTCCGGATTCAGGTCGAAATCCACGTGTTCCTGCCAGTCTTCCGCCGGATCAAACAGCTCCGCACCGCCACGCTCTTCGAACTGCAGGTTGAACAGCAGGATATCTGCCGGGTCCAGGTTATCCGGCGCCAGTTCCAGAAAGATATCGTAGGCCTGTTCCAGCGTTTCATCTTCTGTCAGGCGGTTATTTAAATCCATACAACATTCCTGTTAAAACGTGATGGGGGTATTAGAGCATGAAGGGCGGTGTGATTACAGCAGTGGACTGAAAAAGTAAAACAGCCGCTCGACGATACGCTGCCAGTAGGGGCGTTTTAGCCATTCTTTAGTGTTCAGCAGGCGAGAGCGGGACATGTAATCCTCCTGCACGCAGGCCAGATCGCTGCCAAACCCGTCGTCGTCAATCACCAGGGTGATTTCGAAGTTCAGCCACAGGCTGCGCATATCCAGATTGACCGTCCCCACCAGACTGAGCTGGCCGTCTACCAGCACGCTTTTGGTGTGCAGCAACCCGCCTTCGAACTGATAAATTTTAACGCCCGCCGCCAGTAGTTCGGTGAAAAAAGCTTTGCAGGCCCAGCCAACCATCACGGAATCGTTTTTGTAAGGTACGATGACGCTGACCTCTACGCCGCGCTGTGCGGCGGTGCAGATGGCGTGTTGCAGGTCGTCGCTGGGCACAAAATAAGGCGTGGTCATGATCAACTGATGACGAGCAGAGTAAACGGCGGTCAGCAGCGCCTGATGGATCATATCCTCGGGGTAGCCGGGACCGGAGGCGATGACCTGCACCGTATGGCCGCGCTCTTGCTCAAACGGCATGATATTCACGTCGGGCGGCGGCGGCGGCAGGCGCTGACCGGTTTCCATTTCCCAGTCGAGGCTATAGATAACGCCCATCGTGGTGGTCACCGGACCTTCGATGCGCACCATCAGGTCCACCCACTGGCCGACGCCGGAGTCCTGCTTGAAATAACGCGGATCCACCATGTTCATGCTGCCGGTGTAGGCGATGCGGTTATCAATCAGGATCACCTTACGGTGCTGGCGTAAGTCCATCCGGCGCAGGAATGCGCGCAGCAGGTTGACCTGTAGCGCATCCACCACCGTGATGCCGGCGGCGCGCATGACCTCCGGGTAGGTGCTGTGAAAAAACTGCACGCTGCCTGCCGAATCCAGCAGGATGCGGCATTTGACCCCGCGTCGCGACGCCGTCAGCAGAGCGGTCATCACCTGATCCACCAATCCGCCGGCCTGCCAGATATAGAACACCATCTCGATGTTATTGCGGGCCAGTTCAATGTCGCGAATCAACGTCCTGATGGTGTCGTCGAATGAGGTCAACAACTGCAACTGATTACCCTTGATGCCGCCAATGCCCTGACGACGCTCGCAGAGCTGAAACAACGATCGCGCCACTTCACTATTTTCAGTGGCGAAAATGCGGCGATATTCTTTTAGTTCACGAAGCCACTGCGCGGTAACCGGCCACATTTGCCGAGCGCGTTCCGCACGGCGTTTCCCCAGATGCAATTCGCCGAATAACAGATAAGCGACGATCCCGACCAGCGGCAGAATATAAATCACCAACAGCCAGGCCATAGCGGAAGGAACCGCGCGTCTTTTCATCAGAATACGCAGCGTAATGCTGGCAACGAGCAGCCAATAGCTAAAAACCAGTAATCCGCTCAGTACAGTATAAAATGCTGTCATAGTAACAATGCACGGTTCCCTGCTGCGAAATGTTTACGAGTTCAAGTGTATGCATAGTTCCCCAAAGGGGAAAGTCCTTTACTCTGAATACTATAGCGCATGAAGGGCAAGCGTGCGGATTCGGGAAAATCCTGTCGTATCGCTTGGCGGAGGATATCAGAGGGATATAATAACCCGGTCCCATCACGCTTATTACAGAGTTGTGCCATGAAACAAGAGTCGAGCCATGAAACGCAGCCGGAATGAAGTCAGCCGTTGGCGTATGCAACGTCAGGTGCAGCGCCGTCGCAGCCGCTGGCTTGAGGCCCAGTCACGCGGTTACCGGCATATCCACCACGTGCGCTACCTGCTCCAGAAGCAGCAACGTCGCGCGTTATTGTATGCGGTGGCTTACGAGTGGTAACCATCAGGTAGTCCGTGTCAGGCCCAACGCTCGCCAGAGCGTTGGGCTTTTTTATTATCTGAAAGAGAGGATTACAGGGCTGGCGAGTGTTGCGGTAGGGCAACATAGCCATTAGCGACCGGAGCCGGCGTAGCGCGAGGCGCGTCAGATTCGGCCGCTGCCGCCGTGCCGGGCAACTGGAACAGGGATACCGACAGATTGAGCTGCTCGGTCTGCTCAAGCAACTGAAGGCAGGTGCGGGCAGAGGCGTCCACCTGCAGGGCATTCTGTTTCACCGTATCGTTGAGTGAACTGATGCGGTTGGTCACTTCATGGATGCTTTGATTCTGTTGTTGCGAAATATCGGTGATTTCACTCAGGAATGTGCTGGTGCCTTTGGCCGCCTGAATGATTTCCTGCAGGCTATCGTTGAGGTGACCGACCAGTCTGGCGCCGGTAGCGACGCTGCTGTCCGATTCATGAATCAACGCATTGATGTTTTGGGCCGACTGACTGCTTTGTGAAGCCAGCGCGCCCACCTCGCGGGCGACAACCGAGAAACCTTTACCCATCTCGCCGGCCCGGGCCGCTTCAATTGCGGCATTGAGCGACAGGATATGCGTCTGAAACGCCACGTTTTCTATCAACGAGATGACTTCCGTCATTTCCTTGCTGCGGCCGGAAATGTCCTGCATCGCGTCTCTGACATCGCTCATCATGGTTTCGCCCTGTTCGGCGATGTGACTGGTTTCTTGTGCGTGATGACTGGCTTGCTCGGTGTACTGGGCGTTCTGCTCCAGGTGCTGACTGATCTGGATAATGTGCTCGGTGGTGACTTTCAACTCTGCGGACTGTCGATTAGCCTGTTCAGACAGCAAACGGTTGTCGGTAGTGACATGACTGACCTGTTGCATCATGGTTTCCATCCCCTGACGAACTTGACTTATCAGGTCCACCAGACCGCTCTGCATCTGCACCACGCTGCTGTTTAGCAGCGCGATTTCACGGGTTGCACGTTTTTCTATGCCGATGTCATGCGATAGATCGCCGGCTGCGATCAGCCGCAGGTGGTCGGTGATGCGCTTAAGCGGATGAACGATCACTTTGTTCACGCCAATCCAGACGACCAGCGAAATCGTCAGCAACAATCCCAGAATGACGATAAACAGGGTGTGGGCGGCATCAAGATTATCCAACAGCTGCTGAGCATGTTGCTTTTGACGGGCATCGTTTTCCTGCAGGTACCGGGCGTATTTTTGGGTAAACAGGGTCTGGTAAGCCTGGATGGGGACGGCAAAGAAAATATCGATTTCGTTGGTTTTTTTGATGCCTTGCGCCAGTTCGAGCAGACCGTTATAGAGCTGCTGATAACTGCTTTTTAGCTCGGTGAAGGCGGCGTCATTGCGGGGGGCGCCAGAAAAGCGCTCTAGCTTTTGATAATACGCCTGCGCGTGGGTTAACGACTCTTCCGCTTCGGTCATCAGGCTGTTCCAACTGCCGACCGAGCCGGTTTCTTTGTCAAACATCAGGTAAATGCCGGCACGATTGAGCTTGTCGCTGGCGTTCATCACTTCCATGCGAGCCTGATCCATCAGTGCCTGTTGTTGGCGCAGGGCTTCGTTGGCGGCGCTGTCCTGACGCACTTCAGTCATGGTTTTCGATATCATCCCTACGGACAACAGCTGTAGTAAGGAAAATAACCCAATGATTAGCAGCAAACCGGAAAGAAAACTCAGGCGGTATTGACGCACTCTGCCCAGAAAACCGGAGCGTGACGGGGCGGATGTTGACATGACAATCTACTCTCTAAAGATAAATTGCCGCCAACATAACATCATTAAATGACTAAAATATTTCAGATATTTAAGAGGAAAACGGAGGCATTATTTGGTGAAAATACCATGACCTCCGTCAAATTTGGATTAAAATGCTTTTCTGAAGGGCTTGACGCTGACAGACTCGTAGACGCCGGCGGCGACATAGGGATCTTCGTCTGCCCAATGGCGGGCGTCTTCCAGCGACGGGAATTCGGCAATCACCGTTGAACCGGTAAATCCGGCGGTGCCTGGGTCTTCACTGTCGATAGCCGGCAGTGCGCCCGCGGTCAACAAACGCCCCTGATCCCGCAGTGTTTGCAGGCGGGCGATATGAGCGGGGCGAGCGGCCAGACGTTTTTCCAGCGAGCCGGGCACATCGGTGGCATAAATCACATACAGCATGGTAAACCTCGGTCTGTCAGACCATTGTGGGACGGAACCGCCATCATACGCGATGATACCGGTAGGACAATCCCTGTTACCGTCCGTCCGGTTTTGCGGCATGAAAACCGATGCGGATTGAGCCGTCCCATGCGGGAATTGATCGGCTTCTATTGAATATGATTGTCATTTGCATTTAAACTTGCGCAGTGAGAGGACATCATATAACTATGCCGCAGAAAACATTTTTCCTGACCCGCCGATATTCATGGCCGATGCTGATTTCCGTGGGTTTTCATGGTTCACTGATTGCCGGGTTGCTGTTTGCTTCATTTAATACATCAGTCAAGCTGCCGTCGACGCCGCAGCCGATCCAGGTCGTGATGGTCAATACCGCGCCGGAGGAAGCTGCGCCAGCCCCATCGGCTGCGCCTCAGCCAGAACCGGAAAAGGTGCCGGAACCGACGCCGGAGCCGGAAGTTCAGCCAGAACCGCCGCCGCTGCCAAAACCGGTTCCAGTTCCGTTGCCGGAGCCGAAGCCCCAGCCCAAACCTAAGCCGAAACCGGAGCCGGAGCCGAAACCTAAACCGGTAAAAAAAGTGGAACAGCCGAAGGAAACGCCGCGTGAAACCGCGCCGCAGCCGACGGCGACGCCGTCGGCCAGCCAGACAGTCAGCCGTAATACGGCGCCGGTCAGCCAGGCTCCGGTCGCCAGCGCTCAGCCCTCGGGGCCAAGACCGTTGAGCCGGGCTCAGCCGGAATATCCGGCTCGGGCGTTCGCCTTGCGTATCGAAGGCCGGGTTAAGGTGCAGTTTGACGTCGATGAATCGGGACGGGTGGATAACGTCCGTGTACTGTCGGCGGAGCCTAAGAACATGTTTGAGCGAGATATCAAGCAGGCGATGCGTAAATGGCGTTATGAAGAGAGCAAACCGGGGAAAGACCTGGTGGTGACGATCATCTTTAGAATCAATGGCGGCGCCGCGATGGAGTAAGTCGCAGCCAGATTGACGTTGAAAAAATTAAGGCACCGCTAGCGGTGCCTTAATCATTTGTCATTATTGCTCAGGCTCGAAATGGCTTTTCCCTTCCGGCAATTCGCGCGGTCGACCGTCTTCGTCCACGGCAACGTAGGTAAACAGCGCTTCGGTGGCGCGGTAGCGTTGGCCGATAGGGTCGGTCGAAACCTTTTTCACCCACACTTCCACATTAATAGTCATCGAGCTGCGACCGGTACGGACGCAGCGGGCATAGCAGCACACCACATCGCCGACGGCGACAGGTTTTAGGAACGTCATGCCGTCAACCCGAACGGTGACGACGCGACCTTCTGCAATCTCTTTTGCCTGGATAGCGCCGCCGATATCCATCTGCGACATCAGCCAGCCGCCAAAAATATCGCCGTTGGCATTGGTGTCCGCCGGCATGGCCAGCGTGCGCAGCACCAGTTCGCCGTGAGGTAATGCGTCTTGTTTGCTCATAGGGTCAACGAATCCGCTTGTGAGTAGTCAATGTCAGTCTGTGTCGGGCGATCATTTGTCGCTTTCGTTTTCCGTCTTTTCCGGCTCAGCCGGCAGATGACGATAAATGTAAACGCCGCACAGCAATGTAAATACCAGAGTCAGGCCGGTGAGGCCAAATACTTTAAAGTCAACCCAAACGCTTTGCGGCAGCCAGAATGCAATATAAATATTAGCCAGGCCGCACAGCAGGAAAAATACCGCCCATGAAATATTCAGTTTTGCCCATACCATTTCCGGTAACGCCAGTTCTTTACCCAGCATGCGCTGAATCAGGGTTTTCTTCATCACAAACTGGCTGAACAGCAAGGCAATGGCGAACAGCGTATAAATAATGGTTACTTTCCATTTGATGAATTGGTCATTGTGGAATACCAGCGTCAGGGTGCCGAATACGGCAACCATCAGGAACGTCAGCAGCATCATCTTTTCGATTTTGCGGTAAATAAACCAACTCAACAGTAACGTCGCCGCCGTTGCAGCAATCAATGCTCCGGAGGCGACATAGATGTCATACAGTTTATAACAAACAAAGAAAACAATAAGAGGAATAAAATCAATCAGTTGCTTCATTATGTTAATCCGTCACTTACCCGTGTGGGGTGGTGGTCCGCATGTATCAAAAGGGCCAATCTATTTCTGAATTATTATCGCCGTTTGCGCAGCTCGATTCCCGATTTATCGTAACAATTTGCAGAAAATTACGTTATGGCGGGCGACGATAGCGGAGCAGCGCCGTCGCTGCTCCGGAATAAGCGGTGTGAATTTAGCCGCGCACCAGCATGTAAAGGCGAAATACATAGACCAGCAGCATGGCGGAAAGCACGTTGCTGATGCCGTTCAGAATCACGGCCATGGCGGTAGGCGATACCATCGGTAACCGGGTCAGCAACAACAACAGCGCGACTTTGGCCAGCAGCCACAGTATTACGGCCGGCGCAGTCTGGCGGAAATGGGCGAACGCCAGCTTGCTGCTGGCACGCATGGAGGCAAAGATCCCGCGCTTTTCGGTAACGGCGATCACGGGTGACAGGCTAAAGGCGATGGATAACAAAATCCCCGGAACCACGACCAATAACATGCCTAACTGAATCAACAGGGTGCAAACCAGTATCAGCAAAAACAGGCGGGGTAACAGCGGCGCCGAGGCACCAATGGCGCGCAGGGCGCTGATTTTATGACCCGCCGACACCAGTTGGATCAGCATCAGGATGCCGCCGGTCAGCAGCGCGTTGCCTACCAGCGTGGCAAACGTGCCGGCGGCAGAGGCTTTCAGCAGCACCATTTGTTGCTCGGGGGAAAGCTGTTGGATGATATCGCTGATACCAGGCTGCTCGATGGAGGACAGATCTACATTACTGTTGCTGAGTAGTTGCAGCTGATCGTTGCCGGGCGTAAAGACGTGCCCGAGGAGGACGGTGATCAAGGACGTCAGCAGCGCCAGCATCAGGATGCTGAAAAACTGGTTACGCGTAAAATTCAAGGTGTCACGGTATAATCTGCTGGCCGTGATAGGCATGAAAACTCCTTGGCAAAGGTTAGCAATAGGGCTTTTAGCAAAAAATATTATCCGGCTATTGTAACCCGTTCAGCTGTTTCGTGGCACCCCGGCGTGACGTTCTGCTTTTTATTCTGATTCATGCACACGGCAGCGGCAATCTGGCTGGAACCAGCGGCGGCAGGCCATAGGCCGCGCGAGCCCGATCGCAGGCGTCATTGCGCTGACCATTTTCTCCCGATGGCGCAAATTCATGGCAAGGCGTGGGCCGTTGGGCATAGATACGGCAACTGACCGACTCACCGATTTCGCCTTCCAGTGCGCAACAGCGAATCGGTTTGCTGTTGGTGCCGGCCATACAGCGCAGAAATGGCGTTACCGGTTCCGTCAGCGAGGCGGGAACGCTTCCGCCGCCGTCATCAGCTTCCGACCAATAAAAAGACACTCGAAAGTAACCGCAGCAAGCACCGCATTCCATACAAGGGTTGACGTTATCGCTCATGGTTGATTATCCACCGGCCTCAATCGTGTTGAATCTCAGGTGAACAGAAGAATTTACGCCCGAATACCGGGTCGCGCAGCTCCTTTTTTGTACTGATGCAAAATTGGTCTTTTCTGTGCTTTTTGATTTGGATCAATTCTTTGTTTTTTAGAGACTTGGGGTGTTTTGATTGATGACATAATGTCGCAAAAATCCTGCCAGGATGTGATCTGGCTTCAAACAAAAATACCCCTTAGTGGGTATAGTTCGCCCGGATATTAACCTTACAAATGGAGTGGATAATGAAGAAGGTTTCTTTATTGATGATGGCTGCCGCGTTGATGCCGGCATTGGCGCAAGCTCATCAGGCTGGCGATGTGATTGTTCGTACTGGAACGGCAACGGTACGCCCGGTTGAAAGCTCGGACAATGTGTTGGGGTTGGGTTCATTCAACGTGGATAACAATACCCAACTGGGACTGACCCTTGGCTACATGGTGACGGATAATATCGGCGTGGAACTGCTGGCTGCGACGCCGTTCCAGCACAAGGTCGGCGTAGGCAATGTTGGGCCGATCGCCGAAGTTAAACACCTGCCGCCGACGCTGATGGCGCAGTATTATTTTGGGCAGAGTACGGACAAGCTGCGCCCTTATCTGGGTGTCGGTCTGAACTACACCATGTTCTTTGACGAGAAATTTAACCAGACGGGTAAATACGCCGGGTTGAGCGACCTGAGCCTGAAAAACTCCTGGGGCGTTGCCGCGCAGGCCGGTCTGGATTACAACCTGAATAAAAACTGGCTGTTGAATATGTCGGTATGGTGGATGGATATCGACACCACCGTGAAATTCAAGGCAGCCGGCCAGGATCAGAGTATCAAAACTCGTCTGGATCCCTGGGTATTTATGTTTGGCTTCGGTTATAAATTCTGATAAGCGAAGTAGAAAACAAAAAGAGAAGGCGGAACCGGAGTTCCGCCTTTTTTACGTCAGGTGATAACCGGGACGGTATTAGAAGTTGTACTGAACACCGACGCGGTAACGGGTCTGACGTTCGTCAGTCGTCTTGGATGGGCCTTCAACATTGGCAACCTGAATATACGGGGTCCAGTTTTTGTCAATCTTGTAAGCCAGCTTCACATCATGAGTGAGGTTGTCGTTATCATTGTCGTAAATGTAACCAAAGCTACCTGCTTTGGTATTTTTGTTGTATTCCAGCTCGTATTCAACGGTGAAGTTGTCCAGAAACTTATAACCCAGCACGCTGGTAATGGTATAGCCTTTCATATTAGTGGCTTCAGCAGGGTTACCATTTCGGTCATAAGCATTAATGGTGCTGCTATAACGCTGGTAGAAAGGGCGGTAACGCAGGGTATAGTAAAGGCTATCGGTAAAGTTTACGCCACCTTTGATATAAGGACGGTATTTGTTACCCGTATTGTCGGAAACCAGATTGAAACCAGCTTCTGCATTAAACATCTTATTGAATTTATAAAGATAGCTGGCAGTGACTTCAGTGCCGTTGCTAACCTGTTCGTTATAAGGTTTGTTTGGCGTGGAGTCATTGCCGGATTGTTTCCATTTCACTTCGGAAGACAAACCGAAGCCATTCTCAAAACGGTGCGAAATCAGCAGACGATCCTGGTGATTTGCATTTTGGGTATCTTTCATTTCATGGCGATAATCGAATGTGACCGCCATTGAACTCATGCTTACCAAAGATGCAACCATCACTGTCAGAATTTTAAATTTCATCGCTATAACCCTCTCAGAGATCATTCTTATTAGTGTTGTGCTGCGGACATAGCGCAGCACGGAACCGATTTTTATTTATCTCTGCTTACAAATGTGTGATCCAGAACGGCAAACTCAAAAAAATGAAAAGCCATTTTACTTGTGTGATGGGCGTCTATTTACATAGCAATGAATCTATGTCTACAGAAATAAAAAGGCGTTTCAATAAAACCAAATACAATATTTCATTTTTTGAATTTATTTGATATCTATTTTTACAAAATTAATATTTGGAAACCGTTTAACTTGTTGACTCTGTGTCTTTGGTTTCTGATTTTTGGCACTTTTAACTTTTTTTACTTCTTCTTAATAAATTCATAATTATGAGTATGTTTGTCATTTTGTGACGTGACGCCAGATTGTCATGTTGTACGCTGAGCCACGCGCATAGCGTAAACGTGCCGGGGCTATCCACGAGCCTCAGCGGTGGTTGGCAGGAACATTTGATAAGGATAAGAACAATAAAACGCCATAGCCGGGAAAACAGGCTATGGCGGGAAGGTCTGGCGGGATTAACGTGCGCGGGTGGCGGCTTTCATGCCGCGGACAAAATCGGTCAGTTTTGCGAGCATCTCATCCGGCTGGGAATGGTATTGCTCGATGATTTTGACAATCGCGGAACCAGAGATGGCGCCGGCGGCACCGGATTCCAGCGCTTTTTGCACCTGAGCCGGTTCGGAAATGCCAAAACCCAGCAGCGGCGGAGCCGCATGGTATTCCTGCAGTTTTTCCAGCAGATGGTGCAGCGGCAGTTGGGCGCGGGTTTCTGCGCCAGTTACGCCGGCCCGGGAGAGCAGGTAAGTATAGCCGCGGCCGAAGGATGACACTTCACGCAGCAGGTCGTCATTCGCATTCGGCGGGCAGATGAAGATTGGCGCGACGCCATGCTTCATCGCCGCAGTGCGAAACGGCGCGGATTCTTCCAGCGGTACGTCGGCTACCAACACCGAGTCAACGCCGGTTTCGGCGCAACGCTGATAAAAAGCGTCGATACCATTGCTGAACACCAGGTTGGCGTACATCAACAAGCCGATCGGCAGGTCAGGGTATTTCTGGCGGATGGTCGCCAGCATTTCAAAACAGTGGGCCGGGGTCACGCCGGCGGCGAACGCGCGCAGCGTGGCGTTCTGAATGGTCGGGCCATCCGCCAGCGGATCGGAGAACGGGATCCCCAATTCCAGCGCGTCTGCACCCGCGGCCACCAGCGTATCGATAATGCGCAGCGAAAGCTCGGGGGAAGGGTCGCCCAGCGTAACAAACGGCACAAACGCCCCTTCCTGTTTTTCCGACAGTCGTTTAAACAAAGCGTGGTAGCGTTCCATCAAATCTCTCCCCGGGATTTCAGAATGTCGTGAACCGTAAAAATGTCTTTATCGCCACGGCCGGACAGGTTGACCACCAGAATTTGCTCTTTTTCCGGTTCCGCTTTGATCATTTTCAGCGCGTGGGCCAGCGCATGGGAGGATTCCAGCGCCGGGATAATCCCTTCGTGACGCGACAATTCCCGGAATGCGTTCAACGCTTCATCGTCGGTGATCGACACATAATCCGCCCGCCCGATGCTGTTCAGGTGCGCGTGCTGCGGCCCGACGGAGGGGAAGTCCAGACCGGCCGAAATAGAGTACGACTCTTCGATTTGACCGTCTTCGGTCTGCATCATCGGTGATTTCATACCGAAGTAGATACCGACGCGGCCATGTTTCAGCGGTGCGCCGTGCTGCCCGGTTTCGATACCCAGACCTGCCGGCTCCACGCCGATCAAACGCACGGACGGCTCGTCAATGAAATCAGCAAACATGCCGATGGCGTTGGAACCGCCGCCGACGCAGGCCAGCACCGCATCCGGCAGACGACCTTCTTTTTCTTTCACCTGGGCTTTGGTTTCTTCCCCGATCATGCGCTGAAATTCCCGCACGATGGTGGGGTAAGGGTGTGGACCGGCGGCAGTCCCCAGCAGGTAATGAGCGGTCTCATAGCTGCCGGACCAGTCGCGTAGCGCTTCGTTGCAGGCGTCTTTCAGGGTGGCGGAGCCGCTGTGCACCGGAATGACTTCTGCGCCCATCAATCGCATACGGAACACGTTCGGCGACTGGCGCTCTACGTCCTTGGCGCCCATGTAGACGCGGCATTTCAACCCCAGCAGGGCGCAGGCTAGCGCGGTGGCGACGCCATGTTGGCCGGCGCCGGTTTCGGCGATGATTTCGGTTTTACCCATACGCTTCGCCAGCAGCGCTTGCCCCAGTACCTGATTGGTCTTGTGCGCGCCGCCGTGCAGCAGGTCTTCGCGTTTCAGATAGAGTTTGGTTCGGGTGCCTGCGGTCAGGTTTTTACACAGGGTCAGCGCTGTCGGCCGCCCGGCGTAGTTCTTCAGCAGGTCGCTGAACTCAGCCTGGAACGCCGGGTCACGCTGCGCGCTGACAAATGCCTCTTCCAACTGGCGCAGAGCCGGCATCAGGATCTGTGGTACGTACTGACCACCAAATTCACCAAAATAAGGATTAAGTAACGTCATAATCAGCCTGTATCTTGTTATTCATGAGAGGTACGGCGGGGTTGCGCCGTACGCAGCGTCCGGAATACCGCCGCGATTTTCTGCGGATCTTTGATGCCGGGTTGCGACTCTACGCCAGAGTTGAAATCCAGCCCGGCGGCGCCGAGTGTCGCGGCCTGCGCCACGTTGTCCGGGCCGAGTCCGCCGGCCAGCAGCACCTGCTGCAGCGATTGACCCTGCAGCAATGACCAGTCGAACGACTGACCGCTGCCGCCCTGACCGTTGTCGAGCAGCACCCGGTCAACCTGCGCCAGCGCCAGCGGGGGCAGTACGTCGCCGACGCTTTGCGCTTTCCAGATCTGGCAGGTAGCGGGCAGTTGTTCACGTAAGGCGGCGATGGCGGTTTCGTCTTCGCTGCCGTGCAACTGTACGGCCGTCAGTTGGAGCGACGATGCGGTTGCCACGATGTCGGCCAGCGGCGCATCACGGAATACCCCGACATAACGCAAGGGAGCGCCCGCCATCACGGCACGAGCCTGTGACGTTGTCACGCAGCGCGGGGAGCTGGCGACAAAAATCAACCCGCCGTACACCGCGCCCGCCTGAAAGGCCGCGGCGGCATCGTCGGGCCGGGTCAACCCGCACACTTTGTTTTCCCCGAGGATGACCCGGCGTACCGCCAGCGTCAGGTCGTCTTCTTCCATTAGCGAACTGCCGATCAGAAAACCATTGGCGTACTGGCTCAGTTCCTGAATATGGGCATGACGGCTGATGCCGGATTCGCTGATTACCGTCACGCCGGCAGGCAGACGCGGCGCCAGCGTGCGGGTACGGTTAAGGTCGATAGAGAGGTCGCGCAGGTCGCGGTTGTTGATGCCGACCACGCGCGCTTCCAGCGCAATAGCGCGTTCCAGTTCGGCTTCATTGCTGACTTCCGTCAGGATGCCCATATTCAGGCTGTGCGCTACCTGCGCCAGCCGGCGATACTGTTCATCATCCAGTACCGACAGCATCAGCAGAATCGCGTCGGCCTGATAGTAACGGGCCAGATAGATCTGGTACGGGTCGATAATGAAGTCCTTGCACAGCACCGGCTGAGCAACCGCCGCGCTGACCTGGGTCAGAAAAGCAAAATCGCCCTGGAAATACTTCTCGTCGGTCAGTACCGAAATGGCGGACGCGTAATCCTGATAAACTCGCGCAATTGCGACCGGGTCGAAATCGGCGCGAATCAACCCCTTGGAGGGCGAGGCTTTTTTGCACTCCAGAATAAACGCCGGATTGGCCTGTTTCAGCGACTGATAGAAGTGGCGCGAACTGGGCGTTACCTGTGACTGAAAGCTGTCGAGCGGCTGTCGTTGCTGCCGTTCGGCGATCCACTGCGCTTTGTCGCGCACAATTTTGGTTAATACGGTTTCCTGCATTTTCTTCATCATCCTCTGGCTGCCAGTTCCAGCACGCGCTGGTAAGCCTGACCGCTGTGAATCACGTCCAGCGCCTGTCGGGCATTCTGCCGCAGATCTTCCTGTCCGAACAATTTCAGCAACAGCGCCACATTGGCCGCGACAGCCGCGTCGTGCGCCGGTTGGCCCTTACCCTGAAGCAATCGAGCCAGAATATCACGGTTTTCTTCCGGCGTGCCGCCCAGCAAATCATCCAGTGCGAAGGAGTCCAGCCCGAAATCATGAGGCGTCAGCTGGTAGGTTTCCACCTGACCGTCACGCAGTTCGGCAACCTGTGTCGGCGCATGAATGGCGACTTCATCCATACCGCCGCCGTGCACCACGGCCGCGCGCTGGTATCCCAGCACTTTCAGAGTTTCGGCGATTGGCCGTACCAGTTCCGGCCGGTAGACGCCGATCAGCGCCAACGGCGGGCGGGCCGGGTTGATCAGCGGCCCCAGCACGTTGAACACGGTACGGGTTTTCAACTGCTGGCGCACCGGCATCGCGTGACGGAAACCGGTGTGGTATTGCGGCGCAAAGAGAAAGCATACCCCCAGATCGTCCAGCGCCTGACGCGATACCTCAGCCGACATATCGAGCTTGATGCCGAACGCCGACAGCAAATCCGACGAGCCGGAACGGCTGGAGACGCTGCGGTTGCCGTGCTTGGCGACCTTTAGCCCACAGGCGGCGGCCACAAACGCGCTGGCGGTGGAGATGTTGATGCTGTTGGTGCCGTCGCCGCCGGTGCCGACGATGTCCGCGAACAGGTAGTCCGGGCGCGGGAACGGCTTGGCGTCGGCCAGCAGCGCGGTGGCGGCCCCGGCGATTTCATCCGGGTGCTCGCCGCGTACCTTCATGCTGATCAGCGCCGCAGCCAGTTGCGTCGGATCAAGTTCACCCTGAATGATGGCGGCAAACAGCTGCCGGCTTTCTGCCTGACTCAGGATGTCGGCGCGGTACAGTTTTTCAAGAATCGGTTGCATCAGTGGTGTCTCCGTCAAATCAGGCCAGTGCCCAGTCCAGCGTCTGGTTCAGCAGACGAGCACCGTGAGTGGTGAGGATGGATTCCGGGTGGAACTGGAAACCGCAAACGCGATGCTCGTCATGGCGCACCGCCATCACCATGCCGTTAAAACTGGCGTTAATCACCAGTTCGGCCGGGATGTCGCTGCCAACCAGCGAGTGGTAACGCGCCACCGGCAGCGGGTTGGGTAGGCCGTTGAACATCGCCTGACCGTCGTGCTCAATGCTGGAGGCTTTGCCATGCAGAATTTCACCGGCCTGACCGACATGACCGCCGTAGGCTTCAACGATAGCCTGATGGCCCAGACAGATGCCGATGATCGGCAACTGACCGCGCAGGCGTTGCAGCAGTGCCGGCATGCAGCCGGCTTCAGACGGCGTTCCGGGGCCGGGCGAGAGCATCAGCACCGGTTTTTCCATCTGCTGCAGTCGGTCGATAATGACATCGGCAGGCAGTTGATTGCGGTACACCACTACGTTATGGTCGCTGGCGCGCAACTGGTCGACCAGGTTATAGGTAAAAGAGTCGATATTATCGAGCAACAGGATATCGGCCATCAGAACACCTCCCGGGCATGATGCGCACTGGCAATCGCGCGCAGAACCGCGCGGGCTTTGTTACGGGTTTCATCGGCCTCAGCCTGCGGGTGGGAATCCAGCACTACGCCGGCGCCGGCCTGCACGGTGGCGATGCCGTCTTCCACGTAAGCGGAGCGGATCACGATGCAGGTGTCGAGGTCGCCGCGGGCGGTGAAGTAGCCCACTGCGCCGCCGTAACTGCCGCGGCGGGTTTTCTCGCTTTCCGCGATCAGCTGCATGGCGCGTACTTTGGGGGCGCCGCTCAACGTGCCCATGTTCATGCAGGCGCGGTAGGCGTGCAGCACGTCCAGATCCGCGCGCAGGGTGCCGACCACGCGGGACACCAGATGCATCACGAACGAATAGCGGTCTACTTTGGTCAGGTCCGCCACATAGCGGCTGCCGGGTTCGCAGATTCGCGCCAGATCGTTGCGGGCCAGGTCCACCAGCATCAGGTGTTCGGCCAGTTCTTTATGATCGGTACGCATTTCCAGCTCGATACGGCTGTCCAGATCCCGGTCCAGCGAGCCGTCGGCGTGGCGGCCGCGCGGGCGAGTGCCGGCGATGGGATAGATTTCGATCTGGCGGCTGGCGGCGTCGTATTTGAGCGAACTTTCCGGCGACGCGCCGAACAGGGTGAAATCCTGATCCTGCATGTAGAACATGTAAGGACTGGGGTTGTTGTCTTTCAGGGTCTGGTAGGCGGCCAGCGGCGACGGGCACGGCAGCGAGAAGCGGCGGGACGGCACCACCTGGAAAATTTCGCCGATGCGGATCGCCTGCTGCATCTGGCTGACCACGGCGCCGTAATCTTCATCGCTCTGGTTACAGGCCAGCGTCATGGTGTCCACCGTCTGGCACGGCAACGCCGGGGCCGGCTGGCGCAACTGATGCTGCAACTGTTCCAGACGCTGTTGCAGGCGCTGACGTTCCGCGGCGTTAGGGGTAAACAGGCTGGCCTGCAGATGGGTAGCGCGTTGTTGATGGTCCACCACCAGCAGGGTTTCGGCCAGGTAGAAGCAGTAATCCGGGCAACGTTGTTGTTGGCTGAGCGGCGGCAGACTTTCGAAACCCGCCACCAGATCGTAGGCGAACAGCCCGCCGAAGAACATGGCCTCGCGTTCATGCTCCGGGCATGCCACCAGCGCCAGCAGTTGGCGCAGCGCGTCAAATACCGACAGGGAGCGCAGACGCGCGTCTTCGTCCTGCATGATATCGATGGTCGGGAAGGTCAGTTCGCGGCTGTTCGGGCGCGCATCGACGATGACATCAGCAGGCAGTGCGTTATCCAACAGCGGCAACAGCGACGCGCCGTTGGCGGTCAGCGCCTGAATCGACACCTGTGGTCCGAGGGCGGTAATACGCAGGGCGCTGTCGACGATAAGCAGGCTTTGCAGATTCTGTTTGCTGTCGATTTCCGCCGACTCCAGCAGCAGGGTTGCCGGGCGGGCGCCGCACAGCTGGTGGAACATCGCGCTGGGGTCGTTGCGGTATTCGGCACCGACGCGCAGCAGCTCAAGTTCAGGTTGTGGTATTTGCATGATGTCTACTCGTATTTTGTCCATAAAAAAACCCGCTAATCAGCGGGCTTCAGGATATGCATGTCAGATAATGGCTATGCGTCATCACTTCGCCCGCAACAGGGAGAAGCGCCACCAACCAGCATGATTTTTCAGGGTTAGGGTCATTACCGTCATCGCCATTGTCCTCATTTATCGCTACGTTTGAACTTGTGTACTAGTTAACTGGAACGGAAAAGGGAAGTCAATAACATTTCACACGATTTTTTCGGGGAGATGTCCGGCTGTAGATGGCTGGCCGACAACCCACATCGGGCCCACCGATCTTTTTTCCTTTTTAGCGAGGTTGGTGGCATCATGCCGCCTGAAATTCCCTGAACAGAGAGACACCTGACGTGCCAGACGAGTTGCCGGTATCACCGACGTTTCCCCTGTATGATCTGCACAGCCACACCACGGCTTCCGACGGTTTGCTGACGCCAACCGAGCTGGTGCAGCGCGCGGTGAGCATGCGCGTCAGCGTGCTGGCGATCACCGATCACGACACTACCGCGGCGCTGGATGAGGCGCAGACCGCTATTCAGCAGCAGGCGCTGCCGTTGCGGTTGATTTCCGGCGTCGAGATTTCCACCGTGTGGGAAAACCATGAGATCCATATCGTCGGGCTGGGGCTGGATTGCCGACATCCGGCGCTGACGTCATTACTGCAACAGCAGGTGCAGTACCGCGAGCAGCGGGCCGTGCAGATTGCGCAGCGGCTGGAAAAGGCGCTGATTCCGGATGCGCTGGCGGGGGCGTCCCGGCTGGCGGAAGGCGGCATGATAACGCGCGGGCATTTCGCGCGTTATCTGGTGGAATTAGGGAAAGCCGCCACGGTGGCGCAGGTGTTCAAAAAGTACCTGGCTAAAGGGAAAACCGGTTATGTGCCGCCGCAGTGGTGTACAATACAGCAAGCCGTGGACGCTATCCGCCAGTCGGGCGGGGTCGCGGTGCTGGCGCATCCCGGCCGTTATGACCTGACCGCCAAGTGGCTGAAACGGTTGATCGGGCATTTTGCCGGGTGCGGCGGAGAAGCGATGGAAATAGCCCAGTGTCAACAGGCGCCGGACGAGCGTTCGCATTTGGCGCGTTATGCGCAGGATTACCATTTGCTGGGGTCGCAGGGTTCGGATTTTCATCAGCCCTGCGCCTGGATAGAACTGGGACGAAAATTGTGGCTGCCCGCCGGCGTGGATCCGGTCTGGCAACATCCGGCGTTGGCCGATTAAACCCCAGATATCACGACAGCATTCGTTCAACCCGTTATGGCGGTGTCGCCTGACGGGGTGTACGTTTTCAGAAGGCAGAGGACGTAGCATGAGTCAGTTTTTCTATATTCACCCGCAGAACCCGCAACCGCGGCTGATCAACCAGACGGTGGAAATCCTGCACAAAAGCGGGGTAATTGTGTACCCCACCGATTCAGGGTACGCGCTAGGGTGCATGCTGGAGGATAAAGCGGCGATGGAGCGCATCTGCCGCATTCGTGATCTGGATCAGAACCATAACTTCACCCTGATGTGCCGCGATCTGTCGGAGTTATCTTCTTACGCCTATGTGGATAACGCCGCGTTCCGGTTGATCAAGAATAATACCCCCGGCAATTACACCTTCATTCTCAAAGCGACTAAGGAAGTGCCGCGTCGCCTGATGAATGAGAAACGCAAAACCATCGGCATGCGCGTGCCGTCCAATCCGATTGCGCTGGAATTGCTGGCGGCGTTGAATGAGCCGCTGATGTCGACCACGCTGATGTTGCCGGGCAACGATTTCGCCGAGTCCGATCCGGAAGAAATTCAGGAACAACTGGGCAAACGGGTGGATTTGGTCATTCACGGCGGTTTTCTGGGGCAACAGCCCACTACGGTTATCGATCTGACCGAATCCGTGCCGGTGGTGGTGCGCGAAGGCACCGGCGATGTGACGCCATTTCTGTAACGCAGAAACGCCGTAATGGCGTTTCCCAACGCGTATTCATGGCCGCTAACATTTGGCATACAAACGGCACAAATCAGGGTATAATCGCGAAAATATGCGTTAACTCTTTATTTTTCATGAGTTAACGCGATTTCTGGTCATCATGACATTCCCCCCGACGCCTGTGAAGGCGACACAGAGGTTGCTCAATGAGCGAAAAGCTACAGAAAGTGCTGGCGCGTGCAGGGCACGGTTCACGCCGCGAAATTGAAAGTATGATTGAAGCCGGGCGCATTAGCGTTGACGGCAAGATTGCCACGCTGGGGGACCGCGTTGAGGTTACCCGGGCGACCAAAATTCGTATTGACGGGCATGTGGTGTCGGTGCGCGAAACCGAAGAAGCCGTGTGCCGTGTGCTGATGTATTACAAGCCGGAAGGGGAACTCTGTACCCGCAGCGACCCGGAAGGGCGGCCAACGGTATTTGACCGTCTGCCGCGAATTCAGGGATACCGCTGGGTAGCGGTAGGGCGTCTGGATGTGAATACCTCCGGCCTGTTGCTGTTCACGACTGACGGCGAGCTGGCGAATCGCCTGATGCACCCCAGCCGTGAAGTGGAACGTGAGTATGCCGTGCGCGTGTTCGGCGAAGTGGGCGATGACAAAATTCGTCAACTGAGTAAAGGCGTACAACTGGAAGACGGTCCGGCGGCGTTCCGCTCGATCCGCTATCAGGGGGGCGAAGGGTTGAACCAGTGGTACAACGTGACCCTGACCGAAGGCCGCAACCGCGAAGTGCGTCGTTTGTGGGAAGCGGTCGACGTGCAGGTTAGCCGGCTGATTCGCGTGCGCTACGGCGACATTCAGTTGCCGAAAGGATTGCCGCGCGGCGGCTGGATGGAGATGGGCCTGACCGACGTCAACTACCTGCGTGAACTGGTGCAACTGACGCCGGAAACGGTCAGCAAATTGCCGGTGGAGCGTGAGCGGCGCCGGGTGAAAGCCAATCAGATCCGCCGTGCGGTGAAACGTCACAGCCAGGTGGGCGTCAGTAACCGCCCGGCCGCCGGCCGCCGTAGCGCGCCGAAGCGTAACGGTTAACCCGTCTGTTTAACGCTGCGCCGCTGGTGCAGCGTCGTCCTGTTTTATCCTACCAGTCAATACCTTGCTGAGCCTGAATGCCGGCATCAAAGGCGTGCTTCACAGGGCGCATTTCCGTCACCGTATCCGCCAGTTCCAGTACATCACGATGGCAGCCGCGGCCGGTAATGATAACGCTCTGGTGCGCCGGGCGCTGTTGCAGGGCGGTAATCACGTCATCCAGCGGTAAATAGTCGTAGCTGATCATGTAGGTCAACTCGTCGAGCACCACCAGATCGAGCGAGTCATCCGCCAGCATACGTAATCCATGCTGCCAGACACCTCTGGCCGCATCGGTGTCGGTCTGACGATTTTGGGTTTCCCAGGTAAAACCGGTCGCCATCACCTGAAATTCCACCCCGTGCTGTTGCAGCAGATTTTTCTCGCCGTTTGGCCATTCGCCTTTGATGAACTGGATCACGCCGGCTTTCAGACCGTGGCCCACCGCCCGGGTTACGGTGCCGAAGGCTGCGGTGGTCTTGCCTTTGCCGTTGCCGGTAAACACCATCACTATGCCGCGCACGTCAGTGGCGGCGGCGATGCGGGCGTCTACTTTTTCCTTCAGCCGTTGCTGTCGTTGCTGATGGCGATCGTCGCTCATGCGTCGGTATCCTTTGCTTAATCACTCGGCCAGGCCGGGCTTGCGGCCGGGTTGGGCATCGAAACTCATGCCGGTTTTGCGACGGCTGTCATCCCCCATTAAATACAGGTAAAGCGGCATGATGTCGGCCGGGGTTTTGAGTTTATTCGGATCTTCATCGGGAAACGCGGCGGCACGCATTGACGTGCGGGTACCGCCCGGATTGATGCAGTTGACCCTTAGGTTGCGGTTGCGGTATTCCTCGGCCAGTACCTGCATCATGCCTTCGGTGGCGAATTTGGATACCGAGTAGGCGCCCCAGTTGGCGCGCCCCTGACGGCCGACGCTGGAGCTGGTGAAAATCAGCGACGGACTGGCTGATTTCAGCAACAACGGCAACAGCGCCTGCGTCAGCATAAAGGTCGCGTTAACGTTGACTTGCATCACCTGATGCCAGACGGTGGCGGATTGTTCTTCCATCGGCACGACGTCACCCAGCAGACCGGCATTATGCAATACGCCGTCCAGCCGCGGCAGCGCCTGGCCGAGCTGCCCGGCGATCTGTATGAAATCATGATGGCTGGCGGTCAGCATATCGCAGGGAATCAGATAACTGTGGACGCCGCATTCCTGCAGGATCTGTTGTTCCACCTCCTGCAGTTTGCTCTCTGTGCGCCCCAGCAACACCAGTTTCGCACCGTGGCGCGCGTAGGTCAGCGCCGCTTCGCGGCCAATGCCGTCACCGGCGCCGGTGACCAGAATGATACGGTGTTGCAGCAGGTCATGCTTGGGTTGGTAATGCAAAACGGTGTCCTCTGGCTGTCATCATCCGGGGATGATGAGGTGTTTCCGAAAAAGCCATAATGGGTGTTTTATGCCTGAAACAATAGGTGTTTTCAATCAGAAGGTCCGGTTTTCTCACAGTTTGTGCGGTAAAAAGCAGCGGAAAGTACGATTTATGTATGAAGATCATCGCCATTGCGTCCGTCATACGTTAGGTTAGAAGTTCGGCGCGCCGCGCTGGAACCGTAATGGTTGTTGAAGAATCAACGTCATATATCACATTGGTCAATGAAGGCGGTATTTGTGGAATTACTTTCTCAGTATGGTTTATTCCTGGCAAAAGTCGTCACCCTTGTCGTCGCCATCGGCGCATTGGTGGTGCTGACAGTCGGTATGACGCAGCGTAAACGCCATCGAAAGGGCGAACTGCAGGTGATTAATCTGGGCGAACAATACCGCGAAATGCGGCAGGAGATGCAGTCCGCCGCCATGAGCGATACCGCGCGCAGCCTGCTGGAGAAAAAGCAGAAGAAAGAAGAAAAGGAAACCGCCAAACAAGAGAAGAAACGCGCCAAACGGGGGGAAGAGAAATCCGCTCGTTCGTGTTTGTATGTGCTCGATTTTAACGGCAGCATGGATGCCGGTGAGGTGAGTTCGCTGCGTGAAGAAGTGTCCGCAGTGCTGGCGGTGGCCCGGCCGGAGGATGAAGTGTTGTTGCGTCTGGAAAGCCCCGGCGGTGTGGTGCACGGCTACGGGCTGGCGGCTTCGCAACTGCAGCGGTTTCGTCAGCGCGGCATCCGCCTGACGGTGGCGGTAGACAAGGTGGCGGCCAGCGGCGGCTATATGATGGCGTGCGTAGCGGATCGCATTGTGGCGGCGCCGTTCGCCATTGTCGGGTCGATTGGCGTGGTGGCGCAAATCCCCAACTTCAACCGGCTGCTGAAAAGCAAAGATATCGATGTGGAACTGCATACTGCGGGTCAGTACAAACGTACCCTGACGTTGTTCGGCGAAAATACCGAAGAAGGCCGGGAGAAGTTTCGCGAGGAATTGAATGAAACGCACCTGCTGTTCAAACAGTTTGTCAGCGAGATGCGCCCGTCGCTGGATATTGAGTCGGTTGCTACCGGCGAGCACTGGTTCGGCACGCAGGCCAGAGCGATGGGGCTGGTGGATGCTATCGGCACCAGCGACGATCTGCTGATCGCGGAAATGGAAAACCACGAAGTGCTGGCCGTGCGCTATACCCGCCGCAAACGTCTATTGGACCGCCTTACCGGCAGCACCGGCGATGCTCTGGAGCGCCTGATGCTGCGCTGGTGGCAGCGGGGCAGTAACCCTCAGTTGTAATTCACCTTAGTGTTTAAACCCCCGCCTGTCCGCGCTGAGCAATGCCATACGCATATTAGCGGCCGGATAGGTGGGTAAACCGGTTCCTGTAATGTAATCGCCACTCTCCATCTCTCAGGCTCTAAACCTGATTGTTGAACGCCAGGTTCCCATCCATCACGATTATTTCCCACCCTTCCGTCATTAAGACGCTATTTTTACCGTCACTCCTATCCATAGCCATGCATGCTGCGGACTATGGATTTTTATTTTTTGGGGTTTCTTGAAATAGCGCATTCCATTTATATCAATGTGCGGGCGATTTCTATTTCCAAATCAGAATATACACACTAATAATGTGTGTTTTATTCAGAGTGAACGGCCCGAATCGGGCCGTTCAGATGGCGAATTAATTAATATAGATCTGTGTGAATAATGTATTTCTCGGCGCGTTGGTGGATGTGTCCTGGAATTTAAACTGACCGTTATCAGTCCCATCCAGATTGTAATAACGCATCCAGCCAACAACGGTATATCCGGCCGGGCAAGGGAAGGTATATTGATTCCCGACAATACAAATGGCGTCACTTTGATAATTAGCCGAACGAGGCAATGCGCCGCCATTCATCCAGGCAACGGGGTTGCTGCCGTAACCAATTTCCTGCACCACGACTCTGAGCTGGGCGCCGCCGTGGTCACAGGTAGTTGAGAACTGACCAACAGACGTCATGTATTCCCAGCCGCAGGTTGATGAACCGACCGCATACACGGCGACCCGTGACAACGCCGGAGCGGGGGCCCGCAAGGCGCCAGAGGTGGAGGCGCGGGATGTGTCTTTGGCCGCAGACAGCGGGCTGTTGTTTTCCAGTGAATCAAACGCCGACATACCTAATTCGACCGGCGGGCCTGCTTCATCGGTAGTATTGATGGTTTGCGAATAGCCAGCGTGGCTAAAAATTGCTGCGAGTGACAATAGCAAAGGCAATCCAAATTGCTTTTTCATAACACTCTCCGTAAATGTTTTTTAATTAATGCCTGGGTGGCATCGGTGGCGAGTATAAATAACGATATTTGGTTTGTAAATAAATTGAAAAATTTGTTTTTAATTGTTTTGATTTTGTTTTGTGAAATTAATCTATTTGAAATGATATTTTTTAAAATCAAGGGGGATATATTTATTAAAAAATAGTTTCGTTGATTATTTTAAGTCATGCATGAGCCCATGCTGACGGCGTTTTCCATCCAAACATCATGCGGGCGGCCTGATATCAACCTAATCGTTGGGAGGAGATAAAATAGAAGCATGCGTGGCGGATAGGGCGTTCAGACAATCAGAATGATCGAAGTGCACAATAGCGGAGTCACGCTGTGATCCTTGCTCTGCATCAGAGGGTACGCCGGGAGCGGCCCGCATCAGCAGGTAGCGCCCGGCGGGATTCCGGTGTTAATCGATTAACTGGTATTTTTCCGACAAAACGTGCGCCAGGTGTTTGAACATATTGAACACCGCCGTGGTCTTGTGCGTCGGCAATCCATCGCTGTCGAGAAAGTATTCGCCACGAAACACCAGCACGCCACTCTTTTGTTCTACCGCATTGGCTACCATGCCGTGCAGGTAGTCTTCGTGGTTTTTAATCAGTGTGTTGGCTTCCAGCAGCAGAGCCTCGCGACCAATTGGCGTTTTTTCTTCATTTATGTGTGTAAAACCAGACATGGGATTGTTCTCCTGCAAATAACCCTTGTTTTGCTGGCGCTATTGTACCGCCTGAACGGAATTTATCGCAAACTGACTGATTTTTAGTCGCCTGTTTGCCGATAAACACGAGAGTAACGATTGGCGAAAACGGGTTTTACATGCTAATTAGGTTGCGTGGTGTTATTTATCAGGTAGAGTGTGGGATTTTGCATCGTCAAGCGGAATAATTGCTTTGCGCCGGGACGGAACCGGTTACCGCAAAGGGCGGTGCAGTAAATGAATAATCCTGAATGATCATAGGGTTGCGACGCGGTGAGTGCGTGCGGCGCGCCGTCGACGCACCAACAGAACGATTTTCCCGCAACCATGATGGTTCAGGCTACGCCGGCTGGAAAGCCAGAGCGAATAACTGAGAAAATTTCTTCTTTTTTCAAAGAATTCAGTAGGTAACAATATATTATGGGTAAAGCTCTCGTTATCGTCGAGTCCCCGGCAAAAGCCAAAACGATTAATAAGTACCTTGGCAATGATTACGTGGTGAAATCCAGCGTGGGGCATGTACGCGACTTGCCGACCAGCGGCTCCGGTTCGGCGAGCAAGAAAAGCGCTGAGGCCAACGGGGAAAAAGCCAAAAAAGCAGTCAAGAAAGATGAAAAAACCGCGCTGGTCAACCGCATGGGGGTGGATCCCTATCGCGGCTGGCAGGCTCAGTATGAGATTCTGCCCGGCAAGGAAAAAGTCGTATCGGAACTGAAAACGCTGGCGCAGAACGCCGAGCACGTCTATCTCGCAACCGACCTTGACCGCGAAGGGGAAGCCATTGCCTGGCACCTGCGGGAAATCATCGGTGGCGACGATACGCGTTTCAGCCGCGTGGTGTTCAACGAGATCACCAAAAACGCTATTCGCCAGGCGTTCGACAATCCGGGCGAACTGAATATCAACCGTGTCAATGCCCAGCAGGCCCGCCGTTTCATGGACCGCGTGGTGGGTTACATGGTATCGCCGCTGCTGTGGAAAAAAATTGCCCGTGGGCTGTCCGCCGGTCGCGTACAGTCAGTGGCGGTACGTCTGGTGGTGGAGCGCGAGCGCGAAATCAAAGCGTTTGTGCCGGAAGAATACTGGGAATTGCACGCCGATTTGCTGGCGAACCCGGAAATCGCGCTGCAGATGCAGGTAACACACCACAACGGCAAACCGTTCCGGCCGGTGAATCAGGCTCAGACGCAAGCGGCGGTCAGCCTGCTGGAAAAAGCCAGCTATGTAGTGGCCGAGCGGGAAGACAAACCGACCAGCAGCAAACCGGGCGCGCCGTTTATTACTTCTACTCTGCAGCAGGCCGCCAGTACCCGTCTGGGCTTCGGCGTGAAAAAGACCATGATGATGGCGCAACGGTTGTATGAAGCCGGCCATATCACTTACATGCGTACCGACTCCACCAACCTGAGTCAGGATGCGCTGGCGATGGCGCGTGATTATATCCATGACGAATTTGGCAAACGCTATCTGCCGGAAGCGCCCAACCTTTACACCAGCAAGGAAAACTCGCAGGAAGCGCACGAAGCCATTCGTCCTTCCGATGTGAAGGTGCTGGCCGACCAGCTCAAAGACATGGAAGCGGATGCGCAAAAGCTGTATCAACTGATTTGGCGGCAGTTTGTGGCCTGTCAGATGATGCCGGCCCAATACGATTCCACCACGCTGGTGGTCAGCGCCGGCGACTATCAGCTGCGTGCCAAAGGGCGCACTCTGCGCTTCGACGGCTGGACCAAGGTGATGCCGGCGTTGCGTAAGGGCGATGAAGACCGCACGTTGCCGGCCGTCGACGTGGGGCAATCCCTGTCGCTGGAAAAACTGTTGCCAAGTCAGCACTTTACCAAACCGCCAGCGCGTTACAGCGAAGCATCGCTGGTCAAGGAGCTGGAAAAGCGCGGTATCGGCCGTCCTTCCACGTATGCCGCCATCATCTCCACCATTCAGGATCGTGGTTATGTGCGGGTGGAAAACCGCCGTTTCTACGCCGAGAAGATGGGGGAGATCGTGACCGATCGGCTGGAAGATAACTTCCGCGAGCTGATGAATTACGATTTTACCGCCCGTATGGAAAATAGCCTCGACCTGGTGGCGAACAGCCAGGCCGAGTGGAAAGCGGTGCTGGATGAATTCTTCGCCGAATTCAGCAAACAGCTGGAAACCGCCGAGCTGGAGCCGGACGAAGGCGGCATGAAGCCGAACCAGATGGTGCTGACCAGCATTGATTGCCCGACCTGCGGCCGCAAAATGGGGATCCGTACCGCCAGCACCGGGGTGTTCCTCGGCTGTTCCGGTTACGCGTTGCCGCCCAAAGAACGCTGCAAAACCACCATCAACCTGATTCCGGAAGCGGAAGTGTTGAATGTGCTGGAAGGCGACGAGGCGGAAACCAATGCGCTGCGCGCCCGTCGCCGCTGCCCGAAATGCGGCACGGCGATGGACAGCTACCTGATCGACAATCAGCGCAAACTGCATGTGTGCGGCAACAACCCGTCCTGCGATGGCTATGAGATCGAACAAGGCGAGTTCCGCCTCAAAGGCTATGACGGCCCGGTAGTGGAATGCGAGAAGTGCGGTTCGGAAATGCACCTGAAAATGGGGCGTTTCGGCAAATATATGGCCTGTACCAACGAAAGCTGCGGCAATACCCGCAAAATTCTGCGTAACGGGGAAGTGGCGCCGCCGAAAGAAGATCCGGTGCCGTTGCCGGAGCTGCCGTGCGAGAAATCCGACGCCTATTTTGTGCTGCGCGATGGCGCAGCGGGCGTGTTCCTGGCGGCCAATACCTTCCCGAAATCGCGGGAAACCCGCGCGCCGCTGGTGGAAGAACTGGTGCGTTTCCGCGATCGCCTGCCAGAGAAATTACGCTATCTGGCCGAGGCGCCGGTGGTCGATCCGGAAGGCAACAAAACGCTGGTGCGGTTCAGCCGCAAAACCAAACAGCAGTATGTTTCCTCTGAAAAAGAGGGCAAAGCTACCGGATGGTCGGCATTTTATGTGGACGGCAAATGGGTGGAAAGCAGCCGCTAATTACGCCGATAATTGACTAAAACCGCATTTTTTCCATCTGTTTGCGGTTACATTACGTTAAGCCAGCCTGCATAGGCTGGCTTTTTTGATCCATCAACCATGAATATCATCCGCCGGCAGCCGATAACAAAAAAGGAAATAAAAACCCGTTTTCCAGTACCAGTACTGTCTAAGTAATACAGAAAGTGGTTATATAAAATATTTTTTTATGATTAAATGGCATTTAAGTGGCGAGAATCTATACCGTTGCATTGAGCTGTCGCCCCCTTGTCAACGCAGATAACGTCAACAATACAGATGCCGCCGCGCATGACATATTACGGAATGGGATAACTTATGAAACTGCAACAGCTTCGTTATATCGTTGAAGTTGTTAATCACAATCTGAACGTTTCTTCGACCGCCGAGGGGTTGTACACCTCCCAGCCGGGGATCAGTAAACAGGTTCGGATGCTTGAAGATGAACTGGGTATTCAGATCTTTGCACGCAGCGGAAAACATTTGACCCAGGTGACGCCTGCCGGGCAGGAAATCATTCGTATCGCCCGTGAGGTGCTGTCCAAGGTCGATGCCATCAAGGCGGTGGCAGGCGAGCACACTTATCCAGACAAAGGCTCGCTGTACGTCGCCACCACGCACACTCAGGCGCGTTACGCGTTGCCTGACGTGATCAAAGGGTTTATCGAGCGTTATCCGCGCGTTTCGCTGCATATGCATCAAGGCTCGCCGATGCAGATTGCCGAAGCCGTGGCCAAAGGCTCAGCGGATTTCGCCATCGCCACCGAAGCGCTGCATTTGTATGAAGACCTGATCATGCTGCCGTGCTACCACTGGAACCGCGCTGTGGTAGTGAAGCCGGACCATCCGCTGGCGGGTAAAACCGATATCAGCATTGAAGAACTGGCAGCCTACCCGATCGTCACCTATACCTTCGGTTTTACCGGCCGTTCCGAACTGGATACCGCATTCAACCGGGCCGGACTGACGCCGCGCATCGTGTTTACCGCGACCGATGCCGATGTGATCAAAACCTATGTCCGCCTGGGACTGGGCGTCGGCGTCATCGCCAATATGGCGGTGGACCCGGCCAGCGATCCGGATCTGGTGGCTATCAACGCCGATAACCTGTTCAGTTATAGCACCACCAAAATCGGTTTTCGTCGCAGTACGTTCCTGCGTAGCTACATGTACGATTTTATTCATCGTTTTGCGCCGCACCTGACACGTGATGTGGTGGATACGGCGATTTCGCTGCGCTCGAATGAAGAGATCGAAGCCATGTTCAAGGACGTTACGCTGCCGGTGAAATAATCAATCCATTTCACTGTGCGACATGATGCAACAAGGGCAGGTGAAAACCTGCCCTTGTCATTACGGAATAACAGCGTCGTCGGTCAGATATCGACCTTTTCCTTATATTCGCACAAGTCCTCTATCAGGCAGGCGCCGCAGCGCGGCTTGCGGGCGACGCAGGTATAACGGCCGTGCAGGATCAGCCAGTGGTGACAGTCGACCTTGAATTCCGCCGGGACGTATTTCAGCAATTTTTCTTCCACCTGCTCGACGGTTTTGCCCGGTGCAAAGCGGGTACGATTGCAAACGCGGAAGATATGGGTATCCACCGCGATGGTTGGCCAGCCAAAGGCGGTGTTCAGCACCACGTTGGCGGTTTTACGCCCGACGCCGGGCAGGGCTTCCAGCGCGGCGCGATCTTCCGGCACCTGGCCCTGATGTTTATCCAGCAAAATGCGGCAGGTTTTAATGATGTTTTCAGCCTTGCTGTTGAACAGCCCGATGGTCTTGATATACGACTTCACGCCGTCCACGCCTAAATCCAGCATCGCCTGCGGCGTATTCGCCACCGGATAGAGCTTTTCCGTGGCTTTGTTAACGCTGACGTCGGTGGCCTGCGCGGACAGCAGCACCGAAATGAGCAGTTCAAACGGCGAGTTGAATTTCAGTTCGGTGGTTGGATGCGGGTTGTTTTCTCGCAGGCGGCTAAGAATGGCAATCCGTTTCTCTTTGTTCATATTATTCCGTCAGCGTAGATGAGCTAAGAGGCGACAGCCGCACCGTACGGGCACGGCGCTGTTTGCGTTTTTCATCGATAATATATTTGGCGGCCAGCATCATTCCCAGTCCGATAAAGGCGCCGGGCGGCAAAATCATCAGCAGGAACGGCGAGTCCATATGCACGACCTCGACCCGTAACACCCGAGCCCAACTGCCCAGCAGTAGGTCGGCGCCGTCAAACAGGGTGCCATTGCCGAGGATCTCTCTTATCGCGCCCAGCACAAACAGCGCGCTGGTGGCGCCCAGCCCCATGAACAGGCCGTCCAATGCCGACAGCATCACCGTATTTTTCGACGCGAAGGCTTCCGCGCGCCCAATCACGATACAGTTGGTGACGATCAGCGGGATAAAAATCCCCAGCGACTGATACAGACCGTAGGCGTAAGCGTTGATCAGCATCTGCACGATGGTGACCACCGAGGCAATCAGCAAGACGTAAATCGGAATACGAATTTCGTCCGGCACCCAACGGCGCAGCGCGGAAACGGCAATATTGGTGCATGTCAGCACCAGCGTGGTGGCGAGCCCCAGTCCGAGCGCGTTGGTGGCGGTGGAGGTCACCGCCAGCAGCGGGCACAGCCCCAGCAGTTGCACCAGTGCCGAGTTGTTTTTCCACAGTCCCTGCAGGGCCAGTTCTTTGGTCTGGTTCATGGTTTATCTCCACATGGCGTCAGGGTGGACAGTCGCGGCGGCAAGGTTTGTAAAAACAGGGCGCCGCGTTTCACCGCATTGACCACCGCGCGCGGGGTAATGGTGGCGCCGGTAAACTGATCAAACTGGCCGCCGTCTTTTTTCACCGCCCAGCGGCTATCTTGTGAATCTGTAACGGCCTGGCCGGTAAAACGCGTTATCCAGTCGGAAATACGGATATCTATCTTGTCGCCCAGCCCCGGTGTCTCATGATGCTCGGTGACCCGTGTGCCCAGCACGGTACCATGAAAGTCTGCGCCAATCAGCAGATGGATCGCGCCGGAATAACCGTCAGGCGCGGTACTTTCCAGCGCGGCGGCGACCGGTGCGCCGTCATGGCGAGCAATGTAGACACGGTGTGGCGAAGCGGAGCCCAGCGCCGGGTCGCTCACCAGATAGCACTCGCTGAGCAGATCGTTGTTATAGCGATCGACAGGGATCACCTGGTCCAGCAGCGCGCGCTGCTGTGCGATAACCTGCTGCGAAATGGTTTTTTCGGTCAGGGAGTTAACCAGTGCGGTCAACCCGGTGGTAAAGGCGGCAAACAGAGCCAGCGTGGTGGCATGGCGGCGCATAGTGGTCAGCAGCATAATCCGTCCTTAGCGATGGCCATAAGCGCGTGGTTTAGTGAAATAGTCGATCAACGGCACGGTAATGTTGGCCAACAGCACGGCGAAAGCCACGCCATCAGGGTAACCGCCGTAGGTGCGGATGGTCCATACCAGTACGCCGATCAACGCGCCGAAAATCAGGCGACCTCTGGGCGTGGTGGAGGCGGTAACCGGGTCGGTGGCGATAAAGAACGCGCCCAGCATGGTCGCGCCGGAAAACAGGTGCAGCAGCGGCGGGGCGCTGACGTCCGGATGCAGGTACCAACCCGCCAGCGCGCATACGGACAACGCGAGCAGGAAACTGAACGGAATCTGCCAGTGAATGACCCGCAGCAACAGCATAAACAGGCCGCCGGCCAGAAAAGCCAGATTAATCCATTGCCAGCCCAGCCCGGCCAGCACGCCGCCAAATAACGGCTGATGCAGCAACGCTTCGGGTTGATGACCGCTGCGCAAGCCGGTTTTGAATGCGTCCAGCGGCGTGGCCTGACTGACGCCATCCACCCCCTGAATCAGCTGCTGGATAGTCTGACCCGCCGTTCCGTGACCGGTGAAGATCGCCGTCAGCGCATCCATGAACCCGACCGGCGATGCCTGCAGCCCGTCCGGCGGCAACCAACTGGTCATCTGCACCGGGAAGGAAATCAGCAGCACCACGTAGCCGATCATTGCCGGATTGAACGGGTTTTGCCCCAGTCCGCCGTACAGCTGCTTGGCGATAATAATGGCGAAGAGGGTGGCCAACACCACCATCCACCAGGGCGTAAACGGCGGCAGGCTGATGGCCAGCAGAACTGCCGTCAACAGCGCGGAACTGTCCTGCAGCGTTTCCAGCACCGGTCGTTTTCGCAATGACAATATCGCCGCTTCGGTAAAGAGCGCGATGATGCTGGCCAGCGCCAGCTGGATCAGGTTGCCGTAACCGAAAAACCAGGCTTGCGCCGCGATGCCGGGCACACAGGCGGCCAGAACCCAGCGCATCATATTGCGGGTGGACTGGCGGTTATGGGTAAACGGTGAGGGTGCGATTCTGAAAGCCATTTAGTCCTCTTGCGACGCCTGCGATGCGGCGGCCTTGCGTGCTCTAACCCGGGCGATGGCAGCGGCGACGGCGGCTTTACGCGGGTCGATAATCTCGGTTGGGGCGGCGTCAGCCGGTGTGGCCGGGAACGCGCTCTCCAGTGCTTCCACTGTGGTTGATACCGATGCATGGGGTGACAATGTCACGTCTTCTGCGGTACCAGACTGCACAGCCTTACGGGCTTTAACCCGGGCGATGGCAGCGGCGACGGCGGCTTTACGCGGGTCGATAATCTCGGTTGGGGCGGCATCAGCCGGTGTGGCCGGGAGCGCGCTTTCCAGCGCTTCCACTGTGGTTGATGCCGGCGCATGGGGTGACAATGTCACGTCTTCTGCGGTACCAGACTGCACAGCCTTACGGGCTTTAACCCGGGCAATCGCCGCTTCAACCGCCGCTTTGCGTGGGTCTAACGCCGCAAGCTCTTCGGTTCCGGCAACCGAATCGACTTCGGTAACAGACGATGGCGCGTGCGCCTCGGCCTGTCTGGCTTTGACGCGGGCGATCGCCGCCGCGATGGCGGCTTTCGGCGCGTCGTCTTCCGCTGTGTTCAGCGTTTTTTCCGCCTGATGTTCGCGCGCCTGCGCCTTGCGGGCTTCGCGGGCGGCAATCACGGCACTGTTATCCGGCTGCTGGCCCGGTTCAATGCGGATTTCGGCCTGAACGGCCGTCGCCTGTTTGGTACGCACTCTTTCCAGCGCCGCCATCACCGCATCTTTGTCGGCGGCTGCCACGCTGGCGGCGGCCTGTTTATGGCGTAGCTCGCGCGCCTGTTTTTCCCGCTCCAGACGGACCTGACGCGCATCAAAGCGCGCTTTGGCTTCTATTGCCTTGCGGGATTCTTGATCCAGCGCCTGAATCTCGGCTTTTTCCTGACGGTAATACTGCACCAGCGGGATATTGCTCGGACAAACGTACGCGCAGGCGCCGCATTCGATACAGTCAAACAGATGATGCTGGCGCGCCTTCTCGTGCTCTTGTCCCCGGCTAAACCAGTAAAGCTGCTGCGGTAGCAGCCCGGCCGGGCAGGCATCGGCGCATTTGCCGCAACGGATGCAGGCCTGTTCCTCTTCCTGCGCCTGAATCTCATCGCGGGCGGGGGCCAGAATGCAGTTACTGGTCTTGATGATCGGTACGTCCAGCGCAGGCAGGGTGAACCCCATCAGCGGCCCGCCCATGACCACCATCGGCTGAGTGGTGGTGACATGGTAGCCGGCGTGGCGCAGCAGATGACGCACTGGCGTGCCCAACCGCGCCCAGACGTTGCCCGGCTGGCGCAAGGCATCGCCGGTCAGGGTGACGACCCGCTCGGTCAGCGGCTCGCCGTTAATGACCGAACGTTTGATGGCGTACGCGGTGCCGACGTTTTGCATCAATACGCCGATAGACGCTGAATGCTTGCCGAAGGGCACTTCTTTGCCGGTCAGGATCTTGGTTAACTGCTTGGCGCCGCCGGATGGGTATTTCGTGGGGATGACCCGCATCTGGATACGAGGGTAATCCACCAACGCGTAACGCAGCGCCGCGATGGCTTCCGGCTTGTTGTCTTCAATGCCCAGCAGGATACGTTGCGGTTGCAGCAGATGGTCGAGGATGTCGATCCCTTGCGCGATCTCCTGCGCACACTCCTGCATCAGACGATCGTCGGCGGTAATATAGGGTTCGCACTCGGCAGCGTTGATAATCAGGGTGTCGATGCCGCGCAGACCGCCCTGCAGTTTAGCGGCGGTGGGAAAGCCGGCGCCGCCCAGCCCGGCGATACCGGCCTGATGCAGATGCTCAACCAGTTCGGACGGCGTTGCCTGACGGTAATCGGCGAAGGAGCGGCGTTCGCACCAGCGGTCCTGACCGTCGGGAATGATAATGATGCTGAGCTCGGTCAGCCCGGAAGGGTGATTGCTCATATGCTGGCGGATGGCGTGCACCGTCCCGGAGGTCGGCGCGTGCACCGGCAGCATCCGGCCGGTACCGCGTGTCAGCGGCTGTCCCCGCAGCACCGGATCGCCGGCTTTGACGCACAGGTCGCCTTCCGGCCCGAGGTGCTGCTTGAGCGGGATAATCAAATAGTCAGGCATAGGAACCTGCCGCAGCGGTACCTGACTGGATTGGGTTTTCATTTCCGGGGGATGAATTCCGCCTGAAAAATCCCAGATTCTGTCTTTTCTGAAGGCGGCGAACAGCTTAAACATGATTTTCGATCACACGGTTTTCCGCCTGGATAACGCGCACCGGAATGGCGTCGAGATTCCATTTCCAACTGGCGGTTGTCGGGGCTAAAGGTCTTAATTCGATACAATCCGTTGGGCAGGGCGGCACGCACAGGTTGCAGCCGGTACACAGATCGCGGATGACGGTATGGACGGCGCGGGTGGTGCCGACAATCGCGTCCACCGGGCAGGCCTGGATGCATTTGGTGCAGCCGATACAGTTGTTTTCGTCGACCCAGGCGACCAGCGGTTCCGGTTTTTGCGGCGCCTCGGCGTCAAGCGGCTGCGGATCGACATTCAGCCGCTCCGCCAGCTTCAGCATCAGCGGTTCGCCGCCCGGCACGCATTTGTTGATTTGTTCGTTGTTGAGGGCGATCGCCTCGGCGTAGGGGCGGCAGCCGGGATAACCGCACTGGCCGCACTGGCTTTGCGGCAGCATGGCGTCCAGTTGCTCAACCACCGGGTCTTCTTCCACCTGAAAGCGGCGCGAGGCAAAGCCCAGGACTAACCCGAACACCAGCGCCAGCGCGCTGAGCGCTGCTATGGCTATCCAGATTGTGATCATCAAAGTTTCACCAGCCCGGTAAAGCCCATAAAGGCCAGCGACATCAGGCCGGCCGTTACCAGGGCGATAGACGATCCGCGGAACGGCGCGGGCACATCGGCTACGGCAAGGCGTTCGCGCAGCGCGGCAAACAGCACTAATACCAGCGAAAAGCCGGCGGCGGCGCTGAAACCATAGATGGTTGATTGCAGAAAGTTGTGCGATTGATTCACGCTAAGCAACGCGACGCCGAGAACGGCGCAGTTGGTGGTGATCAGCGGCAGAAAGATGCCCAGTAAACGGTAGAGCGCCGGGCTGGTTTTCCGCACCGCCAGTTCGGTGAATTGCACCACAACGGCAAAAACCAGGATAAAGGCCAGCGTGCGTAGGTAGAGCAGGTTTAACGGCAGCAGCACATAGGTGTTGACCAGCCAGGAGAACACCGACCCTATCGTCATCACAAATGTCGTGGCAAACCCCATGCCGATGGCGGCTTCCAGCTTTTTGGACACGCCCATGAACGGGCATAAGCCCAGGAATTTCACCAGTACGAAATTGTTGACCAGAAGCGTGCCAACAAACAGCAAGACATATTCGCTCATTACAGTGCCTACAAAATAAAACCGGCGTATTATCGGGCATTGTCCGGCATTCGGCAACTTACCCTCTGTGGGGATATTAGGCAATCGCACTCATCGGGCGCGATAAAGGTAAGAAAAAAGGTAAGAAAATACGTGCGGGAAAATGCGGGTGGGAATAGCGTGCGGCGGCGGCACGCGCATCCATGCTAACCCCTCAGACCACCTATGCCATCAATCACCTGCCCCATTAAATCACAAAGTGCCAGACGGATTTCGGTACTTGCCCGATGTCAAACAGTTTTCCGCCAGCGGCTAATTCGGCCCGGCGATGATCGGCAGCCCGATACATATTGATAATGTCGTGATTGTCAGTCAGAGAATAATTCAAATGATCAAACAACTTCTCAAGACTTTCCAATGTACTCACTTTTCTGAATTTCAATAAATATTCGTAAACACTCATTTGCGTAAAATAATCAAATAGAGTTTAAAGGGAATTCAGTATATTCGCCTCGGGGATTCTGTCCAGTACTGAATTCAAAAACGCAGCTTATGATAGGCAGTCGTAATAAAAAAGCATAAATCTACTTCATTTCTTACCGATGCCGAACATCGTGGCTTTATCATTGATTTAATTAACGTATCCTACTAATTACAGGGCGCTGAAAAATACAGCAGCGGAAAAGGCTGGAATATGGCGGTTAACATTTTATTCATCTTATGATGTTTTTTGCGCAACCCACTCGATCTATGTCACATTTTTGGGCTTCGTTATTATTATTTTACGTGTTTATGGAAACCTTTTGTTTCATTTAAATACGGTGATATTCACGCGTAATAATGACAATTTTTATTTTATTATTCGGAATATCACGTATTGTCAGGTTGGATGTACAGCGACGGATTGTACAGAGACAGATTGTACAGCGACGGATGCTGAACAGACATGAATGCAATAACCGAAATCGCCGCCTGCCGGCATCAGGGCGCCGGCAGGCGTTGTCACGATAGGCAAGTTAACGGATAGCCGGTATTACGCCCGGTGTCCGCACAGTTTGTAGTACAACTCGTTCCAGCGCAGCCCGTCCCTGAGGGCCGGCAGGGTGGTGTCCTGATCAATCACCGTCAACTCGATGTTGTGCAGGTCGGCGTACAGCCGCAGATAATCGAGATCGAGCGATTGGGTAAACACGGTATGATGAGCGCCGCCCGCCAGAATCCAGGCTTCGGCCGCCGTTTCCAGCGATGGCTGCGCCTGCCAGAGCGCGCGGGCGACCGGCAGTTTCGGCAAGGGATGCGGCTGGGCGACGGTATCCACCTGATTAACCAGCAGGCGGAAACGATCGCCCAGATCGATCACGCTGACGTTCAGCGCCGATCCGGCCGGCGCGGAGAAGATCAATCGCACCGGATCCGCTTTGCCGCCGATCCCGAGGTATTGCGCATCCAGCAGCGGTTTTTCCTCGCTGGCGATGCTGGGGCACACTTCCAGCATATGGGCGCCGAGCACCAGATTGTTGCCGGGAGCGAAGTGGTAGGTGTAATCCTCCATGAAGGAGGTGCCGCCGGGTAATCCCTGCGCCATGACCTTCATCACGCGCAACAGCGCGGCGGTTTTCCAGTCGCCTTCGGCGCCGAAACCGTATCCCTGCTGCATCAGACGTTGTACCGCCACGCCGGGAAGCTGCTTGAGGCCGTAGAGGTTTTCGAAATTGGTGGTGAAAGCCTTAAAGCCGCCCTGATCGAGAAAGCGTTTCAGGCCGAGCTCGATACGGGCCGCATCCAGCAGATTTTGCCGTTTCGGACCATGCAGCCTGAGCGCTTCGCTGAGGGTGTAGCTGGCTTCATACTCTTCAATCAGCGTATTCACATCGCCCTGGCTGACATCGTCCACCACGCCGACCAGGTCTCCCAGCCCCCAGGCGCTGACCGCGTAGCCAAACTGGATTTGCGCCCCGACTTTATCGCCTTCGGTGACCGCCACTTCCCGCATGTTATCGCCAAAACGGGCTACCTTGAGCTGACGGCTTTCCTGAAGCGCCGCCGCGACCCGCATCCATTTGGCGATGCGTTCATGGGCGTGACGATCCTGCCAGTGGCCGACCACCACCTGATGAGGCTGACGCATGCGCGCGCCGATAAAACCGAATTCGCGCCCGCCGTGAGCGGTCTGGTTCAGGTTCATGAAATCCATGTCCATGGTGTCCCAGGGGATATCGGCGTTGAACTGGGTATGGAACTGCAGCAGCGGTTTGTTGAGGATGCTCAGACCGCCAATCCACATTTTGGCGGGCGAGAAGGTATGCAGCCAGGCCAGCAGCCCGATGCAGTTATCCTGATAATTGGCGTCGCGGCACAGCGCGGTGATTTCATCCGGGGTTTTGACCAGCGGTTTGAGTACCAGCCGCACCGGCAGGTTGGCGTCGCGGTTAAGGCCATTCACCACTTTTTCGGCGTTCTCTTTCACCTGACGCAGCGCTTCCGGGCCATACAGATGCTGACTGCCAATCACAAACCAGACTTCGAGCGGCTTAAATTGTTCCATGATGACTCCTGTTTGGGTTCCCAAAGGGATGTAAAAGTGATGTTCGGCAAACTCTCAATGGTCTGCCCCGGTCCGGGGGCTGTAGGCGGGCTCCGCCAGCCGGCACCACTGCTGATAGCGTTCATAAAGCTGTTGATAACGGGCGACCCGGTTCGGGTCAGGCGTCAGGGTGCGTTCGATGCCGCAGGCCATATGCTGCTGGGCGATGGGGATATCCGGGTGAACGCCGGCAGCCACGGCGGCGAAAATAGCGGCGCCCAGCGCGCAGCATTGATCCGAGGCGACGATCTGCATCGGGCGGTTCATGACGTCGGTACAGACTTGCATGATGGTGGTGGATTTCCGGGCGATGCCGCCCAGCGCCAGCAGGTTTTCCACCGGGATCTGCTGAGACTCGAAGCAGGCCATGATAGCGCGGGCGCCAAACGCGGTGGCGGCGATCAGCCCGCCGAACAGTGCCGGCGCGTCGGTGCCGAGATTCAGGTCGGTGATCACCCCTTTGAGCCGTTGGTTGGCGAACGGCGTGCGGCGGCCATTAAACCAGTCGAGCACGACCGGCAGGTGATCGAGCGATGGGGAATCGGCCCAGGCTTGCGTCAGCTGCGCCAGCAGGCTGGATTGCAGCTGTTCCAGTTGCGGTTGCCAGTCTGGATGTTCGCGGGCGGCCAGTTGCAGCGGCCAGCCCAGCACGCGGCCAAACCAGGCGTACATGTCGCCAAAGGCGGATTGACCGGCTTCCAGCCCGATGAAACCGGGCACCACGCTGCCGTCCACCTGACCGCAGATCCCGGCGATCGTATTGCTGCCCACCCGATCTGCATCGGCGATCAGGATGTCGCAGGTTGAAGTGCCGATCACCTTGACCAGCGTATAGGGTTGCGCCCCGGCGCCGACGGCGCCCATATGACAATCGAAAGCGCCGCCGGATATCACGACGTTTTCTGACAACCCCAACCGGCGAGCCCATTCCGGCGTCAATGCGCCGACCGGACGATCGGCAGTCCAGGTATCGGTGAACAACGGATACTGCAGTTTTTCCGTCAGGCAGGGATCCAGCGCCTGCAAAAAGTCTTTTGGCGGCAGGCCGCCCCAGTCGGGATGCCACAGCGATTTGTGTCCGGCGCTGCAACGACCGCGGCGGATGGCGTCAGGCGCCGTGGTGCCGGAGAGCAGGGCGGGCACCCAGTCGCACAATTCGATCCAGGACACCGCTGCCTGACGTACCGACGGATCTTCACGGGTGATATGGAGAATTTTGGCCCAGAACCATTCCGATGAGTACACCCCGCCGATGTAGCGGGTGTAATCCGGGAACTGGCCGCTGCGGCACAGCTGGTTGATGGCTTCCGCTTCGTCAATCGCGGTATGGTCTTTCCACAGCACAAACATGGCGTTGGGGTTGTCCGCGAATTCCGGACGCAATGCCAGCACGTCGCCCTGTTCGTCAATCGGCGCCGGGGTGGAGCCGGTGGAGTCGACGCCAATGCCGATTATCTGCCGACGCTGTTCAGGAGTGAGCCGCGCCACTACCGCGCGGATCGCCAACTCCAGCGATTCGATGTAATCCAGCGGATGGTGGCGGAACTGATTGCTGGCGGGATGACAATATTGTCCCTGGCGCCAGCGCGGATAGTAGACCACTTCTGTTTCCAGCTCCTGCCCGCTGCGGCAATCCACCGCCAGCGCACGGACAGAATCGCTGCCAAAATCAAGACCAAGAGTAATGGCACCCGCACTCATCGTTGCTGCTCCTGTTAATCGTAGGGATCACGCTGTTTACGATAGACAGGCCGTTCTGGCGCCGTGAGGAGCGGTTGGCTGGAAGTATGCATTTTTCTGTCACGGACAGGGGTTTTGTGATGGCGGTCATAAGTTAATGGCTGGTTAAATTCGCTGAATCCATGTACGAATCAGCTGTAGTTTCTGAATGTGATAATGCTCTCTCTTCGTGATGAAAATAACAGCTACAACTTACGCGTCTGAAGGAAACCGGAGGATGAAATCACAATAACTCTTTGTTTTTTCATCGCGCCCAAAAGGAACATCTTGCCGGGAGCGTTTACACCCGTGAGGGCATCCCCGGTTGCCTGCGTGTTAAAGATAACAACGAGCGGAGAAGACCATGCATAAATTCACTAAGGTTCTGGCAGCAATTGGCCTGGCCGCGGTTATGTCACAATCGGCTATCGCGGAAAACATGAAACTGGGCTTTCTGGTCAAACAGCCGGAAGAACCCTGGTTCCAGACCGAATGGCGGTTTGCTGACAAGGCCGGTAAAGACCTGGGATTTGACGTTATCAAGATCGCCGTACCGGATGGCGAAAAAACCCTCAATGCTATCGACAGCCTGGCGGCCAGCGGCGCCAAAGGGTTTGTCATCTGTACCCCTGACCCGAAACTGGGCGCGGCCATCGTCGCCAAAGCGCGCAGCTATAACCTGAAAGTGATCGCCGTCGACGACCAGTTCGTCAACGCCAAAGGGCAGCCGATGGACACGGTACCGCTGGTAATGATGGCCGCCACCAAGATTGGCGAACGTCAGGGGCAGGAGTTGTGGAAAGAGATGCAGAAACGCGGCTGGAAACTGCAGGAAACGGCCGTTATGGCGATCACCGCCAACGAGCTGGATACCGCCCGTCGCCGTACTTCCGGGTCGATGGATGCGCTGAAGGCGGCCGGATTCCCGGAAAAACAGATTTATCAGGTCCCCACCAAATCCAACGATATCCCCGGCGCGTTTGACGCCGCCAACTCGCTGCTGGTGCAGCATCCGAACGTGAAAAACTGGCTGGTGGTCGGCATGAACGACAACACCGTGCTGGGCGGCGTGCGTGCGACTGAAGGACAGGGATTCAAGGCGGGCAACGTGATCGGTATCGGCATCAACGGGGTGGACGCGGTCAGCGAACTGTCCAAATCGCAGCCGACCGGTTTCTACGGTTCGTTGCTGCCAAGCCCGGACGTGCACGGCTACAAGAGCATCCAGATGCTGCATGACTGGGTGACCAAAGGCGTCGAGCCGCAGAAATTCACCGAAGTGACCGATGTGGTGCTGATCACCCGCGATAACTTCAAAACTGAACTGCAGAAGAAAGGCCTGATGTAATGACCCTTGTCCGCTCCCGCCTTAGCCGGCGTGAGCGGACACTGGCCGCGCCGTCATACCTCATAAATGACGGCGCAGACCATTGAGGATGCTGAAATGACCGTACAGTCACCTTATTTATCCTTTCGCGGGATTGGCAAAGTGTTTCCCGGCGTCAAGGCGCTGGATGACATCAGTTTCGACTGCCATGCCGGGCAAATCCATGCACTGATGGGGGAAAACGGCGCGGGAAAATCCACATTGCTGAAAATTTTGAGCGGCAATTACACGCCGTCACAGGGAGAAATTCATATTAAAGGGCAGCCGGTGCGCTTCGCCAATACGATGGACGCGCTGAACGCCGGTGTGGCGATCATCTATCAGGAACTGCATCTGGTGCCTGAAATGACGGTGGCGGAGAACATCTATCTGGGGCAGTTGCCGCACAAGGGCGGGGTGGTGAACCGTACGTTGCTGCGTTATGAATCGCGTCTGCAACTGGAACATCTGGGGTTGGATATCGACCCGGATACGCCGCTGAAATACCTGTCCATCGGCCAGTGGCAGATGGTGGAAATCGCCAAAGCGCTGGCGCGCAACGCCAAGATTATCGCGTTTGACGAGCCAACCAGCTCGCTGTCGGCGCGGGAAATCGAACAACTGTTCCGGGTGATCCGCGAGTTGCGCAGTGAAGGGCGGGTGATTCTGTATGTGTCGCACCGTATGGAGGAAATCTTTGCTCTCAGCGATGCCATCACCGTGTTCAAAGACGGGCGTTATGTCAAAACCTTCGCCGACATGCAGCAGGTTGACCATGAACAACTGGTGCAGGCGATGGTGGGCCGCAATCTGGGGGATATCTATGGTTATCAGCCGCGCCCGCATGGCGAGCCGCGGCTGGAACTGCATGAGGTGAAAGCGGTCGGGGTGAAGTCGCCGATTTCGTTGTCGGTGCGCAGCGGCGAAATTGTCGGCCTGTTCGGGCTGGTGGGCGCCGGACGCAGCGAACTGATGAAGGCATTGTTCGGCGCCACCGGCATTACCAGCGGCGAGGTGCGGCTGGATGGGCAGCCGATGCACGCCCGTTCGCCCGGCGATGCGATCCGCCGCGGGCTGATGCTGTGCCCGGAAGATCGTAAAGCCGACGGCATTATTCCGGTGCACTCGGTGCGGGATAACATCAATATCAGCGCCCGCCGTAAACATATCAAAAACGGTTTCATCATCAATGAAGCCTGGGAGGAGGAGAACGCCGACCACCATATTCAGGCGCTGAATATCAAAACGCCGTCGCCGACGCAGTTGATCATGAACCTGTCCGGCGGCAACCAGCAGAAGGCGATTCTCGGCCGCTGGCTGTCGGAGGAGATGAAAGTGATCATGCTGGATGAACCGACCCGCGGCATTGACGTCGGCGCCAAGCACGAGATTTACCACGTGATTTATGAACTGGCCCGTCAGGGGATTGCCGTGCTGTTTGCGTCCAGCGACCTGCCCGAAGTGCTGGGGCTGGCGGACCGCATCGTGGTAATGCGCGAGGGCGCCATCTCCGGCGAGGTGCCGCACGATGAGGCCAGCGAACAGAAGGTCCTGAGTCTGGCGATGTTAAAAACGACCGCCACTGAACCCGCGGTTGCCTGACCGCCAAGGAGTCGATAAATGTCTACGGTGAGTTCTCCTTCCCACGCCAGCAAATCTCAAGGCCTCAGTCTGTCCCGCATCTGGGATAACTACGGCATGTTGGTGGTGTTTGCTGTGCTGTTCCTGGCCTGTATGTTATTCGTGCCGAATTTCGCCACCTTCATCAACATGAAAGGGCTGGGGCTGGCGATTTCCATGTCGGGCATGGTGGCCTGCGGCATGCTGTTTTGTCTGGCTTCCGGCGATTTCGACCTGTCGGTCGCTTCGGTGATCGCCTGCGCCGGCGTGACCACCGCGGTGGTGATCAACGTCAGCGAAAGCCTGTGGTTGGGCGTTGGCGCCGGGCTGTTGCTGGGAGTGGCGTTCGGCCTGCTCAACGGGTTTGTTATCGCCCAACTAAAAATCAACGCCCTGATCACCACGCTGGCCACCATGCAGATTGTGCGCGGTCTGGCGTACATCATCTCTGACGGTAAAGCGGTCGGTATTGAAGACGAGCGCTTTTTCACGCTGGGATACGCTAGCTGGCTGGGATTACCGGCGCCGATCTGGCTGACGGTTTTCTGCATGGTGCTGTTCGGTTTGCTGTTGAACAAGACCACCTTTGGCCGCAACACGCTGGCGATTGGCGGCAATGAGGAAGCCGCGCGGCTGGCCGGGGTGCCGGTGGTGCGGACCAAAATCATTATTTTCGGCCTGTCCGGGCTGGTTTCCGCCGCGGCGGGCATCATCCTGGCGTCACGCATGACCAGCGGCCAGCCGATGACGTCGATTGGTTATGAGCTGATCGTGATTTCAGCCTGCGTACTGGGCGGCGTGTCACTGAAAGGCGGCATCGGCAAGATATCCTATGTGGTGGCCGGGGTGCTGATTTTGGGGACGGTGGAAAACGCCATGAACCTGCTGAATATCTCGCCTTTTGCTCAGTATGTGGTGCGCGGGTTGATTCTGCTGGCGGCGGTGATTTTTGACCGCTACAAACAGCTGGCGAAGAAAACGGTTTGATGGACGGATGCGCCGGCATGAGCCGGCGCTATCCATAACAGACAAGACTCTTTTTTCAGGAGGCCGCATGTATCACCGCATGGCGCATGAGTCACAGCCCAACCCGTTGCTGCCCGGTTATGCGTTTAACGCCTATCTGGTGGCCGGGCTGACGCCGATTCTGGCGGGCGGGCCGCTGGATTTCTTTATCGACAGGCCGGATGGTATGAAGGGTTACATCATTAACCTGACCATTAAAGGACAGGGCAAGGTACTGGATGGCGACGACACCTTTTTTTGCAATCCCGGCGACCTGCTGCTGTTTCCGCCCCGGTCGCGCCACTATTACGGCCGCGCGCCCGGCAGCGACAACTGGTATCACCGCTGGGTCTATTTCCGGCCGCGCGCTTACTGGGCCGATTGGCTGGAATGGCACAGCAAAGGGTGCGACGTCGGGCGGCTGACGCTGTCCAGCACCGGTTTGCTGCAGGAGTTCGATAAGCTGTTCGCCAATATTGAGCAGACCCACCGTTCCGGCCGACGTTTTGCCGAAGAGCTGGCGATGAATCTGCTGGAGCGCCTGCTGCTGCGCGCGATGGAAGAAGATCCGCAGAGCCCACAGCGTATTATGGATCCACGGGTGATCGAAGCGTGTCAGTTCATTACCGGCAATCTGGCCGGAGAACTGCGTATCGATGAGGTGGCGCGCCACGTTTGCCTGTCGCCGTCGCGGCTGGCGCACCTGTTCCGCGAGCAGGTGGGGGTGAATATTCTGCGCTGGCGGGAAGACCAACGGGTGATTCGTGCCAAGCTGCTGCTGCAAACCACGCAGGAGTCAATCGCCGCCGTCGGGCGGGTGGTCGGCTATGACGACCAGCTCTATTTTTCCCGTGTCTTCCGCAAACGGGTGGGGGTCAGCCCCAGCGATTTTCGCCGCCGCAACAGCGAAATCCATCACCCGGCGTTGGAAAGACCCGCGGAAACGGCCATCTGGCGAGGGGAATCAACCGCGCCGCATCCGTGGGTGGTCACGCCGTAACTGTCTGACGCTATTGTGTAATCAGGCCTGGCCGCCGATGGTGGTCAGGCCGGTTTGGATAACGGAACCGTCCGATAACCATCTGTTTCCCCGGTGCTATACTAGGCTGTGCATTGCGATACAGCATAAAACGTGATTGCGATGCACGGCCGTATTTCATGAGGACAACGGGTCTGAACCTCAGATCCGCCAATGAGGGGAAATATATGACGGATACCATCCGTGTTGGTCTGCTGGGCTATGGTTATGCCAGTAAGACGTTTCATGCGCCGTTGATTGCCGCTACGTCAGGAATGAAACTGGCGGCGATATCCAGCAGTGATGCTGGGAAGGTTCAGGCTGACTGGCCCTCAATGCGAGTCGTGCGCGAGCCCCAGGAACTGTTCAACGATCCGGATATCGATCTGATCGTGATACCCACCCCGAATGACACCCATTTCCCGCTGGCCCGCCAGGCGCTGATCGCCGGCAAGCATGTGGTCGTCGACAAACCGTTCACCGTGACGTTGTCACAAGCACGGGAACTGCATCAGCAAGCGGAGCATGTGGGTAAGCTGCTTTCCGTCTTTCATAACCGGCGGTGGGACAGCGACTTTCTGACGCTGAAGCAATTGCTGAAAACCGGCGTGCTGGGCGATGTGGTGTACATGGAGTCGCATTTTGACCGCTATCGCCCGGAAGTGCGCCAGCGCTGGCGTGAAGACGGCGGCGAAGGCAGCGGCATCTGGTTCGATTTGGCCCCGCATCTGATTGATCAGGTGTTGCAGTTATTCGGTCTGCCGGTGGCGATTCAGGCCGATCTGGCGCAGCTGCGGCCGGGCAGTAAGTCCACGGATTACTTCCACGCGACATTGATCTATCCCCAGCGTCGGGTGGTGGTGCACGGTAGCCTGCTGGCGGCGGCGGAAAGCGCCCGTTATATCGTCCACGGCACCCAGGGCAGTTATGTGAAATTTGGCCTCGACCCGCAGGAAGCACGGCTGAAAGACGGCGAGAAGCCGCAAGCCCATAGCGATTGGGGGCAGGACAGCCGCGACGGCATTCTGACGCTGCATCGTGACGGTGTGCTGGCGGAGCAGACGGTGCCCACCATCCCCGGACATTATCAATCCTATTACGCCGAGATCCGCGATGCGCTGCTGGGACGTGGCGACAACCCGGTGCCGGTTGAGCAGGCCATCAAGGTGATGGAGCTGATTGAGCTGGGGCTGACTTCTCATGAACAGAAAAAGGCGATGACCCTGAAAAGCAGCTAACCGGGATTCGTCACGATTTGTGACGGAAAACCTTGACTGTGAGGCGGGCTTCAGCCTTGCATTATGGGTGTTTATTGCTGATAGTAGGGCATTGTTTAATGCAGGCGATCTTAGGATCGCCTGTATTTTTTATGTCTGAGGATGCAAACACGTTATGGCATGGTTACAACGCTTAAAAATTGACAAATTTTTGCTGGTTTTGATTGCGGTGGTGATTACCGCGTCTATTTTCCCGTGTGAAGGCGCGGCCAAGGTTTTCTTTGAGAACCTGACCAATGCGGCAATCGCACTGCTGTTTTTCATGCATGGCGCCAAGCTGTCCCGTGACGCCATCACCGCCGGTATGGGCCATTGGCGTTTGCATCTGGTGGTGTTTGCCAGCACCTTCATCCTGTTCCCGCTGTTGGGGATTGGCATGGCGTTTCTGTCGCCGCAGATATTAACGCCGGGGTTGTATCTCGGTTTCCTGTATTTGTGCGCGCTGCCGGCGACCGTGCAGTCCGCCATCGCGTTTACTTCTATGGCGCGCGGCAACGTGGCGGCTGCGATCTGCAGCGCCTCGGCATCAAGTATTCTCGGGGTTTTTCTGTCGCCGGTACTGGTCGGCTTGCTGATGCATACGCAGGGCGGACAGACGGATACGCTGCACGCGATTGGCGCGATTATCATGCAACTGATGGTGCCGTTCGTCATCGGTCATCTGTCCCGTCCGCTGATTGCCAAGTGGGTTGATCGTCATCGCAAACTGATCAATATCACTGACCGTTCATCCATTCTGCTGGTGGTGTATGTGGCGTTCAGCGAGGCGGTGGTCCAGGGGATTTGGCATCAGATTAATGGCTGGTCGCTGCTGGCGGTCGTCGTCTGTTCGCTGGTGCTGCTGGGCATTGTACTGGTATGCACCACGCTGGCGGCTCGCAAACTGGGATTCAGTACGGAAGATGAAATCACCATCGTGTTCTGTGGTTCGAAAAAGAGCCTGGCCAACGGTATTCCAATGGCGAATGTGTTGTTTCCCGCGGCGGCAGTGGGGGCGATGGTGCTGCCGTTGATGATTTTCCACCAGATCCAACTGATGGTGTGTGCGACGCTGGCGCAACGTTATGCCAAGAGAGCGGCAGCGTCTGCCGGCGGCGAGGCGACAGAAAAATAATCGCTAAGACAAGTGGTTAGATGCGGTTTTTCATCGGCAGCGGCTATCACTAATATAGTTTCAATTGGTTACAGTTCATAACGTTAATCTTTTATTATAGTGACTATCTGTGCTGCCCCATATTGTGGGCTCACAGACACACGCAGTATCTGATTAGTCACTATAGTGAGGGACACAATGTATAAAAAAGTTCTGTTATCGTTGAGTTTGCTTAGCGCTGCCATCACTTCTCAGGCTTATGCCGCCAACACCGAAACCTGTGTTAAGACTGACGAAAAAACTATCGCCAGTTTGTTCGATCGCTGGAATCAGTCGCTGCAGACCGGCGATGCAAAGAAAGTGAACGCCAATTATGCGTCTGACGCCGTACTGTTGCCGACGCTGTCTTCAAAAATGCGGACGAACGACGCAGAACGTATTGATTATTTTGAACATTTCTTACCGAAAAAACCGTCTGGCAGCATCGATAAGCGAGTCATCAAAATCGGCTGTAATGAAGCGCTGGATACCGGAAACTACACCTTTACCTTCGGCGACAAGTCGCAGGCCAAGGCGCGCTATACCTACACTTATGCCTTCAAGAACGGGCAGTGGCTTATCACCAGTCACCACTCGTCTGTCCAGCCGCAAGACTGATCTGATATTGTCGCTATGACGACGATGCAGTAAGCAGGTCGAAATGCAAAAAGCGGATACCTCGGTATCCGCTTTTTGCGTATTGCGTCAGGACGGTTGCCGTTGCTGTGCTCGCTGGCGCAACAGCTGCTTTTCCTGTTCGGAGATAAACGCGACACGCAGCCCGTTTTCCTGAGCCTGGCGAATGTCATCCGGCGACAGACCGGCCTGCGGAGCCGCTATCTCATACTCATGACGGATTTCGATCCCCTGAACCGCCGGATCATCGGTGTTGATGGTGGCCGGAATACCGTGGTGCAGAAAATGCACCAGCGGGTGTTCATTCATTGCTTTTACCGTACTGGTTTGCAGATTGGAGGTCAGGCAGGACTCGATGCCAATCTGGTGTTCAGCCATGTACTCCATTAATGCGCGATCGACGATGGCGGTCACGCCATGACCGATGCGCTCGGCACCCAGTTGCTTAATCGCCTGCCAGATGCTTTCCGGGCCGGCGGCCTCGCCAGCATGGGTGGTAAGATGCCAGCCCGCATCTCGAGCGCGGGTAAAGTGGGTGGTGAACAGTTCGCCGGGGAAACCGAGTTCATCACCCGCCAGGTCGATAGCGACGATATTGTCCTTGTGCGCCAGCAACGCATCCAGTTCCTGTTCGCAGGCCTGAGTACCAAAGGTGCGGCTCATGATACCGATCAGACGTATCATGACGTCGTGGTTATGGTCGCGGCAACCTGCGGCAATGCCGTCAATCACCGCTTCCACTACGCCTTCCAGCGGCAGTTGATGGCTGCGGGCCATGTAGTAGGGGGAAAAGCGCAGTTCGGCATAATCCAGTCCGGCACGTATGGCGTCTTCAACGTTTTCGTAAGCCACCCGTCGACAGGCATCCAGCGACCCCAGCACGGCCACGCCCCAGTCCAGTTTTTGCAGAAAACGGAGCAGGTCAGGTTCGTTGTCGACGATCTGGACATGAGGGCGCAGTGAAGCCAGGTCGTTACCCGGCAGCTCGATAGTAAACTGGCGGCCCAATTCAAGGATGGTCTGAGGACGGATATTACCATCGAGATGGCGATGGATATCCGTCAGCGGAATGTGCGGATTAATCATGTTCTACTCTTTTTTTATTAAAAAAATCCATCAGTCAGGCGGCATTCCTCATGACGCTGGTTTTATCGCCACTGCGCCGTGAGGGACACGGTCTGATAACTCGCTGTGCAGTATAAGAATAAAGTCACGCACTTTGCTATTGATTGATAAAAAGAAATTTGTATATCACAACAGGCATAACACAGGTTTAGCATAAACGCGCCATTCTCGCCTGTGCATGGCAGGCGCACATGTACCGTTATGGGAGTTAAATTTGTCTAAACGTCGACGCGCGAGAAAAGGCAGGCGGGTGAGAAACAGGCGCCCTGTTGCCGGGCGCCTGTGAAGGGTTACGGGCTGACTGACGCGTCCGGCTGCTGTTCTTCCGGCGCGGCCTGGGAATCATCGCCTTCTTCAGGCACGTTCTCCGACGGCAGCGTGATGAACGGGGCGATGAACTCCGCCAGCGGAATCTTGCGGCCGTTGAAGGTCACGGTACCGTCGCTGTATTGCAGCGAACTGGTAATGGCGTTGTCTTTGGTTACGGTGACCTGACTCATCTGGCCGATGTTCGCCATCAGTTGCGTCTGCTGACGCGCCATCTGTTCCAGTTGCTTTCTCTCGTCGTCAGAAGAGGCTTTCGGCGCGGTTTGCACCATCAGCTCGGTGATCATATCCAGCGGCACGTTGAGACGAGCATCCAGATTTTTCACCGACTGGCGAATAATCGCTTCTTCATCGGACAGATTAGCGGTCGGCGCTGCGCTTTTCTGCAACGGATCGGTCAGGTCCAGCGCCAGCGTGAAGGTACTTTCGCCTTTGGCGCTCTTCCAACTGAACGGCGCGACCTTGACGCTTGGATTGCCTTTCAGCAACTGCGGCAGGTTGTGCAGAACCAGCGCGGCCAGTTGCTGGTCGTAGATTTCCGGCGTGACCTGGTCGATATTCTGCAACAGCGACTGCAGGTTTTTCTGGTATTCGGTCATGAACTGGCGAGTGCCTTTGCCATCCAGCCCGGAGAAGTTGACGTTCATGTTCAGCGATCCCAGATTTTGATCGCGGAACAGTGCCGAGCCCAGGGTCAGCGTCATCTGTCCCGCCAGGTTGGCGTCATCTTCCGTGGTATGGTTGACCAGCGCGAAATCGTTCAGCGCCAGGCTATCGCCGCCCTGAACGTCCAGCGCCAGTTTTTTCAGCGTTAGCTTGACGTCGCCGACTTCGAGATCGAATTTGCCTTTGCGGGTATCGCTGTTAAGCGCCAGATCCTGCAGCGTCAGTTTTTCGTTCTGTCCCTGCAGATTGGGTTTTTCCATCGTTAGATTAGCGACATTCCCCATCACTTTGCCCGCCCGCAGATCGCCGGCCAGATCCACCAGCAGCGTGGTGCCGCTGAAATTGGCCTTCATTTCCGGGCTCTGAACGTCCAGCGCTTCCAGCGTGACGGCGGAGTGCGTGTCGCCGCTGTAATCGATACGGCTATCGGCAGTGATGAACGGTTTGTTTTTGGTCAGTTCAAACAGCGCTTTTACCGAGTCGGTATTGGCCAGTTCGCCGTGCACGGCCGCCATTGCCGGCTTCAGGCTAAACTGGCTGGCGGTGAGCGGGAAAGGGCCGTGGAAGACGGTGGTGTTAAACACCACTTCTTCGTTCGCGGCCAACAGATGCTGACGGGCGTCGGAACCGTCTGACTGTACCACCAGGGCAACCTGGCTTGTGAATATGCCGCGCTGATAGTCGCGGAATGTCACCTTGATGCCCGCCTGCGGGTAGGCGTTTTTCAGCCCGTTGTTCAGGTTGTCGGTAACTTCGCCGATGTGTTGCTCAATCTGTTTACCGGTAAACCAGGAGGCGCCCCCCCAGGCCGCTGCGAGTGCAATAACGATTCCCGCCGCTACCACTGTTTTTTTGGCCACGCTATATATTTCCTTGTTGATTCACGGTGTCGTATCCCTCATCGGGAGTACATAGCTTTATACCATTAAAGGCCGGTTATAGACGCGGGCAATCTGACCCTGGCCCTGAACCTGAACCGGTGATTCGCTGGCGGAGATAAAGCAGGATTCGCCTGGCAGCAGCTTGACCTGTTGAGCCCCTTTTTCCAGCACCGCCTGGCCTTCGACGCAAAAAATTATCGCCGCGCTCTGTTGGCTGAGCGTTTGCGGCGCATCCGTAAGATAATGCAGTGAAAAGGCAAAGTCATCGACCGGAATGGGGAAACTCAGTTCATTGGCCGTTTTTATCGGCGAGGTGAGCAGAGAAGCGGCAGGTTTCGATTCGAAACGGACGTTGGCGAGCAGCTCGGGAATATCAATATATTTGGGCGTCAGGCCGGCGCGCAGGACGTTGTCCGAATTGGCCATCACTTCCAGCGCCACGCCCTGCAGGTAGGCATGCGGGGTTTCGGCATACAGGAACATGGCTTCGCCGGGTTTCAGCGTGACGACATTCAGCAATAGCGGAGAGAACAGACCGCCGTCATCAGGGTAAAACTGCGCAATAAATCGGATGGTATCCCAGGGTTCGCCGTGTTGACTATCCAGCACGCGTTTCAGTTCTGCGATAGCCGACGCTTTCTGTTCGCCGTTCATGCTTAACAGGCTGGAGAACAGCGTTGTCAGCGTCTGGCTGTCCGGGCGCTGTAAAAACGCGGCGATCGCCGGATGGGCGTCGGCCAGCGGCTGCAAAAGACCGGCAATCTCGGTCAGTTCGCGAAAGCCGTTCATCGCCAGGTAGGAGGTAAGGGCGAAGACCAGTTCCGGTTTGTGGTTGGCGTCCTTGTAATTGCGTTGGGGAGAATCCAGCGCGATGCCGGCGGCATTTTCCCGGGTGAATCCCGCCTCGGCGGCGGATTTATTCGGGTGTACCTGAATCGACAGCGGCTGTTCGGCGCACAATACCTTGAACAGGAACGGCAATTCGCCAAAGCGCTGGGCTACCGCATCACCCAGAAAACCGGGCTGATCGCTATTGATCAACTCCCGCAGATTGTGCGTTTGCCCTTGCTCGTCAAGCAGCAGAGAACTGCTTTTCGGATGTGCGCCCATCCACAGTTCCGCCATTGGAAGGTTACCCGGGTTTTCAATCCCATACAGTTCAGTTAACGCGTGTTTACTGCCCCAAGCGTAATTCTGCACACTGTTGCGCATTTTTTGCATAATATTTTCCTGTCATTAAACAGATTGTTAATTTCCATAACGGCGACGGTGGAAACTCCGCTGGAAAGGACTGCACCGTCTTAATGCACGCCATGTTAATGCTTTATATGCCATGATTCCAGAAGGGTAAAAATTCGCACTCATCTGAAAGTGACTTGTTTTGCAAAGGAGAAAACCATGTCAGACACTCGAATCGAAAAAGACTCCATGGGGCCGATTGCCGTACCGGCAGCGCACCTTTGGGGAGCTCAGACCCAGCGCTCGCTGGAGCATTTCCGTATTTCGGAAGAGAAAATGCCGAGAGCGCTGATCGTGGCGCTGGCGCAAACCAAGCGGGCGGCCGCCCGCGTTAATATGGATCTGGGGCTGTTGCCTGCCGATAAGGGCGACGCCATTCTTCAGGCCGCGGACGAGGTACTGAACGGGCTGCACGCCGGCGAATTCCCGCTGGCTATCTGGCAGACCGGCTCCGGTACCCAGACCAATATGAATATGAACGAAGTGCTGGCGAATCGGGCCAGCGAAGTGTTGGGCGGTGTGCGGGGCAACGAACGACTGGTGCATCCGAATGACGATGTCAATAAGAGCCAGAGTTCTAACGATGTTTTCCCCACCGCGATGCATGTGGCGGCGGTCACCGTGGTGCGGGAACACCTGATCCCTGAGCTGAACGTGTTGCAGCAAACGCTGGCGGATAAAGCCGCGCAATTTGTCGATATCGTCAAAATCGGCCGAACCCATTTGCAGGACGCGACGCCGCTGACGCTGGGGCAGGAGATTTCCGGCTGGGTGGCGATGCTGGCGCATAATTTGCGTCACATCGAAAACAGTATTCCGCACCTGTGCGAACTGGCGTTGGGCGGCACCGCGGTCGGTACCGGATTAAATACGCACCCGGAATACGCGGTGCGGGTGGCGGCGGAACTGGCGTCGCTGACCGGTCACCCGTTTGTCACCGCGCCGAACAAGTTTGAAGCGTTAGCCACCTGCGACGCACTGGTTCACGGGCACGGCGCCTTGAAAGGGCTGGCGGCATCGTTGATGAAAATTGCCAACGATGTTCGCTGGCTGGCGTCCGGGCCGCGTTGCGGTATCGGCGAAATCGCCATTCCGGAAAACGAACCGGGCAGTTCCATCATGCCGGGCAAGGTCAATCCTACGCAGTGTGAAGCCATGACCATGCTGTGTTGCCAGGTGATGGGAAACGATGTGGCGGTAAACATGGGCGGCGCGTCCGGTAATTTCGAATTGAACGTGTTCCGTCCGATGGTGATCCACAACTTCCTGCAGTCGGTACGGCTGCTGGCTGACGGCATGAAAAGTTTCAACGAGCATTGCGCCGTCGGGATTGAGCCTAATCGCGAGCGCATCAACCATCTGTTGAATGAGTCGCTGATGCTGGTGACGGCGCTCAATCCGCACATCGGTTATGACAAAGCGGCGGAAATCGCCAAAAAAGCCCATAAAGAAGGGCTGACGCTGAAAGCGTCGGCGTTGAAGCTGGGCTACCTGACCGAAGAACAGTTCACCCAGTGGGTACGTCCGGAAGATATGGTTGGCAGTATGAAGTCTTAACGCTCACATGCCGTCATCGGTGTACAGATGCAGCCGGGGGATCAATAGCCGTAATGGCTTGGCTTTGGGACGGTGCCGGTGCTGAATGTTGTCAGCGTCGTAGTCGTTCAGTTCGCCCATCACGGGTACCGCGTCCTGGCGGCATAACACCAGCAACGGCGAAGGGCAGGGATACTGCACCTGCTTCTGCTGCTCCTGATACCAGACTCTGGCGATAGGCTGCACTTTCACCGGTCGTTTTATTTTCAGCGACGCCTGCTCCGGCAGGCGTTTTACATCACGGATTTCCTGCTCCAGCAGGGACGCCCACTGTTCCTTGCTGTACGGCGCCTGGCTGCGCCCGGCGCGCAGGCTTTTCTCCAGTTTTTCCAGCAACTCATCGCGGGTGATATTTTTGATGATGTTCTTATTGGCCCAGCCAAATCGCACCGACGTCGGGTCGACCAGCAGGGTAATAGTGCGGTAGGCGCTGAGCGTGATCAGCCCTTTTAAGTGGGTATGAACAAAATCGAAACGTTGCTCCGGTTCCAGCCCGGATTCCACCGTAATGATCTGTTCGAGTTCTTTTTTCCGCGCGTTGATATCGGTAATTAACTGATACGCCTGCAGGTATTCCGGCTGATCAACCCGAAAACACAGCACGCCGGGCAGGCGAATCGCCGCTTTGCTGCTGACGGTTTCCGCGTGGTGGTGAATAAATAGATGGCGAAAATGCTGTAAGCCGGCGTCGCATGCGTCATCGCCTGTTACTGGTGTGACGTGAATCTGCGTGACCGGGTCGTGCTCGGTGCCTTTCTCTACCGGCGGAAGGGTAAAAATGTGCCCGCCGGCAAAGCGAAAGGTCCGAAACAACTGATGCATGTCGGACAATTGCGCTTCAAGGGTAGTGAAGCAATGATTCATACGCTCGATCAGATCATAGGCTGCCATACAACATCCATTTAGTTACAACATACTTATGCATTCTAATCTAAACGCTCAGTTTAGCAACTAGCATTACTATCGTTTTAGCAGCGAAAAAAGCGGAGAGAGACGGTGGGGAGACTCACCGGCCGGCGCGTTCTGGCTCGGTGAGTCGCAAATGATACCATTACTGGTGAATTACACCGTGTTTTTCAGGGAATTCAGTTTCAACCCGATCCACAGCGCCAGTACCAGCAGGCATGACAGAAACAGTACCAGACCGGTCCAGCCGTAGTGGTACCAGAAGAAACCGCCGGAGGTACCAGCCAGGCTCGACCCCAGATAATAGCAGAACAGATACTGGGATGATGCCTGGCCTCTGGCGCGCAGCGCCCGCACGCCAATCCAACTGCTGGCGACCGAGTGGGCGGCAAAGAACCCCGCCGCGAACAGCATCATCCCGGCGAACATTATCAGCAGCGAGCTGAACAGGGTCAGCAGCAGACCGGACAGCATCAGGGCCACACTGCCGACCAGCACCGGTCCCCGGCCAAAACGGGCGATCATCGCCCCGGCGCGCGGGGAAGCGTAGCTACCGGTCAGGTAGACCACCGACAACAATCCTACGACAGTCTGACTCAGGTTATAGGGTGCGCCCAGCAACCGATAGCCAATGTAGTTGAACAGGGTGACAAAGGTCCCCATCAGCAGGAAACCCTCGGCGAACAACAACGGCAAACCCGCGTCACGCCAGTGCAGGCGGACATTGATCCACAGTGTTTTGGGCCGCAGCGAACCCGCGCGAAAATGGCGGGAATCAGGCAAGATCCGCCAGAACGTCAGCGAGGCCAGCAGGGCGACCACGCCGATGCAGGCGATAGAGACACGCCAGTTGAAAAAATCGGTAATAACCCCGGTCAGCAGGCGCCCGCTCATGCCGCCAATAGAGTTGCCGCTGATGTATAACCCCATTGAGAACGCCACCACGCTGGGGTGAATTTCTTCGCTCAGGTACGTCATCGCCACCGCCGCCACACCGCTGAGCGATAAGCCAACCAGCGCCCGCATGGCCAGTAGTCCCGTCCAGTTCGTCATCATCGAACCAATCAGGGTACAGACCGAGGCCAGCAACAGGGACACCACCATCACATTTTTACGACCGATGGTGTCCGACAGCGGGCCGGTAAACAATAACCCGACCGCCATGGTAATGGTGGAGACAGAGAGCGACAGGCTGCTGGTTGCCGGCGACACGCCAAACGCCTGCGACAGCACCGGCAGTATCGGTTGCACGCAGTACAGTAAAGCGAACGTCGCCAGGCCGGCGGAAAACAGCGCCAACGTGACGCGAATGAACGTCGGCGTACCTCGGGTGATAAACGGATTTTTATAAACGGGCGCGTGAGTGTTGCGTTGAGGTTGAATGTCGTCGGTGACAGAAACGGACATTCCTTGTGCAGACAGCGGGGTACTCAAAATCAATCCTTATCCGGAAAAAATACGGCAGAAACATCAGTGAGCGCATCATAGAATTGGCTCGATTGTTTTGTATAATATATTAATCATTAATAATGATACTTTATAAATATGAATATCGAACTCAGACATTTACGCTACTTTATTGCCGTAGCGGAAGAACTTCATTTCGGGCGCGCCGCTGAAAAGCTGCATATCTCCCAGCCACCGCTCAGTCAGCAGATACAGGCGCTGGAAGAGCAAATCGGCGCCCAACTGCTGGAACGTAACAATCGCAACGTGCGCCTGACCCAGGCGGGCGAGCTGTTCCTGAAAGAAGCCTGGGCCATCATCAATCAGGTTAATCAGGCGGCGGAGCGCGCCGCCCGTATCCAGCGCGGGGAAATCGGGGAGCTCAATATCGGTTTCACCTCGTCGGCGCCTTTTGTCAAACAGGTTTCGCGCAGTTTGTTGCAGTTTCGCCAGAGTTACCCCGAAGTACATATCCAGATGCTGGAGATCAACACCAAACAGCAGATTGAGCCGCTGCTTGACGGCAAGCTGGATCTGGGCGTGATGCGTAATAATCCGCTGCCGGAAACACTGCGCCATCAGCTGTTGCTACACGAGCCGATGGTCGCGGTGGTGCATGAAGAACATCCGCTGGCCGCCGCCCCCGGTGGTCACATCAGTATTCAGCAGTTGGCCAACGAACCGTTTGTTTTTTTCGCCCGGGAAGTGGGAACCGCGCTGTACGACGAAGTGCTGACATTGCTCAAGAAATACGGCATTACCCCTTACATTACCCAGGAAGTTGGCGAGGCGATGACCATTATCGGGCTGGTATCTTCCGGTCTGGGGGTGTCCCTGCTGCCGGCGTCATTCCGTCGTATCCGGGTAGATGGCGTCAAGTACCTGTCTTTGCAGGAAAAAGATGCTATTAGCGAAATGTGGTTGGTCACTCATCAACACCGGCCGCTGAACACCGCCGCTCAAACGCTGATCACACTTATGCTGGGCAGCACCGTCAAAAATATGTGCGGTTAATCACATATCGAATCAAATATTTGACGGCTATTTACAAAAGCTCCACCATAGCCTCAGTTTTTTATTTTACAGCGTAAAAAATACCAATTACGCCTAATCGCAGGAGCCGTTTCAGAGTGATTGTCAGTGGTCAGCCGGGACACATCGATCAGATTAAACAGATTAATGCAGGTGGCGTTTATCGGCTGATCGATGAAAATGGCCCCATCTCCCGCATCGAGTTGTCAAAACAGGCCCAGCTAGCTCCTGCCAGCATTACCAAGATTGTGCGCGAACTGATGGAAGCCCATCTGGTACGGGAAACGGAGTATCAGGAAATGGGCAGCCGTGGGCGCCCGGCTATCGGTCTGGTTTTGGATACCGAAGCCTGGCACTACCTGTCGGTACGGATCAGCAACCAGATCATGACGCTGGCTCTGCGCGATCTCAGCGGGCACTTGGTCGTGGAGGAACTGGTTGATTTACCTACAGAACATCCGCAATCGTTGCTTGATCGCATCCTGATTGAAATCGATCAGTTTTTTATTCGCCATCAGCGCAAACTGGAGCGCCTGACGGCTATCGCCATCACGTCGCCGGGGATGGTGGATTCGTCCACCGGCATCATTCATCGTATGCCGTTTTACGATGTGGAAGAGATGGCGATCGGCCCGGCGCTGGAAAAGCGCACCGGCGTGCCGGTTTATTTACAGCACGATATCTGCGCCTGGACTATGGCGGAGGCGCTGTTTGGCGCGTCACGCGGTTGCCAAAACGTCATCCAGATTGTCATCGACCATAACGTGGGCGCCGGCGTCATTACCGGTGGCCGCATCCTGCATGCCGGCAGCCGGACGCTGGTGGAAATCGGCCATACCCAGGTCGATCCTTACGGCAAACGTTGCTATTGCGGCAATCACGGTTGTCTGGAAACCGTCGCCAGCATAGAAAGCATGCTGGAACTGGCCCAACAGCGTCTGAAAGGGTCAATGAGTTCGCTGCTGCACGGCTCGCCGTTAACGGTGGAGTCTTTATGCGACGCCGCGCTAAAGGGCGATCAATTGGCGAAAGATATTATTGTTGATGTCGGCAATAATGTGGGGCGGATTACCGCCATCATGGTTAACCTGTTCAATCCGGAAAAAATTCTGATCGGTTCGCCGCTGAATCAGGCCGCCGATATCCTGTATCCCGCCATCATCGACTGCATTCGCCGTCAGGCGCTGCCGGCCTATAGTCACCACCTGCAAGTGACGTCCACCCATTTCTATAATCAGGGGACCGTACCCGGCGCGGCGCTAATCAAGGATGCGCTCTATAACGGCTCTTTGCTGATTAAACTGATGCAGGGCTAATCAACGGCGCAATCAAGGCGCGGTTTCCCGTTGACCGACAAAACATTGCGCTAACGCAAGCCGCTCCGGCGGCCCATCCCCTAGACTTTGGACTTCATCAGTAAGTTTTTTTGAGGTTTATTTTTCAGGTGGGGCCTGCCGGAGTGGTGTTTTCATGTTAAAGCGTATGTTTGTTACAGGAACGGATACTGCCGTGGGGAAAACGGTGGTATCGAAGGCGTTATTACAGGCGCTGACGAAAACGGGCAAAACCGTAGTGGGTTATAAACCTGTCGCCAAGAGCTGTACGGAAACGGAAGAGGGATTGCGTAACAAAGATGCGCTGGTGTTGCAGGAAGCGTCGTCGATCCCATTGACTTACCAGCAGGTTAATCCGGTGTCGTTGCAGGAAGATGAAATCAGCGCCAGTGAGCTGGAGATCAATTACTGTGCGATGACCGAGGGCTTGAACCAGCTCAGCGAGTTGTCGGATATGGTTGTCGTCGAGGGCAGCGGCGGCTGGCGTACATTGATGAACGACATGCGAACCTATTCGGAGTGGGTGGTTCAGGAGCAACTGCCGGTCGTGCTGGTGGTTGGGATCAAGCTCGGTTGTATTAACCATGCGCTGCTGACGGCGCAAGCCGTTATTAATGATGGGCTACCGCTGGTGGGCTGGGTGGCGAACCGCATCAACCCAGGTCTGGCCAACTATGCCGAAATCATTCACGCTCTGCGCGAAAAAATCCCCGCGCCTCAACTAGGCGAATTACCGTATCTGCCTCGTGCCGAACAGCGGGACCTGTCCGCTTATATTGACCTTTCTGCTATTAACCAGTCGTTCTAATTTAACCAGTCGTTTTACTAATCTGGCAGACACATTCCCTGTTCGTTATCCCAAAGAGCAGGGCATTCTTTATAGCTGTGCCTGAGTATCCGTATCCGCCCGCTTTTCACTTGTCTAAATGAAGGGCAAAAAAGGGGGAGCGTTGTCCCCCGGAGATCGGTTAGCCTGTTTAAGCATTAAGCATTAAGTATCAACGTGTTGTATCGGTTGACTATTTCTGCCAGTGCTGCCAGTAACGACGTGTTTTCCGAAACCGGTCAGCGAGATTTGCCGGTCGGCGCCATAGGTTGGGCCAGAACATCGGTGTCATCCGACAGGCGAATATAGACGATTTTTTGCGTATCCTGTTCGCAATGGCCAACAACCTGTCCGCCGTGCTGACTGACCTGATCATTAGGCACAATATCCAGTTCGAAACCCGATTCAGGGACACCGTTCGCGATAATCTTGCGGGCGATATCGTCACGAACGCGTTCGCAGGACGCTTGCGCCATTAGCGGTGTAAGCAGCAGTAACAACGTACCGGCCAGCATTGCTTTCTTCATCACATCCTCCTGTCGAGTCAATGGATTGCTAAGCCCAGCGATGAGCCGATAAATCCGCTGGCAGTATAGGTGAAAAATCAGGGTGTTACCGGGCGGCCAGAGCGACGGTCAAGGCAACGTAATGAATTGGGTTCCCAGTAAGCATTGAAGTTGGAACTGGCTTTGCATTTCTCTTCAAGCGCTTCGGCCATATCGGCCTTGTCGAAATCTCTGTCCGCCTTGTCGACCCGTTTTTCGAGATGCTTGTTGACTTTATTACGCAAGGTGCGCGTTTCGTTCCAATCCTCGCTGCTCTGACGCGCCGCCTCTTTGGATAACGCACTGTTGCCGTTATCAATAATGATATGTTGCGCTGCCTGTGCAGACTGCAAGAGACTCAGACTCAACAGCGATGAAGTAAGAAGAAGGAGTAGATTACGTGTTTTTTTCTGCATGTTTCACCCAGACAGGAATTTCTGTAAATACGATCGTTGTCATAACCAAGAATCATTACGGTGACTATAGCATCCGCCGCCATAGCCAAACTATAACCAACCCGAAATATTCAGGAAAACGCCTTAACGCCCTCAGGGTAGCAGCGAGGCCATAATCCTGAACATTGGCACGTGCTCAACAGCAAAGATAGATCCCTGAATCGCCCCGCGCTGTTGGCGTACGCGTGGCAAGCGGTAACCGCTACCGCGCCGAAAAGCCAGAACGGGGGATTTACTCGTCGCGATTAACCTTAAGACCGCCGTAGGTTTGGCTCACCGGCATCATTTCCAGCGTGTTGATGTTGACGTGCGCCGGCAGTGTCGCTACCCAGAATACCGCTTCCGTCACATCTTCCGGCGTCAGCGGGTTGGATTTATCATAAGTCTGGCTGACCTTGGCCTCATCCCCTTTGAAACGCACGGCAGAGAACTCGGTTCCGCCCACCAGACCCGGCTCAATATTGGTTACCCGCACCCGGGTGCCGGACAGGTCGGCGCGCAACCCCAGGCTGAACTGGCGTACGAACGCCTTGCTGGCACCGTAGACGTTCCCGCCCAGATAAGGCCAGTTGCCTGCAGTAGAGCCGATATTAATGACATGGCCGGCATTGCGTTTCACCATTTCCGGCAACAACGCATGGGTCATGAACACCAGCCCCTTATTGTTGGTATCGATCATGGTTTCCCAGTCGCTGACGTTGGCTTTGTGAGCCGGCTCCAGCCCTAATGCCAAACCGGCATTGTTGACCAGCACATCAATATTGCGCCATTCAGCAGGCAGAGAGGCGATGGCCTGCTCGATAGCCTGTCGATCGCGAACATCGAGACGCAGCGTGAGAAGCGCCGCGCCAAACTCGGCTTTCAGCGCATCAAGACGATCCTGACGGCGGCCCGTGGCGATAACCTGATGACCTTCCTTGATAAACCGCCGGGTAATCGCTTCACCAAATCCCGCCGTTGCACCGGTAACAAAAATAATCATGCATTTTTCCTCTTTCATTCCTGACTGCAGTGATCACTGACTCTGTGATGCGTTGTCGCAAAGAGCCAGCCTCATCGTCCGCTGTGACACCATCATAACAATGAGCATACCTTAACCCTGAAGCTATCTCTATGTCAGTATTGATCTTTTCGGGAAGCCTCGCAGGCAGGATTCACACTTGCAGTATGTTGCAAACATAACCTCGGGCAGGATTCCAGCTTAGCTAAAACAGGTTTGTCACACGCGGTTTTTTCACACTATATTGCTTTGTCGAGGCAATTATTGGTTTGGGTATTGATAACACGGGTAGGAACACACATGGAAAGCAGTAAAAGTCACCAGCAGTCCGTCGAACAACAATTTGGCGAGCAGGCCAGCGCCTATCTGAACAGTGCCGTTCATGCTCAGGGAGAAGATTTGGCCGAATTGGCTCGCCGTCTGCAGGGTAAAAACCATGCCAGCGTGCTGGACTTGGGCTGCGGCGCCGGTCATGTCAGTTTTACCGTTGCCAGCCTGGTCGGCAACGTGGTGGCATGCGATTTATCGCCGCGCATGCTGGATGTCGTAGCCAGCGCCGCACAGGAAAAAGGCCTGACCAATATCAGGACTCAACAGGCGGTGGCGGAATCATTGCCGTTTGCCGACGGCAGCTTTGACGTGGTGATCAGCCGTTATTCGGCCCATCACTGGCAGGATGTCGGTCAAGCCTTGCGGGAAGTAAGAAGGGTGCTGAAACCGGGAGGCGAAGCCATCCTCATGGATGTGGTTTCACCAGGACACCCGGTGCTGGATGTGTATTTACAAACCGTAGAAATGCTGCGCGACACCTCTCACGTGCGCGATTACACGCCGGGTGAATGGCTGACGATGCTGAGTGAAGCCGGGCTGACAGTACGTTCGCTGCAAACTTCACGCCTGCATCTGGAATTCCAGAGCTGGGTGACGCGCATGCGAACCCCTGAACATTTTGTCACCGCCATTCGTGCTCTGCAGCAACAGATGTCAGCTGAGGTCACACACCATTACGACATTCGACAGGATGGCTCTTTCACCACCGATATTGCGTTTATCGTCGTCAGCCAGGGCTAAGGGTATCGCCCCGTTGGGGGCGATACGACGAGTCATGCGCCGTGCATTTCCTGATTATCTGCTTCAACGGCGTCGTACAGCCGCTCCAGAATATCAGGGAATGCCGACTGAACCCGGTTCCAGCTGGGTACAAACGGTTTATCCCCCGGACTTTCGCTGTATGCCTGGCCGGATAGGGTAATGACATCGGCAAACAGCTCCACTGCCGACTCCTCGGTATGCCGGTCAAAATGCAGGCCGTTCATGCGCGCATCGTGTTCAAACGAATCGATCATATCCAGCGCGGTGCGGTAGTAAGTGGCGCGCAGCACCCGGAATGAATCGGTCGTGATGTTGACGCCCTGAATCGCCAGTTTGCGGTACAGCGCTTTAGTGATGTCCATTGCCATACGCTGCAACCCGGAGCTGGGGTCGTTTTCCGATATCGGCTGATGTTTGTGGTCATAGTTGTCGGCAATATCCACCTGGCAGATACGGCTGGTCGCCGTTCCCCGATGGATTTCCGACAACATGCCGATCTCCAGCCCCCAGTCGCTTGGGATGCGTAGATTACGCAGTACATGGCTGCGCATGGCGAACTCACCGGATAACGGGTAGCGGAAACTGCGCATATATTCGAGGTAATCAGAATTACCGTAAACGCTTTGCAGTGATTTTAATAGCGGGAATACCAGTAGCCGCCCGACGCGCCCGTTTAATTTTCCTTCGGCTACCCGAGCGTAGTAGCCTTTACAAAAGTCGTAGTGAAAATAGGGATTGGCGATCGGATAGAGCAGGCGGGCCAGCATGGCGCGATCATAGGTGACAATGTCACAATCATGCAGCGCGATGCACGCAGTACGACGCGACGCCAGGGTATAACCGACGCAAAACCAGACATTACGGCCTTTTCCCTGTTCCATCGGCGCCAGTTCCTTATCGGCCAGCTCCTGGCTGAGCCGGGTCAGACGGGGGCCGTCATTCCACAAAATGCGGTGCCGCTGTGGGAGTCGGGAAAAGAATTGCCGGGCAAACAGAAACTGATCGCGGTCCGCCCGATCAAGCCCGATAACAATTTCAGACAGATAGGGTACCTGAGCCAGCATATCGACAATCTTGTCCAGCGCCGGACCTTCCAGTTCTGAAAACAGGGAAGGGAGGATCAGCCCCATGCTGCTTTGACCAGAAAACACCTGCAGCTCGTATTCCAGTTCCTCTACGCTGCGTCGGGTAAGGTTATGAAAATTGGTGATAATACCATCCTGATAAAACTCACTCATGTTGTGCTCCTCCCTAATCAATCAAGCAGTTCAGCCCCATAACGGCTGATAAAATAGGTTAATCCTTCACTCCAGCCAGCCGGCCCGACTGCCTGTGTGCGATAGGATTGACCACAAAAATTGGGTGACAACGTCACCTTTTCGCTAGCGCGCCCTTTAATGATGACGGCATAATCGGTTGCCTCCAGCAGCGAAATATCATTCGGTCCGTCACCTAAACCGAGGGTGACCAACGACGAATGGGCTGTCGATTCAATATGTTGCCTCAGCCAGTTCACTGCTACGCCTTTACCGATGCCTTCATGCATCACGTGAAAAAAACGGCCGCCTTCGGTCAGCGACAAGTGTTTTTGAGCCAGACACGCCCTAAACATTTCCAGTGATACCTCATCCCCTTGCCACAGCACGGGTTCTGAGGCGGTGCGTTGGCGAGCCAGAGCAGCTTGCGACAGCGTTAGGCCGGTGACAGCCGCCACAGTGGCATCGTCCATGTCGCTAAAACCTCGGAACAGAAAACCATACTGCGCGCGTAAAGCCTGTAACTGTCGGCAAATATCGGGATAAGTACGTGAAGTGGGCGGTCGTGATGTCTGCAACCGTGTTTGCCAGGATGCCGGCAGCAGGATATGCGCGCCGTTTTCCGCGATGGCCGGCATGTCGTGCAATTCCAGTTCCTGCTGAATCGACATAATTTCTGCCGCGGTTTTACTGGTCGTGATAACCACCGGCACACGGTGGGACCGCAGTTGCCTCAGCCACGGGAGAGCCTCATCCCAACGATAGGTGTCATGGTCCAGTAGCGACCCATCAAGATCGGTAAAAATAACCCAGTTTTTAGTCAATTCAGGCATTTCGTCTCCTATAGGCGCTCGACAGGTATTGATTTATCCAGAGTACGGCACAAGACAAACTGACATGCGGATCGGGCGGGAAACGCTATTAGACTGATTATTTTGATGAAAATGATTTGAGTGCTCTATTAAGCCTATGCACAGATCACCGTTTTCGCAAATTCAGCGCCCAAATGACCGCTGAAGCAAACTGCTGGCGAAAAATCAGGGCTGAGCATAAGGTAAAAGCTATTGATGATCTCAATCGAAAGAGAATGTTCATGACGACCAGGATGCAAGATCTGCGGCTGTCCACAGCCAGTAAAGCCGATTACCGATGGATAGAAGAGTTAAGCAGAGCAAATATGATGGATTACTATCGGCGTTATGGCCTGATCTGGAATGGAGAACGTTACAGTACCTTACTGCATTCACTCGATGTATTGGTTATCTGTTCTCACCAGCAGAGCGCCGGGTTTGTCAGCCAGCAGATTAATAGCCAGGATTCATTTTGCCTGATAAACGATTTGCAGCTTTACCCACAATGGCAAAAGAAAGGCATTGGGACATGGGTATTAGAACAAATCGAAGGGCAAGCACAGCAACAGGGGCTAAAAAGCCTTCGCATTTGTGTCTTTCGGGATAATCCGGCCAAAGTCCTTTATCAGCGTCATGGGTTCAGGCCAGTCAGTGAATCGACGGAGATCCTCAGGCTGGAAAAAGCATTAAGGTGACAAGGAAGCCGCATCCGGAAGAAAAACCATCGAAGTACGAAAGTTAATGTCAGGCCGCTGCAGGCAGGTCAGTACGTCAGAGCTACGCGAAAGATTTATTATATTGAATGGGATTGACGATGATTGACCAGCCAGGAACGCCAGAACCCGCCGGATCTCACCTTGGTTCGCATAATGTATATTATGTTAAATTGTATTTAGCAGGAAACTAGCTCATTCAAGTCACAATCAATCATACACTTACCCTTTCCACGCCGTTGCGTTGTAGCCGAAGTCAAGGCTCACACCGTTGACATTAACCCAGCCCGATCGGATAGATGCTTAAGAACCATTAGTTCACTACTTTGACTACTGTCATCCTCCCTTCCAACAGAATATCTCTTTCCGGATTGTGATGAGTCATCCCGTTCCAGTATTTCTGTGTGGCCACACGGATTCAGCGCTCAGGTGCCATCCATCAGTCCTCCACTGTCACTTTTACAGTTGCATGTACCTTAGGGGCGCAAAATGATGCATTCCAGCACGTGGTTGTCCTTTGCAGGTAACACTTTGCCTTATCGGCTCCTCGCCGCCGCCTGATTGCATCCCTGACACTGCTGCGATCCGGTTCGCGGTGAAGCGCCGAAAATCACACAATTCGTCTTAAGTAAGGGACTTTTTTTATAAAAAAAACCGAAACCACGCAACATGCGAAAACAATCATGGACATCAACGGTATGGAGACGATGGAATAATCGATCCATCGTCTTGCGGCCAGATAATAAAAAACCTCAATAAAAACAGGATGAATTAGATAAATACCCAGACTAACATCAGATAAAAACCTCAATTTATTGCTATGAGACTTACGCAGGCGGGTAAATTTCAAAATCCACATAACAGAAATAGACATAGCTATAACGTTAAAACTTAAATAGCTATAAAAATAAAGACCTATTTCTTTTCCTGAAAAAGACGATAGTAAATAGTAACCAATACAAGTTAAAGACAATGAAATTAAAAACAGAAAGATATAAAATGAAAGATGTTTGCTGGTATGTTTTTTTGCGATCAGATGACCACAGATGTAATATGGAACATAATAAATGAATTCACCAACAAACAAGAAATCACTATTCCCGATTAAAAAGTTATACATGTCACTTAGAGAGCAAAAAACAAACATCAGGAAAACGAAAAACAACAGCCGTTCTTCACTCATATTAGCCACTAACACCCTAATCAGCGGAGTGAACATATAGAGCCCTATTATCATGTACAAAAACCACATATGATAATAAGGCCTTCCATTCATGACGCTTTTTAGTATGTCGCCCTCCCCCTCACCATTTAATTTGGCTTTAAATAAACTCCATGAAATAAAGAAAAAAGACCAAAATAATAATGGAACCAATATCTTACCTATCCTTTTTTTGTAAAAATCAGATAGATTTTCGATCCTTCCAGGAGAAAGCAGTAGCGCCCCGCTAATCATAATAAAAACAGGAACACACCAACGAACTGATGAATCATATAAATTACCCGCCCACCAGGAAAAAGTCCCAAGCTCGGCCTGGGTTACCGTATAAGCAGAGATATGCAAAACAATAACAGCAAAAGTTGACACAATCCTCGCTATATAAAGCCATTCCATTTTATTATGTTCTCTTTGTTATACTTATGATAAATAATCAATAATGCATTATATTTTATAGATAATAATTAGAACTTACCCTAACCAATAACTGTTGATTGGTGTGACCGGAACGTATCCCCGGATAGCGCATTTTTAACGGACAGGGGAATCGTCCGGATCAATAGCCAGGCGTAACGAACACCCCGAAATACGTAAAGATATCGAGGCTACCCAGATTAAAAAATGGCAATTAAAATGATCCTAATGGGATAATGGCTCAATCATATCACAGTAAAAATAGCATTCCACGCATAAAACACGATTACTGGCATTATAAAAGGAATTTTTTCCTAATTGGTTTGTGAGCGTGGTGTCATCGTTCCACACCACCTTCCGGCTGACGACATGTCAGCACGGTCTTACTTTAAGCGAATGTGATTATTTTTCGCCCACTGCCTTAATCTGCCATTAGCATTGGCATAAGGCGACGACGTGTTAAATGAGATCATGCGTCCCATTGTCCATTTGCCATACCATGACTTTCCATACAGTTCTTCATTAGTGCGCTCATCAATAAGCTTCACTGTTTCATCTTTTGCCGACTGGAGATCGTTTATTAATGACGGGTAATTTAATTCTTTGTAATCCATGTAAAATTTCTGTGCCAGTAGCCCAAGTTGATTCCACTTATAACCGGTTTCCGGGAAGTCGACAGGCTGACCTCTTGCATCATCGGTAATCCACTTTACCACCAGCGTGTTCCATCCCAGCAAATACGCAACAAGATCACACACGCTCATCTCCGTGCCTTTTGCATGACCATCCATCGATTTATCCGAAGTGAGTTCAGGCGGAATCGCGTTAAGGTAACCGATTAATTTATTGAAATTTTTATCAATAGCGGAGAGCAGCTCAGACTTTGTTTGTGGGACACCCATCAAGAATTCCCTCTCAGGTTTAAAACAGATGATATGAAGGCAGTGTCTGGTGTTTGAAAAGCAATCAATTATGTACCACTCATCACAACAGGGGAAGACTCATGAGAAAACACGGGTTCAGAGCAGTGCCGGGTGCATGCGCAAGATGAGTACGGGCATTACTGGTGATGATGCCCTGATGCTAAGGCTCACCGGCCAGGCTGGCATGAACACTCCCGACCGCTGTCACTAATTTCCAATCAGTTCTTGATTGAAGATGATGAGTATCATTGCATTACATCATGTGATTTCCCTACTTATTCCTCCTGACGTTATATTTAATCAACGCCATGACAAATAATTTTTCATGATGAATGGTTACTCTATTAATTAATTTTGAGACTTATCTCATTCACTGAAATATAAATATTTAACAATGTTAATGTGAAGCAGGACGTGCTTCTATTTTACATCAAATAATATATGGACGTGAATATGATGAAATTCAAAACGGCTTTATTAATATCTTCAGTGTTATTACCTCTGTCCCACAGTTCTCAGGCTGCCTGGGAACTTGGCGATATCTGCTATGGCTATGCGACCGCCACGGGTTCGGGTTATTCCGGCGGCGCTTTATTGTTGGATCCGATCCCTGCCAATATGGAGATAACCGCGTTAAACCGGACGCAACTGGACTATAAAGGTGTTAAAGCCGCACTCGCCGGCGCTTATCTCAAAGTCACCGGGCCGAAGGGAAGCACTATTGTATATGTTACTGATTTATATCCTGAAGGCGGTGATTGTGCACTGGATCTGTCATTCAATGCGTTCGAGAAAATTGGCAATTTGCAGGATGGGAAAATTAATATCCAGTGGGAGCTGGTAAAAGCGCCGGTAAGCGGCAATGTGGTGTACAGAGTTAAAGAAGGTTCTAATCCTTATTGGGCAGCAGTACAATTCAGAAACGTCAAATATCCAATTATTGGGATGAAGTATCTGCGAGGCAGTCAGTGGGTTAGTGCGCCAAAAACAGATTACAATCACTTTATTCTGGAATTCGTTGGCAAAAATGATATTCCGATCGAATTTACCGATATCAAAGGCAATATATTAAGCGATACGCTTCCGCCGATGTCAGACAGCACGTCATCCGCCTATTTGATCACCGGAAAAGTCCAACTGCCCTAATCTCCATGATGACAAGATGCCCTTGAGTAATGAGAGTTGCCGGTTACACCGGTAACTCTCTTTTTAGTCCCCTTCGCTTTTTTCATTAAATCGCAATCGCGACATTCGTGTTTTTGTCCGCAAGCCGGCTATCCACGCCGTGTGTTTCTAACCGCACAGCGTGCTGCCCACCGACACCCTCACCTGCCGCTCTGACAACCAACACCATGCGGCATGCCCGCAACATTCCCTTGACAGTTCAAGAATGCCAATGCAAAACTATACCGTACAGTTTAGTTAAAGACTCGGCACGATCTTATCGCTAACCGGGGAGCTAACACCGTGTAGAGAAGGTTTCCGCCTTCATCAGGGAAGTGTTACGTCATCAACAACAAGTTCTTTATTACAGGATACGTCAAATGAAAGCATTCGCCCGGGCCGCCCAGCCAGCCATCGTGACTCTCGCCATCTTTTTGGCCGGTTGTTCTGGTAGCCAGCAACCCTTACGCTACACCGGTATTGGGTCATCAGCCCAGCTGACCCCTAACAGTGGTGATGCATCCGACCGAATCCCCTTCAGGTACGCCGCGCCGGTGGACTGGAAAAAGTACAACCGCATTATCATTGAGCCTGTCGTGGTTTATTCAGGCAGCGACAATCAGTTTGGCGACCTGTCCACCGCTGACAGGCAACAACTTGCTGCCTATATGCAAACAAAGTTCGAAGAGGCGCTGCGCCCGCGTTTCAGAGCAGCGACAGCATCTGCGCCAGATGTTTTACGTTTGAAATTGACGCTTACCGGCGCGGAAACCACCACGCAGGTTGTCGGGACATTCACCAAATTCGACTTGGCCGGCGGGCCTTACAACATCGTGCAATCTATCCGTGGGAAAGAAGGCATGTTCAGCGGATCGGTGAGTTACGCTGTCGAGATCTACGACTCTACTTCCAATCGCTTGCTCCATGCCTATGTCGCCAAACAATACCCGAACGCTATGAATGTCTCTGCCAGCATTGGCTCGTTGAGTGCGGCAGAAGTCGGGCTCGATAAAGGCGCGGAAGAGCTGGCCGGCATCCTGAAATAAGCGATTCCCGTTGACCGGCAGAATCGCCCGCGACGCGTTCCCGTGGGCTCCTCGCGGTTATACCGGTGAATGTTAAAGACCACAGATAACCGAAAGCCGGTTATCTGTTTCACCTCTTAAATCTTGCTGAGTCTGTCCGCCGCGATGAAAAGCTACCCGTATTTGATCGCCTGCCCACACTGCGGCTGCGTGTATCGCCTCCGCCCTCTGGTCGGCAAAGATGTGGCGCAATGTGGGCGTTGTCTGACCATTCTTTATCGCTCACCCCCGATGGATCCGGCACGTTTACTCCCTCTGGCCTTTGCTTGCGCCGTCACCTTTTTGATGGCCAATGCCTGGCCGGTCATGACGGTGAGTTTTCATGGGCTAACGCATGACGTGACGCTCTGGCAATCCATGTGGTCGCTTGCTCAGGGCGATACCTTCCTGCTGGCGTGGTGTGCGGTGTTGTTCCTTATTCTTGCCCCTTCATTACAAATCATGCTGTTAACCTGGATTTTGTTGTTCGCAAGCGCCGGTCGACGAGCGCCGGGCTTTATTGCTCTCATGAAAACGCTGCGGTGGCTACGCCCCTGGAACATGATGGAAGTGGGCCTGCCCGGTTTTCTGATCGCAGCGGTGAAACTGTCCGGCCTGCTGGATGTTGCTGTCGAGCCCGGAGGGTGGTTTCTGGTTGCCTCATTGATGCTGGTTCTGATGATTACCCGTCAGGATAATCATTGGCTTTGGTCGCTTGACTCAGCCGTTCATCGCGGAAGGACGCATCATGCATAAAGCGCCTTCAGCTCGTCAGATGAATGTCTGCGATTGCCCGGTTTGCGGTCTGGTTTGCGACGCGCCGGCGCCGAATGACAGCGCAGCCCGTTGCCCACGTTGTCACACCCGGCTTGATGCACATTCCCCGGGAAGCACCGCCTTGTCGTGGGCTTTGCTGCTTGCCGCCCTGATTCTTTATATTCCGGCCAATACCTTGCCGGTGATGTACACCAGTCTGCTCGCCAGCGCCGGCGAAAGTACGATTATGACTGGCGTTATCGACTTCTGGCAGCACGGCTCGTATGGCATCGCCCTGATAATATTCATTGCCAGCGTCGTGATTCCTTGCATGAAATTCCTGTCCCTGATGATCCTGCTGGTCACCGCGCGTCGAAAAAGCGTATGGGCAAGACGCGAGCGCACCCGGCTCTATCGCATAACGGAATGGATAGGCCGTTGGTCCATGCTGGATGTGATTGTCGTTGCGGTGGTGTGCAGCCTGGTTCGTTTTCATACGCTGGGGGAAGCGGAACCCCGCCCCGGCATTCTGTTTTTTGGACTGGTGGTTATCCTGACCATGCTCTCCGCCATGAGTTTCGACCCGCGTTCGATCTGGGAGGATGAGCAATGAATCAGATGTTACCGGGCGAGATCACCGCCATTCGTCGCAACTGGCGTCATGCCGCGATCTGGTTCGTCCCGGTTATCGCGCTGGCGATCAGCCTCGCCATGCTGGTTCAGTCTCGGCTGGCCACCGGTCCTGACATCACCCTTTCCTTTCGCGGTGCGACAGGGCTTGAAGCCGGTAAAACCACGGTCAAATACAAAGACGTTACGGTCGGAATAGTAAAAGATATCGTTCTTAACGATGACGGTTCCCGTGTACTGGTCAGGGTTCAACTAAACAAAAACGCAGAGAATCTGGCGCGTACCGGCTCACGGTTTTGGGTAGTCAGGCCACGCGTGGGGATGAGCGGCGTCAGCGGTATTGATACCCTGTTGTCCGGCGCCTATATCGGTGTGGACAAAGGCTATTCCTCGGAAACCCGGCGCGAATTTACCGGTCTGGAAACCCCTCCTGCCATTATTAATGACATGCCCGGCAGCCACTTTGCCATTGACGCCGACGATTTGGGATCGCTGGATATCGGCTCACCGGTTTATTACCGCCGGGTACAGGTTGGGCGCCTTGCCTCTTACCATCTGAAAGAAGACGGCCGTGGCGTCAGTTTGCAGGTTTTCATTGACACGCCTTATGACCGACTGGTGCAGCCTGACACCCGTTTCTGGAATGTCAGCGGCGTCGACTTATCCGTCGGCACCAACGGCTTTCGCCTGAAAACACAGACCGTGGCGGCGGTGCTGGCCGGCGGCATCGCGTTTGCCACACCGGATGGCAATAAAACGCCGGCGATTAACCCCTCTGTTAGCTATCGACTGGCGCAGGATCAGGAATCCGCCCTGTCGGCGCCGGACGGACCGGCAATTCCATTCCGGCTTCGGTTTGAACGTGCTTTGCATGGTCTGGATGTCGGCGCGCCGGTAGAATTTTCCAGTGTTACCATCGGCCGGGTCGTGGCCGTCACGCTGGATTATAATCCCACCGGCTATCGTTTCCCGACGGTAGTGGATGTTGAAGTGTACCCCGCACGTCTGGGGAGTTTGCTGAATAAACTCTCTGGTTCATCGTCATCGGCACCCTCTTCGCCGGCAGAAACCGTCAACAGAGCCGCCCAATTCACCCGCGACCTGGTCGCTCACGGGCTGCGGGCCCAGGCGGTTCCCGGTAACCTGTTAACCGGGCAGCTGTATATTTCATTCGATTTTGTGCCTGATGCCCCCAACGTTCCCTTTAATTCAAACGCTCGCCCTATCGAATTACCGACCGTCAGCGGCGGGCTGGATAAATTGCAGGCGCAATTGGGCAGTATCGTCGCCAAAGTTAACAAAATGCCGCTGGAGTCCATCGGCAACAACCTGAACAACACCCTGGTTGAACTGAACAAAACGCTGCGGCTGGTCAATAGCCAGACATTACCGACGGCGAACAGCCTGATGAAACAAACGCAGCTGACGACGGAAAACGCCCAGGAACTGATAGCGGAAGACTCGCCATTGCTGATTCATTTTACCCAGACGTTGCAGGAAGCGAGCCGGACGCTACGCACCCTGAGGGAATTTACCGAACAGCTGGAGCGCAACCCGGAGTCGCTGCTGCGTGGGCGTACACCGGCTCCGACCCCTGACGCAGCGGATGACCGCGCTACTTCGCCCAAAGGAAAACATCCATGAGATTGATGCTGCCGCTGCTCGCTGTCATCACGGTTCTGACGCTACCGGCCTGCCGTTCCCCACAGGTTCGCTACCATACGTTGGTTCCCCCTGCCGCCGGTGTGGTATACCCGCACCCGGCGTTATTCGAGATTGATTTATTACCGATCGAGGTACCGGCGCAGGTGGACAGGCAGCAGGTGGTAATTCGCGATGGTCAGGATGGCGCCATGATTCTTGACGACGATCGCTGGTTGAGCCCGCTGAGCGATGAGATTCACACGGCACTGTCATCACTGCTGGTCCAGCGGTCGGGCGCCCAAAATGCATCGGGGCAGCCCCTGCCGCGCGATATCCCGGTGCTGCGGATCCGAATGCAGATTCGACGCTTTGACAGCTGGCCCGGTCAGTTCGTCTCGCTAGACGCCGACTGGAGTCTTAGCGTCAAAAACGGAGATAAACGCCTGAAACTGTCTTGCCGCAGCCAGTTAACGGAAAGCGCCGTCGGCGATAACGCGCACCTGTTTTCTGCCTGGCAAAAGATTATTGCACAGGTCGCGACGCAGATGACGGAAACCGCCCGGCGGTGGCAACAACATGAGGGCAACATAGCCTGCCAATCGTGAAACAGAAAAGCGGTATGTAAATAAACAGAAGGAACCAACCGAGTGAGGCGTCAGTGCAGTGATGGCAGGCGTTTCCTGAAACAGGAGCCAGTTCGGTTACCCGGTCTGGCTCCTGTTTCATACACAGAGGCGTCGCGCTAAATATGACTGCCGATGGACAGGCAACCGTTCAGGATCATAGCAGCCATGATGATGCAAACCAGACCAACAATTCTCATGTTCTTCCCTCACTCACAACCGAATAAGATGGCATCTCCCTAGAACAGGGAGACACAGCCGGTCAGCATACAGACAGCCGCAGTAAATCCTGCCAAAGCCAGAATTCTCATGCTCTATTCCTCAATAATTAAACTGTACGGTTTAGTTTATATAAAGAAAAAACACTGTCAAGCCGCTGATTGTCTGAAAAGAAGCGGATAAAAGCGCGCTCAGCGCGTCATGGTGTGGCACCGGAGATGTCGGAGAACCGACGATGGTCGATGGGAACATCAGTAGCCGGCGGGGATTCATTTTCTAAATAAGTCGCCGGCCTGCGAGTGGCTTATTGGTCTTTCCGGAAAGAAGCGCCATGCAGGAAAAGCTCGACGCCGTTTCTCACCATTTCCCCGATCCGCGCCGGCGAACAGTCGGGCGGTTCACGCTGCAGTAGCATCGCATCCGCTTCCGCTTTGACCAACGCCGTAAACTGTTTGGCCCTTAGCGCGGGATCTGCCTGAGTCAGCTCACCTTTTTGCATGGCATCGGCCATGAGATCAGCCAGCCTGGCCATACTTTCTTTCGTCCCCGAGCCCTGAAATAACTCGCCAATGTCAGAATGGCCGGCCTCGCCAACCACAATACGATAGATTTGCAGCGCCGGATTCCCGCCGGTCAGCACATGCATCATTTTCTCACCAAACCGCGTCAGCTTATTCTCCAGGGAAAGCAGCTCCGCTTCCGGCGTACTGAGTTCTGCCGCCGCCTCCGTCAAAAAGCGCGTACTGTAGGTGCGTACGATCGTCTCAAACAACTCTTCCTTTGAGGTGAAGTAGTTATAGAGCGTTGCTTTCGATCCCCCCACACGCTTAGCCACTTCATTCATGGATGCCCGCTCGTATCCGGTTTCCTGAAAAAGCTGAGTGGCGGCATCAATAATCGCCTGCCGTTTTTCCTCGGTCAGTGTTCGCATTACTCCTCCTCTGGCACCTGTCCGGATGGTTCAGTCAGCGTTATTTTTAGGTAACCGGACAGTACAGTTTAATTATGTCGCAGTATGCCATATTTCAGCAGTTCAAGAAACCGCACGGCGTCGGCCATCCCCCTTATTCGCAAGACGAATGTCGATAACAGCGCATTCAGCACTTAAAATTGTACATTTGTATTAAAATAGATATTTAAGTTCGAAAAGTTAAATCTTATAAAAATAAATCAGAATTAAATTCTTTTTATAAGATAACAAATGGTTTTTTGATCCAAAAGTTCATTCTGTTTTTTTGAGCAAGACTGTCAAATCCACGCTATTCTCTTCTTACTGCCGGCAAGGATACGATGCAGGCCAGATTACGGAACGCCGATATTGCCCGCTTTCATCGTGGGCTGGCGTTCCCGCTGACGCCCGGAGAGGAACCATGAGATCGAAAAGCGAAATCACAGCAGAACAGCTGATACGCAGCGCAGCGACCATCATTCGGCGTGATGGCCTGCACGCCTGTACACACCGGGCAGTCGCTGAAGAAGCACAGATGTCGCTGGGCGCCACCACCTACCACTTTAAAACGCTGGATGACCTGCTGGCCGCGGTGATGCATCAGGCGATTGAAGACTTTGCGGTCAGCACCCGGCATTGGCTTTCTCTGCACGGAGCCGACGATCCCGCCGGGATCCTGACCGATTTCGTCTTCTGGACTATCGGCGAGCGCTCAAGGCTGACTCGTGAATATGAACTGTTCGTCGCTGCGGTTTCCCGCCCTCTTCTGCGTCCACACGCTGCCGAGTGGCTACAAGCTCACGAAACGATATTGGGCGAGCATTTCGGTTTCAGCCGCCCGGTGTCACAGGCGGCGGTATCGTTCACCGATGCCTGGTTGATGCGCGGTGTTCTGAGCGGCATCGATGATTTGCCGGATGCGGCGGTGATTCGGGCGGCTTTTCACGCCATCGTCACCAACCGGTCCGCCATCGGCCCTTAAGGCACACCTGTGCGGGTCACGGTCACCCGCCACTATTGAAACGAAACATGTTCCTCCGGGGCGGCCAACTGCCCCGGCAGGCATGGCTTTGCCGGTAATAACCAACCGGCGAAATTGGAGCAGTACCTACACGGGCAAAGTACCTGCATGAAAAAAGTACCTGCATGGGAAAAGTACCTACACGTAACCAAGGACTATCGTATGAAGAATGTGAATAACGCGATGAAGGCAGCCGGGCTGATGCTGGCTCTCGCGGGAGGCACGGCCGCCTTTTCAGGGTATGCCGCCACCACGCCGGAACAGCGATCGCTGGACCAGATTTACCAGAGCGCGCTGAGAGAAGGCGGCGTGGTTACGGTCTATGCCGGCGGTGATACCGCGGGTCAGCAGGATGGCATCAAGCAGGCGTTCGAGAAACGCTTTCCAGGCATGACGCTGAATGTCATCGTGGATTACAGCAAGTTTCATGACGCCCGCATCGACAACCAACTGGCTACCGACAGCCTGATTCCGGACGTTGTACAGTTACAGACGCTGCAGGATTATCCGCGCTGGAAAAAAGAAGGCGCGTTGCTGAACTATAAACCCGCGGGTTGGGACAAGATCTGGCCGGCATTCCGGGATCAGGACGGCGCCTGGACCGGCGTTTTCGTCGATGCGTTCAGTAATGTGGTCAACACCAAACTGGTCGATCAGAAAGCCTGGCCGCGTGAAGCCAATGATTACCTGCGCCCGGACCTGAGAGGGAAAATCGTCGTCACCTACCCGAACGACGATGATGCCGTGCTGTTCTGGTTCAAACAGGTGGTGGATAAATACGGCTGGGATTATGTGGCGAAGTTCAGCGAGCAAGAGCCGGTTTACGTGCGTGGCACCCAGGCACCGGCGGACGATGTGGAAAGCGGCAAGTCTGCGGTAACCTTCTCCACTGACGGCGCGCTGGTTCCTGACGCCAAAGCCAATTCCCGCTTTGTGCTGCCGGCGCAAGATCCGTTTGTCGCCTGGGCACAGCGCGCGGCGATCTTCAAACAGGCCAAACACCCGGAATCCGCCAGGCTGTATCTGAGCTGGCTGCTGGACCCGAAAACGCAGACCGACGTCTGGTATATGTGGTCGGTTCGCACCGATATAGCGCCGCCGGCCGGTTATAAGCACATTTGGGAATACAAGAATGCCAGTCCGGAAGCGTTTGAGCGTTTCATGAGCGACCGGGCGGCAGTCGAACGCTTCAGAGCGCAGATCGGTCTGTATCTGGGCGAAGTCAAAGGCGAACCGTCGCCGGGCTGGCTCGGCCTTCACCCGGAACAGGCGTTGCCGCATTAAGTTATCCGCCACGTAACTCGTGAGCGTATGACATACCGCTCATTTGCCAGGGATTCCGATGTGTCTTGGAATCCCTTTTTTATCGTTGCTGAAAACCCATTCCCGCCCCTAAGCCAGGCTTCATCACGCCTCGCGTCACTCATGTCACTTTATGTTTTCTGATGTTATCCAGAATTTCGGCGCCGTCACGTCCGGATGAACATAACAGTCTACACTATGATTACACGGCATTTTTCCTGATTCTAACCATTCACCGGGATGTGCATATGACACATACGCAGCAAGAAAAAGCACCAGGTTTGCTGGCTATTTCCGCACTGGGCATTGTATTCGGCGATATCGGTACCAGCCCGCTTTATACCTTCAATACCGTGATACAACTGGCCGGCGACGCCGCCCGACCGGAAACCATACTGGGCCTGCTTTCCACATTGTTCTGGACGTTGATCATTGTTACTTCCATCAAGTACGCGTTGTTCGCCATGCGGATCGACAACAAAGGCGAAGGCGGCGTACTGGCGTTGATGTCGCTGTTGCAGAATAACCAGGCCAAACGTCAGAAATGGATTATTGCCGCCGGGCTACTGGGCGCGGCCTTTATCTATGGCGACGGCGCGATCACGCCGGCAATCTCGGTGTTGTCGGCGTTGGAAGGGCTGGAACTGGTGTTTCCGGAAACCGCCAATTACATCCTGCCGCTGACGATGGTCCTGCTGGTTCTCATCTTCGCCATTCAGCCGCTGGGCACGGACAAAATCAGTCGGTTTTTCGCACCGGTGATGTTGCTGTGGTTTGCTACGCTGGCTCTATTGGGCATCAAGAGCATCATTGATTATCCGGCCGTACTCTGGGCGCTGAACCCCGTCCACGCGCTGACATTTTTCGCCACCCACGGGCATATCGGCCTGCTGATTTTGGGCGGCGTGTTTCTGTGCGTCACCGGGGCGGAAGCGCTGTATGCCGATATGGGGCATTTTGGCCGTAAGCCCATCTGGATTGCCTGGTATGCGATAGCGCTCCCCTGCCTGCTGCTCAATTATGCCGGTCAGGCGGCATTTATCTTATCCGGCACCGATGCTAACAATAATATTCTTTACCGCCTGTGTCCCCCCGCACTGCAAATACCAATGGTTATTCTCGCCACGCTGGCCACCATTATTGCCAGTCAGGCGATTATCTCCGGCGCGTTCTCCATGACGCGACAGGCGATTCAACTTGGCTGGCTGCCCAGAATGAAAATCACCCAGACGGCGGAGCAAAGCTATGGGCAAATCTATCTGGGCACCGTCAACTGGCTATTAATGGTGGTCACGCTCAGTCTGGTGATTTTCTTCCAGTCTTCGGAGCGGCTGGCCGCCGCTTATGGCATTGCCGTTTCCATTACGATGCTGATGACGACGTTGTTGCTGTATATGGCAATGCGTAAGATTTGGCACTGGAACAAGATGCTGAGTCTCGGCATCACCGCCATTTTTATCCTGATCGACGTGGGATTCTGCGTCGCCAACATGCTGAAAGTGTTCGACGGCGGCTATGTTCCGCTGCTGCTGGCGATGCTGATTTTCTGCGTGATGTTTATCTGGCGTCAGGGTGTGACGCGCGTATCGCAAACCGTGGCGGAAAAAACGCTGCCGGTAGACGAGTTTCTTTCATCGCTGCAGGCTGATGGCATTTCACGCGTACCGGGCGTCGCCGTATTTTTAACCCGAGTGCAGAATGTTGCACCGCCGGTGATGCGCTGGCATGTCAAACGTAACCAGGCCTTGCATGACAAGATCATCGCCCTGACCATTCAGGTGCTGGATGTGCCGCGCGTCAGGGAGGAAGACAAACTGGTACTGACCGAAAAACTTCCCGGTTTCTGGCAAGGCGTGGCCTACTACGGATTTATGGAGAAGCCCAATATTCCCGAGCTGCTCAAGCAAACGCCGCCGCTGAAAGCGTGTGCCGATCACGAATCCGTGACCTATTATATCGGCCATGAATCGATCGTCGCCAAAGACAGTGCGGACGCCCTGCCGCGCTGGCAATCCTACCTGTTCGCCTGGATGATGCGAAACTGCCTGCATGTCACGGAATACTACCAACTGCCGGGTAATCAGGTGATCGAGATCGGTCGACGCATCGCCATCTAGTCATTTACAATGCGGGGCAGGCATATTCCCAGCCTGTCCCCCGCGTTTCGCCCGACGTCTTCCTGTTTGATAAAGAGAAGACTGTAAGACGTTCGCATCATGGGTAGAATCCGCCTTTCCTCTCCTGCTTGGCGATAAGCACACCACTATTTCAGGTTGAGTGGGGAGTATTGAAGATATAAGTATGTTGTAACTAAATTGGTATCGAAAAGGTAAAACTACATGGGGAAAGGCTCAGCGAGAAATAAAGGGCGGAGAACCCGCCCTTTGGTTATCAGTCGGTTACACAACGAAATCGGCTGTCTGTGATACCTGACCTACAATTTTCACCAGGAATTCCGGCGAGGTATTGTTATCAAGGTTCAGATAAAGGTTGCTGACATTGGCTGATGAATCCCAGTTGAGCAGGATCTCACCACCGCCGCCGCTGAACTGATTAACAAAATGCAGGTTATTACCGGTGTTCAGTGCAGAAAGGTCGATTTTATCGACACCGGTCTGGAAATCGAGAATCCAGTCCGGCGCCGCCACTTTGGAGTCGGATACCGCGGTATACACAAAGGTATCACGACCGCTGCCGCCATACAGACGGTCTGCCCCGCCCCCGCCGTACAGAATATCGTCACCGGCGCCGCCCTTCAGAATGTTGTCAGCGCTGTTGCCGATCAGCACATCGTTGCCGGAGCCGCCGATGGCATTCTCAATGGTCACGCCGTGCGCGATCGACACGTTGCCTTTCAGCCCGCCGACATCAGACAGTGACCCTTCGTTCAGATTGATACGCTGGTTGTTGCTGTAACCAGAGAAATCGAAGGTGTCGTTGCCACCCGCGTCCCATACCGAGAAAATCAGCGCTTTGCTGCTGCTGGTCGCGGTGTAGAAATCACGATCGGTGTTGGAGTTGAAGCCATAGACGGTATCGCCGGTGCGGGTGGTCATGTTGGCGCCGTACAGGCGCTGAATGGCTGCGATATCATCCAGCATCGGGCCGGCGGCATAATGGCCTTTGAAATCCCCACCGGTATTCTTCTCACTCCAGTAGCTCATGATGCTGAACTGACGGGTATCTTCGGCATAGGTCACATCGCTGTAGCTGGGGTTCCCTTCGCCGGCGTTATAGTCGCCCGGATGATTCAGCCCCAGCGCGTGGCCGATTTCATGCGTCAGCGTCTGACGGCCGTACTCCATTTTGTCCGGGCTGCGAATGTTGTCCACATTGTAGTTGTACCAGGTGGTGCCGGATGCGCTGCCGCTGCCCGGCAGATAGGCATACGCCTGCGTGCCGTAATCCAGACGGCCGCTGGAGTCACGAGTATAGTTGCCAAAAGTGACGTTGGCCGACTGATTCCCTGTCACTTCCGTGAAGGTGATGTTGGCCAGATCAGACCAGGACTGTAATGCCAGTTTGGCCTGAGCAACCTGTGCGGCATTGAATTTGACAAACCCGGTATCGCCATCCGGTGTGGAGCGCGCGGACTGAAGAAACTTGAAGGTCAGGTTGGCGGATTTACCAAATACATTCGAACCATTCCAGCTGACATTGTCACGGGTAATTTGTTCGCCCGCATCCTCAATCGAATAGGATGGTTTGCCGTTAATCGTCAATCCATTTCCTCGCCCGTGATAATGCAACAGATCATAAACAGAGTCATAGCTGCTGCTGGCAGATAATGAATGCAACGCGTCATCATCACGTGAAGACAGATTTTTTTCCATAAAACCCTCATTGGTATAAATAATCAGAAAATTCCATAGCCATTAAATTTTAGATAAAGAACATCTCTGCCAATTTAATGGCATATTTTCGGCATATAATCTTGATGATATTTAACGCAAACAAACAGCGCCATCACTGGCGCTAATATTTATATAAGCCACTGTAATGTTTTTGTAAAGGTTCATTGGTTAATTTTCTATTTATTGGCGATTTAGCCCACAGCTTCAATATGGTGCTAATTGATTAAAATGAAATAAGTTATTTGAATGGCGGGAAATAGAAAGAAAAGGAAACGATTGCTTTTTTAAAGCTGAAATTAAACGCAAGGCGAAATCATTTCACAAATAAACCTTTGGCAATTCGCAATATATTATTAATGAAACAGGGCAGATAAACTGCCCTGAGCAATATTTTCAGAATATCATTACACAATAATATCGGACTGTGTCGCCTGACCGACGATTCGTACCAGGAAGTCTACCGAGCTGTGTCCGGCTTCATGCAGCCACAGGTTGGTGATGCTGTTGGCCGCATCCCACTGCAGCATCACTTCCTGTCCTTTGCCGGTGAACTGATCCTGTACAAAGCTCAGTTGGCCTTCGCTGCGGAACGCCGACAGGTCGATTTTATCAATACCTTTCTGGAAATCGGCAATCCAGTCATACGCCGCTACGGTGGAGTCCTGACCGCTGCCGTAAACGAACGTATCACGCCCGGCGCCGCCGTACAGCGTATCCGCACCGGCACCGCCGTACAGCACGTCGTTGCCCGCGCCGCCCTGCAGTACGTTGTCGGCGCTGTTGCCCACCAGAATATCGTTGCCGGAGCCGCCAATCGCGTTCTCAATGGTCACACCGTGCGCGATCGACACGTTGCCTTTCAGGCCGCCGACATCCGAGAACGACCCTTCATTCAGGTTGATACGCTGGTTGTTGCTGTAGCCGGAGAAGTCGAAAGTATCGTTGCCGCCCGCATCCCATACCGAGAAAATCAGCGCCTTACTGCTGCTGGTCGCGGTGTAGAAATCACGATCGGTATTGGAGTTGAAGCCATACACGCTGTCACCGGTCCGGGTGGTCATGTTGGCGCCATACAGCCGCTGAATCGCCGCGATATCATCAATCATCGGCGCGCCGCCATAGTGACCATTGTAGTCAGCGCCGGTTTCATTCTCGCCCCAGTAACTCATAATACTGAACTGGTAGCTATCCTCGGCATACACGGCATCGTGATAAGACGGATCCCCTTCGCCGGCGTTGTATTCACCCGGATGCGCCAGGCCGAGCGCGTGGCCAATCTCGTGGGTAAATGTCTGACGGCCGTACTCTTCCGACCCCGGATTACGGATATTAGACTGGTTATAGTTGTACCAGCTGCTGCCTGCGCCCTGATAATTGCCCGGATAATAGGCATAAGCCTGAGTGCCATAATCCAGGTTGCCATTCGCATCACGCGTATAGTTACCAAAGGTGATATTGGCAGACTTATTTCCCGTCACTTCGGTGAACGTCAGATTTGCCACGTCCGACCAGGATTGCAGCGACAATTTCGCCTGCTCAATCTGTTCGGCATTAAATTTCACAAACCCGGTATCGCCGGATGGAATGGAGCTGACTGATTGCAGAAACTTAAACGTCAGATTGGCTGATTTGCCAAATACATTGGTTCCATTCCAGCTGACATTTTCCCGGGTAATTTGCGCCGCCGCCTGGTCGACGGAATAGGATGTTTTGCCATTGACGGTCAGGCCATTACCCCTGTCGTGGTAATGCAGGAAATCATAAACAGAATTATACGCACTGCTGGTATTGGCCGATAATGCGTGTTGAGCGTCATCTTGACGTAAAGACAGATTTTTTCCCATAAAATCCTCTGGAAATAGCATAAAGAAATACTGTCACTCTTTATTCAGGGCGAACAACGCCCTGCCGGAATGACATGATAATAAGATTCCCTTGGAAATCTTATTAAACAGGGTAGTTAAACCACCCTGTTTAATATTTTCAGTGGTTGATTACACAATAATATCGGATTGTGCAGTCTGGCCGACGATACGCACCAGAAAATCCACCGAGCTGTGACCCGCTTCATGCAGCCACAGGTTGGTGATGCTGTTGGCCGCATCCCACTGCAGCATCACTTCCTGTCCTTTGCCGGTGAACTGATCCTGCACAAAGTTCAACTGACCCTGATTGCGGAACGCCGACAGATCGATCTTGTCCACACCGGTCTGGAAATCGGTAATCCAGTCGTATGCCGACACGGTGGAATCCTGACCGCTGCCGTATACGAAGATGTCGCGCCCGGCGCCGCCGGTCAGCGTATCCGCGCCGAGGCTGCCGTACAGCACGTCATCGCCTGCACCGCCCTGCAGCACGTTGTCGGCGCTGTTGCCCACCAGAATATCGTTGCCGGAACCGCCAATCGCGTTCTCAATGGTCACGCCGTGCGCGATCGACACGTTGCCTTTCAGCCCGCCGACATCCGAGAACGACCCTTCATTCAGGTTGATGCGTTGGTTGTTGCTGTAGCCGGAGAAGTCGAAAGTATCGTTGCCGCCCGCATCCCATACCGAGAAAACCAGCGCCTTGCTGCTGCTGGTCGCGGTATAGAAATCACGATCGGTGTTGGAGTTAAAGCCATAAACGGTATCGCCGGTACGGGTGGTCATGTTGGCGCCATACAGTTTCTGGATCGCGGCGATATCATCCATCAGCGGACCCGCCGAGTAGTGCCCTTTGAAGTCGCCGCCGGTGTTTTC